>NZ_JAJOHO010000003.1:0-1103381 GCF_021106615.1 Pseudomonas sp. PLB05
ATCCTGTCAAGCGTTGATTTGAACTTTTTCGTTTCAACTCAACCACTTGCGCTTGCCTGACCGGTCTAACCAATCTCGGCAGCGGGAGGCGAATCCTACAGCATCCTAAGACGCTGTCAACCCCCTCCGCTTCATTTCGTCATCACCCGGAGGTGAGAGCCAAATGGCGAAGAATCCGTGGACCCCTCGCCCGGCTCAGACCTAAGCGCTTGATTTTCAAGCCGCTTCAGCGTCTGCGCCGGAAGTGGGGCGCATTATAGGGGAGTTTCAAGGTAGGTCAACAGGTTATTTCAAGAAACTTTCAACAGAGACCAAAAAGCCTCCATGAGATCGAGCTGTCACCTGCGCAGGGTAAGATGCAGGCAGACGATGTTTCGAGGATTGCATGACTTCCATCCTGGCCCGCTACCGACAACAGCTGAAGAACTCCCTGGGCAATTGGTTTCCCCGCACCACGCTCTTCCTTAAAGGAGAGGCACCTATAGAGGGAGAGCCCAAGTCAGGCAGGCAGAACACAGCCGAGCCAGTAAAAGGCCGTAAGCGGCAGACCGCGTCCAAAGCCACCATCAAGGACGCGGGGAAGGAGCAATCCGTTACCCAATCGTCTGCGGCTATCCCCTCCCCTATCGCTATCTATGGCCATGCGATCCCGATAAAGCGCTCTCAGGAACAGCGGATGAAGGCGCGTGTCGAGCAAGCCGTGGCTCAGGGCATCATCCAGCCACCGTCGCCGGAGCAGTGGAAGATGATCCTGACACGTACGCCAGCGACGCGAATCTTCGCGGGTGCCGGCTCCGGCAAGACCACGACCCTGGTACTGCGGGTGGTGTTCATGCTGTGTCACCTGGAGATCCCCCGCGAGCAATTGACCGTCATTTCCTTTACCAAGGCATCCTGCGAAGAACTACGTGCCCAGCTCAAGCGTGTTCTGGCCTTTTGGGAAGCGCCCCTGGATGACGAATCGGCTCGGGAGCTGGTACGGACCTTTCACTCGGCCCTGGCGCAAATGGCGCGCACAGAACTGAGGGCGACACAGTGGTTCGAGCAGCTATCTGCCCACTCAACAGGTGAGGAAGAACCGAATAACGGCATGCTGGCAGGGGCGACCCTGAATGATGGGCAACGGCAACTCCTGCTCCTGGCCTACAGGAACTGCTATCGCGAGGAGGCCAGTTTTCGCCGCCGCGTCCATCTGTTGCTGGAACTCGCGGCGCCCAACGAAGAAGAGTTGCCAGGCGAGCCGCCCTTGCAGCCCTTCGTACTTAATGGTGAGCGTCAACCGCAACCGCTGCCCGACCTCTTCTATGGCCAGGCCTCGTTCGCCGAAACCCTTGGTCTGAGGGTCGGCGCGATAAAGAGCAGCCAGCTGGAATGCTCGATGCGGGATCGGATCTTCCTGGAGGCCATGCAGCAGTTCTGGCGACACTTCGACAAGGTGCTGAAGGAACAGCGGCTGATCACCTTCAATACAGCCTTCGCCGTGCTGACGGATCGCCTGGAAAAGAAACCCAGTCGTGCGCTGATTGAAAGGCTGCGACCCTTCACCCATCTGCTGATCGATGAATTCCAAGACATCTCGCCGCAGATCGCTCTTTGGCTGCAGCAGGTGCAACTCAGGCTTGCCGAGGAGAAGCTCGCGCCCTCGCTGATGGCCATCGGTGACGACTGGCAATCCATCTATGGCTGGCGGGGCAGCTCGCCGGAGCTGTTCATTCATTTCGATCGCTGGTTTCCTGGCCAGACGCCCAGTCAAACGCTGATGCTGGGGACCAACTATCGCTCTTCACCCGCCATCGTGGCGGACGGCGAGCGCATCCTGACGCAGGTGCGGCACAGGCAACCCAAGAAAACCCAGGCCTTTCGTGCAGCGGATGAGCTTGGGCACGGAGTGAAGGTCGTACCGCAATTCGATATAGGTCGCCAGTTGACCTCATTGCTGGGTGAAATCGAAGCTCAGCGAAGCTATGCAGCGGAGCGAGAACGGCCGGAGCGTTGCGCGGTCATGGTGATGAGTCGCCTGAATGCACCTTTGAAAGCCATCCACGAGCAGCTGGGCCGACAGCCGGGAGTGCGCACCTGCACCATTCACCGCGCCAAGGGACTGCAGGCCGAGGTGGCTATCGTGCTGGACGACGGTCAGCCCCAGCAGCCGCACCCGCTGCGCAATGCGCTCTATGCAGTCAGCGGACATTTCCAGCAGAGCTACGACGATGCCATGGCCGATGAAGCGTTGCGCCTGAGTTATGTGGCGGTGACCCGCGGGGTCAGCCGAGTACTGTGGTACACCCGGCAGCCACGGGGGGCAGCGGCGATCCTGGCGGGGTGAGTCGAACAACGCGGCGACTCGCGCCACTCAGCGTCGCGGCGGTGAAATGGCCACCGCCCTCCCCGCGGGTTGGCGGCCAGTTGGCGCCCTATTCGATCACATCGAAGTCCTTGAGATGGTCTTCGGACAACTCCAAACCCAGGCCGGGCTTTTCATCATCCAGCTGCAGATAGCCACCGACCGGCTGGGGTTCGCCCTTGAAGACGTAGTAGAAGAGTTCGTTGCCCACCTCGACGTCGAACACCGGGAAGAACTCGGCCATGGGCGAAGCGGTGCTAGCCATGGTCAGGTGGTAGTTGTGCATCTGGCCGGCGTGAGGAATGACCGGTACCGACCAGGCTTCGGCCAGGGCGTTGATCTTGCGCGCGGCGGTGATGCCGCCGACGCGGTTGGTGTCGTACTGGATGACGTCCACCGCGCGGCGTTCGAGGAGGTCCTTGAAGCCGTAGGAGGTGAACTCATGCTCGCCACCGGAGATGGGCATGATGCCCATCTTCTTGAGTTCGACGTAGCCTTCGATGTCGTCGGCGATGACTGGCTCCTCCAGCCAGCGCGGTTCGAATTCGGCCAGTTTGGGCAGCATGCGCCGGGCGTATTCCAGGGTCCAGCCCATGTAGCACTCCAGCATGATATCGACGTCCGGGCCGGCCAGTTCGCGCAGGGCGCGCACCTGCTCGAGGTTACGCCGCATGCCGGCGGGGCCGTCCTTGGGTCCGTAGCCGAATCTCATCTTGAGGGCGTCGAAGCCCTGGTTGAGATAGCCCTGGGCTTCTTCCAGGAACAGGTCCAGGTTGTCGTTGGCGTAGAGCTTGGAGGCGTAGCAGGGAATCTTTTCCTTGGTACGGCCGCCCAGCAGCTTGAATACCGGCTTGTTCACGGCCTTGCCCATCAGGTCCCAGAGCGCCAGGTCGACGGCGGAGATGGCGGCCATGCCGATGCCCTTGCGGCCCCAGGCGTGGGTGCGGCGGTACATCTTCTGCCAGAGGTATTCGTTGTCGAAAGGATCCTGCCCCATGACGATGGGGGTCAGGTACAGATCGATGATTTCCTTGGCCACCCGCGGCGCCAGGGCGCAGTTGCCGAGGCCGACCAGGCCGCTGTCCGTCTCGATCTCCACCACCAGCCAGCCATGGAAGCGGAAGGAGCCCATGGCGTCGCCGCGCTCATAGAGGATGTCGGTGGCGTTGGTGCAGAAGTGCGCCTGGGGTGGGACGACCTTGCCTTTCCATTCGAAGACGCGGGTACGGACACTGGTGATTTTCATGGTGAGTTTCCTTTTTCGAGCATGAGTCAGGCCTGCCGGCCCCTTGGGCCGGCTCGGCGGATTCGGTAAGCGCCTAGGGCGCCTCGGTCGCTATCAGTGGCGGGACGTGCCCAGGCGACAGGCGATCTCGAAGGCCTGGCGGGTGGCGCCGACGTTGGCGCGCCCCTGGCCGGCGATGTCGAAGGCGGTGCCATGGGCCGGCGTGGCGATGGGAATGGGCAGGCCGCCCTGCACCGTGACGCCACGGGAGAAGCCCATCAGCTTGATCGCGATCTGGCCCTGGTCGTGGTACATGGTCACCACGGCGTCGAAGGCGCGGGCGTCGCCCTGGACCTTGAGAAAGATAGTGTCGGCCGGATAGGGACCGTCGGCGGCGATACCCAGCGCCTTGGCTCGCTCCACGGCCGGACCGATGAGATCGAGCTCCTCCCGGCCGAAGCTGCCGGTGTCGCCATTGTGGGGATTGAGGCCGCAGACGCCGATGCGCGGTCGGGCCAGGCCGCTGCGCTTGAGTTCATTGTCGATCAGCTCGATGGCTTCGATCACCCGTTCCTGGCTGAGCAGGCCAGGGACGTCCTTGAGCGCGACATGGGAGGTCACCCGCGAGGTCCAGAGATCGTCCAGCACGTTGAATTCGCAGAACGGTCCCGTGTACCCCAGGCGCTCGGCGAACCAGTGCAACTCGTCGTTGTGGCCCAGGCCGGCGAGGTGCAGCGAGGTCTTGTTCAGCGGGCCGAAGAGGATGGCATCGGTGTGGCCGGCCTGGGTCAGGTCCAGGGCGACGGCCAGGGTGTCCAGGCTGTAGCGACCACCGACGACGCTGGCTTCGCTACGGGGAAATGCACCCTCGGCGGCGCCGCGGTAGGGATACAGCAGGGGTATGTCGTCCTGGAAGTCGAGAGCATCCAGGCTGTCGATGCGGCGATAGGGGTATTCGCAACCGGCGATGCGCATGCCGGCACGGGCCTCCTCCTCGTCGGCGATCAGCACCATCCGGGCGCGACTGCGCACCTCGGGATCGGCCAGCAGGCGGGCGATGAGTTCGGGACCGATGCCGGCCGGGTCGCCCAGCACCAGGGCCAGGCGGGGAAGCGGGGAGTTGCTCATGCGGAAGTCCTCAGGTAGGGATCCAGGCGGATGACGTCGGCCACCGGGCGATACAGACGCTGGGCGGTGTCATGGAAGAGTTGGCGTTGGGCTGTGATGGGCAGGTCGGCCACCAGGCGCTTGAAGCCGCCAAGGATGGTGGCGTAGCTGCCGCACAGGCGATCGACGGGAAAGTTGCTGGCGAACATGGCCCGCTCGGGGCCGAAGATGGCGATGGCCTCGCGGACGATCCAGGCATTGTCCTCGGCGCGCCAGGGTTGGCCGGCGAGGCCCAGACCGGAGATCTTCAACGCCACATTGGGCCATTCGGCCAGGCGGGCCAGGGCGGCGCGCCAGGCGGTCAGGCCTTCGGGACGGCGATCGGACGGCAGGCCGGTGTGGTTGAGGATCAACTGGATGGCCGGGAAGTCCCGCGCCAGGCGGCAGGCCTCGTCGAGATTCCACCAGGGCGTCTGCAGGTCGAAGTGCAGGCCGTGGCGCTGCAGTTCGGCGTAGCCCTGGCGCCAGCGGTCATCGCTCATCAGGGTGCGCTGGCTGCCGACCTCCTCCGGACGACCAGGACCGCCCGGTTTGTGTCTTACGCTACGCACCCGCGCGAAGGCGGCCTGGGCGGCGAGCAGCTCGGCAGCGTCTTCGGCATCCAGCCAGGCCTGGGCGACCACCGCATTGGGCACGCCATGGCGGCGCGCTAGTTCGTGAATGTAGCGGGTCTCGCCCAGGGGATCGCGGGGATCCCACTCGGTCTCGACATAGACGGTCTGGACCACGTCATGACCGGCCGCATCGGCGAAGTAGTGCTCGGGGAGGTAATCGCCCTTGATGGCGCTGTAGTCGCCATAACGGAAGGGAATGGTTTCCGCGCCGGACAGCCAGGGGTGGAAGTTGCGCCGGGGCTCCCAGAAGTGGTGGTGAGCGTCGATGATGGGGCCGCTATAGCGCTCAGTCATGCTGCACCTCCCGCTGGTCCAGGACGATCAGCAGGGTGCCGAGGATGAACAGGCCGGAGCAGAGGGCGAAGAAACCCAGTACCGCCGGATAGCCACCCAGGTGCTGCAGCAGCAGGCCGACCAGAATGGGCACGGCGATACCACCCAGGCTGCCGGCCAGGTTCATCACCCCGCCGATCAGACCCACCCGTGCTGGCGCCGCCAGCAGCGCCGGGAAACTCCAGTAGAGGCTGCCCCACATGAGGAAGAAGGCGGTGAGGGACAGCAGTGCCACGGCGGCATAGGGATCGGTGAGGTGCGGCAGCAGCAGAAAGGCCGCCAAGGCCACCAGGCCGGAGCAGGACAGCAGTCCCTTGGCGGCGAGGCCACGGCGCACGCCCTTGCGCACCAGCAGGTCGCAGAGAAAGCCACCGACCAGGGAGCCGGCCGCCCCGCAGAGAAAGATGACGAAGGTAGCGGCGCCGATGCCCTTGATGTCGAAGCCACGGGCCTGGGCCAGGTAGCTGGGCCCCCAGGTCAGCAGGCCGAAGAAGACCATGGCCCAACTGGCGCGACCGATGAGGATGCCGGCCAGGGAGCGACGGGCGATGCCCAGGCCCCGGGCGCCTGCCTTGGCCGCCTGGGCCACCGAGGTGGTGCGGCCTTCGTTGATGCGTGCGAGTTCAGCGGCATTGACCCCGGGGTGGGTCGCCGGGTCGTCCCGGAGATAGCGCCAGGCGAGCCAGGCCATGGCCAAGGTGGCAATACCGGCAATGAAGAAGGCGGTGCGCCAGGAACCGAAGACGGCGATCAGGTAGGCGATGAGCAGACCGCCCAGGGCCACGCCCAGGGGACCGCCGCAATCCATCAGCACCGCGCCCCGGCCACGTTCACTGGAGGCCAGCCAGAGCGAATTGAGCTTGCCACCGGCGGGGAACAGCGGTGCCTCGGCAGCGCCCAGGGCGACCCGGGCGAAGATCAGCGATAGGCCGCCGGTAGCGAAGGCGGCCAGGGTCTGGAATACGCCCCAGAGGCCGGTGGACCAGCCGATGACCCGGCGCGGGCCGTAGCGATCGATCAGCCAGCCGCCGGGAATCTGCAGGAGGGCGTACGCCCAGAAGAAGCTGCTGAGAATCAGCCCCTGGATGGCCGGAGTCAGCTGGAACTCATGGGCGATGGTAGGCATGGCGATGGACAGGGAGACGCGGTCCACTAGGTTGATGACGGTGAGGCCGAAGATGATGGCGAAGATGCGCCAACGCACGCGGGAGGCCTGCAGGGCCGTGGGTATGACGGCGGCTTCGTCGAGGTGGTTGGCGCGGGACGTCGAGAGCATGGCGTGACCCCTGATTATTGTTATGGGCGTTCAGCAGCCGGCTGGCGAGGTCGACTATCGTCTGCCGGTTCGATAACCGTCTAATCAAATCTGCACATAGGTGTATAGCCTGAGGATATAGGTGCCTTTCAGTGTTTCGCTGGAGAGCCCTTGGCGCCGAGGTCTCCGCAAGCTAACCCGCTACGACATAACCTCAGGCTATCGGTGCATGCCTTTTTTTGAGTGGTCAGGATTGCCCGGGGCTGCGCACACTCGGTCCACCCAAAACAACGACAAGAAAGAGGTAGTCCCATGCGCAGCACCTCCCTGCTCGCCGCCCTCCCCCTGTGTCTGGCCGCTGCGGTGGCTCCCCTGGCCCAAGCCGCCTGGCAGCCCGACGGCAAGGTGGAGATAGTGGTCGCCGGTGGCCCCGGTGGCGGCACCGACCAACTCGGCCGACTGATCCAGTCGATCATCACCCAGCACAAGCTCCTCGATGCCAGCACCGTGGTGATGAACAAGGGAGGCGGTAATGGCGCCGAGGCCTTTCTGGAGATGAAACTGGCCAAGGGCGAGGCGGACAAGCTGGTCATCGCCACTAACAACGTCTATCTGCTACCGCTGACCGCCAAGCTCGGCTACCAGTTGAGCGATCTCACCCCGGTGGCGGCCATCGCCGAGGATGACTTCATCCTCTGGACCTACGCCGACGCGCCCTGGAAGGATGCCCGCGGCTACATCGACGCCATCAAGCAGGATCCAGCCGGCAAGCGCATGGGTGGCAGCCAGTCGAAGGACGTCGACCAGACCCTAACCCTGCTGCTCAATCGCACCGAGGGCACCAAGCTCACCTACATCCCCTTCAAGAGCGGCAGCGAGGCGGCGACCCAGCTGGCCGGCAAGCACATCACCTCCAACGTCAACAATCCCAGCGAGAGCCTGAGCCAGTGGCGCGGTGGACAGGTGGTGCCGCTGTGCGTGTTCAGCCAGAGCCGCATGGCCTATACCGCCAAGGTCACCGAGACCCAGGCGTGGTCGGACGTACCCACCTGCAAGGAGCAGGGCCTGGGTATCGATCAATACCGCTTTCCGCGCACCGTGCTCTTGCCGGGCGGCGTCAGCGAGGAGCAGCGCGCCTTCTATGTGGAGCTCATGCGCAAAGTGAGTCAGACGCCCGAATTCAAGGCCTATATCGAGCGTAACGCCCTGGTGCCGACCTTCCTCGAAGGCCAGGCGCTGCAGGACTACATCACCCAGGACACCGCCCGGGTCACCCCGGTGTTCGAGGCCGCGGGCTGGCTCAAGCGCTGATCGGCGCACCGACACAGGAGAGACGGCCATGGCCGGAGATTCCCTGATCACCACCCGCTGGGTGGAACTGGGCGTGGCGGCGTTCACCGCCGGCCTCGGTGGCATCGTGATGATGGGCAGTCTGGAGCAGGGTATCGGCTGGGGCGATGCCGGCCCCGAGCCGGGCTACTTCCCCTTCTACATCGGCCTGCTGCTTGCCCTGGCTAGCCTGGCGACGGCGCTGCAGACCCTGTGGCGCTGGCAGGCGCTGCGCACGGGCTTCGTCGAGCGCGCCGCCTTCGGCCAGGTGCTGCGAGTGTTCCTGCCGATGCTGGCCTTCGTCGTCGCCCTGCCCCTGCTGGGCCTCTATGTCACGGCCTTTTTGTTCATCGCCTGGTTCATGGCGCGCGATCGCCAGCGGCGAAGGCGCTACGGCGCCTGGCAGATCCTCGCCACCGCCGGCGGCGTGAGCCTCGCCAGCTATCTGATCTTCGCCCTCTGGTTCAAGGTGCCACTGGATGCCGGCCCCCTGGCCGACCTCGCCCGCCTGCTGAGGAGCCTGTCATGAGCGAATTCGATTCCCTGATGCACGGGATGGGCCTGATCCTGTCCTTCCATCACCTGGCCCTGATGGTGATCGGTGTGCTGCTCGGCATCCTGGTCGGGGGGCTGCCCGGCCTGGGCGCGCCCAATGGCGTCGCCCTGCTGCTGCCGCTGACCTTCACCATGAGCCCGACCTCGGCCATCATCCTGCTCTCCTGCATGTACTGGGGCGCGCTGTTCGGCGGCTCCATCACCTCTATCCTGTTCAACATCCCGGGCGAACCCTCATCGGTAGCCACCACCTTCGACGGCTATCCCCTGGCGCGCCAGGGCCGTGCTGGCGAGGCCCTCACCGCGGCCTTCACCTCGGCGCTGCTGGGCGCCTTGGTCGGGGTGCTGCTGCTGACCTTCCTCTCCAGCCGCATCGCCGCCTTCGCCATGGAATTCAGCTCGCCGGAGTTCTTTGCCGTCTATCTGCTGGCCTTCTGCACCTTCATCGGCATGAGCAAGAATCCGCCGCTGAAGACGGTGGCGGCCATGATGATCGGCTTCGCCATGGCCGCGGTAGGCATGGATACCGTCTCCGGCAATCTGCGCCTGACCTTCGATCAACCGGCGCTGCTCTCGGGCATCAGCTTCGAGGTGGCGGTGATCGGCCTGTTCGGCATCGGCGAGATCCTCTGCACCGTGGAGGAAGGCCTGGTCTTTCGCGGCGAGCAGGCGCGCATCACCCTGCGTACGGTGCTTGCCACCTGGAAGCAATTGCCGCGCTACTGGCTGACCTGGCTGCGCAGCGCCCTGGTCGGCTGCTGGATGGGCGTGACCCCGGGCGGCCCTACCGCCGCCTCCTTCATGAGCTATAGCCTGGCGCGGCGCTTCTCGAAGAATCGCGAGGGCTTCGGCAAGGGCGAACTGGAGGGGGTGATAGCGCCGGAGACCGCCGATCATAGTGCCGGTACCAGTGCCCTGCTGCCCATGCTGACCCTGGGTATCCCCGGTTCGGCCACCGCCGCGGTGATGCTCGGCGGCCTGATGATCTGGGGCCTGCACCCGGGGCCGACCTTGTTCGCCGAACAGCACGACTTCGTCTGGAGCCTGATCGCCAGCATGTACCTGGGCAACGTGGTCAGCCTGATCGTGGTGCTGGCGACGGTGCCGCTGTTCGCCGCCATCCTGCGCATTCCCTTCTGCATCATCGCGCCCATCATCTTCACCGTCTGCGTCATCGGCGCCTATTCGGTGCACAACAGCCTGTTCGACGTCTGGCTGATGCTCGGTTTCGGCGTCCTTGGCTATGCCTTCAAGAAGCTCGGCTATCCCATCGCCCCCTTGGTGCTGGCGGCGGTGCTGGGCGACAAGGCCGAAGACGCCTTTCGCCAATCGATGCTGTTCTCCGACGGCCAGCTGGGCATCTTCTGGTCGAATCCCCTGGTGGGCAGCCTGACCACCGCGGCGCTGCTGATGCTCTGCTGGCCGCTGCTGGCGCGCGGACTGCAGGCCCTGCGCCAGGGCGCGCCGCGAGCCAAGGTCCGCCCCTCGTGAAGGCCCCGGCCTGGCGCAGACGCACCCCAGCTGCGCCAGGCCCCGGTTCATGCGCTACCCTAGCCGGCTCCCCTGCCCCGAGGTCCGCCAGCATGACGCGCATTCCCGATGCCCACACCATCCACAGCCGTCTGCGCCTACGCCAGTTGCGGCTGGTGCTGGCGCTGGCGGAATTCGGCTCCCTGCGCCGCGCCGCCGACGACATCGGCATGACCCAGCCGGCCGCCACCAAGATGCTCCACGAGATCGAGAGCCTGCTGGGCGTGGGGCTGTTCGAGCGGCTGCCGCGGGGCATGCGCGCCACGGCCTTCGGCGAGACGGTGATCTACTACGCGCGCATGGTCTTCGCCGAGCTGTCGGGTATGCGCGAGGAGCTGGTCGCGCTGGAATCGGGCAATCTCGGCCGGGTCGCGGTGGGCGCCATTCCGGCGCTGGCCTCGGGACTGCTGACCCGCACCATCGCCACCCTCAAGCAGAGTCATCCGCGGCTGTCCATGTCGATCCAGGTGGATACCAGCGACGTACTGGTCCAGGCGCTCTTGCAGGACCAGCTGGACGTGGTGCTGGGGCGCATTCCCACCGGCGCCCGCGCCGAGGAACTGCTGTTCGACAGCCTGGGCGAAGAGGTGCTCTGCGTGATCGCCGGCGCGCAGAACCCCCTGGCCCAGGCCACGCACCTGACCTGGGGCGAGTTGCAGGAGCACACCTGGGTGCTGCAGCAGCATCCCAGCCCGATGCGCGCCATCATCAACCAGGCCTTCCACGACGCCCGGGTCGATATTCCCGGCAGCATCGTCGAGACCACCTCCATCATGACCCTGCTGGCACTGCTGCAGCAAACCGACATGCTCGGGGTGACCCCACTGTCGGTGGTCAACGACTACCCCGGTCGCCACCTCCTGGCGGTGCTGCCCATCGCCTTCGAACCCCGGTTGCCGCCCTACGGGCTGATCCGGCGGCGCCATCGGGTGCAGTCGTCGGCCATGCAGACCTTCATGGCCACGGTGCGCAGCGAACATGGCCGGTTGCGCCAGGACGACGCCTGAGCACCTTGGCCGCGGATTGCTGCTGGCTCCCAGCTTGGGCATAGTGAACCGGCCTGCCAGACGCCGGAGTCGTCCACCATGCCCATCCTGTCGCCTCTCACCCGCCTTGCGCCCCGCCGGGGCCGCCCATGACCCAGCGCACCATGCTGCTCACCGGCGCCAGTCGCGGGATCGGTCATGCCACCGTCAAGCTGTTCCGCAACCTGGGCTGGCGGCTGCTCACCGTTTCCCGCCAGCCGTTTTCCGCAGAGTGCGCCTGGCCGGAAGCTCGCGATGCGCACATCCAGGCCGATCTCGCCGACCTTTCCCAGATCGACCGCCTGGTCGCCACTGTCCGCGAGCGCCTGCCCGGGGGCAAGCTGCACGCCCTGGTCAACAACGCCGGCATCTCACCCAAGGGGCCCGATGGCAGCCGCCTCGGCGTACTGGCTTCCGATGCCGACACCTGGACCCAGGTGCTCAACGTCAACCTGGTGTCCACCGCCCTGCTCGCGCGCGCCCTGTTGCCGGAGCTGGAAGCGGCCCAGGGCAGCATCGTCAACGTCACCTCCATCGCGGGCTCCCGGGTGCATCCCTTCGCGGGCGTGGCCTATGCCGCCTCCAAGGCGGGCCTCGCCGCGTTGACCCGCGAACTGGCCCATGAATTCGGTCCCCGGGGCGTGCGCGCCAACGCCATAGCGCCCGGCGAGATCGCCACCGCCATCCTTTCGCCCGGTACCGACGGCCTGGTGGAAGCCGAAGTCCCACTCAAGCGCCTGGGCACTCCCGACGAAGTCGCCGAGACCATCTACTTCCTCTGCAGCGAACGCTCCTGCTACATCAACGGCGCCGAAATCCATATCAATGGCGGTCAGCACGTCTAGGCGGGGCCCGCCTCAGAAGCCCGCCCGCACAGACTAGGAACGGGCAGCCAGGCCACCACCATCAACGTTCCGGGTGGCGCTTCAGCGCTAGGCAGAGGCGCCTTCTTAACGCACCATTAATGTTATGTTATAACGTGACCAAACATCCCGATGCCCATATCACAGGGATGCATCCGTCCTACGACTTCTTCTACCCGTGATGACCATGACGACCCAAACCAGCCTTTCCAGCCAGAAACTCCCCGTCACCGTACTGTCCGGCTTTCTCGGCGCCGGCAAGACCACGCTGCTCAACCATATTCTCAAGAACCGCGAAGGCCGCCGGGTGGCGGTCATCGTCAACGACATGTCCGAGGTCAACATCGACGCCGCCCTGGTCCGCGACGGCGGCGCCGAGCTGTCGCGCACCGAGGAAAAGCTGGTCGAGATGAGCAACGGCTGCATCTGCTGCACCCTGCGTGAAGACCTGCTGCTCGAGGTGGAGCGGCTCGCCCGGGACGGCCGCTTCGATCAGCTGGTCATCGAATCCACCGGTATCTCCGAGCCGCTCCCGGTGGCCGAGACCTTCACCTTCGCCGGTGAAGACGGTCGCTGCCTCGGTGACGTCGCCCAGCTCGACACCCTGGTCACCGTGGTGGACGCCTTCAACTTCCTACGCGACTACGCCTCCAGCGACTCCCTGGAGTCCCGCGGCGAGTCTCTCGGCGAGGAAGACGAACGTACCGTGGTCGACCTGCTGATCGAGCAGATCGAGTTCTGCGACGTCCTGGTGGTGAACAAGCTGGACCTGGTCGAACCGGCCGAACGCGATCGCCTGCTGGCCATCCTGCGCAGCCTCAATCCTCGCTCGCGGCTGGAATTGGCGAGCTTCGGCGCCGTCCCCCTGGAGCGGGTGCTGCAGACCGGTCTCTTCGACTTCGACGAAGCCGCCAAGGCGCCGGGCTGGCTGCAGGAGCTGCGCGGCGAGCACACCCCCGAGACCGAGGCGTACGGCATCGCAAGCTTCGTCTACCAGGCGCGTCGCCCTTTTCATCCCGAGCGCTTCTTCGCCCTGGTCGAGCAGGAATGGCCAGGCGTAGTCCGTTCCAAGGGCTACTTTTGGCTAGCCAGCCATCCCGCCCATGCCGGCACTTGGTCACAGGCCGGCGCCGTCGCCCGCCATGGCGTCGCCGGGCGCTGGTGGGCCGCGGTACCGCCCGAGCAATGGCCGGACGATGAAGAAACCGTCGCCATCATCAAGGAGAAATGGCACGAGGGTGTCGGCGATGCCCGCCAGGAGCTGGTCCTCATCGGCATGGACATGGACGAAGCCGCACTGCGTGCCCGCCTGGATGCCTGCCTGCTGACCGACACCGAACTCGCTGCTGGCCCCTCGGCCTGGATGCGCCTGCACAACCCCTTCAGCGACTGGCCCCCGGCCGCCGATCCCCACTGAGCCAAGCCCTGCCCATGAGCGCCATCCTCCCCGACGTCTCCCTTAGCGAGACCGCCACCCTGCCCGCCGCCCTCGATTGGGTCGGCATGCAGGGCATCGACCTGCCCATCCGTCTCGGCGAAGGCGATCTCGACAGCTTCGTGCCTGCCAGGGCCGACGTTCAGGTCGATCTGCCCGCGGCCACCGCCAAGGGCATCCACATGTCCCGGCTCTACCGGTTGCTGGACCGCCTGGGTGAGCCGCTCACGCCCGAACGCCTGCGCTCGCTGCTGGCTGACATGGTCACCAGCCACCGCAGCTGCGACTCCCGCGCCGCCCGGCTGCGCCTCGACTTCGCCCTGCTGGTTCGTCGCTCAGCCCTGGTGACCGCCGAGCTGAGCGGTTGGAAGCGCTATCCAGTGCGCCTGGAAGCCAGTTGGGTTGCCGGCGTCTTCCAGCTCAGCGCCCGCGTCGAAATTCCTTACTCATCCACCTGCCCCTGCTCCGCCTCCCTGGCCCGCCAACTGGTCGAACGGGCCTTTCTCGAAGAGCACGGGACCGCCGAGCACGTGGATCCGGTCACCGTCGCCTGCTGGCTACGCCGCCACGCCTCCCTGGCCACCCCGCACAGTCAGCGCAGCCTGGCACAGGTGCGGGTCAGCATTCCGGCAGGCGCCGTCGACCTCAAACTGCTGCCCTTGATCGACCAGTGCGAAAGGGCCCTGGGCACCCCGGTGCAAACCGCCGTCAAGCGCGCCGACGAACAGGCCTTCGCCGCCCTCAACGGCAGCAATCTGATGTTCGTCGAGGACGCCGCCCGCCGCCTGCTGGTGGCCCTGCGTGATAGCCACCAGGAAGTGCGCATCCACGTGCGCCATCTGGAGAGTCTGCACCCGCACGATGCGTCCGCCTGGGCCTCCAGTTCGCCCGCTTGACCAAAACGCTTCGGCAGCTTTCCTTTTCCAATGCCAGCTTTAGCGCTTTACTGCAAACGAAGCGGTCGCTTTGGGCGACCACTCCCGCTGTCTCGACTCAGGAGCGCCTCCGATGAAATCACGGCTTACCGTAGCAACCCTGACCGTTTTGCTAAGCGTCCTCAGCACGGGCGTCGCGCTGGCCGAAAGCGCGCTGGAAAAGAGCGTCCGCCAGGACGGCCGTGACGTGAGCGAGGACGCGCGCCACGACCGGAAGGAAATCGACAAGGGTGCGGCCCATGCCGCTGACGAAGCCGACCGCACCGATACCCAGCTGGACAAGGAACGCCACCGCGAAGACAAGAAGGCGGACAAGGAATACAAGAAGACGCTGTAACCCTCGCGGGCAGAGCACAGGGGCGGTCTTGTCCTCCAACTCTGCCCTTCCCTTCACGCCCCGACAGGCTGCGTGAATTTCAACCACTGAACGCAGGCAAACCTCTGGCCTGCCTATCCAACTGATGAGTGTGTCAGGGGCATCCGCCCGGCTGCAGAGCCCGGCAACCGACTCGCGCCCCATGAAATTAGTGACCTGAATCACATTATTTTGGCATGACGAGTCTGATGGCTTAGACTGCGCGCCTCTCGAAAAAGGAGTTTCGCATGAAGCCATCTCATCTCTTGTTCATCGCCTTCGCCACGCTGCAACTCGCCGGTTGCGCCATCGGCCAGAAGATCGACTACCGCCAGACCGCCCCGCAACTCAGCGTCAAGGCCGACAAGCCGGTTGCCGTCGCGGTACTCGATGAGCGTCCCTATGTGGTCGCCCAAGACAAGGACGCCACCTACGTCGGCAACATCCGCGGCCTCTACTACAATCCCTGGAGCGTCCGCACCTACAGCGGCAGCCCCCTTTCCGCCGACCTGCAGGACGCCGTGCAAAAGGCCCTGGCCCGCGCCGCCATAACCGCTATGCCCAGCCAGGCCAGCGACCGCGCGCCCCAGGGTCAGAAGCTGCTGGTGCTGAAACTGCGGGAATGGAAATCCGACGCCTACATGCGCGTCCGCTTCGACTATGATGTCATCACCCAGGTCCTCGACGACCAGGGCAAGGTGCTCGCCAGCGACGAGATCAAAGGCAGCGGCCCGACCAACAGTGTCATCCTCTCGGGCACCCAGGTCCTGACCAACGCCATCGATGCACCGGCCATCGCTGCCGCCCTGGCCAAGGGCAACACGCCCTGACTGGGACGCCGCACCTCGGCATGAAAAAGCCCGCTTCGCGCGGGCTTTTTCATGCCCACAGGTGCTGGGGCAAGATACGCAGCAGAGCGAATCGCACGGCCATCGAGACGAGCGCCAAGGCGCACAAAAGGTTTCAGCCAGGCTGCAGTGATCAGCGGCTACAGCCTGTCGGAGCAGGAAGACCGGGGTACAAAGTAGTCAGACAGGATCGGGCTAAACCAGTATTCAACCGCCCCGAACGCAACGCTCGGGCTGTGGACTGCGACATCGCGCTGGGCGACGCCTTACCGCAGTTACGGGCCTTGGTTGATCGTGAGAAGCCAACGACCTCCGCACTTCTGCCGCCTGCAGTTGTCAGACCACCTCATTCGACGTGGCCCTGCTAGGCAAGCAACATGAATGCACCTGTGAAAGAACAGAAGGTGATCAATGCGATTGCTATAGGAACCTGCGTAGCAGCAATGGTCTTGCTGTTGAGCTTCGCTGAAGCCACAATCGCGGCCAATAGCTGGGTACCGCAGCCCAATACCGAAACTGAAAAGGATACTTCAGCTGCGCTATCAATTGACAAGGACAGTGACGCTCTTCGAGTCGAGGCCCCACGGCCGGCTAAATAGCGTCCCGCTTAAATCTGCACTCATTCGTCCGAGATCGCTCACCAGCGATCAGGGCCTACTGGCGCTCACCCTGGGTGCCATGTGTATTGGGCTGGCAACCATCTTCGTGGTGGCCATGGTAGCCTGCTGACGATGGTGCGTGACCAGGGTCGGTAGCTTCGGTGGGTAACCGATAGTTTGGCGATGCTTTGCACGCCCTGACTCAAGCAGGCCTGCCTGCTCATCTCATAAGGCAGTTTCCAACGATCGCACGCAGCTCAGCCCTCGCTCTCGTGCGGGGCCTGGGTTGCCGCGATGCCCACCCTCCTCGGGGCGAGTGCTATAGAAGGTCAGGCCTCGGCGCTGTTCCGAAAGAACTTTGGAACTCCTCCTTTTCACTCGCCCAACAGGTCTTGAAATTCGACCCTGCAGACAGCAAAAAGCCCCGTAGGAACGGGGCTTCGAAGATGGCGGAAGCGCAGAGATTCGAACTCTGGGACCCTTGCGAGTCGGCGGTTTTCAAGACCGCTGCCTTAAACCACTCGGCCACACTTCCGTAAGAGGGGCGCATAGTACCTGATGGCAACACACTGTCAAACACTCGCAAGCGATCCTTAAGCAACATTTGCTATCTTCGGGGTCGTACGGTACATCACACCGTTAAATTAGCTTTGGAGTACACCATGAACGAGCGTCAATACGCCTACAACCCTGCCATCGCGCAACCGCGGGACGTCAGCCGTGTATTGCGCAACACCTACGCCCTGCTGGCCATGACCCTGGCATTCAGTGGCTTGGTTGCCTTCGTCTCGCAGCAGATGCGGCTACCCTACCCCAACATCTTCGTGGTACTGATCGGCTTCTACGGCCTGTTCTTCCTGACCATGAAGACCCGTAACAGCGGCTGGGGGCTGGTCAGCACCTTCGCCTTGACTGGCTTCATGGGCTACACCCTGGGCCCGATCCTGAACATGTACCTGGGTCTGCCTAACGGCGGCAGCGTGATCGCTTCGGCTGCCGGCATGACCGCCCTGGCCTTCTTCGGTCTGTCGGCCTACGCGCTGATCAGTCGCAAGGACATGAGCTTCCTCGGTGGCTTCCTGATGGCAGGCTTCTGGATCCTGCTGGGCGCCGTGGTGCTGTCCTTCTTCGTCCAGATCAGTGGTCTGCAACTGGCCATCAGCGCGGGCTTCGTGCTGTTTGCAGCCGCGGCCATCCTGTTCCAGACCAGCGCCATCGTGCACGGTGGTGAAGACAACTACATCATGGCTACCATCACCCTGTACGTCTCGATCTACAATATGTTCATCAGCTTGCTGCAGATCTTTGGATTCGCCAGCAATAACGATTGATCATCGGCGGTAGCCCAAGAGGCCCGCTTCGGCGGGCCTTTTTACATCCATGAAATTTGCCATCGTTGTCCTTTCCCCGCCCCAGGCGCCTTCGGCCCGTCGGGCCCTGCGCTTCTGTGAGGCACTGCTGGCCGGGGGTCACGAGCTGTCGCGACTTTTCCTCTATCGCGATGGCGTTCATAACGCCTCCCACGCCACCGTCAGTGGCCAGGACGAGTCGGATCTACCCGCGCGCTGGCGTGAGCTGATCGAACGTCACCAGATCGACGCCGTGGTCTGTATCGCCGCCGCCCTCAAACGTGGGCTGCTGGATGAAAACGAGGCACGGCGCTATGAACGTGAGGGCGCGGTGAACGTGCGGGCGCCCTGGCAGCTGTCCGGTCTGGGCCAACTGCATGAGGCGGTGCAGGACGCCGATCGCCTGCTCTGCTTTGGAGGCGACTAGCATGGCCAAGAGCACCCTCGTCATCTCCCGCCAGCCCACACTGAGCGGCCCCGGTCCGCGCGAGGCCCTGGATATCGTACTGGCCGGCGGTGCCTTCGAACTGCCCCTGGCGCTGCTGTTCGCCGGTCCTGGCGTGACCCAGTTGCTGGCAGCCGACAGCGCTGCCTTGGAGCAGAAGGATCTGAGTGCCAATCTCTCCGCGCTGCCGCTGTTCGGTGTCGAGGCCATCTACGCCGAAGCCACCGCCCTGCAACGTCTGGGCATCACGCCCGAGCAGTTGCCCGCCTGGGTGACACTACTGGAGCCCGAAGCCCTGGCGGCGCTGATCCATGACCATGATCAGGTGATCTCCATTTGACTACTCTGCACCTGTTTTCCCGTTCGCCGCTGCTAGATGCCGACGCGCTAGATGGACTCACCTGGGTGCGCGACGAGGACGCCGTCCTGTTGACGGGAGGCGCCGTCGAAGCGTTGCGCCCAGGCAGCGTCGCGGCAGCGCTGTTGATACAGCTTCCCGCCAAGACGACCCTCTATGCCCTGGCGGAGGATGTCCAGGCCCGTCGCTTACACCCAGAAGGAGCCGTGACCCTGATCGACTATCCCACTTTCGTCGACCTTAGCGTGAGCTGCGCCAAGGTCATCAGCTGGACCTGAGCATGGCCCCTCTCGACCTCGACGCCGAAGGCTACCTGCGCGATCTCTCCCATTGGAGTCCCGAGGTGGCCCAGCACCTGGCACTCAAGGAGGGCATCGAGCTGACCGATCGCCACTGGCAGGTGCTGCAGGCGCTACGCGACTTCTACGCCCAATTCCAGCTTTCGCCGGCCAACCGGCCGCTGATCAAGTACATTGCCCAGACACTGGGCCCGGAGCTGGGCACCAGCCTCCAGCTCAATCTGCTATTCAAGGGCGCGCCAGCCAAGCTCGGCGCCAAACTGGCCGGCCTGCCGAAACCGGATAATTGCCTATGACCTTCACCACGCCCGAAGAACATCCCTTCGCCGTCTATGTCCGGGCCCTGGGCAAGGGCAAGCGCGGCGCCCGCAGCCTGACCGAGGCCGAGGCGGAAACGGCCATGGGCCTGATTCTCGACGGCCGGGTCACCGATGCGCAGCTCGGTGCCTTTCTCATGCTGCTGAGGCACAAGGAAGAAAGCGCCGAAGAGCTGGCCGGCTTTACCCGCGCCGTCAGGGCGCGGCTGCAGCCGCCAGGCTTCGCCGTCGACCTCGACTGGCCCTCCTACGCCGGCAAGAAGCGTCACCTGCCCTGGTACCTGCTGGCGGTGAAATGCCTGGCCGGCGGTGGTGTGCGGGTGGTCATGCATGGCGGCGGCACCCATACCGCGGGCCGACTCTACACCGAGCAATGCCTGACCGACCTGGGCATGCAGAGGGTCGATAGCTGGCAGGACGCCGGCGCCCTACTCGACCGGGGCCAGCCGGCCTTCCTGCCCCTGGCGGCCTGGATGCCCGAACTGCAGCGGATGATTGATCTCAAGGCCGAGCTCGGCCTGCGCTCGCCGATCCACTCCCTGGTCCGGCTGCCCAATCCCAGCCAGGCGCGTTGCATCCTGCAGAGCATCTTCCATCCGGGTTACCAGGAGGTCCATCGCGAGGCCAGTCGCCTGCTGGGTGACGACAGCATCGTCATCAAGGGCGAAGGCGGCGAAGTCGAGCGCAATCCCGATGTCATCGCCCACCTCTATGGCACCCGTGGCGGTGAAGCCTGGGACGAAAGCTGGCCGGCGCTGACCGAGCGCCGCCAGGTCAAGCCGGAGCGCCTCGACCCGGCGTTGCTGGCCACCACTTGGCGCGGCGAGGCAGAAGACCCCTATGGCCGTCTGGCGGTCATCGCCACCCTGGCCGTGGCCCTCCGCGCCCTGGGTCAGGATCAAGTCAGCGCCCAAAGCGAAGCCGAACGCCGCTGGGAAGCGCGCGACCGCTCGCTCTGACGTCGCCTCAGGAACCCGGAGCGGCTCCCTGGGTTCCTAACCGCAACGCAGCGGAGGATGACGATATGGGCTTGTTGGTCGATGGACAGTGGCAGGACCGTTGGTACGACAATGGCAAGGATGGCCATTTCAAGCGAGAAGAGGCCCAGCGTCGTGACTGGATAGCTCGCATCGAGCAGGCCATTCCCGAAGGGGTCTCGCGCTACGCACCGGAGGCCGGTCGCTACCACCTCTATGTGTCCCTGGCCTGCCCTTGGGCTCACCGCACCCTGATCTACCGCAAGCTCAAGGGCCTCGAAGAGCTGATCGGCGTTTCAGTGGTCAGCTGGCTGATGCGCGAGGAAGGCTGGACCTTCGATACAGCCAAGGGCTCCAGTGGCGACGAGCTCTATCACCTCGACCGCCTCTACCAGCTCTATCAACGCGACCAGGTCGATTACACCGGCCGGGTCACCGTACCGGTGCTCTGGGACCGCCAAGAAGAACGCATCGTCAGCAACGAATCCGCCGAGATCATCCGCATGTTCAATGGCGCCTTCGACGAGCTGACCGGCAATTGCCTGGATCTCTACCCCGAGGCCCTGCGCAGTCGCATCGACGCCCTCAACGATCGCATCTATCCGACGGTCAACAACGGCGTCTACCGAGCTGGCTTCGCCACCACCCAGGAGGCCTATGAAGAGGCCTTCGACGAGGTCTTCGCCACCCTGGACGACCTGGAAAAGCTGCTGCAGACCCAGCGCTATCTGACCGGCGAATGGCTGACCGAAGCCGATTGGCGCCTGTTCACCACCCTGATTCGCTTCGATGCCGTCTACCACGGTCATTTCAAGTGCAACCTGCGGCGCATTCGGGATTATCCGGCGCTACAGGGTTGGCTCAGGGAGCTCTACCAATGGCCAGGTATCGCCGAGACCGTCGACCTCCAGCACATCAAGCATCACTACTACGGCAGCCATGCCCAGATCAATCCGACCGGCATCGTGCCCAAGGGACCGGCCCTGGAGCTGGAGCTGCCTCATGGCCGCGAGGCCCTGAGCAGTGCCGGAATCCAGGGTGCGGCCTGAGGATCACACCGCCGTCTGAGCACCTTCGAACCAGGCCAGCTTCTCGCGCAGCGCCACAACCTCGCCGACGATCACCAGGGTCGGCGCATGCACCTCATGCTCTGCGACCAGCTGCGGCAGATCCTGCAAGGTACCGGTGAATACCCGCTGATTGAGCGTGGTGCCTTGCTGCACCAGCGCAGCCGGCGTGGCCGGGTCCTTGCCGTGGGCGATGAGTTGCTCGCAGATGGTCGGCAGCCCCACCAGTCCCATGTAGAACACCAGGGTCTGCCCCGGTGCCACCAGATCGGTCCAGGGCAGATCGGCCGAGCCGTCCTTGAGATGACCGGTGACGAAGCGTACCGACTGGGCATGGTCGCGGTGCGTCAGGGGAATGCCGGCATAGGCCGCACAGCCACTAGCCGCGGTGATGCCCGGCACCACTTGGAAAGGAATGCCTTCGGCCGCCAGCTCTTCGATCTCTTCGCCGCCACGGCCGAAGATGAAGGGATCGCCGCCCTTGAGCCGCAGGACCCGCTTGCCTTCCTGGGCTAGCTTGACCAGCAGGCGATTGAGATCCTCCTGGGGCACCGCATGCTCGGCGCGGCGCTTGCCGACATAGATGCGATCGGCATCGCGCCGGCACATGTCGAGGATGGTCGGAGCTACCAGGCGGTCGTAGAGCACCACGTCGGCCTGCTGCATCAGCCGCAGGGCGCGGAAGGTCAGTAGATCCGGATCGCCGGGACCGGCGCCGACCAGATAGACCTCGCCGCGAAAGGTGGCCGTCTCGCTGGTCAGCTTGGCTTCCAGCAGTTGTTCGGCGGCCTGGGGCTGGCCGGAAAAGACCTTTTCCGCGACCTCGCCCTGGAACACCTCTTCCCAGAAGATGCGTCGCGCCTGCAGATCGGCGAAACGCGTCTTGACCCGGGCGCGGAAGCGCTGCGCCAGTTGCGCCAGCTGACCGTAGGTAGCGGGGATCCAGCTCTCCAGCTTGGCCCGCACCAGGCGGGCCAGCACCGGAGCATCTCCGCCACTGGAAATGGCGATCACCAGCGGCGAACGATCGACAATGGCCGGAAAGATCACGGTGCACAGCTTGGGCGCATCCACCACGTTGACCGGCAAACCCAGCGCCTGGGCATCGTAGGACACCGCCTCGTTGACCCCGTCGTCATCGGTGGCCGCGATCACCAGGCAATGCCCGGCGAGTTGGCCCGCCGCATAGCGCTCGACCCGGCAACTACCGCCCCGCGCCTCGACGAAGGCACGTACCTCCGGCTCGATCTCCGGCGCCACCAGGGTGATGCGGGCACCGGCTTCGGCCAGCAGCACGCTCTTGCGCAGGGCGATGTCGCCCCCGCCGACCACCAGCACCGGACGGCCATCGAGCTTGTGGAAGAGCGGCAGGTAATCCATCAGCCGATGACCTCGAGGCCACCCATGTAGGGCTTGAGTACCTCGGGGACGCGGATGCTGCCGTCGGCCTGCTGATAGTTCTCCACCACGGCGACCAGCGTACGGCCCACGGCCAGGCCGGAGCCGTTGAGGGTGTGCACCAGCTCGGGCTTGCCCTCGGCGTTGCGGTAGCGGGCCTGCATGCGGCGCGCCTGGAAGTCACCGCAGTTGGAGCAGGACGAGATCTCGCGATACTTACCCTGGCTCGGCACCCAGACTTCCAGGTCGTAGGTCTTGGTGGCGCCGAAACCCATGTCGCCGGTGCACAGCGAAAGCACCCGGTAGGGCAGTTCCAGCCGTTGCAGCACGGTCTCGGCGTGGCCGGTCAGTTCTTCCAGGGCCTGGAAGGAGGTACTCGGCTCGACGATATGGACCATCTCCACCTTGTCGAACTGGTGCTGGCGGATCATGCCGCGGGTGTCGCGACCCGAGGCCCCGGCTTCGCTGCGGAAGCAGGGGGTATGCGCGGTGAACTTCAGCGGCAGGCGCTTGGCGTCGAGGATCTGGCCAGCGACCAGGTTGGTCAGAGTGACCTCGGCGGTGGGGATCAGGTAGAGATCGCTCTCGCCTTCCCGGCCGATCTTGAACAGGTCTTCCTCGAACTTGGGCAGCTGACCGGTGCCCTGCAGGGTCTCGGCCTGCACCAGGTAGGGGGTATAGGTCTCTTCGTAGCCGTGCTCACCGGTGTGCAGGTTGAGCATGAATTGCGCCAGGGCACGGTGCAGACGGGCGATGGGACCGCGCATGACGGCGAAGCGAGCGCCGGAGAAGCGTGCAGCGGTCTCGAAGTCCAGCCAGCCGTGGGTCTCGCCCAGGGCGACGTGGTCCTTGATCTCGAAGTCGAAGTCGCGCGGGGTGCCCCAGCGCCGGACTTCGACGTTGTCGTCTTCATCCTTGCCGACCGGCACCGAGGCGTCGGGCAGGTTGGGCAGGCCCAACAGCAGGGCATCCAGCTCGCCCTGGACCAGATCCAGCTCACGCTTGGCTTCTTCCAATTCGCTGCCCATGCGATCGACTTCGGCCAGCAGCGGCGCGATGTCTTCACCGCGCGCCTTGGCCTGGCCGATGCCCTTGGAGCGGGCGTTGCGCTCGGCCTGCAGGGTCTCGGTGCGAGTCTGCACGGCCTTGCGACGAGCTTCCAACGACTCCACCAGGCTGACGTCGAGGACGTAGCCACGGGTCGCCAAGCGTGCGGCCACCTCCTCGGTTTGGGTGCGAACCAGTTTCGAATCAAGCATGTCCGTGTCTCTTGCTTAGGAATGGGGGCAGCCGCGACGGCCAGGCGTCAGGAACGCGGCCGGCGCTGGCGCGGGCTGGACCGGTCGAGGTCCGCCAGGTGCTGCAGTTTATCGCGGATCTTCAGCTCCAGCCCACGGGGAACCGGCTCATAGTAGCGGCGCGGCTCCAGCTCTTCGGGAAAGTAGTCCTCGCCCGCGGCATAGGCTTCCGGTTCATCGTGGGCATAGCGGTATTCGTCGCCGTAGCCGAGGTTCTTCATCAGCTTGGTCGGCGCATTGCGCAGGTGCAGCGGCACCTCGCGCGAGCCGTTCTGGCGCACATCGGCCAAGGCGGCCTTGTAGCCCATATAGACGGCATTGCTCTTGGGCGCGCAGGCCAGATAGACGATCGCCTGGGCGATGGCCAGCTCGCCTTCCGGACTGCCCAGGCGCTCCTGGACATCCCAGGCATCCAGGCACAGGCTCAGGGCGCGGGGATCGGCGTTACCGATGTCTTCGCTGGCCATGCGCACCACCCGCCGGGCGATGTACAGCGCATCACAGCCACCGTCGATCATCCGGGCGAACCAATAGAGAGCGCCATCGGGATTCGAGCCCCGCACCGACTTGTGCAACGCGGAGATCTGGTCATAGAAGGCCTCGCCGCCCTTGTCGAAACGCCGGCGCTGATCGCCGAGCAGACTCTGGAACAGCTCGGCATCCAGGACGCCACCGTCCTCGGCCAGGTCCGCGGCATTCTCCAGCAGATTGAGCAGCCGCCGGCCATCGCCATCGGCGGCCGCCAGCAGCAGCGCCAGGGCATCGTCGGGCAGGCTCAGGCGCCGCTTGCCCAGACCCTTGGCGCTGGTCAGGGCGCGGCGTGCCAGGCCGCCGAGCGCCTCGTCGTCCAGACTCTTGAGCACATAGACCCGCGCCCGCGAGAGCAGCGCGTTGTTGAGCTCGAAGGAGGGATTCTCGGTGGTCGCCCCGATGAAGATCAGGGTGCCGTCTTCGACATAGGGCAGGAAGGCATCCTGCTGCGACTTGTTGAAGCGATGCACCTCGTCGACGAAGAGGATGGTGCGCCGGCGGTACTGGGCAGCCTGCTGCTTGGCCACCTCCACCGCATGGCGGATCTCCTTGACCCCGGAGAGCACCGCCGAGAGCGTTTCGAAGTGGGCATCGGAAACCTGGGCCAGCAGCCGCGCCAGGGTGGTCTTGCCCACCCCGGGCGGCCCCCAGAAGATCATCGAATGCAGCGCACCCTGTTCCAGCGCCTCGCGCAGGGGCTTGCCCCGCGCCAGCAGGTGCTGCTGACCCGCGTATTCATCGAGGGTCTCGGGACGCATGCGGGCAGCCAAGGGCTGCCCGACGGGTGCGGCGCTGAAGAGATCCATGGGGTGCGATCACTCCTGGATGACGTCGGCTCCCTTGGGCACCTGGAAGGTGAACTGGGACGCGGCCACCGGCTCGTTGAGCTTGACGTTGAAGAAGAGGATGTTGGTTCTCTGACCGGCACCGTCGATCAACTGCATGTCGTTGATCACGCCGTTGCGGAACGACAGCCGCAGGCTGTCGAACAGAGTGTCCTTGGTCTTGGGCTTGAGCACGAAGTCGACGACGTTGCCGGCGTCCTTGCTGGTGACGTCGAAGCTGCTTTCGATCTTGGAGATGTCACCCGACAGCAGCAGCGCCGGCGTCTGGGTCAGGCGCAGGTCCAGCTTGCGGATCGTGACCTGTTCCAGGTCCGGGTCGTACAGCCAGACCTGCTTGCCGTCGGACACCAACAGTTGCTCCTGGGGCGCATCGGAATGCCAGCGGAACAGCCCGGGACGCTTGAGGCTCATGTTGCCGGCGGTTTCCTGCAGCCGGGTACCCGAACCATCCAGGGTCAGCTGGGAAAAACGCGCGGTCAGGGTCTGGGCCTTGTCCAGCAGTTGCGACAGGCGACCCACCGACGCCTGGTCGGCATGGGCGGAAAAGCTTACAGCGGCCAAGGCGGCCAAGGCGAAGCAACGCAGCTTGTGCATCGAAGTCCTCATGGATGTCAGTCTCTCACCGGAGCAGGCGCTGTGACCTCGCGCGAACCGTTGGTGTTCATGGGCGATACGACACCGGCCATTTCCATGGTTTCGATCATCCGTGCCGCCCGGTTGTAACCGATCTTGAGCTTGCGCTGAACCGCGGAGATGGACGCCCGCCGGCTCTCGGTGACGAAACGCACCGCTTCGTCATAGAGCGGATCGTCCTCGTCGCTCTCCCCGCCTTCGCCGCCACCACCGTCGAAACCCGCACCACCGCCCTCGTCCGGGCCGCTGAGGATGTCTTCGATGTAGTCGGGTGCGCCCCGCTCCTTCCAGGCCTCGACCACGCGATGGACCTCGTCGTCGGACACGAAGGCGCCATGGACCCGAATCGGCAGACCGGTACCCGGCGGCAGATAGAGCATGTCACCGTGACCGAGCAGCTGCTCGGCGCCGCCCTGGTCGAGAATGGTCCGGGAGTCGATCTTGCTCGACACCTGGAAGGCCATCCGCGTGGGGATGTTGGCCTTGATCAGACCGGTGATGACGTCCACCGAGGGGCGCTGGGTGGCCAGGATCAGGTGGATACCGGCCGCTCGCGCCTTCTGCGCGATCCGCGCGATCAGCTCTTCGACCTTCTTGCCGACGATCATCATCATGTCGGCGAATTCGTCCACCACCACCACGATGGTCGGCAGTGTCTTCAGCAGCGGCGCCTCGTCGTCCATGCTCTCGCGACGATAGAGCGGATCGGTCAGCGGCGTACCCGCTTCCTCGGCGTCCTTCACCTTGCGGTTGAAGCCGGCCAGGTTACGCACGCCCATGGCCGCCATCAGCTTGTAGCGCCGCTCCATCTCCGCCACGCTCCAGCGCAGGGCGTTGGCGGCTTCCTTCATGTCGGTCACGACCGGGCAGAGCAGGTGTGGAATGCCCTCGTAGATGGAGAGTTCCAGCATCTTGGGGTCGATCATGATCAGGCGCGCGTCTTCCGGACTCGACTTGAACAGGATCGACAGCAGCATGGCGTTCACGCCCACCGACTTACCGGAGCCGGTGGTACCGGCCACCAGCAGGTGGGGCATCTTGGCCAGGTCGGTGATGACCGGCTTGCCACCGATGTCATGACCCAGGGCCAGGGTGACGGGCGACTTGGCCGCCGCGTACTCGGGCGACTCGAGCACCTCGGAGAAACGCACCATCTGGCGATCTTCGTTGGGAATCTCGATACCCACGGTGGTCTTGCCGGGAATGACCTCCACCACCCGCACGCTGAACACGGCCAGCGAACGCGCCAGGTCCTTGGCCAGGTTGGAGATGCGGCTGACCTTGACGCCGGCCGCCGGCTGAATCTCGAAGCGGGTGATCACCGGGCCGGGATGGACGCTCTCCACGATCACTTCGACGCCGAACTCCTTGAGCTTGACCTCGAGCAGGCGCGACATGTTCTCGAGGAATTCCGGCGAATAGCTCTGCTGTTTCTTCTCGGCGCGATCCAGGATCGACAGCGGCGGCAGCGTACCTTCCAGATCCGCGTCGACCCGGACCACGGCAGCCGCCGGCGAATAGGGCGCGGGGGCCGGTGCTGGCACCGTCTTGCGTGGCGGCGGCGTGGGCGCGGCGACATTGGCAGGCGCTGGGACAGGCGCGGCAGCCACAGGCGCGGACTCGGGTGCTTCGGCGACAAAGCGACTGGGCGCGGGCATCTCGATGCGCGGCGCGGCGCGCTCCACCCGTGGGGGCGGTGCGATGTCGAGCAGGTCATCCAGGTCTTCGTCGGCGACCGGAACCGGCACTTCGCGGGCCTTGCTCTTGCGCGCCACAGGCGGCGACACCGGCTCGTCGAAGGTGTCCAGCTCCGGGGCCTGACGGCGACCGCCGGCCAGGCGGCTGAAGCCACCCTGCACCAGATCCAAGAGATCCAGCACCACCTTGCCGGTGAAATCCATCACCTTGAACCAGGACAGATCGGTAAAGACCGTCAGTCCCAGCAGGAAGAGCGCGAGGAACAGCAGCGTACTGCCCTGGACATTCAGGGCGGCGACCGACAGCTGCCCGAGGCTCTCGCCCAGGGCACCGCCCGCCGATGCCGGCAGGGCGGACACGGCATGGAAATGAATGTAAGCGAGCACCGAACCCGAGATCACCAGCAGCACCAGGCCGGTCAGGCGCCAGGAAAACAGCCAGCCGCTCCACTCCCAGGGCAGATGCCGCTTACGGAAGATCTGCCAGGTCTTGACGGCGAGCAGGACGGGAAACACAAAGGCGAAATAGCCGAGTGCCATGAACAGCACATCGGCCAGCCAGGCGCCGGCGCGGCCAGCGGTGTTATGGACCTGGTCGATGCGACTGGTGTGGGTCCAGCCTGGATCGGAAGGGTCGTAGCTCAGCAGAGCCATGAGTAGATACAGGCACAAGGCGGCCAGTGCGATGAGCACCACCTCCTTGAGACGATAATGCAGATGCTCACGCCATTGGTTGACGTGGCTGACAGAACTGGATTGCTTCAAGCGCGCTTTTCCCGCACACGGAACGTGTGACCGTGAATCAAAAACAGTGCGCCATTCTAGATCGTCCGGGCCCTGGTTCTACAGTCCCGCAACGAAACATGGCACGATAGCGGACGGCCGTACCGGAACCGCCTTCAGGCACAACATTGGAGCATTCTTTCGTTGTCCTGACAAAGAGTTATGACGATTTCTTGAGCTTGTTACGCACAAGCTCATACCCTCAGCTTCCTGTATCAGAAGGCGCCCTCCCCTACCATGGTGAAATGGCTGACCCGCGAAAGCCCTGACTTCCCGCCCCTGCAGCAGGCGTTGCGCGAACCCAACGGCCTGCTGGCGATCGGCGGCGACCTGAGCGCGGCGCGCCTGGTCAATGCCTATCGTCACGGCTGCTTTCCCTGGTATCAAGCTGGCCAACCCTTGCTCTGGTGGTCGCCGGATCCCCGTACGGTGCTCTTCCCGCCGGACCTGCATGTCTCCCGCAGTCTGGCGAAGACCCTGCGCAAGACCCCACTACGCGTCACCTACGACCAGGCCTTCGCTCAGGTGATCCTGGCCTGCGCCGGTCCGCGACGCGATGCCGACGGCACCTGGATCACCGCGGAAATGCGCCAGGCTTACCAGGAATTGCATGCCCAAGGCTGGGCCCATTCCGTGGAGGTCTGGGACGGCGATCAGCTCGTCGGCGGGCTCTATGGTATCGCCATGGGCAAGCTATTCTTTGGCGAGTCCATGTTCAGCCATGTCGACAACGCCTCCAAGATCGGCTTCGTGACCCTGGTACGGGATCTGGCGGCCTGGGGCTTCGTGATGATCGACTGCCAGATGCAAACCGCACATTTGCAGAGCCTGGGCGCGAGCAGCCTGTCACGGGAACGCTTTGCCGATTACCTGGCCAAATACCTGGATCAGGCCAGCATGGCCGCCTGGCCTACCTCCTGCGGGTGACTTACACTCAGGCCAGGCTTATGTAGAGATTCGACATGACCGAGCTGGCGAGACTCAAGTTTTACGCAACCCAGCCTCACGCTTGCAGTTACCTGCCCAACGAGCAGGCGACCACGCTGTTTCTCGACCCCTCGCAGCCCATGAACGGTCAGATCTACGCCGAGCTGTCCGAGCTGGGCTTTCGCCGCAGCGGCGATCATCTCTACCGCCCCCACTGCCAGCTCTGCAAAGCCTGCGTTCCCGCGCGCATTCCCGTCGCTCGTTTCCGCCCTAGCCGGAAGCAGAGTCGAGTGCTCAAGCGCAACCTCGACATCAAGGTCACCCGCTGCGACCCGGGCTTTACCGAGGAGCGTTACCAGCTGTATGCCCGCTACATCAGCGAACGCCACGCCGACGGTGACATGTTCCCGCCGAGTCGAGGCCAGTTCTCCACCTTCCTGGTCAGCCATCTGCCCTACGCCTTCTTCTACGAGATGCGCGTCGAGGACCGCCTGATCGGTCTTGCCGTCACCGACGTGCTGCCCAATGGCATGTCGGCGGTCTATACCTTCTACGACCCCAGCGAAGAAAAGCGCAGCCTGGGCGTGTTCGGCATCCTCTGGCAGATTGCCGAAACCCGCCGCCTGGGGCTGAATGCGGTTTATCTCGGTTATTGGATCAAAGGGTGTCGCAAGATGTCCTATAAGACCGAGTATCGCCCCATAGAGCTCTTCGTCAACCAACGCTGGGTCGCCCTGGCCTGATGAAATAGCGCTTTTTCTGAATTTCTGTCAGAATATGGGCCTTTTTCGCCCGGACTGCTCTGGGCCTATCTTGTCACCGAGGGCTTTTCTATATATGTCGAAAGAAGACAGCTTCGAAATGGAAGGTACTGTCGTCGACACCCTTCCCAACACCATGTTTCGCGTGGAGTTGGAAAATGGGCACGTCGTCACCGCGCACATCTCTGGAAAGATGCGTAAGAACTACATCCGCATCCTGACGGGCGACAAGGTTCGCGTGGAACTGACGCCTTACGATCTGAGCAAGGGCCGGATCACCTACCGCGCGCGCTAAGCGGATCCTTTCATGAAAAAGCCCGGCTATGCCGGGCTTTTTCATGAGCGATTGTAAATCGCGACCTGCCCTCAGGCAGGTTCGGCCGTGGTCTCGAACTCGAATTCCAGCTCGTCATCCACCGCATCGATATGAACGATGCCGCCATGGTCAGCCAGTTCCCCGAACAGGATCTGCTCGGCCAGCGGCCGCTTGATCTTGTCCTGGATGAGCCGCGCCATGGGACGAGCGCCCATCTGCACGTCATAACCTCGTTCCGCCAGCCAGCCACGGGCAGCATCGCTGACTTCGAGCTGTACACGCTTGTCTTCGAGTTGCGCCTGGAGTTCGGTGAGGAACTTGTCGACGATGCTCTTGATGACCTCGGTGCTCAGGCGGCCGAACTGGATGATGGTATCCAGACGGTTGCGGAACTCCGGCGTGAAGCTCTTCTTGATGACTTCCATGGCATCGGTGGTGTGATCCTGCAGCGTAAAGCCAATGGACGCTCGTGAAGCGGTTTCGGCGCCAGCGTTGGTGGTCAGGATCAGGATCACATTACGGAAGTCGGCTTTACGGCCGTTGTTGTCCGTCAGGGTGCCATGGTCCATGACCTGCAGCAGCAGGTTGAACACTTCCGGGTGAGCCTTCTCGATCTCGTCGAGCAGGAGCACGCAGTGGGGGGTCTTGGTGATGGCCTCGGTCAGCAGACCGCCCTGATCGAAACCGACATAACCGGGAGGTGCACCGATGAGACGGGACACGGTATGCCGCTCCATGTACTCGGACATGTCGAAGCGTACCAGCTCCACACCCATGGCCTTGGCCAGCTGCCGCGCCACCTCGGTCTTGCCGACACCCGTAGGCCCGGCGAAGAGGAAGGAGCCGACCGGCTTGTCCGGCGATTTCAGACCGGCACGAGACAGCTTGATGGCGGTGGACAGGGATTCGATGGCCAGATCCTGACCGAAGACGGTCAGCTTGAGATCGCGCTCCAGGTTGCGCAGCAGTTCCTTGTCGGAGCTGTTGACGGTCTTGGGGGGAATCCGTGCGATCTTGGCGACGATGTCTTCGACCTGCTGGACATCGATGCGCTCGGCACGCCGGTCTTCGGGCTGCAGGCGCTGGTAAGCACCGGCTTCGTCGATGACATCGATGGCCTTGTCGGGCATGTGCCTGTCGTTGATGTAGCGCGCGGCCAACTCGGCTGCTGCGCGCAGCGCCTCGTCGGTATACTCGATGTGGTGGTGCTGTTCGAAGCGCCCCTTGAGGCCACGGAGGATGCCGTAGGTGTCATCCACCGACGGCTCGACGACATCGACCTTCTGGAAGCGCCGCGCCAGTGCCCGGTCCTTCTCGAAGATGCCGCGGAATTCCTGGAAGGTGGTCGAGCCGATGCAGCGGATCTCACCGGAGGACAGCAGCGGCTTGAGCAGGTTGGAGGCATCCATCACCCCACCCGAGGCAGCCCCGGCGCCGATGATGGTGTGGATCTCGTCGATGAAGAGCACCGCATGGGGGCGCTTCTTCAGTTCCGCCAGCAGTGCCTTGAATCTCTTTTCGAAATCGCCACGGTACTTGGTACCCGCCAGCAGGGCGCCAAGATCCAGAGAGTAGACCACGCTGTCGGCCAGCAGGTCAGGCACCTGGCCATCGACGATGCGCTTGGCCAGGCCTTCGGCGATGGCGGTCTTGCCGACGCCTGCCTCACCCACCAGCAAGGGATTGTTCTTGCGACGACGGGCCAGGATCTGAGCGACGCGCTCGACTTCCTGCTCGCGACCGACCAGCGGATCGATACGACCCTGACGGGCCTGCTCGTTGAGATTACTGGCATAGGCTTCGAGCGGATTGTTGGAGGAGCTGGGCTCGGCACCCTCCTCCTCGCCCGCATCCTGGTCCTGCTCGGCTTCGGGTGCAGCGCCGGGGACCTTGGAAATACCGTGGGCGATGAAGTTGACGACGTCGATCCGGGCCACGCTTTGCTGCTTGAGCAGAAACACCGCCTGGCTTTCCTGCTCACTGAAGATCGCCACCAGCACATTGGCGCCGGTCACTTCGCGCTTGCCCGAACTCTGCACATGGAAGACTGCGCGTTGCAGGACGCGTTGGAAGCCCAGCGTCGGCTGGGTCTCGCGCTCGTCATCCTGCTGTGGGATCAGGGGCGTGGTGGAATCTATGAATTCCAACAGATCGCGGCGCAGGCGATCGATGTTGGCGCCGCAGGCTCTCAACACGGTGGCGGCCGCTTCGTTATCCAACAGCGCCAGCAGGAGGTGCTCAACGGTCATGAACTCATGACGCTTCGTCCTCGCCTCCTTGAAGGCGAGATTCAGGGTGACTTCGAGCTCACGATTCAACATAGCTTCACCTCATAGCCCAAGCAGCACAGTAGCCCAAGCAGCACAGATCTAACTTTCGATTTCGATTTCACACAACAGCGGGTGGTTGCACTCCCTCGCATATTGATTGACTTGCATGGCCTTGGTTTCAGCGACATCGCGAGTAAATGTTCCGCAGACCGCCTTTCCCTGGGTATGCACGGTAAGCATCACCTGGGTAGCGGCCTCGCGGTTCATGCTGAAATAGCTCTCCAGCACCTCTACGACGAACTCCATGGGGGTGTAGTCATCGTTATACATCAGAACGCGATACCTGGCTGGCCGTTTTAGCGCAGGTTTTGCCTCCTGCACCGCCAGGCCACCGTTGTCGCCGTCCTGATGTTGGTTGTCGTCCGCCGCCAGTCGGATGGGGTCGATTACACGCATTCTGATCGATTCCGAATTACGGGATGAATAGCAGGAAAAAAAGAGCTTGATCCACGTCTCAGCCGCCTAGTGCCTCGCCTTGACTAAGGCTGAAAGGGTGTTACAAACATCCTGTACCGACGAGGTACCAAGGGTTCCGTTGTAGTGGCGTCTGTGTGGATTCACTGGAACTGTAGTCGAATGATACTCCAGGCTTGGAGTCCTTTGCAGAGGGAGCCGGTATGCTCAGTGGCAAGGTCAAATGGTTCAACAACGCCAAAGGATATGGCTTCATCGTTGCAGATAACAGTGATGAAGACCTATTCGCTCATTACTCGGCCATTCAGATGGACGGTTACCGCACACTGAAGGCGGGCCAGGCGGTCAACTTCAATATCGTTCAGGGCCCCAAGGGCCTGCACGCCGTCGAGATACGCGCGGCCGAAGTGAGCGCACCCGCCGCTGCGCCGGCCACCAACGCTCTCGATGTACGGGACACGGTCAGTACGGAAGCCTGATCTCACGCCCCTTCGGGGGCGCCATCTCCCCCGTCGCGCCGCTGTCCTTCGCCGTGACCCAGATCGCGTTCCGGAAACATCAGGTCCCTGACCCGGTTCTTCAGCGTTCTGGCGTCGGGAAAGCCGCCGTCTCTCTTGCGCTCCCAGAGCACCTCCCCGCCACAGGCGATCTCAAAGACGCCACCGGTTCCCGGTAGCAGCGTCACCCCACCCAGATCGGTACCGAAGGTGCTGAGCAGTTCCTGAGCCAGCCAGCCCGAGCGCAACAACCAATGGCACTGGGTACAGTAGTGGATGGTGATGAAGGGTTTGGCGTCCGCCACGGTACACCTCGCAAGGCCTGGGTTCCCTATAATACGCAGCCCCGATCCTGTCCGCCATGTGGTCCATCCTATGCGCCCGTTGCTGCTGGTTGCCTGCCTTCTGCTGTCCACCCTGGCCTGGAGCGCGCCGCCGACCAAGGTCGGACTGGTGCTGTCCGGCGGTGCCGCGCGGGGACTGGCGCATATCGGCGTGCTCAAAGCCTTGGAAGAACAGGGCATTCAGGTGGATGCCATCGCCGGCACCAGCATGGGTGCGGTGATCGGCGGACTCTATGCCGCCGGCTACAGCGCCGAGGAGCTGGAACGCATCGCCCTGGAAATGGACTGGGGCCAGGTGCTCTCCGACCAGCCACCGCGCAAGGACGTGCCCTTTCGCCGCAAGCAGGACGACCGAGATTTCCTGATCAAGCAGAAGCTCAGCTTTCGTGACGACGGCACCCTGGGCCTGCCCATCGGCGTGATCCAGGGGCAGAACCTGGGGATGATGCTGGAAAAGCTGTTCGTACATACCAGTGACACCAGAGATTTCAATCAGCTGGCCATCCCCTTTCGCGCCGTGGCCACGGATATCACCAGCGGCGAGAAGGTGGTCTTCGACCATGGCCACCTGCCCCGCGCCATTCGCGCCAGCATGTCGATTCCGGCGGTGTTCGCCCCGGTGGAGATCGACGGCCGCCTGCTGGTGGATGGCGGCATGGTCGACAACATTCCCATCGATGTCGCCCGTGACATGGGTGCGCAACGAGTGGTCGTCGTGGACATCGGCACTCCCCTGCTCAAGCGCAAGGACCTGACCACGGTACTGGACGTGCTCAATCAATCCACCACCCTGATGACCCGCAACAATTCCCAGGCGCAGCTGGCGACGCTGGGCAAGCAGGACCTGCTGATCCAGCCGCCGCTGGCCAGCTATACCAGCGCCGACTTCAGCGAGGTCGAGGCACTGATCGATGCAGGCTATCGGGCGACCATGGCCATGGCGGGCGAACTGGCGGTGCTGCGCAAGGACGCGCACGGTGAACGCTCCACGGCGGTCGCGGCCGCGCGCGCACCCAGCAGCCGCACCCCGGTCATCGACGCGATCCGCATCGAGAACGACTCCAAGGTCGAAGACGAGGTCATCCGGCACTATATCCGTCAGCGACTGGGCGAGCCGTTGAATGTCGAGCGCCTGCAGGACGACATGAGCACTCTCTACGGCCTGGACTATTTCGACCAGGTGGAATACCGCATCCGCCGAGACGGCCCCGGCGACAACGTGCTGGTGATCTATGCCCGCGGCAAGCGCAGCGGCACCGACTTCCTGCGACTGGGCCTGAATCTGTCGGACGATCTGCGGGGTGACAGCACCTTCAACTTCGGTGCCAGCTATCGCGTCAACGGCCTCAATCGCCTGGGCGGCGAATGGCTGACGCGGGTGCAGATCGGCGATCACCAGGAGCTCTACAGCGAGTTCTACCAGCCGCTGGACGTAGGTTCCCGCTACTTCATCGCGCCCTACGTCGGCGGCGAGGCCCGCAACATCGAACAGCTGGAACGCAACGACCCCGTCGCCGAATATCGGCGCGAACGCTATGGCTTCGGTCTGAACCTGGGTCGGCAAATCGGCAACAAGGCCGAGGTACGGCTGGGTATCGGTCACGACTGGGGCAGTACCAAGGTGCATGTCGGACCGCGCGATACGCCGGAGGAATCCTTCACCGAGAGCTTCTACGAATTGCGCTATTCCCTGGACGATCTGGACGACGTGAACTTCCCGCGCGAGGGCCAGGACCTGGCACTGACACTCAAGCAATTCGATCCAAGCCTGGGCTCCGACTCCCGCTACCGCCAACTGGATCTGCACCTGAACAAGGCGCTCAGCTACGGCTACAACACCTTCGTGCTGGGTGGCGGTCTGGGACGGACGCTGTCGACCGACAGCGACACCAATGTGGTGACCAGCAGCTTCCTGCTGGGTGGCGCCTGGCAACTTTCCGGCTATCGGCAGGACGCCCTGTCCGGCCAGAACTACGGTCTGGCGCGGCTGATCTACTACCACCAGCTCACCCAGAGATCGCTGTTTCCGCTGGACACCCCGGTCTATCTGGGCGGCAGCCTGGAAAGGGGGCGGACCTGGAATCGGGACGATGACTACGACAGCGGCGATATCAGCGCGGCCAGCCTGTTCCTCGGCCTGGACACGCCCCTGGGACCACTCAAGTTCACCTATGGTCTGAGCGACCAGGGCCAGCACGCCTTCTACATCAACCTGGGCAACAGCTTCTGATCAGGCGATCCGGGAGAGCAGGATCTCGGCCCGTTCGCGCTGGCTGTCACTGCCTTCGCTGACGATTTCCTGCAACAGCGAGGTGGCGTGCTGGACGTCACCCTGGTCGAGACAGGCCTCGGCCTCGGCAAACCGCCGGGCGATGGTATCGGCCATGAAGTGCTCATCGAGACTCAGGTCCAATTCCATGACCGCCGGCAGCTCACCGAGTCCCTCGGGGAAATCGTCCTCCAGGGTGACTTCCAGGGCGTCGGCCTGCTTCCAGCCGGAATCGGCGTCCAGCTCCTCGGTCAGGGCGATGGCTTCGTCGAGGCTCAGGTCGGCCAGATCCAGATCGTAGTGCTCCTCGGTCACCGGCGCGGGTACCGCTGGCTCGGCGAACTGCAATTCCGCCGACCATTCGCTGGCCGGCGCATCGAAGGCTGGCAAGTCGAGGTCCAGATCGTCCTCCAGCAGGGGCTCCACCGGATCGGCGGACATCCCGGGAAACTGGGCGTGCAGCACCGCCAGACTCGCCGCCACGCCTCCCAGCGCCAGAAAACGCTGCTCGTGCTCCCTGAATGCCGGGGCCTCGCCCAGGGTGGCCAGCACCCTGAGCAACAGCAGCCGCAGATCCTGGCGACGATCGTCTTCGGCAAGGCCGCTTTCCAGCACTTCCCGCGCCTGGCCATAGCGGCCATAGGCGATGTAGATCTCCGCACGACCGGCATGATCGTCGACCGGCGCCGGGCTGGCAGCGACGGCTGCGGGCTTGGCCTTGGACTTGGCGATCACCGGCTGAGTAGCGGCCAGCACAGGCTCGGGCAAGGGCTCGACCATTTCGACACTTTCGACGTCACCCGCGTCGTCGAAGACGACGTCTTCCGCCTGCCGCCGGCGCCACCAGAGCACACCGGCCAGGGCCAGCAGGGCCGCGCCACCCGCTAACAACAGCGAGCGCAGTGACAACAGACCTTCGCCGATGCTGCCTGCGGTAGGACTGGAGGCGACGGGCGCCGCTTGAGCGGCAGGGCTTTCCGGTGCCGGCGTCGCGGGTACGGGCGTCGGCGTGGCCAGGGCCACCGAACGCGCCTGCTTCAATTGTTGCTGCAGACCTTCACGGTCCTGCTGGAGCTGCTCGATCATCACCTCTTTCTGTGCCAGCAATGCGTCGTAACGCTCCTGCAGCTGAGTCAGCTGACCTTCCAGGTCGCCAACCTGACGCCCGAGGTCCTGCGTCACCAGCAGGGGCCTGGTGTCTTCGGCAGAGCTTCCGGCCGGCTGCGGCGCCACTACCTGAGGCGCCACTGATTCTGGCGCCGGTGCCGGTGCCGGCGCAGCGACAGGTGCCGCGGCAGGTGCTGGCGCAGCAGGTACCGGTGCCAGGGCGGGCGCCGTGGCGACCGGTGCGGCGGGTACCGGGCTGGGCGCGGGCGGCGTGGTCCTGGCGACTACCGGCTGCCGCGGCGCAGGTTCGCTGACACCCACGGGCAGGCGCAGGCGCTGACCGGCCTTGAGTCGTCCGGGATCATTGTTGGCGAAGGACGCCGGATTGAGGGCGAACAGATCGGCCATGAGCTGCTCGGCCGATCGATTGGCCATTGGCCCCAGGCGCTTGGCGATGCTCCAGAGGGTATCCCTGGGACGCGTCTGGTAAACGCCCTCCCCAGCGGCTAGGTCTGGCGAGGGCGCCAGCCCCTGGCGCGGTGCAGATACGGCTTGGCGGACCACCGGATCGGCGGCCGGGGCAGCGGCGCGAGCGGACGCCGCCTGGACGCGCGCCGGGGCGGTACTGGCGACGCTGGTGGGCGTGCCACCACTGCGCGGTGGATCCACCAGCAGGGTGAATTCGCGCAGCTGCTTGCCACCCAGCTGCTCGAGCTGAACGATGAAGCCCAGATAGGGCTCGACCAGTGAGCGGCGCGAGGTCACTTCGACATAGCTGCCCGCCGCCGTGCGCAGGTGCGGAGTGAACTTCAGATCGTCGAGGAACTGGGTGCGATCCACACCGGCTTGGGCGAACGCCTCGTTCGCCGCCAGGTGGATGCGGAAGTCCCCGGCATCGGCATCGCCGAGGTTGACCAGCTCGATCCGTGCACGCAGGGGTTCGTTGAGAGCTGACTGCAGGGTGATGCCCCCCAGGCCGAGCGCGAGCGCCGCTTGAGGAAGAGTAGTCAGCGCAGCGGCCGACAGGATGACAAAGGCAAGGGGACGGCGTTTCGCGACCATGGATACCGCTGCGTCAGGTATTCGAAGAAACCGGTGTTTTAGCGCGGTGACTCACAAAAATCGCCTCCGCCACGCTGGAACGTAGCATCGATACCGACAGACGGCAAACCGATGACCAGCAGCGCGAAAAGGACGGCTGCGGATGGGATGGAGCGCTAGCGGCGATGCCAGACGCTCCGGCCAGATCCAGTACCTGTGCTGGGTGGAGGTACCCTGACGGAGCGAGCCGCCAGACGGCGGTCAGCCGCGCTCGAGATTGGCGAGGACGCGCTGGTGCACCTGCTGGCAGATGGCGATCTCTTCATCGTCGAGACCACTGAGCAGCTCCTTGCGCAGGGCCTCGGCGATGGTCTCGATCTTCTCGATCAGCGGACCGGCTTCCTGGGTCAGCATGATGCGCTTGGCACGACGGTCCTCGGTGACCGCCAGGCGCTTGACCAGTCCCTGCTTTTCCAGGCCGTCCAGCAAGCGGGCCAGGGTCGGCCCCTCGATGCTGATGCTCTGGGCCAGTTCACGCTGGGTGGGCTGGACGCCCTTCATCCGCGCCAGGTTCAGCAACACCTGCCAGCGCGCCTGAGACAACCCCAGGTGACTCAGGCGACGGTCGAGCTCGGCGCGCCAGGCACGGGAGACATGAAAGATCTGGCGGCCGAACAGGTGTGGATCGGTAGTCATTCAGGCTAAACCTTGTACTTGGATTTTCTCATTATTCTGGGTGTAGGCCCTGCGGAGCAACCGCCGTCCGCAGCTAGTCGGCCAACTCGGCCTGCAGGGCAGCCCGCACACAGTACAGCGCGCCACTGGCCACCTGGCCTTCGAAACGCGGAGCGATCTGGGCTACCGACGGCAATTCGCCTTCGTCTTCGAGGAAGGCATCCTGGATTTCCGCCAGCAGCTCCTCCGGCAGGTCCAGGGCCTGCTCCAGAGCTATCTGCTGTTGGGCAATGGCTTCGGCCAATAGTGCATAGACATTCTTTTCAGAGCAATTCAGTTGGCGCGCGGCCTGCTCCGGGGTCATGCCGGCGCGTACCAGGGTCAGCACCTCGTGACGCACGTCGGCGACCGGAGCCGGCGCCGCGCCACCGTCATTAAGGGCGTCGAGAAAGGCCTGGCCATAGCGCTCCAGCTTGCGGGCACCCACACCACTGACGCGACTCATTTCATCCAGCGAGCGCGGCTGGCTGCGCAGCATCTCCAGCAGGGTGGCGTCGGGAAAGATCACATAGGGCGGTACCGAGTGCTCTTCGGCCAGCTTGCGTCTCAGGGTGCGCAACACTTCCCAGTGCTCGCGTTCGTCGGCACGAACCAACTGGCTGGCGGCGCTGGCCGAGGAGCCGCTACTCGCGCCACGCCCGCGCTGAGGCTTGGGATCACGACGCAATTCGATGCGGACTTCGCCTCGCAGCAGGGGGCGGCAGCTTTCGGTCAGGCGCAGGCCGCCATAGCCGTCGACGTCCACCTCGGCCAGGCCACGGGCGACCAACTGGCGGAACAGGGTGCGCCACTCGTCTTCGCCGCGCGCCTTGCCCAGGCCGAAGACCGCCAGGCGTTGATGGCCGAGACTGACGATCTTCTCGGTCTCGCGACCGAGCAGGATGTCGACCAGGTGCCCTACCCCGTAGCGCTGACCGCTGCGGTAGATGGCCGACAGCGCCTGGCGCGCCGGCTCGGTGGCATCCCAGGTCTCGACGGTGTCGATGCAGTTGTCGCAATGGCCACAGGACTGCGGCAGGTGCTCGTCGAAATAGGCCAGCAGCACCTGGCGCCGGCAGCGGGTTTCTTCGCACAGGGCCAGCATGGCTTCGAGCTTGTGCCGCTCGATGCGCTTGTGGCGCTCGTCACCTTCGGAGTTCTGCATCATCTGCCGCAACAGCAGTACGTCCTGCAGGCCGTAGGCCATCCAGGCGTCGGCGGGCAGGCCATCCCGCCCGGCGCGACCGGTTTCCTGGTAGTACGCCTCCAGGCTCTTGGGCAGATCAAGGTGGGCGACGAAGCGCACGTTGGGCTTATCGATGCCCATGCCGAAAGCGATGGTAGCCACCATGATCAACCCTTCCTCGTTGAGGAAACGCTTCTGGTTGGCGGCGCGGACGTCGTTGGGCAGGCCAGCGTGATAGGGCAAGGCGGGGAAGCCCTGATTGCTGAGCTGCTCGGCCACCTCCTCCACCTTCTTGCGCGACATGCAGTAGACGATGCCAGCATCACCGCGACGCTCGGCGAGAAAGGCCAGCAATTGCTTGCGCGGCGCTTCCTTGGGCACGATACGGTAGAAGATGTTGGGGCGATCGAAGCTGGAGAGAAAGCGCTCGGCCTCTTCCAGGTGCAGGCGGCTGGCCATCTCCTCGCGAGTGCGGGAATCCGCCGTGGCGGTGAGCGCCAGGCGCGGCACGTCGGGGAAGTGTTCGGCCAGTTGGCCAAGCTGCATGTATTCCGGGCGGAAGTCATGCCCCCACTGGGACACGCAGTGGGCTTCGTCGATGGCGAACAGGGCGATGGGCAGGCGCTTGAGGAAGTCCAGCATGCGCGGCTGCACCAGGCGCTCGGGCGCCAGATAAAGCAACTTGATCTCGCCGCGCTCCAGCTGCGCGGCGACGGATCTCTGCTGTTCGCCGGTCATAGTGGAGTTGAGCGCGGTCGCTGACACGCCCAGTTCCAGCAGGGTGGCGACCTGGTCGTCCATCAGCGCGATCAGCGGCGAGACCACCACGGCCACGCCGGGCCGCAGGAGGGCCGGCACCTGGTAGCACAGGGACTTGCCGCCGCCCGTGGGCATCAGCACCAGCGCATCGCCACCGCTGGCCACACGCTCGATGATCCGGGCCTGGTTGCCACGGAACGCGTCGTAGCCAAAGACGTCTTTAAGGATGCGCAGCGCAGGTTCTGACATGAAGCCTCCTCGAATGGAAAGGCCATTATACGGATGCCGAGGTCGCTGCGGCGGTGCTTTTCCGTCGGCCGGCCCCGGGCCGTCAGGTTCGACGTGACCCGGGCGCTCGTCTACAATTCCGGCCGTTCTGCCCTTTCGAATCCTTTCCGAGGTAAGTAGCCGATGTCCTTCGCCGAACAATTGACCCGTCTGCGCGATTTTCTCGATGCAGACGATCTGCACGAAGAAGCGCTCGACTACGTAGCCGCCCATGGCTACCTGACCGCCCTGTCCATTTGCCCGGAAGAGGTTCCCGAACGCGAGTGGATCGATGCCCTCTTCGCCGAACCGCCGCAGTATCGCGATGCCGCCCAGCAGGAAGAGATCGAGCGCGCCCTGGTGCAGCTCAAGGCGCACATCCTGCGCGTGCTGGGCAGTGACGAAGAGCTGGACCTGCCCTGCGACCTGGAGCTCGGCCCCGAGCCGGACGACTCCGAGCTGCGCGGTTGGTGCATCGGCTTCATGGAAGGCGTGTTCCTGCGCGAAGCCGTGTGGTTCGAAGACGCCGAAGACGAGGTCAGCGAGCTGCTGCTGCCGATCATGGTCGGTTCGGGCCTGTTCGATGAGCAGCCGGAATTCGCCGAGATCGCCCAGGATCGCCGCCTGGTCGCCGACATGATGGTGCAGATCCCGGAATTGCTGACCCAGCTATTCCTGCTCTGCCATTCCCCCGAAGAAAAGCCGGCGCTGCTCAAGCCGCGTCACTGAGCGATGGACGAAGCCACTCCCAGACCCCGCCAGCGCAAGGGCTGGGTCCGCTACCTGCTGCTGGGCCTCGGCTGGCTCAGCGTGGCGCTGGGCATCATCGGCGCCTTTCTGCCGCTGCTGCCCACCACGCCCTTCCTGCTGCTGGCCGCGGCCTGTTTCATGCGCAGTTCGGAGCGCTTCTACCTGTGGCTGATCAACCACAGGTGGCTGGGACCCTGGGTCAAACCCTACCTGGAAGGCGACGGCATCCCCCTCAAGGGCAAGGTCTACGCCATCGTCGCCATGTGGATCAGCGTGGGGTTTTCCTGCTGGCTGGTGCCCTATGTCTGGGCACGGGTGGCGGCCTTTACCAGCTGTGCGGCGGTTACGGTCTACCTGCTCAAGCAGAAGACCCGGCGCTAGCCGATAGGCATGAAAAAGGGCGATCGTTGATGATCGCCCTTTTTCATGGGTGACGCCGTGGCGTCAGGCGGCGCTGGCCATGGGGGTTGGCGGCGCCTGATCGGGGACGGTGGGCTCGCCCGGCTCGCTGGGCTGGATGGGCGCCGGATCGGGCTGATCGGGCTCGCCGCCCGCGCGGGGCAGGCCAAAGGCGGCAAGGCTGGCGAACTCGTCGTGCGAATGGATCGGGAAGCGGGACATGGCGTGACTCCTCTGCTGACTCTCTAGGTAGAGTGGTCCGGCACCTGGGTAATTCCCCTAGTCACGCTGCTCCGGTCCGCCATGATTGCGTGCAAAGGTTTCCGGCCCCATGGCGGCGATCTGGCCGTCGATCAGCGCCTCGAAAGGCGCGAGCAGCGCATCGAAGCGGCGTGGAGCCTCCAGCGCATTCAGCGCCGCCACCACGGCCTCCACGGTCGATAGCGCATCCGGCGCCGGGGCCTTGCGCACCCGGTAGCGCGAAGGGGCGCCAGGCGGCAGGGTGAGCCTGGGCAACGCGGCCAATAGCGGATTGGCGTGCAGCAGCAGCCGTGCCTTGCGCCAGGTGCCGTCGGGAATCACCAGCAGCCGTTTCGACTCGATCTTAGCCGGGGGTGGCACGAGGTTCACCGTGAGCGCTTCGGGTCCGGGAAACAGCAGCCAGGCGTCATGATCGGCGAGCCAGAGCGGCAGGTCGGCAAAGGTCTCGCCGATCTCCAGTTGCGCATTGCTGAGCCCGAGGGCGACCAGACGTGCGGTGTTGAGGGGATGGCGCCGCTCGCTGGGATGCTGCAGCAACAGCACCCGCGTGCGACTGGCCAGCGCAGGGATCAGCGCGCACAGGCAGAGCGACAGGGGACGCTGGCAGCGCGCGCAAGCGGGACGGGACATCAGGGCTTCCAGAGCGAATCGAGGCGGCGATCATACCGGATCGCCGCCGCCCTCCCCGTGACTCAGCGATTGAAGCGGGCGGTGAGATCGTGCAGGTAGTCGGCCATGCCCTCCAGTTCGCGACTCAGTTCCGAGCCGCGCCGGGCCTGGGCGGAACTGTGGTCCGAGAGATCGGCGATGCGGCTGATCTGCCGATTGATGTCTTCGGACACGTGGCTCTGCTCCTCCACCGCGGTGGCCATCTGCTGGCTCATGGCGGTGATGAGGCTGACCGATTCGCTGATGCCTTCCAGGGACTCGCGTACCGCCGCCGAATGGCGTTCGCTCTGGCGCGAGGTCTCCTCGCCGCGACTGGCGGTGGCCACGGCGCGGTCGGCATTGGCCTGCAGATTGGCGATGATCTGGTGGATCTGCTCGGTGGACTCGCGGGTACGGGAGGCCAGCGAGCGGACCTCGTCGGCCACCACCGCGAAGCCGCGACCGGCTTCACCGGCGCGGGCGGCCTCGATGGCGGCGTTGAGCGCCAGCAGGTTGGTCTGTTCGGCGATGGCGGTGATGACATCGGCGACGCTGCCGATGCTCTGGGTGGAGCTGGCCAATTCGCCCACCGCCTGGCCGATGTCGCTGACCGCCGCGCCGAGTTCACGCATGGAGGTCAGGCTCTCTTCAGCCTTGTCGCGTCCGGAATGCACCATGTTCTCCGCGTTGGCGGCGGCTTGGGCGGTTTCCTGGACGTTTTGCGAGACCTCGTGGATGGTGGAGGTCATCTGGGTGATGGCGGCGGCGGATTGATCGGTCTCATGGCGCTGCTGTTCCAACAGCTCCGCCCCGGACTGGGACAGCTGCGAAGACTCGCGGGCCTTCTGGCGCACGCTGTCGCCAACGTCGGCCAGACGCGTCAAGGCGGTCTGCAGGCGCGCGGCTTCGCTGTGCAACGCCAGGTCCAGACGCGCCGGAGCGCCGATCTGGTCGCTGTAGGTCGGCGCGACCACATCGCTGGAGAACATCTTGGGATGATCGGCGAGGATGCGCTCGATACTGGCGCGCTGGCGATACAGCTGGTGGGCACTGACACCCAGCAGGGCGGCGACGATAAGGGCTGCCTGGGTCGTGTCATCGAGCAGGAAATGGCCGCTCAGGATCACCCCGGTAGCCGCCACCGCCGACCAGCAGGCGGCGATGGCGCTGCCCAGGCGGCGAGTCATAGGCACGGGAGCCTTGCCGGCATTGATCCGGGCATAGAGCTCGCTGGCGCGGCGCACCTCGTTGGCACTGGGCAGGGAACGCACGGATTCGTAGCCGATCACCCGCCCCTGTTCCAGGATCGGCGTGACGTAGGCACTGACCCAGTAGAAGTCGCCGTTCTTGCAGCGATTCTTGACGATGCCCATCCACGGCTTGCCTTCCTTGAGGGTCGCCCACATGTGGCCGAATACGGGCGGCGGCATGTCGGGATGACGCACCAGGTTGTGCGGACTGCCGATCAGCTCCTCCCGCGTATAGCCACTGATGGCGATGAACGCTTCGTTGCAGTAGGTGATGTTCCCCTGCAGGTCGGTGGTGGAGATGAGTCGTTCTTCTTCCTTGAAGGTACGGCCTTGCTGGGTGACCGGCAAATTCGTGCGCATGCGGGTGCCTTATCTAGCGGGTTATCTACTCCATGGGACATCAACCATTTAAATGGTGGCTAATTGCCCGCACAGGTGAAAACGGTAACCCCTTGGTTATCGTCCTAGTCACTATCGGCATGTTGCATCTGGGCTTTAAGGATGCGTTGAAAACTTTGGATAAGTGGCTCGCGACCCCGCCCTCGGCGGGTGATGAGGGAGAACGGCGCCTGATAGCCAAAGGTCGCCGGTTGCAGCGCCTTGAGGCGCCCCTGGTCGACCCAGGCATGGACGTAGTGCTCCGGCAGATAGCCGATATAGGCGCCGGAGAGGATTAGAATCAGCTGGGCCTCCATGCTTTCCACGGTGGCGGCGCTTTCCTTGAAGCCATGGCGTGCCAGCTCGGCCTGACTCCAGTAGCCGCGCCGCACCATGCGCTGGCGGGTGATCACCTCGGCAGGGATACGCCGCTCCTGGAACAGTGGATGCCGATCGCTGCAATAGAGCCAGTGCTGCTCGCGATAGAGCGGCTGGTAGACCACCCCGTTCATGCGCGCGGAAAAGGCGCCCACGGCGAGATCCAGCCGTCCCTCCAGCACGCCCAGCTGCAACTCGTAGGGACTGGTCACCGCCAGATGCAGGTGAACGCCGGGATAGTCGTGGGTATAGCTGCCGATCACCTGAGCCAGCGGCAGCGCCGGCTCGCTGGATAGTGAATCCAGTACGCCCAGGTTGAGGGTGCCGCTCAGTTCGCCCTTGAGGGTGGTGGCATAGCGTTCGAAGCCTTCGATCTCGCCCAGGATGCGCAGCGTCTCCTGGTGGAAGAGTTCGCCCTTGCTGGTCAGGGCGAAGCCACCCCGGCCGCGATGACAGAGGGTGACCCCGAGCTGCCCTTCCAGCTGGCTCATGTAGGTGCTGATGGCCGAGGTGGACAGGTTCAGCTCCTGCTGCGCCGCGGCGAAGCCCTGGTGGCGTACCACGCAGGCGAACAGCTTGAGCAGGCGGATGTCGTGGAGAGCATTGGCCATGGCGGACTCCCGGTGGACGCGGCCCGGCAGTCTAGCCATTAGTTCAGAAATCTCTGAAGTGATTTTTTGCCCGCGCCGATTCTTCGCCTGTCAGCGACTTTGCACAATCGGGTCATCAGCACAACGAGGATGACCCGTGGAAAAGATCCTGCACCAGCCGCTGGGCGGCAACGAGATGCCCCGCTTCGGCGGCATCGCCAGCATGCTGCGACTGCCCCACCTCGCTTCCCCGGCCGGACTTGACGCCGCCTTCATCGGCATACCGCTGGACATCGGTACCTCGTTGCGCTCCGGCACCCGCTTCGGGCCGCGGCAGTTGCGCAGCGAATCGGTGATGATCCGTCCGTACAACATGGCCACCGGCGCGGCGCCCTTCGACTCCCTGAGCGTCGCCGACCTGGGCGACGTCGCCATCAACACCTTCAACCTGCTGGACACGGTGCGGCTGATCGAGGAGCACTACGACCGGGTGCTGGAGCATGATGTCATCCCCCTCACCCTGGGCGGCGATCACACCCTGACGCTGCCCATCCTGCGGGCCATGAAGAAGAAATACGGCAAGATCGGCCTGGTGCACGTGGATGCCCATGCCGACGTCAACGAGCACATGTTCGGCGAGAGGATCGCCCATGGCACCACCTTCCGCCGCGCCGTGGAAGAAGGCCTGCTGGACTGCGACCGGGTGGTGCAGATCGGCCTGCGGGCCCAGGGCTATGCCGCCGACGACTTCGACTGGTGCCGCGAACAGGGCTTCCGGGTGGTGCAGGCCGAGGAGTGCTGGCATCAGTCCCTGACCCCGCTGATGGCCGAGGTGCGCGAGCGGGTGGGCGGCGGGCCGGTATACCTGTCCTACGACATCGACAGCATCGACCCGGCCTGGGCGCCAGGCACCGGTACCCCGGAGATCGGCGGCCTGACTACCATCCAGGCGCTGGAAATCATCCGCGGCTGCCGCGGCCTCGATCTGGTGGGCTGTGACCTGGTGGAGGTGTCGCCGCCCTACGACACCACCGGCAACACCGCCCTGCTCGGCGCGAACCTGCTCTACGAGATGCTCTGCGTGCTGCCGGGGGTGACCTACCGCTAACCCCTTAGGTGCGGTGACCCGCCATGACGGTCGCCCACCCGCTGTCTTTCGCTGCCGAACACCGGCGGGCTCCTGGCCCGCCGACAACAAGAACGCGGGCCCTGCCCTGCGTATAACCGTGTCGAGGCGTCATCCATGGACCATCATGACGGCATCACCCGTATCGAAACCTTCGGGGTCGAGCAGATTCCCGACCACGAACGCCATGCCACCCCCTTCGATCTCTTCCGCCTGATCTTCGGCGGTGCCAACACCTTCGCCACCGCCGTCCTGGGTAGTTTTCCGATCCTATTCGGCTTGTCGTTCCAGGCCGGGGTGCTGGCCATCGCGAGCGGGGTCCTGTGTGGGGCGCTGATCCTGGCGCCCATGGGTCTGTTCGGCGCGCTCAACGGCACCAACAATGCCGTCTCCTCCGGCGCTCACTTCGGCGTGCATGGGCGTATCGTCGGCTCCTTTCTCTCCCTGCTCACCGCCATCGCCTTCTTCTCGCTGTCGGTGTGGAGTTCCGGCGATGCCCTGATAGGCGGGGCGCAGCGCCTGGTCGGGCTGCCGGAGAACGCCCTGACCCTGGGCCTGGCCTACGGACTGTTCGCCGTGCTGGTGCTGACGGTCTGCCTCTATGGCTTTCGCTTCATGCTGTGGGTCAACAAGATCGCCGTGGTCAGTGCCAGCCTGCTGTTCCTGCTCGGCATCCCGGCCTTCGCCGGCAGCTTCGATGCCAGTTACGCCGGCACCCTGCGACTGGGCGAGCCCGGCTTCTGGGCCGCCTTCATCGGCGCGGCGCTGGTGGCCATGAGCAATCCGGTGTCCTTTGGCGCCTTTCTCGGCGACTGGTCGCGCTACATTCCCCAGCGGACGCCGCGCCGACACATCCTGCTGGCGGTGATCGCGGCTCAGACCGCCACCCTGATTCCCTTCCTGTTCGGCCTGGCCACCGCCTCCCTGGTGGCGGTGCAGGCCCCCGCCTATATCGCGCAGAACAACTATGTGGGTGGCCTGCTGGCCATAAGCCCCACCTGGTACTTCCTGCCGGTGTGCCTGCTGGCGGTCATCGGTGGCCTGTCCACCGGCACCACGGCGCTCTATGGCACCGGCCTGGATCTCTCCAGCGTGCTGCCACGGTTGTTGACCCGGGTGCGGGCGACCCTGCTGATCGGAATGGCGGCCATCGCCTTCATCTTCGTCGGGCGCTTCAGCTTCAACCTGGTGCAGAGCGTCTCCACCTTCGCGGTGCTGATCGTGACCTGCACCAGCCCCTGGATGGTGATCATGATCCTGGGCCTGCTGGTACGCCGCGGTTTCTACTGCCCGGACGACCTCCAGGTGTTCACCCGTGGCGAGCGCGGTGGCCGCTACTGGTTCCACCATGGCTGGAACTGGCGCGGCATGGGCGCCTGGATTCCCAGCGCCCTGCTCGGGCTGGCCTTCGTCAACCTGCCCGGCCAGTTCGTGGGTCCCCTGGGCGAGCTGGCCGGCGGCATCGACCTGAGCCTGCCCCTGGCCCTGGGCAGCGCCGCCCTGCTCTACCTGGTCCTGCTCCTGCTGTTCCCGGAACCGGTTGCCGTCTATGGCCCGGCCGGTGCACGGCGCCCCAGACGCCGGCGTGCCCGCGCAACACCTCCAGGCATCCGCGCCGCCTGATCCCGAACCCTGTCACGGGGCCGGCGCGCCCGGCCTTGCTCAGCCCTACAAGAGATCTCGTCAATGATCCTGGATATTTCCGTCGTCCTGGCCTATGCCCTGGCCATGTTGTTGCTCGGCTGGTACGGCATGCGCCGTGCCCGCAATCAGGAGGAATTCCTCGTCGCCGGCCGCAACCTCGGTCCGGCCTGCTACCTGGGCACCATGGCCGCCACCGTACTGGGGGGAGCCGCCACCGTGGGCACGGTGCGACTGGGCTACGTCCATGGCCTGTCCGGCTTCTGGCTGTGCGCCATGCTGGGGGGCGGCATCCTGGTGCTCAACCTGTTTCTCGCCAAGCCACTGCTGAAGCTGCGCATCTATACCGTGACCCAGGTGCTGGAACGGCGCTACACGCCTCTGGCGCGCCAGGCCAGCGCCGCCATCATGTTCGTCTATGCGCTGATGCTCAGCGTGGTCTCGGTGCTGGCCATGGGCACGGTGATCCAGGTGCTGTTCGAGTTGCCCTTCTGGAGCGCCATTCTGCTCGGCGGCAGCGTGGTGGTGATCTATTCCAGCATCGGCGGCATGTGGTCGCTGACGCTGACCGACATCGTCCAGTTCGTCATCAAGACCGCGGGCCTGATGTTCGTGCTGCTGCCGATCTGCGTGACCCGGGTCGGCGGCTGGGACGCCCTGGTGGCCAAGCTGCCGGCCAGCGCCTTCGCCCTGACCACCCTTGGCTATGACACCATCTTCACCTACTTCCTGATCTACTTCTTCGGCATCCTCATCGGCCAGGACATCTGGCAGCGGGTCTTCACCGCGCGCAGTGAAGGCGTGGCGCGGGTGGCGGGCAGCCTGGCCGGCGTCTATTGCGTACTCTATGGTCTGGTAGGTGCGCTGATCGGCATGTGCGCCCGGGTGCTGCTGCCGGACCTGGGCGATGCCAACAACGCCTTCGCCGCCATCGTGCGCAGCGCGCTGCCGGACGGCATCCGCGGCCTGGTGATCGCCGCCGCGCTGGCCGCCATGATGTCCACCGCCAGTGCCGGACTGTTGGCGGCCTCCACTACCCTGACCGAGGACCTCCTGCCCCGGCTGCGTGGCGGCAAGGCCTCGACCCTGGGCATGGCACGTGGTTTCACCCTGCTCACCGGCCTGGCCGTGCTCGCCGTCGCCTTACTGGTGAATGACGTCATCGGCGCCCTGACCCTGGCCTACAACCTGCTGGTGGGCGGCATCCTGGTGCCGTTGCTCGGTGCCATCCTCTGGCCGCGCGCGACCACGGCCGGAGCGCTGGCGAGCATGCTGCTGGGCTCGATCGCGGCCATCGTCTTCATGCTCAAGGACGGCCTGGAGGCGAATACGCCGATCTATTTCAGCCTCGGCCTGAGTCTGGTCAGCTTCGTGCTGGTGAGTCTGCTCACGGCGCGTACCCATGTGGCGCCGCGGGCTGCCTGACCGGCCGCTGCTGCGCGAGCGCCATGACGAGGCGCTCTGACACCTGTGGCAAGCTAGGCCACCGAACTACGGGTGCGCTGCACTGCCTGGACCTCGCTCAGGATCAGGCCACTGGCGGGGCGCATCGGCATCCGCGCCAGATCGATGCGCAGATCCTGGGTTGGCACTTGGTAGGTCATGTCCTGCAGCAGCAGGCGCAGGGCGGAGGTCATGAGCGCCAGGGCGATGCCTTCGCCCGGACAGCGGTGCTGACGGGCCACATCACCGCCGCCCTGGGGTACGAAGGCGGCGCCCGGGATCGCCTCGGCGACAAAGCGCATGGGCTCGAACACCTCGGGACGCTCCCAGCTGCGCGGATCGCGATTGGTGCCATAGAGATCCAGCACGACGCGGGTGCCGCGGCGGAAGTCGACGCCGTGCCACGCGAAGCTTTCCCGTACCCGCGCCACGGTGAAGGGAAAGAAGGCGTAGAAGCGTCGCACTTCCTGGGCGAAAGGCAACCGGGCGGCGGGATCGGCCCGCAACCGTTCGCGCCAGGCCGGTTGCTTGTACAGCGCCAGGGCGGCAAAGGTGGAAAAGCGTGCTACGGCCACCGTTGGCCGCAGCACATTGAGCAGCTCCACCGTGGCCACCCGTGGTGACAACGGCTGACCATCCGGCTCCCGGTGCTGCGCGATCAGCGCCAGGGCGCTGCCAGTCGGTGCCGGCCGCTTGCGGGCCTGCTCGACCTGCCCGCCAAGCCAGCGCTCCAGCCGCCGACGTGCCCGGCGAGCGCCCAGGTTGGCCAGGCCTGGGCTGCCGGCGCCTTCGAGCAGCGCGACCAGGTCGGCACAGCGCTGCCCCTCCTCTTCCAGGGCCAGGGTGACGCCCGCCCAGTCGCAGACCGCGCGGGTATAGAGGCGATGCAATTCGTCCAGCAGGATAATCTCGCCGCGGCTCTGCCAGCTGGGCAGCCTGGCGCGCCATTCCCGTTCCACCCGGGTGATCAAGGCCTCCACCCGCGCCGGCCGGGTAATCTCAAGGAAGAGCGCCTTGCGCTGGCGGTGAGCCGCACCATCCAGCACCTGGACGCCGCCTTCGCCGAACAGTGTCTGGCGCAGCGACCGGGGCGCGGCATCCACTCGGGTGAAACGTTCCTCACGATAGAAGAGCTCCACCGCCGCCTGGCCACGCAGACAGAGGGTGGGCTGCAGGAACAGCCGGGTGGCGAAGACATCGCTATCCAGGCGATCGCAGCGATTGCTGATGAAGGCATAGCCTTCGCGCAACAGTGCCAGGCTCGAATCGAAAGCCGAGAGCGGTGGCAGGATGGACATCGAGAGCTCCAGGGGAGGGAAAGGTCCTGCCCGTGGGACCGCGGGCAAGCGGCGCCGGTGCCTCCGCTGCGCTTGCTGTTTTTGCAGCGACGCCGCGACGATATCGGGTCGCCGCATTCGAACGCTGGCGGTCGAGCGGAGGTCCACGCAGCAGGGGCCGTCGTCGCGACGCTCCGCATTCCGGACAAGGCTCTCGCGTTTGAACCCCACCCGCTGTTCCCGTCTGCAACTCCTTCTTCTGCTGACCCTGGCCGTCCTTACCCTGGCGCTCGGCTGGTCCCCCTTGGACCGTTTCACCTGGACGATCGAGCAGCTACTGGTGATCATCGCCGTGCTGGGCGTGGCCCTGGTCCAGCGACGGCTTCGGCTGTCGGCCAGCGCCAGCCTGCAACTCTTCGGCTTTCTGGTGCTGCACCAGATCGGTGCCCACTACACCTATTCCCGGGTACCCTACGACGACGCCTGGCAGGCCCTGACCGATTACCGGCTGACCGAGGTCCTGGATCTGCAGCGCAACCACTACGATCGGCTGGTCCACCTCGCCTATGGCCTGCTGTTGGCCCGGCCAATTCGGGAAGTGGTCCAGGGCCTGACCGGACTGCGCGGCTGGCGGAGCGCCTATGTGGCCCTGGAATTCATCCTGGCCTCCTCAGCCGGTTACGAATTGATGGAATGGCTGGGCGCCGATCTGCTGGCGGGCGACGCCGCGGAAGCCTTCGTCGGCGCCCAGGGCGATCCCTGGGACGCGCAAAAGGACATGGCCCTGGCCTTCGTTGGCGCCCTGCTGTCGCTGGTCTGCCGCCATGGCTGGCCCGGTCGCCGCGGGACCGTCCATGGCGCTGACTCGCGCTAGCGGGCGATCACGGGTTCCAAGGCTTCCAGCCAGCAGACCACCGCCACGGCACCGCCATCGGGAATGCCGCGGGCCCGTTCGCCCAGGTAACTGGCGCGACCCTGGACCGGCAGCATCTCGGCGGTAGCCGCGGCGCCCTCGCGAGCGGCGGCGAGGGCCGTGGCAAAGGCCTGCGCCGGGCTGGCACCAGCCCGGGCACCGTCCGACAGGGCATCCGCTGCCGGTCGCAAGGCATCGAGCATGGTGCGCTGGCCCGGTTGGGCGCCGCCGAGTTCGGCAAGGGCCTGGACGCCGCCATCGAACGCTTTGGCCCATTGAGCCAGCGTGGGTCGCTCCACCCCGTCCAGCACCTGGGCGGCGCGGACCAGGGCGCAGGCGTAGAAGGGTCCGGAGCTGCCGCCGATGGCGCGGCGCAGAGCCTGCCCCATGGCTGCCAGGGCACTGGCCGGGGCGTACCAGGCGCTGGCTGGCAAGGCGCGCAGCGCTTCGGCGCCACGGGCCAGGCTGGTGCCGAGATCGCCATCCCCGGCGCGGCTGTCCAGGTCGGTGAGGCGAGCTTCGTTGGCCAGCAGGCTGGCGATGATCGCATCTGCCGCCCCCTGCAGGCGCTCGGCCAGGGGACCAGGGGTGCGTGGGGTTGTTTCGGCTACCGCTACAGGTGCGGGCAACAGCGTGGGTGCAGCCGGTACCTGGCCGAAGCCCGGCCAGGCGCGGGCCAGGGTCGGCGCATCGAGCAGCGCCAGGCGCGCCTCATCCACCGGTAGCAGCGACAGCGAACAGCCGGGCATGTCCAGGGCGCTGAGAAAGATGCCGGTCCAGGCCCGCGCCACCACCAGACCGCGCTGACGCAACTGGAGCAGTGCCGCCCGCGCCATCAGCGCGAGTTCCAGCGGCGGCGTCGCGCCCAGGCCATTGACCAGCAGCGCCAGGCGCGTCCCCCTGGCGTAGCCGCCGTCTTCGATGAGGGTATCCAGCAGCCGCGCCACGGTGGCGTCGGCGCCCAGCCAGGGGCCGCGCTCGACGCCCTGCTCGCCATGGATGCCGAGGCCCCACTCCACCTCGTCCTCCGCCAGCTGGAAGCCTGGGTGCCCCACCGCCGGTACCGTGCAGGCGCCCAGGGCGACACCCATGCTGCGCAATTCGGCACTCGCGGCGTGGGCCAGGCTGGCCACCTCCGCCAGCGGCCGACCGGCTGCGGCCGCCGCGCCGGCAAGCTTGTGGATCAGCACGGTGCCGGCGATGCCGCGGCGCCGCTCCGGAGCCACGGTATGGCGCAGGGCGGCGTCGTCGGCCACCAGCACCGTCTCGACCGGAATGCCCTCGCTGCGCGCCAGTTCCGCGGCCAGGCCGAAGTTGAGACGATCACCGGTGTAGTTCTTGACCACCAGCAGCGCCCCGGCGGGACCGGCGACCGCCCGGATCGCGGCCAATACGGCATCCACGCTGGGCGAGGTAAAGACGTCACCAGCCACCGCGGCGGTCAGCATTCCGTCCCCGACGTAGCCGGCATGGGCCGGCTCGTGGCCGCTGCCCCCGCCGGAAATCACCGCCACCGGGCGTTCGGCGGCGGCCAGGGGCTGGCGCAGGATGACCTGTTCCTCGGCCAGCAGGGCCAGGCCGGGATCCAGGCTGACGAGACCTTCGAGCAGTTCGCGAACCACCGCGGTGGGGCTATTGATCAGCTTCTTCATCGGGCACTCCTGAGGGCGAGAGGTCGCCGCAGTATGGCACGGGGTCCCGAAGGTGCCTGGCGACGGCCTGAACGTCCCGCCCGTCCGAGCGCAACGGCCTTCCGCCGGACCGGGACGGCGGGCTATCGTTGGCGTGGGAAGCTTTTCACGACCGGGATGTCTCACGCTGTTAGCCAGCCGCTCCCTGTCGAGCGCCCCCATCGAGGTCCGTCATGCCGATCAAGATCGTTCCGCGCTCTGCCTGTCGTGGGTCGGAGATCACTCCCGAAGCCGTCTACCTGTCCCGGCGCCAGTTGCTCGGTACCAGCGGCGCCCTGCTCGCCGGCGCCGCCCTGCCCGGCTGGGCCCTGGCCGCCGCGTCCAGCTACGGCGACGTCGAAGCCGCCAAGGGCCCGGACTGGTTCGAGCGCAAGCTGCCGGATACCCGCTGGCAGGCGGCCACGGTCAAGGGCGAAGACATCACGCCCTTCAAGGACGCCACCCACTACAACAACTTCTACGAATTCGGGCCGGACAAGAGCGATCCCGCGGCCCATGCTGGCCAGCTGCCGACCCAGCCCTGGAGCGTGGTGGTCGACGGCGAGGTGGGCAAGCCAGGCACCTACGGCCTGGAAGACCTCTTCGGCCCCGAAACCCTGGAAGAGCGCATCTATCGCATGAGATGCGTCGAGGCCTGGTCCATGGTCATTCCCTGGCTGGGCTTTCCGCTGGCCAGCCTGCTCAAGCGCGTCGAGCCCACCGGCAAGGCCCGCTACGTGAGGTTCGAGACGCTCAAGGATCCGCAGCACATGCCCGGCATGAACTCCAGCTTCGCCCTGCTGGACTGGCCCTATGTCGAAGGCCTGCGCCTGGACGAGGCCATGCATCCGCTGACGCTGATGACGGTAGGCATGTACGGTCGGGTGCTGCCCAACCAGAATGGCGCGCCGCTCCGCCTGATCGTGCCCTGGAAATACGGCTTCAAGGGCATCAAGTCGATCGTGCGGATCAGCCTGGTGGAAGAACAGCCGCGCACCACCTGGCAGGGCATGGCACCCAACGAGTACGGCTTCTATGCCAACGTCAATCCGGAAGTGGACCACCCGCGCTGGAGCCAGGCCCGCGAACGGCGCCTGCCCAGCGGCCTGTTCAGCCCCAACGTGCGGCCGACCCTGATGTTCAACGGCTATGGCGAGGAAGTGGCTTCGCTCTACAGCGGCATGGATCTGCGGAGAAACTACTGATGGGCTTGCTGCTCTGGCGGGTCGCGGTGTTCATCGCCGCGCTCTGCCCGCCGCTGTGGTGGCTGTACCAGGCCTGGATCTTCGCCCTCGGTCCGGATCCGGGCAAGGCACTGGTGGACAAGCTGGGCACCGGCGCCCTGGTGCTGCTGTTGCTGACCCTCACCCTGACCCCGCTGTCGCGCCTCACCCGCTGGAAGCTCTGGCCGGTGATCCGCCGTCAGCTCGGGCTCTGGACCTTCACCTACGCCCTGTTGCACTTCCTGGGCTACCTGGCTTTCGTCCTGGGCTTCGACCTGTCGCAACTGGGGGTGGAATTGCAGCGCCGGCCCTACATCATCGTCGGCGCCGCGGCCCTGCTGATCCTGTTGACCCTGTCCGTCACTTCCAACCGCCCCGCCATGCGCCGCCTGGGCAAGCGCTGGAAGGAACTGCATCGGCTGGCCTACCTGGTGCTGGGCCTGGGGCTCTTGCACTATCTCTGGATCGTGCGCTCGGACCTGGAAGAGTGGTCGATCTACGCCACCATCGGCGCCGCCTTGCTGGCCTTCCGCCTGGTGGACGGCTGGCGGCGCAAGAAACGCAGTCATTCGGCAGCCAACCCGGCTCGTTGATTACCACCGCTGAAGCAGAGAGGTGAATCCCCTGTGCTTCAGCGCTATAGGGGTGGTATTAAAAAGGGCTACCAGGGAATACCTATGGACCGGCAAGATCCAGCATAGGGGTGGTATAAGAAAGGCCCGGCGCCACGGGAACCAGGCCTTTTGCCTAGAGACGCCGGATCAGCGCTGCGCGGCCTGGCGCAGACCCTTCAGGGTGTTGAGCGGGGCATCCACCACGAAACTGTTGGCCAGCCAGGACGGCACGCTGCCACCGGGCTCGCTCTGGGCCTCGTAGGTCACTTCCGAGCCACCGTTCCTCGGCACCACGCGCCACTGGCCTTGGAAGCTCGCCACTCGCACATAGCCATCGGCGGCAGGACGATAGTCGGGCTGGCCTTCGAGGGTGCGGGTGAAGCCGCCGTCGGGGGTCTTCTGCTCGGTGATATGCAAGACCACGTCGCGCGCGGTCACCGGCCAGGGCATGTCGATGCGCATGTAGGTCCAGGCCTGGTTGTCCTGGCGCTTGAGCACCTGCAGCGACTGGCAACGGAAGATCCATTTGCAGGAGCCCACCGGATCGTCCTGCAGCTTGGCGATGGTGGCTGGATCGGCCTTGATCTGGACCACGCCGCGATAGGCCTTGTACTTGGAGCCAGCGACGGCGCGGGTATAGACCTGGATACCGTCTTCCTGCTTGGCGAGTTGCCAGTCTTCGGCCTGGGCCAGACCAGTGGCGGCGAGCAGGGTCAGGGCGAAGATGGAGCGAAGCGGCTTGTGCATGGGACGTCCCTTGTTGTTGTGATTGTTGGAGAGCGCAGTTCAGAACCGGATCAGGCGGCGGTTTCACCCTCCAGCCGCAAGAGGTTGGCCATGGCCTCGGCGCTGTTGCTGCCGCAGAAGGCCAGCTCGGCCCGGAAGCCGCCGCACACCGCCGGGCGCAGCGGAGAGCCGAACAGATCGCAGCGATTGGTACTGTCCAGGTGGGCGCAGCGCACGCCGGAAGGCTTGCCCTGGGGCATGCGTGGCAGCGGTGAGGAGATCGACGGCGCGATGCAACAGGCGCCACAGCCCGGACGGCATTCCATGGTGAAACTCGCTGGAGAAGAGGCTTGAAGCTTAAAAGCAAGGCTGGAGCCTCACAAGCAAATCGTGACCAGATGTCGCTATCGAGTCATGAATGTAACATTCATTCGCACGATGCTACGCAACCCAGAGATTTTTCGGCCGTCATATCTGCGATGAGCGGGGCGGCTGGCCCGAGGGCGTGACGATGAAGCATTGGCTGGTGCTGGACCTGGAGGCGACCACCGACGAAGGCGGCTGGCCGCTGGAGTTGATGGAAATCATCGAGATCGGCGCGGTGATGGTGAACGCCGAGGGGCAGGAGCTGGATCGCTACCAGAGCTTCGTCCAGCCCGAGCGCCTGCCGCTGCTGACGCCCTTTTGCCGCGACCTCACCCACATCAGCCAGGCGGATGTCGATGGCGCCGAGCCTCTGGCGGGCACCTGGCTGGGCTTCGAGCGCTGGCTGGGCGCCTATGAAACCACCCTGGCCGGCTGGTGCAGCTGGGGCGATTTCGACCGCCGCCTGCTGGAGCGCGCCTGGCGCGAGCATGATCTGCACACCCATCTGGCGCGGGTACCGCACCGCAATCTCAAACAGGCCTTCGCCAAGGCCCGCGGTCTGGCGCGCCCGCTGGGTCTCACCGCCGCGTTGGAGTCGGCGGGGCTGGCCTTTACCGGGGTGCTGCACCGTGCCGAGACCGATGCGCGCAATACCGCCAAGCTGCTGCCGGCCAGCCTGCCCGCCTTCGCCCGCTAGTCGCGGTGTGGACCGGTGACAGCCGGGGACGGCCTTGGGCATACTCGCGGACGCTTCTAACCGCTCTCGCACAAGGAAATCCGATGTTCAAGGTCAACGAATACTTCGACGGCACCGTCAAATCCATCGCCTTCAGCCTCAAGTCCAAGCCGGCTACCCTCGGCGTCATGGCCCCTGGCGAATACGAATTCGGCACCAGCCAGCTGGAGATCATGCACGTGGTGGCCGGCGCCCTGACCGTCAAGCTGCCGGGCAGCGAGAGCTGGGAAACCTTCGCTGCGGGCAGCCAGTTCACCGTGCCGGCCAACGCCAAGTTCCAGCTCAAGGTCGCGGAAGACACTGCCTACCTCTGCGAATATCACTGATTTCGCGCGTCCCGTCTCTCGGCCATCCAGGCCGACTGGCGGGGAGCCGCTGTCCTGCCTGAACGCTTCCGCTCCGCCTCGGTCCTAAGCGACACCGCCGCTTTCGGAGTCGTCGCCATGTCGCCAGTCGCAGCCCAGGGCACTCGCCAGCCGAGCCACGCCCGCCCCTTCGAGCAGCAGCCCCGGAATCTCCCGACGCATGGGATAGCCCTTGCGCAGGGCGTCGAACGCCTGGGCGCGCGCCAGGGCCGGCAGGCCGAGGGTCGCGCGTAGCGCCGCATCGTCGTCGCGCGGATCGTAGACCGCGCGACAGACACGCTTGAAGGCCGTCGCCTCGGGCGCATCTCCGCTGAACACCAGGCGCTTTAGCTGCTGCGGTGGCAACAGCTCGCCCAGACTCAACCGTGGCGTCTCTCCCGCCCAGGCGCAGAACGCCTCATAGATCTGCGCGGTGCCGCGCCACTTGCCTTCCAGGCTGTGCCCGGCGATATGGGGCGTCACCAGCTGACAGAGACGGGCCAGTTCAGGATCGATACCTGGCTCGCCTTCCCAGACATCCAAGGCCACCTTCAGCTCGGCGCCACCGGCCAGATGCGCACGCAGCGCGGCGTTGTCGACTACCTCGCCCCGGCAAGCATTGAGCAGCCAGCTGCCCGGACGCAATCTCGCCAGGCGCGTCGCATCGAACAGGTGCAGGGTGCGCTGTTCGCCATCACGGACCAGCGGGGTGTGCAGACAGACCACGTCACACCGCGCGATCAGCTCATCCAGGCTGTGGAAGTCGCCCTGCTCAGTCGCCTGACGCGGCGGATCGCAGACCAGTACCTTCCAGCCCAGTCCGCGCAGCACCTTGGCGAGGCGGCCGCCGACCTGACCGGCGCCGACGATGCCATAGGTACGCTGCGCCAGGTCCGTACCGGCGCCATCGGCCAGCGCCAACAGCGCGCCAAGCACCCAGTCCACCACCCCACGGGCATTGCAGCCGGGGGCATTGCTCCAGCGGATGCCCGCCTGCTGCAGATAGCCGAGATCGAGATGATCGGTGCCTATGGTGCAGGTGCCGACGAAGCCGACCTTCGAACGTGCCAGCAGCGTCTCATCGATGCGGGTGATGGAGCGCACCAGTAGCGCATCGGCGCGGCGCACGGCTTCGCGATCGAAGGCGCGGCCGGAAAGGCGTTCGAGGGTCGCATGGGGTCCGAAAAAGGCGTCCAGCAGCGGTATGTTTTCGTCGGCAAGGATGTGCATGGCCGGGCACTCGCAAGGGCGGGGATCGGCACTTTAGCAGGCCATTCGCACCAGGCAACGGTCGCCACGAGGCTTGCCACGGCGGCCATGAGGTCTAGACTATTGGCCCCGAAGCTGACCGACCGCTCAAGTGACCTCCTCTCTACCTCGTATCAGACGCGAATTCGGCGCCCTGCTCTCCCTGGCCGCGCCCATCGTCATCGCCCAGCTCTCCCATTCGGCCATGGGCTTCGTCGACGCCGTCATGGCCGGTCGCGTCGGCCCGCTGGACCTCGCCGCCGTCGCCCTGGGCAACTCCGTGTGGATTCCGGTGTTCCTGCTGATGACCGGCATCCTGCTGGCGACCACGCCCAAGGTGGCCGAGCGCCACGGCGGCGGCCGCAGCCAGGAGATCGGTCCGCTGGTGCGCCAGGCGTTGTGGCTGGCCCTGGGCTGCGGCCTCATCGCCAGCCTGCTGCTGCTCAACGCCCGGCCCCTGCTGGTGGCCATGCATGTCGACGCCCAGCTGATCGGCCCGACCCTGCTCTATCTCAAGGGCATCGCCATGGGCCTGCCCGCCACCGCCTTCTACTATGTGCTGCGCTGCTTCAGCGACGGCCTCGGGCGCACCCGGCCGGCGATGCTGGTGGGCATCGCCGGTCTGGCGCTGAACGTGCCGCTGAACTGGATCTTCATCCATGGGCACCTGGGGCTGCCGGCCCTGGGCGGTGCTGGGTGCGGCTTCGCCTCGGGCACGGTGATGTGGGCGATGCTGCTGGCCATGCTGGCGATCATCCGCACCGAGCGCTATCGCGCCTGCGCCCTCTTCGCGCGCTTCGAGCGACCGCACGGGCCGACGCTGCGCGCCCTGCTGGCCATCGGCGTACCCATCGGCATCGCGGTGTTCGCCGAATCCAGCATCTTTTCCGTGGTGGCCCTGCTGATCGGCGAGCTGGGGCCGACCGTGGTCGCCGGGCACCAGGTGGCGCTGAATTTCTCCGGCCTGGTGTTCATGGTGCCCCTGGCGCTGGGCATGGCGGTGACCGTCCGCGTCGGCCAGGCGCTGGGGCGCGGCGAGCCGCGCGAGGCCCGTTTCGCCGCCGGCGTCGGCATGGCAGCCGGGCTGCTCTGCGCCTGCGTCTCCTGCACCCTGATGCTGACCGCGCGCACCTTCATCGCCGGCCTCTACTCCCAGGACCTGGCGGTGATCCAGCTGGCGGCCTCGCTGCTGGTGTTCGCCGGTATCTTCCAATTCTCCGACGCCATCCAGGTCACCGCCGCCGGCGCCCTGCGCGGCTATCAGGATACCCGGGCGACCATGGTCATTACCCTGCTGGCCTACTGGGGCGTGGGCTTGCCGGTGGGCTGGGCGCTGGGCCTGAGCGACTGGTTCGGGGCACCGCGTGGCCCAGCCGGGCTGTGGCAGGGGCTGGTGCTGGGTCTGACCTGCGCGGCCATCCTGCTGTCGGTGCGCCTGGCCCGCAGCGCCCGTCGACGCATCCACAGCGCCTAGCGCGCTGCCCTTGCTACACTGGCCACCTCGTCGCGGACGGCTGCCCTGCCGACCGGGACGAGGGTTTCCCTCTTTCGTGAGCGTGCGGCTTCGATGATCTTTCGCCTGCTACAACTCCTCTGCCTCTGCTTTCTGCTCATCGGCCCGGTCCAGGCCGCCCTGCCGGGGCTGCCGGGCACCCAGAAGGACCAGGTCGATCCGCAATTCGGTCAGTCCCTGGACCAGGTCATCAAGACCCTGGAAAGCGAGCAGCAGCGCAATCGCCTGCTGGCGGATCTCAAGAAACTGCAGGCGGCCCAGGCCAAGGCCGAACCCAGTGCTTCCCAGGGCGTGATCGGGCTGATCACCGACACCATGACGGTGGTCGAGCAACAGCTGCAGCGCGACAACCTGCGCCAACGCTGGCAGTACCAGCTGGAGCAGGCCGGTGCCGAACTGGCCGCGCTGGCACCGGCGCCCGAGCAGCGCCTCAACCTGCTCTCCGGCTTCGTCATCACCCTGGCCTTCTGGGCCGGCTGCGCCCTGGGCTTGAAAAGCATCAGTCACCGCCTGCGGGTGAGATTCGGACTGGCGGAGGAGTTGCCGCTCCAGCCGCGGACCCTGGATCTGGTGCGTTTCGCCCTGCGCAAGCTGGCGCCCTGGCTGCTGGCCTTCATTCTGACCCTGGTGGTGTCCCTGTGGCTGCCGGATTCGCTGGGCAAGACGGTGGCCGTTGCCCTGGCCTATGCCGCCGTCACCGGCCCGCTGTTCGCCGCCACGGTGGTGGTGATCTGCTCCCTGCCCAGCGGCGCCCATCGCAACCGCGCCCTGCTGATCCTGCGCCGACGCGCCTTCCGTCCCCTGTGGATCATCGGCAGCCTGGCCGCCCTCGGCGGCGCAGCCAGCGATCCGCACCTGGCCGAGACCCTAGGGCCCCACCTGGCCGCCGTCATCGCCATCGGGGCCAATATCTGCGCGGCGCTGCTCACCGCCCAGTTCGCCTTGAGATTCCGCCGCCCCATCGCCCACCTGATCCGCAACCAGCCGCTGGCCAAACGGCAGGCCCTGCGTGGCCTGCAGGGCGTGCGCCACCTGATCGCCCGGCTCTGGCACCTGCCGCTGCTGATCCTGGTGGCGGTATCGGTGGTGGCCACCTTCGTCTCCGCCGGCGACACCAGCGACGCCCTGCGTCGCGCGCTGCTGTTCGCCGTGACCATGGGCGCCGCCCTGGGCCTGAATGCGTTGGTACGGGCGCGGCTGCTGCGCCGCCGGCCCAGTGGACGCATCCAGGAAGCCTATGCCGAACGGCTGCGCGCCTTCTTCGTGCTGGTGCTGGGCATCGTCATCTGGCTGGTAGGCATCGAGCTGGCCCTGCGCGCCTGGAATCTCTCGCTGCTGAGATTCAGCCAGGGCGACGGCCATGCGGTCGCCAGCAAGTTCTTTGGCCTGGGCGGCACCCTGCTGCTGGCCTGGCTGGTGTGGATCCTGGCCGACACCGCCATCCACCGCGGCCTCAATCTGCACCGCGTCAGCCCCAACAACGCCCGCGCCCAGACCATGTTGCCGCTGATCCGCAACGTGCTGTTCCTGACCATCTTCGTCATCGCCCTGATCGTCGCCCTGGCCAACATGGGCGTGAACGTCACCCCGCTGCTGGCCGGTGCCGGCGTCATCGGCCTGGCGGTGGGCTTCGGCGCTCAAAGCCTGGTAGCCGACCTCATTACCGGGCTGTTCATCATCATCGAGGACTCCCTGGCCATTGGCGACTATGTCGACGTCGGCAACCACCTGGGCACCGTGGAGGGCCTGACCATCCGCACCGTGCGGTTGAGGGATATCGACGGCATCGTCCACACCATCCCCTTCAGCGAGATCAAGAGCATCCAGAACTACTCGCGGCAGTTCGGCTACGCCATCTTCCGCCTGCCGATCCCCCAGGCACTGTCGGTGGACAAGGCCATCGAGATGGTCCAGGAAGTCGGCCGCTCGCTGCGCCAGGACCCGCTGATGGGCCGGGACATCTGGTCACCGCTGGAGCTGCAGGGGGTGGAGAGCTTCGATTCCGGCATGGCCATCCTGAGATTCCGTTTCAAGACTGCGCCGATCAAGCAGTGGGAGGTCTCGCGCGCCTTCAACCTCAAACTCAAGCGCCACCTGGACGACGCCGGCATCGAACTGGCCTCGCCACGCATGAACGTGCGCTACGAGGTAGGCGGTTCGCCACTGGACCAGGCGACGCGGGGCAGCGAAGCGCCGAGCGAAGGCTGAGGTCGCTGCCACGACCGTCGGTTCTCGCGGCGCCGCGGAAAAGCCTCTAGGGTGGACGTCACTCTGTCCTGGCGAGGTCCTGACATGCCCCTGCGTACCCTGCTCTGCTATGGCGACTCCAACACCCACGGCACCCGGGCCGCTGACCCAGCCCGGCGTACTCGAGCGCTTCGGCTGGGACGAACGCTGGACCGGCGTCCTGGCCCGCGGCCTGGGCCGCGACTGGCGGGTGATCGAAGAAGGCCTGCCGGCGCGGACCACGGTGCATGACGACCCCATCGACGGCCACCACAAGAATGGCCTCACCTATCTCCGGCCCTGCCTGGAAAGCCAGCTGCCCGTGGATGTCCTGCTGCTGATGCTGGGTACCAACGACCTCAAGGCACGGCTGTCGGTGACGCCCGCGGACATCGCCAGTGCCCTGCAGGTGCTGCTGGAAGAGATCAAGCGCTGCAATGCCGGCCCGGACGGCGCTACGCCCAGGCTCATCGTCATGGCCCCGGCGCCCATCGAGGAAGTGGGCTTTCTCGGCGAGATCTTCGCCGGCGGCGCGGCCAAGTCTCGCCAACTGGCCGCACGCTATCGCCAGGTAGCCGAAGCCCAGGGCGCGACCTTCGTCGATGCCGGGGAAATCATTCAGGTAAGCCCAGTGGACGGCGTGCATTTCGAGGCGGACCAGCATCGCCGGCTAGGGGAGCATCTGCTGGGCGTGGTCAAAGGCTTGGGTGCTGCCTGAGCGTAGGCTGGACAACGGCATGCCCTTGTCCACGGGTTCGGGGCTCGACGGTGGAAAACGCTGCGCGGTTTTACACGTTACGGGGTGACGGGCATCGTCCTGTTGGGCTTCGACAATGGAGCCATCTCAACCCAACCTACGAAAGCCACCCCCGTGCGGTGGGGCCTTGGCTACGCGTCGTAGGTGGGCTGAGCGTAAGCGAAGCCCAACGTTACGGGCTCCACATTGAAGTCAGCGATCCAGACCATAGCGCTGCCGAAGCGCACGGTACTGATTGCTGTAGTCCTGATAGCTGAGGTTTTTTGCCTGAAGCGCAGCCAATTCGTCTTCAAAGGTCAGCCCGGCAGCTGCGGAGGTAGGGACAGCACTCGGGGTCGGTCTGGTGACAGGTGCGGGAGGCATCTGACCCAAGAGCTCATCTACCACCGGATTGATCTTTGTTGCGGTCCCCTGCCACTTCATAAGGGAGAAACCACCCTTACCCCGCAGGTGATAGTCAGCCTGACCCACCAGGCGCCCACTGGCGTCACGCAGGGTCAGCCCGGCAGCTGATAAGTAAGGCACGCCGTCCCAGGTTTGCCGCGCGGTGTACTCAAGAACGTATGGGCACTCGCGTGGCACCTGCGTATAGCTCTCGGTAGGCACACTGTGCCGAGCAAAGCCGGCCCGGACCACGGGGAGAAAGTCCTTCACCCAAACCGCAGGATTCTCCTGGATACATACCAAATCTGGGCGTACGGCGACGGGCTGGACCTGTACCGACGTGCACCCCGCGAGAATGAGCGAGACAACACCCAGCATCCTGGCTTTCATAAAAAGGCTTCCTTGCTTGCTAGATCACTTATTGTGAGCCAATTCACAATATCCAAGCGAGCTTTCGCGCAACCCTCACTCCACCTTCTTGCGAATCCAGTACAGATAACGCCCGTCCCCTTCGCTCTTTTCCACCAGTTCATGACCGAGGAAGACGCAGAACTTGGGGATGTCGCGCTGCGTGGAGGGGTCGGTGGCGATGACCTTGAGCAGGGCGCCGGGGGCGATGTCGCGCACCTTGTTGTGCAGCATCATCACCGGCTCCGGGCAATTGAGCCCGCTGGCATCGAGGGTGGTATCGGCTTCGAGGGTCATGGGGTCTCCAGGGATAGGACGGTTACAGCGATCTGCATTCAGAGCCTGATGGCGGCCTAGGGTTTCCGATCCAGCCGGCGCAGATGACAGGTCACTTCCTCGCGGTCGTGATACAGCTGCTTGCAGCCGATGGCGATACGCTGACCGCGATCGGCGAAATGGGCGTGCAGGCGTTCGAGGATGCCGGCCACTTCGCGATAGCGCTGCTTCATCGGCAACTTGAGATTGACCATCGCCTCGCGGCAGTGGCCCTCGCCGATCCAACGCTCGATCAGCGCCGCGGTGCGCGCGGGCTTCTCGACGATGTCGCAGACCATCCAGTCCACCGGGCGCTTGGGAACATAGGCATAGCCGTCGACCTGCAGGTGCTCCACCAGGCCGCTGTCCATCAGCGTCTCGTTCATCGGACCATTGTCCACCGCCGTCACCAGCATCTCGCGGGCCACCAACTGCCAGGTCCAGCCACCAGGCGCTGCGCCCAGGTCCACGGCGCGCATCTCCGGCGCCAGACGGGTCTCCCATTCGGCGCGGGGAATGAACTGGTGCCAGGCTTCTTCCAGCTTGAGCGTCGAGCGACTGGGGGCCTCGCGAGGAAACTTCAGCCGTGGGATGCCCATGGGCCAGAGCGCGGCGTTGTCCGGCTCGACCACGCCGACGAAGACTTCGCGGCCACTGAGAAAGGTCAGCTGCAGACGCGGCGCCCGCGCATCGTCTACCAGGCGGCCAGCTTTGCGCAGCGCCAGGGTCAGGGGACGTTCGAATTTCTTGCAGAAGGTGGAGAGCGCCTTACCGTCATTGGTATCGGGCATCTCCAAGGCCAGGCTGCCGCAGACGGGATAGCCCGCCAGCAGCTCCAGCAGCGGACCGATGCGGTCCTGCTCGGGCAGGCTGAGAAAGGCGCCACGGGACCACTGACGAGGGAAGATCAGCTCGCCGAAGGTGATGTTCTGCATCAACCGGGCGGCACCCTCGGCGTCGCCACAGACGAATTCCGCATAGGCCGCACCCGGCTTGCCCTTGGCGTAGCCGCCCACGCCGAGCAGCGCCGCCCGCTCGCCGAGTTCGGCGCAGACCTCGCCTTCGAATCCGGTACGGCACAGCAGCAACAGGGTATTCACGACAGGGCTTCCTCAAGGGGTCACGCAGGGCGCGCACTATACCCCAGCGCGCCGGCTGGGGAACGCCAGCGGCGGCTGTCGGTCCAGTACTACACCTAGAAAAATCAGTCCGCGCAGCGCTGGATCGGGTCTTGTCTGCCTTTCGAGGCCCGAACGGCCAGCGGGCAACCGTCGATAAGGAGACCCTGATGCCAGCCCTGGACAGCCTCAAAAGCCTCAAGACCCTGCAGGTAGGCGAGCGCACCTACCACTATTACAGCCTGCCCGACGCGGCCAAGACCCTGGGCACTCTCGACAAGCTGCCCAAGTCCCTCAAGGTGCTGCTGGAGAACCTGCTGCGCTGGGAAGACAACCAGACCGTTACCGGCGAGGACCTCCAGGCCCTGGCCGACTGGACCAAGACCCGCTCCGCCAATCGCGAGATTCAGTACCGGCCGGCGCGGGTGCTGATGCAGGACTTTACTGGCGTACCGGCAGTGGTCGACCTGGCCGCCATGCGCGAAGCCGTGGCCAAGGCCGGTGGCGATCCGCAACGCATCAATCCGCTCTCCCCCGTCGATCTGGTGATCGACCACTCGGTGATGGTGGACCGTTACGCCAGCGAAAACGCCTACCACGAGAACGTTGAGATCGAGATGGAGCGTAACGGCGAGCGCTATGCCTTCCTGCGCTGGGGCCAGAACGCCTTCGACAACTTCCGCGTGGTCCCGCCGGGCACCGGTATCTGCCACCAGGTTAACCTGGAGTACCTGGGCCGCACCGTCTGGACCAAGGACGAGGACGGTCGCACCTATGCTTTCCCCGACACCCTGGTGGGTACTGACTCCCACACCACCATGATCAATGGCCTGGGCGTGCTGGGCTGGGGCGTCGGCGGCATCGAGGCCGAGGCGGCCATGCTCGGCCAGCCGGTGTCCATGCTGATCCCCGAGGTGGTGGGCTTCAAGCTCACCGGCAAGCTGCACGAGGGCATCACTGCCACCGACCTGGTGCTGACCGTGACCCAGATGCTGCGCAAGAAGGGCGTGGTGGGCAAGTTCGTCGAATTCTTCGGTGATGGCCTGGCCACCCTGCCCCTGGCCGACCGCGCCACCATCGGCAACATGGCGCCGGAGTACGGCGCCACCTGCGGTTTCTTCCCGGTGGACCAGATCACCCTGGATTACCTGCGCCTGTCCGGTCGCCCCGAGGAAACCGTGCAACTGGTGGAGGCCTACACCCAGGCCCAGGGCCTGTGGCGCAATCCCGGCGACGAGCCGGTGTTCACCGACGTGCTGGAGCTGGACATGGGCGAAGTCCAATCCAGCCTGGCCGGCCCCAAGCGACCGCAGGATCGTGTGCTGCTCGGTGAGGTCGCCAAGACCTTTGGCGATTTCACTGCCCTGGCGCCGAAAAAAGCCGAGGCCCCCAAGGCTGGCAGTGGCGTGGAAGTCCAGCTCGACGGCCAGACCTTCCAGCTGGAGGACGGTGCCGTGGTGATCGCCGCCATCACCTCCTGTACCAATACCTCCAACCCCAGCGTCATGATGGCTGCCGGTCTGCTGGCGAAGAAGGCCGCCGAGAAAGGCCTGATGCGCAAGCCCTGGGTCAAGTCGTCTCTCGCCCCCGGCTCCAAGGTAGTGACCGACTACTACAACGCCGCCGGCCTCACCCCCTATCTCAACGACCTCGGTTTCGACCTGGTCGGCTATGGCTGCACCACCTGCATCGGCAACTCCGGTCCGCTGCTTGATCCCATCGAAAAGGCGATCCAGGACGCCGACCTCACGGTCGCCTCCGTACTTTCCGGCAACCGTAACTTCGAAGGCCGGGTGCATCCGCTGGTCAAGACCAACTGGCTGGCCTCGCCGCCGCTGGTGGTGGCCTATGCGCTGGCCGGCAGCGTCAAGGTCGATCTGACCCAGGAGCCACTGGGCACCGGCAATGACGGTCAGCCGGTCTATCTGAAAGACGTCTGGCCCACCCAGCAGGAAGTGGCCGACGCCGTGCAGAAGCTCGACACCGCCATGTTCCACAAACAATACGGCGCCGTATTCGACGGTGACGAGAAGTGGCAGGCGATCCAGGTGCCGGACGCCGAGACCTATGTCTGGGATGCCGACTCCACCTACATCCAGAATCCGCCCTTCTTCGAGACCATCGCCGGCGATCCGCCGCGTATCGCCGACATACACGATGCTCGCATCCTGGCGTTGCTGGGCGATTCGGTCACCACCGACCACATCTCCCCTGCCGGCAACATCAAGAAGGACAGCCCCGCCGGTCGCTACCTCGCCGAGCACGGCGTGGACTATGCCGACTTCAACTCCTACGGCTCCCGTCGTGGCAACCACGAAGTCATGATGCGTGGCACCTTCGCCAACATCCGTATCAAGAACGAGATGCTGGGCGGCGAGGAAGGCGGCAACACCTTCCACGTCCCCAGTGGCGAAAAGCTGTCGATCTACGACGCGGCCATGAAGTACGAGCTGGAAAACACCCCGCTGGTGATCATCGCCGGCAAGGAATACGGCACTGGTTCCTCCCGTGACTGGGCCGCCAAGGGCACCAACCTGCTGGGCGTGAAGGCCGTGGTCGCCGAGAGCTTCGAGCGCATCCACAGATCCAACCTGGTGGGCATGGGCGTGCTGCCGCTGCAGTTCAAGGACGGCGTCGATCGCAAGTCCCTGGGGCTGACCGGCAAGGAAAAGATCGCCGTGCTGGGCATCGACGGTGTCGAGTTGCGCCCGCGCATGCCGCTGACCCTGGAAGTCACCCGTGAGGATGGCAGCCTGGAAAGCGTCGAGGTGCTCTGCCGCATCGACACGCTCAATGAAGTGAGCTACTTCAAGGCCGGCGGCATCCTGCACTACGTGCTGCGGGAGTTCTTAGCGAAACCTGCGGCCTAAGCAGGCGTTAGCGGACGCCCGGTAGCCAGGCTACCGGGCGTTCTGCTGTCAGGAGGCTGCCAACAGCTGACTCGCCGCCCGCCCGAAGCCCTCGACCACCTCCTGCAGCGGCCCGAGAAAGCGCGGGTGGATCAGCCACAGCTGGATTTCCGGCTTGAAGTCCTTCAAGGGGATCACCGCCAGCCGTTCGCGATGGGCGCTCAAGGCCAGCAGCGGTGCCGGGACCAGGCCAAGGCCCTGGCCGTCCGCCACCAGGCCGAGCTGGAGTTCGGTGCCATAGGTTTCCAGATTGATGCGCAGCGCCTGGCCCTGCTCGGCCAGGGTGCGTTGCAGACTGGCGCGAAAGCCGCAGCCATCGGGATTGAGCACCCAGCCCTGCGTTTGGAGGTCGGCCAGGCGCTTGGGTTTGGCCGGCGCCTGCGCGCGGGCGCAGACCACCTGCAAGGGCATGGCGCCCAGGGCCTGGGCCTCGATACCGTCGGGAAAGACCTTGTTGGCCGGAAACAGCACCAGGGCGCCGTCCAGTTCGCCGTGCTCGATCCGGCTCACCAGTACGCTGCCCCAGCCGGTCGCCACCTGGGTGCGCAGCTCCGGGTAGCGGGTGCGGATGTCTTTCACGGCCTCCAGCAACAGCGCATCGCCCAGGGTCTGGGGTACGCCCAGGCGCAGCAGTCCAGACGGCGGGGTATCACCCGCCACCCGCTCGCGCAGGGCATCCATCTCGCGCAGAATGGCACGGCAATGACCGTAGACCTCCTGACCCAGGCGCGTTGGCTTGAGCGGCTTGGTGTGGCGGTCGAGCAACTCGACCCCGAGATCCTGCTCCAGGCTCTGCAGGCGCCGGGTGATGGCCGGCTGGGTAAGTCCCAGGGACAGCGCGGCGGCATTGAGGGAACCGCTGCGGAGCACCGCGACAAAGGCTTCGATATCGTCGGTCTTCATGAGGAGGCGCCTGACTTTTCGGTTCTGGACATGCATCCCAAGCATAACCCAGGCCCACCTCACCTGCCCTTGGTTCAGCACTACGTCGTCCACTCCACACTAAATCCACAGCGGTGATACGGACGTTCGTCAGGTATAGGCGCGGATATCGGGATACTGGCCTTTGACCGCATAACGACCAACCTCCAGTACCTTGTAGGCCAGTGGATCGTGCAGGCTGTGGGTGCGCACATCGCGCCAGAAGCGATCCAGGCCGAGACGGTTGTGCGTGGCGCGAGCGCCCAGGGCGTCGAACACGCGAGTTGTGACGTCCAGCGCGGTGCGCGCCGCCAGCACCTTGGCGCTGGCCACGGCAATGGCCGTCTCGCCGCGCAGTTCGGCGGTAAAGGCATCGTCGGCGTCGAGCAGCTCCTGTACCCATTGCGCCGCTAGATCGGCCAGGGCCACGGCGCCTTGGAGGGCGATCCAGAGTTCGCCCATCTGGCTCAGCACCAGTTGATCCTCGCTGGCGCGGGTGGCCAGGGAATGCACCCAGGGCCGCGCCTCTTCGTGCAGATAGCGTCGCGCCTCGCGCAGGGCGCCCTGGGCTGCCCCCAGGTAGTACTGGGTAAAAGCCGACTGGTTGACCGGGGTGCGGATCACCGCGGCGAAGTCGTCGGCGTCCTCCAGGTCGCAGATCTGGACCTCCTCGGCGCTGGCCCAGACGTCGGTAAGGGTAAAGCTGCCACTGTCGCTGCGGGCCACGCCGAAGTGATCCCAGTCATCGGCGTAGGCCAATCCGGGCCGGTCCGCCGGCAGGGTGACCATCAGCCGTGCGCCACTCTCCCGGTCGCGGGCGCTGATGGTGAGGCGGTCGGCAAAGGCGGCACCGCTACAGAAACCCTTGCGTCCGGTCAGGCGATAGCCACCGCCGGCGAGCGGAAGGGCCAGGATGTCGTCATCACGCGGATTGACCACCCCGGCCAGCCACAGACGGCCTTCCGCGATTTCCGCCAGTAGTCGGTCGCGCCTGGGCCGGGGCTCGCGCCGCAGGTTGACGGTATTGAGCAGGTGGTACCCATAGAGCAGGCCCACTGAACCATCACCGGCAGCGATCTCGCGCAGCACACGCATGGCCAGCGACCAGGGCTGACCGGCGCCCCCGAGGCGCACGGGTATGACCAGGTTGGTCAGGCCGCTGTCCTTGAGTCTTTGCAGCTGGGCGTCGGGACGAATGCGCTCGCGTTCGTCGGCCACCACCCGGGCGGCGAACTCCGCGCCGATTTCGCGGGCCAGCGTCAGCCAGCCAGCAGCCTCCTCGATCGTGCTCATCTAGTCCTCCAGGGGGCCGAGGCCCAGGTGATCTCTCAGGGTCGTGCCTTGGTACTGGCGCCGGAACAGCCCGCGGCGCTGCAGGTGCGGCACCACGCTCTCGCTGAATTCGACGAAGGAACCCGGCAGGTAGCCGGGGGAAATCACGAAGCCGTCGCACCCGCCGACTTCGAACCACTCGGCCAACTGGTCGGCGATCTGGGCAGCGGTACCCACCAGCTGCGGCACGCGGACACTGGCGGCGTAGCTGCGACCCAGTTCGGCCAGGGTGGTGCGCCGCCCCAGCGCCAGCAGCTTCTCGGCAGCGGCCAACGGCAGGTCGCCGACCTCGGCCACCTCGCCCAGGGCGGTGTCCAGGGTGAAGCGGGACAGGTCGATGTTGAGCTGGGAGCAGAGGGTGATCAGCCCCACTTCCGGTTGCGCCAGGGCGTTGTGCCGCTCCTGCTTGGCGCGCGCCTCGGCTTCGCTGCCGCCGATGAAGGGCATCACCGAAGTGAGGATCTTGCAGCGGTCGGGCGAGCGCCCCTGCTCCAGCACCTGGCGGCGGACATCGTCGCGAAAGGTGCGCATAGCGGCGAGGTTCGGCTGGATGGTGAAGATGGCTTCGGCCCAACGCGCGCCAAAGCGCCGGCCACGACCGCTGGAACCGGCCTGGATCAGCACCGGGCGCCCCTGGGGACTGCGCGGGATATTGAGCGGGCCCTCCACGCGGAACCAGTCGCCCTGGTGATCGAGGGCGCGCACCTGCGCGGGATCGGCCAGCACGCCGCCTTCGCGATCCAGCCGAAGAGCGCCTGGTCCCCAGCTGCGCCAGAGCTTGAGTGCCACTTCGACGAATTCATCGGCACGGTCGTAGCGCAGGTCGTGTTCCAGGTGGCGCTCCCTGCCGAACAGCCGGCCCTCGCTGTCGTTCATCGAGGTGACGATACTCCAGGCTGCGCGCCCGCGGGACAGGTGATCGAGGGTGGCGAAGGCCCGGGCGACATGGGCGGGTTCGTAGTAGGTGGTGGAGCGGGTGCAACCGAGGCCAAGGTGGCGGGTATGGGCCACCAGATAGGACAGCAGCGGCAGCGGGTCGAGGCGGGTGGCATCCTGGGCGCCCAGGCGCAGGGCGGTCTCCCGCGAGCCGCCGAGCTGATCGCCCACGGCCAGGCGGTCGGCGAAGAACAGGAAGTCGAACAGCCCCTCCTCCAGCGCCTTGGCCGCGCGGACGTAATAGTCCGGGTCGAGGAAGTCGCCCTGGGTTTCGGGGTGGCGCCAGACGGCGTGGCTATGGACGACCGGACCAGCCAGCAGGAAGCCGGCGAGGTGCAATTGGCGACTCATCGGCTGGCCTCCCGGGGCGCTTGCAGGTAGCGGTTGAAGCTCTGGTCATAGAGCGGCTTGACGTCGTACGGCTGTTGCAGCACCCCGGCCTTGACCAGGAAATCGGCGGTCTTCTGGCCGTCGCTCAAGGTCTGGGCGCTGATCGGCTCGACCCAGGTGGCGTCGCGGCGGAACCACCGTTCGGCGATGGCCGGATCGGAGTTGTTGCGCCTGGCCCAGGCCTGGGCATAGACATCGACGTGGTCGCGCGCCCAGCTGCGAGCGCGTTGCAAGCGGGCGATGAAATCGCCGATGGCGGCGCGGTTCTCGTCCAGGCGCTGGGTGTTGGCCACCACATAGACCGGTGCCGGCATCAGGTCCTTGGCGGTGACCAGCACCCGTCCGCCCTGGCGCTCTACCATGCTCACGTAGGGCTCCCAGGTGGCGGTGGCATCGAGGGTGCCCTGGCTCAAGGCGGCGACCGCCTCGGTGGGCATCAGGTAGCTGTAGCGCGGGGCATCGCTGGGCAGCCCGGCCTGTTCCAACGCCAAGTAGACCAGTTGCTGGCTCCAGAAACCCTTCCAGATGGCAACCCGCTTGCCGGCCAGGTCCGCCACCGTCTTGATGGGTGAATCCTTGCCGACCACGATGGCAGTGCCGTCCGGTCTATTGCGGGTCACCGCCACCACCTTGATCGGCCCACCCCGGGCGGCCAGGGCGATCACCGGGGTGTCGCCGACGATGCCCAGGTCGATGGAGCCGACATTGAGCGCCTCCACCACCGGGCCACCGGCGTTGAATCTCTTCCACTGAATCTCGTACGGCAGGTCCTTGAGTTCACCCGCCTGTTCCAGCAGGGTGCTGCTGTAGTAGAACTGGTCACCGATGGTGAGGGTGACCTCCTGGGCCAGGTTGGCGGAGGTGCCAGCCAGCAGGCCGGCGGCGAATAGCAATCCCTTGATCACGAAGGCGTCTCCTCGAAGGTATCGGGAGCGCTCCGTGGGTACGGTCGCGCAGGTGTCAGGTGTCGGGGTTCAACCAGTGCGGCGAGCACCGGCCAGGCGCGCGGCGACCTTCTGCCGGGTCAGGGGAATCAGTTCGCGGCCGTACTCGACGGCGTCGTTGAGCGGATCGAAGCCGCGGATCAGGAAGCTGTCGACGCCCAGGTCGTAGTAGTCCAGCAGGGCATCGGCCACCTGCTCGGCGGTGCCCACCAGGGCGGTGGAGTTGTGCCCGCCGCCGACCAGGGCGGCGATGCCGGTCCAGAGCCGGCGATCCACACGGTCGCCCAGGGCCACGGTATCGCGCAGACGCTGTGCCCCGACCGCTTCGGGTTTGGCGGGATGCACGGCGCCGTCGGCGGCGAGGCGCGCCTTGGCCTGCTGGCGGATGGCCTCGGCCTTGGCCCAGGCATCATCCTCGGTGTCGCCAAGGATCACCCGGAAGGACACGTTGAACTTCGGGGTACGGCCATGGCGCGCCGCCTCGGCGCGGACCGCAGCGATGGTCTCGCGGGTCTGGGCCAGGGATTCGCCCCACAGCGCGAAGACATCGGCGTGCTTGCCGGCCACCCGCAATGCGGCTGGCGAGGAACCGCCGAAATAGACCGGCAGGCTCCGCTGCTGCAGCGGCTTGATGGCGGAGAAGCCCTTCGCCACCCGGTAATGTTCGCCCTCGTGATCGAAGGGCTGGGTGCTGGTCCACTCCTGGCGGACCACGTCGAGGAATTCCTCGGTGCGGGCATAGCGCTGGTCGTGGTCGAGCCAGTCGCCGTCCTTGCGCTGCTCCCTATCGCTGCCACCACTGATGATGTGCACCGCCAGGCGACCGTCGAGCAGATGATCGAGGGTCGCCAGCTTGCGCGCCGCCAGGGTCGGGGCGACGAAACCGGGACGGTGGGCCAGCAGGAACTTGAGCGTCCGGGTGGCCTGCCCCGCCAGGGCGGTGACCAGGAAGCCGTCGGGCTGATCGGACCAGTAGCCGACCAGGATGCGATCGAAGTCGGCCTGCTCATGGGCCTGGGCGAAGCGGGTGATATAGCCCTTGTCGAAGATGGGACCGGAGGGGGCGATGATCTCCGAGGTGAGGCGGTGGCCGATCATGCCGAGGAATTGGACGCTCATGGTGGTGGATCCCGTGCCGAGGTAAGGGGACGCCTTCAGGAAGGCGTTGGCTGGGTTCCACCTTAGGCAGCCAGGGCATAAGAAGGAAATTCCTTATGCGCATATCCTAATTCGAGTTTTATTTACTGTGCGCATTTAAGACGGATTAGCGTAGAGCTTACTGTCATGACTGCGATGGCACCGTAGCGCGGAAAACGGCGCAGCCTTTTCCACCGGTGGATCGGGTGTGGAGGTGCCCTCACCCCAGCCCTCTCCCAGGGGGAGAGGGAGTGGTCCGAGCGAAGGTCTAGATCCGCTGCTTCCCGACCAAAGCCCGTGCATTGTTGGGCTTCGACGGAAGAGCCGTCTCAACCCAACCTACAGCGTGTTCCCCAGGTTGGGCTGAGCACCGTAGCGTGGAAAACGGCACAGCCTTTTCCGCTGGAAGATCGGATGTGGGGGCGCCCTCACCCCAGCCCTCTCCCAGGGGGAGAGGGGGCGCTGCGAGCGAGGGTCTAGATAGGCTGCTTCCCGGCCAAAGCCCGTGCATTGTTGGGCTTCGACGGAAGAGCCGTCTCAGCCCAACCTACAGCGTGTCCCCTAGGTTGGGCTGAGCACCGTAGCGTGGCAAACGGCGCAGCCTTTTCCACTGCAGGATCAGGTGCAGGGGCGCCCTCACCCCAGCCATCTCCCAGGGGGAGAGGGGGCGGCCCGAATGAGGGTTGAGAAGTGTTGGTCCCGGGGCAGATCCGGTGGTTTGTTGGGCTTCGACGGTGGAGCCGTCTCAACCCAAGCTACGGTGCTATCCCGTAGGTTGGGTTGAGCGGAGCGAAGCCCAACATCCCAGGCAAGACCCTACCGCTGCATCCCCCACTTCTTCACCGTCAGCCGTTCCAGGGTGGCGAACACCAGGCCTTCCACCAGCAGGCCGATGATGATCACCGCGGCCAAGCCGGCGAAAACGCGGTCGGTGTAGAGCTCGTTGCGATTCTGGAAGATGTACCAGCCCAGGCCGCCCTTGCCGCTGGAGGCGCCGAACACCAGCTCGGCGGCGATCAGGGTGCGCCAGGCGAAGGCCCAGCCGATCTTGAGGCCCGAGACGATGGCCGGCAGCGCCGCCGGGATGAGGATCAGCCCGACGTACCTCAGCCCCTTGAGGCCATAGTTGCGCCCGGCCATGCGCAGGGTGTCGGAGACGCCGAGAAAACCCGAGTAGGTGTTCAGCGCCATGGGCCAGAGCACCGAATGCACCAGCACGAACACCAGGCTGTTCTCGCCTAGGCCGAACCAGAGCAGCGCCAGCGGCAACAAGGCGATGGCCGGCAGCGGATTGAACATCGAGGTCAGGGTGCCGAGCAGGTCGCGACCGAACTGGGTGGAGACGGCCAGGGCGCTCAGCGCCAGGGCCAGCACCACACCCAGCAGATAGCCCTTGAGCAAGGTACCCAGGGAGATGGCGACCTTGGCGGGTAACTCACCGGTGACCAGCCCATCCCAGAAGGCCACGGCGGTCTGCAGGAAGCTGGGCAGCAGCAATTCGTTGCCCTGCCAGCGGGCGGCTACTTCCCAGGCCAGCATCAGGATCGCCAGGATCACCAGCTTGCGCAGCCAGGCCTGGCTCCACAGGCGCGTGGCCAGAGGGAGCTCCACCGCCAGCGGCAAGTCGTTGAGGGGCGCGAGGTCCCGTTGGTATTCGGCCCGCACCGGGGGCTGTCGAGTCATGGGTCCACCTCGAAACTAGTAGGAAATGCGGCCCTGGACGATGGCCTGCTGCAGGCGCAGGCGCTCGTCGGCGACCTCCGGCGGCAGGGTCTGGACGTCGTCGGGGAACAGCAGGTTGTGGATGCGCAGTGCGGTGCTCTGGAATTCGGCGCCGCCAAAGTCCTCGAGGCCGAACTGGTGGCAGTTGAGTTCCGCGCGGACCCGGCCCGGATGGGGCGACAGCAGCAGGATGCGATTGCCCACCACCAGCGCCTCCTCGATGGAGTGGGTGACGAACAGCAGGGTGAAGCGCACCTCGTCCCAGAGCGCCAGGAGCTCTTCCTGCATCTTGCGGCGAGTCAGGGCGTCCAGGGCGGCGAAGGGTTCGTCCATCAGCAGGATCTTGGGCTGCATGGCCAGGGCGCGAGCGATGGCCACCCGCTGCTTCATGCCGCCGGAAAGATGATGCGGATAGGCGTCGACGAAGCGCGCCAGGCCGACCTTGTCCAGGTAGTGCAGCGCCCGCTCGCGCGCCTCGCCACGACTGGCCTGGCGACTGGCGAGCAGCGGGAACATGGTGTTCTCCAGCACCGTCTTCCACGGCGGCAGCTGGTCGAATTCCTGGAACACCACGATGCGATCCGGCCCCGGTCCCTTGACCGGCTGGCCGTCCAGACGGATCTCGCCGTGCAGCGGCGGCAGAAAGCCCGCCACCGACTTGAGCAGACTGGACTTGCCGCAGCCGGACGGCCCGAGCAGCACGAAACGGTCGGCGCCATGCACCTCGAAAGATACCTGGTGGGTAGCCCGCACCCGGCGTTCGCGGGTGCGGTATTCGAGGTCGAGATCCTGCACCTGCAGCAGCGGCTGGGTCTGCGCCAGGGTCAGGTGCGGACGGGAAGCTAGAGGGGCATTCATGGTCGTCTCCTCCCTTAAAACGGCGCATCGCCCTGGATGGTGGTGCGATACAGCTTGCGCCGCAGATGATTGGGGCAGCCGGCCGCCAGGTGCAGCAGCGAGCGGTTGTCCCAGAACACCAGGTCGTGGGGCTGCCACTGGTGGCGATAGAGGTGCTCGGGCTTGACGCTGTGGGCATAGAGCTCGGCCAGCAGCTCGCGACTCTCGTCTTCCGGCAGGCCGACGATGTGGGTGGTGAACCCCTCGCTGACAAACAGCGCCTTGCGGCCATTTTCCGGATGAGTACGTACCACCGGATGCACCACCGCCTTGACCTCGGCCAGTTGCGCGGCGGTCAGGGTCGGTCGCCAGTTGCCCTCGAACTTGGGCTTGGCGTAGGTGGCGGTATAGGAATGCTCGGCCTGGAGACCCTCGACCTGGCGCTTGAGCGCCGCTGGCAGGGTGTCGTAGGCCAGGTGCATGTTGGCGAAGAGGGTATCGCCGCCCTCTTCCGGCAATTCCTGGGCATGCAGCATGGAACCCAGGCTCGGCAGCTCCTTGTAGGAGAGATCCGAGTGCCAGAACTTACCAGCATCGCCCAGGCCGATCGGCTGACCGCCTTCGACGATGTTGGAGACGATGAGGATCTCCGGGTGGCCGGCCAGGTGGAATTGCTTGAGCACATGGATCTGCAACTCGCCGAAGCGGCGACTGAAGGCGATCTGCTCCTCGGGGATGATGCGCTGGTCGCGGAACACCACCACATGGTGGTCCAGGTGGGCGCGATGAACGCGGGCGAAGTCTTCGGCATTGAGCGGCTGGGCCAGATCGATGCCGAGGATCTCGGCGCCCAGGTTGCCGAAGGGACGGATCTCGAAAGTCTGGCCGGCGGCCGGACGTGGGGAAGCGAGAGTCATTGGAGTGTTCTCCTTGGTGGTCCAGCTCAGCTGCCGGGACGCTCGTGGGCTTCGGGGAAGAAGTAGTCCTGCCAGGAGGCAGCCTGGTGTTTCAGCACGCCCAGCTCATGCAGCTTCTGGGCGTAGACGAAGGTCCGCTGGGGCTCGACGGTGAACTCGATCTCCGGGTCCTCGACGATTCGCTGCACCAGGGCCAGCGGCAGCTTGGAATGCTCGACGCGGATATAGGCCTCGGCGGCCGCGGTCTTGTTGGCGCGGATGAAGGCGGCGGCTTCCACCAGGGCGCCGTAGAAGGCGCGGTAGGTCTTGGGATTCTCGTCGTGAAATTTCTCGGTGGTGTAGAGCACGTTGAAGGTGCCCGGACCGCCAAGGACGTCGTAGCTGCTGAGGATGCGATGGACCCGGGGATTCTCCAGCGCCTGGTACTGGAACGGTGGGCTGGAGAAATGGGTAGTGATCTCGGAGCCGCCCGCTATCAGGGCGGCACTGGCATCCGGGTGCGGCAGACTCACGCTGATGGCATCGAATTTCTTGAACTGGGCGTCACCGAACACCTTGGCGGTCTCGATCTGCAGGGTACGCGACTGGAAGCCCACGCCCGCCGCCGGCACGGCGATGCGATCCTGGTCGGTCAAATCCTTGATCGACCTGACCTCGGCGCGATTGCTCAGCAGGAAGTTGGGCATGGCGCCCAGGGCGGCGATGGCCTTGACGTTCTGTCGTCCGCGGGTGCGATCCCAGACCGTCAGCATCGGCGGTACCCCGGCGGAGACCACGTCGACCGAGCCGGCCAGCAGCGCCTCGTTCATGGCGGTGGCGCCGGAGATGCTGTTCCAGTCCACCTGGATGTCCAGGCCGGCGGCCTTGCCGTGCTTCTCGATCAACTGCTGATCGCGCACCACGTCGAGGATCAGATAGCCGATGCCGAATTGCTGGGCGATGCTGATCCTGCCCTCGGCGGCGGCACTGCCCGCGAAGCCCAGGGCACCTACCACGGCGGCGATCACCGCCAAGCCCTTCCCTACCCTGCTCATCCTTACGCTCCGTGCCGACTGGCCATCCGAAAGCGTTATAGGCTAATGAGCTGTTATAACTTTTGGTAAAGACGGAATTTGACTAACCATATGCACGGAGATGCGGGACCGGGTGAATTCGATCGCTGGAAAGGTCCTAGTCTTCAAGCAGCTGTCGCAGCCGCCGCACGGCGCTGGCCGGCGTGGTAAGCACCGAGCCGCCCCAGGCGGCTTCGCTGGCCGATTGCGCGGCGGTCATGGAAAACTGCGCGAAGCAGAGCACGTCATAGTCGCCGCGTAGCCGCTCTGCAGCCGCGGCGATAAGGGCGTCGTGGCGGGCCTGGTCACCCGCCTGCAGGGCTTCTAGCGCGCCTTCGCAGAGGATCGGTGTGATGTCCGCTGCCTGGCCACGGCGGCTTGCCTCGAGCTCGAAGTCGTTGACGATGGCCGCGCCCGCCGGACCGAAGGTGGTCAGGGCGGCGATGCGCCCGCCCCTAGCCAGGGCCTCCTGCACCATGGCCTCGTTGGGCTTGAGGACCGGTCGTCGATAGCGGCGCTGGCAGGCTTCGATAGCGCTGGAAAAGGCCGAGCAGGTAAAGAGCACGGCGTCGGCCTGGGCGCGAAAGGCATGCTCGGCCAGGTCCTGGATACGCTGGTCCAGTGCTGGCGTACTGCCGCCAGCGGTGCTGGCGTCTTTCGACAGCGAGTCGTCCCAGAGATCGAAGCGCAGCGCCTCGGGCCAACCCTGGGCGAAGGCCGCGTTGATGGGCTCGATGGCGATGCGGGTGGCGTGAATCAGAAAGATCCGTTTGGCGGCGGTCATGGCGAAAGCACTCGTGTAGGGCCGCCTGAACGGCGGCCGATAGGCGCACCTAGCGGGCGTCGAGAATGATCACGCCGTCGGCATCGGCATAGAGTTGATCACCACTGCGGATCGTCTGCCCGGCGAAGGTCACTGCCTCGCCGATCTGGCCTTCGTTGCGCTTGACCGATTTGCGCGGCGAGACGCCCAGCGCCTTGACCGCCAGCGGCAGTCCCGCCAGCACCGCCTTGTCGCGGACCTGGCCATAGATGAGCGCACCGGCCCAGCCGTTCTTCATCAGGTCCTCGGCGATGATGTCGCCGAGCAGCGCGCAACGGTCGCTGCCACCACCATCGACCACCAGCACGCGTCCCTCGCCCGGCTGCTGGCTCAATTCCTTGATCCGCGAGTTGTCCTCGAAGCACCTGACCGTCAGCGCCGGTCCGGCGAAATCGGTGCGGCCGCCCAGGTCCTGGAAGATCGGCTGCAGGACTCGCGCCTGGTCGCCATGCTCGTCGCACAGGTCGGTGGTCTTGAAGGTCATGGTGAGGCTCCTTGATGGTCGAAAGATCGGTCAGGCCGTAACCGTTCGCCGTGCCAGTAGCCGGCCGGTCACGAGCACGATGAGGACGCCGAGGACGCCAGCCGCATAGGGGGCCCAGTGCAGGTCGGCGGTACCGAGCCAAGCCTGCAGGAGCTCGTCGCTGGCGATCAGCTTGCCGGCGATCCAGCCAAGCAGGGCCGCCCCGGCCATAACCAGCCAGCGGAAGCGTTCCATCAGGCGCAGGATGAGCTGGCTGCCGAAAATGATGATGGGGATGCTGATGAGCACCCCGGTGACGGCCAGGCCCAGATGGCCCTGGGCTGCGCCGGCCACGGCGATGACGTTGTCCAGACTCATCACCACATCGGCCACCATGATGATCCAGATGGCCTGGCCCAGGGTGGTACCGGCCTTGACGTCGGCCTCGTCGTTCTCGGGCACCAGCAACTTGATGCCGATCCACAGCAGCAGCACGCCGCCCACCACCTTGAGCAGCGGCCAGCCCAGCACGTAGCTGGCGACGAACAGCAGCAGGATGCGCAGGATCACGGCACCCGCCACCCCGCCCAGGATGGCCTTGCGACGTTGCGCTTCCGGCAGACGCCGGCAGGCCAGGGCGATCACCACGGCGTTGTCGCCGCCGAGCAGGATATCGATGATGACGATCTGGAGCAGACTGGTCAGGAAGACCGGATCGGACAGGGCGGTAAGCAAGGTGGACCTCGTCTATTTAGGAGCTGACGTCCCTTGGGCAGCAACAGCCCGTAATGATTTCAGGTCACTATTATTGTCTTTTATATCAATACAGAACAATATTGGCCACGCCTGAATTCCAGCGTTCGCCGACCGAGAACGCTGCGTTAGCCAGATACCAATTTCGAGTGACTGCCAGCTTTCCTAGCATGGCGCTCACACCGCCCACGATCACGACAACCAGACCGGACAGCCCATGAAGTTTGCCCTGGATTCCACCTACACCGGCCAGCTCACCCTCGGCGACCGGCATTACGCCTATGTCGACCTCAAGCGTCTGTTCGACGCCGACACCCTGGCGCGCCTGCCCTACTCCCTGCGTCTGCTGGTGGAAAACGTCGCCCGCTGCTTTCCCGAGGCGCTACCGCCGGTGCTGGCCCGTGCCCGTGGCGAAGGCCCGCCATGCGAGGCGCCCTTCCTGCCCAACCGCCTGATGTTCCACGACACCACCTGCCTGCCCGCCCTGGCCGACTTCGCCGGCATGCGCGACATGGTGGCCGAACTGGGCGGCGATCCGAGCCGGATGAATCCACGCATCCCAGCGGTGCTGACCATCGACCACTCGGTGATCGTCGAACGCTTCGCCGAGCCGGACGCGGTGGAAGCCAATCTGGACATCGACTACCGCCGCAACACCGAGCGCTACCAGTTCATCAAGTGGGCGCAGAAGAGCCTGGACAACTTCAAGGTGGTTCCACCGGGCACCGGCATCATCCACCAGGTCAACATGGAGTCCCTGGGCACCGTGGTCTGGGAAAGCGAGACCAGCGACGGCCAGCCGCTGCTGCACCCGGACGACATGGTCGCCACCGACAGCCATACCCCGATGATCAACGCCATCGGCATCCTCGGTTGGGGCGTGGGCGGTCTGGAAGGCCAGGCGGCCATGCTGGGCGAGCCGGTACCGATCAGTTTTCCCGAGGTCATCGGTATCCGTGTGACCAATGCGCTACGTCCGGGGGTAACCGCCACTGACCTTTCCTTGAAAGTCACCCAGTTGCTGCGCCAGCGCGGCGTGGTGGGCAAGTTCGTCGAGTTCTGCGGACCGGGCCTGTCGGGCCTGAGTTGGGCCGCCCGCGGCACCCTCTCCAACATGGCGCCGGAATACGGCGCGACCGTGGTGTTCTTCCCCTTCGATACGGTGACCATGGAGTACCTCGAGCTCACTGGCCGCACCCCGGAGCTGCGCGAGCGGGTCGCGGCCTACCTGGAAGCCCAGACCCTGTGGCGCCACGACAGCGATCCCGAGCCGGTCTTCACCGAGGTCATCCCGCTGGACCTCGCCAGCATCGAGCCCAGCGTGGCCGGTCCGCACCAGCCGCACCAGTGGCAACCGCTGGCCAAAGCCCGCGACTCCTTTCGAGCCGAGGTGCCGATCAACCCGGACGCCGGTCTGATCGCGCGTTCCACCGGAGCTACGGCGGACTACTTCGAGCCGAGCTTCGGCCAGCCGCTGACCCATGGCGCCATCTCCATCGCCGCCATCACCAGCTGCACCAACACCGCCAACCCGAGCCAGATGATCCAGGCCGGACTCCTGGCGCGAAGGGCGCGCGAACGCGGCCTCACCCGCAAGCCCTGGGTAAAGACCTCGCTCTCCCCTGGCTCTCGCGTGGTGGCGGACTACCTGCGCGAGGCCGATCTGCTGAGCGACTTCGCCGCCCTCGGTTTCGACCTGGCCGGCTTCGGCTGCATGACCTGCATCGGCAACTCGGGCACCTTCGAAGCCCACATGGAAGCCTTCGCCGACCAAGGCCTGAAGACAGTGGTGGTGCTCTCGGGCAATCGCAATTTCGAAGGCCGGGTCAATCCCAAGGCGCAATTCGGTTACCTCGCCTCGCCGGCCCTGGTGGTCGCCTATGCCCTGGCGGGCAGCATCGACGTCGATCTCGAACAGGCCGTGCTGGGGCTGGACCAAGCCGGTCAGCCCGTCTACCTACGCGATCTGCTGCCGGGCGATGACGAGGTCCAGGCACTGGTCCGCGAGACAGTGCGCCCGGAGTTGTTCCGCCAGCGCAACGCCACTCTCTGGGATGGGACCCACCACTGGCAGGCGTTGTCGGCCGAGGGCAGCGTGCGCTTTCCCTGGTCGCCCAGCTCGACCTATCTGCGCCGGCCGATCTATCTGCAGGGGATCACCCCAGAGCCGCCCACGTCGTTGGCCGTGCGCGACGCCCGCACGCTGATGGTGCTGGGCGACAACATCACCACCGACCACATCTCGCCCGCCAGTGCCATCCCCCTGGACAGTCCGGCGGGCCGTTGGTTGGTCGCCCATGGCGAGGCGCCGGAAGACCTCAACCAGTATTCGACCCGGCGCAGCAATCATGAGGTGATGATGCGCGGTGCCTTCGTCAACCGCGCGGTGAAGAATCGCCTGCTGCCGGCGCATCCGGGCCAGGGCGGCTGGGCGCGGGCGGCCGACGGCGAGGTGCTGCCGGTGTACGACGCCGCCCTCAGCTGGGTTCGCCAGGGCAGGCCACTGGTGGTGTTCGCCGGCCTCAACTACGGCGCCGGCTCCAGTCGCGACTGGGCGGCCAAGGCGCAGGCTACCCTGGGCGTCAGGCTGGTGGTGGCGCAGAGCTTCGAGCGCATCCACCGCAGCAACCTGATCGGCATGGGCATCTTCCCGGTGCGCTTCCCCGCCGGGCAAGGCGCCGAAAGCCTGTGCCTGAGCGGTGACGAGCGTTTGGACTTCGCCGGGCTGGATGAACTGCGGGTAGGCATCAACCTCATCAGGCTGCAGATCACCCGCCCGGATGGCCAGAATGACAGCGTCACCCTGGAACTGCTGCTGGATTCCAACCAGGAGATCCTCTACCTGCGCCAGGGCGGCATCCTGCCCTACGTGATCCGCAAGACCCTGAGCGAAGGACGGATGTGAATCCAAGGCCTCGCTAGCTCGAGGCCGAAACGCCCAAACCCACTGGAAGCTACCGCCCATCCTCATAATTGTATCTTGTGTATTTACAAGACAATTCGATTCATCTTACCGTGCCTTACACGGCTCACGCCCGACAAGAACGACAACAGGAGAGCTACACATGAGCAAGCGCATCGCCTTCGTCACCGCCGGTATGGGCGGATTGGGAACCGCCGTCTGCCAACGCCTGGCTCGGGACGGCTTCACCGTCATCGCCGGCTGCGGTCCGGACTCACCGCTCAAGGCCGACTGGCTGGAACAGCAACGCAAGCTGGGCTTCGACTTCATCGCGGCCGAAGGGAACGTCGCTGACTGGGAATCCACCCGCGCTGCCTTTGCCAAGATTCGCGACGAGGTCGGCCCCGTCGATGTCCTGGTCAACAACGCCGGTACCGCCTGCAACGTGGTGTTCCGCGACATGCAACCGGGTGACTGGCAGACGGTGATCGATACCAACCTCAACTCCCTGTTCAACGTCACCCGCCAGGTGATCGATGGCATGACCTCCCGCGGCTGGGGACGGATCATCAACATCTCCTCGGTCAACGCCCAGCTCGGTCAGGTCGGCCAGGTGAACTATTCCACCGCCAAGTCGGCGATCCGCGGCTTCACCCGCGCCCTGGCCCGTGAGCTGGCGGCCCGCGGGGTCACGGTCAACACCGTCTCGCCCGGCTACATCGCCACGCCACGGCTAAAGGCCCTGACCCGCACCGAACTCATGGATCGCATCGTCCACGAGATCCCCATGCGTCGCCTGGGCACGCCGGAAGAGATCGCCTCCATGTGCTCCTGGCTGGCATCGGACGAATCGGCCTTCGCCACCGGCGCGGACTTCTCCCTCAATGGCGGTCTCCACATGAGCTGATCGCCACTCCGCCACCGAACACAACGACAACCACAACAAAAGTTGTATTTTGGAATCAGGAGATACAGATGCTCTCTCTGCTCGGCTATGGAATGATCGTGACCTTCATGGTGCTGATCATGACCAAGCGGCTGCCGCCCTTGGTGGCCTTGACCATCATCCCCATCATCTTCGCCATCATCGGCGGCTTTGCACCGGAGATGGGGCCGATGATGATCGATGGCCTGCGCAAGGTCGCACCCACCGCCATCATGGTGATGTTCGCCATCCTCTATTTCGGCCTGATGTTCGATACCGGGCTGTTCGATCCCATCATCCGCACCTTCATCAAGCTGATCAAAGGCGATCCCGCCAAGGCGGTGCTCTTCGCTACCCTGCTGGCCGGCATGGTGTCCCTGGACGGCGACGGTTCCACCACCTACATGATCACCCTGACCGCCATGCTGCCGCTGTTCCGCCGCCTGCGGCTGAATCCACTGATCCTGCCTTGCGTGGTCATCCTCGCTGCCAGCGTCACCAACCTGCTGCCCTGGAGCGGACCCATGGCCCGGGTCGCCGCGGCACTGCAGGTGGAAACCAGCCAACTGTTCATCCCGCTGATCCCGCCGATGATCGTCAGCTTCATCGGAGTCCTGGCGCTGGCCTTCTGGTTGGGGTTGCAGGAGCGGCGCCGTCTGGGCCTGCTGGTTGCACCGGGTGGCAATCCGCTGCGCGCGACGGGCATGGACGAAGACATGGGTGATCTGCTCACGCTGAGCGACGAGAACGCCGAACTGCGCCGGCCCAAGCTGTTCTGGTTCAATGCCCTGCTCACCTTGGCGCTGATGACCTGCCTGGTGATCGAACTGCTGCCACTGCCGATCCTGTTCATGGTCGCCTTCTGCATCGCCCTGACCATCAACTACCGGCAGATGGACGACCAGCGTCGGCGCATCTCGGCCCATGCCCCCGCGGCCCTGACGCAGATCTCGATCTTCATCGCCGCTGGCATCTTCGCCGGCATCCTCTCCGGGACCGGCATGGTCAAGGCCATGTCCGGCTCGCTGCTCTGGGCCCTGCCGGAGAGCTGGGGCAACTACCTGGCGCCTATCACCGCGCTGCTGAGCATTCCCGGCACCTTCTTCATGTCCAACGACGCCTTCTACTATGGCGTACTGCCGGTGCTGGCCCATGCGGCCGAAGCCTATGGCATAGGCGCGGCGGAGATCGGCCGCGCTTCGCTGATCGGGCAGCCGGTACACCTGCTCAGTCCGCTGGTGGCGTCCACCTATCTGCTGGTGGGCCTGGCCGGGGTCGAGTTCAGCGATCACCAGAGATACACCATGAAATGGGCGTTCGCCCTGAGCTTTCTGCTCATGGCGGTCTCCATGGCGCTGGGGTTGTTCCCGCTCTACTCGGCCCGCTGACGGTCTCGGCGACGGTGCATCCGGCGCCGTCGCCCGCTCCGGATGGCCGTGGTTATGGTAACGTCAGGGCGCTCCGCCAGACCCGGCTGGCCAACCTCTTCCGTACCTGCGCTCCGGTACCCGTCGTCCAGAAGATTCCCGATGAAAAAAGACCTCGCCGAACAACTCGCCCCGCGCATCATCGACCTTGCCCGTGCCCGCTCGATGAAAGCCGGTGATCCGTTGCGCGAGGAGGCCTTCGCCAAGGAACTGGGCGTTTCCCGCTCGCCGGTACGACGGGGCTTCGCCTTGCTGGAACAATTGGGCCTGGCGCGCAAGGAGCCCAATCGCGGCTTCTTCCTCACCCGCAACGCCACCACCATCGAGCAGGCCGCCCTGCCCAGCGAGGACGATCCCTATGAGGAGCTCTACCTGCGGGTGGTGGACGACATGCTGCGTGGCGACATCCGCAGCAGCTTCTTCGAGGCCGAGTTGCTGCGGCGCTACCAGATCCCTCGCGGCCAGTTGCTCAAGGTGCTCAACCGCCTGGCCAGCGAGGCCATGATCGAACGCCGCCCCGGCCAGGGGTGGGAGATCAATACCTTCCTGCATGACAGCGAAGCCCATATCCAGAGCTATCGCTTCCGCATGGCCATCGAGCCCTTCGCCCTGCGCGAACCGGGCTATCGCATCGACAAGCGCGCCTTCGCCCAGGCCCGCCAGCGGCAGCAACGATTGCTGGACGGGGAGCTGTTCACCCTGTCCCGCGCCCAGCTGTTCGAGATCGGCTCCAGCTTCCACGAATTGTTGGTGCGCTGCTCGGGCAATGTCTTTCTGCTCGAAGCCATCCGCCGGCAGAATCAGCTGCGTCGCTTCATGGCCTACCGCTCCAACGTCGAACGCTCGCGGCAGATCGGCCAGAGTCAGGAACACCTGCATATCCTCGACCTGCTCGAAGGCGGCAGTCGCGAAGAAGCGGCGCTCTTCCTGCACCAGCATCTCGACGTGGTCAGCCGGCTCAAGGCCGCCCAGGACCGCCAGCTGGAAGCCGCCGAAGAAGACGCGGCAAAGCAGCCAGCCTGATTCGCCCGCGCGCCTGACCCTCAATGCCCCTGCACGCCCGTCACCCATACGGGCGCTGAGCCCACACGTTCGCCAGGCACGAATCGATGTCGCTTTTTTTGTCCTGCGCCGTTGCATGAATTGTTTTTAGATGACATAAAGTACAAATCGTCCTGCCCAGGTTGTGACCTCCTCAGGCTCAGCCATCAGGCCGACGTCCCCACAGAATCTACAAGGAGAAAACAATGCGTATTCTGGTCCTGCCCTGCGACGGTATCGGTCCCGAAATCATCCAGGCATCCATGTCCGTGCTGGATGTCGCCAACGAAAAGTTCGGCCTGGGATTGACCTTCGATTACGACGACGTCGGCTTCACCAGCCTGGAGAAGCACGGCATTACCCTGCGTGACGAGACCCTGGAAAAGGCCAAGACCTACGATGGCGTGATCCTTGGCACCCAATCCCACGCCGACTACCCGGCGCCCGAAAAAGGCGGTCGCAACGTCTCTGCCGGCTTTCGCATCGGCCTCGATCTCTATGCCAACGTGCGCCCGGCGCGCACCCGGCCGTTCCTCGCCTCCAACATGAGGGAAGGCAAGAGCATGGACCTGGTGATCATGCGCGAGGCCACCGAAGGCTTCTATCCGGATCGCAACATGAGCCGCGGCTGGGGCGAGGTGATGCCCTCCCCGGACATGGCGCTGTCCACCCGCAAGATCACCCGCCACTGCAGCGAGCGCATCGCCCGCCAGGCCTTCGAGCTGGCGATGAAGCGCCGGCGCAAGGTCACCGCCATTCACAAGGCCAACAGCTTCCACATGACCGACGGCCTGTTCCTGGAATGCGTGCGCAACGTGGCCAAGGAATTCCCCGAGGTGCAGCTCGACGATCTGCTGGTGGACGCCTCCACCGCGCACCTGGTGCGCAACCCCGAGCGCTTCGACGTGCTGGTGGCGACCAACTTCTATGGCGACATCATCAGCGACCTGGCCAGCGAACTCTCCGGCAGCCTGGGCCTCGCCGGCTCCATCATGGCCAGCAACATCCACTGCTGCGCCCAGGCCCAGCATGGCTCGGCGCCGGATATCGCCGGTCAGGACAAGGCCAACCCGGTGTCGATGATCCTGTCCATCGGCATGCTGCTGCACTGGATGGGCGAGCACCGTGGCAATGCCAAGCTGCAGGAAGCGGCCGCGGCGATCGACCAGGCGGTGGACAAGGTGTTGGAGGATCCGGCCAAGCGCACCGCCGACCTGGGTGGCAGCCTGGGCTGCGCCGCCTTCGGCCAGGCAGTGGCCCAGGTCCTGCGCGGCTGAGGTCATACCCGCCTCTCCGGGGCGTGCGCGCCCCGGGCACCCCAGACAAGAACAAGGAGAATCTCCATGGCCACGCCGCTCCTGGGCTGCATCGCCGACGACTTCACCGGCGGTACCGACCTCGCCAGCACCCTGGTGGCCCAGGGCATGCGCACCGTTCAGGTACTGGGCGTGCCGGACGGTCCCCTGCCCAGCGACGTCGACGCCGTGGTGGTCGCCCTCAAGACCCGTACCCTGCCTGCCGCCGAAGCGGTCGCCGAGTCCCTGGCGGCCCTGGCCTATCTGCGCGCGCTGGGGTGCCGGCAATTCTTCTTCAAGTATTGCTCAACCTTCGATTCCACCGCGGCCGGCAACATCGGACCGGTCGCCGATGCCCTGGCCGGTGCCCTGGGCGCCACGTTGAGTATCGCCTGCCCCGCTTTTCCCGAAAACGGCCGGACGCTCTACCTCGGCCAGCTGTTCGTCGGCGACCAGCCCCTGGCCGAGTCGGGCATGCGCCACCACCCGCTGACCCCCATGACCGACAGCAACCTGGTGCGGGTACTACAGGCACAAACACCCCATCCCGTCGGCCTGGTACGCCTGCCCCAGGTGCGTCAGGGCAGCGCAGCCCTGGCCACGGCCCTGGCCGACCTCCAGGCGCAGGGCGTTCGCCATGCCATCGTCGACGCCGTCGACAACGCCGACCTGCACGCCATAGGTGCAGCCGTGGCGGATCATCCACTGGTCACCGGGGGTTCCGGCGTGGCCCTGGGGCTGCCGGCCAACTTCCGCCGCCGCGGCCTGCTGGCCGCCCATGCCGAAGCATCAGCCCTGCCCGCTGCACCCGGTCTGGCCGCCGTGCTGTCGGGCAGCTGTTCCACCGCGACCCGCGGCCAGGTGGCCGTCTGGCTAGAGCACCGCCCTGGCTTCCGCCTCGATCCGCTGGCCCTGGCCACGGGCGACGATCAGGTCAGTGCCGCGCTCGCCTGGGCCGAAGCGCGCCTGGCTACCGAGCCGGTGCTCATCTATGGCAGTGCCGACCCCGAAGAGGTGCGCAAGGCCCAAGCACAGCTGGGCGTGGAGCGCGCCGGCCAATTGGTCGAAGATGCCCTGGCCCGTATCGCCCAGGGCCTGCACACGCGTGGCGTGACGCGGCTGGTGGTGGCTGGCGGCGAAACCTCGGGGGCGGTGGTCAAGGCCCTGGCGATCGTCAGTCTGCGCATCGGGGCGCCCATCGCCCCGGGCGTACCCTGGACCCTGGGCAGCGGCGCCCGGGGGGACATCGCCCTGGCGCTCAAATCCGGCAACTTCGGCACGTCGGACTTCTTCGAACGGGCCCTGGCCGTCGCCCCCTGACCCCTTGCGAGGATCGCCCATGAGCGGCTCTGCGCCACGCTACGATCTGGTCAGCCTGAACGCCTTCCGGGTCGTGGCCCAGGAGCGCAACGTCACCCGTGCCGCGCGGCTCTGCCATCTGGCCGTCTCCGCCGTGAGCAAGAGAATCAGCGAACTGGAAGATCAGGTCGGGGTGCCACTGTTCATCCGGCACGCCCGTGGCATGGGACTCACCCCGGCCGGCGAGACCATGCTGCACTATGTGGAGCGGGTGCATGGCGATCTGCGCCTCATGCAATTGGAACTCAACGAGCATGGCAGCGGCGCCACCGGCCATATCCGCCTGCAAGCCATCACCTCGGCGCTGACCAATCACCTGACCCCCGATCTCGCCAGCTTCATGAGCCTCTATCCGCGGGTGGATTTCGACATCGAGGAGCGCGTGGGCAGCAGCATCGTCCAGGCGGTGGCCGAAGGCAGGGCGGATGTGGGCATCGTCGCGGCCGATACCGCCGCCCTGGACCTGGAGACCTTCGCCTATCGCCGCGAGCGCCTGGTGGTGATCGCCGCCGCGGATCACCCTCTGGCCGGGCGTGACCGGGTAAGCTTCGCCGAGACCCTGGATCACGAATTCATCGCCCCCCACGTGGAGAGCTCGATGAACGCCCTGCTCTCGCGCCAGGCGGCGCTGCTCCAGCGCAGCATCCGTCAGCGCGTGCGCATCAGCAGCTTCGAGGCCATGTGCCGACTGGCGGCGATTCGCCTGGGCCTGTGCGTGCTGCCCGAGTCCATCGTGCGGCCTTATCTCAAGCCGATGAAACTGGTAGCCCTGGAGCTGGACGAAGCCTGGGCCAGCCGCGCCATCGTCGTGGTGGTGCGACGCTATAGTGCGCTGTCACCGGTGGCCAAGGCTTTTGTCGGTCATCTGCGTCCCTGAACCCTGCAACCGGATCCTGTACCACGCCATGTCGACCTCCCGCTTCGCCCCTCGCCCCTGGTGGCCCACCCCCTTCGTCGGCCTGCTCGGCGGCTGGCTCGCCAGCCTGGTGCACTGGCCGTTGCCCTGGATCACCGGCGCCCTGATCGCCGTGACTCTCTGTCGCTGCCTCGGCTGGCGCATCACCATCATTCCCCACGGTCGCCCCGCCGGGCAATGGCTGATCGCCACGGCCATCGGCCTGCACTTCACCCCGGCGATACTGACCGAGGTCGTCAGGCACCTGCCGCTGATGGCCTTGGCGGCCATCGCCACCCTGGTACTCGCACTTGTCGGCATCACCGTCGTGCAACGCCTGGGCACGGAACCCAAGACCGCCTTCTTCGCCTTCATGCCAGCCAACTTCGCCGAGATGATCAATCTGGCCGAACGCCACGGCGCCGATGCACCCAAGGTCGCCGCCGCCCATACCCTGCGGCTGGTGATCATCGTGCTGGTGGTGCCGCCGGCCATGCTCTGGGGCGTCCCCGGTATCGCCCAGGCCGCCCATGTCCCACCGCCGCCGGACTGGCGCTGGCTGGCCCCGCTGCTGGCGGCCGGCCTGGTGGCGGCCCTGGCCTGGAAGCGTCGCGGCTGGCCCAACCCCTGGATGTTCGGCCCCCTGGCGCTGTGCTGCCTGGTCACCGCCTCCAGCGGCCTGGTCACCAGCCTGCCGCCGACGCTGAGCCACCTGGCCCAGGTGCTTATCGGCGTCACCCTGGGGTGCCACTTCGACCGCGCCTTCTTTCGCCGCTCGCCGCGCTTTCTGCTACTGGCAACCCTCTACACCCTGCTCTGTCTGATCGCCACCTTCCTGATCGCCTGGTTGCTGGCTCAGGTATTCGCCCTGCCCTTCACCACCCTGGCCCTGGGCATGACGCCGGGCAGCACCACCGAGATGTACCTGACGGCCGAGGCCCTGGGGCTGGGCGTAGGCACCGTCACTGCCATGCAGATCCTGCGGCTGGTGGTGGTGATGGCGGTGGCCGAACCGCTCTATCGGCGCTGGTGCGCACGCTCGGTCGAGCCGGTGACCAGGGAATCGCCCTAGCGCCCGCTGCGACGACGCGGCGACCGCTGGACAAAGGGGCTACGGGTACGTGCCCGCAGCCAGGTCCAGCCGATGTCAGGCGTTCAATGCGGGCCCGACCCGTGCCTCGGACTGACCGCTGGCGGCCAGTTCGCGGGCGACGAAGCCATTGCGGATCTGCTCGTCGAGAAAATCCCGGACGAAGGCCGCGCCGGCGCTGCGCCCCTTGGGCACGGCCATGGCCTGACGGATTTCGGTGAAGCTGTCGGCCAGCACCCGGTAGCCGGCGTGAGCCCGGGCATAGGCTTCCAGCGGTTGGCGCACGCCGGCGGCGGCGTCCAGGCCCTGATCGACGAACCAGTCCACCGCCGCCGCCGAGGTCGGCGCCCGCACCAGTTCGGCCTGGGTCAGGGTGCGGCTCAGATAGAGGTCGTAGGCGGCGCCCTGCCCCACGGCGATGCGGCTGCCGGCCCGATCCAGTTCGGCGACGCCCTGGGCGGAATCGGCGTCCCGCAGCAGATAGGTGCCCTCGATGATGACGTAGGGATGGCTGAAGTCGATCTGCGCCGCCCGTACCGGTTCGATGGCCAGGAAGGCCAGGTCCCAGGCGTCGTCTTCGAGGGCGGCGAAGACCTTGCCGGCGGCGTCGTAGGTGCTGAACTGCACGGGCACGCCCAGGCGCTCGGCCAGGGCGTGGGCCAGGGCCGCGGAGACCCCGGCCGGCTGGCCATTGGCGCCACGCTGCGCCAGCACCGGATTACCGTAGTTGATCGCCGTCCGTAGCGCGCCCTGGGGGGCGAGGTCCGCGAGTACCGCTGAGCTGGGGGTCATGGGAGAACTCCTTGGAGGTCAGGTGGTGGCCGCAGCGGCGCGGGTATCGTCGTCGCCACGGTCGAGACGGATCAGCAGGGTCATGATGAAGGCGATCGCCAGCAGCGCACTGAGAAACAGCAGGCCCGCCGAGGCGCTCTGGGTATTGCCCTTCACCATGCCGATCATGAAGGGTCCGACAAAGCCGCCCAGGTTGCCAATGGAATTGATCACGGCGATGGATACCGCGGCCGTGGAACGACTGAGAAACAGTGTCGGTAGCGCCCAGAACGGCGACTTGAAGCTGTACAGGCCGGCCAGCGCCAGGCTGATCAAGCCGATCGCCAAGTAAGGATCGCGCACCAGGCCGGCACCCACCAGCGCCACCGCCGCGACCGCCAGCGGAATGGCCGAATGCAGACGCCGTTCGCCGTGGCGATCCGAACGCCGCGACCAGGCGATCATCACCAGGGTGGCGACGATGTAGGGGATGGTGGCGATCAGGCCGATCTGGGTGTGGCTCAGCGCGGAGGAGAAGCCCTTGATGATCTGCGGCATCCAATAACCCACGCCCAGGCTGCCGCACTGGTAGACGAAGTAGATGAAGGCTAGATAGAGCACCTTGGGATTGCTCATGGCCTTGAGCGCGCCGAAATGCTTGACGTCCTTGCGCGCCTGGCGATCACGCTCCAGCTCGGCCAGCAGCCAGGCCTTTTCCTCGGTCGTCAGCCAGCGCGCCTGTTCCGGCCGATCGGTGAGGTAGAAATAGCACAGCACGCCAAGGAACACCGCCGGGATACCTTCCAGGAACAGCATCCAGCGCCAGCCACTCCAGCCCAGCCAGTGCACGTTGTCCATGATCCAGGTCGAGAGCGGCGCACCGATGATGTAGGACACCGGGATCGCCGCGGTGAAGAGTGCCACCGTGGTGGCCAGTTCGCGGGAGCGAAACCAGTAGGTCAGGTAGACGATGATGCCGGGGAAGAAACCCGCCTCCGCGACACCTAGCAGGAAGCGCAGGACATAGAGGTGCATGGCGCTCTGGGCGAAGGCCGTGGCCGCGGCGATCACGCCCCAGGTGACCAGGATGCGCGCGATCCATACCCGCGCGCCAAAGCGTTCGAGCAAGAGGTTGCTCGGCACCTCGAACAGGAAGTAGCCGATGAAGAAGATACCCGAGACGAAGCCGAAGACTTCGCTGGACAGCGCCAGCTCGGCGTTCATCTGCAACGCCGCGTAGCCGATGTTGGCCCGATCCAGGTAGGAGACGATGTAGAGCAGGAAGACGAAGGGGATGATGCGCCAGGTCACCTTGCGGATGATGGCCTGCTCCCGGCTCACGGGGGTGGTGTTCATGATGGCCTCACAGGGCCGCAACGGGGCGGCCGATCTTGTTGTTATGGGATGCGGCGACGATCTTCAGCGGCTGAAGATCAGGCACACCGGGCTGCCACAGCGCACCGCCGTGCCGGTGGGTTCGAGGATTCCCCGGGTCTCGTCGACCAGGAAGGTGACGATGCTGTCGCTGTCTTCGTTGAGGGCGAACAGCTGGCGGCCATCCGGCGCCAGGGCGAAGGCGCGTGGCGTGCGGCCACCGCTCGCCAGGCTGCCGAGCGGCGTCGGCAGCCCGCTCTGGGGATCCAGCGTGAAGACCATCAGGCTGTCGTGGCCGCGATTGGAGGTGTAGAGCAGACGCCCGCTGCGATCCACTTCGATGGCCGCCGCCCGGCTGTTGCCGGTGAAACTGGCTGGCAGCGTCGAGTGGATGGCCAGGGGTTCAAGGCCCCCGGAGCGAGCATCGAAGGCATAGCTGGTGAGGGTCGAATCCAGCTCGTTGACCACATAGGCCCGCGGCAGGTGCGGATGGCAGACCAGATGCCGTGGCCCCGCGCCCTCGCGGGTCGCCACCTCGGCCACCGGCACCAGGCGTCCGTCGTGAAAGGCGAAGCTGAAGATCCGGTCCAGTCCCTTGTCCGGCACCAGTACGAAGCGGCCACTGGGGTCGAAGGGATTGCAGTGGGGCTTGGCATGGGGTTGTTCCTGGCGATGCGGCCCGGGCTCGCCCTGCAGCTCCAGCAGCTGGACCAGTGGCTCCAGCCGCCCATCCGCCGCCACTGGCAGGACAGCGAGACTGCGACCGAGATGATTGCTCACCACCAGGTGGCGATCGTCCGGCGCCAGCGCCAGGTGCACGGGATTGCGACCGCCACTGGCTTGCTGGTTGAGCAGGGTCAGGCAACCGCTCTGGCGGTCGACGGTGAAGGCGCTGACAGCCTGCTCGTCGCCATGCACCGTATAGAGACGGTCACCCGCCCGATTGAGGGTCAGGTAGGACGGATTGATCAGGTCGCCGACCACCTGGACGAGATCCAGCGCGCCCTGGGGCGTGACCCGGTAAACGCTGATCCCCTCCCCGCGGGCCTGGCGGGCGCGGGTGGTTCGGCTTCCGACATAGGCGTACATAGGGCTCTCCTGGCACCGACTGGAAGGGTCCGACGTCTGCGCCAAGGCAACCGTCCGACCCGCTTGCGCCACCTTAGGCAACCCGTTGCCCAGCGAAAATTGACCTTTGGCCAACGCAGCGTTCGCGCCCGGCGAACGCTTGCCAACCGTTCGTCATGGTCCCCGTGCTGGGTACCAGGTACCAATCGTGTGACGGACACACAGACGCCACCGAAATATCAGGCGGGAACTCTTGCTAGCTTTGTGGCCAACAAAGGTCTCTTCCCGATATTTCGGGCTCAACCTACGCCCAGTGTCCTTTGTCGAGAGTCTACAAACCGTATGCGCCAGCGAGATACCGTTCGCGCAGTGACGCCCATTCGCGCGGCTATATCCACCCCTTTTTCGCCTGCCGCACAAGCCAGGATAATTTGCGCAGCTACCCTTCTATGACCGGATAGGTGTTGGCTGTCTATGATTGCAACCAGCATCCTTCGCTCAAGCGGCGTGAGGTGGACTTCCATCGCTGGACGACCCAGTCGCCGACGACTCGGCTTGGTAGACGGCGCACGTTTTCGGGCGCTGCCTGGAGACGTAACTCCTACGTTGGCTTCACAGTTTTGCATGGCCATAAAGCTCCGCGGGATCAACTGTTCGATGAGTACAGTGGGAACAAGCCGAGCATCATTGAGACGCCCATGAGCAGGAAACTCAGCGCGAAAGCCCACTTCATGGTGTAGCGCTGGTGATCGCTAAACTCCACTCCGGCCAAGCCCACCAGCAGATAGGTGGAAGCCACTAGCGGACTGAGCAGGTGCACTGGCTGCCCGATGAGCGAGGCTCGACCGATCTCTGCCGCACCTATGCCATAGGCTTCGGCAGCCTGGGCCAGCACTGGCAGCACGCCGTAGTAGAAGGCGTCGTTGGACATGAAGAAAGTACCGGGAATGCTCAGCAGTGCAGTGATCGGTGCCAGATAATTTCCCCAGTCGTCTGGCAGCGCCCACAACAGCGAGCCGGACATTGCCTTGACCATACCGGTGCCGGAGAGGATGCCAGCGAAGATTCCCGCAGCGATAAAAATGGCGATCTGGTTCAACGCCGCGGGCGCATGGGCCGCAATACGGCGCCGTTGATCATCCATGTGGCGGTAGTTGATGGTCAGGGCGATGCTGAAGGCAACCATGAACAAGACAGGCAACGGCAACAGTTCGATCACCAGGCAGGTCATTAGCGCCAGGGTCAGAATGGCGTTGAACCAGAACAGCTTAGGCCTGCGCAGCTCTGCATTTTCCTCGCTCAAGGTCAGCAGGTCGGCTATGTCTTCATCCATGCCGGTAGCACGCAACGGAGTACCGCGCGGCGCGACTAACAAGCCTAGGCGACGTCGCTCTTGGAGCCCAAGCCAGAAGGCTAGCGCCATCACCCCGATGAAGCTGACGATCATTGGCGGAATTAGCGGGATAAATAGCTGGGTGGTCTCTACCTGCAGCGCCGCAGCAACCCGAGCCATTGGGCCGCTCCAAGGCAGCAGGTTGGTGACGCTGGCGGCGAGGATGACCACACAGGGCAGGATCAACGGATTTAGCCGCAACCGCCGGAATAGCGGCAGCATAGCGGTGACGGTGATCATGTAGGTGGTGGAGCCGTCGCCGTCCAGAGAGACCATACCGGCCAGCAGAGTGGCAAAGAGCACTGCCTTGGCAGGATCGCCCTTGATCAGCTTGATGAAGGTGCGGATCACCGGATCGAAAAGGCCGGTATCGAACATCAGGCCGAAATAGAGGATGGCGAACATCACCATGATGGCGGTAGGCGCGACCTTGCGCAGGCCATCGATCATCATGGGGCCCATAACAGGGGCAAAGCCGCCTATAACAGCGAACAGAATGGGGATGATGGTAAGCGCCACCAGCGGGGGCAACCGCTTGGTCATGATCAGCGCCATGAAGGTCACGATCATTCCATAGCCGAGCAGAGAGAGCATCGGTATCTCCTGGTGCCAAAGTACAACTGTTGTTGTGGTTGTTGTTGTGGTCCGGTGGCAGTGCGGTGATCAGCTCATGTGCAGACCACCGTTAAGAGAGAAGTCCGCGCCGGTGGCGAAGGCCGACTCTTCAGAGGCTAGCCAGGAGCACATGGAGGCGATCTCTTCCGGGGTACCAAGACGGCGCATGGGAATCTCGTGAACGATGCGATCCATGAGATCGGTTCGAGTCAGGGCCTTGAGACGCGGCGTGGCGATGTAGCCGGGCGAGACGGTGTTGACCGTGACCCCTCGCGACGCAAGTTCTCGTGCAAGGGCCCGCGTAAAGCCGCGGATGGCCGCCTTGGCGGTGGAATAATTGACCTGGCCGACTTGGCCGAGCTGGGCGTTGACCGAAGAGATATTGATGATCCGGCCCCAACCGCGCGAGGTCATGCCATCGATCACCTGGCGGGTGACGTTGAACAGGGAGTTGAGGTTGGTATCGATCACCGTCTGCCAGTCACCCGGTTGCATGTCGCGGAACACCACGTTGCAGGCGGTACCGGCGTTGTTGACCAGCACATCGACAGGACCAACCTCGTCGCGAATTTTCGCGAAGGCGGCACGGGTGGATTCCCAATCCGCGACATTGCCCTCAGAGGCAATGAAATCGAAGCCCAGCTTGCGCTGCTGCTCCAACCAGTCAGCCTTCACTGGCGAATCCGGGCCGCAGCCCGCGATAACCGTGTAGCCGTCCCGTGCCAGTCGCTGGCAAACGGCGGTACCCAAGCCGCCCATGCCGGCGGTAACGAATGCGATACGCTTACTCATCTGGTGCTCCCTGTAGGTGCTTATTGTTCAAACATTTTTTCCAGACATGAGCTCTCCCCTCCTCTGCCACGAGGACGAATTACGTTATGGGAGAGCAAGAAGCGCGCTACCTCCCTGGAGGATTGGCGCTCTCAGTTAGACGTTGAAATGAAACAGCTCGGAAGGCGTATCCCACAGAACTTGCCTTCGAACTGACGGGGCACTGAGCCAGCGATCTCTGTCGTCAATCTGCATCTGATAGGTCTGGCTGTCTTCGCGTTGGGTAAAAGGCCAGTCGCTTGCCCAAACAAGCCGGTGAGCACCGAAGTTCTCTACGAGGAGAGGCACCGCTGCGTCAGCGAAAGACCTGCTCGTCCGATAAGCTCCCGACAGTTTCAGCCAGAGCAGTTGCGTGTCAGCCAACTTCAGTAATCGTTGAAAGGCTTCACCCGACACGCCCTCGTCGGCATTGGGCATACCAAAGTGATCGACTACGACACGTGTTCCGCTTTCCAGGAGGGGCTCAACGGTCATTGGAAGACGATCACAACGATCATTGACTTCGATATGCCAGCGATTTTGCCGACAGAACTCGAGGATGTCGGGCCACTGATCAGACTTGAAATCCGGAACAGGCAGATTGCCTGTCAGGTTAAGACGGATCCCGACAGCTCCCGAATCAGCGTATTCAGGTAAGCGATCAATATCCATGGCTGGATTTATTGCAACGACTCCCCGAAGTCGTCCGTTGCCTCGCTTGAGCGATTCCAGCAGATAGCTGTTGTCAGCCCCGAGAATGCTAATGGCAATGAGCACCGCCTTGTCGACGCCGTGCTTGTTCAATATCTCAATCAGTCGTTCGTAAAAGACGTCATAGTCAGGCGTAAAGCGGCGGCTATCGATGAACTTCAGACCACGATGAAACACGTGAACATGGGTATCGATAACAGCTTCGCGCGAACCGATCATAAGGATCTTCTCCTACGCGGTTACCGCCGACAGCAGCTCGCGAGAATCGCTGTCGGCTATAAGTAGGCGCCGTCGCCCTGGCTGAATGGGAAACGGCGGCCTTCCTGCCTTAGGCGTTGAGCGCTGCGGCGACTGCTTTACCGAAGGCTTCGCAACCCAGTCGTCCGCCCAGATCGGCAGTGCGGGTCGCAGGATCCTGAAGAACGCGGTCGACGGCCTGATCGATGCAAGCAGCTGCTTCCTGGTATTTGGGGCTGCTGCGCTTTTCGCCGAGCCAATGCAGCAGCATTGCAACCGACAGGATCATGGAGGTCGGGTTGGCTTTGTCCTGGCCAGCGATGTCCGGCGCAGAGCCGTGCTGCGCCTGGGCGCAGCAGTGAATGTCACTGGCATTGATGGATCCGGCCAGGCCAAGGCTTCCCGACAGCTCACTGGCCAGGTCGCTCAGGATGTCGCCGTAGAAATTGGTCGCGACGAGGACATCAAAACGTTCCGGATTGCGTACCAGGTAGGCGGTCGACGCGTCCACCAGCAGCGTGTCCAATTGAACCTCTGGGAAGTCCTTGGCGACGTGCTGAACGCATTCCAGAAAGAGCCCGTCGGTCATGTGGAAACTGTTGGCTTTATGGATGGCGGTAACCTTACGGCGGCGCTTCATCGCCAGCTCAAAGGCCTGGCGCGCGATACGCTCGCTGCAGTGCCGCGTGATCTTGCGGATGGACAGTGCCATGTCCGGTGAAGGCATGACCTCACCCCAACCGCGGCTCATGTTGCGGTCTGCATAAAATCCTTCGGTCGCCTCGCGCATGATCACCAGATCCATGGTGCGACCCTCTTTCATATTCGAAGCGAGGAAGGACCGGGTACGGGCAGGTCGGACGTTGGCATAGAGATCCATGCCAACCCGGAAGCCGGCCGAGACGTTACGTCCGCCTTTCTCGGGCGCCGGATAATCCGCGTGCGACTGGGTTCCAAGGATGATGCCGTCATAGCCACGAGCCTTTTCAAGGGTCTCGTCGCGCAGCGTCGTGCCGTACTTTTCCAGGCTAGTGAAGCCCACATCGTCGTAGTCGAAGGCCAGGTCGAGGCCAAATTTGGCGTTGGCTGCATCCAGCACAGCGATGGATGCTTGAACGATTTCAGGGCCGATGCCATCGCCAGGCAGAACCAGAATGCGCATTGTTTTTCTCCGTAAGTAGGTCTGGGCACGATCGCCGTTCAGAGTTCACCTGGTCGAGGCGACAGATCTGGCAACAGCGTGTGGTGGTATTTTATTCCATCAAAAAACATCAAATGCAAGCGTTATCGAAATACACACGCACGCTGAGGCGTCGCTCCGGTAAGGGAACGGGCTTGAAAGGCAGACAGGCTGGGTGCTGGAAGGCAGAAATGCCTACCCAAAAAATAGCTAATGGTCGAGCAATCGCGGGGAGGTACTGCTCGCCGAGCGCGAGCAGGAGGGATCAGGCCTGCAGGAAACTTTGCTTTTCCCTGGCAGCGGTAGTCAGGTGAGTCGTCATGAAGGCTGCGGCCTTCTGAATCTCTCCGGCGAGCAGGAGATCGATGAGTAGCAGATGCTCTTTGCACCGCCTAAGCGTTTGCTCGCGATCTACCGCCTTCTGATACTCCATCAGCCTCCGAATACGATTCAACCGACGTAGGGAATCGAAGATGAAGGCATTCCCCGAGCAGCTGGCGATCGTTTCATGAAGGCGCGTATTCGCATCGAAAATCTCGGCTGGTGACGCCTCGAAAACCCGACCGTTCGCCAGAAGCTCCTGCTCCTCTCGGCAGATCGACAGCCTGAACTCATCGACCTTGAACGTTGGCTCCAGGATGCCCGCCGGTTCGATCAACAGCCGGAAACGATAGCTCTGAGCGTAGGCGGCAGGCGAGGTCATGCCCTCGACGAACTCCCAACCATACCCAGGTAACCGTTCCGCCCATCCCTCTTGGACACACCTGCGCAAGATGTCCGCCAGCTGCGACCTCGTGACCTGATAACGCCGCATGAGCTCGTTCTCGGTCACTTTGAGTGGCAGCTGATCCTCCAACCGATCCTTGGCGATTTGGAGATAGATACGCTCCGTATTCGAGACCTCCTCTTGGGCTTGAGGAGTGGCGTCCAAGGCTGCAGATGCAACGACGTACCCGCCTTCCGGGTGCGCGGCAAGCAGGTTCTGAGTGGCCATTGCCTTGAGTGCGCTGCGCACAGGAGACCTAGAAACGCGAAGCCGCTCCGCAAGCGCGCGCTCGGGTAATCGAGTGCCTACCTCGAGGTTATGGGAACTGATGTACGTCAGGATGTTAGGGATGAGCTGAGAGACCAGCGACGTGCTCATGGCGCAGAAAATTTCGCAGTGAAAGTGCGGATGCTACCACGCAGCTACCGAACTGACGGCGCGTCTCAGTCCGACGATCCGCCGACATCGCACCTTGCACTCACTAAAATCACCGTGGTATATCATTTACACGAAATACCCATAGCGATAATCTGCTGGGGTGAAGGCTCTCAAGCGCCGGTGTTGAAACCGGACCCATACCCTTCCCCTCTAGGGTTCGTGCGACGAAACGACGTTGAGCGTCCCTTCCCGCGCCATTCCGATCTGTTCAAAGACCGCCCTTAGCGAGCTGGAGCTCCAAATGACAATAACCTCGATCAATCCCGCCACTAACCAGGCGTTGGCCACCTACGAGCTGCACACAGCTGAGCAAGTCGAACAAGCGCTGGCAGGCGCGGCTGAAGCGCAAAAATCGTGGGCCACACGTCCCATCGAAGAGCGGTGTTCCCTACTGATCAAGCTTGCCGCTGTGTTGCGTGCGAATCGTGACGAATACGCGCTGCTGATCACCCGGGAAATGGGTAAGCCGATCGTTGAAGCCGAGGGGGAGATCGAGAAGTCCGCGGTGACCTGCGAATTCTACGCACGCCAGGCTCCGGTCTATTTGGCGGACAGCACGGTCGAAACCAACGCTGCAGATAGCCGAGTGGTTTTTGATCCGCTGGGCGTCGTCTTGGCTGTCATGCCCTGGAACTATCCGTTCTGGCAGTTCATCCGTTTCGCTGCGCCCGCGCTGGCTGCGGGCAACGGGGCGATCCTGAAGCACGCGAACAACGTACCTGGTTGCGCACTCGCACTGGAAAAGGCATTTGCCGAGGCCGGCCTGCCGGACGGTCTGGTGGCTACGCTGCTGATCGATGCATCCAAGGTGGCCGGCGTTCTGGCGGATGACCGGATCGCGGCAGTTACTCTCACCGGCTCCACCGCCGTAGGTAAGCTCGTCGCTGCCCAAGCTGGCAGCGTGATGAAGAAGCAGGTACTTGAACTCGGTGGCTCGGATCCCTTCATCGTTCTGAAAGACGCCGATATCGGGCTGGCTGCGAAAAACGCGGTGAAGGCGCGCTTCTCCAACACCGGACAGAGCTGCATTTCAGCTAAGCGCTTCATCGTCGAGGATGCTATCGCAGACGAGTTTGTCGATGCCTTCGTAGCTGGGGTAAAGGCTTTGAAAGTGGGCGACCCGGAGGCTCGCGATACGCAAATTGGTCCTCTGGCACGAGCCAACCTACGAGACGATATCCACTCTCAGGTACAGCGCTCCCTGGAACAGGGCGCTACGCTGCTGACCGGCGGCAACGCGGTCCAAGGCGCCGGCTTCTATTACCAGCCCACCGTATTGGATTTCGTCTCTCCCTCTATGGTCGCGGCTTGCGAAGAGACCTTTGGCCCTGCTGCGGCCGTGATTCGCGTCAAAGACGAGGACGAAGCCATTCAGGTCGCCAACGCCACCGAATTCGGCCTCGGCGCTGCCCTGTGGACCGGCGACGTGAACAAGGGCCAACGCTTGGCACGTCGCATCGAAGCGGGCGCCGTATTCATCAACGCCTTGGTGGCTTCCGATGCCCGCGTACCTTTCGGCGGCATCAAGCAGTCCGGCTATGGCCGCGAACTGGGTGATTTCGGTATCCGCGAATTCACCAACATCAAAACGGTTTGGCAAGGCCCTAACCAATAAACCAGAACAAGAGACTGCCCCAATGATCAAGACTGAATCGGATGCATGGCTGCTCAAGCCTGAAGTTATCCAAAAGCATGACAGAGGCGGTGGCGCCTCGACCACTCCCCTCGTAACGAAGGGGCTCGGTGCCAGCAACTTTATCAACGGCTTTACCGAGTTTGCCGGGGGCGCCAAGATTCCCTTCCATTTCCATAATTGCGAAGAGAGCGTGATGCTCATCGAAGGTCATGCGATTTTTGATATCGATGGCCAGGAGTTCGATATCAAACCGCAGGACGTGACTTTCATCCCTGCCGGTGTGCCTCATCGCTTTCGCAATGCCTCGGAAACTGAACCCATGAAGATCCTCTGGATTTATGGATCTGCCGACGCCACGCGCACGCTCGTCGAAACAGGCGAAACCCGTTCCATTGCCGCGGAACACAAGACCTGAACCCTAAATAGAAACGTTCTCCACGACGGTGGAGAACGTCAACAACTTATATCAGCGGATAAAGATCATGCCCGAGATCGTTGTTTATGCCGTTCAAGGCCGCACCCATGAGCAAAAGAAAATGCTGATGCAGAAAATCACCGAAGCCGTCGTGGAAAGTTTTAATGTACCCACTGACAAGGTGGTGGTCCAAATCGTCGAATCAGACCCGAATAACAAGTCGCGCGGTGGCGTGCTGTATAGCGAACGTTAAATTTATTTCGCTGGAGTCGACAAATGATTATTGAAGTGGCGGACATCGAGGTTTCCCCCGAGCGGCAAGATGAGTTCGCGAAAGCCATCGTTCGGGGTGTTGAAACGGTGATTTCTAAAGCGGACGGTTACCAAGCCTATCAGGTCTTGCATGGTATCGAGTCGCCTGGCCGTTTCTTGCTACAGATCAAATGGAAAACGCTGGAAAACCATACCGTGGATTTCCGTCAGTCCGAAGCCTTTTCAGAATGGCGAAGCATCGTGGGCCCGTTCTTCCTGCGCCCACCGATTGTCGAACACTTTTCAGTTATTTCATAAAAAGATCAAGCGCCGGTATCGGCGCTTGACACCAGCGTCTATCAGAAGGGATCCCCTCGATGAGCGCGTTAAAGAAAATAGCCTTGGTTACCGGCGCCGGCAGCGGTATCGGTAAGGCAGCAGCCTTGGCCCTGGCCAAGGACGGCTATACCGTTATTTTGGCGGGCCGACGTGAAGAACGACTAATAGCAGTGGCTGAAGAGATTAGGTCGAAGGACGGCAATTATCCTTCGGCGGTGACCGCAGTCGTGGATGTTGGTGATTCGGAAGCCGTAAAGGGCCTGTTCGCAGATATCCAAGAGCGCTTCGGCAGGCTGGATCTCCTCTTCAACAATGCCGGTCGCGGCAACCCTCCCGGCGCATTCACCGACTGGGACGCCGGCCAATGGCGCGAGGTCGTCGATACCAACCTCAATGGCATGTTCTTCTGCCTGCAACAAGCCTTTCGAATGATGCGGGACCAGCATCCTCAGGGCGGCCGGATCATCAATAATGGTTCTCTAGCTGCGTATTCTCCAAGACCCAATTCGATCGCCTACACCGCGACCAAGCATGCTGTCACCGGCCTCACCAAGGCCGCGTCCCTTGACGGCAGGGCTTTCAGCATTGCAGTCGGTCAGATTGATGTTGGCAATGCCATGAGCGAGCTCGCATCGAGAATGGCTGCAGGCGTGCCTCAAGCAAACGGTGAGCTCAAAGCCGAACCGCTCATTGATGCGAGCCTCGTTGGTCAAGCCGTTGTATACATGGCTAGCTTGCCATTGGAAGCCAATATCCTCTTTCACACCATCATGGCTACCAATATGCCATTTGTAGGTCGAGGCTAAACTAGGGCTTCACTCGTCCAGCGCCCTAGCTAACTACGTGACCATAGTGAAGCCTTCGCACGCACTTTCCGGATAGCTACATCATCCGTTTTAAATGTTTAAAAGCTAAACACGCTCAGCAGCCCAGCGGCAGCAGGAAGCCTGCTCGCGCACACTCGCGTGCAGGCAATTTTCAATAAAAACAAGCGAGTTTCCGTCATGAGTGAACAACAATTATCGACCCGCAGTGCTTCACCCGACCCCATATCGTTCAAAAAGGGCCTCTGGCAACGCTGGATGGACACCGATGTGGGCATAATTCCACTGCCCATCTACGTCCTACTCGTTGCGGTATTGATCGTCTTTAGCGTGCTGGGAAAATTCAAAAGCGACATTGCTACCGTGATAGGCATCATGACCGCATTCGCCTTTGCACTGGGCGAAATCGGCAAGCGCATGCCTATTGTTAAGAATATCGGCGGCGCCGCAGTGATCGTGACCTTCGTACCCTCTTATCTTGCCTATAAGGGCCTGATACCTGCCCCGATGACAGCTGCTGTCGAAAGCTTTTTCAAATCATCCGGCATTCTGTATGTGTTCATTGCCGCCGTAATTGTCGGCTCCATCTTGAGTATGGAAAGAGAAACCTTGATCAAAGGTTTTCTCAAAATATTCGTTCCACTATTTGTCGGATCCATAGTTGCAGCAGGTGTTGGAACGCTGACCGGCACCCTGCTCGGACTGGGGTCCTGGCATACGTTTTTCTATATCGTGGTGCCCATAATGGCCGGCGGCGTAGGTGAGGGTGCAATTCCTCTTTCCATTGGATACCACGGAATCACCGGAATCGACCAAGGTGAGATTCTCGCACGAGTGATGCCCGCGATCTTGGTAGGCAACCTGACGGCGATTATCTGCGCAGGAAGTCTGGCGTGGCTTGGAAAGCGTAGGCCGCAACTCACTGGGAATGGTCAGCTTCAGCCGGGTGGAGACGAAGAATTTCGTAGCGGTCATCAGGGGCCAATGGACGGCAACGTGCAGAACATAGCCGCTGCGGGAATGATCGCGGTGACGCTGTACCTGGCAGGCACCCTTTCCCAGCAGCTTCTGTCCTGGCCCGCTCCGGTGGTGATGCTAGCGTTGGCAGTGGCACTGAAGCTGTGCCATGGCGTAACCCCTCGCCTGCAGTCGGGCTCCTACACCGTCTACAAATTTTGCCTGACTGCAATCGCCTATCCGATGCTGTTCGCCTTCGGCATCGTGCTGACTCCGTGGCAGACGCTCATTCAGGGTTTTGCTCCGGCAAACCTCATCACCATCGTAGTCACAGTGGTGGCGATGACAGCATCGGGCTATGTGATAGGACGCTGCGTCAAACTCTATCCGATAGAGTCAGCCATAGTGGCCAGCACTCACAGTGGCATGGGCGGCGCGGGTGACATTGCCATCCTCTCCGCCTCCAATCGCATGATGCTGATGCCCTTTGCCCAGATTGCAACGCGTATCGGCGGTGGCATTACCGTTGCCTTGGCACTAATTGCGATGGCGGCGCTTTGGTAGGTTTGTGCCGCAAAGAAGCCGAGTCAGCTTCGTGGGTGCGCCGGAGGTTGCGAGACCGCGGCCTCCTTAGCGCCAAGGATGTTCAAGCCTTCTAGAAGGATTATAGAAAGCCTAGTTGGCTCGCGGGTTCACGGTAACCTCGGGGTCCAGAGGTCTACCGCACTGGCATCCACCGCGGTGGGCAGCAACCTGGCGGCGTGGAAGGCATCGGCGATGCGCTGCTGCTCGCCGAGGGCGGCGTGACTGACCGGCTGGACGTCATAGGTGCGGCGGCTGTTGGCCAGCTGCACGGTGGCCTCGTCCAGGCGGCCCCACTGCGGACCGAGGAGGCGTGCCGCCTCGGCGGGGTGTTGCTTCACCCACTGGCCGGTGCGCTGCAATTGGCCGAACACCAGGGCCAGCACCTCGGGATGGGCCTGGGCATAGGGGCTGGCGGCCAGGTAGTAGCGCTGGTAGCTGGCCAGGCCCTCGCCCGAGGCGAGGATGCGTACCTGCTGCTGACGCTGGGCGCTGGCGACGAAGGGCTCCCAGGTCACCCAGGCATCCACCTTGCCGTTCTCCAGGGCGGCGCGACCGTCGGCGGGGGTGAGATAGGCGGGCTGGATGTCGGCAAAGGTCAGACCGGCCTTCTGCAAGGCGGCGATCAGCAGATAGTGGCTACCGGCGGCCTTGGTCACGGCGACGCGCCTGCCCTTGAGATCGGCCAGCGTCTCCAGCGGCGAATCCTGCGGAACCGCGATGGCCTGGGCCTGGGGCGAGGGCATCTCCCGAGCGAAATAGGTGAGCTTGGCACCCGCCGCCTGGGCGAACACCGGCACGGTGTCGGCGACGTCGGCGGAGAGATCCACATTGCCGACGTTGAGGGCCTCCAGCAGCGGCAGACCGCTGGAGAACTCATGCCAGCTGACGGTGATGCCCCTGGCCGCCAGATCCCGTTCCAGGGTGCCCTGCTCCTTGAGCAGTACCAGCAAGGTGGAGGATTTCTGGTAGCCGATGCGCAGACTGGTATCGGCCTGGGCGGCGTAGGCGAGGCTTAGCAGACCCAGGGCGAGCAGCCCCCGGCGGAAGCCTGAGCGGAACGAACAGCGGATAGCGGCCATGAATTCCTCAGTAGACGGCGAATGGATGCCGGCCACGATAAGGAATAGGCAAAGGTCGGATTGATACCGATTTGGAATTTGGTTAGAGGGGAGCGACATACCCATGAACGCCTTAACTATATTCCAAAAGGCTATTTAAAGCGTCGGATAGCTAGCGGCTAACGTATAACCACCGGACCACCGGATCTCTCCTTCCGCCTTCACCCCGAGGATCCCATGGCTGTGCTCCGGACCTTTCTCCCCGCAGGGGCACCCGCCCCATGACCGCCCCCGCCAAGCAGGTGCTGCTCAACGCCTTCAACATGAACACCGTGGGCCACATCAATCATGGCCTCTGGACCCATCCACGGGACAGCTCCAGTCGCTACCACACCCTGGGCTACTGGACCGAGTTGGCCCAGCTGCTGGAGCGCGGGTTGTTCGACGGCCTGTTCATCGCCGACATCCTCGGTGTCTACGACGTCTATGGCGGCAACGTCGACCTGACCCTGCGCGAGTCCATCCAGTTGCCGGTCAATGACCCCTTCCTGCTGGTCTCGGCCATGGCCGCCAGCACCCGGCACCTGGGCTTTGGCCTGACCGCCAACCTCACCTATGAGCCGCCCTACCCCTTCGCCCGCCGTCTTTCGACCCTGGATCACCTGAGCGAAGGCCGCGTCGGCTGGAACATCGTCACCGGCTACCTGGACAGCGCCGCCCGCGCCATGGGCCTGGACCGGCAGATCGCCCACGACCGCCGCTACGACCAGGCCGATGAATACCTGGAAGTGCTCTACAAGTTGCTCGAAGGCAGCTGGGCCGACGATGCGGTGGTCCGTGACCGTGCCCAGCGGATCTATGCGCGCCCAGAGCGGGTGCGCAAGGTCGAACACCATGGCGAATTCTTCGACGTCGAGGGCTATCACCTCTGCGAGCCCTCGCGGCAGCGCACCCCGGTGCTGTTCCAGGCCGGCTCCTCGGATCGCGGCCTGGCCTTTGCCGGGCGCCACGCCGAGTGCGTGTTCATCTCCGGGCAGGACCAGGCCGCCACCCGCGCCCAGGTCGAGCGCGTCCGTGGCGCGGCAGTGGCCGCCGGCCGGCGCGCGGATGACGTCAAGCTGTTCATGGGCCTCACGGTGATCGTCGCCCCCACCGCCGCCGAGGCCCGCGACAAGCACGCCGAATACCTGAGCTATGCCAGCGCCGAGGCCGGCGTGGCCCACCACTCAGCCTCGGTGGGCATCGACCTGGCCACCTATGGCCTCGACGAACCCATCCGCCCGCAACGGACCGAGGCCATCGAATCGGCGCTCAAGCGCCTGGTGGCCAAGGACGCCGGCTGGACCCGCCGCAAGCTCCTGGAGCAGCACGCCCTGGGTGGCCGCTACACCACCCTGGTCGGCGATCCCGGGCAGGTGGCCGATGCCCTGCTCGGCTGGATCGACGAAACCGGGCTGGACGGCTTCAACCTCGCCCGCACCGTCACCCCGGAGTGCTACGGCGACTTCATCGATCTGGTGATCCCGGAGTTGCAGAGCCGGGGACGCTACAAGACCGCCTACGCCGAGGGCAGCTTCAGACACAAGCTGTTCGGCCGCGGTGACCACCTCGACAGCCGCCACTTCGGCAGTCGTTTCCGCCAGGACTGACCCTTCAAGGACGCCCCATGACCCGCCTCAAACCCCTGCTGTTCGCCCTCGGCCTCTTCAGCACCGCAGCCCTGGCTGCCCCCCTCAAGATCGGTACCACCGCCGCCTTCGCCCCGCCCCTGGAGGTGGCGGTGCAGGAGGCCAAGGCTGCCGGCGTGGACGTGGAGATCGTCGAATTCAGCGACTGGATCGCCCCCAACACCAGTCTCGCCAACCACGACATCGACGCCAACTACTACCAGCACATCCCCTTTCTGGAGAACGCCAAGCGCACCGCCGGCTATGACCTGGTGGCGGTGGCGCCGGGGATCATCAACAACGTCGGGCTCTATTCGAAGAAGTACCGCACCCTGGCCGAGGTGCCCAAGGGGGCGCGGGTGGCTATCGCCAACGATGCCATCAATGGCGGCCGTGGCCTGTTGCTGCTGGAGAAGGCCGGCTTCATCACCTTGAAGCCCGGCGTCGGCTACCACGCCACCCTGGCGGACATCACCGGCAATCCCCGCGATATCCAGATCGTCGAGCTGGAAGCCGTGCAGCTGGCCCGCTCCCTGGACGACGTCGACGTGGCCCAGGGCTATCCCCACTATCTGCGCCTGGCCAAGACCATCGATCCCAACCAGGCCCTGCTGTTCGATGGCCTCGACCACCCCGAGTACGTCATCCAGTTCGTCGCTCGCCCGGACAACAAGGACAATCCACGCCTGGCCAAGCTGATCGATGTCTACCAGCACTCGCCCAAGGTCCGCGCTGCCCTGGACCAGGCCCATGGCACCCTCTACCAGCCGGGCTGGAAGGACTGATCGACGCCTCGTTCTCTTGGAGCGTCAGAGCTTTTCCACGACGAAGGCGCAGCGCCCCCGGTTCCGCCCCCCGTCGGGCAGGTCCATGAGTTCGTCGATGAGTATGCGCACGCCCTGCGCCACGAGCAGGGCACGCAGCTCCTCCGGCGGGTGGGAGTCATAGAAGAATGGCTGGTTGAACATGGTATCGACGAAGGCCTCGTTCGCCGAGCCGCCGGCCGTCAGCATCAGGCGGCCACCCCGTGGCAACCCGGCGATCACCCGCGCCAGGAGCGTCGCGTGCCAGCGGCGCTCCAGATGAAACAGCGAATCCCACAGCAGTGCGCCCTGGTAGGATTCGGCGCAGGCGTAGGTTTCCAACCACGCCTCGATCCAGCGCTGCTTGGGAAATTCCCGCCGCGCATGGGCCAGCATGGCGGCCGCCTGGTCGACACCCAGCACGCGGTGCCCCCGGGCGAGGATGGCGGCAGCCACCGGCGTGCCGGTGCCGCAGCCCAAATCGAGCAGGGTGGCGCCGGGTTCGAGCTTCTCCATGAGCACCTCCAGGTAGCGACGCTCGTCGTCCCTGAGGCTGACGCGGGCCTGGCGAAAGGTATCGGCGATGGCGTTGTAGGAGGTCTTGTTCATGGCGTGGGCTCCCTGGTCGTCACGGGAGCTTAGCCCACCCCCAGGTAGGCCGCCTGCACCGCCTCGCGCGTCAGGCCCGTACCGGGCACGCCGGACTGCACCACCCGCCCGCTTTCCAGCACGAAGGCCTGATGGGCGTAGTCCAAGGCGATGGCGCTGTTCTGCTCGGCCATCAGCACACTCAGGCCCTCCTCCTGATTGAGCCGGGCGACGCTGGCGAAGATCTCCTCCACCAGCAGCGGCGCCAGGCCCATGGAGGGTTCGTCCAGTAGCAGCAGGCGAGGCCGCGCCATGAGGGCGCGACCCAGGGCGATCATCTGCTGCTCGCCACCGGAGGTCAGGCCCGCCAGCTGTCGGCGCTTGCCAGCCAGGCGCGGAAACCAGGCATAGATACGCTCCAGCTCCTCCCGCTGCGCGGCGCGCCCAAGGCGGCGAACGAAGCCACCGCTGAGCAGATTCTCTTCCACGCTGAGCCGCCCGAAGCAGTGGCGGCCCTCCAGCACCTGGACCAGGCCGGCGCGGACCCGGGCATCGGCCGACTGGCCCGCGAGGTCCTGCCCCGCATAGCGGATGGCACCGCGGACCAGGCTACCGCGGGCGGCGCCGAGCAGCCCCGAGATGGCCTTGAGCGTGGTGCTCTTGCCGGCGCCATTGGCGCCCAGCAAGGCCACGACCTGCCCCTGGCCGACCTGCAGACTGGCGCCATCGACGGCCAGGATGGCGCCGTCGTAACGGACTTCGATGGCCTCGACCGCCAGCAAGGGGGTGGTCGTCATGTCTCAGCCCTCCTTGCTGCAGTCACGCGGCGTGATGCCCTTTTCCTTGGCGTACTGCCTGGCCGAGGCCTCGATGATCGGTCGCAGGAAGGCGCGATCGGCCTGCACCCAGTCGCTCACCAGCTGCCATTTCTCGCCATCCCACTGTTGGATGCGGATGGCGCCGCCGCCTTCGTGGTCGGCGCAGGAGAGCTTGAGCGGCTGCACCAAGCCCTTGGCGCCCAGGGCCTGCAGGCGGGCATCGTCCAGGTTCAGGTGCTCGAAACCCCAGCGCACCTGCTCGCCGCTGAGGGGTTTGTCACCGTACTTGGCCTGGGCCAGGCGCAGCGCCTCGACGTTGAGGATGCCGTTGACCACGCCGAGGTTGTAGTAGACGGTGCCGAAGCGCTTGGGATCGGCGAGGTCACTCTGCCCTTTGGCCACCACGTCGCGCGCGATGCCCTGCAGCACCGGGAAGTCGGTGCCCGAGGGGTGGGTGGTGATGGCCAGGAAGCCCTTGGCCGCCGCCCCGGCCGGCCGCACGTCTTCCTCGGAGTTGCTCCAGATGTTGCCGATGATGTGGTCGACCGGATAGCCGACCTTCTGCGCGGTCTTGATCGCCACCGGATTCATCACCCCCCAGCCGCGCAGGATCACCCAGTCCGGCTTGATCCGGCGGATGTTGAGCCACTGGGATTGCTGCTCGTTGCCGGGGTGCGGCACTTCCAGCAGGGTCAGCGCGAAGCCGTAGCGATCCGCCAGCTGCTGCAGCACCTCGTTGGTCTCCTTGCCGTAGGGCGAGCCGTGGTAGAGGGTGACGATCTTCTTGCCCTTGAGGCTATCGACCCCGCCACCCTGCAGGGCGATCCAGTTGAGGATGGCCGAGACCTCCGAATAGGGATTGAGCTGCAGCGGGAAGACATAGGGAAAGACGCTGCCGTCCGTGGAATCGGTACGGCCATGGTTGATGGTGATCAGCGGCAGCCGGTCGGCGGTGGACCTTTCCAGGGTGGCGTAGGCGATGCCCACCGACAGCGGATTGGTGGCGGCCGCGGGCGCGCCGTTCCGCCCATTCTTCAGGCGCTCATAGCACTCCACGCCCTTCTCGACGATGTATTCGGTCTCGCATTCGCTCCACACCAGCTTGACGCCATTCACCCCGCCGTTGGCGTTGACGTATTTCATATAGTCGATGAAGCCACCGAAGAAGCCGGTGCCGCCGGCGGCATAGGGGCCGACGCGATAGCTCTGCAGCGGGAAGTATTGCTCGCCGGCGGCCTGGACCGGACCGAGGGTGGTGAGGCCCAGGGCCAGGACGAGGCTGCCGAGCAGATGACGTTTGCACATGGGGACTTTCCTTGTTGGGGGTGTGGGCCTTGTGAAGGTGTGAGACCGGCGAGCCTTCTCGCCGGCAAACGGGATGTCAGCGGCGGCACAGGCGTTGCCAGCCGCGGGTGGCCAGGCGGGTCAGGCCCTCGGGTTCCTTGATCAGCACCAGGATGATCAGGGCGCCAAAGGCCATCTTCTGCAGGTTCTCCAGCTGGCCGGCGGCAATGAGGTCAGCGGGTAGCCAGCCGGCCAGGTTGGAGAGCAGCAGCGGAAACAGCACCATGAAGGCGGCCCCATAGAGGCTGCCGGCCAGGCTGCCGAGTCCACCGAGGATGACGATGAAGAGGATCTGGAAAGAGCGACTCAGGTCGAAGCCGTGGGGCTCGACGGTGCCCAGGTAGGTGAAGGCCCAGAGCGCACCGGCGATGCCCAGGTAGAAGCCACTCAGGGCGAAGGCCAGCAGCTTGGCCCGGACCACCGACAGGCCCATCACCGCGGCGGCCGTCTCGCGGTCACGGACCGCCATCCAGCTCCGGCCGAGTTCGCCGTGCACCAGTCGCGCCGCGAAGGCGAACAGCGCCAGCACCACCACCAGGGTGGCCAGATAGCGCCCCAGCGGCCCGCTGAAGTCCTGGCCCAGCAACACCAGCGGCGGCGCGCTGATCACCCCCGAGGCACTGCCATGGGAAAACCAGTCGAAGCGGGTCAGGGCCCAGAGGAAAGAAAACTGCGCGGCCAGGCTGGAGACGATCAGGTAGAAGCCGCGAATCCTCAGGCTGGGCAGGCCGAACAGCAGCGACACCAGGGCTGCCAGCAAGCCACCGGCGAACAGGCACAGCGGCAGGGGCCAGCCCAGGCGCACCTGCAGGTTGTAGGTGGCGAAGGCGCCCACCGCCATGAAGGCGGCCGAGCCCAGCGACAGCTGGCCGGCATAGCCGGTGAGCAGATTGAGCCCCAGCCCGGCCAGGGCCAGCACGAGAAAGGGAATCAGCAGGGCATTGAACAGGTAGTCGGTGCCGACCCAGGGCACCACACCGCAGGCCAAGGCCAGGAGCGCGACCAGCGCCAGGCGGACGGGTCGCAGCGCAGGGGCACGGGGGGACAGCGGACGCGCCGTCAGGGCATCGAGGGAGGTGGTCATGGGAAATCCTCTAGACGCGCTCGACCGTGGGTTCGCCGAACAGGCCGACCGGTCGAATCAGCAGGAATACCAGGGCGAAGGCATAGGGAAACCAGTTCTCCAGGCCGCCGCCGATGAGGGGGCCGAGATAAACCTCGGCGAGTTTTTCGCTGGCCCCGATCAGCAGGCCACCGACGATGGCCCCGGTGACCGAGGAGAAGCCGCCGATGATCAGCACCGGCAGCGCCTTGAGCACGATCAGCGACAGCGAGAACTGCACTCCCAGCCGCGCGCCCCAGAGCAGCCCCGCCACCAGGCCGACGCAACCGGCCACCGCCCACACCAGCACCCAGATGCGCGGCAGACGAATGCCCACCGCCTGGGCCGCCAAGGGATCGTCGGCCACGGCGCGCAGGGAGATGCCCAAGCGGGTGCGCTCGAACAGCAGCGACAGTCCGATCACCAGCACCGCCGCCACCGCCGCGGCGAAGAGGTCGAAGGTCGACAGCAAGAGATCGCCCACCTCCAGCGGGGTATCCTCGATACCCAGGTCCAGACCATGCACCTGGGCGCCCCACAACGCCTGGGCGGCGCCCTCGAGGAAATAGGCCAGGCCCAGGGTGGCCATGAACAGCACCAGCGGCGAGCGATTCACCAGCGGCCGCAGCACCGTGCGCTCCACCGCCACCGCCAGCAGCACCATGACGCCCAGGGTGCTGAGCAGCGCCAGCCAGCCGGGCAGCCCGCGCTCCACCAGGCTGACGTAGGTCAGGGCGGCGAACAGCAGCATGGCGCCCTGGGCGAAGTTGAACACGCCCGAGGCCCGGTAGATGAGCACGAAGCCCAGGGCCACCAGGGCATACATCACCCCGGCGAGCAGGCCGCCGAGCAAGACTTCCAAGAAAAACGCCATGGTTTTCTCCCTGAGGCGCAGGTATTCCCTAGTGTCGGGTACCGAGGTAGGCGGCGATCACCGCCGGGTCCTGGCGCACCGCGGCGGGTGCGCCGTCGGCGATGAGCCGACCGTAGTCCAGCACCACCACGTGATCCGCCAGTTGCATCACCACCTGGATGTCGTGCTCGATCAGCACCACGGTGACCCCGCGCTCGCGGTTGATGGCCCGGATGTAGCCGCTCAGCTCGCGCTTCTCCGCGACGTTCATCCCAGCCATGGGTTCGTCCAGCAGCAACAGCCGCGGCTCGGCCGCCAGTGCCCGGGCCAGCTCCACGCGCTTCTGCAGCCCATAGGGCAGGCTGCCCACGGCAGCGTCGCGCCAGGCCCCCAGTTGCAGGAAATCCAGTGCCCGCTCGGCCACTGCCCGTTGCGCCCGCTCTTCGGCCGGGGCGCGGCCCAGGCTTAGGGCCTGCTCCAGCCAGGAGGCCCGCCGATGGCGGCCGCGCCCGGTGAGCACGTTGTCGAGCACGCTCATGCCCTTGAACAGCGCCAGATTCTGGAAGGTGCGCGCCACTCCGGCGTGGGCCGCGGCCTGCGGGCGGCGCAGCGCCGCACTGCTACCGGCCAGCCGTACCCTGCCCCGCTGCGGTCGGTAGAGGCCGTTGATCACGTTGAGCAACGAACTCTTGCCGGCGCCATTGGGCCCGATGAGGGCGCAGATCTCGCCTTCGCGAACCTGGAAGCCGACCTCGGCGAAGGCCGTGACCCCGCCGAAGGCCAGCGCCAGGTCGCTGACCTCCAGAAGGACCGGACGCGTGGCCAGGCTCGCGCCCATGGTCTAGGCCGCCGCCTGGGCCGCGGCCTGGGCTTCGAGTTCGCGCACCAGCGGCAGCACCCGCCGGCCGAAGTACTCCACCTCTTCCTGGAAGTGCAGGAAGCCCGCCAGCACCAGGTCCACACCCACCGCCTTGAGGGCGACGATGCGCTCGGCGATCTGCTCGGGGGTACCGATCAGGTTGGTCTTGAAGCCGTCGTTGTACTGCACCAGGTCTTCGAAGCTGGACCTGGCCCAGTTGCCCTCGCCTTCCGGACTGGCCGCGCCGGCATTGCGCGCCTCGTGACCGAAGGCCTGGACCGCCTCCGGGTTGGCCTTGGCGATGATCTCGTCGAGCACCGCGCGGGCCTCGGCCTCGGTGTCCCGGGCGATGACGAAGGCATTGACGCCGACCTTGATCGAATGACCGTTCGCCGCGGCCTTGGCGCGCAGGTCCTCGACCTGGGCGCGGATACCCTCGGAGGTGTTGCCGTTAGTGAAGTACCAGTCGGAGACCCGCGCCGCCATGTCCCGTGCGGCCCGCGAGCTGCCACCCTGGAAGATCTCCGGGTGCGGCTGCTGCAGCGGCTTGGGTTTGAGGGTGTAGTTGCGGAAGCGATAGAAGTCGCCGGCGAAGCTGAAGCTGTCTTGGGTCCAGATGCCCTTGAGGGCGCGGATGAATTCCTCGGAGCGCCGGTAGCGCTCGTCGTGGTCGAGCCAGGGCTCGCCGATGCCGTGGAATTCGCCTTTGAACCAGCCGGACACCAGGTTGATGGCGACCCGGCCATTGGTGAGCTGGTCGATGGTCGCCAGCTGCTTGGCCGCCAGCGCCGGATTCCAGGGGCCGGGCAGGATGGCGGCGATCACCTTGAGCCGCTCGGTGGCGGCCAGCAACGCATGGCTGAAGGCCACCGATTCATGCTGGTACTCGGCGCCATAACCGGCGGTGAAACGGATCTGCGTCAGGGCATAGTCGAAACCGGCCTGCTCGGCGAGCTGGGCCAGCTTGCGGTTGTAGTCGATGCCCCAGTGGGTGCGCTGCTCGATGGTGCTGACCACCAGGCCGCCGCTGACGTTGGGGACCCAATAGGCGAATTTGACGGGGACGTGGGACACGGTTGTTTCCTCCAGGTGACGCCGCCGTCGAGGGCGGTCGAGATGATGGCTACCCTGGACTAATCAAGAACCGGACCAACAGAGATAATCCTTACAAATCAATCATTTAAAAGAAAATCTTGGCATCGATAGGCTGTTTCGACCCAGGCAGCTGTTGGTTCCCTGTCTCCTCCGCAACAGCAGGCAGAGGCTCTGGCCTGGGCTTTTGCCCGATGACTGTCCAATATCGAAAACGACGACGCCCGGAGGACCAAGGGCCGCTCCGGGCGTCGCAGGGGAAAGAACGAGGAGTTAACGCGCCCGCAGGTGCCGCACGTAGCGATCGCCGATGAACTGGATGCCGCACACCAGCACCACCAGGATGGCGATCACCACGGCCATCACCTGGGTGTCGTAGCGCTGGTAACCGTAGCGGATCGCCAGGTCGCCGAGACCGCCCGCGCCTATGGCGCCGGCCATGGCCGAGGCGCCGATCATGGCCACCAGGGTCACGGTGAAGCCGCCGATGATGCCGGGCAGTGCCTCCGGCAGCAGCACGTTGAAGACGATGTGGCGTCGCTCGCAACCCAGCGCCTGGGCCGCTTCGATCACCCCGCCGCCGACCTCGCGCAGGCTGACCTCGGCGATGCGGGCGAAGAACGGCGTGGCGCTGAGGGTGATGGGCACCACCGCCGCCCAGACGCCGATGGTGGTACCGGTGATCAGCCGCGTCAGCGGGATCAGGGCCACCAGCAGGATGATGAAGGGCGTGGCGCGAAAGGCGTTGATCACCGTGCCCAGTACCCGGTTGAGGGTCGGCGCGGCGAAGATGGCGCCACGTCCGGTGGTGACCAGCACCACCGCCAGGGCGATGCCGGCGAACCAGACGATGGCCGCGGACACGCTGACCATGGTCAGGGTATCGAGAAAGGCCTTCCACAGCGCCTTGAGCATGAAGTCAGACATAGCCCAGCACCTCCGCCCGGGCAAACAACCCGGTCTGGGTCAGGAAGCTGGCCAGCCGTCGCTCCGGTGCTGCGGTCGCCACCAGCAGGCGGCCCAGGGCATGCCCCTGGATGCGGTCGATACCGCCATGCAGCAGTTCGACCGGTGCGCCGAGGGCCTGGCCCAGCGCCTGGAAGTCAGGCTCCGCGCCCTGGCCGTCGTAGTGGAGCTCCAACACGGCCCGGGCACCAGACTGCCGGGTGGTACTGAGCTGCCTGGCCAGATCCGCTGGCAGCTGAGCCGCCAACGGTGCCAGCAGCGCCCGGGTGGCCTCCGCCTGGGGTGCGCCGAACAGCTGCCACACCGGTCCCTGTTCGACGATGCGCCCGTGTTCCAGCACCACCACCCGGTCGCAGATCTGGCGAATCACCGCCATCTCGTGGGTGATGAGCACGATGGTCAACCCCAGGCGGCGATTGATGTCCTGCAACAGCGCCAGGATCGACTGGGTAGTCTCCGGGTCCAGCGCCGAGGTAGCCTCGTCGCAGAGCAGCAGCTCGGGCTTGAGCATCAGGGCACGGGCGATGCCCACCCGCTGCTTCTGGCCGCCGGACAGACGGGATGGATAGACCTGCTCCTTGCCCTGCAGGCCCACCAGTTCCAGCAATTCCCGGGCCCGGACTTCGATCTCGTCGCGGCGAAAGCCAGCGGCCTTGAGCGGCAGCGCCAGGTTCTCCAGCACCGTCTGCGAGGCCAGCAGATTGAAGTGCTGGAAGATCATGCCGATGCGTCGCCGTAGCGCCACCAGCCGGTCGCCCTGCAGGGCGCCTATGTCGACGCCGTCGACCAGCACCTGGCCGGCGCTGACATCCTCCAAACGGTTGAGGGTGCGGATCAGGCTGGACTTGCCAGCGCCACTGCGGCCGATGATGCCGAAGATCTCGCCACGCGCGATGCTGAGGTCGATGTCCGCCAGGGCGGTCACCGGCAGCGCGCCGCCGGTATAGACCTTCTGCACCCCGCTTAGGCGCAGATGCTCGCGCGCGGAGGCGGCTTGGGGCTCGAGGGGCGGCTGCGCCGCCACGGCGGGTTTACGCAGGGCAGTGTTCATCGGGCGGCCTCCTGCCGATTCAGCCAGGCCAGGCTGTAGAGCTGCGGATTGCCATAGGCCTGGGCGATGGCCTCGCGCACCCGCGGATCGTTCTGGAACACCTGGATGAAGGTACGAATCGCCGGGTCATCCGCCTTTTCCGGCTTGGTCACGAATCTCAGGGCATGGAGGTGGCCGCTGGCCTCGTCATCGCTGAACAGCAGCGCGCTGTTGGGATCCGTCGTGCCGGCCGCGAGGATGTGCGAGGGATAGCTCTGCGCCAGGGTCACATCGTCCAGCACCCGCGCCAGTTGCGGCCCGGGCAGCTCGATGAACTTCAGTTGCTTGGGATTGGCGACGATGTCCTGCAGGCTGGCCTTGGGTCCGGCGTCGGGCCGGAGCTGGATCAGGCCGGCGCGGGCATAGAGGTGCAGCCCGCGCCCCTGGTTGACCGGATCGTCAGCCACCGCCACGGTGGCGCCGTCCGGCACCTCGACAAAGCTTTTCACGCGTATGGAATAGAGGCCGACCTTGTTTTCCACCCCGTAGGCGATGGGCACCAGGTCGTAGCCGTTCTGGGCATTGGCATTTTCCAGGAAGGGTTGATGCTGAAAGTAGTTGACGTCGATGTCGCCATGGGCGAGCGCCAGATTCGGCGTGTTCCAGTCGCTGAAGGCGACGATCTCCACCGCCACGCCCCTTTCCCGCGCCACCTCGGCGGCGCGCTCCAGGGCGGCGTTCTGCGGACTGTCGTTGATGCCGAGGCGAATCTTCTGCAGCTCAGCCGCCTGGGCGGACAGCGCCAGGGTCGTGCTCGCCAGGAGCAGCCCAAGGCGCTGGAAAATCGGGGGAATAGCCATGGGAGACCTCGAGATGTCGAGGGCTCGTCCGGTGGTCCGGTGGAACCCGTAAGGGAAAAGGGATCAGCTGCCCTTCTGGTCGGGCGCATCGACGAAGAAATAGTCCTGCCAGCTGCTGGGCTGGTTGCGGATGGCCCCGATGCGATACATGAACTCCGCCAGCTTCAGAGTGTTCTGCGGCGCCGTGTCGAAGTTGACCTCGGGGCTTTCGATGATCTGCTGGATCAGTGCTGGATCGAGACGTGAATTCTCGACCTTCACGTAGGTACGGGCGGCGGCGGCCTTGTCCTTCTCGATGATCTGCCCGGCCTCGATCAGCGCCTCGCGGAAGGCCTTGTAGGTCTTGGGATTGTCCCGGCGGAATTTCTCGGTGACGAACACCAGGTTGGGCGAGACGGCCCCGTCGAGGACGTCATAGGAACTGAGCACCTTGTGCACCTTGCCGCTGGCCAGTTCCTGCTCCTGGAACGGTGGATTGGCGAAATGGCTGTTGATCTCGGTACCGCCGGAGATCACCGCGGCGGTGGCATCCGGATGGGGCACCGCCACGGTCAGGGGATCCAGGCGATTCCAGTTCTTCTCGCCGAAGGCCTGGGCGGCGGCGTACTGCAGGAAGCGCGATTGCACCGAGACGTTGACCGCCGGCACGGCGATGCGGTCCTTGGCGGTGAAGTCGGCCAGGGTCTTCACCTGCGGGTTGTTGGTGACCAGGTAGTTGGGAAAGGCCCCCAGGCTGGCCACGGCCTTGACGTTCTGCCGACCATGGGTGCGGTCCCAGAGCGTGAACAGCGGTCCGAGCCCGGCGGAGCCTACGTCCACCGCCCCCGACAGCACCGCCTCGTTGACGGCCGCGCCACCGGACAGCTTTATCCAGTCGACCTTGATGTCGACGCCCTCCTGCTTGCCGTGCTTCTCGATCAGCTGCTGGTCACGCAGCACATGGAGGATCACATAGGACACGCCGAATTGTTCGGAGATGCGCAGGGTACCCTCGGCCTGGGCCGCCTGGGGTGCGGCGATCAGCCCGGTGAGCAGGCTGACGGCGAGTCCCAAAGTCAGGGGACGATGGGTGAAGGGGAAACGTAAGGACATCGTGGCACGCTCATCCATGGAATTGGCTTATAGCCTAATAAAGTTGTTCAGCGTTTTTGAAATAAGGATGGGTTATATGTATAGGCCGAGTGGCGGTGTGGCTTTTCCCTCACCCCAGCCCTCTCCCAAAGGGAGAGGGAGCGCTAGCGTAGGTAGGCTGGCGCTGAGCTCCGATGGAACCACTCCCACTACCTGGCGCCTGGTCCGTAGGTTGGCGCTGAGCAAAGCGAAGCCCAACGGGCCAGGGACACCTGAACCACTGCCCTACTCCCGCGCGGCCTGCTGCGGCTGGTCCGGCTTGGCTACCTGAAACCCTTCCGCGAAGGTCCTCTGCGCATCCAGCCGCTGCGGAATCAGGCCACTGCGATGGTAGAAATCCGCTGCCGCCTGCTGGTCGGCCACCACCTGGCGGTCGATGGGCTCCCAATGCAGCTGGCGTCTCTCGAATTGCAGACGGGCCACCGCCTCGGGAAAGCCGATGATCTGCGCCAGGGTCTTGGCATAGCTGTCGAGGTGGGCGTAGCCCCAGCGCTGGGCAGCGGCCAGACGATTGAGGTAGTCCTGCAATGCCGCGCGCCGAGCCGGATCGGCCAGAGCCGTGTCGGTGGCAGCCAGGAAGCTGTTGCCCGCCCAGAGCCCACGGCCGTTGACCAGCACCCGGGCGCCGTCGACCTGTTCGGCCTGGGCGGTATAGGGCTCCCAGGTCGCCCAGGCATCCACCGAGCTATTGGCCAGGGCCATCTTGGCGTCCACCGGGCCGAGGAAGCGAAAGCTCACGTCCTTGGCCGTCAGGCCCACCGAGTCCAGCGCCTTGAGGGCGATGTAGTGGCCGATGGAGCCACGCCCGGTGGCGATGCGCTTGCCCTTGAGATCAGCCGCGCTGCGCAGCGGCGAGTCGCGTGGCACGATCACCGCCGTGCCATAGGGATCGGACTTGTCCACGGCGATGGCCTTGACCGGGGCGCCGGCGGCCAGGGCGAACAGCAGCGGACCATCGCCGATGATGCCGGCATCCACCGCGCCGGCATTGAGCGCCTCGGCCAGGGGCGCGGCGGCGGGAAATTCCGCCCATTGGATGCGATACCCCGGCAGGTCGCGCAGGCCATCGGCGGCCTCCAGCTGGGCGCGCATATTGCCCTTCTGGTCGGCGATGCGCAGAGTGAGGGGCTCGGCGGCCAGGGCCGCGCTGGCGGCGAGTAGCAGCGGTAGCGCCAGCAGGGTACGGCGGATGAGGGTCATGGTTTGGCTTCCTGGGTAAAGACACTGGCATCGGCCAGGGCGGCGACGTCGACCGGCTTGGGCAGCACCTGGAGTTCGCTGAAGAGATCGGCCACCTGCTGCACCGCGACAAGGTCCGCCGGCTGCACCGGGCGCAAGCCGTGGGAGGTGCGGGTGGAGATGGCCACCGCGGCGCCTTCCGGCAGGCGCGTCAATTCGGCGTAGACCCGGGCATAGTCCTGCGGATGAGCGACTGCCCAGGCCCGTGCCTGGGCCAGGCGCCCGGCGAAATCGGCGATGGCGGCGCGCTTGGCTGGATCCTCCAGCGACGCTGGCGTGGCAGTGAGAAAGCCCAGGGCGGTGGTCAGCCCCTGGCCGTCGCGCAGCAGCCGGGCGTCGTGCTGCTCGGCGATGCCCAGATAGGGATCGAAGGTCGCCCAGGCCTCGATCTGCCCGGCGTTGAAGGCGGCACTGGCATCGGTGGGTAGCACGAACTTGACCGTCACGTCCTCACGCTTGAGTCCGGCCTCCTCCAGGGCGGCATAGAGCAGGTGCTGGGAGATGCTGCCCTTGGCCGAGGACACCACCACGGTGCGCCCCTTGAGGTCCCTGACCGAACGGATCGGTGAATCAGCCTGCACCAGCAACCCATTGGCCTGGGGATAGCCGACATTGGTGGCGATGAGCTTGAGCGGCACGCCGCCGGATGCGGCCATCAGCACCGGCAGGTCACCGGCGTAGGAGGTGTCCACCGCGCCAACGCGTTGGGCCTCGAACAGCGGCGCGGCGCCCTGGAAGTTGGCCCAGCGATAGCTATAGGGCGCGCCTTCGAGGGTCCCGGCGGCTTCCATCATGGCGCGCAGCCCCCGGGCCTGGTCGCCCAGTACCAGGGTCACCCCGGAAAGATCCGGAGCCGCCTGGGCCTGTCCCAGCAACAGCGCCAAGCCCAGCGTGGCGAGCAGTCGCTTCATTGCACGTACTCCCGGCCTTCGTGACGCTCCAGCTGACGCACCGCCGCGCCCCAGTGACGAGTATGGGCGCCGCGCGCCAGATTGCCGGGGATGAGCTCGCTGACCTTCTGGGCGACGGCGTCCGGAGCGATCACCAGTTCGGCACCGCCGCTCTGGGCCGCCAGTTGCGCCGCGCATGAACGCTCCAGGTAATAGAGGTGCCAGAAGGCCTCTTCCAGACTTGCGCCCACGGTCAGCAGCCCATGGTTGCAGAGGATCATCGCCGGGTGCGCTCCGAGATCGGCCACCAGTCGACTCTGCTCGTCCAGATCCAGGGCCACGCCCTCGTAGCCGTGATAGGCCAGGCGGCCAAAGAATCTCATGGCGTGCTGGGAAATCATCAACAATCCGCCGCGCTGGGCGGAGACGCCGATGCCCGCGGCAGTGTGGGTGTGCAGCACCGCATGGAGTTCCGGCTGGGCACGGTGGATGGCGCTGTGGATCACGTAGCCGGCCGGGTTGATGCCCAGTCCGGTGGGGTCGAGGACGATCTCGCCTTCGATGTCCACCTTCACCAGCGAGGAGGCGGTGATTTCGTCGAAGGTCTGGCCGAAGGGATTGATGAGGAAGTGCGCGTCCGGCCCCGGCACCCGTAGCGAGAAATGGGTGTAGATATGGTCGGTCCAGCGTTCGCAGGCGGCCAGGCGATAGGCGGCGGCGAGCTTGACCCGCGCCTCCCATTCGGCGGCGGACACCTGGGCGCGGACGCTGGCGAGGGCGTTGACGAAGGCGGTCATACAGAGGCTCCGAAAGCGAAAGGAGGTGCCAGGACGACGGGCGTTGTCCTGGGCTGTTTAGAACCTAACCTCACATCGCATCGGCATCTAAATATCGAATCTGCATAACCTAATATGCCCGTATCGGATAACAGATCGATAAAAACATGCGCCTAATTGTTTTCAGCACAGAACCAATCAATCTAAGGTCTCCGGCTTCGGCCTTGCTTTAATGGCTGGCACCAACCACCCGACCTCCACCTGGAGCCCTCCATGACCCTTAGGCTCGACCGCTTGCGCCAGTTCCTGCACGACCTCGCCAGCCTGCTCGACGAACGCCCGGCCGAGCCGCAGCTGCTGCAGCGCGGCGCCGTCCTGCTTGGTGAACTGGTCCGCCATGACGACTGGCTGCCCGAGGACTGCGCCCTTCCCCATCCCGAGCGCTACAGCCAGTACCTCCTGCATGTCGATGCCCGCCAGCGCTTCTCGGTGGTAAGTTTCGTCTGGGGGCCGGGCCAGGCCACGCCGGTGCATGACCATCGCACCTGGGGCCTGATCGGCATGCTGCGCGGTGCCGAGCTTGCCCAGGGCTTCGCCCGGGGCCCCGCCGGTCGCCTGCTGCCGGAAGGCGCGCCCGTGCGCCTGGAGCCGGGCCAGGTGGAAGCGGTCTCGCCGCGGGTGGGCGACATCCACCAGGTCAGCAACGCCCATGCCCACCGCACCTCCATCAGCATCCACGTCTATGGCGGCAACATCGGTGCCGTGCGCCGCGCCGTCTATGCCGTGGATGGCCAGGAAAAGCCCTTCATCTCCGGCTACACCAATCGCCAGCTGCCCAATCTGTGGGACCTGTCCCAGGAGACCGCCACGCCATGACCGCCATCCGTACCGCCGAAGACATCCGCCAGGCCCTGCTTACCGGCACCGAAGTCGCCCTGCTCGACGTCCGCGAGGAAGACCCCTTCGCCGCCGGCCATCCGCTGTGGGCCGCCAACCTGCCGCTGTCGCGCCTGGAGCTGGAGGCCTGGTCGCGACTGCCGCGCCGCGACGTGGCCATTACCCTCTATGATAATGGCGAGGGCCTGGCCGAACGCGCGGCCGAACGCCTGCGGGTCCTGGGCTACACCGACGTGGCCCTGCTCGACGACGGCCTGGCGGGCTGGCGCGCCAGCGGTGGCGAACTCTTCATCGACGTAAACGTGCCGAGCAAGGCCTTTGGCGAGCTGGTAGAGGCACGGCGCCATACCCCTTCGCTGCCCGCCGAGGAGGTCCAGGCGCTGCTGGAGCAGGACGCCGATCTGGTGATCCTCGACGCCCGCCGTTTCGAGGAATACCAGACCATGAGCATTCCCGGTGGGGTCAGCGTGCCGGGTGCCGAACTGGTGCTGCGGGTGGCCGAGCTGGCACCCGATCCGCGGACCCGGGTCATCGTCAATTGCGCCGGCCGTACCCGCAGCCTGATCGGCGCCCAGTCACTGATCAACGCCGGCATTCCCAATCCGGTGGCCGCCCTGCGCAATGGCACCATCGGCTGGACCCTGGCCGGCCAGACTCTGGAACACGGCCAGCAACGCCGCTTCGGTGCGGTGAGTCCGGCGACCCGGGCGACCGCCGCCGTCCGCGCCCGCCAGGTCGCCGATCGCGCCGGCGTCGCCCGCCTGCCCTTCAGCGAACTGGAGGCCTGGCGCAGCGACGCCCAGCGGACCAACTACCTGATCGATGTGCGCACTCCCGAGGAATACGCCGCCGGCCACCTGCCCGGCGCCCGCTCGACGCCGGGGGGCCAGTTGGTGCAGGAGACCGATCACAGCGCCCCGGTGCGTGGTGCTCGCCTGGCCCTGGTGGACGACGACGGCGTGCGCGCCAACATGAGCGCCTCCTGGCTGGCGCAGATGGGCTGGGCGGTTGCGGTGGTCGACGACATCCCGACCGGCGCCCTGAGCGCCACTGGCCCCTGGCAGGCACCGGCGCCCACGCCGGGGCCGGTGGAGCGCATCTCGGTGACGCGGTTGCAGGAATTGCTGGCCGAGCCGGGCACCCTGGTAGTGGACGTCACCGCCAGTGCCAATTATGTGCAAAGGCATATCCCGGGCGCCGCCTGGGTGCTGCGCGCCGATCTGCCCGCAGCGCTGCCACCCGCCGAGCGCTATGTCTTCACCTGTGGCAGTGGCCAACTGGCCGCCTTCGCCGCCGTCGATGTCCAGGCCACTACCGACCGGCCGGTCCTGCTGCTGGAGGGTGGCACCGCGGCCTGGCTGGCCGCCGACCTGCCGGTGGAAGCCGGCGAGACACAGCTCTTGTCGACTCGACGTGACCGTTACCGGCGCCCCTACGAGGGCACCGACGCCCCACGCAAGGCCATGCAGGCCTACTTGGACTGGGAGTTCGGCCTGGTCGAGCAGTTGCGGCGGGATGGCACCAGCGGCTTCCGGGTCATCTAGCCGCCGGTCCGCACGAAGGCCGCCACCCAGGCCGCCGTCTCCACCAGCGCCTGGGAATGGCTCAGGCCGCTGCTCTTGAGCGGCTTGAGATCATGGTCGGCGGTGGCGATCCACTGCACCTCGATGCTTGGCGCCAGGGCATAGCCCGCCACCTCCTCCCGCGTGCCCAGGGCATCGCGCTCGCCCTGGACGATCAGGGTCGGCGTGGCCAGGGTCGCCAGGTGCTCGGTGCGCAGCCGCTCGGGCTTGCCCGCCGGGTGGAAGGGATAGCCGAGGCAGATGAGGCCAGCCGCACCCAGTTCGTCGGCCAGCAGACTGGCCATCCGCCCGCCCATGGACTTGCCCGCCAGCCACAGTGGTCCGCTTTCTGCCGCGCGCCAGGTAGCGACCATGGCCCTCCAGTGCTCCAGCAGGACCGGGGCCGGATTGGGCGGGCGCCGTTTGCCCTCGGCGCGCGCTCGCGCCATGTAGGGAAAGTCGAATCTCAGGGTCCGGATATCGCGCCGGGCCAACTCCTCGGCCAGCTGTTGCAGGAAGGGGCTATCCATCCCCGCGCCGGCGCCATGGGCCAGCAACAGGGTCGCCAGCGGCGTACCTGCGGGTCGGCATTCGTGAAAGCTGTCGAGGTACAACTCGTCTGCCATGGCCTACTCCTCGTCAAAACGCCAGAGCTTAACCGGCTATCCATTGATCTGGATCAATAAAGCGCAGGCCGTGCCCCTCACACTGGACACCTCGAAACCATTGGAGCCCGGCATGACAGCCGCCCTCGCCTGGGACGCCGACCTCATCGCCCGCTATGATCGCGCCGGCCCCCGCTACACCTCCTACCCCACCGCCGTGCAATTCCACGACGGCATCGGCCCCTTCGACCTGCTCGGCGCCCTGCGCCTGAGTCGCCAGGCCGGACGCCCGCTGTCGCTCTACCTGCACGTGCCCTTCTGCGCCAACATCTGCTACTACTGCGCCTGCAACAAGGTCATCACCAAGGACCGCAGCCGCAGCGCCGCCTACCTCGACGCCCTGCGCCAGGAGATGATCCTCACCAGCCGGCACCTGGATGGCGCCCAGCGGGTGGAGCAACTGCACCTCGGTGGCGGCACCCCGACCTTTCTCAATCCCATGCAGCTGCGCGAGCTGATGGCCGATCTGCGGCGCCACTTCACCCTGGCCGACAGCGACCGCGGCGACTACTCCATCGAGATCGATCCGCGCGAAGCCGACTGGAGCACCATGGGCCTGCTCCGCGAGCTGGGCTTCAACCGCGTCAGCTTCGGCGTCCAGGACCTGGACCTGCAGGTGCAACTGGCGATCAATCGCCTGCAGCCCTTCGACGACACCCGCACCCTGGTGGAGGCCGCCCGCGCCCTCGACTATCGCTCCATCAACCTGGACCTCATCTACGGTCTGCCCCGGCAGACCCCGGCCAGCTTCGCCCACACCGTGGAGCGGGTGCTAGAACTGCAACCGCATCGCCTGTCGGTGTTCAACTACGCCCACCTGCCACAGCGCTTTCCGCCGCAGCGGCGCATCGAGGCCAGCGAACTGCCGGACCCCGCGGCCAAGCTGGAGATGCTGCAGCGCACCGTGGAACAACTGCTGGGTGCCGGCTATCGCTACATCGGCATGGACCACTTCGCCCTGCCCGACGACGACCTGGCCATCGCCCAGGAAGACGGCACCCTGCAGCGCAATTTCCAGGGCTACACCACCCACGGTCACTGCGACCTGCTGGGCCTGGGCGTCTCCGCCATCAGCCAGGTCGGCGACGTCCTCTGCCAGAATACCCCCGACCTTGCCCGCTACCAGGAGCGCCTGGGCCAGAGCGAGTTGGCGGTGGCCCGTGGCCTGCGTCGCTCGCGGGACGATCGCATCCGTGGCGCGGTGATTGCCCAGCTGATCTGCCATTTTCAGCTGGATTTCGCCGCCATCGAACGCAGCTGCGAGCTGGATTTTCGCCACTACTTCGCCGACGCCTGGCCGCAGCTCGAGGCCATGGCCGCCGATGGCCTGATCCGCCTCGATGCCCGCGGCCTGCAGGTGCTGGCGCCCGGCCGCCTGCTGATCCGTGCCTTGTGCATGCTGTTCGACCGCTATCTGCCGGGCCACGACAATCAGCGCTTTTCCCGGGTGATATGACCCATGCCTGCCACGACTGCTAAAGTTAGACTTTTGGAACCAGACGAGAAGCGACCCTCCCCCATGACCGAGCCCCTCAAGCTGCGCACCGCCCAGGCCCATTGCAAGGATTGCAGCCTCGCCTCGCTGTGCCTGCCGCTGTCGCTCGATCTGAAAGACCTGGACGCCCTTGACCAGATCGTCAAGCGCGGCCGGCCGCTGGCCAAGGGCGACCACCTGTTCCGCCAGGGCGATACCTTCGGCTCGGTCTATGCGGTGCGTTCCGGCGCCTTGCGCACCAGCAGCCTGAGCGATGCCGGCGAGGAGCAGATCACCGGTTTCCACCTGCCCAGCGAACTGGTCGGGCTGTCGGGCATGGACACCGAGCGCTATCCGGTCTCGGCCCGGGCGCTGGAGACCACCACCGTCTGCGAGATCCCCTTCGAGCGCCTGGACGAACTCTCCGAGCAGCTGCCGCAACTGCGCCGCCAGCTGTTGCGGGTGATGAGCCGGGAGATCCGCGACGACCAGCAGATGATGGTGCTGCTGTCCAAGAAGAGCGCCGACGAGCGCATCGCCACCTTCCTGGTCAATCTCTCGGCGCGCTTCCATGCTCGCGGCTTTTCCGCCCAGCAATTCCGCCTGAGCATGTCGCGCAACGAGATCGGCAACTTCCTCGGCCTGGCGGTGGAAACCGTGTCGCGGGTCTTCACCCGCTTCCAGCAGAGCGGCGTGCTGGCGGCCGAAGGCAAGGAAGTACGCATCCTCGACTCCGCCCGCCTCTGCGCCCTCGCGGGCGGCCAGCTGGAAGGCTGAGCCGCTTGCGCCTGCCGCTCAGCCAGCAGCAGGCGCCCGGCCCCTCTAGAAGCTGTAGCTGACCGTCGCGGTCACGTTGCGCTCCTCCCCGAAATAACAGAAGTCCAGGCTGTAGCAGGACGCCACATAGTCCTTGCCCATCAGGTTGTTGGCATTGACCCGCGCCGTGAGCCCTGGCATCCCCAGTCGGGTGAAGTCATAGGCCAGCATGGCATCCACCAGGGTGTAGGCCGGTACCTTGCGGGTGTTGGCCTTGTCCGCCCAGCTGGTGCCCACATAGCGCGCCCCGGCGCCGACGCTGAAACCCGCCAGGGGTCCCGCCAATTCGTACTGCCCCCACAGCGACGCCTGGTGCCGCGGCGCCTGATTCGGCGTATTGCCCTGGGTGCCGTCCAGCGCCTGGGTGTACTCGATGTCGGTGAAGGTGTAGCTGCCCAGCAGCTTGAGCCGCTCGGCCAGTTGCAGATGGCCCTCCAGCTCCAGGCCCCGGGAGCGGATCTCGCCCACCGAGGAATAGAAGTCTTCCTGGGGCAACTTGGTCGCCACGTTTTCCTGGGTGATGTGGAACAGCGAGGCGGTATAGAAGCTGGCGCTGCCCGGCGGCTGGTACTTCAGGCCCAGCTCCCACTGCTTGCCCTCGGTGGGCTCCAGGGGATTGCCCGCCGCGTCGTTGTAGGCGTTGGGATTGAAGGAGGTGGAATAGCTCAGGTAGGGCGCCAGGCCGTTGTCGAACAGATAGAGCGCTCCGGCACGGCCGCTGGCCTGGCCACGGCGCGCGCTGCTGCGGGTGCCCGCCAGACGATCCTCGATGCCGATTTCCACCCAGTCCTGGCGTAGACCCAGGGAAAGGCGCCAGCGATCCAGTTCGATGAGATCCTGCAGGTAGACGCCGGTCTGCGCCAGCTCGCGGCGGTATTCGGTGCCGGGGGAGACGGCCACCTGGCCGCCGTAGTTCGGCGCGAAGGCGTCCAGCGGATCCGCCGTGCCACTGGGCCAATCCACATGGGTCCAGCGACGCTGGTAGTCCAGCCCGGCGAGCAGGGTGTGCCGGCTGCCGGCCCAGTCGAAGTCCGCCTGGACCAGATTGTCCAGGGTATAGGCGTGCAGGTTCTCGCGACCGCCGGAGTAATAGCGATTGAGCAGGTTGCTGGCGCCGACATAGCCGTAGCCATAGACCTGCTCCAGTTCGACCCGCGACTTGGCGTAGCGGAAGTTCTGCCGCGCGCTCCAGACGTCGTTGAATCTGTGCTCGAACTGATAGCCGACCATCTGCTGGGTGCGTTCGAATTTATCGTGATCGGGCTCGCCGTCGAAAAAGTGGTTGCTGATGTAGCGACCATTGCGCCGATAGAGACTGCCCTCGGCCGGTACCCCACTGTGGTAGCCACCGTCCGGGTCTTTTTGCAGATAGGCCTGCAAAGTCAGGGTGGTGTCGTCGCTCAGGTCGATGGCCAGGCTGGGCGCCAGGGCATAGCGCTCTTCTTCCACGTGGTTGAACTGGGTATCGCTGTGCTGAGCGAGGCCCACCAGGCGATAGGCGATACGCCCCTCCTCGTCCAGCGGCCCGCCGAAATCGAAACCGGCGCCGTGCTGGCCGAGGTTGCCCAGGGTGGCCTGGACCTGGTGATAGGGCTGGTACAGCGGCTTCTTGCTGGTGAGCGCCACAAGGCCTCCCGGCAGACTGCGGCCATAGAGCACCGAGGCCGGCCCTTTGACCACGTCGATGCGCTCGAGAAAGTAGGGATCGACCTGCAGCGAGCTGAAGGTGCCGCTGTCGCCCATGGTCTTGAGGCCGTCGAGAAAGACGTTGTCGACGCTGTTGTCGGCAAAGCCGCGCATCACCACATAGTCATAGCGATTGGACGCGCCGATCTGGCCGGTGAAGATGCCCGGGGTGTACCTCATGGCCTGCTGCACGGTCTTGGCACCCTGGTCATCGATCTGCTCACGGGTCACCACCGAAACCGACTGGGAGGTTTCCAGCAGACCCTTGCTGGTTTTGGTGGCCACGTTGCTATGGGTCGCCAGGTAGCCATCGGTCTCGCCCAGGGCATTGCCCAGGGCGAAGCCGGTCACCGTGGTCTCGCTGAGAGACGTCACCCCGGTCGCGGCCGCCGACTCCAGGCGATAGCTGCCATCGGCCTGACGCACCGCCTGCAAGCCACTGCCCTGGAGGATCTGCTGGAAGCCCTCAGTCGGTGTGTAGCGGCCCTGCAGGCCCGGACTGCGGCGACCCTCCAGCCCCTGGACGGGGGCCGACAGCAGTACCCCGCTCTGGGCGGCGAAGGTGCTCACCACCGTGGCCAGGCTACCGGCCTCGATGCGGTATTCCTGGGCAATGGCGGCAGCCTGGGCCAGGCCCTGGGGCGCGGCCAGGCTGGTGATACCCAGCGGTACGGTCAGGGCGAAGGCGCGCAGGGCGCGGCGCAGGGGATGCAGCGTGAAACGGGTATAGCGATGCATGGAGGGCCTCGAAACAGGGATCGTTTCCCCTAAGCCCCACGAGAACGCCAAAGGGGAACCGCCGGCGGCAATTTTTTAGGCGGGCACGATCTGCACCCACCAGGGCAGGCGCCGCTCCACCCGTACCGGCAGGCTGTCGGCCAAGGCCGCCAGCGCGCGGTCGGTATCCGCGAGGGGATAGCTGCCCACTACCCGCAACGGGGCGACCGTAGCGGTGCAGGTCAACAGGCCCGGGCGATAGCGATCCAGCTCCGCCACCAGGGCTACCAGCGACCAGTCGTCCACCACCAGTCGCCCCTGACGCCAGAGTTGCCGCCCCGGATCGACGCGACCCAGCGGCTGCACGGCGGTAGGCGTCAGCAGGGCCTGCCTCCCTTCCGCCAGAGTCTCGGGCCTGGCCTGGCGTGGCAGCAGCTGCAGAGCACCGCTGTAGGCCGCGACCTCCAGACCGCGGTCACGCGCGCGGACCGCGCAGCAGCCCGCACCGAAGCGCACCCGACCCGGCGTCGCCTCCAGCACCGTGGGCGTGGTTCCGCCGCGGCTTTCGAACAGCGCCTCGCCGCGCAACAGCCGCCAATGGTTCGCAGTCTCCTGCGCCAGCTGGCTGTCGGTGTTGAGCCAGACGCGTACCCCGGCCGCCAGATCGAAGGCGCGGATCTCGCCGACCGCCGTGCTCAGCGCAGCGCTCTGCCCCAGCCGCCAGTCGTCCGGCCGCGCCCAACCAAGGGCCAGACCACCCAGCGCCAGTCCCAGCACCTTGAGCGCCCGCCGTCGTCCCAGGGATTCGCGCCGCGCCAGGGCCATCCGCCCCGACGGCGGCAGACCGCCGAAGCGGGCGCTGATCTCCTCCACCCGCGCCCAGGCCACGGCGTGGCGACTATCCGCCTGTAACCAGCGCTCCCAGGCCCGCTCGGTGGCTGGATCCACCTCGTCGGCGGCGAGTTCGGCGAACCAGTTCGCCGCCTCTTCCAGAGGCCCACCCGGGCTGGGTGTGAGAAGACTCAAGACACCAATTCCAGGCAATGCAGCATGGCCTGGGCCATGTACTTCTTGACCATCCGCTCCGACACGCCCAGACGCCCTGCGATGACGGCATAGGTGAGCCCTTCCAGCTGTGCCAGCAGAAAGGCCTGGCGCACCCGGCCAGGCAGGCGGTCGAGCAGCGCATCGAGTTCGGTGAGGGTTTCCAGGATGAGCGCCTGGGCTTCCGGCGAAGGCTGTACGGCTTGCGGTCGCGCGGCGAGCGCTTCGAGATAGGCGCGCTCCAGGGCCTGGCGCCGCCAGTGGTTGGCCAGCAATCCCTGGGCGATGGTCGCGAGGAAGGCACGGGGTTCACGCAGCCGTTCCAGCTCTCCTTCCCGGGCCAACAGCCGGACGAAGGTGTCCTGGGCCAGGTCGGCCGCCTGCCCCAGGCAACCCAGCCGCCGCTGCAGCCGCTCGCGCAGCCAGCCGTGGTGGTCCAGGTAGAGGGTCCGGATATGTCCGTGCCGGTCGGACTCGAGCGTCTGCATCACCATCCTCGGAAGCAGCTGACTTCCGATAATGATAATGCTTCTCGATCACAAGATACAGGCCTGTTGCCCTTTCAAGGCGACGGGATAGCGCAGCGCTAGAGCGAGATCGGCTTGCGCCCGGCGAAGGCGTGGGTCAGGGTGCCGCCGTCGACCAGATCCAGCTCGCCACCCAGGGGTACGCCATGGGCGATCCGGGAGATGGTCAGGCCCTTGGGCGCCAGCAGTTGGGCGATATAGTAGGCGGTCGCCTCGCCTTCAACCGTGGGATTGGTGGCGATGATCATCTCCTGGAACCCCCCTTCGCTAACGCGCCGTTCGAGTTCGGGCACGCCGATGGCGTCCGGGCCCAGACCGTCGATGGGCGACAGGTGCCCCTTGAGCACGAAGTAGCGTCCGCGATAGCCGGTCTGCTCCACGGCGAAGACATCCATGGGGCCTTCCACCACGCAGAGCAGGCTGTCGTCACGCCGAGTATCGGCGCAGAAGCCGCAAATCTGGTCTTCGCTCAGGGTACGGCAGCGTTGGCAGTAGCCGACCCCTTCCATGGCGGCGTTGAGGGCACTGGCCAGGCGCAGGCCACCCTGGCGTTCGCGTTCGAGCAGTTGCAGGGCCATGCGCTGGGCAGACTTCTGGCCGACGCCGGGCAGGACCCGGAGCGCATCGATCAATTGGCGAATCAGGGGACTGAAGCTCATGGACTACCGTACTGGAAGGCGGGAGGAACGGGTGTCCAGCGGACACCCGCAACTGGAGCGTCTTAGAAAGGCATCTTGAAGCCGGGCGGCAGCTGCATCCCGGAGGTCATGCCGGACATCTTGTCCTGGCTGTTCTGCTCGATCTTGCGCACGGCGTCGTTTACCGCGGCGGCGATCAGGTCTTCGAGGATTTCCTTGTCTTCCTGCATCAGGCTGTCATCCAGGCTGACCCGCTTGACGTCGTGTCGGCCGGTCATGACGACGCTGACCAGGCCGGCACCGGATTGCCCGGTCACTTCGGCGTTCGCCAGCTCTTCCTGCATCTTCTGCATCTTTTCCTGCATCTGCTGGGCCTGCTTCATCAGGCCGGCCATGCCACCTTTCATCATGTCTGCTACCTCGAACTATGAATGGAAAACCGGTCAGGCTTGGGTGTCGACCGGCTCGATGGTACCCGCGCGCACCGTGGCGGCGAACTGTTGCATCATCTGGCGGATGAGCGGGTCGTCCTGGATGGACTGCTCCGCCTGCCGCTGCCGCTCCGCCCGGCGCCGCGCGGCGGCCTGGGCGGGCGTCTCCTGCTCGGGGGTCTGGATGGTGACCTCGAGCGCGATGGGACGTCCTTGCTGCTGATTCAGCGCATCGTTGAGCCGGCGCTGCTGGTTGGCGTTGAACAGGGCGCTCTGCGCCGGATCCAGGTGTAGGTGCCAGCGATCGCCGTCCACCGCGACCAGGGTGCAGTTGGCCGCGATGCTGGCGGTCAACCCGCCCAGCTTGAGGTCGGGGAACAGGGTCTGCCAGTCGGCCGCGAGGCCCGTGGCTGGCTGCACCGCCGGCGTCGGCGCCGCAGCGATTTCGTCGTCAGCCGGATCGCCAAGGCTGTCGAGATAGTCGTCCAGCCCCACCTCGTAGTAATCCTCGGCCGGCGGCGGCTCTTCGTCACCGTCCAGATCGTCACCGGAGGTGTCCGCGGGCAATTCGGCGATCACCGTGGCTTCAGGGGTCGCCTCGACCTGGGGGGTCGGTAGCGTCCTGGATGCGACCGGCGCACCAGCCGCCTCGACCGGAGTCGGAGCCGGAGCCGCCTTGGTCGCCACGGGCGCAGGGTCCTCCCAGGGAAGATCCACCGGCTCTTCTATTGGGGTGGTATTACTCACTACCGGCGTTGCCTGGACAGGCGCAGGGGGCGTCTCTTGCACTGGAGGGCGCGCAGGCGCAGCCGCTGCCGGAACCGCCGCGGCCACCGGACGGGGGTTGGAGTCAGCCGTGGCCGGGCTGGCTCCCGTCGTCTTTAGTGCCGGTCGCTCGGCAATCGCCGCACCGGCAGGCCGGAAGGCCAGCATGCGCAGCAGGACCATCTCGAAGCCGTGGCGTGGGTCGGGCGCCAGCGGCAGATCGCGCCGGCCCACCAGGCCCAGCTGGTAGTAGTACTGGACATCTTCCGCCGGCAGCGTCTGCGCCAGGGTCAGCACCTGCTCGCGATCGCCCTGGCCATTGTCCACCGCATCGGGCAGCACCTGGGCGATGGCCACGCGGTGCAGCACATTGAGCAGCTCGGCCAGCACCCCGCCCCAGTCGGGGCCCTGCTCGGCCAGATGACGGACCGCATCCAGCACGGCACGACCATCCCCTTCCAGCAGGGCCTGGAGCACGTCGTAGACCTGGCCATGATCGAGGGTACCGAGCATGGCGCGCACGTCGGCGGCGAGTACCTTGCCCTCGCCAAAGGCGATCGCCTGATCGGTCAGGCTCATGGCGTCGCGCATGGAGCCATCGGCCGCACGACCCAGCAGCCAGAGGGCATCGTCCTCGAAGGGAATGCTCTCCGCGGCGAGTACGTGCTGAAGATGGGCAACGACCCGCTCTGGCGGCATGTTCTTCAGCGAGAACTGCAGGCAGCGCGAAAGGATGGTGACCGGCAGCTTCTGCGGATCGGTGGTGGCGAGCAGGAACTTGACGTGGGGCGGTGGCTCTTCCAGCGTCTTGAGCAGCGCATTGAAGCTGTGGGTGGAGAGCATGTGCACCTCATCGATGAGGTACACCTTGTAGCGACCGCGGGACGGTGCGTACTGCACGTTCTCCAGCAGCTCGCGGGTGTCTTCCACCTTGGTGCGACTGGCGGCGTCCACCTCGATGAGATCGACGAAACGGCCTTCGTCGATCTCGCGGCACACCGAGCAGGTGCCACAGGGCGTCGAGCTGATGCCGGTCTCGCAATTCAGGCACTTGGCCAGGATCCGCGCGATGGTGGTCTTGCCCACCCCGCGGGTGCCGGTGAACAGATAGGCGTGGTGCAGCCGCTCGTTGTCCAGCGCATTGATCAGCGCCTTGAGCACATGGGTCTGGCCGACCATTTCGCGGAACGACCGCGGGCGCCATTTGCGCGCAAGAACCTGGTAACTCATCGAGACCTGATCAGGAGAAGACGTAGGGGGAGCACATGCTAACGAAGAGGGACCGCGAATGCATCCCGCGGCGCGGCATCGGAGCGATGCCGTGCGGGCTGCGGCTACCTCCCTAGATGAAGGCGGCCAAGCGGCTTTTCAAGCGATCAGGAGGGAAAGCGCCAGCGAAAAAGCCGTTTCAGGCACGCAGGCAGTGGTCTTCACCATCGGCCAAGACCACGCTGGAGACGTAGGCTGCCAGGGCATCCAGCTGGCCACGCAGTCGGGTCACGGTGGCGTTCATCTTGAAGGGATTGCTTGCCTCCTCGTTGGTCAGGTCGATCCTGATCAGCAGCAGGGGCTCACTAGGATGGTAGATGTGGGCGATCAACGTCGCTGCGGTATCGCGTCGGCAATCGATGCGATAGGGATGGAGACCATTGCTCAGGGCGCGTCCTGCGCTTTCGAGTCCGTTCTTCACGATGAATCCTTGGACATTTGTCCAGTAATGATGAGACGGCGCGCATGATGGCATAGAGCCAGGAGCCAAAACAGTGCATTTCGTCACGAAAGCCCTGTGGAGCGGTTAACCAGGCAGTGCGAGCAGAAGGAGGGAAGAAGGCAGGGAGAAAAGCGGAGATGGGAAAAGCGAAGGGCAGAAATGGAGGTGGCCCCGCCAGCCACACCCCGGCACACGACATCACCGCTGCGGCTGCTCCCTTCCGGGCCTGACCGGGTTCACGGTTGATCGTTGCGGGGGGACCGACAGAGCCACCATAACGCCTCACCCTGAGGTGAGGTGCGTCATTCTACGCGGTTGGGGCGAAGTTGCAAGCCATACAAGGACTTAGGTTCGCTAGGGTGCTGCCTGCAGGTCCCAGAGCGCGGCGAAACTGCCCTCCCCCTCGCGCAGCCGCTGCGGCGGGCCGTCCTCGACGATGACGCCCTGCTCCAGCACCAGGATGCGGTCGAAGCCGGTCAGGGTGGATAGCCGATGGGCCACCGCCACCACGGTGCGGCCCTCCATCAATTCCAACAGTGCCCGCTGGATGACCGTCTCGGAATGGCTGTCCAGCGCCGAGGTGGCTTCGTCGAGGATGAGGATGGGCGCATCCTTGAGAAAGGCCCGGGCGATACCCAGACGCTGGCGCTGACCACCGGAAAGCAGCACGCCGCGCTCGCCCACCGGGGTGTCGTAGCCCAAAGGCAACTCGCGGATGAAGTCGTCGCAATAGGCGTGGCGGGCCGCCGCCTCTACCTCGACGTCGCTGGCTTCCGGACGGCCATAGCGGATGTTCTCGCGAATGCTGCGATTGAACAGCGCGGTCTCCTGGGGCACCACGGCGATGCGCTGGCGCAGGCTGTCCTGACTGACCGTGCGGATGTCCTCGCCATCGATGCAGATCCGTCCCTGCTGGACATCGTCGAGGCGCTGCAACAGCCCGATCAGGGTCGACTTGCCGGCACCCGACGGCCCCACCAGCCCGATCTTCTGGCCGGCCGGCACTTCCAGATCGAAACCCTGGAACACCTGCCGCCCATCGGGATAGCGATAGTTCACGCCCGTAAAGCTCAGGGCGCCGCGCGCCTGGGTCAGGGGCCGCTCGACATCACTCTGGCCGTGGGGCTGGATAAGGATGCGCAGCGTTTCGCCGATGGCGCCCAGTTGCTGAGTGGTGTCCACCAGCGCCAGGGCCAGGTCACGGGAGCCGTGCAGGATGCGAAAGGTCAGGGCACTGACCATGACCACGTCGCCGGCGGTGATGCTGCCGCGGCTCCACAGTGCGATGGCCCAGGCCAGCATACCGCCGGCCATCAGCGACAGGCAGGTGTCATGGAGTACCCGGGCCTGTTCCAGATGCATCCAGCTGCTGCGCTGGGCACGCGCCTCGACGCCGATGGCCTGGGCCAGTCGCTGCACCTCGCGCTCCCGGGCGGAAAAGGCCTTGATGGTCCAGACGTTCTGCACCAGGTCCACCAGCTCGCCGCCGACATGGGCCGACTGGGCGGCGAAGCGCTGGTGCCGCGCCCGCCCGCGAATGCCGAAGGCGGTGATCACTAAGGCCACGATCAGCACGAAGGCCACCAGCGCTCCGGCCATGCGCAGGTCCACGGTGCAGAGCACCACCACCGCGCCGATGAAGTCGACGCAGGGCGGCATGATCTTCCAGGCCAGGCCGCCGTAGATGGCCCCCGCGGCCGCTCCGGTGGCGGAGATGCGATTGCCCAGGGCCCCGGCGAAATGCTGGGAGAAGTAGTGCATCGGATGACCCGTGAGATAGCGGAACAGATCGACGCGCAGATCGGCGCAGCTGGCCACCACCGTGCGGCAACCCAGCCAGCCACCGCTGCGCCAGAACAGGTTCTCCAGCACGATCAGCGAGATGAACAGCCAGAAGGGTCCCCACACCGCCGCCCGGCGAGCCGGATCGGCCATGGCATCGACCAGCAGCTTCATGCCGTATTGCACCGCCACCGCGCAGGTCGCCGCGCCGACCACCAGCAACAGCAGGCCGCCGAAGTGCCAGGGTCGCAGGCGGACATAGCGCCAGAGAAAGCCGCCGACCCGCTCCGGCAGGGGCCATTCGGCGCGCCGCTGCTCGCGGCGCCTGGCTGCACTCATCGCCCCTCTCCGCCTGCCAGTATCTGGCGTTGGCGCTGCAGGACCTCGGCCAGGGGCTCGTGCAGCGCCCGGCGCCCTGCCCCGTCGGCCATGCCGAACAGCCCGGTGGGACAGAGGCGATCATCGTCCCAGCCGGGATAGTCGAGCACCGGATACAGGCAGATGCCCTGCACCGGCACGCCCTGGCGCAGCGCCCGCCCGACCTGATCGGCGACGTGTTCCAGCCAGGCGGCCCGCGCCGGACCTTCGGCCCCCGTCTCGGCGATCAGCAATGGCCGGCCATAGCGCTGGTGGACTTCGGCCAGCATCCCCTGCAGGGGTCGATAGGCCGGATCGTCCGCCGCCAGGGTACCGCCGTCCAGATACCACTGGTTGTCGGAGTAGTAGTTCAGACCCAGGATGTCCAGGTAATCGGGGCGACCGCCCAGGCCGGGCCACTGACGCCCGCAGAGCAGGTCCCAGGCCTCGAACTGGGCCTGGCGATAGGCCTCCGCGGCCTGGCGCTGCTCGGGGCGGCGCGCGGCGACATGGATGAGCGGATCGATGGCAAGGAACCGCGCCTCGGGCAACTCGTCACGAATCGCCTCGATGGCGGCGATGCTGGCGCGCACCAGTTGATGCTTGAGCTCCTGACCGCGGCCTTGGGCGGTGGGATTGAACAGACCCTGGTCGCCGCCGGCCCAGGCCCAGTAGGAGATCTCGTTGATCGGCGCCAGGCAGGGATGGGTCTCGCCCTCCTCGCGCAGCAGCCGGGCGAAGGCGGCGGCATAGCGGGCGAAGGCATCGACGAAGGCCGGTCGCCAGATATCCAGGTGATCGGGCCAGCCATAGTGACAGAGGTCCCAGATGACCTGGACGTTAGCCGCCCGCGCGGCACGCACCTGCGGCAGGACACTCGACCAGTCATAGCGCTCGGCTTGGGCCTCTACGCGGTGCCAGCGAACGCCGTCGCGCACGGTGCGCAGGCCCTGGGCGGCCACCGCGCGATAGTCTTCCGCGGCCCAGCGATCATGGCCAGTGCTGGCGAGCAGATCCAGGCGTCGGCCATCGGCGCGTCTATGGCTGGAGCATTCGAAGCCGGCCATGAAGAAACTCTGGAAGGGCGAGCGCTCGGCCATCACGTCTTTCATGGTGCCTGCCGTGCCAGGCTTTCGTGATGTTCGGCGCTCTCCCCCGCCGCCGGCCCCAGTTCCGCTTCCTCGATGCGCTTGTAGGCGGCCAGCGCCTGACCCACGACCTGGTCCATGTTGTAGTAGCGATAGGTCCCCAGGCGGCCGATGAAGACGACATTGGGTGTCGCCTCGGCCAGGTGTTGGTAGCGCCGGAAGAGCTCGGCGTTTTCCGGGCGTGGAATCGGATAATAGGGCTCGCCTTCCGCACTGGGATATTCGTAGGTCAGGCTGGTGCGCTCGTGCGTCTGGCCGGTGAGGTGCTTGTACTCGGTGATGCGGGTGTAGGGCACCGCTTCGCTGGGATAGTTGACCACCGCCACCGGCTGGAAGCGCGGCGTATCGCGCGTCTCGTGCTTGAAGGTCAGGGAACGATACGGCAGGCGACCGAAGCGATAATCGAAGAATTCGTCGATCGGTCCGCTGTAGACCAGATGCTCATGAGGGATCAGTTCACGGATCTCACGGTAGTCGGTGTTCACCATCACCTTGATGTTGGGATGATCCAGCATCCGTTCGAACATGCGGGTGAAGCCGTGCAGGGGCATCTGCTGGAAGGTGTCGCCGAAGTAGCGATCGTCGGTGGTGGTTCGGGTCGGTACCCGCGCCGTCACCGAGCGGTCCAGTTGCGACGGATCCAGGCCCCACTGCTTGCGGGTATAGCCGCGAAAGAAGGTCTCGTAGAGTTCGCGCCCGACCTGGTTGATCACCACGTCCTCGGAGGTGCGGATGTCCTCGACCGGCTCGGCGCGGGCGGCGAGAAAGGCTTCGGCGCCCTGCTCGTCCAATTCCAGACCGTAGAGGCGATTGAGGGTGGTCAGGTTGATCGGGATGGGCACCTGTTGACCCGCGACGTCGGCCAGGACCCGGTGCTCATAGGGCCGCCACTCGGTGAAGCGCGACAGGTAGTCGACGATGCGCTGGGAATTGGTGTGGAAGATGTGCGGACCATAGCGGTGCACCAGCACCCCGGCATCGTCATAGTGATCGTAGGCATTGCCGCCGATGTGCGGGCGCCGATCCACCACCAGCACGCGCTTGCCCAGTCCTGCGGCCAGCCGCTCCGCCAGCACGCTGCCGGCGAAGCCAGCCCCCACGATCAGGTAATCGAAACGCTCCAGCGCCGTTACCGCCATTGGATCTTCTCCCGCATCAGGTTACAGGTGCTGTCCCAGGACATCCCGGTCAGCAGGGCATCGGCGCGCGCCAGAAAGGCTTCGCGCTGGTCTTGACTGGCCAGGGCCGCCTCGCAGGCGGCGACAAAGGCCTCGGCGCCTTCGGCGATCCAGACCACACCGCTGTCGCCGTAGGTGCGCACCACATCGGTGATGGGGGTCGACACCACCGGACAGCCTCCGGCCAGGTATTCGGGCGTCTTGGTCGGGCTGATGAAGCGCGTCGCCTCGTTCAGCGCGAAGGGCATCAGGGCCACGTCCCAGCCAGCCAGATAAGCCGGCAACTCGTCATAGGTCTTGCCGCCCAGGTAATGCAGATTGGGCAGCTGCGGCAGGCTGGTCGGATCGATCTTGACCACCGGGCCCAGGATCACCCACTGCCACTGGGGACGCAGCTGCGCTACCGCGGCCAGCAGGTCGAGATCCAGGCGCTCGTCGATCACGCCATAGAAGCCCAGCCGCGGTCGCGCCAGACCGGCCTGGTCTGCAGGCTCCGACAGGGCCGCGCGAGCCTGACCGAAGTGCGCCACGTCCACGCTGCTGGGAAAGGGAAAGACCCGCGGATGGCGGTCACGCTTGGCCTCGTAGAGGCTGTAGCCCCCGGTAAACACCAGATCGGCGCGCTGCAGCAATTCCCGCTCCCGCTGCAGCAGGGTCGGGGGCGCGCCGCGAAAGGCCGAGAGTTCATCCATGCAGTCATAGACCAGGGTCTGCGCCGGGATCTCGCCGGCATAGTCCAGCGCCATGGGCGTGAAATACCAGGCCACCGCCACCGGTTGCCGCAACTCCTGCAGATAGGTTTGCAGCAGTTCCTGCTGGGCGCAGGCTCGGGCTTCCGCGGAGAGGCCGCGAGGCAGATGCGGCACCAATACCCGCACCCCGTTCTCTTCCACCCGCACCTCAAGGTGCGACCGGCCATCCGTGGCATCCAGGGGCTCTTCGCAATAGAGCACGTTGTAGTGCTCGGCGAAGCGCACCATCTCGTGCTGCGGACGCTGGTAGACGAAGCTCCAGCGCAGATGGGCCAGGCATAGCAGCAGGGGCCTGGCAGGATCCAGGGGGCGCTCCGCAACGCGCGCGGGCTGTTTGGTCTTGCCGATCGTTTCGGTATGGGGGCCGGCCCAACTCATGGTGTGCTCCTGTGAGATCGAACGCCTGGCCGAGCGCGGCAAAACAGCCGCGCCCCGGCCGGCACCTTGGCAACTTGCAAAACGTCCAGAGACCGTCCCGAAGGTATCGGCAGGCTGACTGCGCGATATCGAGCAACGTTATCGACTTATCCAATTGGCAAGGGTTCATAACTTTGTCGATGAACTCCCGCTTCGCTAGAACCAATATCTTCATTCACCTTCAGAACAACGTCTACTCGATGAATTGGCATAACTAACGCTTCGCTCGACAAGAACTAAAGCGAAGCGTTAGTTGCACTCGAGCCTGAACGAAACAGTTATTTCGAATTAATAGCTACAGGTTTGGCGAGGACGGTTGCATGTTGATGATCACGGGCGGCGCAGGCTACATAGGTTCTCATACGACGCTGGAGCTGCTCCGTGCGGGCCACGAGGTGGTGATTCTGGACAACCTGGTCAACAGCCGCGTAGAGGTCGTGCAACGCCTTACCACGCTCGCCGGGCGGGCGCCTCTCTTCGTGCGCGGGGACGTCCGGGATCGCGCCCTCCTGGATCGGCTGTTTCAGGAGCTGCCGATCACCGGGGCCCTGCATTTCGCCGGCCTCAAGGCGGTCGGCGAAAGCGTGCAACACCCCCTGCGCTATTTCGACAACAACGTCGGCGGTACCCTGGTGCTCTGCCAGGCCATGGCCGCCGCCGGAGTGCACCAGCTGGTCTTCAGCTCTTCCGCCACCGTCTACGGCCACTGCATTCCACCCATCAGCGAAAGCTGCCCAACCGCCGAGCCCACCAACCCCTATGGCCAGTCGAAACTCATGGCCGAGCAGGTGCTGCGCGGGCTGGCCGGCGCCGATCCGCGCTGGTCCATCGCCGTGCTGCGCTACTTCAACCCCATCGGAGCCCATCCTTCCGGACTGATCGGTGAAGACCCCCAGGGCATCCCCAACAACCTGGTGCCCTATCTGCTGCAGGTGGCCAATGGTCGCCGGCCCTGGCTGGACGTCTACGGCGACAACTACCCGACGCCCGATGGCACCGGCGTCCGGGACTACATCCATGTCCAGGACCTGGCCCGCGGTCATCTGGCGGCGCTGAACGCTCTGGCCCGACGCCCGGGCGTCTCGACCTGGAACCTGGGCACCGGACGCGGACATTCGGTCAAAGAGGTGGTGGCGGCCCTGGAACAGCAACTGGGCCGCGACATCCCCTGTCACTTCGCCCCGCGACGCGCGGGCGACGTGGCCCAGTGCTGGGCCGATCCGGAAAAAGCGTGGCAGGAACTGGGCTGGCGCGCCGAACGCAGCCTCGCCACCATGCTGGAAGATGCCTGGCGCTGGCAGTCGCTCAATCCCCATGGCTATCGCCAGACGACCAAGGCGGCTATCGCTGTGGAAGAAGTTTATGAGAAAGAACAACGTGCGAGCGAACCCACCACGCGCTTCGCTTGAACCCAGAACTTTTTCTTCTTAAAAAATAAGGCTTCGCTTAAACCAGGCGAAGCCATACTTTTTAATTCGTTAACGTGGCACTGCTTGACAGCAATTTTAAGCGAAGCGATTAATACGCAGAAGTCTTGGCACCGCTTCGTTATAACCCAATAACGCCTGCAGTTATTGGCAGGAACAGTAAAGATCAGACCCTTGCGGGCCTGATCCCTGTCGCTAGCGAACGCCTTGCGCCTCGAGGATCTGCAGGAAGGCATCCTCGTCCAGCACCGTGACCCCTAGCTCGTTCGCCTTGGTCAGTTTGGACCCCGCCCCCGGCCCGGCCACCACCACGGCGGTCTTGGCCGATACCGACCCCGACACCTTGGCGCCCAGGGCTTCCAGGCGCTCCTTGGCCGCATCGCGACTCATGGCCTCCAGGGTTCCGGTGAGCACCCAGGTCTGACCGGCGAAGGGTAATCCCTGTACAACCTGGCGCGTGCTTTCCCAATGCATGCCGAAGGCCTTGAGCTGGGCCTCGATGGCCAGCGCCTGGGCGACGTTGTCCGCCTCGGCGAAGTACTCGCGCAGCCCCTGCTTGGCCCGCTCGTTGAGGCCGGACAGGGTCTTGAAGGTCAACCAGTCCTGGGAGCCTTCGATCAGCGCCGCGAGCGTGGGAAAGGCCGTGGCCAGGGTCTTGGCGCCGGTCTTGCCCAGATAGGGAATGTGCAACTGGTCGAGGAAGTCGGCGAAGGTGGCATAGCCGGAGAATTCGGCGTGCACCTCACCCTCGTCGGCCAGCTCGATGCCGTTGGCCAGCAGCGCCTCCAGCACGTCACCGTTGTGCGCGGACTGGAAGAAGTTATGGATCTCGAAGGCCACCTCCGGCCCGATGTCCGGCAGGTAGACCAGCACCTCGGGCAGGGCCTCACGGATACGCTGCAGGCTGCCCAGGGCGCGCGCCAGGCGCTTGGCGGTCTCCTCGCCCACCTCGGGGATGCCCAGGGCGAAGATGAAGCGCGCCAACGTCGGCTGACTGCTGGCTTCGATGGCGGCCAGTAGGTTGCGACTGGACACCTCGGCGAAGCCTTCCAGTTCGACCACCTGCTCGTAGGTCAGGGTGTAGAGATCGGCCGGCGACTTCACCAGCTCGCGGTCTACCAGTTGCTCGACGATGCGATCGCCCAGGCCGTCGATGTCCATGGCCCGCCGCGAGGCGAAATGAATGATCGCCTGTTTGAGCTGGGCCTGGCAGGCCAGCCGGCCAACGCAGCGATAGACCGCACCTTCGCTGACCGACTCCTTGCCCTTGCCGCGCTTGATCAGTTGGGTGCGCTCCACCGCCGAACCACACACGGGGCAATGGGTGGGGATCGCCACCGGCCGGGCATCCGCTGGCCGCCGCTCCGGTACCACCTGCATGATCTGCGGGATGACGTCCCCGGCGCGGCGCACGATCACGCTGTCGCCGATCATCACGCCCAGCCGCGCGATCTCGTCCATGTTGTGCAAGGTAGCGTTGGTCACGGTGACGCCGGCCACCTGTACCGGCTTGAGCCGGGCGACCGGGGTAATGGCCCCGGTGCGCCCCACCTGGAATTCGACATTGAGCAGTTCGGTCAGCTCTTCGCGAGCGGGAAACTTGTGCGCCAGCGCCCAGCGCGGCTCGCGCGCGCGAAAACCCAGCTCACCCTGCCAGTCGAGCCGGTTGACCTTGTAAACCACGCCGTCGATCTCGTAGGCCAGCGCATCGCGCCGCTGGCCGATGTCCTCGTAGTAGACGCGACAGCCTTCCGCGCCCTGCACCTTGCGCAACTCGCGGCTGATGGGGATTCCCCATTCACGCAGCCGCTGCAGGATGTCGTACTGGGTGTCCGGCAGCGCCCCGCCCTCGACCCGCCCGAAACCGTAGCAGCAGAACTCCAGCGGACGTTGGGCGGTGATCCGCGAATCCAGCTGGCGCAGGCTGCCAGCGGCAGCGTTGCGCGGATTGGCGAAGGTCTTGCCGCCGCTTTCCATCGCCCGGGCATTGAGTGCCTCGAAGCCGGCGCGGGACATGAACACCTCGCCGCGCACCTCCAGCACCGCCGGCCAGCCCTCGCCTTGCAGGCGTAGCGGAACGTTACGGATGGTGCGCACATTGGCGGTGATGTCTTCCCCGGTGGTGCCGTCGCCGCGGGTGGCGCCGCGGGTCAAGATTCCCGCCTCGTACAGCAGGCTGACCGCCAGGCCATCGAGCTTGGGCTCGCAGGTGTATTCGACGCCGGAATCCGGCCCGGCGAAGTCGGTCTCGCCGAATTCCTCGCGCAGGCGCTTGCCGACGCTGCGGTCGAAGTCCTGCAGATTCTCATCGGCGAAGGCGTTGCCCAGGCTGAGCATGGGCACCTCGTGGCGGATGGTGCCAAAGGCGGCCAGGGCCGCGCCGCTGACCCTCTGGGTGGGCGAGTCGGGCGTCACCAGCTCGGGATGCTCGGCCTCCAGCGTCTTGAGTTCGCCGAACAGCCGATCGTACTCGGCATCGGGCACGCTCGGTTCGTCCAGTACGTAGTAGCGGTAGTTGTGGGCGTCGATCTCGCTGCGCAGGGCGGCGATGCGGGTGACAGCATCTTGGGCGTCGGTCATGGCGGTCTCTCACTGTCGCCACCCCAGGGGTGGCCCTGACGGCACCAGCGGCGCCGCGGCAAAACTTACAAACAAAAAGAGCAGCCGAGGCTGCTCTTGGTTCGCTCCGGCGCGATCAACGCTTGAGCATCAGGCTCTTGCGTTCGAAATCGACGATGCGCTGGCGGTAGTGTTCGATGGTCTGGGCGGTCATGACGCTGCGCTGCTCGTCCTTCAGCTCGCCATTGAGTTCGGACGACAGCTTGCGCGCCGCGGCGACCATCAGGTCGAAGGCCTGCTTGGGATGGCGTGGACCGGGCAGACCCAGGAAGAAGCTCACCGCCGGGGTGTGGAAGTCGTCGATGGCATCCAGATCGAAGGTGCCCGGACGCACGGCGTTGGCCATGGAGAACAGCACCTCGCCATTGCCCGACATGCTCTCGTGGCGATGGAAGATGTCCATGTCGCCAAATCTCAGCCCGCTTTCGAGGATGTTCTGCAGCAGTGCCGGACCGGAGAAGCCCTTCTCGTCACGGGAGATCACGTTGATCACCAGCACCTCGTCCACCGGCGCCATGGCCGCCTGACTGTTGCCGCTGCTGCTGACGGGTTCGCTGACCGACTCGCGCTCGGGTGCCTTGCTGCTCAGCGGCTTTTCCTTGCGCGGCTTGTCGCGACCACGGGTCACGACTTCATCGGAATCGGCGGCCAGGCCTGCCAGGCTTTCATCGCTGGACAGATCGAAGCTGTCGGCACTGGGTTCTTCACGGCGTTCTTCACGACGCTTGCGCTGCGTGGAGCGCGGTGGCGTCGGCTCGCCCGGATCGTCCAGGGAAGGCTCCCTGGGTTCTAACACCCGCGTCGGACCGACGATTTCCGGATCCTCGTCTTCGTTTTCCGGCTGATTGTTCAACGACTGGTCAAGTTTGAACTTGAGCTTGCCCTTGCCGCTCATGCGACGCCAACCATCGAACAGAATACCGGCGATGACGATGACGCCGATGATGATCAGCCACTCGCGCAGACCCATATCCATGAAAAAGACATACCCCTGTGAAAATAATGGACCGACACCCGTCGGGAAACTTTGGAAAGTCGACGCTTGCGAGGTCTTTCCAAAACCTCCGAAACCTACGCCAAGTCAGTGTTCTTCTTAGCTTTTTCCACTTACCGCTAGCGCGGCCATAAGCTAGCACGACTGTTGCCAACTTTACACCGCCAAGCCGCGAGGCTGTGGGGCATTAGGCATCGACCATGGCCACGGCCTCTTCCACATCCACCGCGACCAGCCGTGAACAGCCCGGTTCATGCATGGTCACACCCAGCAACTGATCGGCCATCTCCATGGCGATCTTGTTGTGCGTGATGTAAATGAACTGCACCTTCTCCGACATGCTCTTGACCAGGCGGGCATAACGGCCGACGTTGGCGTCATCCAGGGGTGCATCCACTTCATCGAGCATGCAGAACGGCGCCGGATTCAACTGGAAGATGGCAAATACCAGAGCCAGAGCCGTCAGCGCCTTTTCACCGCCCGACAACAAATGTATGGTGCTGTTCTTCTTGCCCGGCGGACGTGCCATGATCGCAACCCCGGTATCGAGTAGATCTTCCCCGGTAAGTTCCAGGTAGGCACTGCCGCCACCGAAAACTTTTGGGAACAATGCCTGCAGGCCGTGATTGATCTGGTCGAAGGTATCCTTGAAGCGATTGCGGGTTTCCCGGTCGATCTTGCGGATGACGCTTTCCAGGGTCTCCAACGCTTCCACCAGATCGGCGTTTTGGGCGTCCAGATAGGTCTTGCGCTCGGCCTGCTGCTGATATTCGTCGATGGCCGCCAGGTTGATCGGTCCAAGCCGGCCGATCCGCGCCGCGACGGCTTCCAGCTGCTCCTCCCAGGCTGTCTCGCTGGCCTCCGCCGGCAGGGTCGCGATCACCGTCGGCAGGTCATAGCCATCGGCCGCCAACTGCTCGGCGAAGCCGCTGCGCCGGGTCGCCAAGCCCTGCCATTCCAGGCGATGCTGCTCCAACTGGCCGCGCAGCAGCGTCGCCTGCTGTTCCGCCTGCAGCCGCCGCCGCTCGAAATCGCGCAACTCCCGATCGGCATCTTCCAGCGCCAGGCGCGCCGTGCGCATTTCCTCGTCCACTTGTAGGCGCCGCTCCAGCAACTCCTCCAGGCGCAGCCGCAATTCGTCGAGGGGCTCGCCGCCCTCCTCTAGGTTGAGATGGAGCTGCTCGCAGCGCTCGCCGAGGCGTGTGGTCTGCAACTCCAGCCGCTCCAGCGCCTGGAGCGTCGACTGGCGCTGGGCTCTCAGGGTGGTCAGGCGCACCGTGAGCTGATGCAGTTGTTCCTGGGCCTGGCGCTGGCGCTGGCGCGCCGCCTCCACTGCCTGCCGGTGGCGGTCACGCTGCTCCTGCAATAGCGCGCGCTGCTCGGTATCCACCGCCATGGCATCGAGGGCGTCCTGCAGGCGCAGCCGGCATTCGCCCAACTCCTCCTGCTCACGCGCCAGTTGTTGCTCGACGTCCTGGAGATCGGCCTCCAGTTGCTGCCGACGGATGCTCAGTTGCTCGGCCCGTGCCTGCTGGGCAGAGAGCCGGGCACGGGATTCGGCCAGCCGCTGCTGCTCCTGCTGTTGGCGCCGCCGCGCCTCTTCGCGTTCGCTTTCCAGACGTTGCTGGGCCGCGCGACGATCCTCCAGTCGCTCCTCCTGAAGGGCGAGCGCCTCGCTCAGCTCCAGGCGTCGCGCCTGCAGCTCCTCCAGTTCGCGGCCGCGCGCCAGGACACTGCCCTCGGCGGCCTGGGCCCGCCGCACACGTAGGAAATGCCGGGAGAGCCAGTAGCCTTCCGGGGTGATGAGACTTTGCCCGGGGGCGAGGGCCGCCCTTCGTGCCAGGGCTTCGTCGTAGCTCTGGGCAATCAGCACCTGACCCAGCCAGGGCGACAGGTCGCGCGGCGCCTGCACCTGCTCCAACAGGCTGCCGGCGGCGACCGGCAGCGAGCCGGGCAGCGCCAGATTCAAGGCACCGCTGGCAAAGGTAGCGAGACGCAGAGGCGCCAGGTCATCCAGGCAGACCGCCTGCAGGTCGCTGCCGAGGACGGTCTCCACCGCCAGCTCCCAACCGGGGGTGACCTGGACATCGTCCGCCAGCTGTGGCGCCTGGTCGAGCCCTTCGGCTTCGAGCCACTGGGCTACACCGGTTGCGGGAGCGAGGGCCGCCTGCTGCAGGGCCTCCAGCGAGGCGATGCGGCCTTCGAGCCGCTGCAATTCGCCCTGGCGCTGACTCTGTTCCCCCGCCAGCGCCAGCAATTCTTCGCGCAACCGTTGCAGCCCATCCGCGACCTGCAACTCCTGCTCGGCCAGGCCCTCCAGCAGCAACTCGTCCTCGGCGATCTGCTCTTCCAGCATGACCAGACGCTCGGAAGGCCCGTCCTCGCCCAGCAGGGTGCGCTCGTCGCGCAGCCGGCGCTGCCGGTCCATGCCGCGCTCCAGGCTCTGCTCCAGCGAGCGGATGCGCGCCTGCTGCACATCGGCCTCCCGTTGCGGCTCGACACTCGCCGCGCTGAGCGCCTCCCAGCGTTGCTGCCAGTCCGCCAGGGCCAGCTCCGCCTCTTCCAGCGCGGCACCGCCCTCCTCACCCAACTCCCGGGCCGCCTCTTCCTCGGGTTCGAGCATCGCCAGCTCTTCCTCGAAGGTGGCGAGCAGCACCCGGTCGTGTTCCAAATGGGATTCGGCCTCGCTACGGGCCTGTTCGGCTTCGCGCAGATCGTCCTGCAACTGGCGCTGGCGCTGCTGACCGTGTTGGATGGTCTGCTCCAGGCGGGCGATGTCACCACCCAGGGAGTAGAAGCGGCCCTGCACCAGGTTGAAGGCTTCGCTCAATTCATGATGGCCATCGCGCAGTCTTTCGATGCCGGCGTCCGCCTGGCGCTGTTCGGCGGTCAGGGCTTCGAGGGCCGTCTCCTGGTCGCGGATCACCTTTTCGCGCTGCTCGACGCGGCCATCCAGCTCGCGCCAGCGCACCGCCTGCAATTGCGCCTTGAGTTGCCGTTCCTCCTGCTTGAACGCCTGGAAGCGCTCGGCCGACTGCGCCTGGCGATGCAGCCGCTCCAGCTGCCGCTCCAGCTCCTCGCGCAGGTCGGTGAGGCGGGCGAGGTTCTCCTGGGTGCGGCGAATGCGATTCTCGGTCTCGCGCCGCCGCTCCTTGTACTTGGAGATGCCCGCGGCCTCCTCGATGTAGTGCCGCAGATCCTCCGGGCGCGCCTCGATCAACTTGGAGATCATCCCCTGCTCGATGATCGAATAGCTGCGCGGCCCCAGGCCGGTGCCGAGGAAGATATCGGTGATGTCGCGCCGACGGCACTTGGTGCCGTTGAGGAAATAGGTGTTCTGGCCCTCGCGGGTCACCCGGCGGCGGATGGAGATCTCCGCGTAGCTCGCGTATTCGCCCACTAGGGTGTGGTCGGAGTTGTCGAAGATCAGCTCGATGGAGGCCTGGGATACCGGCTTGCGACTGTTGGAGCCATTGAAGATGACGTCCGTCATCGACTCGCCACGCAGATTCTTGGCCGAGCTCTCGCCCATCACCCAGCGTACGGCGTCGATGATGTTCGACTTGCCGCAACCGTTGGGACCGACCACCGCTGCCATGTTGCTCGGGAAATTCACCGTCGTCGGATCGACGAAGGATTTGAATCCCGCCAGCTTGATCGACCTCAACCGCATATCAGGAGCCCTTGTTCACCGCGCCGTGCCCAACCGCAGGCGAAAGGGCGAAAGTCTACCATTGGCGGCCACGACTGCCGTCGCTGAGCATGAGCTTATTTCCAGCCGTTCTGCACGCCGCCGGGGCGACAGGCTATAGTCCTGCACCCCCAATCGCAGGATGCCCCCATGAAGATCCTTCGCTTCACCCTGCTCGCCGCCGCCCTGGCGGCCAGCGCCCAGGCCCTCGCCGCGCCGCCGCTGCTCAACGTCTCCTACGACGTCATGCGTGACTTCTACAAGGACTACAACCCGGCCTTCCAGGCACACTGGAAAGCCGAGCACGGCGACACGCCCGTGATCCAGATGTCCCATGGCGGCTCCAGCAAGCAGGCCCGCTCGGTCATCGACGGCCTGCAGGCCGACGTCATCACCATGAATCAGGCCACCGACATCCAGGCCCTGGCCGATCGCGGCCTGGTGCCCAAGGACTGGGAAACCCGCCTGCCCGATCGCAGCGCGCCCTTCACCTCGGCCACGGTGCTCATCGTGCGCCAGGGCAATCCCAAGGGCATCCATGACTGGTCCGATCTGCTCAAGGACGGCGTCCAGGTGATCGTGCCCAATCCCAAGACCTCCGGGAACGGTCGCTACACCTACCTCTCCGCCTGGACCTACGCCCTGCGCCAACCGGGTGGTGACGAGCAGAAGGCCCGCGGCTTCGTCGCCGAGCTGTTCAAGCACGTGCCCATCCTGGATACCGGCGGTCGCGCCGCCACCACCACCTTCATGAAGAACCAGCAGGGCGATGTCCTGGTGACCTTCGAGAACGAAGCCGAGATGATCGCCCGGGAATTCGGCCGGGGCGGCTTCGAGGTGGTCTACCCGAGCATCTCGGTGCAGGCCGAGCCGCCGGTGAGCGTGGTCGACAGTGTCGTCGACAAGAAAGGTACTCGCGCCGAGGCCGAGGACTACCTCAGGTATCTCTGGTCCGAAGAAGGCCAGAAGATCGCCGCGGACAACTTCCTGCGACCGCGCAATGCCCAGATCCTGGCGCAGTACGCCGATCGCTTTCCCAAGCTCGAACTGATCGATGCGCAGAAGGAATTCGGTCCCTGGAGTGGCATCCAGAAGACCCATTTCGCCGATGGCGGGGTCTTCGACCAGATCTATACGCCCCAGTGACAGGCTCGCGCCCGGCCAGGTGCCGGGCGTCTGGCAGGCCGGAAAGACACGCACACAAAAACACCGCCCTGAGGCGGTGTCTTTGTTTATTTGGAGCGGGAAACGAGACTCGAACTCGCGACCCCGACCTTGGCAAGGTCGTGCTCTACCAACTGAGCTATTCCCGCAATGTGGCGTCCCCTAGGGGACTCGAACCCCTGTTACCGCCGTGAAAGGGCGGTGTCCTAGGCCACTAGACGAAGGGGACGAAACCTCTTTCCGCAAGGCCTTTCACCTCGCATCCCACTGTCATGAAACCGTGAGATTGTGTTTGGAGCGGGAAACGAGACTCGAACTCGCGACCCCGACCTTGGCAAGGTCGTGCTCTACCAACTGAGCTATTCCCGCAATATGGCGTCCCCTAGGGGACTCGAACCCCTGTTACCGCCGTGAAAGGGCGGTGTCCTAGGCCACTAGACGAAGGGGACGAAACCTCTTTCCGCAAGGCCTTTCACCCTGCATCCGCCCGCCCTGAGGCAACCGGACTGTATTTGGAGCGGGAAACGAGACTCGAACTCGCGACCCCGACCTTGGCAAGGTCGTGCTCTACCAACTGAGCTATTCCCGCAATTTTTGGCGTCCCCTAGGGGACTCGAACCCCTGTTACCGCCGTGAAAGGGCGGTGTCCTAGGCCACTAGACGAAGGGGACCAGGTAGAATCCCTGAGGACTCTGGCCTACCACTCGGCTGACGCTTGCCGCCGTTGGGAGTGCGCGCATTCTAGGGAGCCTTACCCTGGGCGTCAATAGCTGATTAAATACTTTTCAAATCAACGACTTCGCTCGCACGACAAACGGCGGGCAAGCACCATGGAGAAGGTCATGTCCTCAACGATGATTGCAGCGGTAGTGGGACTTGGCATCCTCTTGTTGATCATGATCGCCTTCGTCAACCAGAAGCTCGAAGCGGGCCGCTTGGAAAAGCAGCGCCTGGTCGCCGACCTCACCGACCGCATCAAGCGCTGCGCCCAGTTGGGCAGCAGTCTGCCCGGCCAGCTGATGACCCCCGCGCTCAAGCAGCTGTTCCACCGTATCGAACTCGGCCTGATCGCCCGCCTTGCCGCCCTGCAAGCCCCTTCCGCCGGCCTTACCGCACGCAAGACCGAACTGGAAGAAGCCCTGGCCAAGGGCGATGACATCGAACTCACCAATGCCGCCAGGCCAGTGCATACCGAGGCGCGGGTCAAGGAAGTTCGTGGCTATATGGAGATGCTGCACGCACTCGTCGCCCATGCCAATCAGATCGGCATTTTGGACGGCCAGGAAGCCCAGCGCTGGGTGGGCGAGATGCGCTACCTGCTCACGGCCACCTATGTGGAGTTCTTTCGCTACCAGGCCGAACAGCAGATCAAGAGCGAACACTATATCCAGGCACGCCAGTCGTACGAACGGGCGATCATGCAGATCCGCAAGCAACAGCAACCCGAGCGCTATACCGAGTTGCTGGCCTATCTGGAAGAGCAGATTGCCCAGGTGAAACGCCAACAGAGCGAACTGGTCGAGCAGGCCAGCAGCAGCGCCAACGAGTTGTCGGATAGCGTGGACACGCTCAAGGACGACAGCTGGCGCAAGAAGAACGACTACGAGTGAGGGCTTCCCTGCCCTCCCCCGCCGATCAGCAATCGGTCGCGGCCAGAAAGGCCTCTACCATGGCTTCGATACCCGCCTGATCCGCCGCGCTGAAGCGCGCCGGATGCGGGCTGTCCAGATCCAGCACGCCGATCAGGCGACCGTCCTGCACCAGCGGCACCACCAGTTCGCTGCGCGAGGCCGCGTCACAGGCGATATGCCCGGGAAAGGCGTGGACATCCTCGACGCGCTGGGTGCGGCGCTCCCGGGCGGCCGCGCCGCACACGCCCTTGTTGAAGGGAATGCGCATGCAGGCCACCTTGCCCTGGAAGGGGCCGAGCAGCAGCTGGTCTTCACCCTCGACGAAATAGAAGCCGGCCCAGTTCAGGTCCGGCACTTCCTGATAGATGAAGGCCGACAACTGGGCGGCATTGGCCACCAGGTTGCGCTCACCGGCCAGCAGGGCTTCCACCTGAGCGGCCAGCATGGCGTAGCCCTCGAGTCCTGCCCCTACGCCCGTCAGTTCTACGGTCATGCGTTCTCCAACAGTTTGAGCCCGACCCATTGGCGGGCGAATTGATAGGCACAACGGCCATTGCGGTTGCCGCGACCGGACGCCCAGCGGATGGCTTCGCGATCCGCCTCTTCGGACCACTCCAGCTGCAGGCCGGACTTGCCGGCCAGGGTCGTGCACCAGTGGCGCACCACGGCTAGGTAGTGATCCTGGGTGAAGGGATAGAAGGACAGCCACAGTCCGAAACGATCCGACAGGGCGATCTTGTCCTCGGCCGCTTCGCTGGGGTGCAGCTCGCCGTCGACGTGCTCCCAGTTGGCGTTGTCGCTCTGCCGCTCCGCCACCAGATGACGGCGGTTGGAGGTGGCGTAGAGGACCACGTTGTCCGGCGCCTGCTCCAGGGAGCCATCCAGCACGCTCTTGAGCACCCGGTAATCGTCGCTGCCGGAATCGAAGGACAGGTCATCGCAGAACACCACGAAACGCTGTGGCTGGCCGGCGAGCTGTTCCACGGCGCGGGGCAGATCGGCCAGGTCGTCGCGCTCGATTTCGATCAGGCGCAGGCCCTGCCCGGCATACTCCGCCAACAGCGCCCGGATCAGCGACGACTTGCCGGTGCCACGCGCGCCCCACAGCAGACTGTGGTTGGCCGGCAGCCCGGCCACGAACTGGCGGGTGTTACGGGCGAGCTGGTCACGCTGCCGATCGATACCCAGCAGGTCGGCCAGGTGCAATTCCAGATTGACGTCGAGCGGCTGCAGATAGCCGCCATGGCCTTCCCGGCGCCAGCGCGCCGCATAGCAGTGCTGCCAGTCCAGCGGCTCGCGACGATGGGGCAACAGGGGTTCGAGGCGCTCCAGCACCTGCCGTGCGTGGAGCAGAAAGTCTTCTAGGGAGGCATTCACAGGGATGATCCTTGACGACGAAAAAAGAAGGCGGGTCAGCCGCCCTTAAAGCCACACATTATCGTATGACTTTTACCGCCCAGACAAAGTCTGGACGGATAGCCTGCTAGGACGCCAGCGCCTGGCGGACATGCTTTTCCAGCTGGGAAGGACGGGTGATGGGCGCGAAGCGCTGGACGCGCCCCTGGGCCGGCGTGACGAGGAACTTGGTGAAGTTCCAGCGGATGGCGCCTCCCAACAAGCCCGGCGCCGCCTGCTTGAGCGCCACGAACAGCGGATGGGCGCCGTCGCCATTTACGTCGAGCTTGGCCATCACCGGAAAGCTGACATTGAAGCGGGTCAGGCAAAAGGTCTGGATCTCGGCATTGCTACCTGGCTCCTGACCACCGAACTGATTGCAGGGAAAGACGATCACCCGCAGTCCCTCGGCCAGATAGCGCTGCTGCAGCGCCTCGAGGCCGTCGTACTGACGGGTGAAGCCGCAACGACTGGCGGTATTGACCACCAGGTAGGCCCGCGCCGGCCAATCGGCCAGACAGGCCCGCTGGCCATCGGCGGTCTCGAACGGCACGCTGAGGAGGTCCCTGATCACGCGGAGGCCCTGGGTTGCAACTGTAGCGCCACCGAGTTGATGCAATAGCGCAGACCGGTCGGCGGTGGACCGTCGGGGAAGACATGCCCCAGGTGGGCATCGCAGCGGGCGCAGAGCACCTCTATGCGCTGCATGCCGTGGCTGAAGTCTTCCTTTTCCCGCACCGCCTCGGCATCGATGGGCGCGTAATAGCTGGGCCAGCCGCAGCCGGAGTCGAACTTGGTGCTGGAGTCGAACAGTGCCAGCTCGCAGCAGGCGCAATGATAGACGCCAGGCGTCTTGGTGTTGCAGTAGGCACCGGTATAGGGTCTTTCGGTGGCGGCCAGGCGACAGACGCGAAACTGATCGTCGGTCAGGCGCTCACGCCAGTCTTCCGGGCTACGCTGTACTTTTTCCATGATGACCTCTCTGGATGCCGGCGCATCTTTTGTAACAGGCGATGCGGCCGTATGATTCCCGCTCAGTCTGGCATCCACCCGCGGATGCTGCCAAGCGCCGGTCGGCGTCCGTCCCCGCCGAGTCTTACTCGCCCCTTTTCCAGGATTCATTTCCCCATGCAGGTCTCCAAGTCGAACAAGCTCGCCAATGTCTGCTACGACATCCGCGGCCCGGTCCTCAAGCATGCCAAGCGCCTCGAAGAGGAAGGCCATCGCATCCTGAAGCTCAACATCGGCAATCCGGCGCCCTTCGGCTTCGAGGCGCCCGAGGAGATCCTGCAGGACGTCATCCGCAATCTGCCGACCGCCCAGGGCTACAGCGACTCCAAGGGCCTGTTCAGCGCGCGCAAGGCGGTGATGCAGTACTGCCAGCAGAAGCGCATCGAGGGTGTCGGTATCGAGGACATCTACCTGGGCAACGGCGTCTCCGAGCTGATCGTCATGGCCATGCAGGCCTTGCTCAACAACAACGACGAGGTGCTGATCCCGGCTCCCGACTATCCACTGTGGACCGCCGCGGTCAGCCTGGCCGGCGGCAAGCCGGTGCACTATCTGTGCGACGAGCAGGCCGGCTGGTTCCCCGACCTGGCCGACATGGAAGCCAAGATCACCAGCAACACCAAGGCGCTGGTGCTGATCAACCCGAACAATCCCACCGGCGCGGTCTATTCCAAGGAGGTGCTGGAAGGCATCGTCGAACTGGCGCGGCGGCACAACCTGGTGCTGTTCTCCGACGAGATCTACGACAAGATCCTCTACGACGAAGCCCAGCACATCTCCACCGCCTCCCTGGCGCCGGACGTCCTGTGCCTGACCTTCAACGGCCTGTCCAAGTCCTATCGCGTCGCCGGTTTCCGTTCGGGCTGGCTGATCGTCTCGGGCCCCAAGCACCGCGCCCACAGCTATATCGAAGGCCTCGACATCCTGGCCAACATGCGCCTGTGCGCCAACGTGCCGGCCCAGCACGCGATCCAGACCGCTCTCGGCGGCTACCAGAGCATCAACGACCTGGTGCTGCCGCACGGACGCCTGCTGGAGCAGCGTAATCGCACCTGGGAACTGCTCAATGACATCCCCGGCGTCAGCTGCGTGAAGCCGATGGGCGCGCTCTATGCCTTCCCGCGGATCGATCCCAAGGTCTGCCCCATCCACAACGACGAGAAATTCGTTCTCGACCTGCTGCTCTCGGAAAAGCTGCTGGTGGTCCAGGGCACTGCCTTCAACTGGCCCTGGCCCGACCACTTCCGGGTCGTCACCCTGCCCCGCGTCGATGATCTGGAACAGGCCATCGGCCGCATCGGCAACTTCCTTGGTGGCTACGCCCAGTAGCGGCAAAGCATTTCCGGGTCTTTCATCGGTTGACGCGCCTCGCGGCGTCAACCGGCGCAGGCACTCGCGCGACAGCCGCCAGCAGTTTCGCCAGCCCCCAGACGACACAGTTTGCAATAGTGGAAACATTGAATGGATCGGGGCCGAACCTTATATAGCCGGCAGATAAACCTGTGAGGAGCTATACCCCACCATGATGCGCATTCTGTTGTTTCTGGCTACCAACCTGGCGGTGCTGATCGTTGCCAGCATCACCTTGAAGGTGCTTGGCGTGGATCGCTACACCGGTCAGAACTATGGCAGTCTGCTGGTGTTCTGTGCCGTGTTCGGCTTTGCCGGCTCGCTGATCTCGCTGTTCATCTCCAAGTGGATGGCGAAGATGAGTACCCGTACCGAGGTCATCAGCCAACCGCGTACCCGCCATGAGCAGTGGCTGCTGCAGACCGTCGAGGAATTGGCCCGCGAAGCCGGCATCAAGACCCCCGAGGTCGGTATCTTCCCGGCCTACGAGGCCAACGCCTTCGCCACCGGCTGGAACCGTAACGACGCCCTCGTCGCGGTGAGCCAGGGCCTGCTGGAGCGCTTCTCGCCCGACGAGGTGCGCGCGGTGCTGGCCCACGAGATCGGTCACGTCGCCAACGGCGACATGGTGACCCTGGCGCTGATCCAGGGCGTGGTGAACACCTTCGTGATGTTCTTCGCGCGGATCTTCGGCAACTTCGTCGACAAGGCCATCTTCAAGAATGAGGAAGGCCACGGCATCGCCTATTTCGTGACCACCATCATCGCCGAACTGGTCCTGGGTATCCTGGCCAGCATCATCGTCATGTGGTTCTCGCGCAAACGCGAATTCCGCGCCGACGAAGCCGGTGCCCGCCTGGCTGGCCCCAACGCCATGATCGGCGCCCTGCAGCGCCTGCGTGCCGAGCAGGGTATCCCGGTGCAGATGCCCGACACCCTGAACGCCTTCGGCATCAACGGCTCGCTGAAGAACGGTCTGGCCGGTCTGCTGATGAGCCACCCGCCGCTGGAAGACCGCATCGAGGCCCTGCGCCGCTACGGTCAGCGCTAAGCGCGAGCGATGAAAAAACCCGGCTTCGGCCGGGTTTTTTCATGGGCGGGTCAAGGATCGGATGGCATCGCCCAGCCCCTCGCCGGTCAAGGGAAACATCCGCTGGGCCATGAGTTCGCGCAGCAACTGGATCGAGGTGCTGCTGGCCCAGCCATCCTGCGGATAGGGATTGAGCCAGACCGCCCGTGGGAAGTGCTGGCAGAGTCTCTGTATCCACAGGGCACCGGGCTCTTCGTTCCAGTGCTCGACGCTGCCACCTGGATGGGTGATCTCGTAGGGCCCCATACTGGCGTCGCCGACGATCACCAAGCGGTAGTCCGCGCCATAGCGGCGCAGCAGTTCGGCGGTATTCAGCCCTTCCTCATGGCGCCGGGCATTGTCACGCCAGACGCGTTCATAGACGCAATTGTGGAAGTAGTAGTACTCCAGGTGGCGAAACTCCAGGCGACAGGCGCTGAACAACTCGCTGCACAGGCGCACATGCAGATCCATGGAACCGCCGACATCGAGCAGCAGGAGCACCTTGGTGGCGTTGTGTCGTTCAGGGCGATAGCGCACGTCCAGCAACCCGCCCTCCCGCGCCGTGGCGGCAACGGTCTCATCCAGATCGAACTCCGCCGCCGCACCCTGGCGAGCGAAGCGCCGCAGCCGCCGCAGGGCCAATTGCAGATTGCGCCGATCCAGGGGCGCGCGATCGTCCAGATTGCGATAGTCACGCTGTTCCCAGACCTTGGCCGCCCGCCCCTGGCGGGTACCGGCCTCGCCGACGCGCACACCGAAGGGATTGTAGCCACCGCTGCCGAAGGGACTGGTGCCACCCGTGCCGACCCATTTGTTGCCACCGGCGTGCCGCTCGCGCTGCTCGGCGAGGCGCTGCTGCAGAGTTTCGAGCAGTTCGTCGAGGCCGCCCAGGGCCTGGAGTCGCTGGCGGTCCTCTTCCGACAGCAAGCGCTGGAACTCCAGCCGCAACCAGTCCGCGGGAATCGCCTTGGTCTCCGCCAGACGTTCGGACCTGGCCAGCTCGCCGGCATAGACCTGATCGAAGCGGTCGAAGAAGCGCTCGTCCTTGACCAGCACGGCACGGGCCAGCAGATAGAAGGCGTCTGGATCGGCCACTGCCAGGCCCGCATCCAGGGCGGCGTGCAGATCCAGCAGTTCGCCCAGGGACACCGGAATGCCGGCGGCCCTGAGTCGGGTGAAGAAGTCGAGGAACATGCCCGCCCTCAGCTCCGCCGGCGGCGCATGAAGGCCTGGCGTTCGAGCAACTGCAGATCTTGCTCGTTTTTCAGCAGGGCGCCCGCCAGCGGCGGCAGGCCACCCTCGCCGTGCAGGGCCCGCTGCGCCGCCTCATCGCCCAGCAACAGGGCCAGCCAGTCCACCAGTTCCGAGGTGGACGGCTTCTTCTTCAACCCCGGCACGCTGCGCAGGTCGAGAAAGAGATCCAGGGCCTCCTTGATCAGGCGCGCCTGAAGGTCGGGGTAATGCACCTGGACGATACGCTCAAGGGTCTCCCGCTCCGGGAAGCGGATGAAATGAAAGAAGCAACGACGCAGGAAGGCGTCCGGTAGCTCCTTTTCGTTGTTGGAGGTGATGATGATCACCGGTCGTCGCTGGGCGCGGATGGTCTCGCCCGTCTCGTAGACATGGAATTCCATGCGATCGAGTTCCAGCAACAGGTCATTGGGAAACTCGATGTCGGCCTTGTCGATCTCGTCGATCAAGAGCACCACTGGATCCTCGGCGGTGAAGGCGTCCCACAGCTTGCCGGGCTTGATGTAGTTCGCCACCTCCTGCACCCGGGGATCCCCGAGCTGGGAATCGCGCAGGCGACTCACGGCATCGTATTCATAGAGGCCTTGCTGGGCCTTGGTGGTGGACTTGACGTGCCAGGTGATAAGACGTGCGCCCTGGCTCTCGGCTACCTGCTCGGCCAGCAGCGTCTTGCCAGTGCCCGGCTCGCCCTTCACCAGCAGCGGACGTCCCAGCTGAATGGCGGCATTGACCGCCAGACTGAGCTCGGCCGTGGCCACATAACGCTCGGTACCCTGAAAGGCCATCATCTATCCTCTGGCAGCTGTTTCGCCTGACGATAACACGCCGTGCCTGGGCTGGACGCCATCGTACGCAAGGCCTAGGCTGCGAGTTTTCCGCGCCGTACAGGATCCGCCATGAGCCGCATCTTCGCTGACAACGCCCAGTCCATCGGCAACACGCCACTGGTCTACATCAACCGCCTCGGCCCCAAGGGCGTCACCCTGCTCGCCAAGATCGAGGGGCGCAATCCGGGCTATTCGGTCAAATGCCGCATCGGTGCCAACCTGATCTGGGACGCCGAAGCCAAGGGCCTGCTCAAGCCTGGCATGAGTCTGGTGGAGCCGACCTCGGGCAACACCGGTATCGGCCTGGCCTATGTCGCCGCCGCCCGTGGTTATCGCCTGGTGCTGACCATGCCGGCCTCCATGAGCCTGGAGCGGCGCAAGGTGCTCAAGGCGCTGGGGGCGGAGCTGGTGCTGACCGAGCCGGCCAAGGGCATGAAGGGCGCCATCGAGAAGGCCCGGGAAATCGCCGAGAGTGAGCCCGATCGCTACTTCATGCCACAGCAATTCGACAACCCGGCCAACCCGGCCATCCACGAGAAGACCACCGGCCCGGAAATCTGGAACGACACCGATGGCGCCATCGACGTGCTGGTGGCCGGCGTCGGTACCGGTGGCACCCTGACCGGCATCTCGCGCTTCATCAAGAACACCAAGGGCAAGCCGATCCTTTCGGTCGCGGTGGAGCCGGAGGCCTCGCCGGTCATCAGCCAGACCCTCGCCGGTGCCGAGGTGAAACCCAGCCCGCACAAGATCCAGGGCATCGGCGCCGGCTTCGTACCCGGCAACCTGGACCTCGCCATGGTCGATCGCGTCGAGCAGGTCAGCGATGAACAGGCCAAGCTGATGGCCCAGCGCCTGATGCGTGAGGAAGGCATTCTCTGTGGCATTTCCTGCGGCGCCGCCATGGCCGCCGCGGTGCGGTTGGCCGAGACCCCGGAGATGCAGGGCAAGACCCTCGTGGTCATCCTGCCGGACTCCGGCGAGCGCTATCTGTCGACGATGCTCTTCGATGGCCTGTTCGACGAGCAGGAGTTGGTCCAGTAAGACCTCGAGGCAACTGCCCCCCTCCCTCCCGGAGGCGCTCGACAGGCACGGACACCTTTGTCGCCACCCAAGAAAAAGCCCGGTTTCCCGGGCTTTTTTCGTATCAGAGATGCTTGATCTCGGCCTTGGCATCCAGGGCTCGACGGTAGGCCGCGAAATCGACCTGCCCGGCTCGCGAGGCCAAGTAGCGACGATACAACGCCTTGTCCTCGGCGCTCAGGGCTTCCTTGGGTACGCCTACCCCCTGCAGACGGATCAGGACAAAGTCACCGTTCTGCAGGCTGATGCCGGCATAGGACGGCTTGTCGGCTTCCGGCTTGGCCATGCGGAATGCGGCCTGCAGCACCTGGGGATCGACGCCCTCCTGGTTGCGCGTGGCGGCTTCGACGGTGCGCCAGTCACCCGCGGCGGCCTTGCCGCCGGCACGCAACGCCTTGAGCTGCTCTTCGCCGGCCTGCTTGGCTACGGCTGCGGCCTTTTCCTGGGTCAGGCGGGTCACGATCTCTTTCTTGACCGCATCCAGGGGTTGCAGCTGCGGCGTGCGGTGCTCCTTGTCACGGATCACCACCAGGGTCTCCGGGTCGAGCTGCAGGGCGGTGCTGTTGGCACCGTTACGCAGGACGTCTTCGCTGAAGGCCGCCTCGATCACCTGGCGGTTGGCGGTCAACCCCTCGCCACCTTCGCGACCGAAGGGTGCGCTGGTCTTGACCTGCAGACCCAGCTCCTGGGCCGGCTGGCTCAGGTCGGAGGATTCGTATGCGGAGCTTTCCAGCTTGCGGCCCGCTTCCACGAACAGGCGGTCGGCGTCTTCCGCCTTGAGCTGCTGTTCCAGACGCGGCCGGACACTGGCCAGGGTAGGCACTTCCGGCGCCTGGACGCCCTGCAGCTTGATCAGGTGCCAGCCAAAGCTGGTACGCACCGGTGCCGAAACCTGTTGCGGTGCCAGGGCGTACAGTGCCTCTTCGAAGGCCGGATCATAGACGCCGCGACCGGCAAAGCCGAGGTCACCGCCATTGGCCGCCGAACCCGGATCCTGGGAGAACTCCTTGGCCAGCGTGGCGAAATCTTCACCCTTGTTCAGGCGCTCCTGGATCTGCTGGATCTTGGCTTTGGCCTGCTCATCATTCTGCTTGTCGTTGACCTCGATGAGGATGTGAGCGGCGTCACGCTGCTCCGACAGATTGGCGATCTCGGACTTGTAGGCGGCCTGCAGGCGGCTTTCGTCGACCTTGGCCTTGGCCAGGAAGGCGGCCTTCTTCAGCTCGACGTACTCGATGACTACCTGCTCAGGCGTCATGAAGGCGTTCTTGTGGCTGTCGTAGTAGGCCTGGATCTCGTCCTGGGTCGGCGTGATGCCAGCCGGCGAGGCCTTGACGGTACGCATGGCGAAATCGCGGGTCTGACGCTCGAGCGCGGCGAAGGCCTCGATATCGGCATCGGTGACGAAATTGCTGCCGACGATACCGGCACGCAGCTGACCGATCAGCATTTCGTCACGCAGCAGATCGCGGAATTGCAGGCGGTTGTAGTTCATCTGGCGAACGGCCTGATCGAAGCGCTGGGGATCGAAACGCCCTTCGGTCTGGAATTCGGGGGTGTTGAGGATCAACTGATCCAGTGCCTGCTCGGAGAAGGCGAAGCGATCGGCCTTGGCGCTCTGCAGCAGCAGTTGCTTGTCGATGAGTGCCTTGAGGGCGGATTCGCGCAGCAACCGGTCATCCAGGGTGGACGGATCGAAGCCCTGCCCCAGTTGTTGCTGCAGCTGGCGACGCTGCATTTCCACGGCCTGGGCCAGCTCCGTCTGCTTGATCTCGTCGCCATTGACCAGGGCGACGGCACCCTGGTGACCCGTGGCGCGGATGATCGCTTCGAAGCCGGTCAGCGCCATCAGCAGGATGATGAATCCGATGATGACTTTGGCAATCCATCCCTGCGAACGGTCCCTGATGTTTTGTAGCATGTTCCCCCCACGAGCTGTGGCCAGACCGGCCATGGCGAAATCGTCGAATAGCAAATAGCGAAAAGGCGCATCTCGAGATGCGCCTTTTCGTCGATCAAGGACCTTGCATCCAGCAGGACGGCGGAACACCAGCAACCTTGGCTGGCGATCCGCCCATCAAGCCCAAGGGCGCCGTCAGTGCGTACTGACGCGCTCCTTGCCTTCCTGATCCCGCTTCTCGTCCTTGCTGACGAGCTCCGGACCATCGTCCGGAAGCGGCTCCGGCGTGTATTGCAGCGCAACCTCCAAGACCTCGTCAATCCATTTGACTGGCTTGATCTGCAAGTCGGCCTTGATGTTGTCCGGAATGTCCCGCAGATCCCGGACGTTTTCCTCTGGAATGATCACGGTACGGATGCCGCCGCGGTGGGCCGCAAGCAGCTTTTCCTTGAGCCCACCGATGGCCAGCACCTGGCCACGCAGGGTGATCTCGCCGGTCATGGCCACGTCGGCACGCACCGGGATGCGGGTGGCGGCCGAGACCAGCGCCGTGCACATGCCGATACCGGCGCTCGGACCGTCCTTGGGCGTGGCGCCTTCGGGCACGTGGATATGGATGTCGTGCTTCTCGTGGAAGTCCTTGGGAATGCCCAGGCTGCGACCACGACTGCGGACCACGGTCAGGGCCGCGGTGATGGACTCGGCCATCACATCGCCCAAGGAACCGGTCTTGATCATCTGACCCTTGCCTGGGACGACCGCGGACTCGATGGTCAGCAGTTCGCCGCCCACCTGGGTCCAGGCGAGGCCGGTGACCTGACCAACCTGATCCTGCTGCTCGGCCAGGCCATAGCGGAATTTGCGGACGCCCAGCCAGTGCTCCAGGGTATCCACGGTGACGCTGGCCGTGCGCTCCTTGCTCAGGGCATGCTGTTTGACCACCTTGCGGCAGACCTTGGCCACCTGACGCTCCAGACTCCGTACGCCCGCTTCGCGGGTGTAGTAGCGGATGATGTCGCGCAGGGCGTCTTCGTCGAACTCCACCTCGCCCTTCTTCAGGCCATTGGCCTTGACCTGTTTGGGAATCAGGTAGCGAGTGGCGATGTTGACCTTTTCCGCCTCGGTATAGCCAGGCAGGCGAATGACTTCCATACGGTCCAGCAAGGGCGCCGGAATGTTCATGGAGTTGGCGGTACAGACGAACATCACGTCGGAGAGGTCGTAGTCCACCTCCAGGTAATGGTCGTTGAAGGTGTGGTTCTGCTCCGGATCCAGGACCTCGAGCAAGGCAGAGGCGGGATCGCCACGCATGTCGTTGCCCATCTTGTCGATTTCGTCGAGCAGGAACAGTGGATTACGCACCCCGACCTTGGTCATCTTCTGGATCAGACGACCCGGCATGGAGCCAATGTAGGTGCGGCGGTGACCACGGATCTCGGCTTCGTCACGCACGCCGCCCAGGGCCATGCGCACGAACTTGCGACCGGTGGAACGGGCGATGGACTCGGCCAGGGAGGTCTTGCCCACGCCGGGCGGACCGACCAGGCACAACACCGGCCCGCGCACCTTCTTCACACGCTTCTGCACGGCGAGGTATTCAAGGATACGTTCCTTGACCTCTTCCAGACCGTAGTGGTCCTTGTCCAGGACTTCCTCGGCACGGCCCAAGTCCAGGCGGACCTTGCTTTCAGCCTGCCACGGCACGTTCACCAACCAGTCGATGTAAGAGCGCACCACGGTGGCTTCGGCCGACATCGGCGACATCTGCTTGAGCTTGTTCAGCTCGGCCGTAGCCTTGGCCAGGGCATCCTTGGGCAGACCGGCGGCTTCGATGCGACGCTTGAGGTCGTCGACCTCGTTGTGGCCTTCGTCGATGTCACCCAGTTCTTTCTGGATGGCCTTCATCTGTTCGTTGAGGTAGTACTCGCGCTGGCTGCGCTCCATCTGCTTCTTGACGCGACCACGGATGCGCTTTTCCACCTGCAGGAGGTCGATTTCCGCATCCAGCAGGGCCAACACGTGCTCGACGCGTGCGCCCAGCTCGGTGATCTCGAGAATCTCCTGCTTCTGTTCGATCTTCAGCGCCATATGGGCGGCCATGGTGTCGACCAGACGGCTGGGATCCTCGATGCTGTTGAGCGAGGACAGGACTTCGGCAGGGACCTTCTTGCCGAGCTGTACGTATTGCTCGAACTGACTCATCAGGCTGCGCGAGAACACCTCGGATTCACGATCCGGGGCTTCGCTGTCTTCGATCAGGGTGACCAGCGCACGGGCATAGGCCTGGTTCTCGACGAAGGATTCGATACGGCCGCGCTGCTCGCCTTCGACCAGGACCTTGACGGTGCCGTCGGGCAGCTTGAGCAGCTGGAGAACGGTCGCGACCGTACCCATGTGATACATGTCATCCGCGGCGGGATCGTCATCGCCGGGATTCTTCTGTGCGACCAGCAGGATCTGCTTGTCGCCAGCCATGGCGGCCTCGAGGGCCTCGACGGACTTTTCCCTTCCGACGAACAATGGGATGACCATGTGGGGATAGACCACTACGTCACGTAGGGGCAGCAGGGGAAGTTCTATCGTCGTAGTCATGGGGTACGGGTCTCGGCAAATAATCGGCCGCAGATGCGGTTAAGGCCTCGGTTTCCCCTAACATGAGGTTGACCGCCGCAAAATACAACCGTCGCTGAAATGAAAAAGGGGCCGAAGCCCCTTCTGTCACGCGTCTGGCGCCGCCTTGGCGGGCTCGCTGTTCTCGTAGATGAGCAGCGGCTGGGAACTCCCCTCGATGACACTCTCGTCGATGACCACCTTGCTGACCTCCTTCTGCGAAGGAATCTCGTACATGGTCTCGAGCAGGATGCCTTCGAGGATGGATCTCAGACCCCGGGCACCGGTCTTGCGCTCCAGTGCCTTGCGGGCGACCGCCTTGAGGGCATCGGGACGGAATTCCAGATCCACGTCTTCCATCTCGAACAGCTTGGCGTACTGCTTGGTCAGGGCGTTCTTCGGCTCGGTCAGGATCTGCATGAGTGCCGGCTCATCCAGCTCGTCCAGGGTCGCGATGACCGGCAGACGACCGACGAACTCGGGAATCAGGCCGAACTTGACCAGATCCTCGGGCTCGGCGTCACGCAGAGATTCGCCGATCTTCTTGCCTAGCTCCACGCTGCGTACCTCGGCGTTGAAGCCGATGCCGCCACCCTTGGTGGAACGGTTCTGGATGACCTTTTCCAGGCCAGCGAAGGCACCGCCACAGATGAACAGGATGTTGCGGGTATCTACCTGCAAGAATTCCTGCTGGGGATGCTTGCGGCCACCCTGGGGCGGAACCGACGCCACGGTACCCTCGATCAGCTTCAGCAGTGCCTGCTGCACGCCCTCGCCCGAGACGTCACGGGTGATAGAGGGGTTGTCGGATTTGCGCGAGATCTTGTCGATCTCGTCGATGTAGACGATGCCCATCTGGGCCTTTTCCACATCGTAGTCGCACTTCTGCAAAAGCTTCTGAATGATGTTCTCGACGTCTTCACCCACATAACCGGCTTCGGTCAGAGTGGTGGCATCGGCGATGGTGAAAGGTACGTTGAGCAGGCGCGCCAGCGTTTCCGCCAGCAGGGTCTTGCCCGAACCGGTTGGACCGATGAGCAGGATATTGCTCTTGCCCAGCTCGACGTCGTCTTTCTTCTCGCGCTGATTCAGACGCTTGTAATGGTTGTAGACAGCAACGGCGAGGACCCGCTTGGCACGCTGCTGACCAATGACATACTGGTCGAGGATGGCGCTGATTTCCTTCGGCGCTGGCAGCTTGTGCGCATTGCTTTCGGCCTGAGCTTCCTGGACTTCCTCGCGGATGATGTCATTGCACAGGTCGACGCATTCGTCGCAGATGAAGACGGAGGGTCCAGCGATCAATTTACGTACTTCGTGCTGACTCTTGCCGCAGAAGGAGCAGTAAAGCAGCTTGCCGTTATCGTCGCTATTGCGCGTATCTGTCATTCGATCGATCCAATGGAATGTGCTTACATCAACAAGATGGAGCCTATTGCACGGTTTTTCAAGCCTACCCGCCCAAACGACCGGCGCTTGGGCAGGTGGTCGAGGCGGGGTCAGGCGGGGATGTTGCGCTTCTCAAGGACCTTGTCGATCAAGCCGTAGGCAACGGCTTCGGGGCCACTCATGAAGTTGTCACGGTCGGTATCGCGGGCGATCACGTCCATCGGCTGACCGGTGTGATGCGCCAGCACCTTGTTCAGACGCTCACGGATGGTCAAAATTTCACGGGCGTGAATTTCGATGTCCGATGCCTGACCCTGGAAGCCGCCCAGCGGCTGGTGAATCATCATCCGCGAGTGCGGCAGGCAGAAACGCTTCTCGGCGGCACCGCCTGCCAGCAACAGGGCGCCCATGCTGCAGGCCTGGCCGATGCAGATGGTGGAGACGTCGGGCTTGATGAACTGCATGGTGTCGTAGATCGACATGCCCGCGGTCACCGAGCCACCCGGGCTGTTGATATAGAGGTGGATGTCCTTGTCAGGATTCTCCGCTTCCAGGAACAGCAGCTGGGCGACGACCAGATTGGCCATGTAGTCCTCGACCTGGCCAACCAGGAAGATGACCCGCTCCTTGAGCAGCCGGGAGTAGATGTCATAGGCGCGCTCGCCCCGGGCGGATTGCTCCACCACCATGGGTACCAGACCGCCAGCGGCTTGAATATCGGGCATGGATTGCATGTATGAATTGCGGGACATGTCCTGCACTAGCTCCCTATCTGGATGACCTGTCAAAAACACATAAGCCAGCACGAGGCTGGCTTAGGTGAACTAGCAACTGGAGGCAGATCAGGCTGCTTGGGGAGCCTCGGCCGGTTTGACCGCGTCCTCGTAGGAGACCTGCTTGTCGGTGACTTTTGCCTGCTTGAGGACAGTATCCACGACTTGTTCTTCGAGTACAACCGAACGCACTTCGTTCAGCTGCTGCTCGTTCTGGTAGTACCACTTCACTACCTGCTCGGGCTCCTGATAGGCCGCGGCCATCTCTTCGATCAGCTCGCGAACGCGGGCGTCATCGGGCTTGAGCTCGAACTGCTTGACCATCTCGGCGATGATCAGGCCCAGCAGCACGCGGCGCTTGGCCTGCTCGCTGAACAGCTCGGCCGGCAGTTGCTCGGGCTGGATGTTGCCGCCGAACTGCTGGACGGCCTGAACGCGCAGGCGATCCACTTCGTTGCTGATCAGGGCAGCCGGTACGTCGATCTGGTTGGCAGCCAGCAGACCGTCCATGACCTGGTTCTTGACCTTGGTCTTGAGCGCCTGGCGCAGCTCGCGGTCCATGTTCTTGCGCACTTCGGCGCGGAACCCTTCGACGGTGGTCTCTTCCACGCCGAACTGCTTGAAGAAGGCTTCGTTCAGCTCGGGCAGCTCGGGTGCGGCCACTTCCTTGACGGTGACCTTGAATTGGGCGGCCTTGCCGGCCAGATCCAGGTTCTGGTAGTCCTCGGGGAAGGTCAGGTCGAGCACACGCTCGTCACCGGCCTTGGCACCGACCAGACCGTCTTCGAAACCGGGGATCATGCGACCCGAACCCAGCACCAGCTTGGTGTTCTCGGCGGAGCCACCGGAGAAGGCTTCGCCATCCTGGGTGCCGACGAAGTCGATGGTGACCTGGTCGTCGTTGGCGGCAGCGCGGTCAACGGCTTCGTAACGGGTACCCTGCTTGCGCAGCACGTCGAGCATCTTGTCGATGTCGGCGTCTTCGACGCTGGATTCCTGGCGCTCGATCTCGATGCCGTCCAGGCCCTTGACTTCGAACTCGGGGAAGACTTCGAAGGTGGCGACGTATTCCAGGTCCTTGCCCTTTTCGAACACCTTGGGTTCGACGGCGGGTGCGCCGGCCGGGTTGAGCTTCTGCTCGACGACGGCTTCGTAGAAGGTTTCCTGAATGAGATCACCCAAGGCTTCCTGACGAGCCGAGGCTTCGTAGCGCTGGCGGATGACGCTCATGGGTACCTTGCCCGGGCGGAAACCGGGAACCTTGGCACGCCGTGCAGTCTGCTGCAGACGCTTGTTCACTTCGGTTTCAATACGCTCGGCCGGCACGCCAATGGTCATGCGACGCTCGAGAGCAGAGGTGTTTTCAACGGAAACTTGCATGGATATTCCTCGTGGCACAAGAACAGGCCGGCACTCCGACCCCCCAGAATCAAGGGCGACCATTCTAGAGACAGTCTCAAGCGAAGTCACCTGGCTTGATCCAGCGGTGCGTACGGCAGCCATCGAAGGACATCTGGCCTGACTCGACGAAAGCAACATTTTGTTGCCCACCTTTAGTTGTACGACGTCGTATGTAGTGCTAAATCCTGAAAGGGCAAGCTAACGAAAAGGCCCCTTCCGGCCCCTTCACAACAACAACAATCGTTAGGAGATCCGCCCCAATGGAGCGATCCGGTCCCGTCGAAAAATCCGTACCTCTGGCCAAGGAACAAGGCTCCGGCCTGCGCCGCCTGGCGAAGCTGCTGGGCCCCGGCATCATCGCGGTGCTGTCCTGGCTGGGCGCTGGCGACCTCATCACCTCTTCGGTGGCTGGCGCCAACTACGGCTACGCCATGATGTGGGTGCTGGCGGTGTCCCTGCTGCTGCGCTTTCTCATCGTCAACATCATCGCCCGCTTCCAGCTGTGCAATAACAAGGGCATGTCGATCCTCGAAGGCTATGCCCAGCTGCACCCGGTGTTCGCCTGGTTCATGCTCGGGTACGCGCTCGTCATGGGGCACCTGACCAACGCCTACATGCTCAAGGGCGCTGGCGAGGCCCTGGCCACCCTCCTCCATGTCGACTATCCGCTGCTCTGCTCGGTGGCGGTGGTGATCGCCGTCTGGCTGCTGGTGGGGCGCAACTTCTATGCCCTGATCGAAGGCGTGATGAAGGTGCTGCTGGCGGTCATGACCCTGGCCTTCATCACCCTGGCGGTGATGTCGGGCCCGGACCTGGGCGGTATCCTGCGCGGCACCATCGGCTTCAGCATTCCGCCGGACGAAGGCGTGCATGGGGCTCTGCTGGTGGCCGTGTCGGTCATTGGCGCCGTGGCCGGTTCCATCGCCAACTTCGTGCATCCCTATGTGATGAAGGAAAAGGGCTGGACCGGCCCGGAGCACAAGCGCATCCAGCGCAACGATCTGCTGTTCGCCGTGGTGGTTGGCATCATCATCAACCTGGCCATTTGGGTTGTCGGCGTGGAAATCCTCAGACCCAACGGCCTGCAGGTGAACACCCTGAACGACCTGGGCTCGGCGCTGGAACTGTTCTTCGGCTCGGGCGGCTGGTTGATTTTCTTCACCGGCGTCTTCGCCACCCTGTTCGCCAGCGTGGTGGGCAAGACCACCGCCTTCCCCATGCTGATCACCGATGCCCTGCAGCACATCCGTCCGGAACGGCGCGAGCGCTATGGCAAGACCTTTCATAAGGACCCGGCGCACAAGTGGTTCCTGCTCTTCATCCTGGTGACGCCGCTGGTGTGGTCGCTGCCGGGCATGCCCGACTTCGTGACCCTGACCATCGGCGTGAATGCCTTGAACATCGTCGGCCTGCCGGTGATCTCCCTGGGCCTGCTGATCATGTCCAACCAGAAGTCGCTGCTGGGCGACGAGTACCGCAACAACTGGTTCGAGAACCTGGCCCTGGGTTTCGCCACCCTGTTGGCGATCTGGGTCGCGATCCAGCTGGGCCTGCAATTGCTGGGCTGAGCCCACCGCTTCAAGGGGCGGTTCGCCGCCCCTTCTCTTTCAAGGAGTCTAGAAATGGCTGAACAGAACCAACGTCCGCTGTTGCTGCAGGTGGGTCCGCTGCTGCCTGCGCTGCAGGACGCGCTGAAGACCCGTTATGAGGTGCTACGACTTTGGGAAGCACCCGATCAGTCTGAACTGCTCGCGGCACGCGGCCAGGACGTGGTGGCCGTGGTGACCTCAGGCGTGCACGGTGCGACCCGCGAACTGATGAGTGCCCTGCCCGCCCTAGCGGCGGTGTTCAGTTTCGGCGTGGGCTACGACAGCATCGACATCGCCGCGGCGCGCGACAGAGGCGTGCTCGTGAGCAACACTCCGGGTGTACTGGACGACTGCGTCGCCGACACCGCCTTTGCCCTGCTGATCGATGTAGCGCGGGGCATCAGTGCGGCGGATCGTTTCGTGCGCCGCGGCGACTGGCGCCAGGGCAAGTTTCCCCTGACCTCGCGCCTGGCGGGCAAGACCTGCGGCATTGTCGGTCTGGGCAACATCGGCAAAGGCATCGCCCGACGGGTGGAGGCTTTTGGCATGGAAGTGGCCTACCACGGTCGCCATCGGCAACCGGACGTACCCTATCGCTATCATGCCGATCTCGAATCCCTGGCGGAGGCAGCGGACTTCCTGGTGCTGTCGCTGCCCGGTGGTCCCGCCACCGATGGGCTGATCGACGCGCGGATCCTCGCGGCCCTGGGACCGCGTGGCTATCTCATCAACATCGCTCGCGGCAGTGTGGTCGATGAGCCGGCCCTGGTGGCGGCCCTGCAGAGCGGCGCCCTGGGCGGCGCCGGGCTGGATGTCTTCGCCGAGGAACCCGAGGTGCCCACGGCGTTGCTGACGCTGGACAACGTGGTCCTCACCCCGCATCTCGGCAGCGGCACCCACGAGACGCGCCAGGCCATGGCTGACCTGGTGCTGGCCAATGTGGAGCGCTATTTCACCGACGGGACCCTGGTCACTCCCGTCTGAAAAGCGGCGGCCCGCGCGGCCGCCCTTTCCTACTCGATGGCGGGCAGGGTCTTGCTGCGGATCCGCCGTGCCAGCGAATCGTAGATCTCGCGGCAGCCTTCGTCCCAGAATCGGTCGGGATCGTCCTGAGGTTCGAGGGCAACGGAGAATTCGCCGTCGCGCTCCTTCAGCACGAAGTGATCGTTGGTATAGAAGAAGGACAGCCCGATGGCGAAGGTCTGGGGCGTGCCGGCCAGGTCATCGACGATCACCGTGAGGTCGTAGCGCGCATAGACTTCCAGTTCGCGGACGATGTTGCCATCGACGCGCTTTTCCAGGCCCAACCCGGCATCGACCTGATCCGCAGGAGTGAGCCCCAGGTAGCGGGTGAAGCACTCCGGCAATTCATGCAGGCGGCGCTCCAGCTCCTGCCAGTAGGCTTCTTCCCGCTCGGCTGACTTGCTCAGCGCCTGACTCAATGCCTGATATCGTTCCATTGCCGTTCCCATCTGTTCACTGGAGGCCGTCGAAGGACGACCGACAGCTCTGAGACCCCGGCCGGGTCTCGGGGTGCCGCAGCGATCGGCGCCGGGCCTCAGGTCGTCGGCCAGCCCAGCACCGGCGCGCGGGTTTCGCCGAGCAGGAAGTCGCGATTGGCGTCGGTGCAGGCGCGCAGGTAGTCGGTCACCAGGGTGATGCGGCGCAGGCGGCGCAAGTCTTCGCGGTAATAGAGCCAGAATTGCCGGGTGATCTGGATCTGTTCCGGCAGCAGCGCCACCAGGCGCGGATCCGGCTCGGCGACAAAGCACGGCAGGATGGCCAGGGCGTGTCCGCACAGGGCGGCCTGATACTGGGCGATCACGCTGGTACTGCGCAGGCCGCTGCTGGCCTCCGGCAGGATGCGCTCCAGATAGAGCAGCTCGGGGCTGAAGGCGAGATCGTCGACGTAGGTGATGAACCTATGACGGTGCAGATCCACGAGCTGCGCGATGGGCGGGTGGCGGGCCAGGTAGTCGGCGGTGGCATAGAGTCGCAGGCGATAGTCGCACAGCTTGCGGCAGACATAGGGTCCGCGCTCGGGGCGTTCCAGGGTGATGGCGATGTCGGCTTCGCGGCGCGACAGGTTGACGAAGTGCGGGACCGGTAGCACATCGAGGGTGATCCCCGGATAGCGATCCTGGAAGAAGCTCAGCTGAGGCGCGACGAAGTAGCTGCCGAAGCCTTCGGTAGCACCGATGCGCACCTGGCCGGAAGGCGCCAGACGGGTATCGGAGATCTGCTCGCAGGCGGTCTGCAGGGTGCTTTCCAGGGTTTCGGCGTGCACCAGCAGCCGCTGCCCTTCCATGGTGAGGCTGAAGCCAGTGCTGCGCGACTTCTCGAACAGCAGGGCACCGAGCGCCTTTTCCAGGGCCGAGATACGCCTCGAGACGGTGGTGTAATCGACCCCCAACCGCCGCGCCGCGGCGCTGGCCTTCTGGGTGCGGGCGACTTCGAGGAAGAATCTGAGATCGTCCCAGTCGAGACGAGCTGCCGGGTTATTGGATTTTTGCATGTCGGTCGGGCGTTTTTGTCGGAAGCCAAGAGACTTTTGCCGGAACTATACTGCTTACCAGGGCGCGTCACGAGTGGTGACGGCGCGACCCGCTGCTACCCAACAACAATAAAGAGCAGGCAACCATGACCCACCCTCAGGCCCCATCCCGGCGCCAAGCCGGACGCTGCGCTTCCCTCCCGATCCTGCAGTCCGCGGGGTATCGCCCATGACGGCCGGCGACGCCTTCCGCGCAGCGCGCGACTTCCTGCTGCGCCATCGCACCGACTACGCCACTGCCGTCCGCGATTTTCGCTGGCCGGAACTGGAACACTTCAACTGGGCGCTGGATCATTTCGATCGCCTGGCCGAGGAGCATGCCGGTCCGGCACTGTGGCGACTCGACGCCGAAGGTCGCGAAGAGCGCTACAGCTTCGCCGAGCTGCGCCAGGCCTCGAATCGCACCGCCAACTTCCTGCGGGCCCAGGGCGTGCGGCGCGGCGAACGCATCCTGGTGATGCTGGGCAACGAGGTGGCGCTGTGGGAGACGCTGCTCGGTGCTTTCAAGCTGGGTGCCGTGGTGGTGCCCGCCACTACCTTGCTCAGTGATGCCGATCTGCAAGATCGGGTGCAGCGCGGGCGCATCGCCCACCTGGTGGTGGGCAGTGCCCATACGGAGCGTTGCGCCAGTCTGGATCCGGGCCTTACCCGGATCTGCGTCGGGTCGCCGGTAGCCGGTTGGCAGCCCTATGCACCGGCCGCCTGCGCCAGCGACTTCCTGCCGGACGGCCCTACCCTCGCCACGGATCCGCTGCTGCTCTATTTCACCTCGGGGACCACCTCGCGACCCAAGCTGGTCCTGCACAGCCACAGCAGCTATCCAGTCGGGCACCTGTCGACCCTCTACTGGATCGGCCTGCAGCCAGGCGACGTACACCTCAACATCTCCTCCCCAGGCTGGGCCAAGCATGCCTGGAGTTGCGTCTTCGCCCCCTGGAATGCCGGTGCCTGCGTGTTCATCCATGACGTGCCGCGCTTCAAGCCCCAGGCGCTGCTGGAGGTACTGGCGCGTTATCCGGTCACCAGTCTCTGCGCGCCGCCCACGGTGTGGCGCATGCTGATCCAGGAGGACCTTGCCGCCTATCGCGAGCGGCTGCAGCTGCGGGAGCTGGTCGGCGCCGGCGAGCCGCTCAATCCGGAGATCATCGACAGCCTGCAGGCGGCCTGGGGGCTGACCCTGAGAGATGGTTTCGGCCAGTCGGAGACCACCGCCCTGGTAGGCAATACCCCGGGCCAGCCGCTCAAGCCGGGCTCCATGGGTCGTCCGCTGCCCGGGTGCCACGTCGAGTTGCTGGATGCCGATGGCCAGCCGGGCAACGACGGCGAGGTGGCCCTGTCGCTGCAGCCGCGGCCAGCAGGGCTGATGCTGGGCTACGAGGACAGTCCGGAGAAAACCGCCGAGGTGATGCGCGACGGCCACTACCGCACCGGCGATACCGCGGTGCGTGACGCTGATGGCTACATCACCTTCGTCGGGCGCGCCGATGACGTCTTCAAGTCGGCGGACTACCGCATCAGCCCCTTCGAACTGGAAAGCGCCCTGATCGAGCACCCGGCCGTGATGGAAGTGGCCGTGGTGCCGAGCCCCGACCCCTTGCGCCTCAATGTACCCAAGGCCTTCGTCATCCTGGCCGCCGGCCACGCGCCTTCGCCTGAACTCGCGCAGGAGCTGCTCGGCTTCGCCCGTGGCTGCCTGTCCCCCTACAAGCGAGTACGCCGCCTGCAATTCGTCGGCGAACTGCCCAAGACGCTGTCGGGCAAGATCCGCCGCATCGAATTGCGCCTCGGCGAGGCCCAGCGCCGCGCGGCTGGCACAGCCGACCTCCACGACTATGCCGAAGAAGACTTCGCCAACCACCCTGCCCCGGCCTCCGTTGCCAACGCCCAGGAATCCCTGTCATGACCCAGACCGCCATCAAAGACGTGCCGCTGCTGATCGACGGCCAATTCGTCACCTCCACCAGCCGCGAAGGCCGCGAAGTGATCAACCCGGCCACCCAGGAGGTGCTGGCGCGGGTGCCCTTCGCCACCGCCGAGGAGGTACAGCGCGCCGTGGCCAGTGCCAAGGCGGCCTTCGCCACCTGGCGCAAGACGCCCATCGGCGCCCGGGCACGCATCTTCCTGCGCTACCAGCAGCTGATCCGCGAACACATGAGCGAACTGGCCGCCCTGCTCACCGCCGAGCAGGGCAAGACCCTGGCCGACGCCGAGGGCGATGTCTTCCGCGGCCTGGAGGTGGTGGAGCACGCCGCGGCCATCGGCAATCTGCAACTGGGCGAACTGGCCAACAACGTCGCCAGCGGGGTGGACACCTATACGCTGCTGCAACCCCTGGGCGTCTGCGCCGGCATCACCCCCTTCAACTTCCCGGCGATGATTCCGCTGTGGATGTTTCCCATGGCCATCGCCTGCGGCAACACCTTCGTTCTCAAGCCCTCGGAGCAGGATCCGCTGGTGACCATGCGCCTGGCCGAGCTGGCGCTGGAAGCCGGGGTGCCGCCCGGGGTGCTCAACGTGGTCCATGGCGGACCGGCGGTGGTGGACGCTCTCTGCGATCACCCGGATATCAAGGCGCTGTCCTTTGTCGGCTCGACCCGCGTCGGCACCCATGTCTATCGCCGCGCCAGCGAAGCCGGCAAGCGCGTGCAGTGCATGATGGGCGCCAAGAACCATGCGGTGGTGATGCCCGATGCGCCCCGTGAACAGACCCTGGCCAACCTGGTGGGCGCCGCCTTCGGCGCGGCGGGTCAGCGCTGCATGGCGGTCTCGGTGGTGGTGCTGGTGGGTGAAGCCAACAGCTGGGTGCCGGACCTGGTGGCCAAGGCGCGTAGCCTCAAGGTGGGTGCGGGTCACGAGAATGGCACCGACGTCGGCCCGCTGATCTCCTGCCAGGCATTGGACCGGGTCAGCAGCCTGATCGAGCGTGGCGTGAGCGAAGGCGCGACCCTGGAACTGGACGGCCGCAATATCCAGGTCGAGCGTTACGAGAAAGGCAATTTCGTCGGCCCGACGCTGTTCTCCGGGGTGACCACGGAGATGACCCTGTATCGCGAAGAGCTGTTCGGCCCGGTGCTCTGCGTGATGCACGCGGCCACCCTCGACGAGGCCATCGCCCTGATCAACGCCAATCCCAACGGCAACGGCGTCGCCCTCTTCACCCGCTCCGGCGCCGCAGCGCGTCGCTTCCAGGAAGACATCGATGTCGGCCAGGTCGGCATCAACGTGCCCATCCCGGTGCCGGTGCCGCTGTTCTCCTTCAGCGGTTCGCGCGCGTCCAAGCTGGGCGACCTGGGGCCCTATGGCAAGCAGGCGGTGCTCTTCTATACCCAGACCAAGACCATCACCACGCGCTGGCCCGACGAGCAGGACGTCGGCGGCGCCGGGGTCGTCAACACCACCATCACCCTCAAGTAAGGGAGACGCCAGCATGCATCTGGGATTTCTGGGACTGGGCAACATGGGCGCGCCCATGGCCCGCAACCTGCTCAAGGCCGGCCACCAGCTGACCGTCTATGACCTTTCCACCGCCGCGCTGGACGCACTGCGCGCCGAAGGAGCGGAGGTCGCCGCCTCGCCCTCCGCCGTGGCGGCGAGTGGCGCGGAGGTGATCATCACCATGCTGCCGGCGGCCGCCCAGGTGAAGACGGTCTACTTGGGCGAGGACGGACTGATCGCCCGGGCCCGGCCGGGCACCCTCTTGATCGATTCCTCCACCATCGACCCGCTCAGCGCCCGCGCGGTGGCCAGCGCCGCCGCCGAGCGCGGCCTGGAACTGCTGGACGCCCCGGTCTCCGGCGGCACCGGCGGCGCCGCGGCAGGGACTCTTACCTTCATGATTGGCGGCAGCGAGGCCGGCTTCCAGCGTGCCCAGCCGCTGCTGGCCGCCATGGGTCGCAACCTGGTGCACTGCGGTGCCAGCGGCAACGGCCAGGTGGCCAAGGTCGCCAACAACCTGCTGCTGGGCATCTCCATGATCGGGGTAGCCGAAGCCATGGCCCTGGGTACCCGCCTGGGCATGGACGCCAAGACCCTGGCCGGGGTGATCAATACCAGCAGCGGGCGCTGCTGGAGTTCGGAGGTCAACAACCCCTATCCGGACGTGCTGCCCCAGGCGCCAGCCTCGCGCGGTTACCAGGGTGGCTTCGCCGCCGAACTCATGCTCAAGGACCTGGGCTTGGCCACCGAGGCGGCGCGCGCCGTGCGCCAGCCGGTGATCCTTGGGGCGGTTGCGCAGCAGCTCTATCAGAGATTCAGCCGCGCGGGTGGCGGCGGCCTGGATTTCTCGGCCATCATCCAGGACTACCTGGACGAGGACGGTGCATGAGCGACGCCAAGGTACTGCTGGAAAGACGTGGCGGGGTCGGCTATCTGACCCTCGATCGCCCGACCGGGCTCAATGCCCTGGACCTGGAGATGGTGCGCGCGCTGCACGGAGCCCTGCGCGATTGGGAACAGGACCCTGGCGTGCGGGTGATCGTGCTGCGCGGCAACGGGCCCAAGGCCTTCTGCGCCGGTGGCGACGTCCGGGCGCTGTACGACAGCTACCAGCGTGGCGACGACCTGCATCTGACCTTCTTCACCGAGGAATACGCCCTGGACCTAGCGCTGCACCGCTATCCCAAGCCGGTGCTGGCGCTGGCCCACGGCCTGGTCTTGGGCGGCGGCATGGGCCTGGTGCAGGCGGCGCGCCTGCGGATCGTCAGCGAGCGCACCCGCATGGCCATGCCGGAAACCGCCATCGGCTACTTCCCCGATGTCGGCGCCAGCCACTTCCTGCCACGCCTGCCGGATCAGCTGGGCCTCTATCTGGGCCTGACCGGCGTGCAGATCGGTCCGGCCGATGCCCTGGCCGCCGGCCTGGCCGATGTCTTCATTGCCGAAGCGACGACCGACGACCTCCTCCAACGGCTGGAGGCGGCCACTGCCCAGGGGCCGACCGATCTGGCCGCCCTGCTGCAGGAGTTCGCCACGGCGCCGGCCGAGTCGGCGCGTCTGACCGACCTGCGCCCCGCCATCGCCGAACACTTCGCCGCGGCGACCGTGGAAGAGTTGCGCGGCAGCCTGCAGGCGGAAAGCCGCTCCGCCTATCGCGACTGGGCCCAGGAGACCCTGGCCACCCTGGACGCCCGCTCGCCACTGGCGGTCGCCACCGCCCTGGAATTGCTGCGTCAAGGCGGCGGGCTGTCGCTGGAGCAGTGCTTCGCGCTGGAGCTGCACCTGGATCGTCGCTGGTTCGAAAAGGGCGAGATCATCGAGGGGGTGCGCGCCATGCTGGTGGACAAGGACCGCACGCCGCACTGGAATCCGGCTCGCTGGCAGGATTTGGATCCACGCCGCGTCGCGGCCTTTTTCACCGATTTTCGCCATTCCTGAGGAAGGCTTCCATGCACGACATCGAACTCACCGAAGAACAACGCATGATCCGCGACATGGCGCGTGACTTCGCCCGCCGCGAGGTCGCGCCCCACGCCCGGGCCTGGGAAAAGGCCGAGTGGATCGACGACGCCGTGGTCGCCCAACTGGGCGAGCTGGGCCTGCTGGGCATGGTGGTGCCCGAGCAATGGGGCGGCACCTATATGGACTACGTCGCCTATGCCCTGGCCGTGGAAGAGATCTCCGCCGGCGACGGCAGCCTCGGCGCCCTGATGAGCATCCACAGCTCGGTGGGTTGCGGCCCACTGCTGCGCTACGGCACCGCCGAACAGCAGGATCACTGGCTGCCCGACCTGGCCGCCGGCAAGGTCATTGGCTGCTTCTGCCTGACCGAACCCCAGGCCGGCTCCGAGGCCCATAACCTGCGCACCCGCGCGGTCCTCGACGGCGACAGCTGGGTGCTCAATGGCAGCAAGCAGTTCGTCAGCAACGGGCGCCGCGCCGGCCTGGCCATCGTCTTCGCGGTGACCGATCCGGAGCTGGGCAAGAAGGGCCTGTCGGCCTTTCTGGTACCCACCGACACTCCCGGTTTTCGCGTCGAGCGCACCGAACACAAGATGGGCCTGCGCGCCTCCGACACCTGCGCGGTCACCCTGGACAACTGCCGGATCCCGGCGGCCAACCTGCTGGGCGAGCGCGGCAAGGGGCTGGCCATCGCCCTGTCCAACCTGGAAGGCGGGCGCATCGGCATCGCCGCCCAGGCCCTGGGCATCGCTCGCGCGGCCTTCGAGGCGGCGCTGGGCTACGCCCGCGAACGCATCCAGTTCGACAAGGCCATCATCCAGCACCAGAGCATCGCCAACATGCTGGCCGACATGCACACCCGGCTCAATGCCGCGCGGCTGCTGATCCTGCATGCAGCGCGACTGCGTACGGCGGGCCAGCCCTGCCTCAGCGAGGCCTCCCAGGCCAAGCTGTTCGCCACCGAGACGGGCGAATGGGTGTGCTCCAAGGCCATCCAGATCCATGGCGGCTATGGCTACCTGGAGGATTATCCGGTGGAGCAGTACTACCGCGATATCCGCATCACCCAGATCTACGAGGGTTCCAGTGAAATCCAGCGCTTGCTGATCACCCGAGAACTCGATCGCTACGAAATGTGAGGGCGTCCGGGATGACGGCCGTGACCTGCCCAGCAAAAGCCGAAGATGACACCCAAGCGTCATCAGCAGGCGCTGAGCGGGTGCTACGCTCCTGACAGGGATCGTGTCTGGTCCCGGTCTCTTCAAGGAATACCGTTATGGCCTCCCTGCTCGCCTGCATTGATGGATCTCCCCACGCCGAAAGCGTCTGCGACCACACCGCCTGGTTGTCGCGGCGGCTGGATGCACCCGTCACCCTGCTGCATGTGCAGGAATCGGCCAGTAGCGGCAAGAAGGTCGCCAATGGCGCCCCGGTCTATCTGGATGAAGACGTCGGTGCCGGGATGGCCAAGGCGCTGCTGCTCAATGCCCGCCAGCGCCTGCTGCAGCAGGGGCTGACCTCCGCCCCGCAGATCCTGCGGCGGCCCGAGGGCTTGGTGGATACCCTCAAGGCCCTGGAAGCCGACACCCGCCTGCTGGTGATCGGCAAGCGCGGCGAGCGCTCAGGGGACAGCGGCATCGGCAGCCAGCTGGAAGCCGTGGTGCGCGCCGTGCACCGGCCGATCCTGATCTGCTCGGGGCCGTTCAAGCCGCCACGGCAATTCACCATCGCCTACGACGGGCGGGAGGCCACCCACCAGGGCATCCTGGCGCTGGCGCGCAGTCCGCTACTGGCCGGCATGAGCGGCACCCTGCTGCGGGTTGGCGAAGACGATCCGATCCTGCGCAAGCGCCTGGAGGACCTGGCCCTGCTGCTGCGCAGCGCCGGTTGCCGGGTGGACACCACCGTCGCCCATGGTGACGTGGAGCGCATCGTCCCCCGCCACCTCGACGAACGCCGGGCGGATCTGCTGATCATGGGTGCCTACAGCCACTCCTCGGTCTGGCGCTTCTTGCGCGGCAGTCGCACCACCCAGTTGCTGCACAAGACCGAAGTGCCGATGCTCCTACTGCGCTAATCTCGCGGCTGCGCTCAGGCGCAGCCCATCCGCCCGGGACGCGCTTCGTCGGCCAGCCGACGCCAGCGCTCAAGCCCGCCCGAAAGCCGCCGAAGCAACTCCTATAGAGCCCGCCTTCCGCCGGGCTCCCCGGCGCGTCGGTAGGCCTCATGAGCACCCATGTCATCCATTTCACCGGTCCCATCAATTCCACCAGCTGCGGCCAGCTGATCGCCCAGTGCTCCCAGGCCGTGCAGCAGGACGCCTCGCGCATCCTGCTCAAGATCGCCACCATGGGCGGCGATTGCAGCTACGGCTTCACGATGTACAACTTCTTGCTGTCCCTGCCGCTGCCGGTGCATACCCACAACCTGGGTACCGTCGAGTCCATGGGCAACATCCTCTTCCTAGCCGGCGAACACCGCACCGCCAGTCGTCACAGCAAATTCCTCTACCACTCCTTCTACTGGAATCTGAACAACTCGGTGGACCACGCACGCATGGCCGAATACGCCATGTGCCTGGACTACGACCTGGACCTCTATGCCCGCATCGTCGCCGAGCGCACCGCCGGTGCCGCAGAGGCCCTGGACATCCACAGCTGCCTCAAGGCCAACGCCCGGCTACTGAGTCCGGAAGCGGCCCTGACCACTGGGGTGATCCATGCCGTGGATGAATGCCGGGTGCAACCGGGAGAGGTCACCACCTTCATCCATCTTTAAGCAGGCAACAAAAAACCCGGTGGCCAATGGCCACCGGGTTTTTTGTTGCCTGATCCCGAGGATCAGCGACTGAAGGACATCAGGGTGTTGGGATAGCCGACGCTGGCATCCAGCCGGCTGGCATCGAAGAACACGCCCAAGTTTTTCGCCCCATCCTGCACGTAGCTGATCTTGAGGATCTGGCCGTTGACGAGGCGTACCGAGCCACCCAGCTTGAAGGCCGAGCGATTGGCTGCGGTCGCCGGGATGGAGATGGCCGCGGCGCGACGGTAGACGCCGCGATTCCAGTCGGCGTTGGTGAAGTCGTTGATGGCACTGCTGACGCTGGCGGCGCTGGTCACCCCGGTGGGCGAGACCGTCACGGTCTTGGGATAGCCCACGGCGTTGCCGTTGAAGGGCGTGCCCTCGGTGAAGACGCCCAGGCTGTTGCCGGCCTGTACCGAGGAGATCCGCCGTACCTGGCCATCCGCGGTGGTCAGGTAGGCGCCGGCCTTGAAGGCGGCGCGATTCACCGCGGTTCCGGGTACCGAGATCGCAGCCTTTTTGAGGAACACCCCCTTGTGCCAGTCCGGGTTGGTGAAGTCGTTGACCACCGAGGTGACAGTGCCTGCGGTGGCACCGGTGCTCGGCGGAATCTGGACCCCGGCGTTGCTCCCCGTATTGCCAGTGTTGCCGGTGTTGCCAGCGCTGCCACCACCGGAATTGCCCACGGCGCCGGCATTGCCACCGGTGGAGCCGCTGTTGCCAGTACCGGTACCGCCGGCGGCCGGCGCGGTGCTGCCACTGGCGTTTGGACCGATGGCGGTGCAGCTGCTGTCGTCCAGGTATTTGCGCAGGGTCGGCCACTGCGGGCGCTCCTGGCCATTGATGGGCTCCACCGACATGAAGTAGCTGCCCCAGCCGGGACCTGCGGCCCAGTAGGAGGCCGGAATGCAGTTCTGCTTCAGGTAAGCCAGCATGTTGTCCATCAGCAGGTTCCAGCGCGGATTGTTGTCCGGGACACCGAACTCGCCGATATAGCCACGCTTGCCGTTCTTCTTCAGCCAATCGACGAAGGGCTTCACCCGCGTCACGCCATAGTTGGCATCGAGCTTGTTGACGTCGGTCTTGTCATAGCTGCCGCCGGCGTTCTCGTCGAAGTAGGAGTGCGCCGAAAAGATGATGTTGTTGGCCGGATCCTTCAGCCCCAGCAGGGCATCATTGAATTCGGCCCAGCGGGTGGCGCTCGACCAGCCGTTGCCTTCGACGATCACCGGCCGGGTGCTGTCCACCGCCCGGACGCCATTGATGCCGTACTGGGCCGCGGTCGGCCAGTAGGCCATGGCATCGTGGGGCTCGTTCATGATGTCGTAGGCGTACAGCGAGGACTGGCCGCTCCACTGCCGCGCGATGTGGGTCATGATCTCCTGATAGCGGGCATAGGGGACGCCGCTGGTGCCGATCACCTGACCGCGATAGCGGGCATAGTTGTGCAGGTCGAGGATGATCTTGATGCCGTGCTTTTGCGCGTAGCCGAAGGTCTGGTTCACCAGCGCCACGTAGGCACTGTCCAGCGGGCCGCCCAGACGCGGCTGCAGGCGTTCCCAGATGATGGGGAAACGGATCAGTTTGACGCCCCGCGCGCTCCACTGCTGGAAGTAGGCTTCCACCGGGAAGATGTAGTTGGTGCCATTGATGCCGGGCAGCACCTGAGGCGCGAAGCCCGCACCCGACAGATTCAGACCGACCAGGCTGACAGGCTCGGCCTGGGCAATGCCAGCGGACAGCGCGAGAACGGTGGCGGCCGCGGCGAGCGGACGACGAAGGGCGGTAGCGAAGGAGCGGATAGGCGTCATGGACAGATACTGCTTTGGGAGGCGTGGCGTCGATGTCCTTTGTGTACGAGCGAAGCCTGGGTTTAGGTAAGGCCACTGGGACGTGACAAAAAAGTACCCTGCGTCCTGCAGTTGCCTTACCTAATACAAGTCATATGCCAGGTAGCTGAAACCTTTCACCGCGCTGGCGGTCAGGCGCGTCTATCGGGCACCGCAAAACAGCGCCCTAGAGCCTTTGCGGGAAACGTAACCAAATATGCGCGGTACAGCGTCGCAGCCCGTGAAAGCTGCGCGCGACAAAATAATCACGGCAGGAAGACAGAAATCTGACGCCAAATTTAGTGGCACATGGCCTGGGGAATTTTCTCGGGTTGCCGCTATCCAAGGCTGAGCAACGTCTTGTATATAAGGTCCAGTCATGCGCGCAGAACAGCCGGGAACCCCTGTCTTCCGACCCACTCTCCTGGTGGTGGACGACGAGCCACTGGTCGCGGATTTCGTCACCGAGATCCTCGAGCCCGAAGGCTTCAATATCATCGCCGCTGACTCCGCCGATGCTGCCTTGTCACTGTTGGAGAAAGAAGACGCCAATATCGACATCCTGTTGACGGACATCCGCATGCCCGGCTCCATGGATGGCGCTCAATTGGCCAATCTGGTGTGCCAACGCTGGGCAGATATGCCCATTATCGTCATGTCCGGCTACGAAACGCCGTCCACGGCCAGCATCAAGTGCAAGGTGCGCTTCCTGCCCAAGCCCTGGTCCATCGGTCAACTGATCGATGCCGTGAATGGTGTCGCCTATTCGGTCACGCCCAGCGCCTGACGATCGGGGAACCCTGGCGATGTGAATGCTGTCACATTGCCACCCTGGTTCTCGGACAATAACAATGCTTGCCCTCACCCACCAGTTCGTCGCGCAACTGCCCAATATCGACTGCCTGTTCGGCCCCCTGACTCCAGATGGTGGCCTGCCGGTGCAGCTCGGTCGGCCTGCCAGCGAACGCCGACTGACCTTGATGCTAGATACCGCCCGCCTGCGGGACCTCGCCTATTGCGCCGCCCAGGCGCAGCGGGCCCGGGACTCACTCGGTATCCACTGACCCTGCGAGCGCTTCAGAGCGGCGGCGCCGGTCGTAACAGCACGGCCTTGAGCGAAAACGCCGAGGTCACACTGGCCACCCCGGGAATGCAGGTCAGGGTATCAGCGAGAAAGTGCTGGTAGGCTGCCAGATCCTGCACCACCACCCGCAGCACATAGTCGGCATCGCCGGTCATCTGGAAACAGCTCATCACCTGGGGCGCCTTGACGATCTCTCGTTCGAAGGCGCGCAGGTAATCGGTGGACTGCTTTTCCAGGCGTACCGAGACGAAGACGCTGACACTGCCGGCCAGCCGGGTTTCGTCGAGCTGGGCGTGATACCCCTGGATATAGCGCTCCTCCTCCAGACGCTTGACCCGCCGTAGCGTCGGGGTCAGCGACAGCCCGATCTTCTGTGCCAGATCGCGCCAGCTCAGACGGCCATCGGCGGACAGGGCATTGAGGATGCGCAGGTCGATACGGTCCAGACCAGCCATGGTGCAAAACCTCTACTGTTGTTCTTGTAGAGAGTTCAATAGCACCAAACGACCCTGCTGCCCACCTCCAAATTGCGGCAAAACGGCTAGCAGAGCCGGCCTATACTCAGGTGACCAATAACAAGAATGCCGAGGCCTCCACCATGTGGCACCCTGCATCGCACCCGGACGGCCAACCCGTCCTGCGACCCGCCCGCCCCCTTACCTACTTGGGGGGTCGGCCGTGAGCGACTACCCACCCCTGCGCCTGCACGTCCCCGAACCCAGTGGCCGACCGGGCCGTCCTACCGACTTCAACTATCTGCAGCTCTGCCCCGCTGGCCGTGCGGAAAAACCACCCGTCCACGTAGCGCCGGTGGATACCCGCGAGCTGGCGACCCAGCTGATCCGCATCCTCGATGAAGAGGGTCGCGCCGTCGGCCCCTGGGCCACGGAAGAGGCGCCCGACCTGTTGCTGCAAGGCCTGAGGGCCATGCTCAAGACGCGCCTGTTCGACGCCCGGATGCTCAAGGCCCAGCGGCAGAAGAAGCTGTCCTTCTATATGCAGTGCCTGGGCGAGGAAGCGATCGCCGTCGGCCAGACCCTGGCCCTGCGTCCGGACGACATGCATTTCCCCACCTACCGCCAGCAGGGCATCCTCATCGCCCGCGAGGCGCCGCTGGACGAGATGATCTGCCAGCTGCTATCCAACGCCCGCGATCCGCTCAAGGGTCGCCAGTTGCCGGTGATGTACTCCTACCGCAACCTTGGCTTCTTTTCCATTTCCGGCAACCTGGGCACCCAGTACATCCAGGCAGTGGGCTGGGCCATGGCCTCGGCGATCAAGGGGGACACCCGCATCGCCGCCGGCTGGATCGGCGATGGCGCCACCGCCGAAGGCGACTTCCATGCCGCCCTCACCTTCGCCCATGTCTACCGGGCGCCGGTGATCCTCAACATCGTCAACAACCAGTGGGCCATCTCCACCTTCCAGGCCATCGCCGGCGGCGAGGGCATCACCCTGGCCACCCGCGGTATTGGCTACGGCATCGCTGCGCTACGGGTGGATGGCAACGACTTCCTCGCGGTACTGGCCGCCTCGCGCTGGGCCGCCGAACGCGCCCGGCGCAATCTGGGGCCGACCCTGATCGAGTGGGTGACCTATCGCGCCGGCCCCCACTCCACCTCCGACGATCCGTCCAAGTACCGACCCGCCGATGACTGGGCGCACTTCCCCCTGGGCGACCCCATCGACCGGCTCAAGGCGCATCTGATCGGCCGTGGTCTCTGGTCGGACGCGCAGCACCAGGCGCTGGCCGCCGAGCTGGAAGCCGAGGTGGCCGCCGCGCAGAAGGCCGCGGAAGCCCACGGCACCTTTGCCAGCGATCTCGCCCCCAGCGCCGCCGACATGTTCGAGGAGGTCTACCAGGACCTGCCGCCGCACCTGCGCCGCCAACGCCAACAGCTCGGGAAGTGACGCCATGACCGTACAACAGGAAACCAACCTGCCGACCCAGGCCGGCAGCCGCAGCACCCTGACCATGATCCAGGCCATCCGCTCGGCGATGGACGTGATGCTCGAACGCGACGACAACGTGGTGGTGTTCGGCGAGGACGTCGGCTACTTCGGCGGCGTCTTTCGCTGCACCGAGGGCCTGCAGGCCAAATATGGCGCCTCGCGGGTATTCGATGCGCCCATCTCGGAGAACGGCATTGCCGGCGCTGCGGTGGGCATGGGCGCCTACGGCCTGCGCCCGGTGGCGGAGATCCAGTTCGCCGACTATGCCTATCCCGCCATCGACCAGATCGTCTCCGAGGCGGCGCGGCTGCGCTATCGCTCGGTCGGCCAGTTCACCTCGCCGCTGGTATTTCGCATGCCTTGCGGTGGCGGCATCTATGGAGGCCAGACCCACAGCCAGAGCCCGGAGGCGATGTTCACCCAGGTCTGTGGCCTGCGTACCGTGATGCCGTCCAATCCCTATGACGCCAAGGGTCTGCTGATCGCCTCCATCGAGAGCGACGACCCGGTGATCTTTCTCGAACCCAAGCGCCTCTACAACGGCCCCTTCGACGGCCATCACGACCGTCCAGTGACGCCCTGGTCGGGACACCCGGCCAGCGCCGTTCCGGATGGCTACTACCGGGTCGAACTGGAGCGGGCCGCCGTGGTGCGTCCGGGCAAGCAGGTCACGGTACTGACCTATGGCACCACCGTCTGGGTCGCCCTGGCGGCAGCCGCCGAGACCGGCATCGACGCCGAGGTGATCGACATCCGCAGCCTCTGGCCGCTGGACCTGCAGACCCTCACCGACTCGGTGACCAAGACCGGCCGTTGCGTGGTGGTGCATGAAGCGACCCGTACCTGCGGCTACGGCGCCGAGCTGGTGTCCCTGATGCAGGAGCACTGCTTCCATCGCCTAGAGGCGCCCATCGAGCGGGTCACCGGCTGGGATACCCCCTATCCCCACGCCCAGGAATGGGACTACTTCCCGGGTCCGTCCCGGGTCGGCACCGCGCTTAAGCGCGTCATGGAGGTCTGAGATGGGTACCCATGTCATCAAGATGCCCGACATCGGCGAAGGCATCGCCGAGGTGGAATTGGTCAAGTGGTACGTGGCGGTAGGGGATGAAGTCGGCGAGGACCAGACCCTGGCCGACGTCATGACCGACAAGGCCATGGTGGAAATCCCCTCGCCGGTGGTGGGCCGGGTGGTCGCCCTGGGCGGTGCTCCTGGCCAGGTCCTGGCCGTCGGTGCCGAGCTGATCCGCCTGGAAGTGGCCGGTGACGGCAACGTGCGCGAAGCCAGCCGACCAGCGCCGGCAGAGCCAGCACCGGCACCGGCACCCAAGGCGGAAGCGTCCAAGTCCGAGGCGGCACCTGCCCCGCGCCGTCCGGAACCGGAGGCCCCTCGCCAAGATGATCGACCGGCCTCCCGCCCAGCCCCGGGCAGCCCCCCGCTGGCGTCTCCCGCGGTCCGTCAGCACGCCTGGGAACTGGGCATCGAATTAAGATTCGTCACCGGCACCGGTCAGGGCGGACGTATCCTGCATGGCGATCTGGAAGCCTATGTGCAGCAACGCGACGCCGGACTGCCACCGGCCACCGGCGGCGGTGGCCTGGCGAAACGCAGCGGCGAGGAGCGCATCCCGCTGATCGGCCTGAGACGCAAGATCGCCGAGAAGATGCAGGCCGCCAAGCGGCATATCCCCCACTTCACCTATGTGGAAGAGGTGGATGTCACCGAGCTGGAAGCCCTGCGTGCCACCCTCAACCAGCGCTGGCAGGGGCGTCGTGCCCATCTCACCCTGCTGCCCTTCCTGGCTCGCGCCCTGGTAGTGGCGGTGCGGGACTTTCCGCAGATGAATGCGCGCTTCGACGAAGACAGCAGCACCGTGACCCGCTACGGCGCCGTGCACCTGGGCATCGCCACCCAGGGCGAACAGGGTCTCGCGGTGCCGGTGGTACGGCACGCCGAGACCTTGGATCTCTGGGGCTGCGCCCAGGAGGTGGCCCGGCTGGCCACCGCAGTGCGCGGCGGCAAGGCCGGTCGCGACGAACTGTCCGGCTCGACCCTGACCATAAGCAGCCTCGGTCCGCTGGGAGGCATCGCCTCCACGCCCATCATCAACCATCCCGAGGTAGCCATCATCGGCGTCAATCGCATCGTCGAGCGCCCGGCCTTCCGCCATGGCCTGGTGGTGCCACGCAAGCTGATGAATCTTTCCGCCTCTTTCGACCACCGGCTGATCGATGGCCAGGACGCCGCCAGTTTCATCCAGGCCGTGCGCCAGCTGCTCGAACAACCCGCCACCCTCTTCCTGGAGTAGCCATGGACACCCGACTCCTCATCATCGGTGGCGGCCCCGGCGGTTATGTCGCCGCCCTGCGCGCCGCCCAGCTGGGCATCGCCACCACCCTGGTCGAGGGCGCCGCCCTCGGTGGTACCTGCCTCAACGTCGGCTGCATTCCCTCCAAGGCGATGATCCATGTCGCCGAGGAATACCATCGCGCCTGCGGTCGCGCTGAGCATGGCAGCCTGGGCATCCGCCACGGCCGCCCGGAGCTGGATCTTGGCCAGGCCGTGGCCTGGAAGAACGGCATCGTCGATCGTCTCACCACCGGCGTCGCCGCCCTGCTCAAGAAGCAGGGCGTGACGGTAATCGAGGGCTGGGCCGAAATCCTCGACGGCAAGACCGTCGAGGTGCAGCGTGCCGGCGGTGAGCGACTGCGCATCCGCACCGAGCACCTGGTGCTGGCCATGGGCTCCACCTCGGTGGAGCTGCCCAACCTGCCCTTCGGTGGCCCGGTGATCTCGGCGACCGAGGCGCTGTCGCCCACCGACATTCCCGAGCATCTGGTCGTGGTGGGCGCCGGCTACATTGGCCTGGAGCTGGGCATCGCCTATCGCAAGCTCGGCGCCCGGGTCGCCGTGGTGGAAGCCCAGTCGCGACTGCTGCCCGGCTATGACGCCGAGCTGACAACGCCACTGCGCCAGCGGCTGGAACGCCTGGGCATCGCGCTGCACCTGAACTGCACCGTCGCTGGCCTGGCAGCCGATGGCGCGGGCCTGCGAATGACCTCCAGTGATGGCCAGGAGCAGGTCCTACCGGCGCAACGCATCCTGGTGTCGGCCGGCCGCCGACCGCGCACCAAAGGCCTGGAGCGCCTGCCGCTGGACTACGACGGCCGCTATATCCGCGTCGACGACGGCTGCCGCACCAGCATGACCGACGTCTGGGCCATTGGCGACCTGACCGGCGAGCCGCTGCTGGCGCATCGCGCCATGGCTCAGGGCGAAGTGGTGGCTGAGCTCATCGCTGGCAAGCGTCGGCGCTTCGCGCCGGTGGCCATTCCGGCGGTCTGCTACACCGATCCGGAGATCGTGGTGGTCGGCCTCACCCCCGAGCAGGCCAAGGCGCAAGGCCTGGAGACCAAGGTCGCCAGCTTCCCCTTCGCCGCCAATGGCCGCGCCCTTACCCTGGAGGCGCCGGAAGGCTTCGTGCGGGTAGTGGCCCGCGCGGATGACCACCGCATCCTCGGCTGGCAGGCCACCGGACAGCAGGTGGCGGAACTGGCCACGGCCTTTTCCCACAGCCTGGAGATGGGCATGCAACTGGAAGACGTGGCCGCCACCCTGCACCCCCACCCCACCCTGGGTGAGGCGGTGCAGGAGGCGGCGCTGCGTGCCCTGGGCCGGGCGCTGCACCTGTGACCGACCTGCCGCGCGACAGCCTGGCCCCGGGCATCCTCGACGAGGCCCTGGCCGGGCTTTGCCGGCAAAGCGGTCAGTTGCCGGACGCCCTGCTCGCCGCCGAAGGCGTCCGGCTATCCGACCTGCTACTTGACCGCGAGCGTCTCTCGGCGCCGCTGTTCGGCCAGCTGTGGTATCGCCTGGCGCGGCGCTTCGATGACGAATTCTTCGCCCTGGGTCCGCGCCCGCTGCCGGCGGGCAGCTTCGCCTTTCTCTGCCAGAGCGCCCGTCTGCAGCCGACCCTGGGCGATGCCCTGCGGCACAGCGCCGACTTCCTGCGCCTGACCCTGGGGGTAAATCTGCGGCTGCAACGCGACGGGGAGCGGGCGATCTTGCGACTGGCATCCGGCAGTCTGCCGAGTAGCTTCGCGGTCCTTACCCTCTGGCTGATCCTGCATGGCCTGGCCTGCTGGCTGGTGGGCCGTCGATTGCCGCTGGCGGAGATCCGCCTGACCGGGCAGGAGCCGCCAGCGGAACTGCTGGCCGACTATCGCCAGCGCTTCGGCTCCAACCTGAGCTTCGCCAGCGACGACGACCGCCTGGTGCTGGACGCCGCCGCCCTGGCCCTGCCGATCCGCCGCAGTGCCGCGGATGCGCGGCGCTTCATCGCCGCCGCACCGGGCAATCTGCTGGTGCACTATCGCGATGATGGCAACCTGATCGCCCGCATCCGCACCCTGTTGCGCAGCCGCGCCCCCGAAGATTGGCCGGACGCCGTCGGCCTGGCCGCAGACCTGGGCCTCTCGCCCGCCACCCTGAGACGCCAGCTGGCGACAGGCGGCCAGTCCTACCAACGCCTCAAGGACGAGCGCCGCTGCCGCCTGGCATGTCGCCAGCTGGATCAAGGCGCCCTGCCCCTGGATGAACTGGCCCTTCGCCTGGGCTTCGCCGATCCTCGCTCCTTCCAGCGCGCCTTTCGCAAATGGACGGGCCTCAGTCCCCTGGGCTATCGCCAGCGCAAGAGCCGCGCCGGTTAGCCCACCATCAGCTGGGCCGCGATGGCGGCCGTATCTATCACCGAGCGCACCTCGCGAATGCGGCCGTTTTCGAAGCGATAGAAGACGTGCTCGCTGAAGCGTACCTGCCTCCCGTTCACCGCCAGCCCGAACAGCTTGCCCCATGGCGTGCAGTCGAAGTCCAGCCGCGCCCCCAGCCAGGGCGCCTCGACCACCAGCAGGCGTGCGACAAAGCACAGATCGGGAATGGCGGCGTGATCGCCTTCGAGCATGGCGTGGTAACCCGCCAGTCCCAGGGGTCGGCCATTGTGCTCGACGGCTTCGTGGACATGGCGGCCAAGCTCCGCCCAGGCCTGGCAGTTGAGGCAGTCGAGATAGGCCTGATAACGCTCGCGTAACCCGTTGGCTGACACGATCTACCTCTCCTCGCCGCTATGGCCTAGCGATGCTCGAACTTCGCCGGACGCTTCTCGACGAAGGCGGCCATGCCTTCCTTCTGGTCGGCGCTGGCGAACAGCGAGTGGAAGACCCGGCGCTCGAAGCGGATGCCCTCAGCCAGACTGGTTTCGAAGGCGCGATTGACGCTTTCCTTGAGCAGCAGGGTCGCTGGCAGGGAACGACTGGCGATGCCACGGGCGGCCTCCAGGGTGCGCTCCAGCAGCTCGTCGGCGGGAAAGACCTGAGCGACCAGGCCGGCGCGTTCGGCTTCGGCGGCCTCCAGCTGTCGACCGGTCAGGCACAGCTCCATGGCCTTGGCCTTGCCCAGGGCGCGGGTCAGGCGCTGGGTGCCGCCGATGCCGGGAATGACGCCCAGGGTGATCTCCGGCAGGCCGAAGCGGGCGGTGTCGGCGGCGTAGATGAAGTCGCACAGCAGCGCCAGTTCGCAACCACCGCCCAGGGCGTAGCCGGCCACGGCGGCGATCAGCGGCTTGCGGCGCTCGGCGATGCGGTCGGCGACGCGGAAGTAGTCGTCCAAGTAGATCTGCGGATAACCCTGCCCGGCCATTTCCTTGATATCCGCGCCGGCGGCGAAGGCCTTGGCCGAGCCGGTGAGCACCACGCACCCCACCTCGGGATCGGCGTCCAGCCGCGCCAGCATGGCGTCCAACTCAGTGAGTAGCTGAGCATTGAGGGCGTTGAGCGCCTTGGGTCTGTTGAGGGTGATGAGGGCCACACGGTCCTCGATGTCCAGCAACAGGGTGGATTCGGCAGAGGGTTCGCTCATGATCTTGTCCTTGTCTAGTCGTTGAGTTCCAGGGCCATGGCCGTAGCCTCGCCGCCCCCAATGCAGATGGCGGCTACGCCACGCCGCAGGCCATGCTGGCGCAGCGCCTGGATCAGGGTCACCAGGATGCGCGCGCCGGAGGCACCGATGGGATGGCCCAAGGCACAGGCACCACCGTGCACGTTCAGCCGTTCCGGGTCCAGCCCCAGGGCATCCTGGGCGGCCAGCGCCACCACGGCGAAGGCTTCGTTGATTTCGAACAGGTCGACATCCGCCAACTGCCAGTCGATGCGCTCGAGCAGCGTGCGAATGGCGCCAATGGGCGCGGTGGGAAAGTCGCCCGGCGCCCCAGCATGGGCGGCGTGTCCACGGATGGTCGCCAGCGGGGTCAGGCCCTCCCGCGCGGCCCTGCTGGCGCGCATCAGCAGCAGCGCCGCCGCGCCATCGGAGATGGAGCTGGCATTGGCCGCGGTCACGGTGCCGCCTTCGCGGAAAGCCGGCTTGAGCGTAGGAATCCGCGCAGGGTCGGCGCGGCGGGGTTGCTCGTCGGTGTCGAGGCGCAGGGTCTCCTTGCGCGTCACCACCTCCACCGGGACGATCTCGGCGGCGAAGGCGCCGCTGGCCTGGGCCTGACGTGCCCGTGCGAGAGACTGCTGAGCATAGGCATCCTGGCGTTCGCGGCTGATGCCCAGACGTGCGGCGCAATCCTCGGCGAAGGTCCCCATCAGGCGCCCGGGTTCATAGGCATCTTCCAGGCCGTCGAGAAACATGCTGTCGATCAGGGCGCCATGGCCAAGGCGATAGCCGCTACGGGCCTTTTCCAGCAGATAAGGCGCACGGCTCATGCTTTCCATGCCGCCGGCCAGCACTACCTCGGCACTGCCGGCGCGCAGCAGGTCGTGACCGAGGATGGCCGCCTGCATGCCCGAACCGCACATCTTGTTCAGGGTGGTGCAGCGCGTGCTCTGGGCCAGACCGGCGCCAAGCGCCGCCTGGCGTGCCGGTGCCTGGCCAAGGCCTGCGGGCAGGACGCAGCCCAGCAGCACCTCGTCGACTCGCTCGGGCGACCAGCCGGCCCGCTCCAGTACCGCGCGGACCACGGTACTGCCCAGTTGCGGCGCTGACAGCGCGGCCAGCTCGCCACCCAGGGCGCCCATGGGCGTACGGGCGGCGGCAACGATGACGATGGGATCATTCATGGCGATTCTCCTAGCGCGGGGCCATGCGCAGGGCGCCGTCCAGACGGATCACCTCACCGTTGAGCATGGAGTTCTCGATGATGTGGCGGACCAGGGCGGCGAATTCCTCGCCGCGACCGAGCCGCGGCGGAAAGGGCACGTTGGCGGCCAGGGCCTCGCGGACCTCGGGGGTCATGCCGGCCATCATGGGTGTCTCGAAGACACCCGGCGCTATGGTCATGACCCGGATGCCCTGCCCGGCCAGTTCGCGCGCTGCCGGCAGGGTGAGAGCGGCGACACCGCCCTTGGAGGCCGCATAGGCCGCCTGGCCGATCTGGCCGTCGAAGGCGGCGATGGAGGCGGTGTTGATGATCACGCCGCGCTCGCCACCGGCATCGGCCTCACCCTTGGCCATCGCCGCGGCGGCCAGGCGCAGGACGTTGAAGCTGCCCACCAGGTTGACCGTGACGATACGGGCGAAGGCGGCGAGATCATGGGGACCGTTGCGCCCGAGGATGCGGGCGCCACCGACGATACCGGCGCAGTTGATCGCGCCCTGCAGACTGCCCCAGCGTTCCATAATACGGTCGATGGCGGCGCTCAGGGCCTCGGCATCGGTCACGTCCACCGGCAGCGCCAGCGCCCGATCACCCAGTCGTTCGGCTTGGGCCTGCACGGCATCGGCCTGCAGGTCCAGCAACGCCACTCGGGCGCCTGCCGCCACCAGCAGCCCGGCGGTGGCCGCGCCGAGGCCGGAGCCCGCGCCGGTCACCAGGAAGGTTCGATCATCGATGCGCATGAGGGCACTCCCAGGGGGGTAATGCCCGCATCTTCGACCCTCGCCCGCAGCCGGACAAGGGCCGGATCGCTCAGCGCGCCTGAGCGATCCGGCCACCGGCTCACCAGGGCAAGGCCTGGCCCTGGTAGTCGAAGAAGGCGCTGCCCCTTTGGCCAGCCCGGGCCTCGATCGTCGCGACCAGACCAGCGACGCTATCGGCGACTTCGACCGGGGCGCGTGCCCCGCCCAGCTCGGTGCGGACCCAGCCCGGATGCAGCGCCAGCACCGTAAAGGCCGGTTGCCGCCCGGCCACCCAGCTTTGCAGCAGGCTGTTCAGCGCTGCCTTACTGGCGCCATAGAGCGGCATCTCGGCGGACCGCGCCAGGCTGACGCTGCCCATTTGCGAACTCAGACAGGCCACCACTCCTTCGGCGGCCATTCGCGGCGCCAGGGCGTCCAGCAACCGCAGGGGCGCCACGGCATTGGTGAGGAACAGCTCGCCCAGCTGCGCGACCGTCGCCCGCTGCCCGTCCTCTTCTACCGGCCCCATGATGCCGGCATTGACGATCAGCCGATCCAGCGAGCCAGGACGCAACTCTTCCAGCAGTCGTGTGCCGAGGTCGGGATCGCACAGATCGCCGGTCACCACCCTCAGCTGTCCCTTGGCAGTCGCCACCAGAGCGTCCAACGCGGCGTTCGGCGTTCGCACCAGCGCCAACACCTGGGCACCCTGCGCCAGATAGCGTTCCACCAGCCCCAAACCTATGCCCCGCGAGGCACCGATCACCCAGACATTCATAGCCTTCTCCTCAGTCCGTCAACGTGATGCGCAAATGTCTTTTCTTGCCCAGACTTACCCGCCGCCCGGCGTCCGTCAGCGCCAGACGGATATTGGGATCCATCACCGGCTGCTCGTCCAGGCGCAGGCCACCGCCTTCCGCCAGGCGACGCACCGCACTGCGCGAAGGTTGCAGCCCGGCTGCCACCAACAACTCGACCAGGCTGACGCCCCCTTCCAGCTCTTTGCGAGTCAGGGCGATTTCCGGCAGGTGACCCGCGCCGTCTCGATCGGCGAATACATCGGCAGCCGCCGCCTCGGCCTCGCGCTGTGCCACCTCGCCATGGGCGAGCCGCGTCGCCTCGTTGGCCAGCACCGTCTTGGCCAGGTTGATTTCGGCGCCGTCCAGGGCGCTCAGTCGGCGGACCTCGTCCAATGGCAATTCGGTAAACAGGGCCAGGAAACGTTCGACGTCCGCATCGTCGCAGTTGCGCCAGAACTGCCAGAAGTCGAAGGCCGACAGCCGCTCCTCGTTGAGCCAGACCGCACCCTGAGCCGACTTGCCCATCTTGCGCCCATCACGGGTGGCCAGCAGCGGCATGGTCAGGCCATGGAGCTGAGGGCCGCCCTGACGGCGCGACAGCTCCACGCCGTTGATGATGTTGGCCCACTGGTCGGCGCCACCCAGCTGCAGGGTGCAGCCATAGCGCCGCGACAGCTCGACGAAGTCATAGGCCTGCAACAGGGTGTAGCCGAATTCCTCGAAGGACAGCGAGTGCTCGCGGTCGAGACGATTCTTGATGGCATCGAAGGTGAGCAGCCGGTTGATGGAAAAATGCCGGCCGACGGCGCCGAGAAAATCCAGGTAGCCCAGGCCGTCGAGCCACTCGGCGTTGTCCACCACCTGGGCACGACCGTGGCCATCGCCCACTTCGAGATAGCGGTGAAAGGCCTTGGCGATGCCGGCCATGTTCAGGGCGATCTGGCCGTCGGTGAGTACCGGGCGACTGCTGTCGCGGAAACTGGGGTCGCCGATGCGGGTGGTGGCACCACCGATCAGCAAGAGGATGGGATGGCCGGCACGCTGCAGCCAGCGCATCAGCATCAGGCCTTGCAGATGGCCGACATGGAGGCTGTCGGCGGTGGCGTCGAAGCCGAGATAGCCGGTCACCGGCCCTGCGGCGAAGGCGCGCGCAAGGCCGTCCCGGTCGGTGGTCTGGTGGATGAAACCGCGGGCTTCGAGGGTGGTGAGCAGGTCTTGCGTGGTGCTGTCCATGGGGTCTCCTGTGGCTGGACGGTGCCAGGGAGACCGGGAGAAGTTGCCTTGACCGAGCCGCCCTAGGCGGTTCGGTCATGCAGCGCAGTACCTACCACCCGATGTTGGTCAGGCAGTAGTAATAGGCGCTGATGGGGCAAAGAAAGGTTCGCATGGGTCGCCACGCTACCGGCTCGCCTGCCGCTTGGCAACTGCGAACCGCTCGCACTGCCGCTTCGACCAGATGTCGCACCTCCTCTGGCAGCGGCTGAACGAACAGCGACAGTGGCGTTCCGACTCCTGTCCTTTGCCAGCAGTATCGAGACGCAGAGATGAACGTACCCGCTCCACCCCGCGAGATCCCCAGCACCGGCATGGCAGTCCCAGGCGTACCTGGACATGGAAAAGCCTTTGCGTGAGAGGATCCCCCCAATGAAATGCATTACCCCAGCCAACCTGCTGTTGCTGCTGCTCTGCCTCACGGTGCTGGCCTACGCCACCGACCTGATCGGCTAGACGAGACCTGACCGTCCGGACGGTCAATCGGGTGGCATGGCAGGGCCACGGTTGCCCTCGGCCGTCTCTTGGCCTAGCGTTCAGGGCCTGTCCGTCAGAGAACTACAGCGTCATGCCCAGCCAACCTTCCAGTACCGTCGAAAGCATCGAGCTGATGGCGTCCCTGGATTCCGTCGCGGCGCTCCTGCGCGTCGTCTGTGATGTCAGCGGCCTTGGGGTCGCCACCGTTGCCGAGGTCACCGAGCAGCGCTGGATCGCCTGCGCGGTGGAGGATCGTATCGCCTTCGGCCTGCGACCCGGCGCCGAACTGGATCTCGAGTCCACCCTGTGCAACCACGTGCGCTCCTCCCACGACGCCGTGATCATCAGCGACGTGACCCGGAACCCCACCTACTGCGATCATCCGGCACCCAGCCTCTATGGCTGGAAGAGTTATCTATCGGTCCCGGTATTTCGTCCCAACGGGACCTTCTTCGGGACGCTATGCGCCTTCGATCCCCAGCCCAGGCCGCTGCTGGAGCAGCGCTCGGTGATCGATACCCTGGACGGTTTCGCCCGCCTGCTGGGTGAATTGCTCGCCCGCGAAGAACAGCGTCGCGAAGAAAGCCCCGGTGCGCGCGTCGACCGGGATCTGACGCCCTTGCACGACCAACTGCTGGTACTGCTGGAGGAGGATCTGCAGCGCCCGCTGCAGGCGCTGGCTGCGCAGGACCTGCACGCGGACGCATCCCAGATGCGGCACTGGCACACCGAGGCCCAGCGCCTGGCCGAACGCAGCGGCGTGGCCGCCGACTTCGTCCGCGCGCGCCTGGGCCATGGCCTGCCCCTGAAACCGGCGCTGGTTGACGGCTTCAATGAGCAGCTCCTAGGCTTGTTCGCCACGCTGCAGACGCGCTTTCCCGGGCAGACCTTGAGCAGCAAATTGCCGGCCTTACCGGCTGCCTTGCGCCTGGATCTGCCGCGGGTGCTGCAGGCGCTGGACGCCGTGCTGGAGCAGGTCGCTTCCCGCAATCCTTCTGGGGGTAACCTGTTGCTGCGTGGCGCGATCAAGGATCGCTGCTACAGCCTTATCGTGGAAAGCAGCACCGCCGTGGTGGAACCTGGCACCCTGAGTCAACTGTTCCAGCCGGCGCTGACCAGGGCCGACCTTGCGCAGCCCGCCCGCCTGGACCTGGGCCTCTATCTCGCCCAGGAAATCGCCCGCGGCCATGGCGGCAGCCTGGTCGCGCGCCTGGAAGCCGGTCACTTGAGATTCATCCTTACCCTGCCCACTGCTCTGGATTGATGCCCTTGCCCTTCCCTTCTCCCTTGCTGGTGATCCGTCACGGCGAAACCGACTGGAACGCCAGCGGCCGCCTCCAGGGTCGCCAGGACATACCGCTCAACGCGCGCGGTCGTGCTCAGGCCGAAGCCGTAGGCCTGGCCCTGCGCGACCGCCTCGACATCTCTCGCTTCGCCTGCCTGAGCAGTCCGCTGCAACGCGCCAGCGCAACGCTCGATCTGATCCTAGCGCAGCTGCCAGGCACGCCAAGAAGCCTGGCCCGTGATGCGCGCCTGGCGGAAAAGGCCTTTGGCGACTGGGAGGGCCTGGACATGCCCACCATCGCCCAGCGCTATCCCGAGCAGCACGCCCGACGCGCCGCCGAGCCCTATACCTTTCGGGTATCCGGTGGCGAAAGCTATGCCGATGCCGCCGAGCGGGTGCGCCCGCTGCTGGAGGAGCTCCAGGGCCCCACCCTGCTGGTGGCCCACGGTGCTCTGATCCGCAGCCTGCTGGTAGCCGCCGGCCTGGCCAGTCCGGAGGTGGCGACCCGGATGGTCATCCACCAGGGCCGCTGGCTGGAGCTCACGACCGCGGGCTATGAGTGGTACAGCGCCCCGGGCTGGGGCGAACAGCCCTAACTCAGCCGGCGGGCGAATTGGCTGACCGCGCCCACCACCTGGCGGGCGCCATCCTGGATCTCGGTGATGCGCACCCCGGCGTTGCTGGCCAGGTGCAGCCCCTGCTCCGCCTGCTGCCGGCTGGCGGCCATGTTGCTGACCGCGGTCTGCGCCAGTTGCTGGTTCTGCTGCACCACCCCGACGATCTCCTCGGTGGCCTTGCTGGTGCGCCCGGCCAATTGCCGGACTTCGTCCGCCACCACCGCGAAGCCACGCCCCTGCTCACCGGCCCGGGCGGCTTCGATGGCGGCGTTGAGCGCCAGCAGATTGGTCTGCTCGGCGATGCCACTGATGGTCTTGACGATGGCGCTGATCACCAGCGACTGCTTGCCGAGGTCTTCGATGCCGTTGGCGGCGACCTGGATCTCGTCGGCGATGCGGGTCATCACCGCTACCGTGTCCTGCACCACGGACGCGCCCTGGCGCGCGCTTTCATCGGTGGTCTGGGAGATGTCGAAGGCGACCCGCGCGGCTTCGGCCACGGCCAGTTCCTGCTCCACCTGCTCGGTGATGACGGTGGCGAACTTGATTACCTTGTACAGCTCGCCGCGGGTGTTGAGGACGAGATTGTAGGAGGCTTCCAGCCAGACCGTGCGGCCATGGCTGTCGATGCGCTTGAAGCGACTGGCGACGTAGTCGCCACGATTGAGCCGCTCCCAGAAGACGCGATAGTCAGCGGACTCCGACTCTTCGCGGCTGCAGAACATCCGATGATGCTTGCCGACGATCTGCGCCAGCGAATAACCCATGCCCTGCAGGAAGCGCTCGTTGGCGGTGAGCACCTCGCCGGACAGGTTGAATTCGATCACCGCGGTGGATCTCAGCAGCGCATTGATGATGCCCGAGTGCTCGGTGGAAGTTTCCACCTGCTCGGTACGGTCATAGGCATAGCAGCGGATCTGTTTGACCTGGCCCTGGGTGTCGCGCACGGGCGTCCAGATCGCATAGAGCCAGGCGACGCCACCCGTCCCGCGCAGTAGCCGATAGATGCCACTGGCCTGGCGACCCTCGTTGAAGCTGCGCTTCAGATCGCCATAGCAGACCAGCTTCTTCACGTAGTCCGGAATGATGTCGTCCAGGTTGCGCCCGGTGAGGCTACCCGGCGCGTAACCCAGGCACTGGGCGAAATTGTCATTGAAGTCTTCGATCCGGCCCTGGGCGTCCAGCAGTAGGCAAAGGGCATCATTGCAGAACGCCGCGCGCAGCTGACGGTGCTCGGCCAGCTCGGCTTCGAGATCAGCGATACGGCGTTTGAGTGCGGAGTTGAACATGGGATCACCCAGGAAAGCTGTGTCTTTCTCTGGTTCGACGCGCCGCGAGATTTCTTGACCAGGTGCTGATGAACGCTGGACGCGGACACGTCAGGAGAAGCGTCGACGATGCGCTTCCCGTGGTGCCGGCTGGAAAGCGCGACGGGCTCTAGCCTGCCGCCACCGCTTTGATAACGAACTCCGCCGAGGTCGACAAAGGCGCGGGCAATCCGTTACCCGACCGCTCAGCGAAGTGACGAGCGGTCGAGTCAAATAGTCGCGGGCCCAGGCTCGGGCACGGCCTGGCGGGCCTGTCGCTCCAGGCGATGCACCAGCGCGCCAAGATCGATCAGGGTGGCCTGGCGGCTGTTGCCTCCGGTACTTACGCCCACCCAGCTCTGCGCCCGCTGTGCCGGCATCGCCCCGCCCTCCCCGGGCAATTGCCAGCTGCGCGCCAGAGCATCCGCCCGCAGGTCGGTAAAGGCCTCGATGGCCTCCACCCGCTGTACCACGAAGCCCAGGCGCTGGCGCTGTCCTTCCACCACGATCACCTGATCGCCCGGACCGGACTCGACCCTCTGCGCACCGGTCAGGGTCCGCAGGCACACCAGGGTGATCTGCTGGCCCCGGACCTCCATCACCCCCAGCAGCCGCGGATCCCGCTGCCCGAGGCGCAGGTAGCGCGACGGCAGGGGCAAGACCTCGGCCACCTGCTCCAGCGGGACGGCGAACAGCAATTCGGCGAGAAAGGTGAGACAGGGCTGGCGGCGGAGCTGGCGCCGTTCCTCCTGCAACAGATCGCGGTCGGTGCGATAGATCCGCGCATAGGCGACCGCCGCCGCCTGGCAACCCAGGACCAGGTGATCGATCACGATCGCCGTCTCGCCATCCGCTGCGCTGAAAACCCCGCACAACAGCTCGGGCTGCTCCAGGCCAAAGCCGAGCAGCGGCGCGCACTGCGCCGGATCCCGTCGCCACATGCCGAGCAGCCGCTCGAAACCGAAGGCCACCCGATACTGACCCTGGTCGCCCGCCGCCAGCACCAGCAGTTGCTCACGGCGACTGTGCCCGGGCGTGGTCAGCCCCAACAGTGCGGACAGCTCCAGCACCGGCAACGTCTTGCCGCGTAACTGCACCTGGTGGCGACAGCTGTCGCTGGCGAATTCGCTAGGCGCCAGCTGCGGTCGATCCACCAGTTCCTGCACCACCGCCGCATCCAGGCAGAGGCGGCGCCCGTCGCATTCGAACAGCAGATAGAGCCGCTCGCCATCCTTGCCAGCGCTGGCCCCCTGCCGATGGGCGTGGGGCACGTCGGCGCTGACCTCGAAGCCTGGCAAGGCGGCCAGGGCTTCCAGGTCCAGCAGATGGACCAGCCGGCCGCTTTCCGGGCGCAGGTGGACCTGCCCCAGGAGGCGCCCGGGTGCCCCCTGCAGCTGCACGATGGCGTCCGCCGGCAGCCTGAGGATATCCACCACGTTATCGATGGCCAGGCCGAAGCGACCGCCGCCCTGGCGAATCACGGCGATCCGGCGCTCGCGCTCGACCGGCGGCACCCCCAGCAAGCCATGGCCGTCCACCAGCGGCAGTGGCTGACCGCCCAACTCGAAGAGACCGAGCAGCCAGGGCACCGGACTCGGATGGGCGGCCAGGCGGTCCGGCCAGGGCACCACGCGTTCCAGGGCCTGGGCGGGCAAGGCGACTTCCAGTTCGCCGATCCGCACGACACCCCGCATCACGAAGGGGCGCCTCCGACGATGGGCGCCACCGTGGTGGCCGCATCGAGCTCCTGGATCAACTGATTGACCCGCGCCGCATCGTCGAGCTGGGCGGCGGTGGAGCCGTTGATCGCCTCGATGGACTGTTGGGTCTTGCCCACCCCTTCGGCGATCAGCCCGAAGGCCTCGCCCACGCTGCGCGAGATTTCGCTGCCCTGGGCGATGCTCTTGACCGATTCCAGGATCAGCTTGTTGATCTCCTTGGTCGCCTGGGACGACTTCTCGGCCAGCTTGCGCACCTCGTCGGCCACCACCGAGAAGCCCAGGCCATGCTCACCGGCGCGGGCGGCTTCGATGGCCGCGTTGAAGGCCAGCATGTTGGTCTGGTTGGCGATATCGCTGATCACCTGGACGATGTCCTGGATGCCGCCGGCGGTGGTGCCTATGGCCGCCATTGCGTCCAGCGAGCGCGTCAAGGTCAGGGAGCCGCGCTCCGCTTCCTCCAGCGTGCGGCGGGCCATGCGGTTGGCGTCGTCGGTGGTCTCGGCGATCTGGTTGATGGAGCGGGTCAGGGCGTGCAGCGAGAGATTCATCTGCTCGATCTTCTGCCGCACATGCTGCTCCATCTCCACCTGGCGGGTGATGTCGGTGGCGAACTTCACCACCTTGTGGACCTGGCCTTCGGCATCGAAGATCGGGTTGTAGGTGGCCTGGATCCAGATGCGCTGACCGAACTTGCTCAGGCGCATGAAGCGGCCGCCGAACACCTCGCCCTGGGCCAGCCGCGCCCAGAATTCGCGGTATTCGCTGGAGGCGACGTGGTCGGCCTCGCAGAAGATGCGGTGGTGCTGACCGCGGATCTCCTCCAGGCGATAGCCCAGGGTCGCCAGAAATTGCGGTTGGCCTCGAGGATCTTGCCGGTCAGGTCGAATTCGATCACCGCCTGGCCGCGGTCGACGGCCGCCACCTTGCCGGCATAGTCGCTGTTGCGAATCTGGCTTTCGGTGATGTCCACGGCGAACTTCACCACCTTGCACGGCTTGCCGTCGGCGTCGAAGACGGGGTTGTAGGTGGCCTGGATCCAGATCTCCTCACCCCGGCTGTTGCGCCTCTTGTACACCCCGGCGTCGAATTCGCCGCGCGCCAACTTATCCCAGAACAATCGGTACTCGGCCGAACGGGCGTAGTCGTCGGAGCAGAAGAGGCGGTGGTGTTTGCCCACCACCTCGTCGGACTGGTAACCCAGGGCCAGCAGGAAGTTGCGGTTGGCGGTGAGCACCGTGCCGTCGACGGAGAACTCGGCGATGGCCTGGGATCGGTCGATGGCCGCCACCTTGCCCTCGTAGTCGCTGTTGCGCAGCTGGCTCTCGGTCACGTCGCTGGCGAACTTGACCACCTTGTAGGGCTTGCCCTCGGCGTCGAGGATGGGATTGTAGGTCGCCTGGATCCATACCTGGCGGCCGTCGCTGGCGCGTCTCTTGTACAGGCCGGCATCGAAGTCGCCCCGACCGAGTTTTTCCCAGAACAGGCGATAGCCCGGCGAACGGGCATGCTCGGGTTCGCAGAAGATCCGGTGATGCTTGCCACGTACCTCGTCCAGGCTGTAACCCAGGGCGGACAGGAAGTTTTCGTTGGCGGAGAGGATGTTGCCGTGCAGATCGAATTCGATCACCGCCTGGGCGCGGTCGATGGCGGCCATCTTGCCTTCGAATTCGGCAGCCTGCAGTTGCGCGTCGGTGACGTCAGTGGCGAACTTCACCACCTTGTAGGGACGACCGTCGCTGTCGAGGATGGGATTGTAGGTGGCCTGGATCCAGATCGGCCGGCCATCCCGGCGAATGCGCTTGTAGACCCCGGTATCGAAGAGACCCTGTCCCAGGCGATTCCACAGCAGCGCGTATTCTGGCGAACGGGCATAGTCGGCCGGGCACATCAGGCTGTGATGGCGGCCGCGCAACTCCTCCAGCGCATAGCCGGTCATGCCGAGGAAATTGTCGTTGGCCCAGAGCACATTGCCCTGCAGGTCGAATTCGATCACCGCCTGGGAGCGGTGAATGGCAGCGATCTTGCCCTCGTACTCCACCGCCTGCAGGCGACTCTCGGTAATGTCGGTGGCGAACTTGATGATGCGCTGCGGTCGTCCCTCGGCATCCAGCAGCGGATTGTAGGTGGCGCGGATCCACCTCAGGCTGCCATCCTTGTGCTGGCGCCGATAGACGCCGCTGTGGAACTCGCCGCGCCCCAGGGTCTGCCAGAACTGCTGATAATCCTCGCTCTCCACCACCCCTGGCGGGCAGAACAGACGATGATGCCGGCCGCTGACTTCCTCCAGGCGGTAACCGAAGGCCTGCAGGAAGTTGTCATTGGCGTGCAGCACCGTGCCTTGCAGATCGAATTCGATCACTGCCAGAGAACGGTCCAGCGCCTGACGCAAGGCATGATAGGCGGAGGTATCGTCGACAGTGACAGATTCGGAAAACATGGGCAGCTCCAGGAAGGGGACTCGACAATCAGGTTATCGGCAATCGCGATAACAAATTGAACGCTGCCTATCCTAGAACTGTTTTCCGCTGGTGGAATCGCCAATGGTCGTCCGACGAACGACCCCCATACTGGCCAGACGCCTTCAGACCACCAGCTTGATGCCTATGACCAATAGCATGACCGCCAGACAGGGCCGCAGCACGCCATCCGGTACCCGCCCCGACAGGTGACTGCCCAGGAAGATGCCTGGCAGTGAGCCCAACAGCAGAAAGCCCAGCACATGCCAGTCCAGATTGCCCAGGCCGGCATGCCCAAGTCCCGCCACCAGGGTCAGGGGCACCGCATGGGCGATCTCGGTGCCGACCAGGCGCCGAGTCGCCATCAGCGGATAGAGCAGGAACAGCGCCACCGTGCCCAGGGCGCCGGCGCCGATGGAGGTCAGGGTCACCATGAAGCCCAGCACCGCACCGGTCAGCACCGTGAGGGCATTGAGACGCCCCGCACTCAGGTGAAATCTGTCGCCGGCATGCCGGCTGGCAAAGGCGAAAATCTGTTGCTTGAACAGGATGGCCAGGGCGGTCAGCAGCAGCACGATACCGAGGGCATGCTTGATGAGCGCATTGGTGGCGTGTTGATCACCCGGGAGCAAAGCCAGCGCGAGGAGTGTGAGAGCCGCGGCGGGTACGCTGCCAGCGGCCAGCCAGCCGGTCACCGTCCAATCGATGTTGCGATTACGTTGATGGACGAAGACGCCGCCCGCCTTGGTGATGGCGGCATAGAGCAGATCGGTGCCCACGGCCGCGGCCGGGTTGATGCCGAACCAGAGCAGAATGGGCGTCATCAGGGACCCACCGCCTACCCCTGTCATACCCACGATGAAACCTACCACCAGCCCCGCGATCACGAAGCCCATTGCCCCAACTTCCATTACAGCCCCAATTGCCGTTGTCGGCTCATCTTGCGGCCGCACAGGATAACCACTCAGGTTATGCCGAGATATATTGAAAGAGTCTTTGCTTATAACAGCTGGAACTATGAATCAGCCGTCATCGTGGGCGACGGGCGTCCAGATAGGCCAGGACTTCCTCATCGCCATAGCCCGCACGTCGCGCATGGGCCTCAATGGCCGCGCGGCAAGCGGGATCGGTGATGGTCGCCGGCATCGAGGCGCCACAGGGCGCCAGTGCGGCCTGGGCCAGGAAGCTGTCCAGATCCTGCTTGTGTTCGTCAGCGACGGCGTGGGTGCCCGTGGTGGGCGCATGCGCTGCGACTGGCGGCGTGGTGGTCGCCACGACGGCTGGCTCACTGGCTGTCGAATCGCCTTTGTGCGTGGTCGCCACCGCAGCCACCACCAGCAGGCCAAAGCCTGCCGTCAACACCAGCAACTGGCGTGTCGAACTTCCGCTCATGATCTCTTCTTACCTCTAAAAAGCTTACCGTCCTGGACCTGAAAACGACCTGGGCCGCCTAACGTCCGACTTTTGACCAATCGCATTGGACAATATTTTTCCAGCTTGTGTTCAGCCCAAGGTGGGTCATGCCACACTCGGCGGCATCAGGAGACAGGAGCGGCTCATGCAGCAGAAGGATTTCGTCGGCCCCCGTTTGCGCCAGCTCAGCGCCGATCTCTCGCTCGCCGATCGACTGGCCGAGAGCGCTCAAATCGATCTCAACGCCGATCTCAAGCGCCGGGTCCGGGATGACCTCGAACGGGCGCTGCGGGAGATCGGGCAGCTCAGCGAAGAGCAGACCCTCTGGCTGAACTGGGCGAACACCTAATCCAGGCATGCCCAACGTCGTCGCGCTGTAACGCGCGACTGCTATCTGTAGCGGCATCCACCCTCTGGAGCCGAGCATGAAAGCGGAATACGAAATCAGTGACGACATCGCCCAGTTCGTCGGCGGTGCCTTGATCAGCCTGGTATTGCTCAGTGGCGGAGCCATCGGCGGCGCCTGCTTCCTGCTGGCCGAGACGCTTGGTTGACCGCCCGCTGCCTGCCCCCTAGCTAGCGTCAGGCCTGCGCAGCCATTCTTGAGCGAATGCCTGGCCGCCTATCCGGCTGACATCCATTGATTCATAGGCAACTTGCATTGCCCTGAGGGCGCATTACTCTTGAAAGGTGACAGTAACAATTAGCGCACACAGTTAAGAGGTCGGATCATGCGAACCCAACTGACCCGTTCGATCACCCTGTTCGACGCCCCTCGCCCCCAGGCGCAAGCCAAAGATGAGTCGGCGGTGCCCGCCGATAATGGTTTTACCGGTCGTACCAACCAGCGGTGGGCGGCAACCTTACTGTGCGGCACCGCCCTGCCGTTCGTCTTCTGCGCGCCACTGTTCCGGCATCTACACTAGCTCTGCTGGCCGATAGCAGCTATTCGGGAACGGTGCGCAACCATGGCGTTCCAGCTGCTAGCTGAATCGCGGGCACAAAAAAACCGGCGCTGGGCCGGTCTCTTGTTGTGCATCTTGAATGGTGCGGACGGAGAGACTCGAACTCTCACACCTTGCGGCGCCAGAACCTAAATCTGGTGTGTCTACCAATTCCACCACGTCCGCGAGACGCTTGAAAGACGAACGCCAGACACGAGGTCTGGCGTTCGCTGAATATGGGGTGGACGATGGGAATCGAACCCACGACACCAGGAGCCACAATCCTGTGCTCTACCAACTGAGCTACGCCCACCATATCTTACCTGCTTGCCGTCGCCGAACCGCCAATGGCGCGCCCGGCAGGACTCGAACCTGCGACCATCCGCTTAGAAGGCGGATGCTCTATCCAGCTGAGCTACGGGCGCCTGTTACGGCAGCTGCCCTAGCAGAGACTTCCTTGGTGAGAAGTCTCTTGCCTGGCCCTTGTCAGTGACTTGGGCTGTGCTCGGCAAGCGGGGCGAATGTTATAAAGCTCCCGCAGGTCCGTCAACTAATTTTTTAAAAATTTTTAAGCAGAAAGAATGAGTTAGCCGCCACAGAGGCTTCTCTGTTGTCAGCGGGCCCGTCCATGCGAAAATAGCCGACCCTTTTCCGTCACCACCAGAAATCGCCCATGACCGCCCAACTGATCGACGGCAAGTCCATTGCCGCCCGCCTGCGCCAGGATATTGCCCAGCGAGTCTCTCAACGTCGTAGCGCCGGCCTGCGCGCCCCTGGCCTCGCCGTCATCCTGGTCGGCACCGATCCCGCCTCGCGCGTCTATGTGGCGCACAAGCGCAAGGATTGCGAAGAGGTCGGTTTCGACTCCTATGCCCATGACCTGCCGGCCAGCACCACCCAGGCCGAGCTGGAAGCCCTGATCGACCGGCTCAACGACGACACCAGCGTCGACGGCATCCTGCTGCAGCTGCCCCTTCCCGCGCACCTGGATGCTACCCAGCTGCTGGAGCGCATCCGTACCGACAAGGACGTGGACGGCTTCCACCCCTACAACCTGGGTCGTCTGGCGCAGCGCAACCCCCAGCTGCGCCCGTGTACGCCCAAGGGCATCATGACCCTGCTGCACAGCACCGGCGTCGACCTCTATGGTCTGGACGCGGTGGTGGTCGGCGCCTCCAACATCGTCGGCCGCCCTATGGCGCTGGAATTGCTATTGGCCGGCTGCACCGCCACCGTGACCCACAGATTCACCCGCTCCCTCGAACACCATGTCAGCCAGGCCGATCTGGTGGTGGTGGCCGTGGGCAAGCCCGGACTGGTCAAGGGTGAATGGATCAAGCCCGGCGCCATCGTCATCGACGTCGGCATCAATCGCCAGGCCGATGGCCGCCTGGTCGGCGACGTGGAATACGAAAGCGCCTGCGAACGCGCCAGCTGGATCACCCCCGTTCCGGGCGGCGTAGGCCCCATGACGCGGGCCTGCCTGCTGGAAAATACCCTGTACGCAGCCGAGCAGCTGCACAGCTAGCAAAACGGGCCCCGCGGGGCCCGTTCTTCATTCGGCCAGGCTTCAGGGCAGCCAGGACTTCACGCGATCCGGATGGGCCGCGATCCAGGCCTTGGCGGCCTCTTCCGGCTTCTTGCCCTCTTCCACGGCCAGCATCACCTCGTTGACCTCACCGGGTTGCCAGGCGAACTTCTTCAGGAAATCCCAGACCGGCTTGGCCTTGGCTTCCAGGGCCGGGTTGGCCACGGTGTCCACGTGCTCGGAACCGCCGAACACACCCTTGGGATCTTCGAGGAACTTGAGTTTCCACTTGGCGAACATCCAGTGCGGCACCCAGCCCGTCACCACGACGGCCTTCTGGTCCTTTTCGGCGCGGGTCAGCTCGGCGATCATGCCGCTACCCGAACTGGCCACCAGCTTGTAATCCAGACCGTAGTCCTTGATCGCCTGATCGGCCTTGAGCATGACCCCGGCCCCAGCGTCGATGCCGACGATACGGCCACCGAAGTCGGCCTTCTGCGCCTGCAGATCGGCGATGCTGTTGGCCTTGACGTATTCCGGCACGATCAGACCGATCTTGGCGTCGGGTGTATTGACGTTCAGATTGACCACCTGGTCCTTCATCTTGTCGTAATAGGCACCATGGGTGACCGGCAGCCAGGCGGACAACATGGCATCGAGCTTGCCGCGCGCGACGCCCTGCCACATGATGCCGGCGGCGACCGGCATGAGCTTGACCTCGTAGCCCAGATTCTGGCGGATCACTTCAGCTGCGGTGTGGGTCGTGGCCACGCTATCGGCCCAGCCATCGACATAGCCGATGGTGATTTCGGGCTTGGCCGCCTGAGCCAAGCTCATGGCCGAGGTCAGCGCGACACCGAGTCCTATTCCCAACAGTTTCTTCACCATGCTCATGCAGCAGTCCTCTCGCTATGGAAGTCGGGCGGTTGCCCCACCCCCATCATTCGGGCAATGCAAGATGGCCACTACCGCCTGGACGACGCATAACGACCGGTTAGCGACAGGAGCTGCACTTTCCGCGACATCCGATGTCGCTTGACGCAGCCCGTCGACCGCTCTGTAATCGACGCCTCGCAGAAACCTGCGGCTGCCGATGCAACCTATTGGCGGACCGTTGTCTTACCTACGCTCTCAAGCCCTCTGAAAGGACTCTGTCCATGCGTCTTCCGTTGCGCGTCGCCGCCCTGCTGGGCGCGCTGTTTTCCGGCCTCTGGGGTACCGCGCACGCGGCCGCCGAAGTGGATGCCGCCACCTATGGCTATCCACTGGTCAATCCTTTCGAAGCCACCATCGTCACCACCCCGGAAAAATTCCGGCCCGAGCTGCCGCCCGAAAGCACCATCGACCAGGACGACTACAGCCTCAACCTGCGTCCCGAGCGGGAGTATCAGCTGCCCGGCAACTTCTGGCCGGTGAAGAAATTCCATTACCGGCTCGCGCGGCAGGACCATCCGGCACCGCTGATCTTCCTGATCGCCGGCACCGGGGCCAACTACTCCTCCAGCACCCAGGAATACCTGAAGCGGCTGTATTACGCGGCCGGCTACCACGTGGTGCAGCTGTCGTCGCCCACCAGCTGGGACTTCATGGTGTCGGTATCGCGCACCGCCACGCCGGGCTACACGCCGAACGATGCCGAGGATCTCTATCGCGCCATGCAGGCGGTGCGCGCCCAGCACCCCAAGCTGCCGGTCACCGACTATTACCTGACCGGCTACAGCCTGGGCGGCCTGGATGCCGCCTTCGTCTCCTATCTCGACGAGACCCAGCGCAGCTTCAACTTCAAGAAGGTGCTGATGGTGAATCCGCCGGTCAACCTGCTGACCTCGGTACGCAACCTGGATCGCCTGGTACAGACCGAGGTGAAGGGCGTTACCAACAACCGCACCTTCTATGAGCTGATCCTGTCCAAGCTGACCCGCTACTTCCAGGAGAAGGGCTACGTCGACTTCAACGACGCCGTGGTCCGCGACTTCCAGCGCTCGCCGGAGCGACTGAGCAACGAAGAGCTGGCCATGCTGATCGGCTCGTCCTTCCGTTTCTCGGCGGCGGACATCGCCTTCACCTCCGACCTGATCAACCGGCGCGGCCTGATCACCCCGCCGACCTACCCGATCAGCGAGGGCACCAGCCTGACGCGCTTCTTCGCCCGTTCGCTGCAGTGCGACTTCGACTGCTACATGACCGAGCAGGTCATGCCGTTCTGGCAAAAGAACTTCAAGGGGCAGAACCTCGACGATCTGGCGCGCAAATCCAGCCTCACGGCGCTGGAAGACTATCTGAAGAGCAGCTCCAAGATCGGCGTCATGCACAATGCCGACGACATCATCCTCGGCCCGGGCGACCTGGGTTTCCTGCGCAAGACCTTTGGCGATCGCTTGACCGTCTACCCCCACGGCGGCCATTGCGGCAATCTCAACTACCGCGTCAACGCGAACGCCATGCTGGAGTTCTTCGCCCGTGGTTAAGTCCCTGCTCGCTCTCCTCCTGATGGCCAGTGCTTCGGTATTCGCTGCCGAATCGAGCCCGCCGCCCTCCTCCACCCTGACCATCGGCTCGGACACCATGCCGGCCGCCCCCGTGGGCGCCGACGGCTTCAGCAATCCGCTGTCGACCCTCAAGTACAACCCGGGGCTGGATCAGCGCGAATTCGAACGGGCCTCCCTGGTCGCACTGGACGTCTACGATCCCTTCGAATCCTGGAATCGCCACGTCTACCACTTCAACTATCGGCTGGACGAGTGGGTCCTGCTGCCGGTGGTCAACGGCTATCGCTGGATCACCCCGCGCTTCGTGCGTTCAGGCGTGAGCAACTTCTTCAGCAACCTGGGCGACGTCAACAACCTGCTCAACAGCGTGCTGCAGTTCAAGGGCCGCCGCGCCCTGGACACCACCGGCCGGCTGCTGCTCAACACTACCGTCGGGGTGTTCGGCCTGTGGGATCCAGCGACCCGGGTGGGGCTGATCAAGCAGCCGGAAGACTTCGGCCAGACCCTCGGTTTCTATGGCGTGGGCGATGGTCCCTTCCTGATGCTGCCGGTCTTCGGCCCGTCCAACCTGCGCGACACCGGCGGCTTGGCGGTGGACTTCGCCGCCGAGGCGCAGATCAACTTCCTCAACGTCAGCGACGAAAGCGGTCGCCACCCGGAGATCATGGTGCTGCGCGGCATCAACCTCAGGTACGTGACCGACATGAGATACGGCCAGCTCAATTCGCCCTTCGAGTACGAGAAGATCCGCTATTTCTACACCAAGGCGCGGGAACTGCAGATCGCCGAATAAGGCCTAGGCGCTGGCGAGAAAGGCCCGCAGCTCCGGTAGGCGGGCCTGCGCATCGGCCCGCCCCAGCGCCATCAGCTCCTGGCAGTAGGGGGCCTCGAACAGCAGATAGCTGAGCAGGGCGCTGCCCGAAGGCCGATTCACCCCCACCCCCCGCAACAACTGCCGCAACGCCGGCGGCAGGCGCTTGCGGTGCCGGGTGGCGATGTCGCCCAGTGGCTGGCTGGGTGAGATCACCAGCATCTCCACCGGTCGGCACAGGCGACCACTGACCGGATCCCCCGCCGGCAGCGCATTGCTCAGCAGGTTGAGGCGGCGCAGGGTTTCGGTATCGCTGTCCAAGGCATCGACAAAGGTGCTGTTGAGCAGGTGGCCGCCGATCTGCGCCACGGTCGGCGGCCGACCCTGCACGCCATGCTCCTGGCCACCCGGTGCGCCCAGCCCTATCACCAGGATGCGATCCGCGCCAAGATGCAGCGCCGGACTGATGGGCGCCGTCTGCCGGACGGAGCCATCGCCCAGGAACTCACGCCCCACCTTCACCGGCGGAAAGAACAGCGGAATGGCCGTGCTGGCCAGCAGGTGGTCGACCGCCAGCCGCGCCGGCACCCCGACGCGCCGATGGCGGAACCAGGGATCGAGGACGCCCTGACTCTGGTAGAAGGTCATCGCCTGTCCGGAGGCATAGCCGAAGGCGGTGACCGCCACCGCCCGCAGCGCGCGCTGGCGCAAGGCCGCGGTGATGCCGGAGAAATCCAGCTCGCGGCTGAGCAGCGCCCGCAGGGGCGCGTTGTCGAGCAGCGCCAGCGGTTCCTGCCGCCAGGCACCGAACAGGGTCTGCAAGCCGAAGCGCGCCGCCTGGCGGGTCACCCCGCCCCAATCGCTGCGATAGATCATCGCGGTTTCCAGGCCCGACCAGACCGCGGCCAGGCGCTCCACCGCGCGACCGAAATCCAGGGCGCCGCAGCCCAGCACCGCCGCGTTGAGGGCACCGGCCGAGGTGCCGACCAGAATGGGAAAGGGATTCTCGGAGCGCACCGCCAGGGTATCCGCCACCACCTGCAGCACCCCGACCTGATAGGCGGCCCGCGCGCCGCCGCCGGCCAGAATCAGCCCCGTGCGCTGCTCGGCGGCCAGGCTCATCTAGCGCCTCTTCTTCGGATACAGCTTGGGCTCGCCAGGCGGGCGGGTCTTGAACCGCCGGTGGGCCCAGAGGTATTGCTCGGGCAGCTGGCTGACGCAGCGTTCCACCCACTGATTGATGCGCAGGCAGTCGGCCTCCTCGCTCTCGCCAGGGAAATCGGCCAGGGGCGGATGGATGACCAGGCGGTAACCCGATCCATCCGCCAGGCGCTCCTGGGTGAAGGGCAGCACCCGGGCCCGGCCCAGGCGGGCGAACTTGGTGGTGGCGGTAACGGTAGCGGCCGGAATGCCGAACAGTGGCACGAACAGGCTCTGCTTGGCGCCGTAGTCCTGGTCGGGCGCGTACCAGATGGCGCGACCGGCCCGCAGCACCTTGAGCATGGCGCGCACGTCCTCGCGCTCGATGGCGGTGGCGTCCAGGTTGTGGCGCTCGCGACCGCTACGCTGGATGAAGTCGAACAGCGGATTCTTGTGCTGGCGGTACATGCCATCGATGGTATGCCGCTGACCGAGCAGCGCCGCGCCGATTTCCAGGGTGGTGAAATGCAGCGCCATGAGGATCACGCCCTGCCCGTCGCGCTGAGCGGCCTGCAAATGTTCGAGGCCTTCGATATGGGCCAGCCGGGCCAGGCGCTGGCGCGGCCACCACCAGCTCATGGCCATTTCCAGCAGGGCCATGGCGCTGCTGGCGAAGTTGCGCCGCAACAGCCGATCGCGCGCCCGCTCGTCGAGCTGGGGAAAACAGAGTTCCAGATTGCGGCGAGCGATGGCCCGGCGCTGGCGAGCGACGTGGTAGAAGATCCAGCCGAGGCCCTGGGCGAGACGCAGCAGCATGCCATAGGGCAGTTGCACCAGCAGCCAGAGCAGGCCAAGCCCCAGCCAGAGCGGCCAGTACCGTGGATTGAGAAAGGCGAGGCGGAAAGACGGCCGCTCCATCGGAACTCCTGCATGAAAAAGTCGCGCCATTCTACAGGCCTCGCGCAGATTTCCCGTAGCCTTCACAGTCACGGCCCCCCACACCCGGTGAGGGTTGCGGCACGCGGGGCATCCCGCTATAAGTCCCGCCATCCAAGCACAAGTACCCACCATGACCGCAGCCGATCCTTCCGAAAGCGACTCCGTCTTCCAGCTCAAGGGCAACATGCTCGCCGTGACCGTGCTGGAGCTTCTCCGCAACGACCTGGGGCGCCTGGACCGGCAACTGGCCCAGAAGGTCGCCCAGGCGCCCAATTTCTTCCAGGAAACGCCGTTGGTGCTGGGCCTGGACAAACTCGCCGAGGACGCCGGCCCGCTCGACCTGGGCGCCCTCCTCGATCTCTGCCGTCGCCACGGCCTGCGTACCCTGGCGCTGCGCGCCAGTCGCAGCGGGGATCTGGCCGCCGCCAACGACTACGACCTGCCGATCCTGCCGCCCAGCTCCGGCGGTCGTGAGCGCCAGGTCGACCCGCGTGACCGCGAACCGGTCAAGCCAGCCGAACCTGTCGTACCGCCCGCCCCGGCGATCAATCCGACCAAGATCATCACCGCGCCGGTGCGCGGTGGGGTGCAGCTCTATGCCCCGGCCGGAGACCTGGTGGTACTGGCGCCGGTCAGCCCGGGCGCCGAGTTGCTCGCCGACGGCAATATCCATGTCTACGGCCCCATGCGTGGCCGAGCATTGGCGGGCGTAAAAGGTGATACTAAAGCGCGGATTTTCTGCCAGCAGCTGACCGCGGAACTGCTCTCCATCGCCGGCCAGTACAAGGTCGCCGAAGACCTGCGACGCCATCCGCAATGGGGCAATCCGGTACAGGTCGCTTTGGTGGGAGATGTGTTGAACATCACCCGCCTTTAACGGATAATTTCGCGAATTTTTCGCAATTGGCGCCTAAACCGCCAAGGGCAATACGAAGCGCGACACTGCCTGCAATCTCGTCACCGAGGGCACCGAGTCGCTTCAGTTATTACTTTCGATCAAGGTGAATCAGTTTGGCCAAAGTACTCGTAGTCACCTCCGGCAAGGGCGGCGTCGGCAAGACCACCAGCAGCGCTGCCATCGGTACCGGTCTCGCTCTGCGCGGCCACAAGACCGTCATCGTCGACTTCGACGTTGGCCTGCGTAACCTCGACCTGATCATGGGTTGCGAGCGCCGGGTGGTGTATGACTTCGTCAACGTGATCAACAACGAAGCCACCCTGAGCCAGGCCCTGATCAAGGACAAGCGTCTCGAAAACCTGTTCGTGCTGGCTGCCAGCCAGACCCGCGACAAGGACGCCCTGACCCAGGACGGCGTCGAGCGCGTGATCAACGAACTCAAGCAGACCTTCGACTTCATCGTCTGCGACTCTCCCGCAGGGATCGAGAAGGGTGCCCACCTGGCGATGTACTTCGCCGACGAGGCCATCGTGGTCACCAACCCCGAGGTCTCCTCGGTGCGTGACTCCGACCGCATGCTCGGCCTGCTGGCCAGCAAATCGCGCCGCGCCGAAAAGGGCGAGGAAGCCATCAAGGAGCACCTGCTGCTGACCCGCTACAACCCCGAGCGTGTCACCAAGGGCGAGATGCTTGGCGTCGAGGACGTGGAAGAGATCCTGTCCATTCGCCTGCTCGGCGTGATCCCCGAATCCCAGGCGGTGCTTAAGGCCTCGAACCAGGGCATTCCGGTGATTCTCGACGAACAGAGCGACGCCGGTCAGGCTTACAGTGATACCGTGGAGCGACTGCTCGGCAAGGAAGTGGCCTATCGCTTCCTCGACGTGAAGAAGAAAGGCTTCCTGCAACGTCTGTTCGGGGGTGGTGCCGAATGAACATCTTCGACTTCTTTCGCGACCGGAAGAAGCAGAACAGCGCTTCGATAGCCAAGGAACGGCTACAGATCATCGTGGCCCACGAGCGTGGTCGCCACGAGCAGCCGGACTATCTGCCGCAGTTGCAGAAGGACCTGCTGGAAGTGATCCGCAAGTACGTGCCCATCGAGCAGGACCAGATCCAGGTAGAGCTGGAAAACCAGGGCAGCTGCTCCATCCTCGAACTCAACATCACCCTGCCCGACCGCTAACGCGAACCAGGCAGGACAGCGGCGGCCCCAGGGCCGCCGTTGGCGTTTAAGCCCTGTCGAATTTCCGGGCACCTGCCAAGCGGACGCCAGGATTCGAAACCATGGCCTCTAGGAATCCCATGCCTCTCTCCAACATCCGCATCATCCACCAGGACGACGCCCTGCTGGTGGTCGACAAGCCCACCCTGCTGCTGTCGGTCCCCGGTCGCGCCGAAGACAACCGCGATTGCCTGGTGACCCGCCTGCAGGACAACGGCTATCCAGAGGCCCGCATCGTCCATCGACTGGACTGGGAGACCTCCGGAGTCATCGTGCTGGCGCGGGATGCCGACAGCCATCGCGAGCTGTCGCGGCAGTTCCATGATCGGGAAACGGAAAAAGCCTACACCGCGCTCTGCTGGGGCGAGCCGGAGGCCAACAGTGGCCGCATCGAATTGCCGCTGCGCTACGACCCGCCGACCAAGCCGCGCCATGTGGTGGATCACGAGCTGGGCCGCCATGCCCTGACCCTCTGGCAGGTGCTGGAGCGCCACGGCCACTACAGCCGGGTGGAACTCACCCCCATCACCGGCCGCTCCCATCAACTGCGCGTCCATATGCTGAGCATCGGTCATCCGCTGCTGGGCGATCAGCTCTATGCCGAAGGCGAGGCCCTGGCGGCCCAGCCGCGGCTCTGCCTGCACGCGCGCCTGCTGACGCTGACCCATCCCCTCTCGGGCGAGCGCATGAGCTTTACCAGTCCCGCGCCTTTCTGACCGTCGGTGCTGGCATACTGAGGCGCTCAGCCAAAGGAGTGCCTCTTGTCCCCCTGGACCTCCTACTACGCCGCCACCGCCCAGGGTGCCCCGCGCGACACCCTGCTGCAGGCGCTCGCCTGCTGGTCGAGTCCGCCAGGATTGGCACTGGATCTGGGCTGTGGCACCGGACGCGATACCCTCGTCTTGCTGGAACGCGGCTGGCAGGTGCTGGCGGTGGATGCCGAGGCCGAAGCCCTGAGCGGATTGCGCCAGCGCGTGCCGGTCCTGCTGCAGGCCCGTCTGGAGACCCGCCAAGAGCGCTTCGAGACGGCCAAAATTCCCCGCTGCGACCTCGTCAATTCCAGCTTCGCCCTGCCCTTTTGCGAACCGGCGCGTTTTCCCGCGCTCTGGACCAGGATCACCGCGGCCGTGCGCCCGGGTGGTCTGTTCTGCGGCCAGCTCTTCGGCGAGCGGGACGGTTGGGCCAGCCGGGGCGTGACGGTCGTCGCCGCCGCTGCCCTGGAGCAGTTGCTCCAGGACTGGCAAGTCCTCCAGCATGTCGAGGAGGAAGAGGACGGCCACACCGCGGTCGGACGGCCGAAGCACTGGCACATCCACCACCTGGTGCTGCAGCGCCGTTGAGCCTGGGCGCTACGCTCGACTCCCCTTGGTCCAGAACCTAGACTGAACGCCTTGTCGTCCGGAGTCGTCCATGCGTACCGATCAGATCCAAGGCCTCATCGATTTCCTCTCCACTTCGCCCACGCCCTTCCACGCCACCGCGGCCCTTGCCCGCCGTCTCGAAGCCGCCGGCTACCAGCGCCTGGACGAACGCGAAAGCTGGTCCGTGCAGCCGGGTGGCCGCTACTACGTCACCCGCAACGATTCCTCGCTGATCGCCGTGCGCCTGGGCGCCCAGCCGCTGGAGCGCGGCCTGCGCCTGGTCGGCGCCCATACCGACAGCCCCTGCCTCAAGGTCAAGCCGCAGCCGGAGCTGCAGCGGCAGGGCTTCTGGCAACTGGGGGTCGAGGTCTACGGCGGCATGCTGATGGCGCCCTGGTTCGACCGCGACCTGTCCCTGGCGGGCCGGGTGACCTATCGCGCCGCGGGTCGGGTGCAGAGTCGGCTAATCGACTTCCGCAAGCCGCTGGCGATCATCCCCAACCTGGCCATCCACCTCAATCGCGAGGCCAACCAGGGCTGGGCCATCAACGCCCAGAACGAGCTGCCGCCGATCCTGGCCCAGGTGCCGGCCGGCGAGCGGCGCGACTTCCGCGCCCTGCTGGCCGCGCGCCTGCACCAGGAGCACGGCATAGACGAAGCCGAGGTGCTGGATTTCGAACTGAGCTTCTACGACGTCCAGCCCGCTGCCCTCATCGGCCTGGACGATGACTTCATCGCCGCCGCGCGCCTGGACAACCTGCTGTCCTGCCATGCGGGTCTGGAAGCCCTGCTGGCCGCCGAGGGCGACGAGAACGCCGTGCTGGTCTGCACCGATCACGAGGAAGTGGGCTCCACCTCCTGCTGCGGCGCCGACGGCCCCTTCCTCGAACAGGTGCTGCAGCGCCTGCTGCCCAGCGGGGATGCTTTTACCCGCACTCTGCAAGGTTCGCTGCTGATCTCCGCGGACAATGCCCATGGCGTACACCCCAACTATGCCGACAAGCACGATGGCAACCATGGTCCGAAGCTGAATGCCGGGCCGGTGATCAAGGTGAACGCCAACCAGCGCTACGCCACCAGCAGCGAGACGGCGGCCTTCTTCCGCGACCTCTGCCAGCGCGAAGGGGTGCCGGTGCAGAGCTTCGTGGTGCGCAGCGACATGGGCTGCGGCTCCACCATCGGCCCCATCACCGCCGGGCAACTGGGCGTGCGCACCGTGGACATCGGCCTGCCCACCTTTGCCATGCATTCCATCCGCGAACTGGCCGGCAGCCACGACCTCGGCCATCTGATCAAGGTGCTGACGGCCTTCTATTCGAGCAGCGAACTGCCACTCTGAAGTCGGCCTAGTCCGGCACCTCGACCCTGACCTGGATGGCGTCATGGCGCCAGAACTCCAGGTCGCAGTCGATCAGTCGTCCCTGCTGGTCGTGGTTGATGCGGGTGATATGCAGCGCCGGACTGCCCTGGGCCACCCGCAGGGCCTGGGCGGCCTCCGGCAGCAAGGCGGTCGGCAGGATCTCGAAGCGCACCTCGCCGTAGCGGATGTCGTAGCGGTCGCGATACAGCTCGGTGAGGGAACGCTGCAGGTCGTGCTCCAGCAAGCCCGGGAAGTAGGCCGCATTGAGGTAGTGCTCGACATAGAGCACCAGCCGGCCGTCCACGCGGCGCACCCGCCGGATCTGATAGACGCTGGACAGCGCCGGCAATTCCAGCAGCCGACAGACCTCCGCCGAGGCCAGCATCTGCCGCGCCGCCAATACCTCGGTAGCCGGTCGGCGACCCTGGGCTTCCACCATGGCGTGGAAATGGGTGCGGGCCAGGGGGTTGTAGGCCAGGCGCGGCGGCGCAACGAACCAGCCGCGCCGCTCTTCGCGATAGATCAGGCCCAGGGCTTCCAGTTGCAACAGGGCCTCACGCAGGGTGATGCGGGTGGTGGCGAACAGCTCGCTCAGCTGGCGCTCGGACGGCAAGCGCTCCATCGCCGGCAGCAGGCCATGGGCGATCTGCTCCTGCAGCGCCTGGCGGATGGCGCTGGCGCCGGGCGCACTTCTTTGGACTAGACCAGCTTCGGATTGGTGCACCCGGAACGCCTCGACTAGGGTTTGCTGGGAGACTAGGGCGCCCAGATGACCGCTTGGTGACGACTGCAGCGTCGGTGCCAGCGGAGGAACGGGGCGAACTGCCATCAAATCGTCATACCTCGCTCCTAGATTGGCCGGTGTCTTGCTGACCTAGACCAAGCCCTAACACCTGGAGCGCCCGTATGACCCGTCTGCTTGCTTCCTTGTTGGCCACTGCCGTTGCGATACAGGCCGGTACCGCCTTCGCCGATACCGTCGATCTCAAAGCCCTCGAAGCCGCCGCCCGCAAGGAAGGCCAGGTGAACAGCGCCGGCATGCCCGATACCTGGGCGAACTGGAAAGGCACCTGGCAGGACCTGGAGCAGAAGTACGGCCTCAAGCACCAGGACACCGACATGAGTTCCGCCCAGGAGATCGCCAAATTCGCCGCCGAAGGCGAAAACGCCTCCGCCGACATCGGTGACGTGGGTGCCTCCTTCGGCCCCATCGCCGTGCAGAAGGGCGTTACCCAGTCCTACAAGCCCAGTACCTGGGATCAGATCCCCAACTGGGCCAAGGACAGCGACGGCCACTGGGCGCTGGCCTACACCGGCACCATCGCCTTCATCGTCAACAAGCAGACCGTCAAGGACGTGCCCCACTCCTGGGCCGACCTGCTCAAGGGCACCTACAAGGTCACCATCGGTGACGTCAGTGCCGCCTCCCAGGCGGTGAGCGGCGTGCTGGCCGCGGCCTACGCCAACGGCGGCGACGAGAAGAACATCAAGCCGGCGCTGGATTTCTTCGCCAAGCTGGCCAAGCAGGGCCGCCTGTCCTTCACCAACCCGGTAGTGGCCAACCTCGAGAAAGGCGAGGTAGAGGTGGGCGTGGTCTGGGACTTCAATGCCCTGAACTACCGCGACCAGATCGACCGCTCGCGCTTCGAGGTGCTGATCCCTTCCGACGGCTCGGTGACCTCCGGCTACGCCACCATCATCAACAAGTACGCCAAGCACCCCAATGCCGCCAAGCTGGCTCGTGAGTACATCTTCTCCGATGCGGGCCAGATCAACCTGGCCGAGGGCTATGCCCGACCGATCCGCGCCGAGCACCTGACCCTGCCGGCGGACGTCCAGGCCAAGCTGCTGCCCCAGGCGCAATACGCCAAGGCGCGCCCCATCACCGACGCCAAGGCCTGGGAAGAGACTTCCAAGCGCCTGCCACGGCTCTGGCAGGAACACGTCCTGATCAACATGCAGCAGTGACGTCATGAACGTCATCCTGGTCGTGCTGGACGGACTCGCCCTGAGGGTCGCCGAACACGGACTCGGCTTCCTTCAGGCGCTGTGCCTGGCCGGCCGGGGTCGCCTCTACCGCCTGGAGTGCGAGTTGCCTTCGCTCTCCCGGCCGCTCTACGAATGCCTGCTCACCGGGGTACCACCGGTGAGCAGCGGCATCGTCCACAACGGTGTCAACCGACTCTCGACCGAGACCAGCCTGTTCCATCTGGCGCGGGCCGCCGGTCTCACCACCGCGGCAGCCGCCTATCACTGGGTCAGCGAACTCTATAACCGCAGCCCCTTCGAGCCGGGCCGGGACAGGCACGTCAGCGACACCGGCCTGCCGATCCAGCACGGCCACTTCTACTACGCCGACCACTACCCGGATTCCCACCTGTTCGACGACGCCGAGCACCTGCGGCTGGCCCATGACCCGGACATCCTGCTGGTGCATCCGATGAACATCGACGATGCCGGTCACCGGCACGGCCTCTCCAGCCCCGAATACCGCAATGCCGCACGCCGGGCCGATGGCCTGCTCTCCCACTACCTGCCCACCTGGCTGGATGCCGGCTACCAGGTGCTGGTGACCGCCGATCACGGCATGAACGACGACCGCAGCCATGGCGGAACGCTAGCGGAAGAACGCGAGGTGCCCCTGTTCGTCTTCGGCGAAGGCTTCTCCCTGGGCGAGGCCACGCCGCGGCAGGTGGAGATCTGCGGAACGGTGTGCAGCCTGCTGGGGCTGGCCCACGACAAACCCTGGTGCCGGGAGCTGCTGGCATGAAGCGGCCCTGGCTCGCCCTGCTGCTGATCCTGCCTTTCCTGCTGGTGTTCGGCGCCTTCCAGCTGGCGCCCCTGGCCTGGATCGCCTTCAACAGCTTCGACTCCAGCGAAAGCGGCTGGGGCCTGGGCAACTACGCCGAGGTCCTCGGCTCGCCCTTCTACCTGCAGGCCATCCGCTTCTCCCTGGAGATCTCGCTCTGGTCCAGCGTCTGCGGTCTGCTCATCGCCCTGGTCGGCGCCTATTCGCTGACCCGGGTGGACTCGCGACTGCGTGGCTTCGTGGTGGCCTTCACCAACATGACCAGCAACTTCGCCGGGGTACCGCTGGCCTTCGCCTTCATCATCCTGCTGGGCATCAACGGCTGCCTGACCCTGGCGCTCAAGCAGCTGGGACTGATCGAGAGCTTCAACCTCTACACCAAGGGCGGCCTGATCCTCATCTACACCTACTTCCAGATACCCCTGGGCGTATTGCTGCTGTTTCCGGCCTTCGAGGCCTTGAAGCAGGACTGGCGCGATGCGGCGGCACTGCTCGGCGCCGGCACCTGGCAATACTGGCGGCATATCGGCCTGCCGGTGCTCAGCCCGGCGCTGGTGGGCACCTTCATCATCCTGCTGGCCAATGCCCTGGGCGCCTACGCCACCGTCTACGCCCTCACCGTGGGCAACTTCAACGTGGTGCCGGTGCGCATCGCCGCCCTGGTCTCCGGCGACATCTATCTGGAGCCCAACCTGGCCGCCGCCCTGGCCATGCTGCTGGTGGCCTTCATGACCCTGATCACCCTCGTCCATCAGTGGCTGCTGCGGCGGAGTCGTCATGTCCAGAGCTGAGCATCTATATCATCGCCTGGTGGTCTGGCTGCTGTTCCTCATCCTGTTCGCGCCCCTGGCCGCGACCCTGGTCTATTCCCTCGCCACCCAGTGGTCGGCGACCCTGCTGCCGGCCGGCTTCACGTTCAAGTGGTACCTGCAACTGTGGAGCGATCCGCGCTTTCTCGCCGCCTTCGGCCGCTCCCTGGCGATCTGTTTCGGCGCCCTGGCGTTGTCCTGCGTGCTGATCCTGCCGGCCATGTTCGCCATCGCCTACCACTTCCCGCGGCTGGATGCGTTGATGAACGTGCTGATCCTCTTGCCCTTCGCGGTACCGCCGGTGGTGTCGGCCGTGGGTCTGCTGCAGCTCTATGCCGGCGGCCCGCTACCGCTGACCGGCACGCCCTGGATCCTGGTGTTCTGCTACTTCACCATCGCCCTGCCCTTCATGTACCGCGCCATCAGCAACAACCTCCAGGCGCTGAATCTGCGTGACCTGATGGACGCCGCCCATCTGCTCGGCGCCAGTTCCTGGCGCGCCGCCCTGCTGGTGGTGCTGCCCAACCTGCGCACCGGGTTGATGGTGGCGCTGTTCCTGTCGTTCTCTTTTCTCATCGGCGAATTCGTCTTCGCCAACCTGCTGGTGGGGACGCGCTACGAGACCCTGCAGATTTACCTCTACAACCTGCGCAACGGCAGCGGCCACCTTACCAGCGCCCTGGTCATCTCCTACTTCTTCGCGGTGCTGCTGATGACCTGGATCGCCAATCGCCTGAATCGGGAGCGGACATGAGCTATCTCGCAGTCAAGGGGCTGCACAAGCGCTACGGCGCCAACACCCTGTTCACCGACATCGAATTCCACGCCGACCAAGGCGAACTGGTGACGCTGCTCGGCCCCTCGGGCTGCGGCAAGTCCACCCTGCTGCGCTGCCTGGCCGGCCTCACCGAGGTCGATCGCGGCGCCATCGTGCTGGCCGGCCAGGACATTACCCAGTTACCGCCGCAACGCCGCGGCATCGCCATGGTGTTCCAGAGCTATGCCCTCTTCCCCAACATGACCGTGGCGCAAAACGTCGCCTTCGGCCTGCGCATGCAGCGGCTGGCGCGGGACGAAATCGGGCAGCGGGTGCAGGAGGCCCTGACCCTGGTGGAACTGCAAGGCTTCGCCGAGCGCTATCCGCATCAGCTCTCCGGTGGGCAATGCCAACGGGTGGCCCTGGCGCGCTCGCTGATCGTGCGGCCGCGCCTGCTGCTGCTCGACGAACCCCTCTCAGCGCTGGATGCCCGCATCCGTCGCCACCTGCGTGAACAGATCCGCGCCATCCAGCAGGAGCTGGGCCTGACCACGGTGTTCGTCACCCATGATCAGGAAGAAGCCCTGACCCTGTCCGATCGCATCGTGCTGATGCGCGAAGGACGCATCGTCCAGAGCGGCGATGCCGAGACGCTCTACACCGCGCCCGTGGATGCCTTCGCCGCCGGCTTCATCGGCAACTACAACCTGCTCAGCGCCGACCAGGCCAGCCGGCTGTTCGGCCAGACCTTCCAGGGGCAGGTGGCGATTCGCCCCGAGGCCATCCGCCTCGGCGTGGCGGGTGGCTTCAACGGACGCATCGTCGGCCACAGCCTGCTGGGTAACGTGATCCGCTACCGGATCGCCACCGAAGCCGGCGAACTCAATGTCGACGTTCTCAACCATGGCCCGACGGCCTTGCAGCCGAACGGCACAGCCGTCACCCTTGCCGTCGATTCCGACAGCCTGAGAGAAGTGGCATGACCCTGGCGATTTTCGATCTCGACGAAACCCTTATCGACGGTGACTGCTCCAGTCTCTGGAGCCAGCAGATGGGCGTCCTTGGCTGGGTCGACCGCGAGTCCTTCGTGCAGCGCGACAGCGAACTGATGGCGGCCTATGCCCAGGGCGAACTGGCCATGGAAGACTACATGGTCTTCCACCTCGAACCCCTGGTGGGCCGTACGCCCGAAGAGGTGGATTTCGAGGTCGGACCCTGGGTCGAGGACGTCATCGAACCGCTGATCTTCAGCGACGCCATGAAGTGCATCGCCGCCCACCGCGCCGTCGGCGACCGGGTGATCATCGTCTCGGCCTCCGGGGTGCATCTGGTGGAGCCCATCGCCGAACGTCTCGGCGTGGAAGAGGTGCTGGCCATCGACTTGCAGGTCAGCCACGGCGTCTACAGCGGCCAGGTGGAGGGGGTCATGACCTTTCGCGAAGGCAAGCTCACCCGCCTGCTGGAACTGCTCGGCGGCGACCGCAGCCTGCTGGATTCCGCCAGCTTCTACTCCGACTCACGCAACGACCTGCCGCTGCTGGAAGCAGTGGGCAAGCCACACGTGGTCAACCCCGATCCGGTACTGCGCGAACGCGCCACAGCGGCCGGCTGGCCGATCCTCAGCTGGCGGTAACTCGCATCGCGACCATAGCGGCGCGGGGACGTAGGTTGGGCTGAGACGGCTTTATCGTCGAAGCCCAACATGGCCGGTTCCGAGCAAGCCCTGTTGGGCTTCGCTGCGCTCAACCCAACCTACGGCCACTCCCACTAGTTGCCGATGTTTTCGTAGGTTGGGCTGAGACGGTTCCATCGTCGAAGCCCAACATGACCGGCTCCGAGCAAGACCCGTTGGGCTTCGCTGCGCTCACCCCAACCTACGGGCGTTCCTACAGGCTGGCGATGTTTTCGTAGGTTGGGCTGAGACGGCTCTATCGTCGAAGCCCAACATGGCCGGCTCCGAGCAAGACCCGTTGGGCTTCGCTGCGCTCAACCCAACCTACGCCCAATCGTCGGCGGACCGCCCTGACCGCGATCGATAGGCGCCTGCCGGTACTATTCCAACCCTTCGTCCAGCACCAACACTACCTTGCCGTTCACCTCGTTGCTTTCCAGGGCGGCAAAGGCCGCTTCGGCGTTCTGGGCGGTGAAGCGGCGTTCTAGGTTGACGTTCAGCTTGCCTTCGGCGAACAGTGGCCAGACCTTAGCTTCCAGGGATCTCATGGTCTTGGCCTTGAATTCCACGGAGCGGTTGCGCAGGGTCGAGCCGATGATGCGGATGCGCTTGCCAAGCACCTTGCCCAGATCCATCTCGGCCTGGCGGCCGCCCATGAGGCCGATCAGCACCCAGCGCCCGTCCTGGCCCAGCAGATCCAGGTTGAGCGACGCATAGTTCGCCCCGACCGGATCGAGGATGACGTGGAAGGGCGCGAAGTCGCGCAGGCCTTCCAGATCGGTCTTACGCAGCACCCCACCCTCGGCGCCGAGGCGCTCGCAGTGGGCCAGGCGCTCCTGGGAGCCGACGCTGACCCAGCAGGGATTGCCGAAGGCTTTGCACAGCTGGATGGCGGCCGAGCCGACGCCGCTGGCACCAGCGTGCAGCAGTACCTTTTCCCCCGGCTGCAGCGCGGCCAGGTCGAACAGATTGCTCCAGGCGGTCGCCCAGACTTCGGACAGCGCCGCCGCCTCGATCAGCGACAGGCCGTCCGGTACGGACGCCGCCTGGCGTCCATCCACCACCACCTCGCTGGCCATGCCACCGCCGGCCAGCAGCGCGCAGACGCGGTCACCGACCTGCCAGCGCGAATCCGCGGTGGTCTCGCTGACCACCCCGGCGCATTCGAGGCCCAGGGTGGCCGGCGCACCGGGCGGCGGCGGATAGTTGCCGGCCAGTTGCAGCAGGTCGGCGCGGTTGAGACCGGCGGCCGCCACCTTGATGCGAATTTCCCCGGGCGCCAGAGCGCGAGCGCTCAGTGACTGCCATTCCAGTTGCCCTTCGATACCTTGCAATGCGTTCACGGTGCCTCCATAGTGGCTCAGGCTTTGACGAAAAGCGCCTGCGCCGGCGGGTTCTGCGGGAGTCGAGCGGACCGGAAGACGCGGGGCTGTCACAGCCGTCCCCTCCGATCGTCGCTATCCTTCAGACCGCCGTCAGACGACTTTCGTCAGCGCCCGTCATACTTCCCCAGGCCGCGGAACCGCCCGGGCCGGGAAGGGCCTATAGCCTATTCCTTTCCGTGCATTAGTCGAATACACATGAAGCAGCTCTTGTCCCGTACCGCCCTCGTTGTCCTGCTTGGCGTCAGCGCAACGCCCCTCTTCGCCAAGCCCAACGCGCCGGTTGGCGCCGAGAAGCTGCAACCCGACCGTGATCAGGTGATCGCCAGCCTCAACATCGTCGAACTGCTCAAGCGTCATCATTACAGCAAGCCGCCGCTCAACGATGCTCAGTCGATCAAGATCTACGACAGCTATCTGAAGATGCTTGATCCCGGCCGGCTGTATTTCAATGCGGCCGACATTCGCGAATTCGATGCGGCGCGCACGCGCTTCGATGATTACCTCAAGCAGGGCAATCTCGAACCGGGCTTCGCCATCTACCGTCGTTACGCCCAGCGCATGACCGAGCGGCTGAACTATGGTCTGGGCCTGCTCAACGCCGGCATCGGCAAGCTCGACTTCACCGCCGACGAGTCCTTCGACACCAATCGCGAAAAGGCTGCCTGGCCGGCGGATACCGCCGCGCTGGACGATCTCTGGCATCGCAAGCTCAAGGACGAAGTCCTGCGCCTGCGCCTTTCCGGCAAGACCGATCAGCAGATCCAGCAGCAGCTGACCAAGAGGTACAAGAATCAGCTGGCACGCCTCAACCAGACCCGCAGCGAAGACGTCTTCCAGGCCTATATCAACGCCTTCGCCGAGTCCTATGACCCGCACACCCAGTACCTCTCGCCGGAAAGCGCCGAGAACTTCGACATCAACATGAGCCTGTCGCTCGAAGGCATCGGCGCGGTACTGCAGAACGACAACGACTACGTGCAGATCCTGCGCCTGGTCCCGGCTGGCCCGGCCGACAAGTCCAAGCAGATCGCGCCGGCGGACAAGATCGTCGGCGTCGCCCAAGGCGATGGCGAGATGGTCGATGTCATCGGCTGGCGTCTGGACGAGGTGGTCAAGCTGATTCGCGGACCCAAGGGTTCCAAGGTGCGGCTGGAGATCATTCCGGCGAGCAACGCGCCGAACGACCAGAAGACCAAGGTGGTCGCCATCACCCGCGAAGCGGTCAAGCTCGAGGAACAGGCCGCCCAGAAGCACGTGATCGACGTTCCCCACGAGGGCAAGCACTACAAGCTCGGGGTGATCAACGTGCCGGCCTTCTACCTGGACTTCAAGGCCTACCGCGCGGGCGATCCGAACTACAAGAGCACCACGCGTGACGTGAAGAAGCTCATCGGCGAGCTGCAGAAGGAAAAGGTCGACGGCATCGTCCTGGACCTGCGCAACAACGGCGGTGGCTCGCTGCAGGAAGCCACCGAACTGACCGGTCTGTTCATCGACCAGGGGCCCACCGTGCTGGTGCGCAATGGCGACGGCAAGGTCGAGGTGCTGGCCGACGACGAAGGCGGTGCCTTCTACAAGGGCCCTCTGACCGTGCTGGTCAATCGGCTGTCCGCCTCGGCGTCGGAGATCTTCGCCGGTGCCATGCAGGACTATCACCGCGCGCTGATCGTCGGTGGCCAGACCTTCGGCAAGGGCACCGTACAGACCATCCAGCCGCTCAACCATGGCGAGCTGAAGCTGACCATCGCCAAGTTCTACCGCGTCTCCGGTCAGAGCACCCAGCACCAGGGCGTGCTGCCGGACATCGACTATCCAGCGGTGGTGGATACCAAGCAGATCGGCGAAAGCGCCCTGCCCGACTCCATGCCCTGGGACACCATCCCCCCGGCGGTGAACGGCCTGAGCAACCCCTTCGCCAACTATCTGCCGGAGCTGGTCAAGCGGCATGACGTGCGGGTGCAGAAGGATCCCGACTTCATCTTTGCTCGCGAGCGGCTGAAGCTCGCCCAGGAACTGGCGGCGGATACCACCGTCAGCCTCAACGAGCAGAAGCGGCGCGCCGCACAGACCGCCCTGGACAACCGCCAGTTGGCCATGGAAAACCAGCGTCGCCAGGAGAAGGGCGAAGCCCCGCTCAAGGAGTTGAAGAAGATCGACGAGGACAATCCCGCGATCGACGACGACAAGACCAAGCCGCAGGATGACGCCTACCTGATGGAGTCCGGTCATGTAATGCTGGACTATCTCGACCTGAGTCAGACACCGCCCAAGCGCTGACATCAAAGCGTCACATCTCTGTCGTGAAATGCCCGGGGGTCGCCAAGTGCGACCCCCGGGCATTTTCGTTTCTGGGTTCTTACAGGTTTACCATGACGCTTAACGACCAGGCTGGGGTGTTGGATCGCATTCTCGCCAACTGCGAGCTGCATTCGCTCTTTCAACCCATCGTTTCGTTGAGCGAGCGGCGCATCCTGGGCTATGAGGCCCTCATTCGCGGCGCCTCCAATACCCCGCTGCACTCGCCCCTGCCCCTCTATGCCACCGCCCGTCAGGCCGGCCGCCTGTCCGAACTGGAAATCGCCGCGCGCCAGCAGTCTTGCCTGACCTTCCGCGAACTGGCCCTGGATGGTCTGCTGTTTCTCAACGTCTGCCCGGAAACCCTGCTGGAACCGGCGCACCAGTCGGGCCAGACCCTCAAGTTGCTGCAGCGCCTGGGGTTGTCTCCCGCGCAGGTGGTCATCGAACTGACCGAGCAGGCGCCCATCGATGACTTCGCGCTGCTGGCCACCGCCCTGCATCACTACCGGGCCATGGGCTTTTCCATCGCTCTGGACGATCTGGGTGCCGGCTATTCCAGCCTCAGACGCTGGTCGGAATTGCGCCCGGACTTCGTCAAGATCGATCGGCATTTCATCGAATCCATCCACCGCGATGCGGTGAAGCGCGAATTCGTCGGCTCCATCCTGAAGATGGCCGCAGCCTCCCGCGCCCAAGTCATCGCCGAAGGCATCGAGACCCACGAAGAGTTGTCGACCCTGGCCAGCATGGGTGTCGACCTGGTCCAGGGCTATCTGCTGGGCCGCCCCACCGCCGCGCCACCGCGGGAGATCCAGACCCTGTTGCCGGTCATGGTCAGCCGCAGTTCGGAGCTCGCCGAGGAGTCCACCACGGTCGCCGGCCTCCGGGTGGAACAGGTCGCCGTCGGCCAGGACATGCTGATCCCGGCGGTGCTGGAGCGCTTTCGTCTGCAACCCAGCCTCAATACCCTGGCGGTGGTGGATGACGACGACCGCCCAGTAGGCATCGTCCATCACCACGAGCTGAGTTCGGCGCTGCTCAAGCCCTTCGCCCACGAGGTGTTCGCCCGCAAGCCCATCGCCCGGTTGATGAGCCAGGACTTCCTGGCGACCGAATCCAACCAGTCGCTGCAACAGGTCAGCCGCCTGCTCACCACCCGCGCCCGCCAGCGCATCGAAGAGGATTTCATCATCACCGAAGGCGGCCGCTATGTCGGGGTCGGTCGAGTCATGGATGTCTTGCGGCTGATCACCGAGCAACGCATTCAGCAGGCCAAGCATGCCAACCCGCTCACCCAGCTGCCCGGTAATGTGCCCATTCAGCAGTGCCTCACGCGTTTGCTGGATCAGCAGCGCGAAGCCGTGGTGTGCTACGTCGACATCGACGGTTTCAAGCCCTTCAATGATCTCTATGGCTACGCCAAGGGCGACGAGGTCCTGCTCTGCCTGGCGCAGACGCTTTCCGAGCGCCTGGATCCGCAGCAGGATTTCGTCGGCCACATCGGCGGCGACGACTTCCTGGTGGTGCTGGGTTCGACGGACTGGCGGAAAAGACTGAACGGTCTGATGGCGGCCTTCCAGGAGCGCTGCCGGCATTTCTATCGCAGCGAGCACCTGGAGGCTGGCTGTTTTCTCGCCTACGACCGAGATGGTCGCCGTCGCGAGTATCCGCTGCTGTCGCTGTCACTGGGGGTCGTGGAGCTGGACAAGGAGGCCGGCAAGCGAGTGGATGCCAGCGGCCTGGCCGGCCTCGCCTCGGAAGCCAAGCGCAACGCGAAGCAGGTACCCGGCTACAGCCTGCACCTGATGCGCGCCTGACGCCTACTCCTGGTGGTGATCGGGATAGCGGTGCTCGAACACCCGCGTCACCTCGGCCGCATGCCAGCTGACGGCATCGGTCACCTGGGGCGAGCCTTCCAGCGCACCCAGGCGCAGGGCGCAATCAAAGAAGCCCTCACGGGGGATACGGGTGCCGCTCTGGCTGACCACCAGCGCACTGCGCAGCGGTCGACCCTCGCGACGATCGAGAGCGGCCAGGTATTCCAGCGCCGTGGTCAGGGTCACCATCGCCGGCTGGGGCAATCCCAACCGTTCGATGACCGAGCGATAGGTCAGGAGGCTGCGGCTACGCCGCGCGCTCTCCAGTTCATCCAGCAGGGCCAGCCAGTGCTGGCGACTGATGCGTACGCTCAAGCCGTTCAATCCCGCAGCTGATCGAGGGCGACACCTGCCGCCGGCCGCTCGTGCTTGTCAGGCAGGGCCGCAAGGGCCGCCTGCTGACTCGCGGTACGGTTATCACGCCAGGCACGGAAGCCGTCCAGCTCATCGCTGCAGGCCTTGCCGATCCAGGCCAGGACGGCGAGGTCGTCGAGCAGACCGAGCATGGGTACCCAATCGGGAATGAGGTCGATGGGCAGGAGGAAGTAGACCAGGCCGCCCGCCACGGTCAGCAGCGTCTTGCGGCTGATCCCGCGGTATTGGCCACGCCACCAAGCCAGCAGCAGCTGATGGAACAGGCTCAGGGTATCGCGCGCCTCGCCGAGCTTGAGCCCCCGCTTGCTGGTCTTGCGTGCGACTCCCAGCAACAGGGCTGGCAGCCGGCCGCGGATCAGCAGCCGCTGGGCGATACCAAGGTAGCGATCAAAGTTCTTCGGCGGCTTCATGGACACCTCGAGCGGGTAAGGACGATAGGTGCGGACCTGCAGGGCACAGGGCGTTGCACACCCGGGTTTGGATCGCACCGATGTCCCAGGGTTTCCCCGGCACCATGTAAAACGCCCTGCGAGCAGGGCGTTTGGCGGAGCGAGAACCCCTTACTTCTTGGCCGGGGCCTTTTCGGCAGCGGCCGGAGCATCGGCAGCCGGAGCAGCCGGGGCGTCTTCGGCGTCCGCGGCAGCGGCGTCCTTGATGCCGAGCAGTTCCAGGTCGAACACCAGCACGGAGTTGGCCGGGATCGCCGGGCTCGGGCTCTGGGCGCCGTAGGCCAGCTCGGAGGGGATGTACAGCTTGATCTTCTCGCCGACGTGCATCAGCTGCAGCGCCTCGACCCAACCCGGGATCACACCGTTGACCGGCAGGTCGATCGGGGTGCCACGCTTGATGGAGCTGTCGAACACGGTGCCGTCGACCAGCTTGCCCTCGTAGTGCACGGTGACCACATCGGTGGGCTTGGGCTGCGGGCCATCGGCCTTCTTGACCACTTCATACTGCAGGCCGGAGGCGGTGGTGATCACGCCAGGCTTCTTGCCGTTCTCTTCGAGAAACTTCTTGCCGGCCTTGGCGTTGTCTTCGCTGACCTTGGTCATCTTCTCTTCGGCACGCTTCTGCAGGGCGGCGAAGGCTTCGGTGAGCTGCTGATCGGTCAGCTTCTGATCCTTCTTGCCTACCGCATCCTCGATACCCAGGGCGACGGCCTTGGGATCCAGGTCGTCGATGCCTTCCTGGGCCAGGCTCTTGCCCATGTTCAGGCCGATGCCGTAGGACGCCTTCTGGGCCGGGCTTTCCAGCTCGACCTTGGGCTTGGAGTCGCAGCCGCTCAGAACCAGACCCACCAGGGCCACCGCTGCTGCCAACCGATACTGTTTCATGTTGATTCCTTATCCGTGCGCATTGTGCGCGTTCAAACAACTGATCGAGCTTACAAGGAGACCTGCTCGCTTGCCATCGCCAGGCCTCTAAATGGCTGCAAAGGATAAGATTTCAAGCTTATGTCTGCCTGAACATCGCGTGAACGAGCGGCGGGCAGCCCCTGCGACGTCTTGTCCGGGGCACCCGAGCAGTGGCGACCGCCAGGCGTCCAGGCGCTAAACTAGCGCCTTCTTCAGTGCCTGTCAGAGACCTCCATGTTCGAGCCCAACGATCTGAATCGCCCGCCCCTCGACCTCGCCCGCGAATCGCGCAAGGCCGGTGGCTACGGCCTGCTGTACTCGGTGCTGCTGGCGATCGGCATTCTGCTCTATCACCACTGGGTGCCCAGTGCCTTCCCCGGCAGCCTGCTGCAGATGTCCCTGGCGCTGCCCGTCATCCTGTTCGCCGGCAGCGCCGTGTACTACCTCACCATGGTGCGCAAGTGCGAGCGCCTGCAGCGCGAGGAAGACGAGAAGACCGGCAAGGGCAAGACCAGACGCCGCTAGCCGCGCTGAACGTCGCCGCCCCCGCCCGGTCGATTGCAGACCACGACCGGCGCTGGAGGCGCAATGCTGACCATCACCGATCTGCACAAGAGTTATCCTACGCCCCAGGGCCCACTGCCGGTCCTGCGCGGCGTGGACCTTAGCCTGGCACGGGGCGCGAGTCTGGCGCTCATGGGCGAATCCGGCAGTGGCAAGAGCACCCTGCTGCACCTGGTCGCCGGGCTCGACCGGCCTGACCAGGGCCACATCCAGGCCGCTGGCCAGGAGCTCTCCACCCTCAACGAACGGGCCCTGGCTGCCTGGCGCCGCGAGGGCATCGGGCTGATCTTCCAGCAATTCAACCTCATCGCCAGCCTGACGGTGGCCGATAATCTCGCCTTCCAGGCGCGGCTGGCCGGCCGTCATGATCCGCGCTGGCAAACCGAACTCGCCGAACGCCTGGGGCTGGCCGCCCTGCTGGAGCGCTATCCGGAGCAGCTTTCCGGCGGCCAGCAGCAACGCGTGGCCCTGGGGCGCGCCCTCGCCTCCCGGCCGCCCCTGCTGCTGGCCGATGAACCCACCGGCAATCTCGACGAAGCCAGCGGCGACCAGGCCCTGGCGCTGCTGCTGGAGCTGGTGGCCGAGACCGGCAGCAGTCTGCTGATGGTGACCCACAGCGCGCGCATCGCCAGCCATCTCGATCGCACCCTGCAGCTGGAACGCGGACGCCTTGGCGGCGCAGCCGTGGCCCGGCCATGAGGCTGCTCTTCTGGAGTCTGCACAGCCTGGTCAGCCACTGGCGGCGGCATCCCATGCAACTCGCCGGCCTGATCGCCGGCCTGTGGCTGGCGACGGCACTGCTGATCGGGGTGCTGGCGCTCAATGCCCAGGCCCGCCAGAGCTATGCCCAGGCCAGCGCGCTCTTCGGTGCCGACCAGTCGAGTCTGGAGGCCCGCGACGGCAAGCGCTTCACCCAGGCGCTGTTCGTCGAACTGCGCCGGCAGGGCTGGCCGGTGTCGCCCGTCCTACAGGGCCGCCTGACCCTGGCGGAGCGCGAGGGCACCCTGCCGTTGCTGGGCATCGAGCCGGTCAGCCTGCCCAGTGACCAGGGGGTGGCGGCCGGTGCCTCGCCCGCGGCCCTGTACGACTTCCTCAGTCCGGCCGGGACCACCTGGATCGCGCCGGAAACGCTACGTGAATGGCAGCTCCAGGCGGGCCAGGTGCTACACCGCGCCGACGGCCTGCCGCTGCCACCGCTGCAACCCCGGCCCGGCCTGGCGCCCGGCACCCTGGTGCTGGACATCGGCCAGGCCCAGCGCCTGCTGGACGCACCGGACCAGCTCTCTCGGCTGATCCTGCCAAAGACCTTTCAGCGCGCGCTGCCCACCTTAGCCGGCGTCGACCTGCAACGGGTGGAAAACGACCAAGGCGCCGAGCTGGATCGTCTGACCGACAGCTTCCACCTCAATCTGCTGGCGCTGGGCCTGCTGGCCTTTGCCGTCGGCCTGTTCATCGTCCATGCCGCCACTGGTCTGGCGCTGGAACAGCGCCGTGCCCTGCTGCGTACCCTGCGCGCCTGTGGTCTGTCGGCCGCGACCCTGGTGCTGGCGCTGACCCTGGAACTGGCGCTGATCGCCCTGGTGGCCGGTGCCCTGGGCGTGGCCAGCGGTTATGCCCTGGCGGCGCTGCTGTTGCCCGATGTGGCGGCCAGCCTGCGCGGGCTCTATGGCGCCGAGGTCGCCGGCAGCCTGACCCTGAGCTCGGCCTGGTGGCTGGCCGGCCTCGGCCTCAGCCTGGGCGGCGCCCTGCTTGCCGGTGCCGATGGCCTCTGGCGCGCGGCGCGGCTGCCGCTGCTGGCCCTGGCCCAGGGCGAAGCCTGGCGCGCGGCCCATGGTCGCTGGCTCAGGCGCCAGGCCTTGGGCGCCCTGCTGGTGGGCCTGGCAGCGCTGGTCCTGTGGCTGGGCGGCAACAGCCTGGCCAGCGGCCTGGCCCTGCTCGCCTGCCTGTTGCTGGCTGCTGCCCTGGCGCTGCCGCCGCTGCTGAGCGCACTGCTGGATCTCTTGCTGAAGCGAGCGAGGCGTCCCCTTTCGCGCTGGTTCCTGGCCGACGCCCGGCAGCAACTGCCCGGGCTATCCCAGGCGCTGATGGCGCTGCTGCTGGCCCTGGCGGCCAATGTCGGCGCCGGCAGCATGACCGAGGGTTTTCGCCGCACCTTCGATGGCTGGCTCGACCAGCGCCTGGCCGCCGAACTCTACCTGCGCCCGCAAGATGCTACCCAGGCAGCGGCCCTACTCGACTGGCTGCCCCGGCAACCCAGCGTGGGCGCGGTGCTGCCGGTGTACGAACTGGAGACGGGCATTCAAGGCCAGCCGTCCACCCTGAGCGGTATCCTGGACGCTGATCTCTATCGTCGACACTGGCCGCTGCTGGATGCCGGTGGCGAGGCCTGGACGCCCTTCTTCGCCGGCGACGGCCTGATGCTCAGCGAGCAACTGGCCCGCCGCCTGGGCGTGGTCAAGGGCCAGCGGGTGGAGCTGCAGGGGAGCCAAGGTCGCTGGTCCGCCCCGATATTGGCCACCTACGCCGACTATGGCAATCCGCGCGGTCATGTGCTGCTGTCCCAGGCACAGCTGCGGGCGCTGTGGCCGGAGGCCACCCTGGTGCGCATCGTCGTTCGCATGGCGCCCCCACAGGTAGAGGCCTTGCGTAGCGAGCTGCAGCAGCGCTTCGGGCTGGATACCAGCCATTCCATCGACCAGGGGCAGTTGCGTCGCTATGCCGATCAAGTCTTCGAGCGCACCTTCAGCGCCACCGCGGCGCTCAACGCTCTGACCCTGGCGGTGGCCGGCCTCGCCCTCTTCATCGCCCTGCTCGGCCAGGCGCAGCGGCGTCTGGGCCAGCTCGCGCCGCTCTGGGCGCTGGGCATCGAGCGTCCACGACTGATCCTGCTCAGCCTGGGGCAACTATTGGGGCTTGCCCTTCTCACCCTGGCCCTCGCCATTCCCCTGGGCATCCTGCTGGCCTGGTGCCTGGTGGCGGTAGTGAACGTCCAGGCCTTCGGCTGGCGACTGCCCCTGCAGGTCTTCCCAGGTCAACTGCTGGCGCTTTCTGCCATTGCCCTACTGGCGACCCTCCTGGCGGCCGCCTGGCCGTTGTTGCGGCTGCAGCGCAGTCAACCACTGGATCTGCTGCGAGAACTCGGCAATGAACGCTAGGGCCCTGCTGGTCGCACTCCTGCTGCTCACCGGTTGCGACAAGCAGCCGGCATCCGAGGGCTTCGCCGGCCTTGGCCAGGGCAGCGAAGACTTCGCCCCGGTGGTACCGGGCAAGGTGTTCAGCTTTCCCGCCGATCACGGTCCCCATCCGGATTTTCGCATCGAGTGGTGGTACGTCACCGCCAACCTCAGCGATGCCGAGGGCCATCAGTACGGCGTGCAGTGGACGCTGTTCCGCAATGCCCTGCGCCCCGGCGCCGACCAGCCCGGCTGGGGCAACGGCAACCTCTGGCTAGGCCATGCCGGGCTCACCAGCGAAACCCGCCAGTTCTCCGCCCAGACCCAGGGTCGCGGCGGCATCGGCCAGGCCGGGGTGACGGCCGCCCCCTTTTCCGCCTGGATCGACGACTGGCGGCTGAGCGGCGACCTGACCGGGCGGGCCGAGGTCCAGGCCAAGGGGCCGGGTTTCGCCTATCGGCTGGATCTGGCGGCCACCGGTCCACTGGTGCTCCAGGGCGAAGGCGGAGTCAGTCGCAAATCCGCCAGCGGCCAGGCGTCCTACTACTACAGCCAACCCTTCTTCCAGGCCCAGGGCGAACTGCAGATCGAGGGCCGGCGCGTGCCGGTCAAGGGTCTCGCCTGGCTGGATCGCGAATGGAGCAGCCAGCACCTGGCCGCAGACCAGCTCGGCTGGGACTGGTTTTCCCTGCACCTCGACGACGGTCGCCAGCTGATGCTCTATCGCCTGCGCCAGGCCGACGGCCAGCATTATCTGTTCGGTAACCTGATCGCCGCCGATGGCCACAACCAACCCCTGCATCCCGGCGATATCCGCCTGGCACCGGAGTCCACCCACAGGGTAGCCGGACGCGAGGTGCCGGTACGCTGGTCCATCACCCTGCCCGGGCAGCACCTCGACCTGCGCATCGCTGCCGTCAACCCTGACGCCTGGATGGCCCTTGGCACTCCCTACTGGGAGGGACCGGTCAGGGTGGAAGGCAGCGCCAAGGGGGTGGGCTATCTGGAGATGACGGGGTACTGACAAGGACAGCGGGACGCACTCAGGAGACCGCCGCCCGGAACTCCCAGCCCCGCTCCCGCCTCGAATCCATACCTGTCCCTGCCGTCACGCAGGGCTCCTTAGCGTGATAACCGAGGTTTCTCGATGAATGTCAAAGAGCTGAATCAGCAGATCAAGGCCGGCGCGGTCAAGGAAGTCAATCTGGTGTCCATGGAAGGTGGCTCCTATGTCATCCATGCGCTGGTGGACGGCACCTCGATACCGGTCGCCGACGACAAGGGCGCGACCCTGCACGTGGCCTCGGTGGAAGAAGCCCGGCGTATCCTCGACGACGTCAAGGATGTTCGCCTGTTCATCGCCCAGCCGGCGGTCTATGAAGAGATGGTGGGTCAACCGGTGAGCGACACGGATTCGCGCGAAGAGATCCCGCTGCGATCGAAAATCGAAAATCGCTGATTCGCCTTCCCCTTCCGTCGCCGGCAGCCGACGGCGACCTTGCCTTGCGCTGACCTAGACGCCACGAACTGGTGTCATCCTCCAACGATGTGTCCGTGCAGCTCACCTGCACCAGGCAAGATGTTATATTATAACAATTGCACTTTCGCCTGAGGATAACGCCATGTCCGTCGCGACGCCTGGCTACGCGCCTGTTCGCTCCAATGAAGAAATCGCCTGCCTTGCCGGGGCCAAGGCCGCCCTGCATACCTGGGCCGCGACTGTGGCCACCCACGAGGTGGAAGCCATTCTCGCCCTCTATGCACCCGACGCCATCCTGGTGCCCACCCTTTCCAACGAAGTCCGTGATTGCGAAGACAGCCGGCGGCAATACTTTCGCAACTTCCTCGCCAACGAAGGGCTGGTGTGCGATGTGCAGATCTTCAAGAAAAGGGTCAGCAGCACGCTCGGCACCGTGGTCGTCGGCGGGCTCTATGTCTTTCACTATCGGGAAGGTGAGCAGGTCGTCAGTGTCCCAGCGCGCTTCCTCTTCACCTTCGAGCAGATCGAGGGTCGCTGGCTGATCACCGGCCACCATTCTTCCCGAGAGGCCTGACCTAGAGCGGTTGCATTTTGTAAAACTGCGACTCTTGCCGAATGTGCGCGAGTTCGAAATCCTGTATGGGTGACCCGGGCCCCTCTGACGGCGTATGCCGCCATGTCGAGTCATAGTCTTGCAACTTGACTAAGGAGGGGCTCATGAACGCCCTGCATGCATTCTTCTTCGCCGACTTCCTCGGCACCGCCACCTGGATGTGGCTCACCTTCTTCACCGTCGTCATCGCCCTGCTGGCCTTCGACCTGGGTGTCCTCCACAAGGAGAACAAGCCCATCGAGGTCAAGGAGAGCCTGCTGCTATCCGCCGGCTACATCACCGCGGGTCTGCTGTTCGCCCTCTTCGTCTGGCAGCTCAAGGGCGCCGATGCCAGCCTCGACTACGTCACCGGTTTCCTGATCGAGAAGTCGCTGTCCATGGACAACGTCTTCCTCATGGCGGTGATCTTCGGCTTCTTCGCCATTCCGCGCGAATACCAGCACCGGGTGCTGTTCTGGGGCATCCTCGGGGTGATCGTGCTGCGGGCCGTCATGATCGGCCTGGGCGCCGCCCTGATCCACAGGTTCGATTGGATCCTCTATGTCTTCGGCGCCTTCCTGGTGATCACCGGGGTCAAGATGCTGTTCGCCAAGGTGGACGAAGAGCCCAAGCTCGACGACAACGCCTTCATCAAGTTCCTGCGCAAGAAACTGCGGGTGACCGATGAGCTGCATGGCCAGCACTTCTTCGTGCGCCAGCCCGATGCCAGCGGCAAGACGGTGCTCTGGGTGACGCCGATGTTCCTGGCGCTGATCGTGATCGAGTGCGCCGACCTGGTGTTCGCCGTGGACAGCGTGCCGGCGATCTTCGCCATCACCCAGGATCCCTTCATCGTCTACACCTCCAACGTCTTCGCCATCCTGGGCCTGCGCGCCCTGTACTTCGCCCTGGCGGCGATGATCCACCGCTTCGCCTATCTCAAGTACGCCCTGGCGCTGGTACTGGTGTTCATCGGCTGCAAGATCTTCCTGGTGGGCATCATCGGCAAGATCCCGCCGGTGATCTCCCTGAGCGTGACCCTGGGCCTGCTGGCCGGTGGCGTGCTGGTCTCGCTGTACAAGACGCGCGGCGAAGCCAAGCACACCGCCGCCGGTCAGGAATCACGCGATTCGCTGAATCGGCCTTCGTGAACAGGAGCAGTCGACCATGAACACCAGAGCCATCCTCAGTCTTACCGGCATCCTCCTGCTGCTCGGCCTCGGCGGTTGCGACAGCGCGGAGAAGGCGGCGGACAGCTTCGCCACCAAGGTGGAAGAAGCCGCCCGCGAACAGGCCCGGGAAACCCTGGGCGGGACCCTCGACGAGCTGAACAAGAAGGTCGACGAGGCCCAGAACCAAGGCCGCGCCTGGCTGGATCAGCACCGGCCAAAGCAGGAAAAGGAAGAGGCAACCCCACCCCGGGCTACCAAGTCAGTGGAGGGCGTCGAAGCCTAAGGCTTTGGTCGCAAGAGCGTGTAGGTCGGGCTGAGACAACTTCATCGTCGAAGCCCAAAGGAACCCGCACCGAAGGTAGGCACTGTTGGGCTTCGCTGCGCTCAACCCAACCTACGGTGTTCCTTTGGCAGCGCGGATCGTAGGCTGGGCTGAGACAGCGCCATCGTCGAAGCCCAACAGGGCATGCATCGAGGCTGGGCTCTGTTGGGCTTCGCTGCGCTCAACCCAACCTACATTGTTCCTTTGGCAGCGCGGATTGTAGGTTGGGCTGAGACAGCTCCATCGTCGAAGCCCAACAGGACCCGCACCGAGGCTAGGCGCTGTTGGGCTTCGCTAACGCTCAACCCAACCTACGGTGTTCCTTTGGCAGCGCGGATCGTAGGTTGGGTTGAGACGGCTCCATCGTCGAAGCCGAACAGGGCATGCACCGAGGCTGGGCTCTGTTGGGCTACGCTGCGCTCAACCCAACCTACGGGGATCCCTGAGGGCAGCCTGAGGCTCAGTGCACCGCCACGATCTCCTGGCGGTGCACCTTGCCCTCCACCGTCACCGCCACCTCATCGCCCTCCTCCCGACCGAGCAGTGCCTGCCCCAGGGGCGCACGCGGCGAGATCACCAGCACCTCCTGGCCGTCCAGCCTGACCTTGAGCCCCGCCGCATCCGGGCCGAGGAACAGCCAGCGGCTGGCCGTCGGGGTGGTCAGCTCGATCAGGGCACCGACGCGGATACCATCGGTCATGGCCACGGGCGTCAACGCCCGGTAGGCGGCCAGCGCCAGCTCGATCTCGTGCAGGCGGCGGCGTTGGCCATCGGCCAGATAGGCCGCCTCCAGACCACGGGTGTCGTACTTGTTCTCGGCCTTGCTTTCGCCGTGGGTGGCCGCTTCGTGACTGGCCGTCAGCTGTTGGCTGATGACGTCGCGGTCGGCTTCCAATGCCTGAAGAATAAGGGTAAGCAGTCGTGCCTTGTCCATGAACCGATCGCCGGGCAAAGGGTGCGAGCCTAAGGCCTAACGCCGCGTCCTGCCAGCACTCTGGTGCGCCTGTCCGCCCGGCAGAACCCGCGCGCGGCCCATCGGTCAGTACAAGGCAGGATGTAACAGGACATAACAGATGCGCACCCGTACCGGACTCACTCTTCTGGCCCGCGGCGGCTATGCCGCCCGCGGTCTCGTCTATCTCATCATCGGCGTGCTGGCGTTGCTGGCCGCACGGGGCTCCGGCCAGCCGGCGGACAGCCATGACAGCCTGGAAGCCCTGCTCGCCCAACCCTTCGGCCACTTCCTGGTCGGCCTGGTGGTGGTCGGCCTGGTCGCCTTCGCGGCCTGGCGCATCCTCCAGGCCATCCGCGATGTCGATGACCATGGCAGCAAGCCCAAGGGCCTGGTCATCCGCGCCGGTCTGCTGGTGGGTGGCATCACCTATGGCGCCCTCGCCTTCTTCGCTCTGGGCCTGCTGGTCAGCGGCCTGCGCCAGGGCAGTGGCTCGGGTGGCGACACCAATGACTTTCTGCAGATGCTGCTCAGCTGGCGCTATTCCAACCTGCTGGTGTACGTCGCTGCGCTGATTCCGCTGGGCGTGGGCCTCGCGCATTTCGTGAAGGGCTGGAAGGCCAGCTTCGAGCGCTATCTCGAAGCCAGTCCGGAACAGCTGCGGCTGATCCGCCCCATCGGTCGCTTCGGCCTCATCGCCCGTGGGATAGCCTTCGTCGAGATCGCGGTGCTGCTGGTGGTCAGCGGCTCGCGCTATCAGGCGCTGCATCCGCCGGGCATGAAGGACGCCCTGAACGGCCTGCAGAATCTGCCCTTCGGCGGACTGATCCTGTCCGTGGTCGGCCTCGGCCTGATCGCCTTCGCCTGCTACAGCTTCGCGGAAGCCTGGTGGCGGCGCATCGAGATGGACCTGCCGGATGTGGGCGGGTCATTGCGCCAGGTATTGCCACGCTAGGCCAGCGCCAGACGTCAACGTTTGGCGCGCCAGTTCGAGCGGTACGCCGAGAGCCTCGATCTGATGCTTGACGCCTGCCACCGCCGCGCACTCGAACCGGATCACCCAACCGGGACGGGCCGGAGTCAGAACGCGTTCGAGGGCGCCGCGGACGCGAAAACTGGCCTGGGTCCTGGCTTCACTCAGACAACGGCCGACCCGGGCCAGCGGTGGTTCCGATGAATGACCGCGCTAGGCTTCCACCTGGCTCCACTGCTTGTTCAAGCGCTTGTCCGACACCGGCATCCGGGTCCCCAGCTGCTGGGCCCAAAGCGACACCCGATACTCTTCCAGCATCCAGCGATAGAGCTCCAGATTGGCGTCGCGCTTGCCCTCCTGACCATGCTTGGCGGCGCGGGCGCGGTACTGCTCCCAGAGTCCGGCCAGCTCGCCGCTCCAGACGCGATCACGCTGCACCTGGCCGCCGAGCTTGTCGAAACGCTGCTCGATGGCCTTGAGGTAGCGCGGGTATTCCTTGAGCCATTCCAGGGGCGTATCCCGGACGAAGCCGGGATAGACCAGGCGGGCCAATTGCGCCTTGATGTCGTTCAGGGCCACCGCCTGGGCCAGGTCGATGCGGCCCTTGAATTTCTTCTGCAGACCATGCCAGAGCTTGAGGATCTCCAGGGTCAGGCGTGCGATCCGTTCAGCCTGTTCGGTCAAGCCCGCCTTGCGTCGCTCGGCCAATGAAGCCAGGCCGGCGCCATCGCGGGGCAGCTCGGCTTCGTCGGCGAGGATGGCGGCGTCCAGGCTGGCCAACAGGATGTCTTCCACCAGGGCTTCCGGCCGACCCAGTTCGCGGTGCAGCAGACTCAACTCGGTGAGGCCGGGCAACTTGCCGCGCAGGAACTTGGCCTGCTCCGTCAGTTGCTGCAGCAGCAGTCGCTGCAACGCGCGACGGTGCTGGTAGCGGGCCTCGGCCTGGGTGGCGAAGCGGCCTTCGCGCACCGTGCCCTGCTCGTCCACCAGTGCCGGATAGACCGTCATCGACAGCCCCGCCACCTGCTGCTGGGTCTTGGCCGCCACCTCGGCGAAGGCCTTGGCCTCCACCGGGCGCTGCTCCTGACGCCGCTGTGTCGGTAGCGCCAAGGCCGCCTGGCTTTCCTGGGCGAAGCGCGCCGTCACCTCGGCCAGATCGCGACCTTCGCCCAGGGGCTTGCCCTGAGCATCGACGACTTCGAGATTCATGCGCAGATGCGGATCCAGGCCGGCTTCGGCTTCCGGCCAGGCTTCGTCGGGAATACGCGCGCCGGTCATGCGCTGCAGTTCACGCCCCAGGGCTTCGTGCAGCGAACCCTCGCCGAAGGGAATCTTGTCCAGGGCGGCGCGAACGAAATCCGGGACCGGGACGAAGTTCTTGCGCAAGGCCTTGGGCAGGTTGCGCACCAGGGCCACGCAGCGATCATAGAGCAACCCCGGCACCAGCCAATCGAGGCGCTGGGGTGGCAACTGTGGCAACAGCGGCGCGGGCACCCGCAGGGTGACGCCATCGCGCGGATGGGTCGGGTCGAATTCATAGGACAGCGGCAGGGTCAGTTCGCCCAGGCGCAGGGTGTCCGGGTACTGGGCAGCGGTCACCTCGCTGGCTTCGCGGGCGAGGACGTCCTCTTCGCGCATCAGCAAGAGGTCGGGCTGCTTGGCGCTCTCGCGGCGATACCAGCTGTCGAAGGTGGCAGTCTGGTAGACGTCCGCCGGCAGGCGCGCGGCATAGTAGTCGAACAGCGTCTCTTCGTCGGCGAGGATGTCACGGCGCCGCGCCTTGGCCTCCAGCTCGTCCAGGCGTTCCAGCAGGGCGCGGTTGGCCGCCAGGCACTTGGCGCGGCTGTTGATCTCGCCACGCACTAGGCCTTCGCGGATGAGCAGTTCGCGGGCGGCAGGCGGATCGATGGGGCCGAAGTGCACCGGGCGGCGGCCGACCACGATCAGGCCATAGAGGGTGACCTGTTCATAGGCCACCACCTGGCCACGCTTCTTCTCCCAGTGCGGTTCCAGATGGGTCTTCTTGACCAGGTGGCCCGCCACCGGCTCGATCCAGTCCGGTTCGACCTTGGCCACCATACGGGCGAACAGCTTGGTGGTCTCCACCAGCTCCGCGGCCATGATCCAGGTGGGTTTCTTGCGGCCGATGACGCTGCTGGGATGGATCCAGAAGCGTCGCTGACGCGCGCCCAGGTAGTCGCCGTCCTCGCTCTTCTGGCCGATCTGGCTGAGCAGACCGGCGAGAATGGCCTTGTGCAGCGCCGCATAGCCGCGGGCACGCACCGCCGCCTCGCTGGCCTCGGCCTGTTGCTGAGCCTTGGCGTTGACGTGCTTGTCGGTCGTGGGCGCAGGTCTGTTGCCGATCTCCGCGAGTGCCGGCGCCGGACTTTCGGTCTTGCGCGCCTGGAGCCCCAGCTCGCGGCAGAGCAGGGTCAGCTGGCGATGGGCATCGCGCCATTCGCGCAGCCGCAGGTAGTTGAGGAAGTGCTTGCGGCACCAGCTGCGTAGGGCATTGGAGCCCAGCGCCTGGCGCTGCTCCTCGAAGCCGTGCCAGAGATTGACCAGGGCGGCGAAATCCGAATCCGGGTCCTTCCACTGGGCATGGGCTTGATCGGCCTGGGTCTGGCGATCGGCCGGGCGCTCGCGCGGGTCCTGCACCGACAGCGCACTGGTGACGATCAGCACCTCGGCGAGACTGCCCTGCTCCGTCGCCTCCAGCAGCATGCGGCCCAGGCGCGGATCGACGGGCAGGCGCGCCAACTGCCGGCCCAGGGGCAGCAGGCGGCCTTCGACATCGACCGCCGAGAGCTCCTGCAACAGGGTGAAGCCGTCCTTGATGGCCTTGCCATCCGGCGGCTCGATGAAGGGGAAGTCTTCGATGCGACCCAGGCGCAGGTGCAGCATCTGCAGGATCACCGCCGCCAGGTTGGTGCGCAGGATCTCCGGATCGGTGAAGGTCGGCCGTCCCAGAAAGTCTTCTTCGCTGTAGAGGCGAATGCAGATGCCCGGCTCGACCCGTCCGCAGCGGCCCTTGCGCTGGTTGGCGCTGGCCTGGGAGACGGCTTCGATAGGCAACCGCTGGACCTTGGCTCTATAGCTGTAGCGACTGATGCGCGCGGTGCCGCTGTCGATCACGTAGCGAATGCCCGGCACTGTTAGCGAAGTCTCGGCGACGTTGGTGGCCAGCACGATCTTGCGTCCGGGACGCGGCTGGAAGATCTTCTGCTGCTCGGCCGGGGTCAGCCGCGCATAGAGCGGCAAGACCTCGGTGAATTTCAGCTGGGCCTTGCGTAGCACCTCGGCGCAATCGCGGATCTCACGCTCGCCGGGCAGAAACACCAGCACATCGCCCGGGCGCTGGCCAACGCTGCGCTCGTGGGCCTCGATCTCGTCCAGGGCCTGGAGGATCCCCTGGTCCACAGAGAGGTCGTCCACCAGCCGCTCGCCGTCTTCGTCCACTTCGGCGCTGAGGGGACGGTACCAGGTCTCGACCGGATAGGTCCGCCCGGACACCTCGACGATGGGGGCACCGTCGAAATGCTGGGAGAAGCGCTCCAGGTCGATGGTGGCCGAGGTGATGATCAGCTTGAGATCGGGTCGGCGCGGCAGCAGGGTCTTGAGAAAGCCCAGCAGGAAGTCGATGTTGAGACTGCGCTCGTGGGCCTCGTCGACGATAAGGGTGTCATAGCGTTCGAGAAAGCGGTCGTGCTGGGTCTCGGCCAGCAGGATGCCGTCGGTCATCAGCTTGATCAGGGTGGCGTCGGTGCTCTGGTCTTCGAAGCGCACCTGATAGCCCACCAGCTCGCCCAGCGGCGAACCCAGCTCCTCCGCTACCCGCGCACCCACGCTGCGTGCCGCCAGCCGGCGGGGCTGGGTGTGGCCGATCAGCCCTTGTACACCCCTGCCCAATTCCAGACAGATCTTGGGCAACTGGGTGGTCTTGCCCGAACCGGTCTCGCCGGCGATCACCACCACCTGATGGCCTTCGATGGCGCGCTTGATCTCCTCGCGCTTGGCCGCGATCGGCAGGGCATCGTCGTAACGGATGCGCGGCACGCTGGCACGCCGCGCCTCGACCTTGGCGCAGGAGGCCTGAAAGCGTTCCAGCCACTGGGCCTCTCGGGCTAAATCGGGCTGTTTCTGCAAGGCCTGGAGCTGGCGTCTCAGGCGATGGCGATCGGCGTTGAAGGCCTGATCCAGGTTGGCGGCAAGACGGGCAACGGAGGGGGTATCGGTCATGAAACTCTTTCGACGGCGGTCGCTTGGACCGGTAAGTGTAAAAGAGTTGGGGGGTGTGGCGGGGCTTTACAAGAACGGCGGGCGGAAAACCGCCCGGAAAGCGGATCCTGCGCGACGGACGTCGCGCAGGACTAGCGCAGGATCAACGCTTGGCCTGGACACTGGCCATGTTCAACCCGGCCGGCGGCGTGCGCAGCGCCATGTCGAGGGATTGCAGCGCCTTCCAGGCATCCTGCTGCAGATCGGCCGGATCGGCATGATCGAACTTGATCTTCTCGCCGGCGGCCGGCAGCGGCGGACGGGTGCCGTAGATCAGCGCATAGAACACCGAAGCGGTCAGGTAGGTGCCAGTAAAGGACGGGTGGCTGCCGTCGGGCAGGAACAGCCCCGGCTGCGGCTGATCGGCCAGGGCCTTCTGCCAGGCCTGGCCCACCGGGGCCAGCAGCGCGCCGGTTTCCTTGGCCAGGGGGGTGTAGACGCTGTCCAGCTGCGCCTGCATGGTCGGGTTGTTCTGCCGTGCCCAGGTCAGGTAAAGGATCGGCTGGGCGCCGTCCTTGCGCGCCAGATCGGCGATCAGGCGGACGTACCGACGGGTGAGGTCCGGATTCTTCACCGGCATCATGCTGTGATCCTGGATCACCACGTAGTCGTAGTTGGCCTTGGCCAGCTCGTCCTGCACGTCGTGGCGCTTCCAGTGTTCCTCGAGGCTGGCGCCGCTGAAGGTCACATGCTTGACGTCCAGCGGGCGGGGTTGACCGGCCTCGACGGACATTTGACGGACCATCGCCGGCAGATCGTTGACGAAGGTATAGCTGTTGCCCACGAACAGGACGCGGATGGGTTCACCCGCCTGGACCTGGCCGAGCATGCTGGAGCCCAGCAGGAAGAGGCCCAGCAAGGCCTGGCGTACGCAAATTCGCATGGTGTGTCCTCAAGGAGAGAGGTCGAAGAGATGACGGCAAAATGCCGCCTGCGGTTTATACCCGAACCTCTTGCGAAAACCATGCTTGGAGACCGGCGGCACCGCTACCAGTCGACGAGAGGTAGCGGCGCGGGGGACATGGTGAAGCCCTGTTACGCCTTCTTGAGTTCGGCGTCACGCAGTTCGCGGCGCAGGATCTTGCCGACGTTGGTGGTCGGCAGGCTGTCGCGGAATTCCACCAGCTTGGGTCGCTTGTAGCCGGTGACGTTGTCATGCATGTGCTTGAGCACCTGCTCGGTGGTCAGGGATGCACCCGGCTTGGGCACCACGAACACCTTGATCTTCTCCCCTGCCACCTCGTCGGGGATGCCGATGGCCGCGCACTGCAGCACCCCGGGTAACTGGGAGAGCACCTCTTCCAGTTCGTTGGGATAGACGTTGAAACCGGACACCAGGATCATGTCCTTCTTGCGATCGACGATGCGCAGATAGCCATCGGGTTCGATGACGGCGATATCGCCGGTGCGCAGCCAGCCTTCGGCGTCCAGGACTTCGGCGGTGGCCTCGGGGCGCAGCCAGTAGCCCTTCATCACCTGAGGCCCCTTGACGCACAGTTCACCGGGGGTGTCGAAGCCCAGGGCCACGCCATCGGCATCCACCACCTTGCAGTCGGTACCTGGTACCGGTACGCCAATAGTGCCCAGCCGGCGACGCTCCAGCGGATTGAAGCTCACCACGGGACTGGTCTCGGTCATGCCGTAGCCTTCGCAGATGCCGCAGCCGGTGACCTCTTCCCAGCGCAAGGCCACGGACTGCTGCAGCGCCATGCCACCGGAGAAGGTCACCTTGAGCTGGGAGAAATCCAGCTGGCGGAACTCCTCGCTGTTGCACAGGGCGGCGAACAGGGTGTTGAGACCAACGAAGCCGTTGAAGCGCCACTGCCTGAGTTCCTTGACCAGCGCGGGCAGGTCGCGGGGATTGGTGATCAGGACGTTGTGGTTACCTTGGATCAGCATGGCCATGCAGTGAATGGTGAAGGCATAGATGTGGTAGAGCGGCAGCGGCGCGATCATCACCTGGGCACCGCCGCCCAGGTACTTGGTCATCAGCACCTGGCACTGCAGCATGTTGGCCACCAGGTTGCGGTGGGTCAGCATGGCGCCCTTGGCGATGCCGGTAGTACCACCGGTGTACTGCAGCACGGCGACATCCTCCGCCGCCGGATCGGCCTCGACGAAATCGACGTGCTCGCCCTTGGTCATGGCATCGACGAAGCGGATGGCATGGGGGATACGATAGGCCGGCACCATCTTCTTGACGTGGCGGACCACGGCGTTCACCAGCAGGCGCTTGAAGGTCGGCAGCAGGTCGCCGACCTCGGTGATGATGACGTGCCGGATGTCGGTCTGCGGCAGCACCTGTTCGGCCAGGTGCGCCATGTTAGCCAGGCACACCAGCGCCCGAGCGCCGGAATCCTTGAACTGGTGCTGCATCTCACGGGCGGTGTACAGCGGGTTGGTGTTGACCACCACCAGGCCGGCGCGCATGGCGCCAAAGACTACCACCGGGTACTGCAGCACATTGGGCATCTGCACGGCGATGCGATCGCCGGGTTGCAGGTCGGTGTGCTTCTGCAGGTAGGCAGCGAACTGACCGGACAGCTCATAGAGTTCGCGGTAGCTCAGCGTCCGCCCGAGATTGCTGAACGCCGGGCGCTCGGCGTAGGTCTGGCAGGCCTCGCGGAATACCGCCAGGACGTTGCGATAACGGTCCAGGTCTATGTCTGTCTGGATGCCCTCGGGATATTTGTCACTCCAGAAATTCGGCATCATGCAGCCCGCTCCCGCTCTATGGTTATTGTTCGTTGGCGTGCCGTGATCAGCGCTGAACCGGCCCTGCGAGCCTAGCAGCTTTGCCCTGCCCGCAACAGCATCAATATCCGCCCTTAACGTCACCTAATGACCATAAAGTCATTTATGGTCACCTTCTCTGTCGGCTTTTCCGGGCGTCGATTAGCCTCAGACGACCAGCCTGGGTAGAATGCCCGGCTTCGCGGCGTCTGCCGCCTTGTCACAGCTGCCGGAGCGCCTCATGAGCCTGACCGAAAACATCCCTTATGAAGCCCTCGAGATCGGCCAGAAGGTGACCGTGACCCGCACCATCGAGCAGCGCGACGTGCTGCTGTTCGCCGCCCTCTCCGGGGACTGCAACCCGTTGCACCTGGATGCCGACTTCGCCGCCAAGACGCTGTTTCGCGAGCCCATCGCCCACGGCATGCTCAGTGGCGCCCTGATCAGCGCCGCAGTGGCCTGCAACCTGCCGGGCCCAGGCACTCTTTATGTCGACCAGACCATGACCTTCGAAAAGCCGGTCAAGCTGGGCGATACCCTGACGGTGGAAATCGAGGTGCTGGAAAAGCTGCCGAAGTTTCGCGTGAACCTGGCCACCCGCGTGTTCAACCAACACGGCGACAAGGTCGTCGACGGCGTCGCCAAGGTGGTCGCGCCGCGCAAGGCGGTGCAGGTGCAGCAGGTCGAACTGCCCCCCGTCACCGTCGGCTGATGTTCAGCCACGATCTGCTGCGCGTCGGCCTAACTGCGTTAAAAACGCCTTCGGAATGCTCATTTACCATTTGTAAACTCCGCTTCCTCAGGCGTTTTTGCCTTGTTTGGCTCTAGCTCGCTAGATCGTAAAACATAGCTTATCAACACTACCTCAACTCAGATCGGCCAGGCCGCGTTGCAGCGGGGCTTGCAGACTGAACTCGCTGAACGCCACTTCCATGCCGCCCCGCTCTGGGGTGCCACAGACCGGGCCGACCCGGTATTCCGCGGCGGCTGGCAAGCTGGCCAGGCGCAGCAGCGGCCAGCGCTGACCGTCCAGCGAGGCCTGCACCCGCAGGCTACCCTGGGCCAGGGTGACCCTCAGCCACACCTCTTCCCGCTCGCCCAGCGGTGCGCCCACGGCAAGATCCGAACGGCCCTGGGTCAGGACGCTGAGCAGTTGCGGCGTGTCGTCGAAGTAGCCGATGCCAGCGCGCAACCACTGCTGCTCGTCGATCCGCACCATCAGCCCGGCATGGTCACCCTGGTTCTTGCAGCGCGCCACGACCCGCACCTGCGCGGTGAAGCCGCTGGTAACCCGGGCGCCGAAGAAGTGACCACTGTGGCGCTCGGCGCCGTCGTGGGTCTGGCGCCAGAAGTCACTGTGGCGATCAGTGATGACCCGGAGCCGCTCGGGCTCGGCCAGCCAGGTCTCGGGTTCATTGATCCATTGGCAGATGTCGAACATGGGGCTCTCCTCGCGTGCTCGCGCTTGGAGTCCGGACTGCCCCGCAAGTTCGTCTAGACCCCACCTTTGAGGATGGCGGCGGCGATCTGGTTGAGACCGATTTCCTGCTCCACGGCGCCGAGTTTCATGGCCTCCTTGGGCATGCCGTAGACCACGCAGCTGTCTTCGTCCTGGCCGAGGGTACGGCCGCCGGCTTCGCGTAGTTCCTTGAGGCCACGGGCGCCGTCGTCGCCCATGCCGGTCATGATGATGCCGAGGGCGTTGCTGCCGGCCGCCCGCGCCACCGACCGGAACAGTACGTCCACCGAAGGTCGGTGGCGGCTCACCGGCGGGCCGTCGACCACGTCCACGTGGTACTGGGCACCACTGCGCTTGAGCAGCATGTGCCGGCCACCTGGGGCGATGAGCACCCGTCCCGGGGTGACGCGATCACCGTGCCGCGCTTCGCGGACCTCAAGGTCGCAGAGGCGATCCAGGCGCTCGGCGAAGGCGGCGGTGAAACGCTCGGGCATATGCTGCACGACGACGATGCCGGGACAGACCCGCGGCAGGGAGGTGAGCACGGCTTCCAGCGCCTGGGTACCCCCGGTGGAGGTGCCCAGCGCCACCAGCCGCTCGGTGGTCCGGGCCATGGCCGTGCCACCGGCGGGTAGGATGACATCGGCGCTGAGCTTGGGCGCTGCCACCACGGGCGCCGCCCGCGGCGCCAGGCGCTTGAGATTGGCGCGGGCTGCCGCCTTGATGGCATGCACCAGGTCCTCGGTCGAGCCCTGGAGGAATTGCTTGAGATTGGCCTGGGGCTTGGTGACGATGCTAACCGCGCCGGCCGCCATGGCCTGCAGGGTGGTAGCAGCACCCTTCTCGGTGAGGGTGGAGCAGATCACCACCGGGGTCGGCCGCTCGGACATCAGCTTCTTGAGAAAGGTGATGCCGTCCATGCGCGGCATCTCCACGTCCAGCACCAGGACGTCCGGCCATTGCTTGCGCATCTTGTCCATGGCGAACACCGGATCGGCCGCTACGCCGACCACCTCGATGCCCGGATCCAGGGCCAGGCTCTGTGCCAGCACCTGACGCACCACGGCTGAATCGTCGACGATGAGAACCTTGATCTTATTCATTAGGGGTAGTCCGGAGAGGAGGGATTTGCGCTCAGGGTCGCCTGCTGGAGAGAGACAGCGCCCGTGCGCAGATCGAGGATCAACTTGCGGTGCCCGATGCCTTCGACATGGGTCTTGTCGCACCTTAGACCATAGGCGGCCAGCAAGGCGCGCGCGGCCTCTACGTTGCGCTGCCCGATGGACGCCGCCGGCGTGCTCGGCACTCCGGGGAACATGGAGCCACCGCCATAGAGGTGAATGCGATACCCGCGTGGATCGCTGCCGTGGCGCGCCATGGCCCTGAGGATCAGATAGAGGGCATCGTCGATGTAATGACCGTCGCGCCGGGTGGTCTTGGCGCCACCCAGCCGACTGGGCAGCAGGGAGTGGGTCATGCCCCCCAACCGATCACCCGGGTGCCAGAAGACGAAGGACACGCAAGAGCCCAGTACCGTCCGCAGTTGCAGATCGCCACGACCGAAATACCAGTCGCCGGGGGTGAGGAAGCGTTCGCCCACCGCCACGGTGCTCAGATCGGCCGCTGATAGATGGAAGGCGACACCATGCGCAAGGCCTCGGTCACGCCATTGAGGGTTTCCGAATGGCTGATGAAGAAATAGCCACCCGGACGCAGATGGCGGACCAGCCGTTCGACGACCTGGCGCTTGGTGGGCAGATCGAAATAGATCATCACGTTACGCAGAAAGATGACGTCGAATTTGCCCACCTCCGGCAACCGGGTATTGAGGTTGATCTGCATGAAGGAGATGCGCGCCGCCAGTGCCGGATCGACCAGGAAGATGCCGGCGTTGTCACCCACGCCCTTGAAGCAGTACCGCCGCAGCAGGGCTGCGGGAATGCCTTCGGCCTCCTCCAGCGGGTACTGCCCGAGGCGCGCCTTTTCCAGCACCCGGGTGCTGAGATCGGAGGCGAGCATCTCCCAGGGCTTGTCACCGAGACCTTCGGCCAGGGTCATGGCCAGGGTGTAGGGCTCTTCGCCGGAGGAACAGGCACCGCTCCACAGGCGAAACGGCAAGCTGCTCTTCCAATTCGGCAGCACCTGGGTGCGCAGGAAGTCGAAGTGCTTGGGCTCGCGGAAGAAATAGGTCTCGTTGGTGGTGAGCAGGTCCACCGCCATCTGGAACTCCCCCCGATCCTGCTGGATCAAGCGGAAGTAGGCGCCGTAGCTGGCCAGCTGGCGCAGGCGGATGCGCTTTGCCAGCCGTCCGCCCACCAGCGGCTTCTTGGCATCGGACATGCTGATGCCCGCGACCTTGAAGATGAGGGAGCGGAATTGCTGGAACTCGGCATCGGTGAGTGCGAGGGCCTCGGACACGCTCATGCTCAGGCAGCCGGAATGGCAGCGAGCTGCTGGTAGTCGTCCTCACCGAGCACGCGCTCGATGTTGAGCAGGATGACGAAGCCGTCGCCCTGCTTGGCCATGCCGAGGATGAAATCGGTGCGCACCCGGGCGCCGAAATCCGGCGCCGGCTCGATGGCATCCGCGCCGATTTCCAGCACCTCGCTGACGGCATCCACCACCACCCCCAGCACCTGGGTGCGCTGCCCGCCCTGCACCTCCAGCACCACGATGCAGCTGCGCCGGGTCACCTCGGTGGGCTGGCCATGAAAACGCACGCCGAGGTCCATCACCGGTACCGCGGCGCCGCGCAGGTTGATCACCCCGCGGATCGATGGCGGCAGCATGGGTACGCTGGTCACCGCGCCATACTCGATGATCTCGCGCACGCAGCCGGTACCCACCGCGTACATGTCGCCGCCCAGCTGGAAGGTAAGAAACTGCCGGGGCAGCTCAGCAGTACTCATCAGACACTCTCCTCGAAGTGGGCGAAGCCGACCGGCGCCTTGCCCCGGGTGGTAACGGTCACAGGTGCGGAGCGGAAGGCGGATGCCTTGCGCTTGGCCTTGCCCTGGCTCGAGCCGGTATTCGGGGACAGACCCGCGTTGACGCCCGGCAGGGCATTGTTCAGGGTGAAGAATTCCATCAGCTGCTGCAGTTGCTCGGCCTGGCCGCTCATCTCCTCGGAGGTGGCCGCCAATTCTTCCGACGCCGAGGCGTTCTGCTGGGTGAGCTGGCTCAGTTGCAGCATGGCGCTGTTGATCTGATCGACCCCGGCACTCTGCTCTTCGGAAGCAGCGGTGATCTCCTGCACCAGATCCGAGGTCTTGTTGATCGAGGGGACCATCTCGCTGAGCAGGGTGCCGGCGCGCTCGGCCAGGGCCACGCTGTTCTTGGCGACCTCACCGATTTCCTGGGCCGCGACCTGGCTGCGTTCGGCCAGCTTGCGCACCTCGGCCGCCACCACCGCGAAGCCCTTGCCGTGCTCGCCGGCGCGGGCCGCTTCGATGGCGGCGTTGAGCGCCAGCAAGTTGGTCTGGTAGGCGATGGCGTCGACGATGCCGATCTTGTCGGCGATGGTCTTCATCGCCACCAGGGTATCGCGCACCGCTTCACCACCCTCGCCCGCTTCCCGCGCGGCCTTGCCGGCCATGCCGTCGGTGACCCGGGCGTTCTCGGTGTTCTGGGCGATGGAGGCCGACATCTGCTCGATGCTGGCGCTGGTCTCTTCGACCGAGGCAGCCTGCTCGGTGCTGGCCTGGCTCATGCTCTGGGCGGTGGCCGAGACCTCTTCGGAGGCACTGGCCAGGGAATCGGCGTTGCCGCGTACCTCGCCGATGATCTGCCCGAGGCGTTCGGTCATGCCGCGGATGGCCGCCAGCATGCTGGTGGTATCGCCCTCGCGGGTCTCCACCACGACGCTCAGATCGCCGCGGGCGACCCGACTGACCACATCGGCGGCATAGGCCGGCTCGCCGCCCAGCTGGCGGATGAGGCTGCGGGCGATCAGGTAGCCCATGGCGACCGACATCAGCAGCGCCACGGCACCCAGGACGATCATCAGGTTGCGGGCGTCCACATAGGCGCCGGTCGCGGCTTCGCCGGACTCGATCATGCGCTGGGCCTGGAAGTCATTGAGCTGATTGACCGCGGTGACCAGCTCATTGTTGTTGGGGGCGAAGACGTTGAGCAGATAGTCACGCGCCTGCCCATGGTCAACGTCCAGCAGGCGGAAGAATTCGCTGTACTTGTCCTGCAGGCGCTGGCGGCTTTCCAGCACGGCCTTGAGCTTCTGCTTGCCTTCGTCGCTCTGGATCTTCTTGCCCAGGTCGGTGAGGATGTCGCCGTTCTCGCCCCGAATGCGCTTGATCTCGTCGAGGGTCTTGGCACGCTGGTCAGCGCCGTCCTGCAGCAGCAGGTTACGCATCTGGCGGCCGGAATCCAGGGTGTTGCGGGCCAGGGTGTTGGCCTGCACCGTCATGGGAAAGCGATACTGCGACATGGAGTCAGCGGCTTCCCTCATCGTCCCCATGTTCAGCAGCGCCACGCCGATGGTCAGCAGTAGCATGAGGATGGCGGCGCCGAAGCCCAGCATCAATTTGGTCGAAACACGCATCTTGTTCAGCATGGGATTGCATCCTTGGGATCACTGTCCAGTTCTTCGGCCTGTCCCGGCTCTTCTTTAGCGGGTCGAAGGTTCGGGACGTACCACGCGTCGCCTCTGGGCCGCGCTTCATCCGCCGGCCGGAACCTCAGGGCTACCCGTGCTGCTCAGGGGAGCGTGCCGCGACCGCTGCGGCACCGGATGAATGGCGACGCCCTGCCCTTTCGCCGTCGCTCAAGGGACCAGGCCCGGACCTGGGAGAGGGGGAACAGCCACCGCCGGTGGCTGGGAAGACGACGACAGCGGTCGGGCCAGCCCGGCAACGAAGGCGAGCCTCCTGTCCAGGCAACGGCGGCGCTCAGCTGGTACTGCGCGCGGCCAAGCCGGCCAGCTCTTCGATATCCAGCACCCGCGGGACATCGAGGACGACGACGAAACCGCTGCCAGACTTGACCATGCCGGCGATGAAGTCCGGGCGCAGGCGACTACCGAAGCTGGGCGCCGGGCGGATGTCGCCGGGGGCGATCTCCAGCACCTCGCTGACCGCATCGACGACCACGCCAAGCACCTGTAGGTCATCGCCCGTGGGCACCTCCAGGATGACGACGCAGGTCCGTGGCCCTACCTGGGTCGGACTACCGCCGAAGCGTGCCTCAAGATCGATCACCGGCACCACCGCCCCGCGCAGGTTGATGACGCCGCGGATGCACGCCGGCATCCGCGGAACCTGGGTGAGCTGGCCGAATTCGAGAATCTCGCGCACGGCCAGGGTATCCACCGCATAGGTCTCTTCCTGCACGACAAAGGTCAGGTGCTGGTGACCCAGGGTGTCTTGCTCTAGATCGGAGATCGTCAGGGCGTTCATGGGTTACTCCGAGAAACGTACGTAGCCTTCCGGCAGGCGACCACCGGCGGCGGACTGGGAACGGACGGCGACTTGCGGACTGCGCGGAGCGGCTGGCCGAGCCCGCTCCATGGCCCGTTCCAGGTCCTGTACCGCACGGCCTTCACCGGTGTGGAAGAAGCCCATCAGCTGCTGCAGTTGCTCGGCCTGGCCGCTCATTTCCTCGGCAGTGGCCGCCAGCTCTTCCGAGGCCGAGGCGTTCTGCTGAGTCAGCTGATTCAACTGCAGCATAGCCCCGTTGATCTGACTTACCCCACTGCTCTGCTCTTCGCTGGCCGCAGCGATCTCCTGCACCAGATCCGAGGTCTTGCCGATGGAGGGCACGATCTGGTCCAGCAGGGTGCCGGCCCGCTCCGCCAGGGCTACGCTGTTCTTGGCCACGTCGCCGATCTCCTGGGCCGCGACCTGGCTGCGCTCGGCCAGCTTGCGCACCTCGGCCGCCACCACTGCGAAGCCCTTGCCGTGCTCGCCGGCGCGGGCCGCTTCGATGGCCGCGTTGAGCGCCAGCAGATTGGTCTGGTAGGCGATGGCGTCGACGATGCCGATCTTGTCGGCGATGGTCTTCATCGCCACCGTGGTATCGCGTACCGCTTCACCACCCTCACCCGCTTCCCGCGCGGCCTTGCCGGCCATGCCGTCGGTGACCTTGGCGTTCTCGGTGTTCTGGGCGATGGAGGCCGACATCTGTTCGATGCTGGCACTGGTCTCTTCCACCGAGGCGGCCTGTTCGGTACTGGCCTGGCTCATGCTCTGGGCAGTGGCGGAAATTTCTTCCGAGGCACTGGCCAGGGCATCGGCCGACAGGCGCACGTCGCCGATGATCTGATTCAGTTTGCCGACGGTGCCGTTGATCGATTCCTTGAGCTCCAGCAGCTGGCCCTGGTAGTCACCGCGCACGGTGCGGCTCAGATCACCCTGGGCGAGGCCGGCCATGACGCCCATGGCTTCGTTGACCGGGGCGACGATGGCGTCGAGGGTGCCGTTGATGCCGGCGACGATGCGGCGGAAATCGCCCTGGTGGGCGCTGGCATCGGCACGGGTATCGAGACGTCCGGCCATGGCCGCCTGGCTGAGCTGGTTGGCGTCCTCGACCAGACGCTGGATATTGCCGCGCACCTGCTCGAGGTTGTCGTTGATCACCGCCTTCTGGCCGGGGAAGCGCTCCAGCGGCACCGACAGATCGCCTTCGCCAAAGCTCTTGACGCAAGCCATGGCCTTGGCGGAATCACTGAGATGACCGGCAACCATGCCGTTGACGCCTTCGGCCATGCTGCGATAGGCACCCTGGAAACGGTCCGCCGGAATGCGGACCACGGTTTCGCCGCGGTCATGGGCAGTCGACATGCTGGTCATTTCGGTGATCAGCCCGCGCAGGGTGGTAACCATGTTCTGCATGGCCGCCATCAGGCTGGTCTTGTCGTCGCCCCGCAGCTTGATGTCGTCGGGCAGATCGCCTGCAGCCACGCGGCCGGCCAAGGTGGCGACCACGGAGGGCTCACCACCCAACTGACGCAGCAGATTGCGAGTGATGAAGAAACCCAGCAGGGCAACGGCCAGCAGGGTCGCGAGGGCGATGGACAAGGCCAGCCAGGTGGCCTCGACCTTGGTCTTCTGGGCGACTTGCACGCCCTGCTGCGCCAGGGTCTGGTTGTAACTGACGTGCTCGTCGAGGGCCTTGTTGATGGCGAGCATCACGTCGGTACGGCTGCGCATCAGGTTCTGGGCGTCGTCGTTGCGATTCTGCCGCGACAGGGCAATGACCTGCTCGCCCAGGCTGAACAGGGCATTGAAGGCAGCCTGATCGGTTGCCAGCAGTGTGCGATCGCGATCATCCGAAACCAACGCATCGTACTTGCCGAGGTTCTGGCCGACGCGCTCCTTGGCCGCGGCCAGGTCCTGCTCGGCGGTGGTCATGGCTTCGCTGCTGGTCGCCAGCACGTGACGATAGATGCCTACCACGTAGTCGGAGCGGCTATCGTTGATCTCGCCGAGCGCCTTCAAACTGGGCACGGTGTTGTCGTTGCCATAGTTGGCGGCCTGGAACACCTGGTCGATTTCGTATTGGCCGGTGCCGGCCAGCACAATGATGCCCAATAGCGCGGACAGCACCAGCAGCAGCATTTTCTTGATGACAGTCATGTCGGTAGTCTCAAAAAGGCCACCTGCAGGTGGCCGTTGGATAAGGGGTCAGATGTCGAAGGGGGCATAGCCTTCAGGTACGCCCGAAGTGTCATTACGCAAGGCCTTGCCGGGGACCCGCGCCGTCCTTGGCCGTGTGGCTTCCAGCGCTCGATCCAGGTCCTGCACGACGCGGCCTTCGCCGGTGTGGAAGAAGCCCATCAGCCGCTGCAGTTGCTCGGCCTGGCCGCTCATTTCCTCGGCAGTGGCCGCCAGCTCTTCCGAGGCCGAGGCGTTCTGCTGAGTCAGCTGATTCAACTGCAGCATAGCCCCGTTGATCTGACTTACCCCACTGCTCTGCTCTTCGCTGGCCGCAGCGATCTCCTGCACCAGATCCGAGGTCTTGCCGATGGAGGGCACGATCTGGTCCAGCAGGGTGCCGGCCCGCTCCGCCAGGGCCACGCTGTTCTTGGCCACGTCGCCGATCTCCTGGGCCGCGACCTGGCTGCGCTCGGCCAGCTTGCGCACCTCGGCCGCCACCACCGCGAAACCCTTGCCGTGCTCGCCGGCGCGGGCCGCTTCGATGGCCGCGTTGAGCGCCAGCAGATTGGTCTGGTAGGCGATGGCGTCGACGATGCCGATCTTGTCGGCAATGGTCTTCATCGCCACCGTGGTATCGCGTACCGCTTCACCACCCTCACCCGCTTCCCGCGCGGCCTTGCCGGCCATGCCGTCGGTGACCTTGGCGTTCTCGGTGTTCTGGGCGATGGAGGCCGACATCTGTTCGATGCTGGCACTGGTCTCTTCCACCGAGGCAGCCTGTTCGGTACTGGCCTGGCTCATGCTCTGGGCGGTGGCGGAGATCTCTTCCGAGGCACTGGCCAGGGCATCGGCCGACAGCCGTACGTCGCCGATGATCTGGTTCAGCTTGGCGACGGTGCCGTTGATGGAATTCTTCAACTCCAGCAGCTGGCCCTGGTAGACGCCCTGGACGGTACGGCTCAGGTCACCCTGGGCCAGACCGGCCATCACGCCCATGGCCTCGTTGACCGGGGCGACGATGGCGTCCAGGGTGCCGTTGATGCCGGCGACGATACGGCGGAAGTCGCCCTGGTGGGCACTGGCGTCGGCACGGCTATCGAGACGCCCGGCCATGGCCGCCTGGCTCAGCTGGGCGGCGTCTTCGACCAGGCGCTGGATGTTGCCGCGCACCTGTTCGAGGTTGTCGTTGATCACTGCCTTCTGCCCAGGGAAGCGTTCCAGCGGCACCGACAGGTCGCCTTCACCAAAGCTCTTCACACAGGCCATGGCCTTGCGCGAATCCTCCAGGTGCCCGGCGACCATGGCATTGACGCCTTCGGCCATGCAGCGGAAGGTACCCAGGAAACGCTCCACCGGAATGCGGGCGTCCGTCGCGCCGCGATCATAGGCCTCGGACAGCTGCACCATTTCCGCGACCAGGCGCTGGATGTTGCTGCGCACCTGTTCGAGGTTGTCGTTGATCACCGCCTTCTTGCCGGGGAAACGTTCCAGCTCGGCCGCCAGATCGCCTTCGCCAAAGCTCTTCACGCAGGCCATGGCCTTGTGGGAATCCTCCAGGTGACCGGCGGCCATGGCATTGACGCCTTCGGCGACGTTGCGGAAGGCCCCCTGGAATCGCTCCTGCGGCAGGCGCGCGTCCGTCTCGCCGCGATCATGCTCGGCGGCCATGGTGGTCATCTCCTGCACCAGGCCGCGCAGGGTCCGCACCATGCGCTGCATGGCGGCCATCAGGCTGGAATCGTCGCCAGCGCGCAGCTGCAGATCGTCGGGCAGGTCGCCCGCGGCCGTGCGGTTGGCGACCTTGGCCACCTCGGCCGGTTCGCCGCCCAGCTGGCGCAGCAGGTTGCGGGTAATGAAGAAACCGAGCAGGCCGACGGCCAGCAGGGTCACCAAGGCGATGCCGATGGAGAGGACGGTGGCCTGGCTCATGGTACGGCCGGCGACCTGCGCCTGCTCGCTGCCGAGCTTCTGGTTGTAACTGCGGTGCGCATCGAGGGCATCGCCGACATGGTCGATCACCTTGCGCTGCTCGCCGAGGATGCGTTTGACGTCCTCGTCCTGGCTCGCCCGCGACAGAGGCAACACCGTTGCCACCAGATCGTTCAGGGCCACGATGGCCTGGCGATCGTCCTGCAGCATGCGCCGATCGGCTTCGTCGGAGATCAGCGGCTCATAGTCCTTGAGCGCCTTTTCGGTCAGTTGCTGGGCCTCGGTCAGTTCCTTCTCGGCCTCGCGCGTGGCGACGTCGCCGTCCGCGGCCAGGTGGCGGTAGATGCCGGTGATGATGTCGGCCGAATGGGCATCGATGGCATCGATGCCCAGGATCGACGGTACGGTGTTGTCGTTGCCGTAATTGCCGCGGTCGTACACCTGGCTCAACTGCTGGTAGGCGATACCCGCGAGCAGGATGATGCCCAACAGGGCGGACAGGACCAGCAGGGACATGCGCTTGGTAACGGTCATGGATTCGATTTCCTTGTCGATCAGACCGGTACGGCGGCGTGGGCGGAGACGGTGGTGGACGAAGCCTCGCCGATCAGCCCGGGCACGCTGAGGATCAGCGCCACGGCGCCGCTGCCGAGGATGGTGAAGCCGCCCAGGCTGCGGTTGTGGTCGAACAACGGACCGAGAGGCTTGATCACGGTCTGGAATTCACCGAGCAGCTGATCGACCACCAGACCGGCGCGCTGGCCGGCGTAGCGGACCACCACCACGTTCTGGCGCCGCGGCGGCGCTTCCTCGATGGCGAACAGCTGGCGCAGGCGCAGCACCGGCAGCACCTCGCCGCGCAGGTCGAGATAATCGTTGCCACTGGCCTGGACGCTGGCCGCCTCGGTCAATTCGATGCACTCCTCCACCGCTTCCAGGGGCACCACGTAGGCGGCCTTGCCAACGCCGATGAGGAAGCCGTCGATGATCGCCAGGGTCAGCGGCAGGCGGATCGTTACCGTGGTGCCCCGGCCCTCCTCGCTGGTGAGGTCGACGCTGCCGCGCAGGGCGGTGATGTTCTTTTTCACCACGTCCATGCCGACGCCGCGACCCGACAGGTTGCTGATCTGCTCGGCGGTGGAGAAACCCGGCTCGAAGATCAGGTTGAACACCTCCTTGTCGCCCAGCACTTGGCCTTCGCTGATCAGGCCGCGCTCGGTCGCCTTGCGCAGAATGCGCTCGCGCGACAGACCGCCACCGTCATCGGTGACCTCGATGACGATGCTGCTCGACTCGTGATAGGCGTTGAGGCCCACGGTGCCCTGGGCCGGCTTGCCGCGGGCCAGGCGCAATTCGGCGGATTCGATGCCATGGTCCATGGCGTTGCGGATCAGGTGGGTCAGCGGATCGCCGATCTTTTCCACCACGGTCTTGTCCAGCTCGGTATCGCCGCCGCTGATGCGCAGGGCGATGTCCTTGCCGATTTCCTTGGAGACGTCGCGCACCACGCGCTGGAAGCGGTTAAAGGTGGTGCCGATCTGCACCATGCGCAGGGTCAGGGCGGTATCCCGCACCTCCTCGACCAGGCGCGACAGCACCCCGGTGGATTCCACCAGGGTGGTCAGGCCGCTCTGCTGAGCGATCAGCTGGGTGCCGGCACCGGCGATGATGAGTTCGCCAATGAGGTCGATGAGCTGGTCGAGCTTGGTGGCGTCGATACGGATCAGTTGGCCTTCGCTGGCTGGCGCCCGCTGTTCCTTGATCTTGCGCTGCTTGTTCAGGGCCGCGTCCACCACCGGCGGATTGACCAGTTGGGCCTCGACCAAGACCTCGCCGATGGGCTTGCGCGGCACCGCCGGATCGGCCTGGCGGCGCAGCACCTCGTCCAGCTCGGTGGCGGTCAGGGTGCCGCAGCGCACCAGGATTTCGCCCAGGCGCAGGTCTTCCTCGGGCAGGTCGTCGATCAGCTGGCAATAGTCGCTGCTGCGGCTGTGCGGCGGCAGGATGCGGATCTGGCTGTCTTCGCGGACGAATTCGAAGGCCGCCTCGATGGTTTCCTTGTCGGCGTCGCTGTCGAAGGCGACCTCGAAGCCCAGGTAGCAGGTTTCCGGATCCATCTCGGCGGCGGTCGGAATGGCATCGAACAGGGTAACGATGTTGACGATGCGGCCGAAGGTATTGAGGTAGCGCACGAAGGCCAGCGGATCCATGCCATTGCGCAGCATGTCCGGGCCGAAGCGCAGCGACAGGTGCCAATGGCCGGCGGCCACGCCATCCACCGGTGTCACCAGGGCGCGCGCCACGGCGGTCGGCTGGGCCGCCTGGGCGCTCGGCTGCAGATAATGCTCCAGGCGCTGCACCAGAGCGGCGCCCACGGCCTGGAAGTCGACCTCCGGCTCGCTGCCGGACGACACCCGAGCAATCAGGCCATTGAGGTGGTCGCAAACCTCCAGGAACAGTGCCGACAGCGTCTCGTCGAACGCCATTTCACCACTGCGGATGCGATCAAGCACGCTTTCGGCGACATGGGTGAAGGCCACCACATGGTCCAGGCCGAACAGCCCCGCCGAACCCTTGATGGTATGGGCGGCGCGAAAGATGGCGTTGATCAGCTCGGCGTCATCCGGCGCCTGCTCGATCTGCAGCAGGGCGGCCTCCATCTGCTGCAACAGCTCCTCGCTCTCGGCGATGAACGTCTTGAGGATCTCGTCCATGTTCATGCGGCAACACCTTCCGCGGCAGCCGCGGTAAAGAAGTCGGCGAGACCTGCCAGCTCCAGCAGTTCGGTGACGGCGAGGCTGGGGTCGACCAGTTCGAGGCTGCCGCCCAGACGCTGCGCCTCCCGGTGGGCCAGCAGCAGCAACTGCAGACCGGCGGAGTCGAATTCATCGACTTCGGCCAGCTCCAACGCCACGGTGCCCCCGGCGGCCAGGGGCTCCATCAGCAGCGGCTTGCTGTCCGCCGCGGTGTAGATGGTCAGCGGCCCGGAGAAGGGCAACCGGGTACGAATGACGTCGTTCATGGGTAGCCTCCGGGGCTATCAGGGCATGATCAGCTTGGAAACCGCTGCCAGCATCTGTGCGGGCTGGAACGGCTTGACCATCCAGGCCTTGGCCCCAGCGGCCTGACCGGCGGCCTTCTTGGCGGCATCGGATTCGGTGGTGAGCATGATCACCGGAGTGAACTTGTACGCGGGCAGCTTCTTGGCCGCGGTGACGAAGGTGATGCCGTCCATGTTGGGCATGTTCACGTCGCTGATGATCAGGTGCACCTTGCGACCGTCCAGCTTGGTCAGGGCATCGCGACCGTCACAGCCCTCGATGACGTCGTAGCCCGCGCTTTTCAGCGTCATGGACACTACCTGGCGGATGGAGATGGAGTCGTCGACGATCAGAATGGTCTTGTTGCTCATGGCAGCTTTCCTTAGAAGAAGGTGATATCGGATTCGGCAGCGGCGGCGGCCGGTCGCTTGCCGTGGTGCACGGCGACCTGCTCGGCCATGGTGTAGGTACGGGCCAGCTCGGCGAGCCAGCCCTTGGTGTCGAGGGGCGGCAGCGGCTGGCCGCTGGCGGCCAGGGCGCGACGCTCGATCACCAGGCGCTCGAGGCGGGCCTGGTCGTCGCGGATGTGGCCGAGCATCTGGCTGACGCGATCCTGGAACTGCAGGGCGACCAGCACCTCGGCGATGGCGCCGCCCACGGCCGCGGCGTTGTCGGCCAGAGCATCGCTGCGCTCGACCACGTCGCGGGTGGTGCCGCCAAAGCTACCGATGACCTGTTCGATGGTCTCGCCGGACTGGTTCAGGGTGCCGGTGTCGCGCTCGGCGTGGCGTTGCGACAGCTCCAGGGTGCGGGCGATGGCGCCATTCACCGTTTCCACGGTTTCGCCGATCTTCTGCCCGGTGTCGCCGGACAACGTGGACAGCTTGCGGACCTCGTCGGCGACCACGGCGAAACCGCGCCCGGCTTCACCGGCACGCGCGGCTTCGATGGCGGCGTTGAGGGCCAGCAGGTTGGTCTGGCGGGCCACGTCGCCGACGTCCTTGGCCATGCTCTTGAGTTGCTCGGTCAGGCCGGCCAAGCCGTTGACCTCGGTGAGCAACGCCCCCTTGCTCGACAGCGCCTCACGCAGCGATTGCAGGATGCCGTCCAACTGGTTCTGGCTGCTGGCCATCAGGCTGACCAGGCGATCGCCACTGCCGTGATCGTTGCCAGCGACACTGTGGATACGGTCCGCCAGCTCGGCGAAGCGACTGGTCAGACTGACGATTTCCTGCTCGGTATGGACGCGCGCGGCTTCGATCTGCTCGGACCACACTGGCAGCACGGCTACACAGAGGGCTTCGAGAGCTTCGTCCCGGCCGCTGACCAGCCTCTGGTGGATGGCCTGGCCGGCAGACCGCTCGACCTGTCGTGCCTGAGCGCGACGCAGCTGCCAGAAGCCCAGGCCCATGGCCAGGACCACCTGGGTGGCACTCAGGGCCAGGGTGGTCGCAGTGACACCGCCCGCGTACAGGATCGCGCCGGTGCCGCAGGCACCCAGCAATGCAGGGGTGAAGATAAAGTCGACGAGCGAAGGCGAGGAAGGGGCGTGTTCCACAGGAAGATACCGGTCTAGACGCCAGCGAAGGCGGGAAGGTGTGACCGGGTTATCAGCTCTGGAACGCTAAACTTTAGCCACGGACAGATAACTTATTGTAGTAGCTTAGTGCCACTACAGGTTTTTCCGCCAGCTTTTTCAGAGCTCGTCGCGCCGTTTGGCCCGTGCTAGACGGCCTGCCATGGCTCCCGCCTCTTCCAGCACCTCTCGTACATAGCCCAGATGCAGGCTCGCTGCCTCGCGCGCGCGTTCGGCTTCACCCGCGACAATGGCTTGGTAGAGCGTCCGGTGCTGTTCCAGCAAGCGCTCGCGGGTTTCGCCACGCTGGGCCTGCATGCCGCCGATATTGGTCACCATGTGATGCCGCAGCAGTTCGAACAGGCTGCGAATGCTGTGCAGGTAGACGGCGTTGTGGCTGGCCTCGGCGATGGCCAGGTGAAAAGCCGCATCGGCCTCACCCTCCTCCTCCCGAGCCAGGGTCTCGCGCCGCCGATAGCAATCTTCCAGTCGTTCCCAGGCCAGGGTCAGTCGCGCGAGATCAGGCTCGGTGGCTCGTTGCGCAGCGTAGTAGGCGCAGGCGCTTTCCAGGGTATGGCGAAATTCCAGCAGGTCGCGCCGGGTTTCCTCGCGGCTTTCCAACAGCGGCAGCAGCGGATCGGTGAAGGCACTGTTGAGCGCCTCGGTGACATAGGTACCGCCGCCCTGGCGGCTGAGCAGCAGTCCCCGCGCTACCAGTTTCTGGATGGCCTCACGCAGGGACGGTCGCGACACCCCGAAGCGCTCGGCCAGCACCCGCTCGGCCGGCAGGCGCTCGCCAGGGCGCAGCGAGCCTTCGGCGATCAGCGCTTCCAGGTGCTTGACGATGTCGTCGGACAAACGACGTTGCTTGACCGGTTCGAACCCCATGAAAAACCTCGAAAAATGCCGCGGACAGCAGCGGCCGTCCGCCGGGTGGAAGGGATGGGCCGACGAAAGTCGCACATCAAGGGGTTTGACAGAGGCAAAGACCCCGCTTAACGTGCGTGAAGTCGCCCTTGTAAATTGGTCTTACCAATTTTTGCCACAGGTCGCGATCTTGTGCAACCCCGTCCTGCCGCCTCCCTACAAAAACAATCAAGGAGCACCCGATGGAAACCTGGCAACAGATCTATCTCCCCCTTGGCAGCCTGGGCCTTTCGGCCTTCGTCGCCGCCTTGCCCATTCTGTTCTTCTTCGTTGCCCTCGCCGGCCTGAGACTCAAGGGCCACGTCGCGGGCGCCTTGACCTTGGCGCTCGCCCTGGCCATCGCGCTGCTCGTCTACCGCATGCCGGTGGACAAGGCACTGGCATCAGCCGGCTACGGTTTTCTCTATGGTCTCTGGCCCATCGCCTGGATCATCGTGACGGCGGTGTTCCTCTACAAGTTGACTGTCAAGTGCGGCCAGTTCGACATCATCCGCAGCTCGGTGCTGTCGATCACCGACGATCAACGCCTGCAGGTGCTGCTGATCGGCTTCTGCTTTGGTGCCTTCCTGGAGGGTGCGGCCGGTTTCGGCGCGCCGGTGGCTATTACCGCCGCGCTGCTGGTGGGCCTGGGCCACAATCCGCTGAAGGCGGCCGGGCTCTGCCTGATCGCCAACACCGCGCCGGTGGCCTTTGGCGCCCTGGGCATCCCGACCATCGTCGCCGGCCAGGTGACCGGCATCGACGCCTTCAAGATCGGCGCCATGACCGGTCGCCAGCTGCCACTGTTGGCGTTGCTGATACCGCTGTGGCTGATGTTCATGATGGATGGCATGCGTGGCCTGCGGGAAACCTGGAAACCGGCGCTGATCTGCGGTGGCACCTTCGCGGTGGTCCAGTACCTGACCTCCAACTTCCTCGGCCCAGAACTGCCTGACATCACCTCGTCTCTGGCTGCCATGATCGCCCTCACCGGCTACCTCAAACTGAGCCAACCGCAGCAGGCCACTGCCGGTGCCAACACCGTGGTGAGCGGCGGCGGCGCAGCTGCGCTAGGCGGTGGTGCCGGCTTCGGCCAAGGCGGTCGCCTGCCACCGGAGCATTCGCTGGGCACCGTGATCAAGGCCTGGTCACCCTTCCTGATCCTGACCGTGATCGTCACCCTCTGGACCACCAAGGCCTTCAAGGCACTGTTCGCCACCGGCGGCGCTCTCTATGCCCTGGTAATCAACGTCCCAGTGCCCTATCTGGACAAGCTGGTGATCAAGACACTGCCGATCGTGGCCACCCCGACGCCCATGCCGGCGGTCTACAAGCTCGACCTGCTGTCGGCCTCGGGCACGGCCATCCTGATTTCCGCCTTGATCTCCATGGCCATCTTCCGCATCAAGCCCTCGACCGCCCTGGGTGTGTTCAAGGAAACCCTGGTGGAACTGCGCAAACCGATCCTCTCCATCGGGCTGGTGCTGGCCTTTGCCTTCGTCGTCAACTATTCGGGCATGTCCACCACCCTGGCCCTGATGTTGGCCGGCACCGGCGCGCTGTTCCCCTTCTTCTCGCCGCTGTTGGGCTGGCTGGGGGTATTCCTGACCGGCTCGGATACCTCCTCCAACGCCCTGTTCGGCTCACTGCAGGCGACCACCGCGCACCAGATCGGCGTTTCCGACACCCTGCTGGTGGCCGCCAACAGCTCCGGCGGCGTGACCGGCAAGATGATCTCGCCGCAGTCCATCGCCGTGGCTTGCGCTGCCACCGGGATGGTGGGCAAGGAGTCCGACCTGTTCCGCTTCACCGTGCGCCACAGTATCGGCTTCGCCATCCTGGTCGGCTTTATCACCCTGGCGCAGGCCTATGTATTCACCGGGATGCTGGTGCACTGATAGCGCGTTTCCCGGCGGCGGCTCAGGCCATCGCCGGTCCTCTTATTACCGGGCTAACCCGGAGTGACGCCTGATGAACAATCTTTTCTACAACGCCGCCCCTAACGCCACCCGTACCGCGCCGCCCCTGGCGCCGCCACGGACCTATCCGCAGCAGAAACCGACCCAGGTCTATCTGTTCGGCACCTGCGTGGTGGACCTCTTCTATCCCGAAGCCGGCCTGGACAGCATTCGCCTGCTGGAGCGCGAGGGTATCCGCGTGCATTTTCCCCAGGCGCAGAGTTGCTGCGGCCAGCCGGCCTACACCTCGGGCTACACCGAGGAAGCCCGTGCCGTGGCCCGCGCCCAGTTGGCGCTCTTCGCCGAACCCTGGCCGGTGGTGGTGCCCTCCGGCTCCTGCGCCGGCATGCTGCGCCATCATTATGCCGAGCTGTTCGCTGACGAGCCGGAGACCTTGCGCCAGGCGCTCGACCTGGCCGAACGCACCTACGAACTGGCGGAATTCCTGCTCAACGTCTGCCAGGTCGACTACCAGGACCGCGGCGCCCCGACCAAGGTCGCCCTGCACACCTCCTGCAGCGCTCGGCGCGAGATGCAGACCCACCTGCACGGCCGCGCCCTGCTCAGCCAGCTGGCGGCCGTGGAGCGCGTCGACCATGATCACGAGAGCGAATGCTGCGGTTTTGGCGGCACCTTCTCGGTACGCATGCCGGACATCTCCGGCGCCATGGTGGCGGACAAGACCCGCGCCCTGCAGGACAGCGGTGCCGCTCAGGTGCTCACCGCCGACTGCGGTTGCCTGATGAACATCAACGGCGCCTTGGAAAAGCAACGCGCCGCCTTGCGTGGCGAACACCTGGCGAGCTTTCTCTGGCGCCGTATCGGAGGTGCAGCGTGAACGAGATGCTGAAGATTCCCCTTACCGACATCAGCGAGGCGCCGCCCTTCAAGACGCGTGCGCGTCAAGCCCTGGGCGACGACCAGCTCAGGCGCAACTTCCGCACGGCCATGGATTCGCTGATGACCAAGCGACTGGCCAGCATGAGCGACGCCGACGAGCGCGAGCGCCTGCGCGAGTTGGGCAATCGCATCCGGGCCCGGGCGCTGTCCAAGCTGCCGGATCTGCTGGAGCGGCTGGAAGCCAATCTCAGACGCAATGGCGTCCAGGTGCACTGGGCCGAGACCACGGCCGAGGCCAACGCCATCGTCCAGGGGATCGCCGAGCGCCATGCGGCCAAACTGCTGATCAAGGGCAAGTCCATGGTCAGCGAAGAGATGGACATGAACCACGTCCTCGGCGCCCAGGGCATCGACTGCCTGGAGTCGGACATGGGCGAGTACATCATCCAGCTCGCCGGGGAGAAGCCCTCGCACATCATCATGCCGGCCATCCACCTCAACCGGCAGCAGGTGGGCACCCTCTTCCACGAGCACCTGGCCGAGCCCTACACCACCGACGTCGATGAACTCATCCAGACCGGCCGGCGGGTGTTGCGGCAGAAATTCTTCGAGGCCGACATCGGCATCTCCGGGGTCAACTTCGCCGTGGCCGAGACCGGCACCCTGCTGCTGGTGGAAAACGAGGGCAACGGGCGAATGTCGACCACGGTGCCGCCCGTACATATCGCCGTGACCGGCATCGAGAAGGTGGTGGAAAATCTCAGAGACGTGGTGCCCCTGCTGTCTCTGCTGACCCGCTCGGCGCTGGGTCAGCCCATCACCACCTACGTCAACATGATCTCCGGGCCGCGCAAGGCCGAGGAACTGGACGGGCCGCGCGAGGTGCACCTGGTGCTGCTGGACAACGGCCGCAGCCAGGCCTTCGCCGACAGCGAATTGCGCCAGACCCTCAACTGTATCCGCTGCGGCGCCTGCATGAACCACTGCCCGGTCTATACCCGTATCGGCGGCCACGCCTATGGCGAGGTCTATCCGGGCCCCATCGGCGCCATCATCACCCCGCATCTGGTCGGCCTGGAACGGGCGCCCGATCATCCCAGCGCCTCGTCGTTGTGCGGCGCCTGTGGTGAAGTCTGCCCGGTGAAGATCCCGATTCCCGCCCTGCTGCGCCGACTGCGCGAGGAAAACGTCAAGGCGCCCGAGGCAGAGCCGCAGCTCCTGCGCGGCCAGGGCAGCAAGTTTTCCGCCCGCGAGCGCTGGACCTGGCATGCCTGGCAGAGCCTCTTCACCTCGCCGCTGCTCTATCGCGGCTTCAGCTACCTGGCCACCCGCTTCGGCCGCTTCACCCCGGGCCAACTCGGGCCCTGGACCGAGCACCACAGCGCGCCCAAGCCAGCGAAGCGCTCGCTCCACGAATTGGCCCGCGAACACCTGGAGAACCGCCCATGAGCGCCCGCGACAACATCCTCGCCAAGCTGCGTGGCAGTCTGCAGGGTACCCAGCCCCTGGCCGACAACTTCGACGAAGCCCTGGTGACCGACCCTTGGCGCTACCCACCCACGGAGCGCGTCGCCCGTCTGCGGACCCTGATGGAAATGGTGCATACCGAGACGCACCTGACCACCACGGCGGACTGGCCGGCGCAGGTGGAGCGCGTCCTCGCCGAACGAGGTCTGGATCAGCTGTTGATCGCCCCCGGCACGCCGCATGGCGCGCGCCTGGTGGAGCGCTGGCAGGACCAAGGCCAGCCGCGCTGGAAGGCCTATGACCGCCCCGTGGAAGAGTGGAAGGCCGAACTGTTCAACGACACCCCGGCGAGCCTCACCGGCACCCTCGGCGCCCTGGCCTCCACCGGCAGCCTGGTGCTCTGGCCGGATCGCCAGGAACCTCGGCTGATGAGTCTGGTGCCGCCGTTGCACATCGCCCTGCTCAGGGCCAGCACCGTGGTCGACAACTTCTATGAGTTGCAGCAACAACACTGCTGGCAGGATGGCATGCCGACCAATGCCCTCCTGATCTCCGGACCATCCAAGACCGCCGACATCGAGCAGGTGCTGGCCTATGGCGCCCATGGGCCCAAGGACCTGGTGGTGCTGATCGTCGAGGACGAGTGAGGGTTTTGTCCCCTCACCCCAGCCCTCTCCCCAAGGGAGAGGGCGCGGTCCAGCTCACGGCGTAGGTTGGGCTGAGCGCAGCGACGCCCAACAGAGTCCAGCCTCGATGCATACCCTGTTGGGCTTCGACGATGGAGCCGTCTCAATCCAACCTACGAGCCTTATGGCCAAAGAGTCATCGTAGGTTGGGTTGAGCGTTAGCGAAGCCCAACGATCTCCCCCTCACTCCAGCTGCCCAACCCGCTGCGGATCCGGCCAGAACAACGCCGCCTGCCCCAACCGCTGTCCGTCGACATCGAGCAGATTCCAAACCACGCCGGCATGGATCTGGAAGGCCTCACCGTCTCGATCGACCCGCCAGCCCTCATAGCCACTGGCATAGCCCTGGCGCCCCACCGCCTCCATCAGGCGCTGACGCTCGTCCCGGTCCTTGGGCGAGGCGCTGAAGCGCGACGGCATGCCGAGAAACTCGGCGCGGGGATAGCCGAAGCAGCACAAGGCCTGGTAGTTGGCATAGCAGAACAGCGGATCCTGTTCGATGCCGTGGGCCAGCAGGGCATAGGGCGCCCTTTCGTGCAGCCACGTCAGAACGTCGGCCTGAGACAGGCCGGCAGGCCGCGGCAGCGGTTGGCCGAGCCAGTGGTGGTAGGAGGCGTCCAGCAGCGGAAGCAAACTGAGATCGGTAGCGGACAAACCGGTAGCTCCTTGGCGAGGGATCACCATTCAAGAGCAACCCGGCGGGCTTGGGAAGCCCAGGGCCCCCGCGGCAGGACGCCACGGCGGCCCGCAAGCGCGGTTTACTTCACCGCGGTCAGGTCGATGCGCACCACGCTTTCCGGCGCGGTGTTCATGTATTCCTTGTCGAAGGGCGTCTTCACCGTCGCATACAGCGTCTGGCCATCCGGACTCACCAGCAGGCTGTTGGGATTGGGCTTGAGGTCGTAGGCCTTCTTCTCGGCGTAGGTGGTGGCGTCCAAGATCAGCAGCCGACCGGTCTCGCGCTGAGTGATGTACAGCTCGTTACGCGTGGTATTGAGCTTGATGGCCAGGGCATCGCCCACCGGCAGGCGATTGATCACCTTGCCGCTGCGGATATCGAAGACCAGCACGGTCTTGGCTTCGGAATTGTCGGTGACGAACAACTGGTGGTTCGCGCGATCCTCGGCCAGATTCAGCAGCAGGTACTTGCCGCCATCGCCCGGGGTCCAGCGGTGCTCGATCTTGCGGGTACGCGGATTGATCACCAGCACTTCCCCGCTGCCGTTGGCCGCATAGAGACGCCCGGTATCCTCGGAGTACAGCAGGCCGGTCACCCACTTGCCGGCATTGGGAATGCGCGCCTTGAGGGTCAGGGTCTTGGCGTCCACCACCCAGATCACGCCCGGATCGCCAACGCCGCCGACATACAGCAGACCGTCATGCAGGATGACCTGGCGCGGATTGACCGGATGGCCGTCGCGGCCCATCTCGTTGAATTTCAGGCGCTTCTCCACCTTGCCGGTGCGCAGGTCGATGCGGCTCAGACCACCATCCAGGGAGTTGGTGACGAATAGCGTCTCACCACTGGCATCGGTGGTCAGGGCGAAATTCTTCAGATCGGTGTGGATCTGCCCGGTGATGGCCAGGGTCGCCGGGTCCAGCTGATAGATCACCCCGCCGGTGACGCCCTTGGTCAGTTGGGCGGTCGCAGCATAGACCGACTGCTTGGCCGGACTGTAGGCCAGTTCATAGACGCCGTAGCCCAGCTCGATACGCTTGAGTTCGGTGGGCGCCTGGGGCGCAGCCGGTTGCGCGGCCACGGGAGCCGGCGCGGGTGGCGGTGGCGTCGGTGCCTCCGGGCGATTGGAACAGGCGGCCACTGCCAGGGACAGTAGCGCCATGGCGCCCAGCGTCGAGACCTTGTTGAAAGACACCGCCATTTGCTTCTCCTAGGGACGAGGTACGAGAGATCAGGACAATCCTGAAATGATAAACGTTCGCACTATGCCCAAGGAGAACAGGTCAGACAAGGCCGAAAAATTTCAGCCTCTCACCTGATACGGGTCGTCATCCTCTGCCCCTCCGCTCTGGCCCAGGGTTTTCAGTCGTCCCTGACGATCCAGGCGAAAGCGCGAGAAATCCTCCGCTAGGTGCAGGTCGCCGCTATAGCAAGCCGCCGCCTCCTGGCGCAGCTCCTCGATGGAGGGCGAACGTCCCGGAGCGGCCTGGTAGCGCGGACTGAAATGGGTGAGCAGCAAGGCGGGTAGCCCCTGCGCCTCGGCAAAGCGAGCGACCCCGGCCGCACTGCTGTGACCCCAGCTCTGCCCGGTCTTGTCGATCTGCGCCTGGGCGTAGGTGGCTTCATGGACCAGCACCTGAGCGCCCCGGCAGGCCTCCGTCAGCAGCGCAGGATCGTCATTGTCCCCCGCCACCACCAGCCGCCGCTCCCCATGGGCCGCCTGCAGGAAGTCGGCGCTGCGCAGCAAGCGGCCCTCGTGCGGCACATCCTCGCCTCCATGCAATCTTCCCCAGAGTGGGCCACGCGGCACCTGGGCAGCCGCCAGGGCTGCCGGATCCAGCCGTTGCGGTCGGCGGGTCTCGCGGAAGCGAAAGGCGTGGCTGGGCACCCGGTGGGAAAGCGCGAAGGCGTCGATATCCCAGGCGCCCACGGCAAGCCCGGTGAAACCTTCCAGGGCATGGAACCGCAACTCGAAGGGCAGGTGCAGCGCGGTCAGGGCCTGGGTAGCGGCCAGCCAGTCCTGTACCCCCTGGGGCGCGATCAGCACCAGCGGCTGGCTGCGTCCGGTCATGGCGGCGCTGGCCAGCAGCCCCGGCAGGCCATAGCAGTGGTCGCCGTGCACATGGGTGATGCAGATGGCGCGCAGGTCCGCCGCCGACAGCGGCGTGCGCAGCAGCTGGTGCTGGGTGGCCTCGCCACAATCGACGAGAAACCAGCCCTTGCCCTGGTCCTCGATCATGGCAAGGGCCGAGACATTGCGCCGCCGGGTCGGCACCCCGGCCGAGGTGCCGAGAAACAAGAGGTCCATGGGGGCTCCAGGCAAAAGACCAGTCTAGCGTGGCCGCCCCGCTGTCGCCCGGGCAACAGCAGCCGGGCACTCCTGCTGCTGGCCAGGCAGGCCAGGCCCGGCAAACCCCGAGAACGCGGGCTTTTTCGCCCTGGCAACGCTCTTGCAAAGCCTCTGGCGTCGCCCCTACATCCGCCGAGGACCACCATGAATCTGCCCATTCGCCACCTACCGCCTGCCCGCACGGAAAGCCCGGACTACGAACAACTGGCTGCCCGCTTCCGCCCGATCTTTACCCGCATCGCCGAGGGTGCCCTGGAGCGCGAACGCAACCGCAACCTGCCCTATGCCCCCATCGCCTGGCTCAAGGAGGCCGGCTTCGGTGCCGTGCGGGTGCCCGTGGCATTCGGTGGAGCCGGCGCCAGTCTGCCGCAGCTGGTCCAACTGCTGATCGAGCTGGCGGCTGCCGACAGCAATTTGCCCCAGGCCCTGCGCGGCCACTTCGCCTTTGTCGAGGATCGCCTCAACGCCCACGCCAGTGCCTCCCAGCAGATCTGGTTCGAGCGCTTCGTCGCCGGTGACCTGGTGGGCAATGCCTGGACAGAGATCGGCACCGTCAAGCTTGGCGAGGTCATCACCCGGGTCAGCCATAAGAACGGCGAGTGGCGTCTCAACGGCACCAAGTACTACAGCACCGGCAGCCTGTTCGCCGACTGGATCGACGTCTACGCCCAGCGTGACGACACCGGCGGGGACGTCATCGCCGCCATTCGCACCGACCAACCGGGCGTGCGTCAGTCCGACGACTGGGACGGCTTCGGCCAGCGCACCACGGCCAGCGGCACCTCGGTGTTCGAGGATGTCGTCGTGGAACCCGACAACCTCATCGACTTCGCTACTCGCTTCAAGTACCAGACCGCCTTCTACCAGTTGGTGCTGCTGGCGGTGATCACCGGCAGCGGCCAGGCGGCCGTGCGCGAATTCGCCGGTGAAGTGCGCGGTCGTACCCGGGTATACAGCCACGGCAATGCCAGCGCGGCCAGTGCCGACCCTCAGGTGCAACAGGTGGTCGGCAAGGCCTCGGCCTTCGTCTATGCCGCCAAGGCGGCGACCCTGGCAGCCGCCGTTGCGGCCCAGGCCGCCTTCGAGGCGCGCTATGCCGGGGATGCCGCCGCAGAGCACGACGCCAATGTGGCGGCGGAACTGGAATCGGCCCAGGCGCAATCGGCGGTCGCCGAACTGGTGCTGCGCGCCACCAGCGATCTGTTCAATGCCCTGGGCGCCTCGGCCACCAGCACCCGCAAGGGACTCGATCGCCACTGGCGCAACGCCCGCACCGCCGCTTCGCACAATCCGCTGATCTACAAGGAGCGGATTGTCGGCGTCTGGGAGATCGAAGGCAGCGAACCGCCCTTCGTCTGGCAGATCGGCGGCGGCAGCAGGCAGGGCTGACATGGGGTACCTCTGAATGCTCAACGGCAACCCCAAGGTTGCCGTTGAGCATTCAGCGCGCTGGATCAGTTCGACAGCTGGCGGGCGAAGCGTCCCACGGCCCCAACCACCCGTTGGGCGCCGTGCTGGATCTCCACGATCACCTGCCCGGCCTGCCCGGCCAGTTCCAGACCCTGCTCGGCCTGGCGCCGGCCATTCTCGATCACTGTCACCGCTTCGCCGGCCAGTTGCTGGTTCTGCTGCACCACCCCGACGATCTCCTCGGTCGCCTTGCTGGTGCGCGAGGCCAGTTGCCTGACCTCGTCGGCCACCACGGCGAAGCCGCGGCCCTGCTCGCCGGCCCGGGCCGCTTCGATGGCCGCGTTGAGTGCCAGCAGGTTGGTCTGCTCGGCGATGCCGCTGATGGTCTTGATGATGGTGCCGATCACCTGGGACTGGTTATCCAGCGCCTCGATGCCCTTCACCGCCTCCTGCATCTGGGTAGCCAGGGCACGCATGACGTCCACCGTCTGCTGCGCCACTGCCGCGCCTTTACGGGCGGTGTCATCGGTATGCCGGGAGGTCTCGAAGGCCACGCTGGCGGCTTCGGACACCGCTTGCTCCTGGTGAACCTGATCGGTGATCACGGTGGCGAACTTGACCACCTTGTACAGGCGATCATGGGCATCGATCACCGGGTTGTAGGAGGCTTCCAGCCAGACATCGCGACCGTGGGCATCCAGCCGCTTGAAGCGATCCACGACGAATTCGCCGCGACGCAGGCGCGCCCAGAACTGCCCATAGGCGTCGGAGTTGGCCTCGGCTGGCTCGCAGAACAGCCGGTGGTGCTTGCCCTTGATCTGCGCCAGGGAATAACCCATGGCCTGCAGGAATCGGTCATTGGCATCGAGCACCTCGCCGTCGAGGTTGAACTCGATGACCGCCGTGGAGCGACGCAGGGCCTTGAGCAGGCTTTCGTGCTCGCGGGAGGTTTCGATGGTTCGAGTCAGGTTATTGCAGAACAACCGAAAGCGCGTCACCTGGCCCTGGCTATCATGGAAGGGATGCAGGATGCCTCTCAACCAGGCTTCCTGGCCGTCGCCACGCAGGAGATGCAGGGCACCGCTGTAGGGCTCACCGCGACTCAGACTCTGCTGCAGGCGCCGGCTGTATTCCTGGTTCCGAACGTGTCCCGGAATCAGCTCGGCCAGGGGGCGGTCCAGCAAATCCGCGGCCCGCAGCCCCATCTCCTTTTCGAAATTGGCGTTCACGGAGGTGATGCACCCCCTGCCGTCCAGCTCCAGGCCGATCATCTCCACATCGAGTTCGGCTTTCAGTCGCTTGAAGGAATCCACCTGCTCGCGGAGACGCTGCAATTCTTGTTTTAGTCCCTTGTTGAACATGACACGCCCCTGGTCGGGAGATTGAGTTAACTCGGTGTCGGCAGCCAATAGTCAGGTCTTAAACTCGATGGTCAAGGAAATGACCAGGCGAGCGGAATGCAAGATGGGTGGCATCGAGCCATTAACTAATAACAAAAAAATATTTCAAACCAGGGCTTACTCAGCATTACGTTCTAACGCCTGCCAGCTCCGTCTACGCTAAGAGTTCCCCATGTCCGACTCCCTGCTGGAACCACTCCCCCCCCTGCTGACCCTGTTCGCCGCCACGGCCGCGGAACGGGATCGTCAGGGTGGTACCCCCAAAACCGAGCGGGACGCCTTGCGCCAGAGTGGCCTGCTGGCCTTGAGCATTCCCGTCGAACTGGGGGGCCTGGGCGCGCCCTGGGACCAGACGCTGGAGGCGGTGCGTCGACTGGCCCGGGTCGACAGCTCCCTGGCGCATGTCTTCGGCTTCCACCATCTGCTGCTGGCCACCGCCCAGCTGTTCGGCCAGCCCGCGCAATGGCGTCCCTGGCTGGAAAGCACCGCCCGCGACGCCCTGTTCTGGGGTAACGCCCTCAATCCCCTGGATCGCCGTACCCTCGCACGCCGCAGCGGCGACGCCTGGCAGGTGGATGGCCAAAAGAGCTTTTGCAGTGGTGCCCTGGACTCCGATCTGCTGCTGCTTTCGGCCCTGGAAAACGACGACAGCGGGCGCCTGCTGATCGCCGTGGTCCCCACCGGCCGTGCCGGTATCCAGCTGTTCGACGACTGGGACAACAACGGCCAGCGCCAGACCGACAGCGGCAGCGCCCGCTTCGACGCCGTGCGTGTCGAACAGCGGGAATGGCTGCTCGACCCCGGCCCCCTGAGCACGCCCTTCGCCTGCCTGCGGCCGCTGCTGGCCCAGCTGATCTTCGCCAACATCTTTCTCGGCCTGGCCGAAGGTGCCTTCGCCGAGGCGCGCCGCTACACCACCACCCAGGCGCGCCCCTGGTTCAAGTCCCCGGCGGCAAGTGCCAACCAAGACCCCTACATCCTGCGTCACTACGGCGAGTTCTGGGTGGCCTTGGAAAGCAGCCGCCTGCTGGTGGAGCGGGCCAATGGCGCCTTCGCCCAGGCCTGGCAACAGGGACCGGCCCTCACCGCCGAAGTCCGCGGCGAACTGGCCGTCGCCATCGCCACCGCCAAGGTCGCCGCCAGTCGCCACGGTCTCGATCTCGCCAGTCGGCTATTCGAAGTCGGCGGCGCCCGGGCCACCGCCGGCGCCCTGCGGCTGGATCGCTACTGGCGCAACCTGCGCACCCAGACCCTGCACGATCCGCTCGACTACAAGCTGCACGAACTGGGCGACTGGGCCCTCAACGACGTCCTGCCCACCCCCAGCTTCTACTCCTGAGGAACCCGCGATGACCCTGCTGACCCTGACCCGCACGCCCGAGGTGCCCCGCTACCGGGCGACCGCCCAGGTCTTCGCCGACCCGAAATCACGAGAGCTGCTCGCCCATCTGGAAAAGATCGCGCCGAGCGATGCCAGTGTGCTGGTGATCGGCGAGACCGGTACCGGCAAGGAGCTGATCGCCCGGCATATCCATGCCCTGAGCCACCGCCATGCCGGCCCCTTCGTCGCCGTCAACTGCGGCGCCTTCGCCGAGAGCCTGGTCGAGGCGGAGTTGTTCGGTCACGAAAAAGGCGCCTTCACCGGCGCCCTGGCTGCCCGCGCCGGCTGGTTCGAGGAAGCCAACGGCGGCACCCTGTTTCTCGACGAGATCGGCGATCTGCCGCTGTCGGTGCAGGTCAAGCTGCTGCGCGTATTGCAGGAGCGCGAGGTGGTGCGACTGGGTTCTCGGCGCAGCGTGGCCCTGAACGTGCGCATCATCGCCGCGACCAACGTCCCGCTGGAGCGAGCGGTGGCCGAAGGAAGCTTTCGCGAGGACCTCTGGTATCGCCTCAATGTGGTCAGCCTGCCGCTGCTGCCCTTGCGCCAGCGCCAGGGCGACATCCTGCCCCTGGCCCGGCACTTCCTCCACGCCTATGCCCAGGTGCCGGTCTCCCTGACACCAGCGGCGGAGCGACGCCTGCTGGAACACCCCTGGCCGGGCAATATCCGCGAGCTGGAAAACACCCTGCAGCACGCTCTGCTGCTCAAACCCCAGGGCCAGCTGGAAGCCACTGACCTGTCGTTCGTCCAGCGGCCCAGCCTCGTTCCGCCAGCACCTCGGCCGGTCGAAACGGCGCCGGTGGACAGCCTGCTGACCGAGGCCTTCGCCCAGTTGTTCGAAGAGCAACCAGAGGCCCTGCACGAGCGCGTCGAGGCTGCCCTGGTGCGCGCGGCCTATCGCTTCTGCCATCGCAACCAGGTCCATACCGCGCGCCTGCTGGGGCTGAGTCGCAACGTCACCCGCGCCCACCTGATCCGCATCGGCGAACTGGTGGTCAATCACCGTCGCCCGCTCGTGGTCCGGCCGGAACGCGAGGTGCGCTTCTCCATCTGAAGGGCGCTCTTCACGCCTGGGGTACCCGTGTGCCGAGGTGCCCCCTACACTGGGGTTTTGCCCCCGCGAGGCCCCGCATGACCGCCCGTACCCTGCTGCACCGCCATCCCGCCCGGCGTGACGACATCGGTGACCTCCAGACCCGCCGCCCGCTGCCGGGCCCCGGCCTGCCGCATCTGGATCCCTTCCTGTTCCTCAACCACCACGGTCCCCAGGTCTATCCGCCGCACAATGCCGGCCTGCCCTTTGGTCCTCATCCCCATCGCGGCTTCGAGACGATCACCTTCATCCTCGCCGGTTCGCTGGCCCACCGCGACAGCGGCGGCCACGAAAGCGTCATCGAAGCTGGGGGCATCCAGTGGATGACCGCGGGCAGCGGTTTGGTGCATGCCGAACTTTCTCCCGCCGCCTTCAAGCGCGATGGCGGCGACCTGGAGATCCTGCAGCTGTGGGTCAATCTCCCCGCCCGCCTCAAGTTCACGCCACCGGCCTACCAAGGCGTCACTGCCGAAGCCATGCCGCTGATCGAAGAGGATGAAGGCCGGGTGCGCATCCGACTCACCTCCGGCACTCACCAGGGTGTCCAGGGCGCCGTACAGACGCCGACGCCCATCACCCTGATGACCGTCGAGATCGCCCCCGGCGGCCGCGCCAGCCTGCCCGCTCCCGCAGGTGCCACGGTGTTCTGCTATGGCGTCCGCGGCACCCTGCAGATCGCTGGCCAGGACGAAGCCCCCTGGCAGCTGTTCCAGTTCGCCGACGACGGCGACCAGATCGAAGTCGCCAGTCGCGACGGCGCGGTACTGCTCTATGGGCATGCGGCGCCCTTTGCCGAACCCATCGTCGCCCACGGCCCCTTCGTCATGAACAGCGCCGAGGAGATCCGCCAGGCAATCCGCGACTATCAGGCGGGCCTGTTCGGCGAGGTGCCGGAGTGAGTCAGCCATAAGAGCACGCTCAGGCTAGAATCCGGCTTTTGCCGGGAGCGCAGCGATGAGTGACGAAGTGCGGATCGAGGATCTGGTAGTGGGTGACGGCAAGGCGGTGGTCAAGGGCGCCCTGATCACCACCCACTACAAGGGCTGGCTGGACGACGGCACCCTGTTCGATTCGTCCCGTGCCAAAGGGCGGCCCTTCAAGTGTGTGATCGGCACCGGCCGGGTGATCAGGGGCTGGGACCAGGGGCTGATGGGCATGCGGGTGGGCGGCAAGCGGCGCCTGGAGGTACCGGCGGCGCTCGCCTATGGCGAACGTCAGGTCGGTGCTGTGATCAAGCCGCACTCCAACCTGAGGTTCGAAATCGAGTTGCTGGAAGTCCTGACGCGGGACGATTGATGCCTGACCGACTTCAGTTCGGCGCCTTGGTAATCCGGCGTACCAGCTCGAGTTGGGCTTCGAGCACGCTCAGCCGGGCAAACTCTCGGGTGTAGATGACGAATTGCTCCTGAAAGCTCTGCCGGCTCCGGGCGAGATCCTGTCGATGACTGCGAATTTGCTCTTCGAGAGTCTGCAGCCGCTGCTGGGTGGTTTGCGTCATGGCACCTACTCCTTGTGCTTGTGGTGTCAAGCGGACTCTAACCGTGCCCTGACAAATCGAGCTAGAGCCGTTCGTCGTCCCTTAAACCACCGCTACAGAGCCGTTTCGTCTCGCTGATGCGCTTCCGTGCTGCGTGAAAGGCGCGTGTTTCCTTACCAATCGGTCAAGAAAAAAGGCGACGAACCTCAAGAGGTTCGTCGCCTTCAGGATAGGCTCAGCGAACGCTAGCGCGGTCCTACCGCCGTGCAACTGTTGCTGGCATCGACGTACTTCTTCAGGGTCGGCCACTGCGGCCGCTCCACGCCATTGACCGGCTCCACCGCCAGCGCGGCAGTTCCCCAGCCCGGACCCGCCGCCCAGTACGTCAGCGGCATGCAGTTCTGCTGTAGGTAGGCCAGCAGATTGTCGGTAGCCGTCAGCCAGCGGCTGTCGCCAGCCGGTACGCCGAACTCGGCGATCATGCCGCGCTTGCCATTGCGCTTGAGCCATTCGACGAAGGGCTTGACGCGATTGACCCCCACCTGCGGATCGAAGTTGTTCATGTTCTGCGCGGCGTAGGTGCCACTGCCGTCCTCATCGAGGTAGACGTTCGCCGCGTAGATGATGTTGTTGGCCGGATCCTTCAGATTGAGCAAGGCATTGCTCGCGCTCGGCCAGTTGGCCGCGCTACCCCAGGCATTGCCCTGGACGATCACCGGGTGGGTGCGGTCCATGGTACGCACCCCGTCGATGCCGGACTGCGCCGTCACCGGCCAGCTGCTGTCGGCGCCATTGGGCTTGCCCATGATGTCATAGCCATAGAGCGCGGCATGGTTGCCCCACTGGTAGGCCAGACGGTACATCAGATCCCAGTAGTTGAAGTTGGTGACGGTACCGGTGCCGATCAGGGTGCCCTTGTAGCGGCCGCCGTTGTCCAGCGCCAGGATCACCTTCATGTTGTACTTCTTGGCCAGCTCCAGCACCTGGGTGACCTGCTGGGTGTACGCCCCTTCCAGGCTCCCGAAGAAGCGCGTCTGCAGACGTTCCCAGATCAACGGGAAGCGGATCAGCCGTACGCCCTTGGCGCTCCACTGCTGGAAATGCGCCTCGCCCGGCATGATGTAGTTGACGTTGAGCACCCCTGGCAGGCTCTGGGGCGCGAAGGCGGCACCCGAGAAGTTCAGCCCCACCAGATTGAGCTTGGCGCCATTGGCGGGTGTCCCCGCCGACCCTGTCGGCGTCGCCGCGGAACCGGTCGCCGGCGTGGTCACGCCCGAGCTGCCGGTGCCGGTCGCGGGCTTCACCTCGACCACCGGCGCCGTCACGACCGGAGTCGTGCTGCCCGAGTTGCTGCCCGAGCTGGTGCTACCGGTGTTGCCCGCACTGCCCGTGCTTCCCGTACCACCGGTCGAACCGGTCGTGGCACCCGGCACCGTCGCCGGCGTGCCAGAGGTGGTGGTACCGGTCTTCAGGGTCTTGGGATAGCCATAGGCATTGCCGTCGAGCTGCGGGCTCTCGATGAAGACACTCATGTTGCTGCCGACGACCTGGGCATAGGTCACCTTGTAGCTCTTGCCATCGGCCGGCGTGATCTGCGCACCCACCTTGAAGGCGCCCACATTGGCAGCCGAGGCCGGAATAGAGAAGCCGGCGGCCTTGCGATAGACGCCATGCAGCCAGTCTTCGTTGGTGAAATCGTTGATCGCGGTGGTCACCCCGGTCGTGGTGGAGCCTCCGGTATTGCCGCCGCCCGCGGCGGGAGCCGCGCCCGAGCTGCCACCGCTGCTCGAACCGGTATTGCCGCTGCTGGAACCACCGCTGCCGCCGGTGGCACCAGTGCCGCCACCCGTGGCCCCGGTGCCGCTGGCCGGGGTGCTGCCAGTACTGCTGGCGAAGGGACCGATGGCGGTGCAGCTGCTGTCATCGATGTACTTGCGCAGGGTCGGCCACTGCGGCCGGTCGGCGCCATTGATCGGCTCCACCGACAGGAAATAATTGCCCCAGCCCGGGCCGGCGGCCCAGTAGGTGGCGGGAATGCAGTTCTGCTTGAGATAGGCCAGCATCCGGTCCATCAACGGCAGCCAACGGGGATCGTTATCCGGCACGCCGAATTCGCCGATCATGCCCTTCTTCTTGTTCTTCTTCAGCCACTCGACGAACGGCCGAACACGCTCCACGCCGTAATCCTGGCTCAGCTTGCCGACATCGATCCCGGTGTAGTTGCCGCCGGCGCTCTCGTCGAAATAGGAGTGCGCCTGGAAGATCAGGTTGTCGGAAGGATCCTTGAGCGCCAGCAGGGAGTCGTTCCACAGCGGCCAGCGGGTCGCCTCCGACCAGCCGTTGCCTTCGATCATGATGGGCTTGGTCTTGTCGAACGCACGGACCCCGTTAATGCCGTACTGGGCGGCGATCGGCCACTGGGCCATGGAGTCGTGGGGCTCGTTCATGATGTCGTAGGCATAGAGCGAGGATTGGCTGCTCCAGCGCTGCGCGATCCGGGTCATGATCTCCTGATAGCGCTCGTAGGGAACCGCCGCGCTGCCGATCACCGATCCGCGATAGAAGGTGTAGTTGTGCAGATCGAGGATGATGCGCATGCCGTACTTCTGCGCATTGGCGAAGGTCTGGTCCACCAGCGCCGCATAGGTCGGGTCCAATGGACCGCCCAGCACGGGTTGCAGGCGCTCCCAGATGATCGGGAAGCGAATCAGCTTGATGCCCTTGCCACTCCACTGCTTGAAGTAGGCTTCGACGGGAAAGATGTAGTGGGTACCGTTGACACCCGGTAGTACCTGTCCGGCGAAACCGGCACCGGACAGATTGAGGCCCACCAGATTGACCTGCTCGGCCTTGGCACCGGCAGCCAGGGTCAGGGCGGCAACGAAGGGCAGCACCCGGGCTGCCCTGCGGGAAAACTTCAGGAAGGATGGATTCATCATCACCAACTGCGCTAAATCGACAGCGCGCTCCCTGAACACTGGCCGATATGAAGTGAGAGAAGAGTCGCGCGCAGGAAATTTGGCACGACGTTGCCTCCAGGCAGGTTGACCTATACAAGCCACATGCCAACTTCATCAGCAATTATGATGGCCACTATTTAGACATCACGGCAGAATAATAAAACCCTTTGTTTTTATTGAATTTTTTAAAATTTCCGCTCATCGACTCAGAAGGGTGAATCCATTCACCTCCGTTTTCCCAGCACCATACTCCCGCCCGCCGTCAAATTTACTTCCGCCATATTGGAACAACCGCCAAAAAGTTCCCTAAGGTGCCAAAAAAAGTAAGTCACAAATTAATGCGAAGTTGATCACATAATGGTACAAGAGGAACTGGCTATATCAGCGCCGGGTCATGGCTATAACCGACTCAGGAGCGACCCATGACCGCCCTCACCCTTGCCACCTATAACGTCAATGGCATTCGCGCTCGACTGCCCATCCTCCTGCAGTGGCTGGAGCGGGAGCAGCCCGACATCGTCTGCCTGCAGGAACTGAAGGCCAAGTCCGCCGACTTTCCCCAGGCGGAGCTGGAAGCGGCGGGCTACGGTGCGCTGTGGGATGGACAGCCGTCCTGGAATGGGGTCGCTATCCTGGCGCGGGGCGACCAGCCCCTGGAGATTCGGCGGGGCCTGCTGGGACTGGCCGACGATCCGCAACGCCGCTATCTGGAAGCGGCGGTCAAGGGCGTGGTCGTCGCCAGCCTCTATCTGCCCAACGGCAACCCCTGGCCTGGTCCTAAATTCGACTACAAACTGGCCTGGTTCGAGCGCTTCATCGACCACGCTCAGAGTCTGTTGGAGAGTGGTCATCCGGTAGTGCTGGCCGGGGACTACAACGTGGTGCCGACCGACCATGACATCTACGATCCGAAGTCCTGGCGCAAGGACGCCCTGCTGCAACCCGAGAGCCGTGCCTGTTTCGAACGCCTATTACGTCAAGGCTGGCTGGATGCCCTCCGGGCCTGCCATCCGGACGAGGCGATCTACACCTACTGGGACTATTTTCGCCAACGCTGGCAGCGCAACGCCGGCCTGCGCATCGATCATCTGTTGCTGAGTCCGGCACTACAGGATTCCTTGCAGGAAGCGGGCGTGCATCGCTGGGTACGCGGCCTGGAAAAGACCAGCGACCACGCCCCCACCTGGATTCGCTTCAAGGCCCCTGCCTGAGCGCGCTCAGGCGTCGCGCAGCAGATCGTTGGCATTGAGCAGCGCGAAGAGGACTTCCGGACGCTGGTTAAGACCACGGCGCACCGCCGCCGGTATCGACTGATGGAGCTTGCGGCACAGTCCCGGTCGCGGCTGCAATTCGATCAGCATGCCACGGGCGCTGCGTACCTCTCCGGGTCCCGGCCCGATCTCCAGGCGGATGCCAAGCTGTTCCTGCAGGCGCTGCTGCAGTCGCTCCAGCTCAGCTACGCTGGCGATGTTTTCCAGCCGTTCCAGTAGCCGCTGCTCTTCCTGGCGATTGAGCAACAGCGCTCGGGCATCACCGGCGGGGTCCGCCAGAATGGCGTCACGCTCGCAGGTGCAGACACCAGGTGGACAGGGAGCACGCAGGGAAGCCATCTGACCTCGATTCCTCTTCTTCAGGGGCAACAGGAATAGGCCCGTGGCTCCACCCTAGCGATAGTGGCAGCGGTCACGCAATGCAGCCTTGTTGGAAGAGGCAATTGCCGGTCTTCAGCAGACCTTCAGGTCACTACCCGGACTCCCAGAGCTGCGATCAATTCATACCCGATCCGTATAGATAACCAAACGAGCTAAAGGCATAGCTAAAGCTTATTTTTTGGCATAACAACTACCACGTAGGATGATGCTTTGACTGCCTACGACCTCACCATGCCTACGCTCTCGTCCGATCTGCTGATCGTCCCTGCGGATCAGCAAAGTACCCTGACCATCCGCGCCAAAGCACTGGCCTTCGCCGATCCCCGCTCCAGACAGCTGCTCGAACAACTGGACGAGTGGGCACCCTTGCCAAGCCCTGTCGTACTGTCAGGCGAATGGGGAACCGGGCGCGAGCTACTGGCGCGTCGGCTGCACGAACGCAGCGGCCGAAGCGGCCTGTTCAGCAGCCTGAATTGCGCCTCGCTCAGTCGCCGACATGGCGCTGCCGAATTGTTTGGCTATGTCCCCCGGGCCTATGCCGGCACCTCTGGCAGCCGCCTGGGCTGGTTCGGCACCGCTCACGAGGGCAGCCTCTATCTCGACGAAATCGCCGACCTGCCTGGCGCGTTGCAGGAAGAGCTGGTGGAGGTCCTGCTGGACGGCAGCATCCTGCGCCTGGGCAGTAGCTTACGCACAGCCGTGGATGTCCGCCTGATCGCCGGTTCCAGCGTCGACCTGGCACAGGCGGTTCAGGCGGGTAACTTCTCTGCTCGCCTCTGGGCGCTGCTTGCGCCAGGTCTGGTGCCCGTCCCGCCGCTCCGTGAGCGCCCGGCCGACCTGCTACCGCTGGCCCGGTATTTCCTCCAGCAGCACGCGGACCGTCTCGACCGCAGGGCGCCAGAGCTGACGGCCCAGGACCAGGCTGCATTGATCGCCTATCCCTGGCCGGGAAACATCCGCGAACTTGAACAGGTTCTCCATACCGCCTTGCTAACCGCCTCGACGGCAGGGCTGCAGCTTGGCAAGCTGCTGCCATCGTCCTCCGGCACGCGCTGAACTCCGCCGACAGACGGCAGTCCTAGCCGCGTACGCTATTTCGCTCGAGTCCTACCATGACCTCCATGTCCATCCCGTCGATGCCCACTCCGCCATAGCCAGCGGCTGCCATCTTTCTTTGGAAAGATGACCGCAAGCCTTGATTTGTCGCCTCGCGCGGCAGGCCTTGGTGCGTTTGGGAAAAGCCCGAGGCTTTTCAGGAATCGACTTTTTGGACTACGCCTTCAGCTGAGGGCGTTCAGGCAAGGTTTCATGAATATTGTGATCACTGGCCGCTCCGGCCAAGTTTCGCGCGCCTTGCAGCGCGAGTTCGGCAGCACCCATCAATTGACCGTACTGGGTCAGACGGACCTCGACCTCGCCCAGACTGAGCAACTGCGCGCGGCCTTCGACCAGCTGGCACCCGACCTCATTCTCAACGCCGCCGCCTATACCGCGGTGGATCAGGCCGAAGAAGACATCGAGCGTGCCGAGGCCATCAATGCCCGGGCGCCGCAGATCCTGGCCGAACTGGCGCGCGAACGGGATATCCCTTTCGTGCACTACTCGTCCGACTATGTCTTCGATGGCAGGCGCCGCCAGCCCTACACCGAGAGCTGCATCCCAGCGCCTCTCAGTGTCTATGGCCGCTCCAAGCTGGCGGGCGAGCAAGGGGTGCTGGCGGCAGGGGGTCGCGCCCTGGTGTTGCGCACCTCCTGGGTCTACTCCCATGACGGCCAATGCTTCTTCAACACCATGCGCCAACTGCTGGCCGAGCGCGACGAATTGCATGTGGTGGAGGATCAGCTCGGCGCCCCCACCTGGGCCCCTACCATCGCCACGGCCACTCGCCAACTGGTCGAACGCCTGCTGACGCACGACGACGTCGGTGGCCTCTATCACCTGACCAATGCGGGTCAGACCTCCTGGTACGGCTTCGCCGCCGCCATTGCCGAACGCCTGGATCAACGCGGCGAGCTGCGCGCGCGTCTCTATCCCACCACGACCGAACATTACCCCACGCCGGCGACGCGACCGCTTTACTCCTGTCTCGACTGCAGCAAGGTCGAGGCGGTTCTGCCGAGCGCCCTGCCGGACTGGCAGGCCGACTTCGACCGCTGCTGGGCGCGGTTAGAAAGCGATAGAACGCTGAATTGAGCGGGCCGGACCCCGGCGGCGCCTGTCCGCCGGGCCGCCTCGGTTTCAGCCGCAGGCGATGGCGTCCCCCTCAACGGCTTTCCCGTTCCCCACCCTGGTAGGTGGCTTCCGCTACGTCCTCGTTGGGCGCAGGATGGCCCGGCAGATTCGGTAGCGCTTTGGCCCTTTCCAAGTCGATGCCGGCGCCCTGGGCCACCTGGGTGCCATAGTCCGGGTCGCAATGCCAGAAGTGCCAGACCATCCGCAGCTGGATGTCTTCGGGACAGGCCTGCATGTCGGCAACCAGGTTGGCGATGAGATCGTCCCGCTCCCAGTCTTCGAAGCTGCGATAGCGCGCGCCGGTCTGCTGGTAATCGGCAGCCGTCTTGCGAGATTGATAGCGCCCCAGATGGCCCTCGATCCACTGACGATACTCGTGCTGCGGCCGCGGCGCCTCGCGCAGGCCACCCTGGGAGCTGGGTTCGTAATTGACGTGGGGATTGCTCCCGCTGCGATCCACCTGCAGCGCCATCTGACCATCGCGCTGATTGGTGGCGTAGGGGCATTTGGGGCCATTGATCGGCAATTGCAGATAGTTGGCGCCGACCCGATAACGCTGGGTATCGGAATAGGACAGGGTCCGCCCTTGCAGCATCTTGTCGTCGGAAAAGTCGATGCCCTCTACCAGCACGCCCGTGCCGAAGGCGGCCTGCTCGGTTTCGGCGAAGACGTTCGAGGGATTGCGATCCAGCACGAGCCGGCCCACCGGCAGCAGGGGAAATTGGTCCTCCGGCCAGCGCTTGGTGTCGTCCAGGGGATCGAAGGGTAATTCGTCGTGTGCCTCGTCCGCCATGATCTGCACGCACATCTCCCACTCGGGATGATCGCCGCGCTCGATGGCATCGTAGAGATCCCGACTGGCGTGGCCCACGTCGTACTTTTGGATCTCGGCTGCCTGCTCGCTGGTGAGATTCCGGATGCCCTGCTTGGGCTCGAAGGAGAACTTGCACAGCACCGCCACGCCCTGGTCGTTGACCAGCTTGTAGGTGTTCACGCTGGAACCCTGCATGTGCCGATAGTCCGCCGGGATGCCCCAGGGGCTCTTCACCCAGGTCACCATGTGCAGGGCTTCCGGGTGATGCTGGACGAAATCGTAGAAGCGCCAGGGCTCCTGGCGATTGGTGATGGGGTCGGGCTTGAATGCATGGATCATGTCGGGAAACTTGATGGCGTCGCGAATGAAGAACACCTTCAGGTTGTTGCCCACCAGATCCCAGTTACCGTCCTCGGTATAGAACTTGATCGCGAAGCCCCGCGGATCGCGCGCGGTCTCCGGTGACTCCTTGGCACCGATGACGGTGGAAAATCTCAGGAAGACCGGCGTCTTCACCCCGGTCCTGGTCAGCACCTTGGCGCAGGTGTAGCGGCTGGCCGGCTCATCGCCGATGGTGCCGTAGGCTTCGAACCAACCATGAGCAGCGGTCCCCCGGGCATGCACGACCCGCTCGGGCACCCGCTCCCGGTCGAAGTGAGTGATTTTCTCGATGAACTGATAGTTTTCCAGCGTGGCAGGGCCTCGCTCGCCCACGCTGCGCAGGCTCTGATTGTCCCGTACCGGATGACCCTGACGGGTCGTGAGAGTGATCTTGTCGTCGCTCATGGTGGTCTCCAGGCTAGTCACGTCGAACACAGCAGTGACCGGACCCGTCCACAGCAGTTGTCCTCTGTCAGACGAGCTGTCCAGAGACGAAACGGCGCCACGGTCGCTTATGCTGACCACCCGAGGCTCTAGCCGATACCTCTCGTCCGTTCGGCGGAAATTATCGCTGATCGCGCTATCGATCCCATCCAGACTGTTCATCGTCAGTCGATAAGACTCATGGCGATACTCTCCAACAAGAACAGCAGCCGGAGCCTCCCATGGCAGAAGAATATGAAAGCGACCTCCAGCCCTTCTCGCAACCTGCGTGCGAATCCGACTTCAACGAGATGGCCGCAGCCGTTGCGACCGCCATTTGTATGTGGGCGCTGACAACCTTGATCGCGGTGGTCGGGGGCTACCATGGTGGTGTGGTCACCAACACCATCAACCTGCTGGTAGTGGCCGCAGGCACGCTGGGCTACCTTGGGCGACGCTGGCAACTGAGGCGCCGATATCGCTCTGGGCGCCGTACCAGAGCTTTTCCGCAGCGCTAATACTCTGCCTACTGGTTCTCAGCCGGAGCGGAACTGGCTATCATCAGAGCCCTGAAATCATGGCAGGGATGCTCATGTCTTATCTGGTCTTAACCCGTCGCACCGACGAAATCATCAATCTATCCCTGAAACCGGGAGGCGATGAAGAGCAGGTGCTGGATCTGCTGTTCAACGGCGGCATCAATATCCGCATTCTCAAGGTTCAGGGCGATCGCGTGCAGGTGGGTATTCAGGCCCCTGTCGACATCAGCATCATGCGCCAGGAGTTGCTGCCCTTCTAACTCGGCCGGTAGCTGGCGTCGCTACCGCGACCAGGGCGAATGGCGATTGCGCACGTACTCGAAGCGCCCGTCCAGCCCACGCCATTCCACCCCCTGCCATAGCTCCGGTGCCAGCGTCCCTTCCGCCTGCAGATCCGCTCGGTAATGGGCGAAGAACGGTTGGCCATCGCGCAGCACGATGACGTTGTGGCGTTCTTCGATCTGGGCGATCAGATCCAGTACCGCTTCGGCCGAGCGCCCGCCGTTCAGGCAATAGCAACTTCCATACTGGTGAAGCATGCTTTCGAAGCGGTAACGATAGAGGGTGCAGCGATCGGTTTCGAGGTGAACGCTCTGCCCCTTGGCATCCTGCAGGGCATGATGAACGCAGTGATCGCAGTCTTCGAACTCCTGACGCGACTCCACCCACTCACCGAGAAACTGCTTCTTCCACCGCCACACCAGCAGCCCACGATCTTCAGGCCGTGAATACACGCTGACCTTGTAGAACATCGCTCGACTCCTCTTTTATTGTTATGCGCCGAAGTCACCTTCCAAGGTCTGCCGTTTGCCGCTCGCCCCTTGGGATCGCACGCGCTGTGGCGTACGTTTTCAGCATCGCTCCATTTGCCTGGGGCGTCCAGCCATTCCCAGGCGCCGGCCACTACCGCTCGACGGCGCGCAGTTTCGTCGAAGCCATTGCGCTTGGCTGCCGAAAAAGTCGCGGCTTCGTCCAATTTCCATACAAGATGCAAGCGGCGGCACTTGCCGGATCAACTGTTCCAGATCACGGCAAAACCCCGCTCCAGAGCCGGATACAAGACAGGTACAGCTTTTCGTACCGCCTATCAGGCAACTCGATGTGGCCTGCTCAAGGTCTCGGAAGCGGACTAGTATTCAGCCAACATCGGCGCCTGGACAGATTCAAAGGCTCGCGTTAACAAGGCCTTGGCAGGTCCTGGCGTCATGCTGCCGACGCCAGACCGCGCTGCTAACGAGCAGTTGAAGAGGCGCTCCAGAGCGCTCGTCCTTTCGATAGTGATAAAGGCAAAGCTACTCGAAGAACCCCTTATCGACTCAAGGACTTTTTATGTCTGGTCTGGATAGCGACTTCAACGAAGCGCTCCATTACGCCATCAGAAACTGCCCTGCCCGTACGCCTGAGCAACGGGCCGCCATCGACCATGCCGAGAAGGTCATCCGCCAGGGGCCAGCCGCGCTCTCTCCGCTGGAGCGCAAGACCCTGGTCTTGGAACTGGGCTTCTGGCTGGACCGTTACCAGCGCCTGCAGGAATTCTCAGGCCAACGCCTGGTTGGTGCAGCGGCGGAGCCAAGCGGCTGCCTTGCGAACCAGGTCAGGGGCAAGGCTAGCTAGCCAAACGTCAGGCAATAAAAAACCCCGAGGTGCCTGGCACGCTCGGGGTTTCTGGATATGGCGGAGAGATAGGGATTTGAACCCTAGGAGCCATTGCTGACTCAACGGATTTCGAATCCGTCCCGTTCGACCACTCCGGCATCTCTCCAACGCGGCGCATGATACCAGCCATGGGGGCAAAAGCGAACAAGCAATTGCAAAAAAAGCTCTGGTATCAGCGGCTTGCGTTTAGAGTGGGACGCCCAGGCGCTGGGCGACCTCTTCGTAGGCCTCGATCACACCGCCCAGACCCTGGCGGAAGCGATCCTTGTCCATCTTCTTGCGGGTTTCCTTGTCCCAGAGACGGCTGCCGTCCGGGCTGAATTCGTCGCCCAGCACGACCTTGCCGTGGAACAGGCCGAATTCCAGCTTGAAGTCCACCAGCAACAGGCCGGCGTCGTCGAACAGCTGCTTGAGGATGTCGTTGATGCGGAAGGTCAGCGCCTTCATCTCGGCCAGTTGGTCGAGGGTGGCCCAGCCGAAGGCCTGGACATGGCTTTCGTTGACCATGGGGTCGTGTAGCGCATCGTTCTTCAGGAAGAGTTCGAAGGTCGGCGGAGTCAGCTCCAGGCCCTCTTCCACACCCAGGCGGCGGACCAGACTGCCGGCAGCGAAGTTGCGGACCACGCACTCCACCGGAATCATCTCGAGCTTCTTGACCAGGCACTCGTTGTCGCCCAGCAGCTGTTCGAACTGGGTGGGAATACCGGCGGCTTCGAGCTTCTGCATCACGAAGGCATTGAACTTGTTGTTCACCATGCCCTTGCGCTCGAGTTGCTCGATACGCTCGCCATCGAAGGCAGAGGTGTCGTTGCGGAACAACAGGACCAGGCGATCGGGATCGTCGGTGGTGAATACCGACTTGGCCTTGCCACGGTAGAGTTCTGCGCGTTTTTCCATCTTGGACTCCGGTTCGAATGGCTTGCAGGCTGTGGACGAACGCAGGTGAGACGACCGGTTCGGGACGAGTACAGCCGGGAAGCGCAGTTTACATAGGATCGTGGGTATTTTGGCCGTACAGCAGCGCCCGGCTGTTAAAGAAAGCTCGGCCAGCGTCCTAGGCGATGGCCTGCCATCCCAGCCCCTGCTGCTGATCGGCGATCTGCAGCCAGTCCGCGTCGCAGCCCAGCACACTGGTGAAGCAGGCGCGAGCGAGCCAGGGGTTGTTGTTCTTCTCGCTCAGATGGGCGAGCACCAGGTGCTGCAGGCCTGGGCAGGCCAGCTCCATCACCAGATCGGCCGACTGTCGGTTGTTGAGATGCCCGCGCACCCCGCCGACCCGTGCCTTGAGGTGATAGGGATAGGGCCCTGAGGCAAGCATATTGCTGTCGTGGTTAGCCTCGATCACCAGGGCATCGAGGCCGCGGTAATGGGTCAGCACACCAGGCGTCGCCTCACCGAGATCAGTGAGCACGCCCAGGCGCTTGCAGCCATCGTCGAAGACGAATTGCGTCGGCTCCAGGGCATCATGGGAGACCTGCACCACCGTCACCTCCAGCGCATCCAGCACCAGCCGCTCGCCATCCACCAGCAGCCCCTGGGCCGCCACCGGCTTGCGCAGGCCGCGCCCGGTACCGGTGCTGTAATAGACCGGCACCCCGTGCTTGCGCGCCAGGAGCTCGACGCCCTGCACGTGATCGGAGTGTTCGTGGGTGACTAGAACGGCGTCCAGCTGGGCAGGTACCACGCCCAGCCGGGCCAGACGACGTTCGGCTTCCCGCAGGGAGAAGCCGCAGTCGATCAGCACATAGCTGTTATGGCTGTGCACCAGGGTCGAGTTGCCCCGACTGCCGCTGCCCAGGATTGCGAAGCGCATACTGCATGCTCGTCTGAAGCTTTTTCAGCACGCCTTCGGCGATGTCCTGGGGTGCTGCGGTGTTAATGGTCTTGTCCAGGGTGACCTGGACGGTGTTGCCCACCGAGGTGAGGCGCACCTGGAAGCGCCGTGCGCGGGCGTCTTCCTCTTCCTTGCTTTCGCCCTTGCCGAACAGGCGACCGAAGAAACCCGGCTTGCGCTCTTCGGGTTTCTGCGCGCCTTCGGCCAGGTTCACATAGTAGACGCCCAGGCTGCGGTCCATGTCGTCGACGCGGATGTCGGCGCCTTCGATGGCGCGACCCACGCTGGACCAGGCGCGATTCAGGTCGCTTTCCAGCACCAGCATGGGCACGCCGCTGCCGTCGACCTCGTAGGTCACGCGCTCGGGGGTATCGTAGCCACCGGCGGCCAGCAGCGAGACCGAGCCACTGCCCTGCTCGCTACGGTCCAGGCCGGCCAGTACCTGATTCAGCAGGGCGTCATCGAGCGCCGAGCTGTTCTGGCTGCTGGACCAGGACGGCTCGCTGGAGCTGCCCTGGCTGCGGGTCTGGGTCTGGAGGAAGATCTCGCTGCTGCCCGATTGCACGCCCGGCTCGATGCGCAGGCGAGTGCGCAGCTCGGTGCCCGGCTGCAGCCGGCCATTGGTGCTCAGGCTGCGGGCCAAGGGCGTCGACAGCTCGGTCGGCGACTGCCAGGCGGTGATGATCTCACCGGTCTGCGGACGCTCTTCGGCGATGCGGAAGCCATTGTCGGTCAGGTACTGACGGGCCACCGGCCAGACGTTGGCCGGGACCTTCTGGGCGGCCAGCCAGCGGGCGTTGCCGCTGCGCTGCACGCTGAACTGCTCGTTGCCACTGCCCTGGACGGCCAGCGCCTGGGGTTTCGGCACTTCGAAGCCATAGGAGCGATTCAGGGTGTCGGCCACGTTGGCCGGGATCGGCAGCAGTGGATCCATGGGTTTGGCCTGGACATCGGTCGGCACCTGCATGGGGCCGGTTTCGCGGGATTCGAGATAGTCATTGCCGCGATCGCGGAAATAACCGTGCTCGCCCCACACCCAGCTGCAGCCACTGGCGGTGGCCACGGCCAGCCCCAGGGTGGTCAAACCCAGAACACGTTTCATCGACTGTTTCCTGATCACGCCAGCACTCCCGCCTGACGCAGGGCCTGACGTACCACTTCGTGGCAGCGCGAGCTGAGCCAGGTCAGCGGCAGACGGATACCGGCGTCGATCATGCCCATTTCATGCAGGGCCCACTTCACCGGGATCGGATTCGATTCGATGAACAGATTCTTGTGCAGCGGCATCAGCTTTTCGTTGAGCGCGCGTGCGGTGTCGGCATCGCCCCGCATGGCCGCGGCGCAGAGTTCGCTCATCGCCCTGGGCGCCACGTTGGCAGTCACCGAGATGTTGCCCTTGCCGCCCAGCAGCATGAGTTCGGCAGCGGTGGCATCGTCCCCCGAATAGACCAGGAAGTCCTTGCTGACACGGGAGAGAATGTCGCGTGCGCGGGCCAGGTCGCCGGTGGCTTCCTTGATACCGATGATGTTCGGCACCTTGGCCAGGCGCTCGACGGTCTCGGCCAGCATGTCGCAGGCGGTACGGCCCGGCACGTTATAGAGGATCTGCGGGATGGCGACGGTTTCGGCGATCATGCGGAAGTGCTGATACAGCCCTTCCTGGGTCGGCTTGTTGTAGTAGGGCACGACCAGCAGACAGGCATCAGCGCCCGCGTCCTTGGCGGCGCGGGTCAGGTCGATGGCCTCACGGGTGGAATTGCCACCGGTGCCGGCGATGACCGGGATGCGGCCCTTGACCTGCTCGACCACATGACGGATCACGGCCACGTGCTCGTCGACGTCGACCGTGGCGGATTCACCCGAGGTGCCCACCGCGACGATGGCGTCGGTGCCTTCGGCGAGATGGAAGTCCACCAGCTTGGTCAGGTTGTCCCAGTCGATACGCCCCTGGGCGTCCATAGGGGTGACCAGCGCCACCATGCTCCCCGCAATCATGCAACCGCTCCTGCCGGAAAAAGAGAGCGGTAATGGTACTGACGCCTCTGCGCCAGCACAAGCAACGTGCCCCCAACGGGCATTCCCCCCGCGAGCGCTTTTCGCTACCCTTTCGCCTTTGCCAGTCTGTATCTCCCCCTGCCAGGAACCCTAATGTCCGCTACCCCCCCGATTCGCGAACAATTTCTCGTCATCAGTGCGCTGGGCGCCAATCCCATGGAACTGACCAACGTGCTCTACCGCAGCTGCATGGATAACCGGTGCGCGGTGGTCAGCAGCCGGCTGAGCCGCCACGGGGAATACAGCGCGTTGATCCTGCAGGTCTCGGGCAACTGGGACGGTCTGGCGCGCCTCGAAGGGGGCCTCGCCGGCCTTGGCAAGCGTCACGGCTTCACCGTTGGCGTCACCCGCAGCGCCGCCCTGGAGAATCGCCCCCAGGCCCTGCCGTACGTCGTCTATGTCAGCGCCGCCTATCGTCCGGACATCCTCAACGAACTCTGCCAGTTCTTCGCCGACCACAAGATCGAGGTGGAGAACCTGGTCTGCGATTCCTACCAGGCGCCCCAGACCGGCGGCACCATGCTCAACGCCACCATCACCGTGACCCTGCCGGCTGGCACCCAAATCAGCTGGCTGCGCGACCAGTTCCTGGATTTCGCCGACGCCCTCAATCTCGATGCCCTGATCGAGCCCTGGCGCCCGCAGAGCAACTGATAGGACCCGCAAGGAGCTGCCCATGAGCGTGACCCTCGACCAACCGCTTCCCGATTTCCAGGCCCAGGCCACCAGCGGCCTCGAGGTCTCGCCCGCCAGCCTGCGCGGTCGCCAGGCGGTGCTGTACTTCTATCCCAAGGACAACACCCCCGGCTGCACCACCCAGGGCCAGGGCTTTCGTGATCTGCACGAGCAGTTTCTGGCGGCCGATACCCGAATCCTCGGGGTCAGCCGCGACAGCCTGCGCACCCACGAGAATTTCCGCACCAAGCAGGGCTTTCCCTTCGAGCTGATCAGCGACAAGGACGAGACCCTCTGCCAGCTGTTCGACGTGATGCGGCAGAAGAAGCTCTATGGCAAGGATTACATCGGCGTGGACCGCAGCACCTTCCTCATCGACCGGGAAGGCGTGGTGCGCCAGATCTGGCGCGGCGTGAAGGTCCCCGGGCACGTCGCCGAGGTGCTGGCCGCCGCCCAGGCGCTGAACGGGGCCTGATCAGGCCTTGCGCAGCCAGTAGCGGAAGGTCTCCCCTACCACCTCTTCGCCCACCAGGGCGTGTCCCGACAGCTTGGCGAAGGTGCGGAAGTCGCGTTGCGAGCCGGCATCGGTGGCCGTGACGGCGAGGACCTCGCCGGCTGCCAGACGGTTGAGTTCCAGCTTGGCCTTGAGCAACGGCATGGGACAGTTCAGGCCGGTGGCGTCCAGCTGGGCGGTCACCGCGCCGGTGTAGGGTTGGCTCAGGTCGGCCATGGGATTCTCCATTGTGGGGTACGCCAGTGTCAGGGTCGCTAGGCACCTAGACGGCGGGCCGCTAAAGTAGCCCTTTTGCGGCTACGAGTCATGCCATGAAAGTCCTGCGCCCTGCCCTGCTGTCCCTGGCGCTGCTCGCCGCGCCCTTCCTGGCGCAGGGGGCGAACGATCTGCCGTCGCTGGGCGATGCCAGCTCTTCGATCGTCTCGCCCGAGCAGGAGTTTCAGATGGGCCGCGCCTGGCTGAGCATGTTGCGCGGCCAGGTCCCGGCCATCAACGATCCGCAGCTCAAGCAATTCGTCGAACAGACCGTCTACAAGCTGGCCGAGACCAGCGACCTGCAGGACCACCGCCTGGTCTTCATCCTGATCAAGGATCCGGAGATCAACGCCTTCGCCGCGCCCGGAGGGGTGATCGGGGTCAATGGCGGGCTGTTCCTGAAGTCGGAGACCGAAGCCGAGTACGCGGCGGTCATGGCCCATGAGCTGGGTCACCTCATCCAGCGCCATTTCGCCCGCGGGGTGGAAAACCAGCAGCGCATGCAGTTGCCGCTGATGGCCGCGCTGCTCGCCGGCATCGTAGCTGCGGCCGCGGGCGGTGGCGATGCAGGAATCGCCGCCATTGCCTCGACCCAGGCGGCGGCCATCCAGAGCCAGTTGCGCTTTTCCCGGCTCAATGAGCAGGAGGCCGACCGGGTCGGCATCGTTAATCTGGAGCGCGCCGGCTACGATCCGCGCGCGATGCCGGAGATGTTCGGTCGGCTCGCCCGCCAGTATCGCTATGACCGTACCCCGCCGGAATTCCTGCTGACCCACCCGGTCACCGACAGCCGGATCGCCGATACCCAGGCGCGTGCCGAGCGTTTTCCCAAGGGCGGCGTCGAGGACAGCAAGCGCTTCCAACTGATGAAGGTGCGTGCGCAGATGTATTTCGAGGAAACCGCCGGCCTGCTGGTGAAGCGCTATAGAGCCCAGCTGCAGGAAAACCCGGACAACGATGCTGTACGCTACGGCCTGGCCATGGGACTGACCAAACAGGGTCAGCTCAACGAGGCGCGCGACACCCTGGCGCCGCTGCTGCGCAAGGCGCCGGACGATATCAGCTACAACCTCGCCCAGGTCGATCTGGACATCACCGCCAATCGCCTGCCCGACGCCCAGAAACGGGTGCAGCGGCTGCTGGAGCTCTATCCGGACGATCTGGCCGTGAGTCTGGCCCAGGTGGACATGCTCGGCCGCACCAAGCAGGCCAAGGCCGCCAGTCAACTGCTCGACAAGCTGCTCAAGCAGCGGCCGATTGATCCGGATCTGTGGAACCAGGCGGCGGACGTTCGCGGCCAGGCCGGTGATCTGGTCGGGGTGCATCAGGCGCGAGCCGAGTATTTCGCCCTGACCGGCGACTACAACCAGGCCATCCAGCAACTGGGCTTCGCCAAGCAGCGCGCCGCCAGCAACTATCAGCTAGCCGCGCGGATCGACGCCCGTCAGCAGGAGATGATCGCCCAGCGCAAGCTTAGCGAAGAGATCCTGCGCTAGAGTCCCAGGCAGCGCCTATTAGGCGTTGCCCTTGACCCTTAGCTGCAGCGCCTGGGTGAAATCGAGCATGCGCTTGAGCGGCTTGACCGCCCGGGGGATGAGGGCTGGATCGACCAGCACCTCGCTGGAGCCGTCGAGCAGGCAGTTGAGGGTGCGCTCCAGAGTGTTCATCGCCATCCAGGGGCAGTGGGCGCAACTGCGGCAGGCGGCGCCGTTGCCCGCGGTGGGCGCCTCGATGAAGGTCTTGTCCGGACAGGCCTGCTGCATCTTGTAGAAGATACCGCGATCGGTGGCGACGATGAACTGGCGATTGGGCAGCGTCTGGGCGGCCTTGATCATCTGGCTGGTGGAACCGACATGGTCAGCCAGTTCGATCACCGCCTCGGGCGATTCCGGATGCACCAGAATGGCGGCCTCCGGGTAGAGCCGCTTGAGGTCTTCCAGCTGGCTGGCCTTGAACTCCTCGTGGACGATGCAGGAGCCTTCCCACAACAGCATGTCGGCACCGGTCTCGCGCTGGATGTAGCGACCCAGGTGACGATCGGGCGCCCAGAGGATGGTCTCGTCGTTGTCCATCAGGTGCTCGACGATATCCAGCGCGCAGCCGGACGTCACTACCCAGTCCGCGCGCGCCTTCACGGCGGCGGAGGTGTTGGCATAGACGACCACGGTGCGCTCGGGGTGCTGGTCGCAGAAGGCGGAGAATTCGTCCACCGGGCAGCCCAGGTCCAGCGAGCAGGTGGCTTCCAGGGTCGGCATCAGCACCCGCTTTTCCGGGTTGAGGATCTTGGCCGTCTCGCCCATGAACTTGACCCCGGCCACCACCACGGTGGACGCCGGATGGCGATTGCCGAAGCGGGCCATCTCCAGGGAATCGGCGACGCAACCGCCGGTCTCCTCGGCCAGGGCCTGGATCAGCGGATCGGTGTAGTAGTGGGCCAGGAGCACCGCGTTTTGCGCCTTGAGCTCGCGGGCGATGGCGGTCTTGTAGGCCGCGATCTCGTCCGGACCGAGCGCCTTGGGCTGCTTGGCGGCCAGATGGGCCTGGACCAGGAGACGTTCGGAAATCTGCACCATGGCGGGTACCTGAAAACGGTGGTCGTCAAGGCCGCGCATGATAGCAGCATCCTCGCCGACTCCCTATGGTCGCCAGCGGCACCTCCGTGATGAGTGGCCATGTGCCGCTAATGTCTGGCAACACTTGGCTTTTCACTTCTCCAGCGGCCGGGGGTCCGACACAGGAACGCCCGGCGAGCGTCTCGCCGGCCCCTGCTGCTGGAGACCTATCGTGCCGCCCCGTTCGACCTCGCGCTCCCGGACCCCCGATCACGCTCTCGCCACCCTCCTCGATGAGCTACGCGCCCTGCACGGCGCTCTGCAACAGGCCAGCGCGGACCCACGGCTGGATCGGCAGGCGCTCAATCCCGCCTACCGGGCCAGCGCGCAGAACCTGCTCGCCTATCTGGCGCTGCGCGATGGCGACCTGCATAGCCTGCAGCTGCAGCTCTCCGCCCTGGGGTTGTCCTCTCTGGGCCGCTCCGAAGCTGCGGTGCTGCCGGCGGTGACGACGCTGATCAACACCCTGGAACGATTGCTGGGTGGCAGCCCAGCGGCACGGCTTACCACCAAGACCGTCAACCCCCTGGTCGAACACACCCGGACGCTGTTCGGCACCCCGTCCTCCGCACGGGCGGTGCGCATCATGGTCACCCTGCCACGGGAGGCCGCGGACAACTATTCGCTGGTACGCGACCTGCTGGCGGCGCACATGGATTGCGCGCGCATCAACTGCGCCCATGACGAACCGGCCAGCTGGCGACGCATGATCGAGCACGTGCGGCGGGCCAGCGCGGAGCTGGACCTGCCGTGCAGGGTGTTCATGGACCTGCCGGGACCCAAGTTGCGCACCGGCCCCATCGCCACGGGCGCGGCGGTGCAGAAGGTAAAGCCCGAGCGCGACGCCCAGGGTCGCGTACGCCATCCGGCGCGGATCTGGCTGACCGGTCGCCGCCGGTCGCGACCGGCGCCCTCCCCCGCGGCGGCCAGTATTCAGGTAGGCGAGCGCTGGCTGAGCGGCTTGCAGCCCGGCGACCGGATCCAGCTGACGGACACGCGTCGGGCGCAGCGCCACTGGACGATCATCGAGCTCACGGACCGCGGCTGCTGGGCGGAGGCGGCCAAGACCACCTATCTCGCACCTGGGCTGCGCCTGAGCGTCGAGCGCGACGGACGCAAGCGGCACAGCCGCATCGGTGACTTCGCTCCGCAGCCGGGCGCTCTGCGGTTGGCCGAGGATGACCTGCTGATCCTGACCGCCGACCAGACGCCCGGGCAGCCCGCCAGCCATGACAGCGGCGGTCGCCTGCTGACACCGGCCACCCTGGGCTGCACCCTGCCCCAGGTGTTCGCCGACGTGCGCGGCGGCGAGCCGGTCTGGTTCGACGACGGTAAGATCGGCGGGGTGATCGAGCGCGCCGATCAAGACGCGCTGCACGTGCGCATCACCCATGCGCCCGGCGGCGCCAAGCTCAAGGGTGACAAGGGCATCAACTTTCCCCAGAGCACCCTGCGGCTGGCAGCGCTGGGCGACCAGGACCTCGCCGCCCTCGCCTTTGCCGCCGAGCATGCTGACGGCATCGAGATGTCCTTCGTCAACAGCGCGGACGACGTCCGCGCCTTGCTCGCGGAATTGGAACGCCTGCAGGCCGACCAGTTGGCCGTGGTATTGAAGATCGAGACCCGGCGTGGCTTCGACAACCTTCCCGCGCTGTTGCTGGCGGGCATGCAGCGCGGCGGATTCGGCGTCATGATCGCCCGTGGCGATCTGGCGGTGGAAGGCGGCTTCGAGCGTCTGGCGGCCCTGCAGGAAGACATCCTCTGCCTGTGCGAAGCGGCCCATGTGCCGGTGATCTGGGCGACCCAGGTCCTGGAGAACCTGGCCAAGAAGGGCTCGCCTTCCCGCGCCGAGATCACCGATGCCGCCACCGGGGTCCGCGCCGAATGCGTGATGCTGAACAAGGGCCCGCACATCCTCAAGGCGGTCGCCACCCTGGATGAGCTGCTGGTGCGGATGCAGGGCTACAACAGCAAGAAGCGCCAGATGCTGCGCAAGCTGGAGCTGGCCTCGCCCTGGGCGGACTGATCCGCCCAGGGCCGGTCAGGCCTAGAGGACCTGCAGGCGACCCGCTTCCAGACGGACACGAGCCCCATAGGGCCAGGCTTGGTTTTCCGGGCCGTGACCACTGGGCAGGCCGCGATAGAGCGCGATGCCACGCGGGGCCAGCCATTCGGTGAAGATCTCTTCCAGCGACTGCTCGACGTTGCGTGGCGGACAATCGGTGAAGGTGCCCAGGCAGACGGCGCCGATGCGATGTTCGGTCAGGTTGCCGAGCAGTTGGCAGAGGCTGCTCTCCAGCCGGTAGTAGGGCTCGCCGACGTCTTCCAGCATGAGGATGGCGCCGTCGTGCGGACGCAGCGCTGCCGCCGTGCCGACCACGCTGGCCAGGGTGGTGAGGTTACCCCCGATCAGCTCGCCGGCAGGCACCTGGGCCGGACCGGTCAGGCGCTCCAGTGGCCAGGCCGGACGAGCACCGGCGCACAGCTCCAGCACCGACTCCAGCGAGCGAGTGCGAGCGGCCTGGGCTTCAGGATCCTCGTCACGACGCCCCCAGTCCAGCGCGCCGGGACCGTGGATTGCGGCGAGGCCACGGCGGTGAAAGGCTTCCAGCAGTACCGTCAGATCGGAATAGCCGATCAGGGGCCGACCCTTGCTGCTGGACAGCCGCGACCAGTCCAGCCAGGGCAGCAACTGGGCGGAACCGTAGCCACCGCGCAGGCACCAGACCGCATCCACGTCCGCCTGGCTGAACGCCCAATGCAGATCCGCTGCCCGCTCCTCGGCGGTTCCGGCGAGATAGCGATGGCGCTTGAGCGCCTGCTCCCCCAGCACCGCTTCGATACCGGCGGCCTGCAACTGTTCGACCGCTGCCGTGACCAGCTCTTCCTTGACCGCACCTGCCGGACTGACCAGCGCCACACGCCGCACGGGACTCATTCCAGCACCTCCACTGGCATGCCGGCCTCGATGACGCCACGGCCCAGGGGGATGACGTTCATGCCGAACAACATGCGGTTGTCATTGAAGCGGTATTCGCGCAGCGCGGTCAGCGGTTGCCGATCCGGATCCTTCTCGCCGGTCACCGGATCCTGGGTGATGACGATGCAGCGCGCGCAGGGACAGGCCACGGCGAAGTCCACCGCACCGATGCGCAGTCGCTTCCAGCCGTCCTCGGCATAGGCCGGAGTACCCTCCACCACCAGATTCGGCCGGAAGCGCAACATTTCCAGCGGCTTGCCCACGCGCGCCACCAGATCGGCCAGGGAGGCCTCGCTGGTCAGCAGCAGAGGAAAGCCATCGGCGAAGTGGACCTTCTGCCCCGGCTCGGCGAAGTCGGTGTTGATCTGGCGGGCATGGCTTTCGGCGACGTGCACCAGGCGGCAGCGACGACCGAGGAAGTCGCTCAGCCAGGCATCGGCTTCGGCAGCCACCGGCGCCTGCAGGGTGTCACGCCAGATGGTCACGCCGAGTTGCTCGTCTGCCGCGCCCGGCACCGCCACCTCGATCGGCGTCCGTCCCGGTGCGCTCAGGCGCAGGCGATCGGCGGCCAGCCAGCGCGCCTCGATGTGATTCATCTGCGCCAGTTGGCGCAGGGTCAGGAAGCGGCCGGTGTCGGCATCCACCACCATCCAGCGGCGATCACCCACCAGGCCCAAGGCGTCCACCTCGGCCTGCGCCAGGGATTCCACGGCCGTCGACTTGACGGGATAACGATAGAGGGCACTGAGGTGCGACATGGGCGCGGCTTCCTGGCGGCGGACAAAGGCCGCCAGTGTAAGGGAGGCGCCGGAGCGGCGAAACCGCGGGGATTACTCCTCGGCCAGCGCCAGGCGCCGGCGCACTTCCTCGACCAGTTGATCGGGCTGGAACTTGGAGAGGAAGGCGTTGCAGCCCACCTTTTTCACCATGGCTTCGTTGAAGCTGCCCGACAGCGAGGTGTGCAGCACCACATAGAGGTCGGCGAGACGCGGATCCTGGCGGATCTCGGTGGTCAGGCGGTAGCCGTCCATTTCCGGCATCTCGGCATCGGTCAGCACCATCAGCAGCTTCTCGGTCAGCACCACGCCCTCGTCAGCCCAGGCCTTGAGCTTGCGCAGGGCCTGCAGGCCGTCGGTGGCGACGTGGAATTTCAGATCCAGCTGCACCAGGGTGTCGCGCAACTGGCCAATGGCGGTGCTGGAGTCGTCGACCAGCAGCACCTCGCGGCCGCGGGCCTTGGCCAGCAGCGGATCGGCCAGGCGTTCCTGGGAGACCTTGACGTTATAGGGGGCGATCTCGGCCAGCACCTTTTCCACGTCGATTACCTCCACGAGGCGGTCTTCGATGCGGGTGATGGCGGTCAGGTAGTGCTGGCGTCCGGCGCCGCCGGGCGGAGCCTGGATGCTGTCCCAGTTGAGGTTGATGATGCGATCGACGCTACCGACCAGGAAAGCCTGCACCGAGCGGTTGTACTCGGTGACGATGATGGTGCTGTTTTCGTTGGGAGTGATGGGTCGCATGCCGATGGCGGCGGCCAGGTCGATCACCGGCAGGGTCTGGCCCCGCAGGTGGACCACGCCGCAGATCATCGGATGGCGCTTGGGCATCTGGGTCAGGCGCGGCAGCTTGAGGACTTCCTGCACCTTGAACACGTTGATGGCGAACATCTGCCGGCTGGACAGCTGGAACATGAGAATTTCCAGACGGTTCTCGCCAACCAGCTGAGTGCGTTGATCGACGGTGTCGAGAATGCCAGCCATGGAAAGTCCACTCCAAAGATAAGTCAGGTCACAGGCTATCGGCGGCTGACGCCAGTTCTTGAGTCCCGGAAATAGGAAAGCCGCCCGAGGGCGGCTTTCAGAACAGACGCGCGGATTAGGCGCGCGGCAGGGTCACGCCGCGCTGGCCCTGGTACTTGCCGCCGCGATCCTTGTAGGAAACCTCGCAGGCCTCGTCGGATTGCAGGAACAGCATCTGGGCCACGCCCTCGTTGGCGTAGATCTTGGCCGGCAGGGTCGTGGTGTTGGAAAACTCCAGGGTGACGTGGCCTTCCCACTCGGGCTCCAGCGGCGTGACGTTGACGATGATGCCGCAGCGGGCGTAGGTGCTCTTGCCCAGGCAGATGGTCAGGACGTCGCGCGGAATGCGGAAGTATTCCACGGTGCGCGCCAGGGCGAAGGAGTTCGGCGGGATGATGCAGACGTCGCTGACCACATCGACGAAGCTCTTGTCATCGAAGTTCTTCGGGTCCACCACCGCGGAATGGATGTTGGTGAAGACCTTGAATTCGTTGGCGCAGCGCACATCGTAGCCGTAGCTGGACACCCCGTAGGAGATCACCCGGCTGTCGTCCGCGCCGCGCATCTGGCGCTCGACGAAGGGCTCGATCATGCCGTGCTCCTGGGCCATGCGGCGAATCCACTTATCCGATTTGATGCTCATGGCAGGTCTGGCTCCGGGGCGAAAAAATTGACCGCGCATTCTAGTGGATAGCCGCGCGGTCTCAAAGGCGAACGGACGAAATCAGTCGTCGCTGACGGTGATGGTGGGCATGCCGCCGCCGGCCTGACCGCCCTGGGCGATACGAGCGCCGACCTTGCGCGCCAGCTCCTGGTAGATCAGCGCGATCTGGCTGTCGGGATCGGCGATGGCGGTGGGACGTCCGGCGTCAGCCTGCTCGCGGATGGCCATGGCGAGCGGCAAGGAAGCCAGGAGATCCACGCCGTACTGCTCGGCCAGCTTGCTGCCGCCGCCTTCGCCGAACAGGTGCTCGGCGTGGCCGCAGTTGGAGCAGATGTGCACCGCCATGTTCTCCACCACCCCGAGCACCGGGATGTTGACCTTCTGGAACATCTCTACGCCCTTCCTGGCGTCCAGCAGGGCCAGGTCCTGGGGCGTGGTGACGATCACCGCGCCGGCCACCGGCACCTTCTGCGCCAGGGTCAGCTGGATGTCGCCGGTGCCCGGGGGCATGTCGATCACCAGGTAGTCGAGGTCATTCCAAGCGGTCTGGGTGATCAGCTGGATCAGGGCGCCGGAGACCATGGGGCCACGCCAGGCCACCGGGGTCTTGTCGTTGGTCAGGAAGGCCATGGACATGACCTCGACGCCATGGGCCTGCAGCGGGATGAACCACTTCTCGTCGCGCACCTCGGGACGGGTGCCCTCGGCGAAGCCGAACATGATGCCCTGGCTGGGACCATAGATGTCGGCGTCCAGCACGCCCACCCGGGCACCTTCGCGAGCCAGTGCCAGGGCCAGGTTGGCGGCGGTGGTGGACTTGCCCACCCCGCCCTTGCCCGAGGCCACGGCGATGATGTTCTTGACGTTGCCCATGGCCTCCAGCTGCGGCTGGGCGGCGTGAGGCGCGATGATGCAATCGACCTGGATCTCGGCGGTCTCGACCCCGGGCACATTCTCCAACGCGGTCTTGAGCACCTGGGCCAGGCCACCCTTGAACAGTCCGGCGGCATAGCCCAGTTCGAAGCGGGCCCGCACCCGGCCACCGTCCAGCGCGAGGTCGCGCAGGGCGCCGGCGCTGAGCAGGTCCTGTTCGAGATAGGGATCGTGATACTGGCGCAGCGCGGCCTCGATGGCCTCGCGAGTCGGAGCGGTCATGCAGACTCCCGGAAACAGCGGATAGGAAAGAGAAGCTGCGGCCTATGCTACCCACTGTCCTTGCTAAAGCCTATCCACGCGGCGCTACACTCCCGGCTTTCCCCTCGCCCGTGGAGCCCTGCGTGAACGCCTCTTCCCTGCACATCAGTTCCACCTTCGACAGCGGCGCCGTCGAGGTGCTGTCCCTGGCCGATCACGCGGATATCCGCCTGCGCATTCGCCCGGACACCGCCTCGCCCTTCACCCAGTGGTTCCATTTCCGTCTCGAAGGCGCCCGCGACCTGCCCTGCCAGCTGAGCTTCGACAACGCCGGCGCGTGCGCCTACCCAGAGGGTTGGCGCGACTATGGCGTGGTCGCCAGCTATTGCGGCCAGGAGTGGTTCCGCATTCCCACCCGCTACGACGGCAAGACCTTGAGCTGGACCGTCACCCCGGAACACGACAGCCTGTTCTTCGCCTATTTCGAGCCCTATCCGGAGAGCCGTCACCTGGCCTTCATGGGCGAGGCGCAACGCCACCCCGCCGTCCGTCTGGAAACCGTCGGCCGTTCGCTGCTGGGACGTTCGCTGGACCTGCTGCGCATCGGTACGCCGGGCGCTGGCAAGAAGAACATCTGGATCATCGCCCGCCAGCACCCCGGCGAGCCCATGGCCGAGTGGTTCGTCGAAGGCCTGCTGCGCCGCCTGCTCGGCCTGGGCGAATACCAGGGCGATCCGGTCGGTGCCAAGCTGCTGGAGCACGCGGTACTGCACGTGGTGCCCAACATGAATCCCGACGGTTCGGCCCTGGGCAATCTGAGAACCAACGCCGCCGGTGCCAACCTCAACCGGGAATGGCTGGAGCCGGACGAGGAGCGCAGCCCCGAGATCCTGGCGGTACGCCGCGCCATCGCCGCGAGCGGCTGCGATCTGTTCCTCGACATCCACGGCGACGAGGCCCTGCCCTATGTCTTCGTCGACGGCTGCAATGGCCTACCCAACTTCGGTGAGCGCGAAGAGGCCGAGCAACAGGCCTTCCTGCAGCGCTTCCAACGTGCCAGCCCCGACTTCCAGACCCGGTACGGCTATCCCCGTGGTCACTTCGGCAGCGAAACCCTGAAACTCGCCACCAAGTACGTCGGCCATACCCATGGCTGCCTGGCCCTGACCCTGGAGCTGCCGTTCAAGGACAACGCCAATGACCCCCGCCCGGATGTGGGCTGGAACGGTGCCCGCAGCGCCGCCCTGGGCGCGGCCATGGTCAATGCCCTGTACTGGCAGCTGGCCGATCTCTAAATGCTCGAAGTCTGCTGCGCGTCGGCCAGACTGCGTTGGAAACTGCCTCAGAATGCTCATTTACCCGTTGTAAACTGCGCTTCTTCGGCAATTTCCACCTTGCCTGGCGCTAGCTCGCAGGACTTCGCGCTTTTTAACGCCCATCCCCACGGATGAAACCGACCGGCCATTTCGCTATGATGGTCGGTCAACTTATCAGCGCCGCGATCCAGCCAAGACCATGACCGAGCCCCGCAAGATTCTCGTCACCAGCGCCCTGCCCTACGCCAACGGCTCCATCCACCTCGGCCACATGGTCGAGTACATCCAGACCGACATCTGGGCCCGCTTCCAGCGGCTGCGCGGCAACCAGTGCATCTATGTCTGCGCCGACGACGCCCACGGCTCGGCCATCATGCTGCGCGCCGAGCGCGAGGGGATCACGCCCGAGCAGCTGATCGACAACGTCAAGCGCGAGCACAGCGCCGACTTCGCCGACTTCGGCGTGGCCTTCGACAACTTCCACTCCACCCATGCGGAAGAGAATCGCGAGCTGTCGCGCGCCATCTACCTGAAGCTGCGGGAGAACGGCCACATCGCCACCCGTCCGGTCACCCAGTATTTCGACCCGGACAAGCAGATGTTCCTGGCCGACCGCTTCATCAAGGGCACCTGCCCCAAATGCGGCAGCGCCGACCAGTACGGCGACAACTGCGAGAAGTGCGGCGCCACCTATGCGCCCACCGAGCTGAAGGACCCCAAGTCGGCCATTTCCGGCGCGACCCCAGTGCTGCGCGAATCCGAGCACTTCTTCTTCAAGCTTCCCGACTTCGCCGAGATGCTCAAGGGCTGGACCCGCAGCGGCGCCCTGCAGGAATCGGTGGCCAACAAGATCGCCGAATGGCTGGACGCCGGCCTGCAGGAATGGGACATCTCCCGTGACGCGCCCTACTTCGGCTTCGAGATCCCCGACGCCCCGGGCAAGTACTTCTATGTCTGGCTGGACGCGCCCATCGGCTACATGGCCAGCTTCAAGAATCTCTGCGACCGTCGCGACGACCTGGATTTCGACGCCTACTGGGCCAAGGACAGCACCGCCGAGCTGTACCACTTCATCGGCAAGGACATCGTCAACTTCCATGCGCTGTTCTGGCCGGCCATGCTCGAAGGCGCCGGCTACCGCAAGCCGACCGCGCTGAACGTCCACGGCTTTCTCACCGTCGACGGCCAGAAGATGTCCAAGTCCCGCGGCACCTTCATCAAGGCGCGCACCTACCTGGATCACCTGAATCCCGAATACCTGCGCTACTACTTCGCCGCCAAGCTCTCGCGTCACGTCGAGGACATCGACCTGAACCTCGAGGACTTCGTGCAGAAGGTCAATTCCGACCTGGTGGGCAAGGTGGTCAACATCGCCAGCCGCTGCGCCGGCTTCATCCACAAGGGCAACGCCGGCCTGCTGGTGGATGCCCAGGCCGCACCCGAACTGGAAGCCGCCTTCCGTGCCGCTGCGCCGAGCATCGCCGAGGCCTACGAGACCCGTGACTTCGGCCGTGCCATGCGCGAGATCATGGCCCTGGCGGACCGCGCCAACGCCTGGATCGCCGACAAGGCGCCCTGGAGCCTGGCCAAGCAGGACGGCAAGGCCGACGAAGTCCAGGCCATCTGCGCCCAGGGCATCGAGCTGTTCCGCCAGCTGGCGATCCTGCTCAAGCCGGTATTGCCCAACCTGACCGCCGCCGCCGAGGCCTTCCTCAACGTCGCCCCCCTGACCTGGGCCGACCTCGACACCCGCCTGGCCAATCATCAGCTCAACGCCTTCCAGCCCCTGCTCACCCGCATCGAACCCGCCAAGGTGCAGACCATGATCGACGCTTCCAAGGAAGACCTGGCCGCCCAGGCCGCGCCCGAGCCCGCCGGCAACGGCGAACTGACCAAGGCCCCGCTGGCCGAGACCATCGACTTCGATACCTTTTCCAAGGTCGACCTGCGCATCGCCCTGATCGAAAAGGCCGAATTCGTCGAGGGCGCCGACAAGTTGCTGCGCCTGACCCTGGACATCGGCGACGCCAAGCGCAACGTCTTCTCCGGCATCAAGAGCGCCTACCCGGAGCCGAGCCAGCTCGAAGGTCGGCTGACCCTGTACGTCGCCAACCTGGCGCCGCGCAAGATGAAGTTCGGCGTCTCCGAAGGCATGGTCCTGGCCGCCGGCCCCGGCGGCAGCGAGATCCACCTGCTCAGCCCAGACAGTGGCGCCAAGCCCGGCCAGCGAGTGATGTGACAGCGACGGCGCCGAGAGCCTGCTCAAAGGCGAGCGAGCTAGCGACAAACAAGGCGAACATGGCTGAGGAAGCGGAGTTTACAAAGCGTAAATGAGCATTCCGAAGCCATTTTCAACGCAGTTTGGCCGACGCGCAGCCGACTTTGAGCAGGCTCTCAGGGCGCCGTTCTTCCCCCAGCCCCGACCCTGATCATGAACGCCCACGCTACTCTCATCACCGCCATCGACGCCCTGCTGCCCCAGACCCAGTGCGGCAAGTGCGGCCATCCCGGTTGCCAGCCCTATGCGGCGGGCATCGCCGCGGGCGAAGCGCACAACAAGTGTCCGCCCGGGGGCGCAGCCACCATCCTCGAGCTTTCGGCGCTGCTGCAGCGTCCGCTGCTTCCCCTGGATTCGCCCTATCCGGTGACGCCCAGCCAGCGCGCGGTGATCCGCGAGGCCGAGTGCATCGGCTGCACCAAGTGCATCCAGGTCTGCCCTACCGACGCCATCCTCGGCGCGGCCAAGCTGATGCACACGGTGATCGAGAGCGAATGCAGCGGCTGCGAACTCTGTCTGGCCCCCTGCCCCGTGGACTGCATCGATCTGGTGGCTGCACCCGCGCCGGTCGATCGCGTCGAAGAGCTCCATCGCGCGCAGTACTATCGGCGCCGCTTCGATGCCCGCCAGGCGCGCCTGCAGCGGGACCGCGAGCGACTGGACGCCGAGCGCCAGCGCCGTCAGGTGCCACCTGCGACCGCCACGGTTGCAGAGCACCCCGCCACGGCAGAATCCTCGCTCAAGCCGCTGAAGATCGCTGCCGCCATGGCACGTGTCGCCCTGCAGAAGGCCGAACGGCAACTGGCCCAATACGGCACGCCCGCACTGGAAACCCAGGTGCAGCAGTTGCGTGAAGCCACCCAGCAGGCCCAGGCGGCCCTCGACCAGGCGCAGCAGGCGCCCGCCACTGTCAGCGCACCTGCCCTGGCGACGCCAGCCGCCGATCCCGCCGCCCTCAAGCAGGCGCGGATCGCTGCCACTCTGGCGCGTGCCCAGCTGACCAAGGCCGAGCGGGCCTTTGGTACCGAACCAACACCCGAACAGAACGCGCAACTGGAAACCTTGCGTAGCGCCGCTCAGCAGGCGACTCACCGCCTCGCGGCCCTGGAAGAGCGAATCGCCCCATGAACGCCGCCAAACGCCTGGAGATCTTCCGTCGCCTGCACGAGGACAATCCCGACCCCAAGACGGAGTTGGCCTATGCCTCGCCGTTCGAGCTGCTGATCGCGGTGATCCTCTCCGCCCAGGCCACCGACGTCAGCGTCAACAAGGCCACCGCCCGCCTCTATCCGGTGGCCAACACGCCCCAGGCCATCCTGGATCTCGGGGTAGAGGGTTTGTCGGAGTACATCAAGACCATAGGGCTCTACAACAGCAAGGCCAAGAACGTCATCGAGACCTGCCGGCTGCTGCTGGAACGCCATGGCGGCGAGGTACCCCAGACCCGCGAAGAACTGGAGGCCCTGCCCGGCGTGGGCCGCAAGACCGCCAACGTGGTGCTCAACACCGCCTTCCGCCAGCTCGCCATGGCGGTGGACACCCATATCTTCCGGGTCAGCAACAGAACCAATCTGGCCCCCGGCAAGAACGTGGTGGAGGTCGAGCTCAAGCTGCTCAAGGTGGTGCCGAAGGCCTACCTGCTGGATGCCCACCACTGGCTGATCCTGCATGGCCGCTATGTCTGCCAGGCGCGCAAGCCCCGCTGCGGCAGCTGCCGCATCGAAGATCTCTGCGAATACAAGGCAAAAACCTCTGACGATTGAAAAAGGGCGTATCAAAGCCCTTCGGCGATTGAAAAAATCTTTTTTACCGGCCCCTGCTTTGTCGTTATAAGGTGCGCGAAAAGGTCCCGCCGCCCTGTCATGAGTGCGTGTGACCCTGTCCAGCCTTGCAGGAGTTACCAATGGCCGAAGACAAAAGCGATATCGATGTAGATGACGATTTCGAGACCGATAACGACGCGCCTGAAACCGTCGAGCCCATCGTCAGCAAGACCAACCTGACCAAGCGGCGCCTGATCGACAACATGCTCGAAGAGCGCCGCCTGAAGCGGCAGATCTCCGAGTACGACTTCGATCTGTAAGAGCCTGTTCAAAGTCTAGCGAGCTAGAGCCAAACAAGGCGAAAATGGCTGAGGAAGCGGAGTTTACGAGTAGTAAATGAGCATTCCGACGGAGCTGGCCCTCCAGGCCATTTTCAACGCCGTTTGGCCGACGCGCAGCAGACTTTGAACAGGCTCTAAGCCATAAAAAACCCCAGCCTAGGCTGGGGTTTTGCGTTGCAGGGCCACCCTTACAGCAGGGTGCGACCCTTGCCGGCGGCGATGCGCATGCGCAGGGCGTTGAGCTTGATGAAGCCCGCCGCGTCCGCCTGGTTGTAGGCACCGCCGTCTTCTTCGAAGGTGGCGATGTTGGCGTCGAACAGCGACTCGTCGGACTGGCGACCGACGACGATGACGTTGCCCTTGTACAGCTTCAGCCGCACCACGCCGTTCACGTTGGCCTGGGAGGCGTCGATCATCTGCTGCAGCATCAGCCGCTCGGGACTCCACCAGTAGCCGGTATAGATCAGGCTGGCGTACTTGGGCATCAGCTCGTCCTTGAGGTGGGCCACCTCGCGGTCGAGGGTGATGGACTCGATGGCGCGGTGGGCCTTGAGCATGATGGTGCCGCCGGGGGTCTCGTAGCAGCCACGGGACTTCATGCCCACATAGCGGTTCTCGACGATGTCCAGACGACCGATGCCGTTCTCGCCGCCGATGCGGTTCAGTTCGGCCAGCACCGTGGCCGGGCTCAGCTCCTTGCCATCGATGGCGACGATGTCACCGTTGCGGTAGGTCAACTCGATGTAGGTCGGGGTGTCAGGTGCGGCTTCCGGGGACTTGGTCCAGCGCCACATGTCTTCTTCGTGCTCGGTCCAGGTGTCTTCCAGCACGCCACCCTCGTAGGAGATGTGCAGCAGGTTGGCGTCCATGGAGTACGGCGACTTCTTCTTGCCGTGGCGCTCGATCGGGATCTGGTGCTTTTCGGCGTAGTCCATCAGCTTCTCGCGGGACAGCAGGTCCCACTCGCGCCAGGGGGCGATCACCTTGACGCCTGGCTTGAGCGCATAGGCACCCAGCTCGAAGCGCACCTGGTCGTTGCCCTTGCCGGTGGCGCCGTGGGAGATGGCGTCGGCACCGGTTTCGTTGGCGATCTCGATCAGGCGCTTGGCGATCAGCGGACGGGCGATGGAGGTACCCAGCAGGTACTCGCCTTCGTAGACGGTGTTGGCACGGAACATCGGGTAGACGAAGTCGCGGACGAACTCTTCGCGCAGGTCGTCGATGTAGATTTCCTTGACGCCCATGGCCTGGGCCTTGGCGCGTGCCGGTTCGACTTCCTCGCCCTGGCCGAGGTCAGCGGTGAAGGTCACCACTTCGCAGTTATAGGTATCCTGCAGCCACTTGAGGATCACCGAGGTGTCCAGGCCGCCGGAATACGCCAGGACTACCTTCTTCACATCCGCCATGCCGTTCGCTCCCGTGTGTTGCGTTGAGTCGGAAAGCGACAAGTCTACTGGTCGCCTCGCCGCTTTTACAGGGGCGCGACGCACTCTGATGTCTGGGCGACATCCGGTCAGATGGATCAGCCCTTGGGTTTGGCGGGCGGTGACGGGGTAGGCACCGGCGGTTCGGCCGGATTGGCGGCGGTGTTGGTGGTTGGCGCGGCCGCTGGTTCGCTGCTTGCCGGCGCCCGCGAGAACACCAGGGTCACCCGGCGATTGAGCGCGCGATTGGCCTTGCTGGTGTTGGGTGCCACGGGATACTGCTCGCCAAAGAAGCGCAGCTCGATCTGCTCGGCGGCGAAACCCTTGCTCTTGAGGTACTCCATCACGGCGATGGCGCGCAGGCGGGATTCCTGGCGATTGTCCAACCGGGTGCCCTGGTTGTCGCTGTAGCCGGAGACGATGACGTGATTGACCGTCGGATCGGCCTTCAGGTATTCGTCGATGAGATCGAGCTTGGCCTTGGCGAGGTCGTCCAGGGTATCGCCGCCGCCTGGGAAGCCGACCTGGGAATGACGGATCTGCTCGAAGTTGACCGCCAGCAGCTTCTGGGTACAGGCCTGGAATTGCTGGTAGGCCGGCTCGAAGCGCACCGGCAGCAGCCGGACCTCGACCCGGTCGTCCAGGGCACCTGCCCTGCTCACCTGGGGCATACGCCCTTCCATCAGCCCCGCCAACAGGCGCTGCGCCTGCTGTGCGCTGGTGGCCAGCGCCTGTTCGCCCTCCACCACCTTGACCGAGCCGAGGCTGATGTCGCCGAGCCCCGGCTTCCAGGGCACTGCGGCCGCCTTGAGGTGGGCACTGCCCGCCGGCAGCCACTGGCCATTGGGCCGCAGCTCGAACACCGTGGCTTCGCCCGCGCGGCGCAGGAAGCCACCACTGCCGAAGCGCGGGATGGGCTGCAGCAGGCGACAGGCGAAGATGTCGCCCTCCACTTTCCATTCCACGCTCTCGAGCCGGCTCTGGAAGGTCATCCCCCAGGCCGGCACGGCGAGCAGCAGACAGGAAAGGAAGAGGTAGCGCGGGCGCACGTCGGGCTCCGGAAAGAAAAAGTACCTGGGCTTCTTATCGGTCGAGGGCGCGGAAAACTTGAGCGTGGTCCCGCCGCACGGGTGCCGGCTACCCCCTTTTCCGGTAGCATTTCCCCACTTTCCCGCAGCCTGGAATCCCGCATGACCGACCGGATCACCCTTGCCCGTCCCGATGACTGGCACATTCACCTGCGCGACGGCGCCGCCCTGCCGCAGACCGTCGCCGACGCCGCCCGGGAATTCGGTCGCGCCATCGTCATGCCCAACCTGGTGCCACCGGTGCGCAACGCCGAACAGGCCGCTGCCTACCGCGAGCGTATCCTGGCCGCACGCCCGGGCGGCAGTCGCTTCGAGCCGCTGATGGTGCTCTACCTTACCGACCGCACCAGCCCGGACGACGTACGTAGCGCCAAGGCCAGCGGCTTCGTGCACGCCGCCAAGCTCTATCCGGCCGGTGCCACCACCAACTCCGACTCCGGGGTCACCTCGTTGGACAACCTCTTCCCCACCCTGGAAGCCATGGCCGAGATCGGCCTGCCGCTGCTGGTGCATGGCGAAGTCACCCACGCCGAGGTGGATGTCTTCGACCGCGAGAAGCGATTCATCGACGAGCACCTGGTGCGTATCGTCCAGCGCTTCCCGACGCTGAAGGTGGTGTTCGAGCACATCACCACCGGTGATGCCGCTGCCTTCGTACGCGAGGCCCCGGCCAACGTCGGTGCCACCATCACGGTCCACCACCTGCTGTACAACCGCAACCACATGCTGGTGGGCGGGATCCGGCCGCACTTCTATTGCCTGCCGATCCTCAAGCGCAACACCCACCAGAGCGCCCTGCTGGACGCCGCCACCAGCGGCAATCCCAAGTTCTTCCTCGGTACCGACTCGGCGCCCCATGCCCGTCAAGCCAAGGAAGCGGCCTGCGGCTGCGCCGGCTGCTACACCGCCTATGGCGCCCTGGAGCTCTATGCCGAGGCCTTCGAGAGCCGCAACGCCCTCGACCGCTTGGAAGGCTTCGCCAGCCATTTCGGTGCCGACTTCTACGGCCTGCCGCGCAATACCGAGACCGTCACCCTGGTGCGCGAGGACTGGCAGGCGCCGGCCTCCCTGCCGTTCGGCGACCATGAGGTGATTCCGCTGCGCGCGGGCGAAACGCTGCGCTGGCGGCTGGAGGTGGGCGCATGAGCATGGACGAGACCTTCAGCGACGAACTGGATGCCAGCCAGCCGATGTCCGACTCGCGCATCCCCATGGCGCGCCGCTTTCGCGGCTATCTGCCGGTGGTGGTGGACGTCGAGACCGGTGGCTTCAACGCCGCCACCGATGCCCTGCTGGAAATCGCCGCCACCACCGTGGCCATGGACGAGGAAGGCGTGCTCTATCCGGATCACACCTACTTCTTCCGCGTCGAACCCTTCGTCGGCGCCAATATCGAACCGGCGGCGCTGGAATTCACCGGCATCAAGCTCGACCATCCGCTGCGCATGGCGGTAGGCGAAGAGCAGGCCCTGAGCGAGATCTTCAAGGGCGTGCGCAAGTCGCTCAAGGCCAGTGGCTGCAAGAGAGCCATCCTGGTCGGCCACAACAGCAGCTTCGACCTGGGCTTTCTCAATGCCGCGGTCTTGCGTTGTGGCCTGAAGCGCAATCCCTTCCACCCCTTCTCCAGCTTCGATACCGCTACCCTCGCCGGCCTGGCCTATGGTCAGACGGTATTGACCAAGGCCTGCCAGGCGGCCGGTATCGAATTCGATAATCGCGAAGCCCACTCGGCCCGTTACGACACCGAGAAGACCGCCGAGCTGTTCTGCGGCATCGTCAATCGCTGGCGGGAGATGGGCGGCTGGGTCGACCTGGACTGATCGGACAACCGCCTGTCGCCCAAAGGGCCTTTGATGAGATTTTGCCGCCTACAACTTTGACAATCATTCTCATTGTCATTAGCTTTGGCGGCACCTCCACTCATACAGCAGGCGATCCATGTACGTGTGTCTTTGCCGTGGCGTGACCGACAAGCATATTCGCGAAGCCATCTATGAAGGCTGCTGCAGTTATCGGGAAGTCCGGGAAAGCACGGGTTGCGCCACCCAGTGCGGCAAATGCGCCTGCCTCGCCAAGCAGGTGGTCAAGGAAACACTTGGTGAGCTGCATGGTGCCCAACAGCTCGCCTACGCCCTGGACGTCCCGCACGCCTGAGCGACATCCCCTGCAAAAAAATCCGGACCTTGCGTCCGGCTTTTTTATTGTCTAATCAAACGCTTACGGAAAGGATGGAAAAGCTTTCGATTACCGTTCGATTTTCGTCGATTTTTCAACAACTTAAGCTTTTGACAAAGGGCCCTTCCACGCTCAGACTGCCGGCAATCCCACCCGATTTGCAGGTCCGGCCATGAAAGGCGATATCACCGTCATCCAGCACTTGAACAAGATCCTCGGCAACGAACTGGTGGCCATCAACCAGTATTTCCTGCACTCGCGGATGTACAACGACTGGGGTATCCGCAAGCTGGGCCATCACGAGTACAAGGAATCCATCGACGAGATGAAGCACGCCGATCGCCTGATCGAGCGCATCCTGTTCCTGGAAGGCCTGCCCAATCTGCAGGACCTGGGCAAGCTGATGATCGGCGAGAACACCCAGGAAATGATCCAGTGCGACCTGCGCCTGGAAATCAGCGCCGTGGCTGACCTGCGTGAAGCCATCACCTATTGCGAAAGCGTGCGAGACTACGTGAGCCGCGACATGCTCAAGAGCATCCTCGAGTCCGAGGAAGAGCACATCGATTGGCTGGAAACCCAGCTGAGTCTGATCGCCAGCGTCGGGATCGAGAACTACATCCAGTCGCAGATGCACGACGACGATTGATCGGGCAAACGCCCATAAAAAAAGCCCGCACGCTGCGGGCTTTTTTTATGGGCCAAAGACTCAGGCGTCCTTGGTTTCCACGGCTTGCTTGATCAGGGTCTGCAGCTCGCCCTTCTCGTACAGCTCGGCCAGGATGTCGCTGCCGCCGACCAGCTCGCCGCCAACCCACAGCTGGGGAAAGGTCGGCCAGTTGGCGTACTTGGGCAGATTGGCGCGGATTTCCGGATTCTGCAGGATGTCGACATAGGCGAATTTTTCACCACAGGCCATCAGCACCTGAGCGGCACGGGAAGAGAAGCCGCACTGAGGCGCGTTCGGCGAACCCTTCATGTAGAGCAGCACGGGATTGTTGGCAATCTGGTCTTTGATGGTATCGATGATTTCCACGATGCACCTCGCTAATACGGTGGGACGATTGTAACGGAAAGGCCGGTGGAACGCCGGGATTTCCGCGACGTCCAGCCCGAAACAGGCGCGGCTCGACCTGGCAATCGACCACGTCTGTCGAGGCCCGTTCGCTCCGCCCGCAGCGATTTGGCAGACCAACTGGCAAACTTTGGCGGCGAGGCTGTGGTCAGGTTAAGGGTAGGCGCCACTCGGTGCGCCTGATCCAAGACCCAGGAGAACTCCATGAGCCTGTTCAGCAAGATCCTCTCGAAGCTCGGCATTGGTGAAGCCCACGCGGATACCCCCGCCGCAGCGCCCACCACTGGCACGACCGATACCGCCGCACCTGCCGGCAACCCGGCCGCGACCGGCAGCGCCACTTCCATGAGCCAGGTGGACGTCGCCGCCAAGCTCGACGGCCTGGCCGCCCAGAAAGGCGAACAGCTCAACTGGAAGACCTCCATCGTCGACCTGCTCAAGCTGCTCGACCTGGACAGCAGCCTGACCGCGCGCCAGGAACTGGCCAAGGAGCTGAACTGCCCCGCCGACAAGCTGAACGACTCCGCCCAGATGAACATGTGGCTGCACAAGGCCGTTCTGCAGAAGCTGGCCGACAACGGCGGCAACGTTCCCACCGACCTGCTGTAACCCCCACCTATCCGCTACCCTGTCCCAGGCTAGCCGCCCTAAATTGAGGGCCTAGCCTGCGATGGTGGTAAAATGCGACATGAACTTATACCATTTCGCCTTTGGTCTTTCCGCCGTTTGAAACGGCATGCTCTCAGGTTCGCCGCGTCCTCCAGGGACGGCCGTTACCGGGACGGGACGCTAGGGTAACGAAATGACGGTTCGCCACTTTCTCTCTTTCATGGATTGTTCCTCCGCGGAACTCCGGCAACTCATCGCACGGGGCATCGAGCTCAAGGCCCTGCGTAACCGGGGTGTGCTGCACGAGCCCCTGCGCAATCGCGTCCTGGGCATGATCTTCGAGAAAGCCTCGACCCGCACCCGCCTCTCCTTCGAGGCCGGCATGATCCAGCTCGGCGGCCAGGCGATCTTCCTCTCCTCCCGGGATACCCAGCTCGGCCGCGGCGAACCCGTTCCGGACAGCGCCCGCGTCATGTCGAGCATGCTCGACGGTGTGATGATCCGCACCTACGCCCACGAGATGCTGACCACCTTCGCCGCCCATTCCCAGGTGCCGGTGATCAATGGTCTGTCGGATGACCTGCACCCCTGCCAGCTGCTGGCCGACATGCAGACCTTCTTCGAACACCGGGGCGATATCCGTGGCAAGACCGTGGCCTGGATCGGCGACGGCAACAACATGTGCAACAGCTACATCGAGGCGGCCGAGCAGCTCGATTTCACCCTTCGCATCGCCTGTCCGGAAGGCTACGAGCCCAACCCACGCTTTCTCGAACGGGCCGGCGACCGCGTGCAGCTGACCCGGGATCCGCGCGAGGCCGTGGCCCAGGCGCACCTGGTCAGCACCGATGTCTGGACCTCCATGGGCCAGGAAGAAGAAACCCGTCTGCGTCTTGCAGCCTTCAAGCCCTACCAGGTCACCGCCGAGCTGCTCGATGGCGCCGCGCCCGAGGTGCTGTTCATGCACTGCCTACCGGCTCACCGCGGTGAGGAAATCAGCCATACCCTGCTGGACGATCCGCGCGCCGTGGTCTGGGACGAAGCCGAAAATCGCCTCCACGCCCAGAAGGCGCTGCTCGAGTTCCTCATCAAGCCGCCGCTGCACGTCTGATCCTGGCGCAGGCCTCGGTTGCGCCAGGCAGCCGAGGCCTTTGGCTCACAGCAACAGCTGCCCGCGCATGACCGTCACCGCCCGCCCGGCGATACTGACCCGATCGCCTTCCAACCGACACCTGAGTTGCCCACCGCGAGCGGAGAGTTGCTGGGCGGTGAGCATCCGCTTGGCCAGTCGCCGCGACCAGTAGGGAATCAGGCTGCAATGCGCCGAGCCGGTGACGGGATCCTCGTCCACACCCACTGCCGGGGCGAAGAAGCGCGAGACGAAGTCGACCTCCTGTCCCCGTGCGGTCACGATGACGCCCTGCCAGGGCAGCCGGGCGATGGCAGCCAGATCCGGCTTGCAGTCGCGCACCGCCTGTTCCGACTCCAGCAGCACCAGCAGCTTGTCCGCCGCCAGGGCATCCACCGGCGAGACCTGCAGGGCTCGCTCTAGCTCGGGCGTCACCCCCAGCTCCGTGGGCACCAACGACGGAAAATCCAGCGCCAGCAGGCCATCGCCCTCGCGAAACACCCGCAGCACGCCCGACTGGCAGATGAACTCCAGTCGATCTCCAGGCTCTCCATAGGCTTCAAACAGCACATGGGCGGCTGCCAGGGTGGCATGACCGCATAATGGCACCTCGGTCCGCGGGGTGAACCAGCGAATCCGCCAGGTCTCGCCCTCGCGCACCACGAAGGCGGTTTCCGAAAGATTGTGCTCGGCGGCGATTCGCTGCAGCAGCTCGTCGGCCGGCCAGCTATCCAGGCGGTAGACGGCAGCAGGATTGCCGCGAAAGGCCTGATCGGTGAAGGCATCGACCTGATGAAATTCTAGGGACATGCACGCTACCTGAGCAGAAGGAGAGAAACAGCAAGCGTCAACGTCGCGCGGGCACCCGGCCTCTGATGATCCCTGTAGCGACGGCTACAGCCTAAGACCGGCCGATGGACAGGTTGTCTTCACAAGTCCTATGACCAAAATAGCAGGCGGCGTCGCATCGGCAATGAATTGTCGAACGTCGTCACTGTTTTTGCGCTCAGGAGCTTTGACAGTTTTCATATTTGAAATTAGATTTTCGGTTGCGAACAAATGGCCCACTGGCCACCTATAAATACAACAACCACGAGGCTCCCCCATGAGTACTCTTCTCGCTCCAACACTACGCGGTCAATGCATCGCCGAATTCCTCGGCACAGCCCTGCTCATCTTCTTCGGTACCGGCTGCGTGGCGGCCGCGAAGGTCGGCGGCGCTACCCTCGGCCTGTGGGAGATCAGTATCATCTGGGGCGTCGGCGTGAGCATGGCGGTCTACCTGTCCGCCGGTGTCTCCGGCGCGCATCTCAGCCCGGCCGTCACCATCGCCCTCTGGCTGTTCGGTGGCTTCGAAAGACGCAAGGTTCCGGCCTACATCCTGGCCCAGGTCGCCGGTGCCTTCTGTGGCGCGGCGCTGGTCTACGGCCTCTACAGCAGCCTGTTTTTCGATTATGAACAGGCCCACAACATGGTCCGCGGCAGCCAGGCGAGCCTGGAACTGGCCGGCGTCTTCTCCACCTATCCCCATCCTTCCCTGTCGATCGGTCAGGCCTTCCTGGTCGAAGCCGTCATCACCGCCATCCTGCTGGCCATGATCATGGCCCTCACCGACGACGGCAACGGCCTGCCCCGTGGCCCGCTCGCCCCCCTGCTGATCGGCCTCCTGATCGCCGTGATCGGTGGTTCCATGGGTCCGCTGACCGGCTTCGCCATGAACCCGGCCCGGGATTTCGGACCCAAGCTGATGGCCTTCTTCGCCGGCTGGGGTGAAATCGCCTTTACCGGTGGCCGCGACATCCCCTACTTCCTGGTGCCGATCTTCGGCCCCATCGTCGGTGCCTGCCTGGGCGCCGCCGGTTACAAGGCGCTGATCTGCCGTCACCTGCCCGGCCTGGCTTCCGGTGCCTGCGACGTCCCGGCCAAGGCCGAGGACAGCGCCCGCACCGAAGTGAACTCCGCTTCCAAAGCGTCCTGATCGCCGCGAATCACAATAAGGAATACGACCATGACCGACCAGAACAAGCAGTACATCGTCGCGCTCGACCAGGGCACCACCAGCTCCCGCGCCATCGTACTGGACCGCAATGCCAACGTGGTGACCATCGCCCAGCGCGAATTCGCGCAGATCTATCCCCAGGCCGGCTGGGTCGAGCATGACCCCATGGAGATCTGGGCCACCCAGAGCGCGGTGTTCGTCGAGGCCCTGGCCCAGGCCAGCATCAGCACCGAGCAGATCGCCGCCATCGGCATCACCAACCAGCGTGAAACCGCCATCGTCTGGGACAAGCTCACCGGTCGTCCCATCTACAACGCCATCGTCTGGCAGAGCCGCCAGAGCACCGCGATCTGCGACCAGCTCAAGCGCGACGGCATGGAAGACCATATCCGCAAGACCACCGGCCTGGTGATCGATCCCTATTTCTCCGGCACCAAGATCAAGTGGATCCTCGATCACGTCGAAGGCAGCCGTGAACGCGCCCGCCGCGGCGAGCTGCTGTTCGGCACCGTGGACACCTGGCTGATCTGGAAGATGACCCAGGGCCAGGCCCACGTCACCGACTACACCAACGCCTCCCGCACCCTGCTGTTTGATATCCACAAGCGTGAGTGGGATGCCACCATGCTCGAGGTGCTCGACATCCCGCGCGAGATGCTGCCGGAAGTGAAGTCCTCCTCCGAGGTCTATGGCCAGGCGCACCTGGGCAGCGGCCAGACCACCGGCATCCCCATCGCCGGTATCGCCGGCGACCAGCAGGCGGCGCTGTTCGGCCAGATGTGCGTGGAGCCCGGTCAGGCCAAGAACACCTATGGCACCGGTTGCTTCCTGCTGATGAACACCGGCGAGAAGGCGGTGCAGTCCCAGCACGGCCTGCTGACCACCATCGCCTGCGGTCCTCGCGGCGAGGTCAACTACGCCCTGGAAGGCGCCATCTTCAACGGCGGCTCCACCGTCCAGTGGCTGCGTGACGAGCTCAAGGTGATCAACGATTCCCTGGACTCCGAGTACTTCGCCACCAAGGTGACCGACAGCAACGGCGTCTACCTGGTCCCGGCCTTCACCGGTCTGGGCGCGCCCTACTGGGATCCCTATGCCCGCGGCGCGCTGTTCGGCCTGACCCGGGGCGTGAAGGTGGACCACATCATCCGCGCCACCCTGGAATCCATTGCCTTCCAGACCCGCGACGTGCTGGACGCCATGCAGCAGGACGCCGGCGAAGCCTTGAAGTCCCTGCGCGTGGACGGCGGCGCCACCGCCAACAACTTCCTTATGCAGTTCCAGTCGGACGTGCTCGGCACCCGGGTCGAGCGACCGGAAATGAAGGAGACCACGGCCCTGGGCGCGGCCTACCTCGCGGGTCTCGCCACCGGCTTCTGGAGCAGCCTGGACGAGTTGCGCAGCAAGAGCACCATCGAACGGGTCTTCGAACCGGCTTGCGATCCGAGCAAGAGAGACACCCTGTACAAGGGTTGGAAGAAGGCCGTCGAGCGTACCCGCGGCTGGGCGCTGGACTGAGTCGAATCCGACCGGGAGGCGGCCGGTACTTGCCGGGCCGCTTCCCGCAAGGCTCCCCCACGAGGCCGGCGTCTTCCGACGCCGGTCTTGCTTTGCGCGACAAGCGCTTTCCACCTTGAAAGAGCTACGGCATCCTCTGTGAATTTACTCGATCACCTCAAGGAAGCCGTAATGAGCCTGGCGCCTCGCCAACAGCAGATTCTCGAACTGGTCCGTGAGCGCGGCTACGTCAGCATCGAAGAGCTGGCCCAGCATTTCTCCGTCACCCCCCAGACGATCCGCCGCGACATCAACCAGCTCGCCGAAGCCGGGCTGCTGCGGCGCTACCACGGGGGTGCCGCCCACGACTCCAGCGTGGAAAACACCGAATACAGCATGAGGGCCGGACAGATGCGCGAGGAAAAGCGCCTGATCGCCGAAGCCGTGGCCGCTGCCGTGCCCGACCATGCCTCGCTGTTCATCAACATCGGCACCACCACCGAGGCCATCGCCCATGCCCTGCTTGGGCATCGCAGCCTCAAGGTCATCACCAACAACCTGCACGTGGCCAACATCCTCAGCGCCAAGGACGACTTCGACGTGCTGATCGCCAGCGGCAAGGTACGCAGCGACGGCGGCGTAGTGGGCCAGGCCACCGCCGACTTCATCAAGCAGTTCAAGGTCGACTACGCCCTGGTGGGCATCAGCGGTATCGACGAAGACGGCACCCTGCTGGATTTTGACTACCAGGAGGTCTGCGTCTCCCAGGCCATCATCCACAATGCCCGCCAGGTGTTTCTCGCCGCCGACTCCAGCAAGTTCGGCCGCAACGCCATGATCCGCCTGGGCAGCCTGGAGCAGATCGATCAGTTGTTCACCGAACAGGAGCCCTCTCCGGCCTTCGCGCGCTGCCTGCGCGAATGGCAGGTCAAGGTCGAGGTAGCGCGCCCGCGCTGACCTCCAGGGGCGACGACCATTCGTCGCCTCCCCCCTCTCCATATTCGTTTTTTTTCGTTTTAGCGGTCCTAAGACACAGACCTGGCTAGAACCTGAGTTTTTGCTGGGCTATTATGTTCGAAACCGAATAATTATGTTCGTTTCACAGGAGGCACCATGGCCCAGGCACCCGCTGCAACTCCCCGGACCTACGATCTCGCCGTCATCGGCGGTGGCATCAATGGCGTCGGCATCGCCGCCGATGCCGCCGGTCGTGGCCTGTCGGTGTTCCTCTGTGAACGTGACGATCTGGCGAGCCACACCTCCTCTGCCAGCAGCAAGCTGATCCACGGCGGCCTGCGCTACCTGGAACACCATGAGTTCCGGCTAGTGCGCGAGGCGCTAGCCGAGCGCGAGGTCCTGCTGGCGAAGGCGCCCCACATCGTCAAACCTATGCGCTTCGTCCTGCCCCATCGCCCGCACCTGCGTCCGGCCTGGATGATCCGTGCCGGTCTCTTCCTTTATGACCACCTCGGCAAGCGCGAAAAGCTGCCGGGTTCGCGCGGCCTGAAATTCGATGCCCAGGGGCCGCTCAAGGCCGAGATCAAGCGTGGCTTCGAGTATTCCGATTGCTGGGTGGACGATGCCCGCCTGGTGGTGCTAAACGCCATGCAGGCGCGGGACAAGGGTGCTGACATCGTGACCCGCACCCGTTGCGTCAGCGCCCGCCGCGTCGAGGGTTACTGGGAGGTTGAGGTCGAAGGTCCTCAGGGTCGCCAGCAGATCCGTGCCAAGGGCCTGGTCAATGCCGCCGGCCCCTGGGTCGCCAGCTTCATCCGTCAAGACCTGCAGCAGAAGTCGCCCTATGGCATCCGCCTGATCCAGGGCAGCCATGTCATCGTGCCCAAGCTGTACGAAGGCGAGCAGGCCTACATCATGCAGAACGAGGACCGCCGCATTGTCTTCGCCATTCCCTACCTGGGCCAATACACCATGGTCGGCACCACGGATCGCGAATACCAGGGCGACCCGGCCAGGGTGACCATCACCGATCAGGAAATCGACTATGTGCTGGGCGTGGCCAATACCCACTTCCGCAAGCAACTCAGCCGCGACGACGTCCTGCACACCTTCTCTGGCGTTCGTCCGCTGTGCGACGACGAGTCAGATAATCCTTCCGCCATCACCCGCGACTACACCCTGTCGCTGGCCGAAGAACAGGGCGCCCCGCTGCTGTCGGTGTTCGGTGGCAAGCTGACCACCTACCGCAAGCTGGCCGAGTCGGCGATGGCGCAGCTGCAGCCCTTCTTCCCCCGGCTGGGCAACAGCTGGACAGCCTCGGCGCCGCTGCCCGGTGGCGAGAACATGACCACGCCCCAGGCCTTGACCCGCGAACTGCTGGACAAGGTCAGCGGCCTGACGCCGGCCCTGGCGCAGCGCTGGGCCACCACCTATGGCAGTCGGGTCTGGACCCTGCTGGGTGATTCGCGCTCGGTGGAGGAACTAGGTGCGGTAATCGGCGCTGACCTCCACGTGCGTGAAGTGGAATACCTGCAGCGCCACGAGTGGGTCACCCGTGCCGATGACGTGCTCTGGCGGCGGACCAAGCTGGGCCTGGTATTCACCGATGCGGAGCGGGCCGCTCTGGAAAACGTCCTGGCGCATTCCGAACCCGTCCGGAGCGCCAAGGACAGCAACGCGGCCTGACGCCTGCTGTTCCTGAGCGGGCAAGCCGCTCAGGAACAGTGGTGTTCACCCTTGTAATAGACACTGAAACAACGCGCCAGGCGCGTTGGAGCATAGGCAGCACCATGAAAAGTCTTCATGATGCACCTTTACCTCCAGCGCCGACGCCATGTTCGAACTTCGCCACCTGAAAACCCTGCATGCACTCCGCGAATCCTCCAGTCTGGTGGAGGCTGCAGAACGCTTGCATCTGACCCAGTCCGCCCTCTCCCATCAGTTCAAGGAACTGGAAGAGCGCCTGGGGACCCCGCTATTCATTCGCAAGACCAAACCCATCCGCTTCACCAGCGCCGGCTTGCGCCTGCTGCAGACCGCGGACGCGGTGTTGCCGCATCTGCGTAGTGCCGAACGAGATCTGGCGCGCCTGGTGGGTGGGACGGCGGGCCGGCTGCACATGGCCATCGAGTGCCACAGCTGCTTCCAATGGCTGATGCCGACCATCGACCAGTTTCGCGATTCCTGGCCGGAAGTAGAGTTGGACCTGGCCTCCGGATTCTCCTTCGCGCCCTTGCCCGCGCTAGCGCGGGGCGATCTGGACCTGGTGGTGACCGCCGATCCAGTGGACCTCTCGGGGGTCACCTATGTGCCGCTGTTCACCTACGAAGCCCTGCTGGCGGTGGCCAACCAGCATCCCCTGGCACAGCGGCCCTATATCGTGCCCGAGGACCTCGCCCAGGAGACCCAGATCACCTATCCGGTGGAGCGTGATCGACTAGATATCTTCACCCGCTTTCTCGATCCGGCCGATGTCGAACCGCTCTCGATTCGCACGGCGGAGATGACGGTGATGATGCTGCAACTGGTGGCGTCAGGCCGTGGCGTCTGCTGCCTGCCCAACTGGGCGATCCACGAGTACAGCTCGCGCGGCTACGTGACGGCGCGCCGGCTGGGGGAGAAAGGCCTCTATGCGACGCTCCATGCGGCGATTCGCGAAGACATGCTGGAAGCGCCCTTCATGCAGGATTTCCTGCTGACCGCCAAGGACACCTCCTTCGCCACCCTCGAAGGGGTCAGCAGCGCGCGCTGAGCCGGCGCGCTGCCCGTGGCGCTTACTTGCTGTTGCCACCCGGGAAGCCGGCGAACTTCTTGTTGAAGCTCGAGACGCGGCCTTCGACCTTCATCTGACGTTGCTCGCCGGTGTAGATCGGGTGGGAGGCGCTGGACACGTCGAGGCTGATATAGGGATAGGTCTGACCTTCGTATTCCTGGGTGCGGTCGCTCTCGGCGGTGGAGCGAATCAGGAAATAGGTGTCCGACGTGGTGTCGTGGAACAGCACAGGACGGTAGTTGGGATGGATACCGGGTCTCATGAAGGTTCTCCTGATCTGGAGCACCGATGACAGGATGTCTTCGGCACACTAAAGATACATTATAACATATTGAGGCCGATCTGGCAGCCCCTCCTGTGACGGTGGCGGCAGCCACGGCCATTCGCATGGAACCATCCGCCGTGCCCGGGGCTCGTAACCTGAGGCCCTGACCGGCGGCACCCCACCCTCTCTGAGACCTGCTGTCGGTCGATGCGTGCGTTCAGACCTGGAGCGCCAGACAGACGACCTGTCCGCCCCACGCCTCCCGCACGCACAGCGCCCCTGCATTGGCTTCTCAAGGATCGCGAGAAGTCCACACGCATTGGATGCGCACGCCGGGTTCGGGATTGAACTCACCGCGCCGCATCCCAAGGATTCAAGAGGCACAGAACCATGTGCGGCATCGCCGGAGAGCTTCGTTTCGATCAACAACCTGCAGCCATCAGCGCGGTGGAGCGCATCACCCACCGCCTCGAACAGCGCGGACCGGATGCCTGGGGCTTCCATAGCCAGGGGCCGGTCGCCCTGGGCCACCGGCGGTTGAAGATCATGGATCTGGCGGAAGCCTCGGGCCAACCCATGATCGAGCCGGAACTGGGGTTGTCGATGGTGTTCAACGGCGCCATCTACAACTACCCGGAACTGCGCAGCGAGCTGGAAGCCAAGGGTTACCGCTTTTATTCCGGGGGTGACACCGAGATCCTGCTCAAGGCCTATCACGCCTGGGGCAAGGACATGCTGCCCAAGCTCAATGGCATGTTCGCCTTCGCCATCTGGGAGCGTGACAGCGGCCGCCTGTTCATCGCCCGGGATCGCTTGGGGATCAAGCCGCTGTATCTGTCGTTCACCGACAAACGCCTGAGATTCGCCTCCAGCCTGCCCGCCCTGTTGGAAGCCGGTGACATCGACACCCGCATCGATCCGGTCGCGCTCAACCACTACCTGAACTTCCACGCCGTGGTGCCGGCACCGCGCACCATCCTGCAGGGCGTACAGAAGCTGCCGCCAGCCACCTGGATGACCGTGGATGCGTCTGGCCAGCAGCATCAGGAGACTTGGTGGAATCTGGACTACGGTCCCCGTGAAGACGAGCGCCGTTACACCCTGGATGACTGGGCCGAGCGCGTCCTACATGGTCTCAAGGACGCCGTGGCGATCCGCCAGCGCGCGGCGCGCGAGGTCGGTGTGCTGCTCTCCGGCGGGGTGGACTCCAGCCTGCTGGTGGGCCTGCTGCACGATTCGGGGGTCAAGGACCTGCTGACCTTCTCCATCGGCTTCGAGGATGCCGGCGGCGAGCGCGGCGACGAATTCCAGTATTCCGATCTGATCGCCAATCACTATGGCACTCGCCACCACCAGTTGCGCATTGCCGAAGACGAGATCATCCAGCAGCTGCCGCGCGCCTTCTCGGCCATGAGCGAGCCGATGGTGAGCCACGACTGCATCGCCTTCTATCTGCTGTCGCGCGAGGTCTCCAAGCACTGCAAGGTAGTACAGAGCGGCCAGGGCGCGGACGAACTCTTCGCCGGCTACCACTGGTATCCCCAGGTGCATGGCGCCGCCGATCCCTTCGCCGCCTATCGCGCCGCCTTCTTCGACCGCGACTATGCCCAGTACGCCGCCACGGTGCAGGCGGGCATGCGCCTAGAGGAAGACGCCGCCGAGGCCTTCGTCCGTCAGCACTTCGCCAAGCCGGGCGCCAGCGCCGGGGTCGACAAGGCCCTGCGCCTGGACAGCACCGTGATGCTGGTAGACGACCCGGTCAAGCGGGTCGACAACATGACCATGGCCTGGGGCCTGGAAGCCCGGGTGCCCTTCCTCGACTATCGCCTGGCTGAACTCTCGGCGCGCATTCCCGCTGAATTCAAGCTGGGCGACGGCGGTAAGCAGGTGCTCAAGGCCGCCGCGCGCAAGGTCATTCCCCAGGAGGTGATCGACCGGCCCAAGGGCTATTTCCCGGTGCCGGGCCTCAAACACCTGGAAGGCAACACCCTCAGCTGGGTACGCGAGCTACTGCTGGATCCCAGCCAGGATCGCGGTCTGTTCGACACCGCCGAGATCGATCGCCTGCTGACCAATCCGGCCGACCGCATCACGCCCCTGCGTGGCTCCAAGCTCTGGCAACTCGCCGCGCTCAACCTCTGGCTGAGCGAACACGGACTGTGAGGGTGCACGACGCATGAAAGCGACCAGCTACAACCAGCGCCTCCAGCGGGCCCAGACGCCCTCCTACGAACGGCTGCAGGCGCGCCTGGCGGAAGGCGACCATCCGACCTCCCAGCCGCTCTGCCTGCATTGCGGCTGGGGACGGCTGCTCGTCGGCCATACCTATCCCGACCCCGCCAGCCTGGCCAAGGAGCTGCTCACCGAAACGCCTGGCGAGCGCGACATTGCGCTCTACGTGGCCGCGCCGCATCAGGTGCTGGCCCAGGCACCCCAGCAGCTGTTCCTCGACCCTAGCGATACCCTGCGGATCTGGTTCAGCGACTATCGTCCGGCCCGCCGGATCTATCGCGGCTTTCGGATCCGCCGCGCCTGCTCCGCGCAGGACTGGAGCGAGATCAACCGGCTCTATCAGCAGCGGCACATGCTGCCCGTCGATACCGAGCGGCTGACGCCCCGGCACAAGGGCGGCCCGGTCTACTGGCTGGCGGAAGACGACGACAGCGGCGCCATCATCGGCTCGGTGATGGGTCTCAATCACGTCAAGGCCTTCCAGGATCCCGATGGCGGCTCCTCGCTGTGGTGCCTGGCGGTATCGCCCGAGTGCAGCCGACCCGGCGTCGGCGAGGCGCTGGTTCGCCACCTGATCGAGCACTATGCCAGTCGCGGCCTGGCCTATCTGGACCTGTCGGTGCTGCATGACAACCTGCAGGCCAAGCGCCTCTACGACAAGCTGGGTTTCCGACCGCTGCAGACCTTCGCCATCAAGTGCAAGAACGGCATCAACCAGACCCTGTTCCTTGGTCCTGGGCCAGCGGCCGAGCTGAACCCCTATGCGCGGATCATCGTCGACGAAGCCCTGCGGCGTGGCATCGAGGTCCAGGTGGACGATGCCGAGGGCGGCCTTTTCACCCTGATCCAGGGCAACCGCCGCATCCGCTGCCGCGAATCCCTCACCGACCTCACCTCTGCCGTGACCATCACCCTCTGCGCCGACAAGGTGCTGACCAGCCGTACCCTGGCGCGGGCCGGGCTGAAGGTCCCGGAGCAGCAACTGGCGGGCAGCGACGAAGACAACGCAGCCTTCCTGGAGAAGCATGGCGCCTTGGTGGTCAAGCCGGTCAATGGCGAACAGGGCAAGGGCGTGGCCGTGGATATCCGCGACGCCGAACACCTCGCCACCGCCATCCAGGCGGCGCAGCGTCATGACGACCGCGTGCTGCTGGAAAGCTTTCACCAGGGCCTCGATCTGCGGATAGTGGTCATTGGACACGAGGTGGTGGCCGCCGCCATTCGCCGGCCGGCGGAAATCGTCGGCGACGGTCAGCACAGCGTCCGGGACCTGATCGAAGCCCAGAGTCGGCGTCGCCAGGCCGCCACCGGCGGCGAGTCGCGCATCCCGGTGGATGAGGAAACCGAACGCGCCATCCGCGGTGCCGGCTACGAGTGGGACAGCGTGCTTCCCACCGGCACCCACCTGGCCGTGCGCAAGACCGCCAACCTGCACACCGGCGGCATCCTGGAAGACGTCACCGACAGCCTCCATCCGGTGCTGGCCGACGCTGCCATCCAGGCGGCTCGGGCACTGGACATCCCCGTCACCGGCATGGACCTGCTGGTCCCAGCTGCCGACTCGCCCGACTACGTCATCATCGAAGCCAATGAGCGGCCGGGCCTGGCCAATCACGAGCCCCGCCCCACCGCCGAACGCTTCATCGACCTGCTGTTCCCGCTCTCCCGGGAGGTTCCGCTATGAATCGCTTGCCCGAGCCCGATCTGGATTACCTGCGCAAGGTCCTGCTGGACATGCTGGCCATCCCCAGCCCCACGGGCTTCACCGACACCATCGTCATGTACGTCGCCGAACGGCTCAACGAACTCGACATCCCCTTCGAACTGACCCGCCGTGGCACCATCCGCGCCACCATCAAGGGCCACAAGGAGAGTCCCGACCGGGCCGTCTCCGCGCACCTGGACACCATTGGCGCCATCGTCCGCGAGATCAAGGACAATGGTCGCCTGGGCCTCGCGGCGGTCGGCCACTGGTCGAGTCGCTTCGCCGAAGGCAGCCGGGTCAGCCTGTTCACCGATGACGGCACCCTGAGAGGCAGTGTGCTGCCGCTGCTGGCCTCGGGTCACGCCTTCAACACCGAGATCGACAAGATGCCGGTGACCTGGGACCACATCGAATTGCGCCTGGACGCCGTGACCAAGAGTCGCCACGAGACCGAGCAACTGGGCGTGCAGGTCGGCGACTTCGTCGCCTTCGATCCGCTGCCAGAATTCACCGACAGCGGCTACATCAGCTCGCGTCACCTGGATGACAAGGCGGGCGTCGCCGCCCTGCTCACCGCGCTGAAGATGCTCAAGGAAACCGGCCAGACGCCGCCGATCGACTGCCATCCGCTGTTCACCATCACCGAGGAAGTCGGTTCCGGCGCCGCCGGTGCCCTGCCCTGGGACGTCAGCGAATTCGTCGGCATCGACATCGCCCCGGTCGCGCCCGGCCAGCGCTCCGACGAGCACCGCGTCAGCGTCGCCATGCAGGATTCCGCCGGCCCCTACGACTATCACCTGTCACGCCACCTGCTGCGCCTGGCGCAACGCAACGACATCCCGGTGCGCCGCGACCTGTTCCGCTACTACTACAGCGACGCCCACTCGGCGATCAGTTCCGGCCAAGACGTGCGGGTCGCCCTGCTGGCCTTCGGTTGCGATGCCACCCATGGCTACGAGCGCACCCATATCGTCAGCCTGGCGGCGCTCAGCCAGCTGCTGACCGGCTACATGCTCAGCCCGCCGGTGTTCGACAGCGATGCGCAACCGGCCGACAGCTCGCTGGACCGCTTCGGTCACCAGTTGCTGCCGGAAGACACCCAGATGGACAACCAGACGCACCTGCCGCCGCTGGAGGAGGTCGTTGGCGACGGCAGCAAATAGCGTTCGAACCAAGCGCCTGGGGTATCCTGGGCGCCTTTTTCCAGGCACCTCTCCATGATCATCCCCCACGACCAGCTCGCTGCCGCCACTCTCGACAACCTGCTGGAAGACTTCGTCACCCGCGACGGCACCGACAACGGTGACGAGACGCCCCTGGCGACCCGTACCCAGCGCGCGCGCCGTGCCCTGGAAACCGGCGAAGCCGTCATCCTCTTCGATCCGGACAGTGCCCTGTGCCAACTGGTGCTGCGCCGCGACGTACCGCCCGAGTTGCTCGACGACTAGCGCGTCTCGCGCCTGTCAGGCACTGCCGCGCGGCGCCAGCAAGATCACCAGCGCCCCGGCCACGCACAGCAGACCGCCCGCCAGATCCGTCCAAGTCGGCCGGGTGCGCTCGACCAGCGCCAGCCAGCCCAGCGACGCCACCACATAGATGCCGCCATAGGCGGCGTAGGCGCGCCCGGCGTAGGCCGCCTCGATACGGGTCAGCAACAGGGCGAAGAGCACCAGGCTGGCAAGCCCGGGCGCTATCCACCAGGGACTGCGATCCAGCCGGAGCCAGAGCCAAAAGGCATAGCAGCCGGCGATCTCGAATAGCGCCGCCAGCAGGAACCAGAGATAGTTCAGCATGGTGCCGCGCCGTCTTCCTGGCGATAGGGCAAGGCCTCGGCGGCCCGGCGCGCATAGGCCTGGACCCCCTCTCGCTCCTGGTCGAGAAATTCCGCCACAGCGGCTCTCAGACCCGGATGCACCAGATAGTGCCAGGAATGGGTCAGGGTGGGCTCGAAGCCCCGAATCAGCTTGTGCTCACCCTGAGCGCCGGCATCGAAGCGCTGCAGCCCTTCGGCGATGGCGTACTCGATACCCTGGTAGAAACAGGTCTCGAAGTGCAGCTGGTCGAATTCCTGCAGGCAGCCCCAGTAACGGCCATAAAGGGTGTCACCGTCCTTGAGATAGAAGGCCATGGCCACCGGCCGACTGCCCTGGCGCACCAGCACCACCCGAATCGCCTCGGGCAGCCGCTCGGCCAGCAGGCTGAAGAAGGCGCGGGTCAGGTAGGGATCCTGCCCACGCACCTCATAGGTATTGGCATAGCAGGCATAGACGAAGTCCCACTCGGCTTCGCTCAACTCATCGCCCTTACGCCACTCGAAACTCACCCCCAGGCCGGCGACCTGGTCGCGCTCCTTGCGCAGCTGCTTGCGCTTGCGCGAGGTCAGAGCGGCGAGGAAATCGCCATAGTCGCGATAGCCGCGGTTATGCCAGTGGAACTGGCAGCCAAGCCGAGCCAGCCAGCCATCGCGATCCTGGAGCAGGGCATTGGCCTTGGGATCGGTGAAGTTGACGTGCAGGCTGGAGAGCTCCAGACCGGCCAGGCTGCCCGTGGTGGCGTCTAGCAGGGTCGCGCAGGCGGCTGGCTCGCCCAGCAGACGCGCCCCCTGCACCGGCGAGAAGGGCACGGCGGCCAGCAGCTTGGGATAGTAGTCGATCCCGGCGCGCCGGCAGGCATCGGCCCAGGCCCAGTCGAAGACGTATTCGCCATAGGAGTGCGCCTTGAGATAGGCCGGCATCGCGGCCCGCAGTCGACCCTGTTCATCCTTGAGGATCTGGTGCGCGGGCTGCCAGCCGGTCCCCTGCCCCAGGCTGCCGCTGTCTTCAAGGGTGGCGAGGAATTCATGCCGCAGAAAGGGCTGGTCGTCCACCAGCAAACCGTTCCACTGCTCGGCAGACACCTGGGCCAGGCTGTAGAGATACTCGACGATCATCCCACTCCCCTTGCTTGGACTCGGCGTACAGGTCTAACACAATTCAATGCCCTGACGGGCACCTGGGAAAGACCCTGGTGAATGGCTTTCGTGCGGACGAAAAAAAACCGCCGTGAGGCGGTTTCTTTCGAGTGTGGCGTCCCCTAGGGGACTCGAACCCCTGTTACCGCCGTGAAAGGGCGGTGTCCTAGGCCACTAGACGAAGGGGACGTTACCCTGGTGCGACCCTTGCGGATCACGAAATTGGTGGAGCTAGACGGGATCGAACCGTCGACCTCTTGCATGCCATGCAAGCGCTCTCCCAGCTGAGCTATAGCCCCAAGTACAGCATCTTGCCACGCCTGGGATGCGTGACCTATATGGCGTCCCCTAGGGGACTCGAACCCCTGTTACCGCCGTGAAAGGGCGGTGTCCTAGGCCACTAGACGAAGGGGACGTTACCCTGTGGGATCCTTACGGATCACGAAATTGGTGGAGCTAGACGGGATCGAACCGTCGACCTCTTGCATGCCATGCAAGCGCTCTCCCAGCTGAGCTATAGCCCCAAGTACAGCATCTTGCCACGCCTGGGATGCGTGACCGATATGGCGTCCCCTAGGGGACTCGAACCCCTGTTACCGCCGTGAAAGGGCGGTGTCCTAGGCCACTAGACGAAGGGGACGAAACCCTCTACCGATTTCCCCCGAGGGCGAAACCGAAATTTGGTGGAGCTAGACGGGATCGAACCGTCGACCTCTTGCATGCCATGCAAGCGCTCTCCCAGCTGAGCTATAGCCCCGTCGGTCAGGACGGGGCGCATGTTAAGAGGCCCGGCCGCCCCTGTCAACACCAATCAGAAAAAAACCTGCTAGTAACAGACACTTAAGCCGGAAAAGGGTCAGATCGCCCGCGCCAGGGCCGCACGCTGGGCGCGGGCCGCCAGCAGGTAGGTGAACTTGCCATCGCTGGCGGAGAGCTTGCGCAGGACCTTCTTGTCCAGGGCGCGGTAGCCGCCCATCTCCAGCGCCGTACGCCCCGAGCTGCCGATCAGCATGCCGGGATTGGCCACCATCAGCCGGGCCGCCTGCTCCACGGCCTTGGCGTAGCTCTTGCGATCATTCAGGTCATAGCCTTGCAAGGGCAGCAGCATGCGCAGCCATTCGGCCCAGTAGAATTCAAGGAATTCCGAGGGCAGTACCCGGCCATCCGGCGTACGCGGCTTGTCGTAGCCGATCTGGCGGGTGAAATACACCAGGGCGCGGTAGGGATCGTCGGCCATGGCGGTGAGCCCCAGGGATTCGGGCAGCTGTTCGGGCAGGATCGGACGCCCCTGGGGGTCCTTGAGCCAGGCCTTGCGCTCGTCGAGCAGGCGAATCCAGAACTCGGCCATGCTCGCCGCGCCACTGAAATCGTCGGTGACCCTGACCCACACCGAGGTCTCGGCGCCACCGCCGGGGTGTTCCCAGAAGGCGGAAAAGGTGTGGTGACCATCGGTGAGGTAGAGCTGCTGTCCTGGGCCGATGACCACGGTCTTCATTTCGTCTGGATAGGTGCCGGGTGGCTTGACGCCCAGGGCGTCGCCAGCCGAGCGCAGACTGGTGCTCGGCTGAAAACCGCCACTCAGGTGCTGGCCGTTGGCTTCGCAGTAGTCGTCGAACAGCTTGCGTCGGTCGCAGGCGTACTTGCCAAGCTTGTACAGCACCTGGTCGTGGCCGATCGCGGGCTGGGTGGGGCGCAGCTGGCGCAATTGCACCCGGAGCAGGCTTCCTGGCGACACGGGGTCTTCCTTTCTCGAGAGGTCTTCCCAGGTCCGACAACGGTCCTCCCGGGAAGACTCCTGCCGTCGATCAGACCTTGCGCAGAACCACGCTGCCGATGGAATAGCCCGCGCCGAAGGAGCTGAGCACGCCGAGGCTACCGCTGGCCAGATCCTCATGATGCAGATGCAGCGCGATGACCGAGCCTGCCGAGCTGGTGTTGCCGTAGGTATCCAGGATGACCGGCGCCTCGTTGGGCGCAGGCTCGCGCCCCAGCAGGCGTTTGACGATAAGGTGGTTCATCGCCAGGTTGGCCTGGTGCAACCAGAAACGCGAAACCCGCTCGACCGGAATGTCCAGCTCGGCGAGGTGGTTGCCGATCAGTTCGGCCACCAGCGGGCAGACCTCCTTGAACACCTTGCGCCCTTCCTGGACGAACAGCTTGTCCGGGTGGGTCATGCCCTCCTCCGCCGCGCGGTTGAGGAAGCCGAAGTTGTTGCGGATGTTGTTGGAGAACTGGGTGAACAGCCGCGTGCCGAGGATTTCGTAGCGGTGCGCCGAGATCGCCTGGTCGGCGCGTTCCACCACCAGGGCGGTGGCGGCATCGCCGAAGATGAAGTGGCTGTCGCGGTCGCGGAAGTTCAGGTGCCCGGTGCAGATCTCCGGATCTATCACCAGCAGTGCCCGCGCCTGGCCCAGTTGCACGGCGTTGGCCGCCGTCTGCAGACCGAAGGTGGCCGAGGAGCAGGCGACGTTCATGTCGAAGCCGTAGCCCTGGATGCCCAACGCGGCCTGGACCTCGATGGCCACCGCCGGATAAGGCCGCTGCAGGTTGGAGCAGGCGACGATGACACCGTCGATGTCGGCCGCGGTCCGCCCTGCCCGTTCCAGCGCCTCGCGCGCCGCGGCGACGCCCATCTCGCAGAGGATCGAGGGCTCGTCGTTGGAACGCTCGGGGATGCGCGGCACCATGCGCGCCGGATCGAGGATACCGGCCTTGTCGACCACATGGCGGCTGCGGATGCCGGAGGCCTTCTCGATGAAGGCGGCGCTGGATTCCGGCTGGGGCGCCAGACTGCCTTGGGCGATGGCGTCGGCATGCTCGGCATTCCACTGGCCAGCCCACTGGTTGAAGGACGCAACCAGCTCGTCGTTGGAAATGCTTTCGGGCGGCGTATAGAGCCCACTACCGCTGATGACCGCGTGCTGCACGGCTATTCCTCTTGTTGTCAGGATGAAGCCGTGCCAGTTTGCCGCAAATCCAGGGTGGACGCCCGTGCAATCTCAACGCCGATTGGCGGCCTCGGCGGCGCGCAGGACGTCGCTGCCCACTTCGCTTTCGTACCTCTTGAGCAACGGCGCCACGGCCGTGCGCCAGGCTTCCCGCTCGGCAGGCGTCGGCACCAGGATCCTGCTGGTATTAGCTGCAACCACCCGTTCGCGCGCCTTGGCATTGATGGCTTCGGCATCCCGATTCACCGACTGGGTCACTTCGTCGAGGATGGCCTCCAGCTCGCTGCGGATCTGGAACGGCAGCCCATTCCAGAAGGTGGTGTTGGTGATGAGCATATAGGTGAGGAAGCTGTGGTTGTCCTCGACGATATAGGGCTGCACGCTGTTGATCTTCTGTCCCAGCAGGTTAGACCAGGGATTCTCCGCTCCCTGCACCTTGCCGGTCCGGAGGGCGTCGTAGACCTGGGCGAACGGCAGCTTGACCGCCTCGGCGCCCAGTTGCTGGTAGTAGGCGGCCAGCACCTCGGAGGATTCGACGCGGAAGGTCAGCCCCTTGAGATCGGCAGGAATGTGGATTTCCCGCGTGGCCGAGAGCTGGCGGCCGCCGTTGTTCCAGTAGCCCAATCCGGTGATGTTGTGGCTGACCAGGCTGCCCAGCAGTTCGCGGCTCTTGTCGCGGCGCTGGAAGCGCTTGACCGCCTCGATGTTGTCGAACAGGAAGGGCAGATCGTAGACCCTGAGTGGTTTGGCCAGGGCGTTGAGCTTGGAAACCGAGGGTGCCAGCAGTTGGACCTTGTTGCTGCGCAGGGCTTCCAGTTCGTCGGCGTCGCCCACCAAACTGGAATTGGGATAGACCTCCACCTTGACCTGGCCGGCCAGCCGCTCCTGCACCAGCTTCTGGAACTGCAGGGCACCACGGCCCTTGGGCGTATCGTCCGTCACCACATGGGCGAACTTGATGACGATCGGCTCGGCCACAGCGAAGGGCATGGCCAAGGCGATAAGCGAGCCGGCCAGGGTGGCGAAGAAGGTCTTGATCATGGAATTCCCTGCGTTTAACGATCCATCGGATCACCTGCGCGATCCCGGTCACGCTGCGTGCGCGACGCGGTTACCTTAGCAGTCGCGAGGTGAATGGCTGGTCAGCACAGGGAGATGGCACGACGAATGTGCAAGAAAGTAGGATCAGGGGTAGGACCAGCGCCGTCGAAACGGCGCCAGGAAATCATCAAGGCGAAATGGGATCGCTTGCAGGAAAGGTTTCCTCGACGGATTCGTCGAGCTGCTCTTCGCTTACCTCGTCTTCATCGTCGGCGACGGGCGGATCGTTCGGCTGCTGTTGGGCATGGACGGCGTTCATGGCAAATCTCCAGACGCGGAAAGAGAAGGACTACAGGGCCGAAAGGGTTCGGCCCTGTACGTTAGTCATGGCGATGCAGGCGGACGTTCAGCTCGTCGACGATCGGTGCCCAATCGGCATCTTCCATGATCTCGTCCTTGAGGAACGCCTTTTGCGACGGTGACCAGAAATCGGCTTCCGAGACCTTGACCTCGTCGGGCAGCGGGGAATGGCTGGCGATGAAAGCATCGATGGCAGCCGGATCGGAATCCAGGCCCAGTTGCTCGAAAAGGGTCGTCAGATCGTGAACGGGAAGTTCCATAGGGGTCTCCAGACAGGTATCGGTCGGTAACGGCAAGCATCTAGAAAGACGCCAGCCTGGAGGGGTTCCCCGGCCTTAATAAATCCTTCAGCGTCGGGCCTTAAGGTACGCCCACGCTTCGCCAACCAGGGCCTTCGCCATGTCGCTTCCCGTCTCTGCCATTCACTTCACCGCCGCACCGCGCCGCATTCTCGTCACCGGTGCCACCGGCTTTCTCGGCGGCGCCGTTACCCTGCGCCTGCTGGAGCTGGGACATGTCGAGGGGCTGCAATTCCTGGTCCGGGCGGCCACCCCGGCGGAAGGTCTGCAGCGGCTGCTGCAGAATCTCCGTGTCCATGACGTCGACGAGCGCCTGGCGGCGCTGCTCAAACCCGAGCAGATCCTCTGCGGTGATCTGCTGGACACCCATTGGATCGAGGCTGCCAAACCGCAACTGCTGGCGCTGGACGAGGTCATCAACTGTGCAGCAGTGGCCTCCTTCTCGCGCAATCCGAAGATCTGGCCGGTCAATGTCGAGGGCACCTTCGCCCTGGCCGAGGCCTGCGCCCAGTCCCGGCGGCTGAAGCGCTTCCTGCACGTCAGCACCGCCATGGCCTGCGGCCCACAGCGCCAGTCACCGGTCGCCGAGACCTGGGACTTCCCCGAACCCGAACAGCAGCTGGTGGACTACACCGCCTCCAAGGCCGCCATCGAACTCAAGCTGCGTAACGAATTGCCGCTGCTGCCGCTGGTGGTGGCGCGTCCTTCCATCGTCGTGGGCCACCGTCGCTCGGGCTGCAAAGCCTCGGGCAGCATCTTCTGGGTGTTCCGCATGGGCTTCGCGCTGGAGCGCTTCACCTGCGGTCTGGATGAGCAGATCGATGTCATTCCGGTGGACTACTGCGCCGAAGCCCTGGTGGAGCTGGCGCTCAAGCCCAAGCTGAACTACAGCCTTTACCACATTTCGGCGGGCAATGCGGGCGCCTGCACCTTCGGCGAAATCGACGAGGCCTATGCCGGCGCCATGGGCGACGCCCCGGTGGGCGAGCGCTATCGCCAGGTGGACAGCGCAGATCTCAAGGAACTCGCCGCCGACTTCAACGAACGCATTGGCCCGGCCAATCCACGCCTGGTGCTGCGCGCGCTCAAGCTGTACGGCGGCTTCGCCGATCTGAATTATCTGTTCGACAACCAGCGGCTGCTCGACGAAGGCATCGCCGCCCCACCGCGCTTCACCGATTATCTGGATGTCTGCGTGCATTCCTCGCGGGACATCAGCATACCCGCGCAGATGCAGTGGGACTTCAAGTAAGGCCTAACCCCGGTCCTGGCAATCGCCAGGGCCGGGTCTTGCTCAGACGCGGTCCTTTTCCGGCGAATTCAGCCGCGAATCCCGCACGATCTCGCTGACCGAAGCATAACCCCCGCGGGCATCGCGCAGCATGGTGCGCAGGTTGCCTTCGATGGTGTTGCAGATGGTACCCATGGTGATCTGGTGACGACTGCGCTGGAAGGGATTCTGCAGATCGGTGCCGACCTTTTCCATGGCCAGGAAGATGAAGCCCACCACGGTGGAGGCCAGCGGCGTGTACCACTCCAGGCTTTCCACCAGGCCGATGGGCATCAGCACGCAGAACAGGAAGATGAACAGCCGCGGAAAATTCACATAGGGATAGGGCAAGGGGGTATTGGCGATGCGCTCCATGCCGCCCTGCCAGTTGGACATATCGACGAAGGTGGCTTCCAGGCGCTCCAGGCGGATACTGTCCAGGCGACCGGCGCGGTATTCCAGGGCGATCAGGCTGGAGGAACCGCTGAGGATGGCGTTGGCGAAGTTGTTGGTCTCCTTGCGCATCGCCCACTCCTCCTTGCCCAGGTAGGTGCGCACCTCCTTGGGCAACGAATCGCCGCTGAGCTGGCAGGCCAGGCAGCGGACATAGGCGAGGTGACGCTCGATGAGCACCGTCTTGATCGCGTTGAAATGTTCGTCGCCGTCGTCGATGAGCGTCAGCGCCTGCCGGGCGAAGCTGCGCGAGCTGTTGACCATGCCGCCCCAGAGGGTGCGCGCCTCCCACCAGCGCTGGTAGGCACTGGTATTGCGAAAGCTGGTCAGCACGATCAGCGCCGAGCCGATCAGGGTCAAGGGAATGTTGGGCAGCTGCGCCCGATTGTCGACGAAAATCATGTAATCGACGGTAACGGCGATGTCCCACAGCAGCAGCCAGAACACCGACCAGCCGACGTAGGTGAAGGTTTGCCGAAGGAAGGTCATTTTGCTGGTGAAAAAACCCAAGGTGATAGTCCTTAGCGCGAGAAAGAAGGGATGCAGCCATAGGAACCTGGGGTCGAAAACAGGTTCAAGGCAAGCCTCTAGAGCGCGGATCGCCGCCCATTTCACGTAACAGGCCAGGGACAATTGCGTTTCTAGATATGAAGAGGCCCGTCGCGCAGGCCGTTACCTGGCCAAGGCAGCAGCGCCTGGCTGGTTGCCACGTCACGGAGCATATCGACCCGCTCAGCGAACATCCGCGCCCAGGTGCGGTCCGACGGACACCACGCCCTTCCGGAGCACTGCCATGACCGCCACCCCGCGCGTTCGTCTGGATGTCTGGAGCGACTACGTCTGCCCCTTCTGCTACCTGGAGCTGCCCCAGCTGGCGCGCCTGCAGGAGGAATTCGGCGATCAACTGGCCATCGAGTGGCATGCCTTCGAATTGCGCCCCGAACCCACGCCCACCCTGGATCCCGCCGGGGATTATCTGCGCCGGACCTGGGACCGGGCGGTCTATCCCATGGCGGCGGAATACGGCATGGTGCTGCGGCTACCACCGGTCCAGCCGCGCAGCCGTCTGGCCCTGGAAGCAGCGGAATTCGCCCGCGACCACGACCGCTTCGACGCCTTCCATACGGCGGTCTTCCAGGCCTTCTTCGAAGAGGGGCGCGATATCGGCGAGCGGGAGGTGCTGATCGATCTGGCGCGCCGCAGCGGTCTCGATGGCGAAGCCTTGCAGGCCAGCCTGGCGCGCGGTGACCACACCGACGTGGTGCTGCACGCCGAGGATCGCGCCGAAGCCCTGGGCATCACCGCCGTACCGACGCTGCTGCTGCGTTCCGCGCAGGCGCCCATCGAACAGGCGCGGGCTCTGGATGGAGCGGTACCCTTCGCCCAGTTGGCGGCAGCCGTCCGGGCGCAGCTGGACGCGAGCCAAGCCTAGCGCTGGGCGGCCGGCGTCAACTCGGGGAACAGCACCTCGGTAAAGCCGAAGCGGGCAAAGTCCTGAATCCGCGAGGGATAGAGCCGACCGATCAGGTGATCGTACTCGTGCAGCACCACCCGCGCATGGAAGCCTTCGGCCTGCTGGTCCACCAGGTTGCCCGCGCCATCCACGCCTCGATAACGGATTCGCCGCGGCCGCGGTACCTCGCCGCGCAGCCCGGGGATCGACAGGCAGCCTTCCCAGCCCAGTTCTTCGCGGGCATCGAGGACCTCGATGCGCGGATTGATCAGTACCTGCAGCGGTACCGGCGGCGCCTCGGGATAGCGGGCATTGCGCTCGAAGCCAAAGACCATCAGCTGCAGGTCCTCGCCGATCTGCGGGGCGGCAAGACCCACGCCACCCGCGGCGGCCATGGTATCGAACATGTCCTGGATCAACGCCTGCAGCTCCGCCGAGCCGAGGCGCTCGGCGGCTATCGGCGGCGCCACCCGCAGCAGCCGGGGATCACCCATCTTCAAAATTTCGCGAATCATGCGAGGATTCCTTCTTTGCCAGTCACCGGCGTTTCGCCAGGAGCTTAAACCAGATGTCCTCCCTACTGCTCGCCAGCGCCCTCGGTCTCGGCCTGAGCGCTCCCCTCGTCCAGGCCGAGGAAGCCGCCCTCGCCGCGCGGCTGGATCCGATTCTGGAGCGCGCCATCGCCCAGCAGCGCATCGTCGGTACCGTGGTCATGGTCGCCCGTCAGGGCCGGGTGGTGTATCACCGCGCGGCGGGATTCGCCGATCGGGAAGCGCAGCGGCCGATGCAGGAAGACCAGCTGTTTCGCTTCGCCTCCCTGACCAAACCGCTGGTGGCGGTGACGGCGCTGCGCCTGGCGGATCAGGGGCGCCTGGATCTGCAGGCGCCGGTCTGTCGCTACCTGCCCTACTTCACCCCGCACCTGGCCGATGGCACTCCAGCCGTGCCCACGCTGGCCCAGCTCCTCAGCCACACCGCGGGTCTGCACTACGGCTTCGGCGAAGACCAAGACGGTCCCTATCACCGCGCCGGGGTATCCGACGGCCTGGATGGCGCACCCCTGACTCTGGAAGAAAACCTGCGGCGCCTCGCCGGCGTACCGTTGGACTTCAAGCCAGGTACCCAGTGGCGCTACTCCCTCGGGCTGGATGTCCTGGGCGGCGTGCTGGAAGCCGCGACCGGCCTGCCCTTGCCTCAGGTCGTCCAGCAGCAGGTGGCGGCACCGCTCGACCTGCACGACCTGAGCTTTCACGTCAGCGATCCCAGCCGCCTGGCCACGGCCTATCGCGACGGCTATCCACGCCCGGAGCCCATGAGCGAGCCCTATCTGCTGCCCCTGCCCAAGGGCGGCATCCTCTATTCCCCGGCGCGGGCACTTTCGGCCACGGCCTTTCCCTCGGGCGGCGGCGGCATGCAGGGCAGTGCGGGAGACTACCTGGCCTTTCTGGAGGCGCTGCGCCAGGGCCAGCTGCTCACCCCGACCAGCCAGCGTCTGTTCATGGAAGACCAGATCCCCAGACTGCAACGCGACGACGCGCCAGGCTGGGGCTTCAGCCTGGGCGCGGCGGTGCTGCGCGATGCCCGGCTGGCGAAGACACCGCTGACGCCCGGTACCCTGCAATGGGGCGGGGTCTACGGCAACGCCTGGTTCATTGATCCGGCGCGCGAGCTGAGCGTGGTGATCCTCACCAACACGGCGATCGCAGGCATGAGTGGCCCCTTTCCCGACGCCATCCGCGATGCCCTCTACCGGGACTGATCGCTCAGCTGGACCGGCCAGGAGCGGTCGAGCGGTGAGGCAGTGGCAGCGGCCTGTCCTCGCCGCGAGAAAGCTGTGCCTGGATGACGGGAAAGGGCAATTCCAGCACGGCGCAACACAGCCTCAGCAGCTCCAGTTCGCGGATTCGTACGGCTTGATCCGCCTCCACCAAGCGGATCAAGCCTTCCAGTACCAGGGTCCGCGCCTCGACGCCCAACCGGCCCAGGCCCATCAGAGCCACTTCGAGCGCGGGTAGCCAGGCCAGTGGCGGCTGGTAGGCACAGTGCAGTCCGGGAAAGGTGGTTGCCACGGCCAGGAGGAAGGCGCGCCGCGCCGCCAGGATGCTCTCATGGGTCTGCTCGGCAGCGACCGCGTAGAGGGTGAGCACCGCCGTCCGCTCCTGGGCCAGGGTACGCCGCCCTGCAGGCTGCTGGCGTCCGGGCGCCAGGCTGCCGATCAGCTGGCGCTGGATGATCCGGGCGAGGCAATAGCGGGACAGATCCAGCTCCGCGGATCGCAGCTGCGTCTTGAGCGCGACCAGCAAGGTGCGCAAGGCAGGCCGGGGCAACTGCCGGATGGCCGGAAAGGTCAGTTGGGCCAGCGGCAGGTGCAGCGCCGTGTCCAGGCTATCCACCCAGCGTCGCCCCTCCCCCGCGGCAGTCGGCGCGGAGGCACCGGCCAGGGCCAGCAGCACCTCGGCGGCCTGTTGCGGGTCTTGCAGGAAGAGGTACAGCGCTGGCGGGATGTCCGCCAGGCGCTCGTCGGCCACCGCAGGCGGGGCTGTTGGTTGACTCGCGGTTGGTTGTGCCGGCGCGGGTGGCGGACTGCCGGCGACATAGGCCACGCCCGTGGGCAGCAGCGCCTCCGCCCGCAGGCGCTCCAGCTGCCATTCGTCGAACCCCGGTTCGAGTTGCTGGATGCGTTCCAGGACCGGTGGATGGGTGGCGAACCAGGACGCGCCGGAGTCGCCCAGCACCATGTGGGCGACGCTGCGCGCCCGGCGATGATAGAGCCGCCCCTGCAGCGGATGGGCGGCGATCTTTTTCAAGGCATCGGCCAGCCCCTGGGGATGGCGGGTGAACTGCACGGCGGAGGCATCTGCCAGGCGCCCGCGCGAGCGCGTCGCCGCGGCCTGGATCAGATTGGCGAAGAACAGTCCGCAGCCGCCGATCGCCAGCAGCACGGTGCCCAGCAACCAGCCCAGCAGATGGTTGCCGTCGACCCGGGTGGTGGTCGAGGTGCGATCGGAAAACAGCTCCTGTCCCAGATCGGCGATCAGGCTGATGCCATGCAGCCAGCCCAGCAGGCGCAGATTCAGGCGCATGTCGCCATTGAGCAGATGACTGAATTCATGGGCGACCACGCCCTGCAACTCGTCCCTGTTCAACTGCTGCAGGGCGCCGCGGGTCAGGCACAGGCTCGCATCGGCCGGTCCATAGCCACTGATGAAGGCATTGATGGCCGGTTCGTCCGGCAGCAGATACAGCCGCGGCACCGGTACGCCGGCGGCCAGCGCCATCTCCGCCACCACGTTGTGCAGCTGGCGGGTCCGGGGATTGGCCTGATCGTCCAGCGGCACCGCGCCCAATCGCCTGACTACCTCTTCTCCACCCTGACGGGCGAGTTGCCGGACCTTCCAGAAGGACGCTCCGGCGATGACGCCGACAAAGACCAATCCGCTCTTGACCAGCGTTGGCCCGCATCCGCCCAGGTAGTCGACGACCTCCCGCGGCAAGAACGCCAGGGCCAGTCCGGCACTGGCCAGTGCCATGAGCAGCACCACCAGAGCCAGCAAGGCCAGACACAACCGGGTGCGCCGACGCGCCGCGGCCTGGTCGTCGAGAAAGCGCACGAACTCAGCTCAGGCTGATTTGCGGCACCTGGCGCGCTGCCCCATCCGGCAGCGCCAAGGGCTGCGCCAGGCGAAAGCCGAAGCGGCTGGCGAGCAGCGATCCGGGAAAGGTCTCGCAGCGATTGTTGTAGTCCATCACCGCATCGTTATGGGCCTGACGCGCGTAGGCCAGCCGATTTTCCGTGGAGCTCAGCTCTTCCATCAACTGGATCACCGTCTCGTTGGCCTTGAGCTCCGGATAGGCTTCGCTCACGGCGAACAGCCGCCCGAGAGCGATGCCGAGCCCCTGCTCGCCCTGCTCCAGGGCATGCAGCGCGACGGGATCCTCCGGCCGGGTCTTGGCCTGATGCAGACCGGATTGCGCCTGCTGGCGCGCCACCATCACCGCCTGCAAGGTCTCGCGCTCGTGCTGCAGATAGCCCTTCACCGCCTCCACCAGATTGGGGATGAGGTCGTGTCGGCGAGTGAGCTGGACATCGATCTGGGCGAAGGCATTGCGATAGGCGTTACGCGCCGTGACCAGGGCATTGTAGAGGCTGATCGCGAACAGGCCGATGGCGACCAGGGCAGCCAGCAGGAGCAGCAATTTCATCGAATCGTCCTTGAAGGTGGTGAGAGTGCCAGTCTAGGAGCAAGCCGCGCCGATCGTTGTTCAGCGCGACGGATGCGGCGGTTGAGGGGACGGCTGGTGGATCATGGGCCGACCATCGCTGCTCAGGGCGAGGATGGCGCGCCCGTGTCGGTCGGCTGCCGTGGCGCCGAATCTCCCTTGCGGCTGTGCTGCACCTCCACCAGCAGGGCGTCACGCTCCTGGCGCATCTGGGCGAGACTGGTCTGAGCTCGGGTCAGCTCTTCCTGCAGCCGCTGGGCCTGGGCCTCGGAGGCGCGCAATTCCCGATTCTGCGCGCGCAGCCCGGTCACCACCTTGTGCGCCCGGGTGAGCCGCATGACCATGTTGTCCACCTTGAGCTCCAGGGCTTCGCGGTGGGACAGCAGCTCCTCGACGTAGGGGTCGTCGCTCTTTTTCCATTCGGGGTAGTTTTCGTCGTACACCTCCTCCGGTCCCTCGTCGAAGAGGTCGACGTTGCGGTTCGCCGCCGGGCCGGGGCTGACGGGAAGAGGTGGCGGCTGGGTATCGGCAGGCGGATTGGCCACCGCCTCGGGGAGGGCCGGCGCCTGCGCCTCGCTGGCCTCCTCGCCCTTGGCCGCGGCGTCGCCGGCGAAGTAGCGCTGCCACAGGAGAAACACCACCAGGGCGATCAGCAGGATGTTGCACAGGGTTATCAGGACGAATCCCCAATCCATCAGCTGTGCATGACTCATCTGCCGCTCCGCTCTCTTCCGGTGATAGGGCCTGGGTGCCGAGCGAGGCCACGCGCCTACCCTGACGGCGGCGGCGCCTCTCTGCAGCTGATTTGAATACAGTTGTCAGCCTAAAGCATTTCCATCAGCCAAGCGGCGCCAGAGTGGGGACGAATTGCCTGGCAGAGGGGCGTGCGCTGCTTTTCAGCGGGCCGGAGGAGCGACTGAAGCTGGCGGCGGGGAAAACCTGGGCGAAAAAAAGCCCGACGCTAGGCGTCAGGCTTGGCAGCGGCGGGCGATGTTGGGCTTCACGGCATCGGCCCAGCCCACCTGAGCTTCGGTAAGTTGGGCTGAAACGGCTCTATCTTCGACGCCCAACAACAACGCAATGCCGGGTGGGTGTTGGGCTTCGCTGCGCTCAACCCAACTACGGATGGTCCTACGCCAGGCTCTTGCTCACCACCTCGTAGACGTCGCTGGACAGCTCGCCGCTGGCCAGGATGCGCTCCAGCTCGGCGCGCATCAGCGCCTGGCGCGCGGGACCGTACTTCTTCCAGCGGGTCAGGGGCGTCAGCAGGCGCGAGGCGATCTGCGGATTGAGCCGATTGAGGGTGATGATTTGATCGGCCAGGAAGCGGTAGCCGCTGCCGTCCTCGGCATGGAAGTTGACCAGATTGCTGTTGGCGAAGGCGCCTATCAGCGCCCGCACCTTGTTGGGGTTTTTCAGGGTGAAGACCGGGTTTTCCATGAGTGCCTGGACGCGGGCCAGGCCGCCCGGCAGCGGACTGGAAGCCTGGACGCTGAGCCAGGTGTCCATGACCAGCGGATCGGCCTTGAACTCCTCGAAGAAGCGCGCCAGTACCTCCGCCTTTTCCTGCTCGAAACCGGAGTTGACCAGGGCGCTCAGCGCAGCCAGGCGCTCGGTCATGTTGTCGGCGTGCTCGAATTGCTCCAGAGCGGCGTCGCGCGCCTCCGGCTCTTCCAGCAGCATGAGGTAGCCCAGCGCAGCATTCTGCAGGCTGCGACGCGCGATATGGTCGGCGCTGGCCTGGTAGGGCGTGGCGCGCGATTCCTCCCGAGCGCTGCGATAACGCTGCCAGAGCACGTCGCGCAGGGCCTCGGCGATGGTACGGCGGGCCTGGCGACGGGCACCGTGGATGGCACCGGGATCAGCTTGCTCGGACAGCTCCACCAGGTAGGCCTCGGACGGCAGCGACAGCATCTCGACGACCATGGCCGGATCGAGGGACTCATCCGCCGCCACGGTGCGCAGGGCCTCCACCAGACGGGTGTCCAGCGGCTGGCCGGCGATCATCTCCTGCAGCACCTGCACCGCCAGTTGCTGACCGGCGTCCCAGCGATTGAAGCCGTCGCTGTCATGTTGCATGAGGAAGGTCAGCTGCTCACGGCTATAGGGGAAGCTGAGCTTGACCGGGGCGGAGAAGCCGCGAAGCAGCGAAGGCAGCGGGCGCTCGGGCACATCGACGAAGGTGAAGGTCTGCTCGGCCTGGGTGACCGACAGCACCCGGTCGGTACCCTGGGCAGCGGCTTCGCCCTCCAGGCGCAGCGGCAACTCGCGACCCTGACCATCCAGCAGGCCCAGCTGGACCGGGATGACGAAGGGCTCCTTGGTCGGCTGACCCGGGGTGGGCGGGCAGCTCTGGCGGAAGGTCAGGCGATAGGTCCTGGCCGCGGCATCGTACTGCTCGCTGACCGCCAGGCGCGGTGTGCCCGACTGGCTGTACCAGCGCTTGAACTGGCTGAAGTCGGCGCCGTTGGCGTCTTCCAGGGCCTTGATGAAGTCGTCGCAGGTCACGGCCTGGCCATCGTGGCGCTCGAAGTAGAGATCGGTGCCCTTGCGGAAGCCGTCCGGGCCCAGCAGGGTGTGCAGCATCCGCACCACCTCGGCGCCCTTCTCGTACACCGTCAGGGTGTAGAAGTTGGAGATCTCGATGAACTGGTCCGGGCGTACCGGGTGGGCCATGGGGCCGGCGTCTTCGGCGAACTGGTTGGTGCGCAGGAAGGCCACGTCCTCGATGCGCTTGACCGTCGGCGAATTCATGTCGGAGCTGAAGCCGGCATCGCGGAACACGGTGAAGCCTTCCTTGAGCGACAGCTGGAACCAGTCGCGGCAGGTCACGCGGTTGCCCGACCAGTTGTGGAAGTATTCGTGGGCGACGATGGCCTCGACGCGCTGGTGAGCGGCGTCGGTGGCGGTGCGCGGGCTGGCCAGCACGGCGCTGGAGTTGAAGATGTTGAGCCCCTTGTTTTCCATGGCGCCCATGTTGAAGTCGTTCACCGCGACGATCATGAAGATATCCAGATCGTATTCGCGGCCGTAGACCTCTTCGTCCCAGCGCATGGACTTCTTCAGGCTGTCCATGGCGTGCTGCAGCTTGCTGATGTTTTCCGGCTCGACGTAGATGCGCAGGGCCACGTCGCGGCCGCTGCCGGTACGGTAGCTGTCCTCCACGCACCAGAGATCACCGGCCACCAGGGCGAACAGATAGGCCGGCTTGGGGAAGGGATCTTCCCAGGTGGCCCAGTGCCGACCGCCTTCGGTCTCGCCGCTGGCCACGGGGTTGCCGTTGGAGAGCAGGATCGGGTACTTGGCCTTGTCGGCTTCCACCGTGGTGGTGAAGACGCTCATCACGTCCGGGCGGTCCAGGTAGTAGGTGATCTTGCGGAAGCCCTCGGCCTCGCACTGGGTGCAGAACATGGTGCCGGAGACGTACAGCCCTTCCAGAGCGGTGTTGCTTTCCGGGTGGATGCGCACCGAGGTCTTGAGCACGAAGGCCTCGCCCTGCGGCTGCAGGGTCAGGCTGCCCGCCTCGACCTGGTAGTCGCCGGCGGCTAGCGCCTGATCGTCCAGCGCCACCGCCAGCAATTCCAGCTCCTCGCCGTGCAGCACCAGCGGCGGCAGGCCGGCGCCACGCGCCGGATTACGCTGCAGCCGCAGTTCGGCGTGCACCAGGGTCTGGTCGTCGTGCAGCTCGAAGCGCAGGCGGGTTTCCTCGATGAGGTACTCGGGCGCCTGGTAGTCCTTGAGGTAGATGGTCTGGGGTTGGTCGGTGCGCATGGGTTTACATCCTTACTCGGAAACGGACACGGCCAGCTGATAGGCCGTGTACTTGCGAATGTTGATCACGCCGGTGTCGAACATCAGGTATTGACCCTTGATGCCCAGCAGCGTGCCTTCCACCACGGGGGTCTTTTCCAGGTCGTGACTGACCACCTTGGTGGGATAGACCGTCACCGGATAATGGATCTCGATAGGGGCCATGTCGACCACTGGCTGGATCGCCTGCAGGCCGAAGCGGCCCTGGAGATCGTCCAGGCCCTGGGCGCAGGCGTCGAAGATGCGCTCGCGTACCGCTACCAGGTCTTCCGGTGCGGCGACGCCCTTGAGCATGGCGCGCCAGTTGGTGCGATCGCCCACCTGGCTGCGCAACACGTCTTCCACCAGGCCGGACTGCTGGCGGGTGGCAACCCTCAGGATCGGCAGCGCCTGGTAGGCGCCCTGGTCGATCCAGCGGGTCGGCAACTGGGTGGCGCGGGTGATGCCGACCTTGAGGCCCGAGGAATTGGCCAGGTAGACCACGTGCGGCACCATGCAGTGGGCTTCGCCCCACTCCGGCTGGCGGCAGGTGCCGTGCTCGTAGTGGCACTTCTCGGGGCTGACGATGCAGCTGTCGCACTGGGCCAGGGCGGTGAAGCAGGGATAGCAGTAGCCCTGGCTGAAGCTCTTGCGGGTCTTGCGACCGCAGTGGGTGCAATGGATGGCGCCCAGGTATTCGAGGCGCACGCGGCGGCCGATCAGCGGGTTGACCGGCACCTCGCGCTCATCGAGGCGGAAGGCATAGTTGACGGGGTCGGCCAGGGTCACGGCCATCTTGCGCAGGGCGCCACGGCCCAGTTCGGTCATCACGGTAGGAATTTCTCGATCTCTAAAAGACGCGAGGTGCCTCTTCGTCACCGAAGGGCACCTCGTCGGGTAGGGCGTAGTCGATCAGTGAATGGCGTCGGACTTGAACAGGATGTTCTCGATGGGCACCGACTTGGAGGCGCATTCCTGAGGGCCCATGTAACCGGTCCGCTGGTCTTCGGGCAGGTGCTTGGCCTCGTAGGCGATCACTGCCTGCAGGCAGAGCTCGACCTGGTCACGACTGAGTTTGCGGCCATCGGGCCACTTGCCGATCTCCACGGCCAGCTTCAGGCCGTCGTAGATATCGGGGGTGATGTTTTCCAGCATCTGGGCGAAGGATGTCGACATGGGTCGCTCCGGACTCTAGTGAACCGCCAGTTTACCGGGCTGCCCGCCGCGGTGCACCTGGCCTGGCTCAATGGCGGTGATAGCGTGAGGTCTTGCGCGCGGGCAAGGAGGATCGCGGCCATGGGCCGCTCCTACGGGAGCATCCGTAGGATGCGGCCGCATCGGCGGACCGTCATCGCCGCAGGTTGACCCAGTCACGCGTCAGCGCTGCCCAACGTGCAACGCCGCTGAACCCTGGCACCCCGCCGCCATCAGAGCAGGAGGCCTTTTCTGGAGACCCCATGCCTGCCTATCACCCTCTCATCCTCGCCGGTGTCGAACTCTGGCTGCTCGCGGAAAAGGCCATCTACTGGCCGGCGCGCCAGGCGCTGTTGGTGGCGGACATTCATTTCGGCAAGGCCGCGGCGTTTCGGGCACTGGGTCAGCCGGTACCCCACGGCACTACAGCGGGCAATATCGCGCGACTGGACAGCCTGCTGACGCGCTACGACTGCCGCGAGATCATCTTTCTCGGTGACTTCCTGCACGCGCCGGAATCCCGCGCGCCCCTGACCATGGACACCCTGGAGCGCTGGCGGGAACACCAGGCCCACCTGCGGCTGCTGTTGATCCGCGGCAACCACGACCGCCGCGCGGGGGATCCACCGGCCGCCCTGGGTATCGACGTGGTAGCTGAGCCGCTGGAACTGGACGGCCTGTCGCTGCAGCACGAACCCGATCCCCATCCGCGACTGCCGGTGCTGGCCGGACACATCCATCCGGCGTTTCGCCTGCACGGCCGCGGGCGTCAGGCGCTACGCCTGCCCTGCTTCTGCCTGGAAAACGATGAAGTGTTGATCCTGCCGGCCTTCGGGGACTTCACCGGCGGGCACCTGCTGGCGCCCGATCCGGCGCGACGGATCTTCGTGGTAGGGGATGGCGGTATCTGGCCCCTGCGCTAGGTTCTGTACGAAAAGTGCCTACGCTCGGTGATGCTTCGTTGAAAAAGGCTTCGGAATGCTCATTTACCGCTAGTAAACTCCGCTTCCTCAGCCTATTTCGCCTCGCCTGACCTTCGCTCGTCGACTTTTCGTGCAGAACCTAGAACCAGATACCCCGGCGATCAGCCCTCTTCGGTGATCCCGGTGATGGTGATGCCGTGCCGCTCGAGCAGGGCTACGGTAGGTTCGTCGTAATCCCGCGGGACCTCGCTGTCATCGTACTCTTCCAGGGCATCGTCGCGGACGATCTGGGCGACCCGCTCCATGTCCGGCTTCTGCTCGGCTTCGGTGGTAACCACCGAGGTGTTGCCGTCAACGTTGCTGTAAGCAATTTTCCACTTCGACATCTCAGGACTCCTCACACGGGAACAAGGCTATCGAGAGATTAGAGGGCCAGACGCCCAGTAATTCGCCCTAACGCGGACGAAAGACGATATCCAGCAATCCGGCCAGGGCACCTTCGGCGCAATCGGCCGCGGCCAGCGCCTCGCGGGCCTGCTTGAGGTGACTCTGCAACTGGCGTTGAGCATGGTCACGGCCGAGCAGGCTTACCAGGGTGGACTTGTCGCCATCCTTGCCGGCGTCCTTGCCCAGGCCCTTGCCGTCGTCGAGATCGTCGAGCAACTGGAAGGCCATACCCAGCTGGCAGGCGAAAACATGGAAGGCTTCGCGCTGCGTTGCGCTGGTGACCAAGGTAGCACCGGCCATGCCCATGGCCGCGGAGAACAGCGCCCCGGTCTTGAGCTGGTTGGTGAGGGCGATGGCTTCGGCCGGACGCGTCTGGCGACCGTCGTGCAGGTCATGGTACTGGCCGCAGACCAGCCCGGCCGTACCGACCGCATCGGCCAGCTGGCAGACCATCTGGGTCCGGGTTTCCGCCGGCACCACGGCGAGGCCGGCGACCAGCCGCAGGGCATGACTGAGCAGGGCCACCGCCGCCAGCATGGCGACGTCTTCGCCGAATTCGACATGCAGGGTCGGACGGCCACGGCGCAGGCGCGCATCGTCCATGCAGGGCATGTCGTCGAGGAACAGGGAGGCCGCGTGCACCATTTCAACCGCGCAGCCCAGATCGAGCACGGCTTCGTCGGACTGACCCAGGTCCTCGGCGGCCAGGACCATCAGCAACGGACGCAGTCGCTTGCCCGGGGCCATGACCCCACTACGGATGGCGGCGGCGACCGGATCGGTCCCGGCCGGCAATAGCTCTGCCAGACGCTCGTCGATACGGGTACGCTGCCATTGCAGCGAAGCGGCAAAATTGTCTGTCGCGTTCGGCACTAATACGGTCGCCATGAGTCGAGATACTCCATATGTGGAACCGACGAACGGTCGCACCTCGGTGGATTAGGTCTTCGCAAAGCGAACCCGTCGTCCCCTACCAGACCACAACGACCGACGAAAGGTCATTCAGGGCGGACTCTAGAAGACATGGTGGATTGGGAACTGGCAAGCCGCAAGAACGATCATCTGGACATCGTGCTGGATCCCCACAAGGCCCGCAGCGCCGTTACCACGGGCTTCGACGCCTACCGCTTCACGCACTGCGCCCTGCCCGAACTGAATCTGGACGAGATAGACCTGGGTACTCGGCTGTTCGATCGCCCCCTGGCCGCGCCCCTGCTGATCAGCTCCATGACCGGCGGGCCAGAGCGGGCCGCGCTGATCAATCGCCATCTCGCCGAAGCGGCCCAGACCCTGGGTATCGCCCTGGCGGTCGGCTCCCAGCGGATCGCCCTGCAGCAGGGTGGCGACCAGGGCCTGACCGGCGAATTGCGGCGCCTGGCGCCGGACATACCACTGCTGGCCAACTTCGGTGCCGCCCAGCTGGTGGCCGGCTATGGTCTAGACGAGGCACTCCGCGCTGTGGAGATGATCGAGGCAGACGCCCTGATCGTGCATCTCAACCCCCTGCAGGAAGCCGTGCAGGCCGGTGGCGATCGGACCTGGCATGGCATCCTCGGCGCGCTGGAAAACCTGGTTACACATCTGGCCGTGCCGGTCGTCGTCAAGGAAGTCGGGGCCGGCCTTTCGGGCCGGGTCGCCCGGCAATTGCTGGAAGCAGGCGTGGCGGTGCTCGACGTTGCCGGGGCCGGTGGCACCAGTTGGGCCGCGGTCGAAGCCGAACGCGCCCGTGACGAGCAGCAGCGTGCCATCGCCCGCGCCTTCGCCGACTGGGGCATTCCCACCGCCGAGAGCCTGCGTCAGGTGCGCGCGGCCTGCCCCGCGGCGACGGTGATCGCCTCGGGCGGCATCCGCGACGGCATCGACGCCGCCAAGGCCATCCGCCTCGGCGCGGATCTGGCGGGCCAGGCCGCCGCGGCCCTGCCCGGCGCCACGGAATCCACCGAGGCAGTGATCGCGCATTTCCAGGTGGTGATCGAACAGCTGCGCATCGCCTGCTTCTGCACCGGCTCGGCCGATCTGGCCAGCTTGCGCCAGGCCGAGTTGCTGGACGTCACGCCGCTGCGGTGCCCATAGTGGCCGACACCCGACCGGACGCCGCCATGCATGTCGCCCTGATCTCGCCGCCGCTGCCAAGCCATTTGTCCACCCATCTGGTGCTGGGCGAGGCGCTGGTCGCCCTCGGCCACCGGGTCACCCTGTTGCACCAGGTGGAGGTGGGCGATCGGACGCTCCCAGCGGGTATCCAGTTTCAGGCCATAGGCGCGACCAGCCATCCGCGTGGCAGCCTGGGCCCCTTGCTCGCCCGTACCGCCAGCAGCAAGCCCTGGTCGGTGTTCGGGGTGATCGCCGACATGGCACGCAATACCGAATTGTTCTGCCGTGAAGGCCCAACCGTCCTGCGCGACCTGGGTGTCGATTGCCTGATCGCCGACCAGATGGAACCGGCCGGTGGCCTGCTCGGCGACCACCTGGGCCTGCCCTATGCCTCGCTGGCCTGCGCCGTGCCGATGAATCGCGAGCCCCACCTGCCGCTGCCCACCCTGCCCTTCGCCTATCCCGGCAATGAACGGGAACGGCAGATCGTCCAGGGCGCCACCCAGGTGTTCGACCTGATGATGCGTAGCCAGGGCAAGGTCATCCAGCGCCAGGCTCAGGCGTTCGGCCTTGGCGACCGGCGCACCCTCGACGAGTGCTTCTCGCCGTATCTGCAGTTGAGCCAATGCCTGCCGGGCTTCGACTTTCCGCGCCGCGCACCGCCACCGCACTTCCACGAGGTCGGCCCACTGCGCTCGCCGGCGGTGCGTGAGCAACGGCTGGAACTGGAGATCGATCCGCGCCGGCCCTTCGTCTTCGCCTCCTTCGGCACCCTGCAGGGCGGCCGGCTACCGCTGTTCCGCCGCATCGCCCAGGCCTGTCGCCAACTCGATGTCCAGGTGCTGATCGCTCACTGCGGGCGGCTGGACCCCAGCGCCAAGCGGCGTCTGCTGGACGACGGCGCCACCTGGGTGACCGACTTCGCGCCCCAGGAAGCGGCCATCGCCCGCGCCGATGCGGTCATCACCCATGGTGGCTTCAATACCGTGCTGGACGCCCTGGCGGCCGGCAAACCCATGCTCGCCCTGCCCATGGTCTTCGACCAGCCCGGCATCGCCCGGCGGTTGGAGCGGGTCGGCGCCGGCATCTGCCTGGCGCCGCGCCTGGCCAGCAAGGCCCGCCTGGCCCAGGCCCTGGGCGCCGTGCTGGCCGACCCGGCCTATCGCCGGGCGGCCGAACGCTTCGTGCCCATTACCCAGGCGGCCGGCGGCGTCGTGGCTGCCGCCCGCCTGGTAGACGGCCTGACCCGAAGAGGGCTCGATCGTGCGTCCTGATCTGCTGATCGTCGGCGGCGGCCTGGCCGGTGGCCTGCTCGCCCTGCGCCTGGCAGAGACGCGGCCAGAACTGGACTGGCGCCTGGTAGAAGCCGGCCCACGTCTGGGCGGCAACCACACCTGGTCATTCCACGAACCGGATCTCACGGCGCCGCAGCATGCCTGGATCGAGCCCCTGGTCGCTCACCGCTGGCCGGGCTACGAGGTGCGCTTCCCCGAGCGGCAGCGGCAGCTCGGCAGCGGCTACGCCAGCATCAGCGCCGAGCGCTTCCATGAGGTACTGAGCGCGCGCCTGCCCGCCGAACGCCTGCTGCTGGGTCGCCAGGTGCTGCGCCTACAGGACGACGGCGTGGTGTTTGCCGACGGCTACACCCTGGCCGCCGGCGCGGTGATCGACGCCCGCGGCCCACGCTCCGATCCGGCGCTCTGGCTGGGCTATCAGAAATTCCTCGGCCAGGAGGTCCGCCTCACCCGCCCCCATGGCCTGGCCGAACCCATCGTGATGGATGCCACCGTCGATCAGCTGGACGGTTACCGCTTCGTCTACAGCCTGCCGCTGGCCCCCGACCGGCTGCTGATCGAAGACACCTACTATGCCGACGGCGAAAGCCTGCCGGTCGAACGCCTGCGCCAGCACCTGGCCGACTATGCCGAGCAGCAGGGCTGGGAGATCGCCGAGGTGCTACGCGAGGAACAGGGCGTGCTGCCCATTACCCTGGGCGGCGATCTCGACCGCTACTGGGACAACGTCAGCGCCGGGGCGCCCATCGGCCTGGCCGCGGGCCTGTTCCACCCCACTACCGGCTACTCGCTACCGGAGGCGGTGCGCCTCGCGGAGCACCTGGCCGCCCAGCCTTTCACCTCCAGTGCCGCGCTGCGTGACACCCTGCGGCAGTATGCCCAGGGGCGCTGGCGGCAGCAGGGCTTCTTCCGCCTGCTCAATCGCATGCTCTTTCTCGCTGGCCGCCCCGAACACCGGGTACGCGTCATGCAAAGGTTCTACGGCCTCGGCGAACCACTGATCCAGCGGTTCTACGCCGGCCGCCTCACCGGCTTCGATCGCCTGCGCATTCTCTCCGGCAAACCGCCGGTACCGCTGAAACCGGCCCTGGATGCCGCGTTGGCGCGTCCCCCTCAGTTCAAGGAAGCACCATGACCCAAGGTAACGGGCCCAAACGGGCCATCGTCATCGGCGCCGGCTTTGGTGGTATCGCCCTGGCGATCCGCCTGCAGTCGGCCGGCATCGCCACCACCCTCATCGAGGGTCGCGACAAGCCCGGTGGCCGTGCCTACGTCTATGAGGACGCGGGCTTCACCTTCGATGCCGGCCCCACCGTCATCACCGATCCCTCGGCGCTCGAAGAGCTGTTCGCCCTCAGTGGTCGGCGGATGAGCGACTATGTGGAGCTACTCCCGGTCAGCCCTTTCTACCAGCTGTGCTGGGAAGACGGCACCCGCTTCGACTACGTCAACGACCAAGCCCGTCTGGACGAGCAGATCCGTGCCCTGGAACCGGACGACGTGGCCGGCTACCAGCGCTTTCTGGCCTATTCCCAGGCGGTGTTCGAAGAGGGCTACCTCCGTCTCGGCGCCAAGCCCTTCCTCAAGGTCGGCGACATGCTCGCCGCTGGCCCCAAGCTGGCCCAGCTCACCGCCTGGCGCAGCGTCTACACCCAGGTGTCGCGCTTCGTGAAGAGCGAGAAGCTCCGCCAGGCGCTGTCCTTTCACACCCTGCTGGTGGGCGGCAATCCCTTCGCCACCTCCTCGATCTATGCGCTGATCCATGCGCTGGAGCGCAAGTGGGGCGTCTGGTTCGCCAAGGGCGGTACCCATCAGTTGGTCCTGGGTTTGCTGAAACTCTTTAGCGACCTCGGTGGCGAGCTGCGGCTGAATGCGCCGGTGGAACGCATCCTCACCGAAGGCAATCGCGCCACCGGCGTCTGCCTGGCCGATGGCAGCCAGATCGCGGCTGACCTGGTGGCCTCCAACGCCGACGTGGTGCACACCTATCGCAAGCTGCTCGGTCACCACACCCATGGCGTGGTCGAGAGCAACCGCCTCAAGCGCAAGAGACACAGCATGTCGCTGTTCGTCATCCACTTCGGCCTGAACCAGCCGCCGGTGGGCCTCGAACACCACATGGTGTGCTTCGGCCAGCGCTATCGCGGTCTGATCGACGAATTGTTCAAGGGCCCGGGCGTCCCGGACGATTTCTCGCTCTACCTGCATTCGCCCTGCGTCACCGACCCCTCCCTGGCGCCACCCGGCCAGAGCGCCCACTACGTGCTGGCGCCCGTGCCGCACCTGGGCAATGCCGACGTCGACTGGAGCGTGGAAGGCCCACGCCTACGCGACAAGATCCTCGCCTATTTGGAAGAGCGCTACATGCCCGGCCTGCGAGCCAATCTGGTCACCTCGCGCATCTTCACCCCAGCCGACTTCCGCCAGGAGCTCAATGCCCACGTCGGCTCGGCCTTCTCCCTGGAGCCCATCCTCACCCAGAGCGCCTGGTTCCGCCCGCACAATCGCGATAAGGTCATTCCCAACCTCTACCTGGTCGGCGCGGGTACCCATCCCGGCGCCGGCGTTCCGGGCGTGGTGGGCTCGGCCAAGGCCACCGCCAGCGTCATCCTCGAGGAGCACGGTTAGCCATGACTGCCACCCATGACGTCGTCGACCACGCCGAGCAGAGCATCGCCGTCGGCTCCAAGAGCTTTGCCGCGGCCGCCAAGCTGTTCGCACCCGAGACCCGCGAGAGCGCGGTACTGCTGTATGCCTGGTGCCGCCATTGCGACGATGTCATCGACGGCCAGGAGCTGGGCCATGGCCAGGTCGAGGGCGACCGCCGTGGCGGTCGGGAACGCCTGGCCGAGCTGGAACGGCTGACCCGCGCCGCCTATGGCGATGAGCCCCTGCAGGATCCGGCCTTCGCCGCGTTCCAGCGGGTGGTCAAGCGCCACGGCATCCCCCTGGCCCTGCCGCTGGACCATCTGGCCGGTTTTCGCATGGACGTCGAGGAGCGCGTCTATGTGGAGCTGGAAGACACCCTGGAGTACTGCTACCACGTCGCCGGCGTAGTCGGGGTGATGATGGCGCGCATCATGGGCGCCGAAGACGAGGAGACCCTGGATCGCGCCTGTGACCTGGGCATGGCCTTCCAGCTCACCAACATCGCCCGCGACATCGTCGAGGACGCTCGCATCGGCCGCATCTACCTGCCACGGTTGTGGCTCGACGAGCTCGGCGTGCCGGCCGAAGAGCTGGCCGACCCCCGCCATCGCGCGGCGGTCGCCCAATTGGCCGAGCGGCTGGTACGTCTGGCCGAGCCCTACTACGATTCGGCGCGCCAGGGCCTCGCCGCCCTGCCCCTGCGCTCGGCCTGGGCCATCGCCACCGCCCGTGGCGTCTATCGCGAGATCGGCGTGCAGGTGCTGCACCTGGGCGCCCATGCCTGGGACCAACGTGTCAGCACCAGCACCGCCGACAAGCTGCGCCTGGTCTGCCGCGGCGCCGCCCGCGCCATGCTTTCCCGGCACCAGCGCGACGAGCCGCGCCCGGCTATGCTCTGGACCCGACCGCGCCGCTGACGCCAGCGATTACGCTTCGGTCACATTTGCGTGCATCTCAGGGATGCCCAACAGCAAACTTTTATGCGATAAACGGGTCGGATTAAAGCGACCCCTCGCGGGCCGCGGATGGATGGATGCCTGAGCCAGAGCGCTGCATCCGGTAGTCAGCCTACGAGTATGGGATTTGCACATGCACAAGACGGAAACGGCTGTTTCACACGATCGCTTCGCTGCCTCCTCGTCACTACTTGCCCTTGGCCTTTCCGCTAACGCGCAGTCCGGTTACAAGCCAGAATTCTTCAACGCCACCCAGTGGCGTACCCTGGTCGCCCTGTGCGCTCATCTGCAGGCCGACAGCCAGCAGGCTGATGCCCGCCTGCCCGAATTCATCGATCGCCACATGCTCACCCCCTACGCCCATGGCGACCGCTCCAACATCGTCGATCCCTTCGACGAACAGGCGCAGGTCCAGCAGGGCGCCAATCTGCGCGACCTGCTGCGTGACGGTCTGGCCGTGGTGGATAGCTATTGCACCGAGCGACTGGGTGCCGGTTTCGCCGACCTGGCGGCTGGCGAGCAGGCCCAGGTGGTCACCGCCGCCGAAGCAGGGACCCTCAATCCGCCGGCCAAGGAATTCATCGATCTACTGCGCAACGAGAGCGAGCGCAGCCAGTACGCCCATTCGCTGTTCGCCGCCTACGACGACACCCCCGCCGTCGCCTGACCCCGGTTAGCGCCTCCCAGGAGGCGCTTCCGCTCCCGCCTAGTCCACGCCTTCCTGCACCTGATCCCGGGCCTTGCGCTCACGCGAGGAATCCAGGGCGCCGCCGTGTATCTCACGCAACTGCTGTTTGAGCTGCTGGGTGGTTGGCGCCAGCAGGAAGCCGAAGGACACGCAGCCGTCCTTGCCGTCCACCGCATGGTGCATGCGGTGCGCCTGATAGAGCCGCTTCAGATAGCCAGTGCGCGGCACGTAGCGGAACGGCCAACGCTGGTGCACCAGCCCATCGTGGGCGATGAAATACAGTAGGCCGTAGAGGGTCATGCCGGCCCCTATCCACTGCAGGCGCCAGTAACCGGCATTGCCCAGGGCGATCAGCAGGATGGCGAGGCCGGCGAAAACAACCGCAAAGAGATCGTTCTTTTCGAACCAGCCCGTGCGTGGGCGGTGGTGGGATTCATGCCAGCCCCACCCCCAGCCGTGCATGATGTACTTGTGCGACCACCAGGCGAAGGCTTCCATGCCAGCCACCGTGGCCAGCACGATTCCCGCATTGATTAGTAATTCCAACGTTACCTCCGCAGCCACCTGCTTAGAAGCTGCTCACGATCTGCTACGCGTCGGCCAAACTGTGTTGAAAATACCTTCTGAATGCTCATTTACAATTCGTAAACTCCGCTTCCTCAGGCATTTTCGCCTTGTTTGACTCTAGCTCGCGAGATCGTGAACACCTTCTCAGGACGTCGCCACCGGCTCGGCCAGGGAGCCGGCGGTCTCGCCCAGCAGGGGCGAATCCACTGGTAGATAGACCTGCAGGATACCCGGACGCACCTCGAATCTCACCCGGTCGCGCTTGACCGGTTCGCCATCGAGGTTCATGTCCAGACCTTCGGCGGCTTCCAGCTCAACCCAAGGCAGGCGCGCGCGGATAAACATCTCTTCGGTGCTGAAGCCCTTGCTGAGGAATTCGCCAAGGGTACCGAGCACGTCCTGGGACGCCGGCAGGATGCCCACGTCGAGCAGTCCATCGTTGACCACGGCGGTGGGACAGAGCACATGGCCACCGCCCGCCTGACGACCATTGCCGATGCCCAGGGCGAGGAATTCACCCTCCCACTCGAAACCCGGCCCGCGGAAATGGCCGTGCGCCGAATGCACCTCGGCGAAGCGGGTCAGGCCGGTGAGCAGATAGGCCGCCCCGCCCAGCAGGCGCTTGAGTTCACCCGGGGTGTTGGCGGTGACCTGGGAGCCGAAGCCACCGGTGGCCATGTTGAGGAACAGTTGACCATCCGCCGCGACCAGGTCGATGGCGCTGGTCGGGCCGTCCAGCAGCGCCAGGGCCGCCGCGGGTTCTACCGGCACCCCTGCTGCGCGGGCGAAGTCGTTGGCGGTGCCCAGCGGCAGCAGACCGAGGCGCGCCTGGCTGTGGTTCTGGGCCATGGCTTCGGCCACCGCGCGCAGGGTGCCGTCGCCACCGGCCGCGACCAGGGTGCCATAGCCTTCGCGGGTCGCCTGCTCGACGAAGCGCGCCGCATCGTCTTCTTCCCAGGTTACCCGCACATCGATGCGATGACCGGCGGCACGCCGCTCGAGAATGGCCTCTCGAACGTCCTCGTTACCGGTTTCCTTGCCATTGAGAATGACCAGGGCTGCGTCAGCCAGGGTGCCTGTCGTCGTCATGTCTGTCGTCCAAGGTTGGCGCTGCGCGGCGAGATGCCGCGTCAGGTACCGGGCAGAGCCCGGCGTGCGATTCTGGAGACTAGGACTGTGGCCCAACGGCCACGTTCAGTCCTGACGATCGGTTGGCTACGCCTTGAGCAATTCCGCGAGGGGAATGAAGCGCACCAAGTCACCGACGGCGAAGGTGCGGTCCTCGCGGATCTCCACCAGACCATGGGCCCAGGCCGCGGTTTGCAGCACATTGGAACCCTGGTTGCGATGGGGCACCGCCCGGCCATTCTCCAGGCGCGCGCGCTGGTATTCACGGCGCGCCCCGGCTCGCGGCCAGTCGAAACCCGCCGGTACCTCGACGCTCAGCGGCGCCACGTCGATCTTGCCGGCCCGGCGCAGCAGATAGGGCCGCGCCAGCAGGCCGAAGGTCACCAGGGTCGAGGCGGGGTTGCCCGGCAGGCCGATCAGCGGGATACCGCGGAAACGCCCACAGGTCAGCGGCTTGCCCGGCTTGAGCGCCAGCTTCCACAGGGTCAGCTCGCCTTCCTCGCGCAGTGCCTGGCCCAGATAGTCGGCCTCCCCCACCGAGACGCCGCCGGTGGACAGGATCAGATCGGCCTGCAGCGCGCCGAGCCGCTGGCGGGTCTCGGCGAGGTCGTCCGGTAGGATGCCCTGGTCCGAGACCTCGCAGCCCAGCCGCCGCAGCCAACTGATGAGCAGGGCACGATTGCTGTTGTAGATCTGCCCCGGTCCCAGGGGCTGCCCAGGCGCCACGAGTTCATCGCCGGTGGACAGGACCGCTACCTTGGGGCGGCGAAAGACGTCCAGCCGGGCACGCCCGAGGGACGCCGCGACGCCCAGTTCCGCCGGGCCCAGGGCAGTACCGGCCGACAGGACCTCGTCCCCCACCTTGACCTCGTTGCCGCGGCGGCGGATGTTGCGCCCTAGTCGTAGTTGCTCGACGAAGCGGACCCGACCGTCGTCCAGCACCTCGGTGTTTTCCTGCATTTCCACGCAGTCGGCACCCGCCGGCACCGGCGCGCCGGTAAAGATGCGCGCACAGGTGCCTAGCTCCAGCGGCGCCGGTGCCTGGCCGGCGAAGATACGCTGGGAAACCCGCAGCGGCTCGCCCTGCCAGTCATCCAGGCGCAAGGCATAGCCGTCCATGGCACTGTTGTCCCAGGGCGGCAGGTCCAGGTCGGCGATCAGCGGAGCGGCCAGGATGCGCCCGTCGGCGTCTTCCAGGGCGACGCGCTCCTGGGGCAAGGGACCGTCTTCGGCGGCCATGGCCAGCAACCGCGCCAGGGCCTCTTCCAGCGATAGCAGGCTCATCCGCGCGGCCCGCAGGGTTCGGCCTGCTTCAGATGCGGCACGAAGTTGCAGGGGCGATGACGGTTGTCCAGCTGCTCGGCGAGGATGCCGTCCCAGGCGGTGCGGCAGGCATTGGTCGAACCGGGCAGGCAGCAGACCAGGGTGCCGTTGGCCAGACCGGCCAGGGCACGGGACTGCACGGTGGAGGTGCCGATGTCGGCCACGGAGATCTGGCGGAACAGCTCGCCGAAGCCGTCCACCTGCTTGTCTAGCAGGCAGGCCACGGCTTCCGGGGTGCTGTCGCGACCGGTGAAGCCGGTGCCACCGGTGATGAGCACCACCTGCACCTGGTCTTCGGCGATCCAGTGGGCGACCTGGGCGCGGATCCGGTAGAGGTCATCTTTGAGCAGCACGCGGTCGGCGAGGAAGTGGCCGGCGGCCTGCAGGCGGTCGACGAACAGCTGACCCGAGGTATCGGTCTCGAAGGTGCGGGTGTCACTGACCGTGAGGACGGCAACGTTCAGCGGTACGAAAACCGCCTCGGCTTTATGGCTCATCTGCTTGGGTTTCCGAAGAGTGCGAAAGAAAGGGTGCAGCGGAAGACCGCTGGACGGGCAGCGGGTTTCCCGTGGGTGAGGTGACCAGGGGTGGCCAGGAGGCGAGCGCTCCGGCAGGGAGGCTCGCTGTCGGCCACCAGGGTCAGGGAAGACATCCGCGCGGGCTGCATAGCGACAGCCTAGAGGAAAAGCCGACGCGCCTTCAACCCGCAGGGGCGCGACCGGCCATGGCTAGCGCTGGCGCTGTTCGCCCTCGGCATGGCTGTCCCACTTGATGGGTCGCGGATCGGCGATGTCGTTGGCGTCCTGGCTGAAGCGACCATATTGCGGCGCGATATCCGGATCCTCTTCCCAGGTCGCCTGCTGGGTGAAGGTGCCGGCTTTGCGATCGAAGGTGAGGAAGTGCCGGGCCGTCTTGCCGCCCCAGTCCGCGGACGGCAGCGAGATGAAATCCACCTGGTACTTATCGTCGGTCAGTTGGCCGTGCACCACGTAGACGCCATAGTGCTCCTCGCGCGGCGAGATGATCTTGTAGACGCCATTGCTGTAGTAATAGAGGGTGGCGTCGGGATAGGGCTTCTTCTCGTAGAGCTTTTCGTAGAACAGCTTCTGCCGGATGGTCGGCTTGCCGAAGGTGACCTTGACCGAGGGCGGTTCGTCACCGCCCGCGCCAAAGGCGGGCAAGGCCGCCAGGGCCAGGGCGGAAAGCAGCATCGTCTTCATCTTTTCCAAACTCCTTCTGGGCAGGGACTCCCCTCCACCAGGCGGAGAGGATCAAAGGTGTCTAGTACGGCCCTTTGCAGGGCACGCCCGAGTCTAGCCCAGGGCTCCTGCCCGAACAAACCCCGCCAGGGCCGGCAGCCAGGGCTGAAACCGGGCTAGGATGGGCGCCCGCTTCCCACGTCCTGACACCCGAGGTCTTCTGCATGTCTCTCCTGCCCGCTTCCATCCTGATCCTTGCCGGCGGGCGCGGCCAACGCATGGGCGGGCGCGACAAGGGCCTGGTGGAATGGCAGGGCCAGCCGCTGGTGGCCCAGGTACAGGCGGCGGTGCGAACGCTGACCGATGACCTGGTGATCTCCTGCAACCGCAACGCGCCGCGCTATGCTCAATGGGCCGACCAACTAGTGGCCGATGACCAGCCGGACTTTCCCGGCCCCCTGGCCGGCATCCTCGCCGGCCTCGCCGTGGCGCGGCATGACTGGGTGCTGCTGCTGCCCTGCGATGCGCCCCGTATCGATACCGCCCTCGCCCGGCAGCTGCTGACCGCAGCCCAGGCGAGCGACGGCCCGGTGATGGCGCGCCAGGGCGGCTACTGGCAACCGCTGTTCAGCGCCCTGCCCCGGCGCCTGCTGCCGGCGCTGCGCCAGGCCTGGGCAGGCGGCGAGCGCAGTCCGCGTGGGGCCCTGCTGCCGCTGGGTCTGACCGCGGTGGATTTCGCCGAAGACGATATCCGCCTGGCCAACTTCAACGATCCCGCGGCGCTGGAAAGCGCGATCCGCCCCTAGCGGGCCATCGAGCCAGAGGGCGTGACCCACCGGTTCCCGGACGAACTTGACCCCGCGCCAGCGGTCCTAAGGCCGCTTGGTTGCCAAGAAAGGAGACCGTCACATGAACAAGCACCTGTTCCCCGCCGCCCTGTTGGTCGTCGCCAGCACCCTGCTCGCCGGCTGCTCCACGCCCAGCGTCATCACCCTCAACGATGGCCGCGAGATCCAGGCCACCGACACGCCGAAGTACGATGACGACTCGGGCTTCTATACCTTCAAGCAGCTCGACGGCAAGCCGACCCGCATCAACAAGGACCAGGTTCGCACCATCAAGGAGCTCTGATTCCTGCCCGGCGCGATTTTTTTACCTAACCCCTTGTGCTTGCATGAGTTTTAGGTAGAATGCGCGCCATCCATTACGGAGCGTAGCGCAGCTTGGTAGCGCGTCTCGTTCGGGACGAGAAGGTCGCTGGTTCGAATCCAGTCGCTCCGACCAATCTGATCCGCCAGGATCACCCCAAGGCCCGCCTAGTGCGGGCTTTGTTGTTTCTGGGGTTTGGCTATTTACCTCGGTAGCGCTGTTCGTTTTCTCTAGCGCTACTACTTGCCGTACGGCGATACCTCAAGCATGACCTTAGGCACGCGTATGGCCGAGGCACCAATAAGCGGCGAGCCGGCTACGCGAATCGCATTCGAGCAGACCTTGCAGGCGCTTGACCTCATGGCCTACGAACTGACCGGCAGGGCTTTGAGCGCCCTCGCGCTGAATCGCAGGGGTGCCGAGTCACCGGCTCTGCTAGAGCGGCAAGGTCAGAAGCTAGCTCTTCCTGGCTAGCAATAGGCCGCATGAGAATGGCGTTTTCGTGTGCGCTGAGGGCAGCGCTATACTGCAAGCGACACCCATGCGATAGGAAAGCCTAGATGGATAAATCTCGACTCTCCGGCTCGTTAGAATTCTTACGTGAGGCCGAACGCCTAAAAGATGTACTACGTAGTGCTCATACCTCTTCAGGCCGTATGGAAAGCACCGCGGAACACACGTGGCGGCTTTGCCTAATGGCTATGGTTTTCGAGCCAGAGTTAAGCGACGTTGATTTCACGAAGCTGCTCAAAATCGCTGTCATCCACGATCTCGGCGAAGCGCTGAACGGCGATATTCCGGCTCCCCAGGCAGGTGCTCGAAGTAAGTCGATTCAGGAGCGTCAGGATCTTGAAGCGCTGATGGCGCCGCTAGCAGCTGATCAACGAAACTCGTTTCTAGCCCTCTGGGACGAGTACGATCAGGCCTCATCGCCCGAGGCACGACTAGTAAAAGGTTTGGATAAGCTGGAGACGATTCTTCAGCATACTCAGGGACAAAACCCGGCTGATTTCGACTACGCCTTTAATCTGGCCTATGGTCGCAATTACACCGAGGGAGTTCCTCTGCTAGCCGCCATCCGAAAGGAATTGGATGAAAAAACACGTCAGTTGCACGAGGCTGGACAGCAGGCGGCCGCTCGCAATCCTTAGCGCTGAGGATAGAAACAAATGCCTATCTAAGCCGCTTACGAGCGGCTTTTTTTCGCATCATTCTCTCTGGCCGTAGCAGGCCACCATAACGGTCCTGACCGTCTTGACACTTGCGCACGCCATCGTCGCTCCGGCCATACCCTCCCCCTACCGCCGACTCAACGCCAGCCTCGCCGCGAACAGCAGAAAGACCACTCCCGTCACCCGATCCAGCCAGCGGATCACCGCGGCCTTGCGCAGGGTCTCGCCCAGGGTGCGGGTGGCGCCGATCAGGGTCAGGGACCAGAGCAGGCTCAGCAGTACATGGATGGCGACCAGGCCGAAGGTCCAGGCGATCAGGGGTTGGCCCTGGGGGATGAACTGGGGCAGGAAGGACACATAGAAGATGCCGATCTTGGGATTGAGGACATTGCCGAGCAGGCCCTTGAGGAACCAGTTAGAGGCCTTACCGCCCTCGCCTGTCGTGGGTGCGAGGGCGGTACGGGGGCGCAGCAGCAGGTTGAGGCCGAGCCAGCAGAGGTAGGCGGCGCCGCAGTACTTGAGCAGCGTATAGGCCAGTTCCGAGACCGCCAGCAACGCGCCCAGGCCAAAGGCGACGGCGGCGCCCCAGAGCAGGCAGCCGGCATTGATCCCCAGGGCTGCGCGCCAGGCCTGGGCGCGGCCTTCGGCCGCGGCGGTGCGCAGGATCAGGGCGGTATCGAGGCCTGGGGTGAGGGTGAGCAGGGAGGCGGCCAGGGTGAAGGCCAGCAGGTTGTCGGCGAGGGGCATGGTGGGGCCTGTTGCGGCGAGTGGCTCGCAACGGTAGCACGCGCCAGGACAGCGATCAGCCTGCCCCTGTATCGCAAGGCCGCCCGCAGGCGGCCATGACGAGGCTCAGCCGGCGGCGCGGAAGGCCGGTTCCTGGTCGGCAATGTAGCGGGCCGCGGCGCGGCGGGCTTCCAGTTCGAAGGCCTGGGGATGGCGATCGACGATGCGCTCCAGGGTGCCACGGGGAATGCCGTCGGCTTCGAAGTCGGTACGGCATTGCAGGGCGCCGGCGTGGCAGACGTTGCGCTCGACGGCCTCGATCAGGCCTCCAGCGCGCAGGCTCTTGACGATGTTGTGAGGCAGACGGCGACTGCGGCGCAGGGCGGCCGTGGCCGTGGCCAGAACGTCGAGAACCTCGTTTTCCACCGGGCTGAAGGGACCGTTGCCAAGCTTGCCCTTCTGCAGCAGGTAACGACGGGAGAGCAGATTGCCTTGGCGTTCGAGGGCCTCTCTAGCCGCCAGATCGAGGCGACCACGGCTTTCCAGGCTGCGCTCCAGCGCGATGAGAAATTCCCAATCGGTGATCTGAGAAATCTGGGTGATGACTGCGTCCATGAAGCGCTCCTTGCCAGTCGGGAATAGATGGCACATTGATAGCGTTCGGCGTATTTGGTTCCCTGCCAAAAGGGCTTGCCGACGGACGTCATATCATTTGGCCAGTGCCGCCGTAGTCGTGCCGACGAACGTCTTCTTTCCAGGCACCAACGGTGGGATCACTGATGTGGGTCGAGGGCGATTGGGAGATCGGCAGGCAGGGGGCGCTAGCGGCGCGGCAGCAGGTTTTCGACCAGCTGGCTGAGGTCGGCGACACTCCAGGGCTTGGGCAGGAAGGCCGCGCGACGCGGCAGGATGGCGAGGTCCTGGTCGATGTAGCCGGAGATGATGATGAAGGGCACCGTAGGCCAGCTGACGGCGGCCAACTGGGCGAAGGCCAGGCCGTCCAGCATGCCTGGCACGTTGACGTCGGCGATGACCAGCTTGGTATCACTGCCGCGGGCGTCCATGTGCGCCAGGGCCTCGTCGCTGGAAGCCACCGCCACGACATCCAGTCCCTGTTCGGTCAGGATTTCGGTCAGCAGCTCGCGCTGCCCCGGATCGTCTTCCAGAACAAGAATTTGTCTTTGTATATCAAGGCTTCTCGGCTTCATGGCAGCTCAGACATCAGATGCCGGAGAGGTTCTCCGCAAACTTACCTAACGGTCACCTGAGAGAGGTGAGCGGTACACTGGCAAATGGCCGCCAAAGCCGCGCCGCGTCTGGCTTTCAGCCCGGCAAAGGATGATGCCAGACGGCCTCGGACGGCGCGCCAGTGAAGTTTTTTTGCCGCTTGGCTGTCTGAGGGCCATACCGCCCCATTTTGCCTGCGCAAGGATTCCGCCCCCCGTGAGCCGACAGCACCCACCCCGCAAGGCGCGGGTCGATAATTCAGCGACGAGCGATGTTTCGCACGAGGGCAAGAATATTTTCTTCGCCGCGGTGGAAACGACGCGGATGCCGATGCTGATCACCGATCCCAACCAGCCGGACAATCCGATACTCTTCGCCAACAATGCCTTCACCGAGATGACCGGCTACCAGGTGGACGAGTTGCTGGGGCGCAATTGCCGTTTCCTGCAGGGCCCGGAAACCGATCGCTCGGCGGTCGCCCAGGTTCGCGAGGCGGTGGAACAGGAGCGGGAGGCCTCGGTGGAGATCATCAATTATCGCAAGGATGGCTCGACCTTCTGGAATGCGCTGTTCGTCTCGCCGGTGTACAACGAATCGGGCGAGCTGACCTACTACTTCGCGTCCCAGCTGGACGTCAGCCGCCGTCGCGACGCCGAGGATGCCCTGCGCCAGGCGCAGAAGATGGAGGCGCTCGGCCAGCTCACCGGCGGTATCGCCCACGACTTCAACAACCTGCTGCAGGTGATGATGGGCTATATCGACATCATCCAGCGTACTGCGGAAAAGCCCAGCTTCGACCAGGAGCGCATCGTTCGCAGCGCTACCCACGCCAAGTCCGCCGCCGAACGCGCCAGCACCCTCACCCAGCAATTGCTGGCCTTCTCGCGCAAGCAGAAGCTCGAAGGCCGGGTGCTGAATCTGAACAACCTGATTCGCTCCTCCCACGAACTGGCCGAGCGGACCCTGGGCGATGTGGAGATCCGCACGCAGCTGGATCCGAACCTGTGGAATTGCCGCATCGATCCGACCCAGGCTGAGGTCGCGCTGCTCAATATCCTGATCAATGCGCGGAACGCCCTGGCGGATCGAGCGCAACCCAGCCTGGGCATCGAGACGCGCAACGTCGAGGTGCGCGAACTGGCCAATATGTCCTACGACGGCCTCATGCCGGGCCGTTACGTCAGCCTAGCGATCACCGACAACGGCCACGGCATGCCGGCCAGCATCCGGGACCGGGTGATGGATCCCTTCTTCACCACCAAGGAGGAAGGCAAGGGCTCGGGGCTGGGTCTATCGATGGTCTATGGCTTCGCCAAGCAATCCGGCGGCACGGTGCGCATCTACTCGGAAGAGGACGTTGGCACCACCCTGCGCCTGTACTTCCCGGTGGACGACAGCCACATCACCCATCAGCAGGGCGAGCAGCGCTCGGAGCGCCGTAATGGCACCGAACGCATCCTGGTGGTGGAAGACCGCCCGGACGTCGCCGAATTGGCCAAGCTGGTGCTGGAGGACTATGGCTACACCGCCCAGATTGCCTTCAACGCCAGCGCGGCCCTGCGCGTGCTGCGGGAGACCGAACAGCCCTTCGATCTGCTCTTCACCGACCTGATCATGCCGGGCGGCATGAACGGCGTGATGCTGGCGCGGGAGGTGAAACGCCTGCATCCGGAGATCAAGGTGCTGCTCACCACCGGCTATGCCGAGAACTCCCTGGAGCGCACCGACATCGGCGGTTCGGAGTTCGATGTGATCTCCAAGCCCTATATCCCCAACGATCTGGCGCGCAAGATCCGCCGGGTACTGGATGGCCCGAACGGGATCGCCTGAGCACCGCGCCGCGCCAGCCGGTACCGACGTATCGGTATGGCCGGGTGACCGCCTGTCACAGTGGCCTGGCGCCGGCGACAGCATTAGACTGACCATTAACAAGGTGCGGGTCTTGCCGTCACCCTCTCCCGCCGAGGTCTTTCGGCGTGCTGCCGTCACTGCCTGCACCTTGCCGCCGCCCTGTCGAGTCCGCTCGGGGCGCAGGCTGGGCCGCGTATATCCTGTGTTTTTCGCTTCCGCCACCACGAGGTCCGGTCATCCATGAGTTCTCCCAGCCAGTCAATTATCGCGACAGGCAATGCCGGTCTGGATCAGGTGTTACGCGGCGGTTTGCCCAAGGACCGGCTCTATCTGCTGGAAGGCACTCCGGGGTCGGGCAAGACTACCCTGGGCCTGCAATTTCTCTTCGAGGGGGTGCGTCGAGGCGAATCGGTGCTGTACATCACCCTGTCGGAAACCAGCGAGGAGCTGCAGAGCGTCGCCGAATCCCACGGCTGGAGCCTGGAAGGCATGCACCTGTTCGAATTGTCGGCTGCCGATGCGGTGCTGGGCGGCGCGCAGGAGCAGACCATCCTGCACCCCTGGGAATCCGAACTGGGCGATACCATTGAGTTGATCCAGACCCGGGTGGATGAGCTCAAGCCAAGCCGACTGGTGTTCGACAGCTTGTCGGAGATGCGCCTGCTGGCCCAGGACCCGCTGCGCTATCGACGCCAGGTGCTGGCGCTCAAGCAATTCTTCGCCGGCCGCGGCCTCACCGTCCTGTTGGTGGATGACCTGACCACCAGCGGCGGCGAGCGGGACAATCATCTGCACAGCCTCTGCCACGGGGTGCTGACCCTGGAACGCCTGACCCTGGACTTCGGCGCCGCTCGTCGCCGCCTGCAGATCCAGAAGCTGCGCGGTCGGGACTTCGTCGCCGGCTATCACGACTTCACCATCCGCCATGGCGGCCTGGAGGTCTATCCGCGGATGATCGCCGCGGGGCGCTACCAGGATTTCGCCGGCGAACCGGTACCCAGCAGCATCGCCGACATGGATGCCCTGTTGCACGGCGGGCCCTTGCGTGGCACCAGCACCCTGATCACCGGGCCGGCCGGCACCGGCAAGACGACCCTGGCACTGCAGTACGTGATGGCCGCCTGCGCCCGGGGCGAGAGGTGCGCCCTCTATGAATTCGACGAGCGCATCGGCACCCTGCTCAAGCGTGCGGAAAGCATGGGGATGCCGCTGCTGCGCCATATCGAGGAAGGCCTGCTGGTTGTTCACCAGATCGATCCCGCCGAGCTGTCTCCTGGTGAATTCGCCTGGCGCGTGCGGCGAGACGTCGAGGAGGACAACTGCCGGATGCTGGTGCTGGACAGCCTCAACGGCTACCTCGCCGCCATGCCCCAGGAACAGCAGTTGATCCTGCAGCTGCACGAATTGCTCTCCTATCTGAGCCAGTCCGGGGTCGTCACCTTTCTCATCAACCCCCAGCATGGCCTGGTCGGCTCGATGACCTCCAGCCTGGACATCTCCTATATCGCCGACACCGTGGTGCTGATTCGCTTCTTCGAGGCCCAGGGACGCCTGCGCAAGGCCATCTCCATCCTCAAGCATCGCGGGGGTGGCCATGAGGATGCGATTCGGGAATTGCGCATCGATACCCGGGGCATCCGCGTGGGCCAGCCCCTGGTGGACTTCCGCGGCGTGTTGACCGGGCCCCCGGAATACTTCGGTGCCAAGCAACCCCTGATGGAAGAGCGCGATTGACCGAGACCACGACGCCGGCCTGTGAGCTGATCATCTGCGCCCCGCTGCGGGGTGACGCGGCCAGTCTGCAGCGCCTCTTCACCCAGGGCTACCATACGCGTTACCTGGCCAGCCTCGACGAGGTCGCCGCCGCGCTGGGCGACGAGACGGGCATCATCGTGTTCACCGAAGAGGCCCTGCGCCAGGACCTGCATGCGCTGGCAGAGGCGCTGGAGCGGCAACCGACCTGGTCGGACATCCCGCTGGTGCTGCTGGCCTCAGACGCCAAGCGCTCGGGCCGCGGCAATGACCTCCTGCGTCGGCAACTGCCGGCGGCGACCACCAATCTGGTCATCCTGGAGCGCCCGCTGAGCGGTGCCTCGCTGCTGAGCAGCGTGGCCTCGGCCTGGCGTTCGCGCCTGCGCCAGTTCGAGATGCGCGACCGCCTCGCCGAACTCGCCCAGGAACGCGAGCGCATGCAGACGCTGCTGGAGAACCTGCCGGTCGGCGCGTGCTTCATGGACAGCGAAGGCCGCACCCTGGTCAGCAATCCCTTCTATGAGCAGCATGTGCCCGGTCAGCGCATCCCCTCCCAGCAACCCGAGGAAGCCACACGCTGGACCGCGCTCGACGACAGTGGACGCCTCTTGCCGCCCGAGCGCTTTCCGGGTGCCCGCGCCCTGGCTGGCGAACGGGTCAAGGGCCAGGATTTCTATCACACCACCGCGACCGGCGAGGAATCCTGGTTGCGGGTAAGCGCGGTGCCCCTGCACGACGCCACCCAGCGGATCATCGGGGCGACCACGGTGATCGCCGACATCAGCGACGAGAAGCGCGCCGAACTGGCCTTGCGCCGCTTCAACGAAGAACTGGAATTCCAGGTCGCAGAGCGCACCCGGACCCTGGCCCACACCCTCAGCGAGCTGCAACGGGAAACCGTCGAGCGCGGTCGCGCCGAGGAGCAGTTGCGCCAGTCACTGAAGATGGAAGCGGTCGGCCAGCTCACCGGCGGCATCGCCCATGACTTCAACAACATGCTGACCGGGGTACTGGGCGCCCTGGATCTGATGAAGATCAAGAACAAGGGCCAGCTGGCGGGCCTGGAGCGCTACATGGAAGCCGCCCAGCATTCGGCGCACCGGGCGGCGGCGCTGACCCAGCGGCTGTTGGCCTTTTCCCGGCGGCAATCGCTGGAATCCCGGCCGATGTCTGCCAATGAGCTGATCCTGGCGCTGCAGGACCTGCTGCAACGCACGGTGAGCGAGCAGATCTCGGTGACCCTGGCGCTGGCCGATGACCTGCCCTGGATCCTGGCGGATGCCAACCAGCTGGAGAATGCCCTGCTCAACCTGGTGATCAATGCCCGCGATGCCATGCCGCACGGCGGTGTCATCACCCTGGAGACCTATCCGCTGACGGTCACCGAGCCGGGTAGCGGGGATGATGCGCTGGCCCTGGGCGACTACGTCTGCCTTGAGGTCCGGGACACCGGGACCGGCATCCCCGAGCGCCTGCTCGGCAAGGTGCTCGAACCCTTCTTCACCACCAAGCCCCAGGGCCAGGGCACGGGGCTGGGTCTGTCGATGGTCTATGGCTTCGCCCGGCAGAGCAACGGCCGCCTGACCATCGCCAGCGACACGACGGGGACGCGGGTTTGCGTCTGCCTGCCGGCGGCCGAGCAGCGCCGCGAACCCAAGCGGATCGAGCCGGCCGAATTCGTCCAGGGCGCTGGCGAGACCATCCTCCTGGTGGAGGACGACGATGCGGTGCGGTTGGTCAATCAGGAAGCGCTGGAAGCCCTGGGTTATCGCGTCTGGAGCGCGGCCGAAGGCAAGGCCGCGTTGCACCTGCTGGAGCAGATCCCGCGGCTGGATCTGCTGGTGACCGATGTGGGCCTGCCGGGCCTCAATGGTCGCCAGCTGGCGGAAGTGATCCAGCAGCTCAGGCCGCGGCTGCCGGTGCTGTTCCTCACCGGCTACGCCGAGGGCGCGCTCAGTAGGACCAGCTTTCTGGGTGGTAACATGGAGTTGATGACCAAGCCCTTCACCCTGGACCAGTTGGCCGCGCAGGTCGCCGCCATGCTGTCCGGGTCCGCCAATCGGGCCGTGGTGCCCTCCTGAGGTCGCCGCTGCCCCGCGACCTGACCAAGGCACCCATGACCACCCAGATCCGCCCCGCCCGCCGCACCGACGCCGCCCGTATCCATGCATTGATCGTCGAGTTGGCCGACTACGAAAAGGCCATCCACGAGGTCCTGGCCAGTCCGGCCCAGATCGAGGCCACGCTGTTCGCCGCCGACACCCCGACCCGCGCCCTGGTCGCCGAGCAGGAAGGTGTGGTGGTGGGCTATGCCGTGTATTTCTACAGCTATTCCACCTGGTTGGGCCGCAACGGGATCTACCTGGAAGACCTCTATGTGAGCCCCAGCGCCCGCGGCACCGGCCTGGGCAAGGGCCTGCTGCGCGAGCTGGCCCGCGAGGCGGTGGCCAACGATTGCGGTCGCCTGGAATGGAGCGTGCTGGACTGGAACACGCCCGCCATCGACTTCTACGAAAGCCTGGGCGCCCAGGCCCAGAGCGAATGGGTACGCTATCGCCTGGATGGCGCCGCGCTGCGGGATTTCGCCGAAAGCGGGCGATAGGCTTTCATAGGTTGGGCTGAGCGCAGCGAAGCCCAACAGCTGTTTCCCCGGCGCCGGATTTGTTGGGCTTCGACGGTAGAGCCGTCTCAGCCCAACCTACGGTGATCGCGGCCATGGCATGGTCACGATAGCTGAACCGCCGTAGGTTGGGCTGAGCGCAGCGAAGCCCGACAGCTGTTGCCCTGGCGCCGGATTTGTTGGGCTTCGACGGTAGAGCCGTCTCAGCCCAACCTACGGTGATCGCAGCATGGTCACGATAGATGGACCGCCGTAGGTTGGGTTGAGCGCAGCGAAGCCCAACAGCTGTTGCCCCGGCGCCGGATTTGTTGGGCTTCGACGATAGAGCCGTCTCAACCCAACCTACGGTGATCGCGGCATGGTCACGATAGCTGGACCGCCGTAGGTTGGGTTGAGCAACGGGCCTGGCCTGAACGGCGGCAATACTGGGCCGCCAGATAAGCCTTACTGGGCAAGAACTCCTACCATCTGACTTTTGCAGATAAGTTCAGCCGCCCGTCCTCACAGTAACGCCGAGCATCCCCCGCCGTTCACCGGTTGACCAAATTTTCACATTTTCATTGTCAGATTAATCCCACCGCCCTGCCCTGCCGCGCTCTGCAGCCGCGCCTTTCAGCAGTAGTTGAAAACGTATTGCTGCCCCCTTCGGAAGATCACCAGAGCGCATCCCAACCCGAAAACGTATCGCGATAACTATGACTGCCTGCGCAACACGCGGCGGCCGCTCGCCTTCGAAGCCCCCTGTCCAGGTAGTCCACATGCAACATAATGGCTGGAATTTTCTTAGCAATATCAGCGTTCGGGCCAAGCTCACGCTCGGCTTTTCCCTGCTCCTGGGCATGATCCTGCTGGTGGCCTATACCGGCTGGCAGGCTATCGAGACCCTTCGCAATCGGAGCGAGCGAGCAAGCGACATCTCAGATTTCAGCACGATGGCGCGAGATATGCGCATCGAGCGACTGCTGTACTTCGTCAAGGCCGATGATACTCAGGCGGGCAAGTGGCTCACGGCACTGGATAAGACGGAAAAGCAGTTGCTGGCGATTGGACCTAATTTCAAATCGCCCATTAACTTGGCGCTGATCGCGGATACGGAATCCACCCTCAAGAGGTACCGTGAATTCTACAACCAAGCCGTTACCGCAACTCGCGCGCGTGAAGCAACGCGCAAGGTCGCGTCCGCTGCCGCCGAGGCGGCCAATGAGCAGCTCCTGGCACTGTCCAAGGCGGCAGGTGCGGAAAGCGGTCGCTATGCGGATCGCCAAATAGTCGCTGACCTGTTCCTCAACGTCCAACGGATGAGAATCAACTTCCGTGGTTATGCCTCGCTGCCGAGCCCGGACACCGAAGAGGCCGCGCGGAGCGCCATCGCCACGGTGCTGGCCCAGGTCAAGGGACTCGATTCGACTGAGCTGCCAAGCAGTGCCATCCAGGCGTTCTCCGGCGAGGTCAGCAACTATCAGCGCGAGCTGCAGCACCTGATCGCAGAGCAGGCGGAGGTCGACAAGGCGCAGGGCGGTATCTCGATCTCCATCACGGCGATTCTCACCGTGGCCGACAAAATGACCGACATCCAGAGTGAGCTCCAGATAGCCGATGCTGCCGGGGCCCGCCAGATGCTGCTGCTCTGGCTTGGCGTGGCCATCGTCCTGGGCCTGCTCAGTGCCTGGTTGATCACCCGCTCCATTGTCAGGCCGCTAAAGGAAACCGTGGCCTTGGCGGAGACCGTTGCCACTGGCGACTTCACTCATCAGCAGCAGGTCACCCGTAAAGACGAACTGGGTGCGCTCCAGGCCAGCATGCAGCGGATGACCACCAATCTGCGCGGGCTGATCGGCGAGATGAAGGACGGCGTCGTGCAGGTGGCCAGCGCGGCCGAGCAGTTGTCGGCCGTTACCGAGCAGACCAGCGCCGGCGTACAGTCTCAGAAAGTCGAGACCGACCAGATCGCCACCGCGATGCAGGAAATGACGGCCACTACCCACGAGGTGGCACGCAATGCCGGCGAAGCCGCCCGATCCGCGCTGGAAGCCAGCCAGCAGGCCCTGCAGGGCGATGAGGCTGTCAGCAGGGCGGTCGCGCAGATAGAGCTGCTGGCCAGCGAGATGGATTCGACCAAGACCGCCATGGCCACGCTGCGCAGCCATGCCGAAAGCATCGGCGGGGTGCTTGATGTGATCAAGGCCGTGGCCGAGCAGACCAACCTGCTGGCGCTGAATGCGGCCATCGAGGCGGCTCGAGCGGGCGAGGCGGGCCGTGGCTTCGCGGTAGTGGCCGACGAGGTGCGCGGACTGGCCCAGCGCACTCGCTCTTCCACCGACGAGATCGCGCAGCTGATCACCGGCTTGGGCCAGAGCACCGACCGGATGGCGGTGGTGCTCGAGCAGAACATGCTGCTGACCGACAGCAGCGTAGGACTGTCGCGTGAAGCCGGTGAGATGCTCAAGCGCATCACCCAGGCGGTGCGCGACATCGAATCCATGAACGAGCAGATTGCCTGCGCCGCAGAGCAGCAGAGCGCTGTAGGCGAAGAGATCAGCCGCGGCGTGACCAACGTGCGCGACATCTCCGATCAGACGGCCGCCGCCAGCGAGGAAACCGCTTCGTCGAGCATGGAATTGGCGCGCATTGGCGTTCGCCTGCAGGAAATGACCAGTCGCTTCAAGGTATAGGACAAGCAGGCGCGACCGGGTCGATCATGCATGAAACGCCGATGAGATCGACCCGCTATAACGGTAATGGACCGACCTGCCTGTTTTCGTCGATTAAACGGCAGAAAACCCGTCGTGGGCTTCGCGGAACAGCAACGCCAGGGGGTTGGTTCGGAACGACTGTCCGTACTTGCAAGACCACTTTTCCAGCCCAGAAACCAAGCTCATTTCACCCAAATAACACCCTATCTTCGCTTGACCTTGGTCCGGCAGGGGATGCTCGTGGAAGATGCCCAGAAAGATAAAATGAAGCTGCTGAGTTGGGCGCTCGCAATAATGGTAACGGGCCTAGCCTGCCTGTTCACGGTCGTCATGCTCAAGGTCTCTTGACCGGGCGCTTTGTCATGAGGCGATCTCGGAGGCCAGCACCTGTGCCTGAAGCACGGCATTGACGATCCATCGATGCGGCCGCTCCGACACCCTGGCTTCCCGTAGGAGCGGCCCATGGCCGCGATCCGTGTCAGCCGGCGCGTGGAAACGGCGCAGCCTTATCCGCTGGAGCTTCGGCATGGGGCTTGCCCTCACCCCAGCCCTCTCCCAGAGGAGAGGGGGTTGTTCGAGCGAGCGGCAGGTCTTTGTCAGTACTGAAGAATCGCGATCAACCGGCACCAGCCTATTCATCGCACAGTCCCCAGCCAGAGTCCATTACAGATCCGCCAACTCCACCTGCGCCGGGCGGCGTTGCATCAGCACCTTGCCGTGGCGGATGGAATACAGCGGCAGGCCCTGGCTGCGGACCATCTCGTAGTCGCTGTCGGCGGAGAGCACCAGCAGATTGGCGGGGCGCCCCTCCTCCAGGCCATAGCGGTCGCCCAGGCACAGCGCCTTGGCACTGTTCACCGTGACCAGATCCAGCGCCGACTGCAGGTTGCGATAGCCGAGCATATGGCAGATGTGCAGCCCCGCCTCCAGCACGCGCAGGATGTTGCCGTTGCCCAGCGGATACCAGGGATCGACGATGGAATCCTGGGCGAAGCAGACGTTGAGGCCGGCCTCCAGCAGCTCGTTGACCCGGGTCACGCCGCGGCGCTTGGGAAAGCTGTCGAAGCGGCCCTGCAGGTGGATGCTCTCGGTCGGGCAGGAAATGAAGTTGATGCCGGCATGGGTCAGCAGGCGGAACAGCTTGGCGCAGTAGGCGTTGTCGTAGGAGCCCATGGCGGTGGTGTGGCTGGCGGTGACCCGCGAACCCATGGCGCGGCTGCGCGCCTCTTCGGCCAGCACCTCGAGAAAGCGCGAATGCGGATCGTCGGTCTCGTCGCAATGGACGTCCACCAGGCAACCAGTGCGCTCGGCCAGGTCCATGAGGAATTTCACCGAGCTCACGCCCTGGTCGCGGGTGTATTCGAAGTGGGGAATGCCGCCGACCACGTCAGCGCCCAGGCGAATCGACTCCTCCATCAGCTGACGGCCGTTCTTGAAGGATTCGATGCCCTCCTGGGGAAAGGCGACGATCTGCAGATCGATCAGGTGGGCGGTTTCCTCGCGCACCTCCAGCATGGCCTTGAGCGCGGCCAGGGACGGATCGGTCACGTCGACATGGGTGCGCACGTGCTGGATGCCGTGGGCGGCCAGGGCGCGGATGGTGCGCGTGGCGCGGGTCTTGGTGTCTTCCTGGGTGATGGTGGCCTTGCGCTCGCCCCAGCATTCGATGCCTTCGAACAGGGTGCCGCTCATGTTCCAGCGCGGCTCGCCGGCGGTCAGGGTGGCATCGAGGTGGATGTGCGGCTCGACGAAGGGCGGCACCACCAGGTTGCCGGCGGCGTCGATATCGTCCGGCCCCACCGCGGGGGGCATCAACTGCTCGGCGATGGCGGCGATGCGCCCGCCTTCGAGGCGGATGTCGTACAGCCCTTCGCGGTCACGCAGGCGGGCGTTGAGGATGCGCATGATGGATCTCCCTAGAGCGAGGCAGGAGCAGTAGTACGCCCCCGAGTCAGTCCATTGAACACGCCATAGGCCAGTGCCGCCACCCCAATACCCACCAGCGGTGCGACCCAGGGTGAGCCGAAGGCGGCGATGGTGCCCAGCCCATAGGCGGCCAGGCCCGGCCAGTTGTAGTGCGGCAGGCGGGCCTCGGCGAGCAAGGGATAGCGCCCGCGATGGCGCAGCCAGAAGTCGGCGACGATCACCCCGCCGATGGGCGGGATCACCGTACCGAGCAGGACCAGATAGGGCACCAGCAGGTCGTACATGCCCAGCACCGCCAGGGCGGTGCCGATCAGGGCGCCAGCCAGGGTCACGGTCTTGCGGCGGTCGGTACGCACCAGGTTGCAACCGGCCACGGCGAAGTTGTAGATGGTGTTGTCCTGGGTGCTCCAGATGTTGAGCAGCAGCATAGCCAGGGCGGCGGTGGCGAAGCCCTGCAGCATCAGCACCTCCACCACGTCGGGCTGCTGGTAGACGATGGCGCCATAGGCGCCGATCAGCACCATCAGGCCGTTGCCGATGAAGAAGCCGATCAGGCTGGCCAGCACCGCCACTCGCGTGGAGCGGGCGAAGCGCGTCCAGTTGGTGGCCTGGGTGGCGCCGCTGACGAAGGTGCCGAATACCAGGGTGATGGCGGTGGACAGGTCCAGGCTGCTGCTGGGTTGGATCGCCAGCAGGCCGGCCAGGCCGCCGGCCTTGGCGGTGGTCACGCTCATGGACAGGATCAGCAGCAGCGCCATGGCCGGCACGGCGATCCAGGAAAGGATCTCCAGGCCGCGATAACCGATGTAGGCAGTGGCGCAGAAGCCCAGGCCGAATACCGCCATCAGCGCCAGCACCGCGCCCTGCTCCAGGCCGAAGTACTTGCCCAGCACCACGGCGGCAGTGGCCGTACCCCAGGCGTACCAGCCGATCTGGGTGAAGCCGAGGATGAGGTCGCACAGCTTGCTGCCGCGCTCGCCGAAGGCGAAGCGCCCCATGAGCACCGAGTTGAGGCCGCTGCGACAGGCGATATGGCCGAGGGCGGCGGCATAGACACCCAGCAGCAGATTGCCGAGGGCGATCACCAGCAGCAGGTCGGCGAAACCGAAGGCCACTCCCAGCTTGCCGCCGGCGAACATGGTGGCGGTAAAGAAGGTGAAGCCCAGCAGCACCATGGCCAAGGAGGCCAAGCCCTTGCGGGCCTCGGGCGGGACTTCGCTCAGGGGGTAGTCGTTGCCAGCGTTGCTCATGGCGATCTCCTCGGGATGGGCGTGCCTGTCCTTAGCAGTGCCCGTGCCAGGCATCGTCGAGCGGCGTGGCAGAGCCGTGGCGTAGCCGCAGGTCCGCAGCTGGAGCCCACCTTTGGTGCAAGGGAGCGCTCCCGTGCCTTGGCCGGGGGCGGTCAAGTGTGAGACGGTTGCCGCGGCCGTCTCACAAGGAAAAGATCATGACCACGCCACGCCTCGCCGTCCTGGGTTCCGGTCTCATGGGCATCGGCATCGCCGTGCATCTCGCCCACCACGGCCATGCCGTGCGCCTGCAGGATGTCGACCCCGCCCGTCTCGCCGAGGTAGCCGCCACCGCGCGCACCCTGCTCGCCGAGCTGGAAGAAGCCGACATCGCCGTGGACACCGAGGCGGTCGTCGCCCGCCTCACGACCACGACCGAGCTTGCCGATCTCGCCGACTGCGACCTGCTGTTCGAAGCCGTACCCGAGCGCCTGGAACTCAAGCATCGTCTCTATGCCCAGCTCGAAGCCGTGCTGCGCCCGGACGCCCTGATCGCCAGCAACACCAGCGGCCTGCCCCCGGACGAGCTGGCCGCGCACCTGCGCCATCCCGAGCGCCTGCTGATCGCCCACTTCTGGAATCCGCCGCACTTCATTCCCCTGGTGGAGCTGGTGCCCGGCACGGCCACCCTACCCACGCACCTGGAGTCCGTGCGCCACCTGCTGGAAGCCGCCGACCTGGAGGCCGTGGTGTTGCAGCGGGCCATTCCCGGCTTCGTCGGCAATCGCCTGCAATTCGCCCTGTTGCGCGAGGCCCTGCACATCGTGCAGAGCGGCGCGGCGGATGCCGAGACGGTGGATCGGGTGATGCGCGCTTCCCTGGGTCGGCGCTATGCCATGGTCGGCCCCCTGGAGGCGGCGGACATGGGCGGGCTGGACACCTTTCGCGACATTGCCAGCCACCTCTGGCCAACCCTGGCGCGGGACGAGGCGCCGCTGCAGCTGCTGGAAGACCAGGTAGCCGCCGGCCGCACCGGCGTGCGCAGTGGCGCGGGCTTCTATGACTGGGACGCGGCGCGGCGCGAACGCATCGTCCAGCGGCGGCTGCACCAGCTGCGCCATGCGCTGAAGCCATGAGCCGCACCCCACCCGGTCTGCCGGGGCTGGAAGACTATGCCGGCATTCGCCAGCGGGCGATCCGCTCGCTGTTCGAGATCATCGAGCAGACCAGCAATGGCACGGTGATCGTCGACCGCGACGCGCGCATCGTCTGGATCAACCAGAGATACGCCCAGCACTTCGGCCTGCCGGATGCCGCCGCCGCCATCGGCCAGCCAGTGGAGCAGATCATTCCCCATAGCCTGTTGCGGGAGGTGGCGCGCAACGGCCAGCCGATCCTGCTGGACATGCTGGAGACCCGTAGCGGCCCCCTGGTGGTGATGCGGCTGCCCATCCATACCGATGACGGCGAACTGATCGGCGCCATCGGCTTCGCCCTGTTCGACCAGTTGCAGCAGCTGGCACCCCTGGTGACCCGCTACCTGCGCATCCAGGAAGAGCTGGCCACCACCCGGCGTTCGCTGCAGCACGCGCGTACCGCCAAGTACGGCTTCGGCCATTTCGTCGGCAGCGGACCGGCCAGCCTGGAGGTCAAGCGCCGCGCCCGCCGCGCTGCCGCCAGTGCGGCCGCGGTGCTGCTGTTGGGCGAGACCGGCACCGGCAAGGAGCTGCTGGCCCACGCCATCCATGGCGCCTCGCCGCGGGCCGGGCGACCCTTCGTCAGCATCAATGCCGCGGCCATTCCGGAAAGCCTGCTGGAAGCGGAATTCTTCGGCACCGCGCCTGGCGCCTTCACCGGTGCCGAGCGCCGGGCACGTCCAGGCAAGTTGCAGATCGCCCAGGGCGGCACCCTGTTTCTCGATGAGATCGGCGACATGCCCCTGGCCTTGCAGGCCAAGCTGCTGCGGGTGCTGCAGGAAAAGGAGTACGAACCCCTGGGCTCCAACGAGGTGCTGGCCTGCGACGTGCGGATGATCGCCGCGACCTCGCGTGACCTGGACGTCGCCGTGGCCGAGGGGCGCTTTCGCGCCGATCTCTATTACCGACTCAATGTGCTGCCGATCCGCATCCCGCCGCTGCGTGAGCGCCTGGACGACCTGGCGGTGCTGGCAGAGGCCATCCTCGACAGTCTGCCCCAGGTAGGCGGACAGCCCACCCCTGAACTCACCGCCGATGGCCTGGCGCTGCTGCAGCGCCAACCCTGGCCCGGCAACGTGCGCGAGTTGCGCAACGTGCTGGAGCGCGCGGTGCTCTTGGGTGACGACAGCCAGTTGGATGCGAGGGCACTGGCCGAAGCCTTAGGTCTCTCTGCCGAAGGGCCTAGGCCGTCCGTGGCGAGCGCCACCGGCGAAACCTATGCCGAAGCCCGCCGGCGCTTCGATCGCGAGCTGTTGCAGGGCACTCTGGCCAGCTGCGGCAGCAAGGTGGACGAAGCCGCCCGCCGCCTGGGGCTGGGGCGGTCCACGCTGTACAAGAAACTAGTGGCCTTGGGGCTGACGTCTCAAGATTGAGATATATCTACATAAAGAGACAGCCTGTAGGAGCGGCCCATGGCCGCGATGGATCGTCAATCGCGGCCATGGGCCGCTCCTACAGGTCACGACCGTAGGTTGGGTTGAGACGGCTCTATCGTCGAAGCCCAACATGAAAGGCCATGGGCTGATGTTGGGCTTCGCTTCGCTCAACCCAATCTACGGGGTCCAGCTTTTGAGACAAAATGGCGGTAAATGGCAGTGATCAAAATAAAAACTTTTACAAAACAATAGCTTATAAAGCTGGCACGGTTCTGGCTCCTGTGTTCAGGCGATCCCTGTATCGCCCTATAACAACAAGAACCGCTTCGCCCCAGGCGAAGCTCTAGGAGAAGCCATGAGTGTCCTGATCGCACTCGCTGCCCTGGCGCTGCTGATGTTCGCCGCCTACCGGGGTTTCAGTGTCATCCTCTTCGCCCCCCTCGCCGCCCTCGGCGCTGTGCTGCTCACCGATCCGTCCGCCGTGGCGCCCGCCTTCACCGGGGTGTTCATGGACAAGATGGTGGGCTTTCTCAAACTCTATTTCCCGGTGTTCATGCTGGGCGCCCTGTTCGGCAAGCTGATCGAGCTGTCGGGCTTTTCCCGCGCCATCGTCGCCGCGGCCATTCGCCTGCTCGGTCGCGAGCGGGCCATCCCAGTGATCGTCGCGGTCTGCGCCCTGCTGACCTATGGCGGCGTCTCGTTGTTCGTGGTGGTCTTCGCCGTCTATCCCTTCGCCGCCGAGATGTTTCGCCAGAGTGACATCCCCAAGCGACTGATCCCGGCCACCATCGCCCTGGGCGCCTTCTCCTTCACCATGGATGCCCTGCCCGGCACCCCGCAGATCCAGAACATCATCCCCACCAGCTTCTTCCAGACCACCGCCTGGGCCGCGCCCTGGCTGGGCCTGGCCGGGTCGCTGTTTGTCATCGCGGTGGGCCTCACCTACCTCGGCAGCGCCCGCCGCAAGGCCCGCAACAGTGGCGAAGGCTATGCCAGCGTGCCGCTGCGCAACGAACCCGAGACCGCCGCCGACCTGCCGCTGCCCAATCCCTGGCTGGCCCTGGCACCGCTGGTGCTGGTGGGCGTGCTCAACCTCTTGCTGACCCGCTGGATTCCCGACTGGTACGGCGCCACCCATAACCTGGCGCTGCCGGGCATGGCCAAGCCAGTGACCCAGGAGGTGGCCAAGCTGACCGGCATCTGGGCGGTGGAAGGCGCGCTGCTGGCGGGCATCCTGCTGGTGCTGGCCACGGGTTTCGGCGCCATCCGCGGGCGGTTGGCCGAGGGCAGCAAGACCGCCGTCTCCGGCGCCCTGCTAGCCGGGATGAACACGGCGTCCGAATACGGCTTCGGCGCGGTGATCGCCGCCCTGCCCGGCTTCGTGCTCTTCGCCCAGGGCCTCAAGGCCATCCCCGATCCGCTGATCAACGAGGCGGTGAGCGTGACCCTGCTGGCCGGCATCACCGGCTCGGCCTCCGGTGGCATGAGCATCGCCCTGGCCGCCATGAGCGATACCTTCATCGCCGCCGCCAATGCCGCGGGCATCCCGCTGGAGGTGCTGCACCGGGTGGCCTCCATGGCCAGTGGTGGCATGGACACCCTGCCGCACAACGGCGCGGTCATCACCCTGCTGGCGGTGACCGGCCTGACCCATCGCGAAGCCTATGGCGGCATCTTCAAGATCACCCTGATCAAGACCGCTGCGGTGTTCTTCGTCATCGGCCTCTACTACCTGACCGGCCTCGTCTAAGGAGACAATCATGGACCTTACCGGCAAGACCGCCCTGGTCACCGGCTCCACCAGCGGCATCGGCCTGGGCATCGCCCAGCACCTGGCCGCCGCTGGCGCCACCCTCATCCTCAACGGCTTCGGCGATCCCGCTGCGGCCCAGGCCAGCCTGCCCGGTCGCTCGGGCTTCCATGGCGCCGACCTGGCCAACCCGGCGGAGATCGAAGACCTCTTCGCCTACGCCAAACGCGACTTCGGCGGCGTGGACATCCTGGTCAACAACGCCGGCATCCAGCATGTGGCGCCGCTGGAGGACTTTCCGGTGGAGCGCTGGGACGCGGTGATCGCCCTCAATCTCTCGGCGGTGTTCCACACCACTCGCCTGGCGCTGCCGAGCATGCGCGAACGCGACTGGGGACGGATCGTCAACATCTCCTCGGTGCACGGCCTGGTCGCTTCCACTGGCAAGGCGGCCTACGTGGCCGCCAAGCATGGTGTGGTGGGCCTGACCAAGGTCACGGCCCTGGAGACCGCTCGCACTGGCATTACCTGCAACGCGCTCTGCCCGGGTTTCGTGCTCACCCCGCTGATCCAGCAGCAGTTGGACAGCCGTGGCAGCGACCCGGACCAGGCCCGTCGCGACCTGCTCAGCGAGAAGCAGCCGTCGCAGGAATTCGTCACCACCAACCAGCTGGGCGAGCTGGCACTGTTCCTGTGCAGCGACGCCGCTGCCCAGGTGCGCGGCGCCGCCTGGACCATGGACGGCGGCTGGACCGCCCAATAACGACAAGAGGATCTCTGCCATGAACAAGCTCTACCCCAACGCCGCGGCCGCCCTCGACGGGCTGGTCAGCGACGGCATCACCCTGGCCGTGGGTGGCTTCGGCCTCTGCGGCATTCCCGAGGCGCTGATCGCCGCGCTGCGTGACACCGGCGCCCGCGAGCTGACCGCCATCAGCAACAACGCCGGGGTGGACGGCTTCGGCCTCGGCCAGCTGCTGGAGACCCGGCAGATCCGCAAGATGATTTCCTCCTATGTGGGCGAGAACAAGGAATTCGAGCGCCAGTACCTGGCCGGCGAGCTGGAGCTGGAATTCACCCCCCAGGGCACCCTGGCCGAGAAGCTGCGCGCCGGTGGCGCCGGCATCCCGGCGTTCTACACCCGTACCGGCTACGGCACCCTGGTGGCCGAGGGCAAGGAGGTGCGCGACTTCAATGGCCAGCCCCATGTCATGGAACTGGCGCTGACCGCCGACGTGGCCCTAGTCAAGGCGCAACGCGCCGACAAGGCCGGCAATCTGGTGTTCAACAAGACCGCGCGCAACTTCAACCCGCTGTGCGCCATGGCCGGTCGCGTCTGCGTGGCCGAGGTGGAAGAGCTGGTGGAAGTCGGTGAGCTGGACCCCGACCAGATCCACCTGCCCGGCATCTTCGTGCAGCGTCTGGTGGTCAACGCAAGCCCCGAGAAACGCATCGAGAAACGCACCCTGAGCGAGGAGAAGTAAGATGGCCTGGACCCGCGAACAGATGGCGCAACGCGCCGCCCGGGAGCTGCAGGACGGCTTCTACGTCAACCTCGGCATCGGCTTGCCGACCCTCGTCGCCAACTACATCCCCGCCGGCATGGACGTCTGGCTGCAGTCGGAAAACGGCCTGCTGGGCATCGGCCCCTTCCCTACCGCCGAGACGGTCGATCCGGACCTGATCAACGCCGGCAAGCAGACCGTCACCGCCCTGCCCGGCAGCAGCTATTTCGATAGCGCCACCAGCTTCGGCATGATCCGCGGCGGCCATGTGAACCTGGCCATCCTGGGCGCCATGCAGGTGTCGGAAAAAGGTGACCTGGCCAACTGGATGATCCCCGGCAAGATGGTCAAGGGCATGGGCGGCGCCATGGACCTGGTGGCTGGCGTGCAGCGCGTGGTGGTGCTGATGGAACACACCGCCAAGGGCGCCCACAAGATCCTGCCGGCCTGCGACCTGCCGCTGACCGGGGTTGGCGTGGTCGACCTGATCATCACCGACCTGGCCGTGCTGGAGGTGACCGAAGGCGGCCTGAAACTGGTGGAGCTGGCCGAAGGCGTGAGCCTAGATGAACTGCGCGCCGCCACCGGCGCCCCCATCCAGGCCTGAGGAGATCCCAGCCATGCAAGACGTCGTCATCGTCGCTGCCACCCGCACCGCGGTCGGCAGTTTCCAGGGTTCGCTGGCCAATGTGCCCGCCGTGGAGCTCGGCGCCACCGTCATCCGCGCCCTGCTGGAGCAGACCGGCGTGGCGCCGGCCGCGGTGGATGAAGTCATCCTCGGCCAGGTGCTCACCGCCGGTGCGGGCCAGAATCCGGCGCGCCAGGCGGCGGTCAAGGCCGGCCTGCCCCACGAGGTGCCGGCCCTGACCCTGAACAAGGTCTGCGGCTCCGGCCTCAAGGCGGTGCAGCTGGCGGTCCAGGCGATCCGCTGCGGCGACGCCGAGATCGTCGTCGCCGGCGGCATGGAGAACATGAGCCTGGCGCCCTATGTGCTGCCCAAGGTACGCACCGGCTTGCGCCTGGGCCATGCCGAGCTGGTCGACACCATGCTCAGCGATGGGCTGTGGGATGCCTTCAACGACTACCACATGGGCCAGACCGCGGAGAATCTGGTGCAGAAATACGGCATCAGCCGCGAGGCCCAGGATGCCTTCGCTGCACGCTCCCAGCAGCGCGCCGCGGCCGCGGTGGAGTCCGGGCGGTTCCGCGAGGAGATCACCCCGGTGGCCATCCCCCAGCGCAAGGGCGAACCGCTGCTGTTCGACACCGACGAAGGCATTCGCGCCGACACTACCGCCGAAGGTCTGGCGCGCCTGCGTCCAGCCTTCACCAAGGACGGCAGCGTCACCGCGGGCAACGCCTCCAGCCTCAACGATGGCGCCGCTGCCGTGCTGGTGATGAGCGCGGCCAAGGCCGCCGCCCTGGGGCTCACGCCGCTGGCCCATATCGCCGCCTATGCCAGCGCGGGAGTGGATCCGGCGATCATGGGCATCGGCCCGGTCTCGGCCACCCGCAAGACGCTGGAAAAAGCCGGCTGGCGGCTGGCCGATCTGGACCTGATCGAAGCCAACGAAGCCTTCGCCGCCCAGGCCCTGGCGGTGGGCCAGGAGCTGGGCTGGGATGACGACAAGGTCAACGTCAACGGCGGCGCCATCGCCCTGGGCCATCCCATCGGCGCCTCCGGTTGCCGAGTGCTGGTGACCCTGCTCCACGAACTACGCCGCCGTGACGGACGGAGGGGTCTGGCGACTCTATGCATCGGTGGTGGCCAGGGCGTGGCCCTGGCGGTGGAGCGGCGGTAGTGGGTTGATCGCGGCCATGGGCCGCTCCTACAGGGACATATGAACCTGTAGGAGCGGCCCATGGCCGCGATATGACCTCAACGCGTGGAAAAGGCTGCGCCGTTTTCCACGCTACGCCTGATGTCCCTGTCCAAAACAACAACAAAAGGATCCACCATGAGTTCAACCCCTTCCCGCGACTCGCGCAGCGCGCGGTTCGCCCTGGCCTGTTCCAACTGGGCCGAACGCTGGTTTCCCGATTCCTGGGTCTTCGCGGTGCTCGCCGTGGCCGTGGTGGCCCTGGCCGCCCTGGGCATGGGCGCACCGGCGGCCACCACCGCCAAGGCCTTCGGCGATGGCTTCTGGAGTCTGATCCCCTTCACCATGCAGATGGCCTTCGTGGTCATCGGCGGCTATGTGGTCGCCAGCTCAGGCCCGGCCGGGCGCCTGATCGAACGCCTGGCGCGGGTGCCGCGCACCGGACGCGGCGCGGTGTGCTGGGTGGCCCTGGTCGCCATGCTCGCCTCCTTGCTCAACTGGGGTCTGAGCCTGGTGTTCGGCGGCCTATTGGTGCGCGCCCTGGCGCGGCGAGAAGAACTCAAGATGGACTATCGCGCCGCTGGCGCTGCGGCCTACCTGGGCCTGGGCGCGGTCTGGGCGCTGGGGCTGTCGTCCTCGGCGGCGCAACTGCAGGCCAATCCGGCCAGCCTGCCCCCGTCGATCCTGGCCATCACCGGGGTGATCCCCTTCAGCCAGACGCTGTTCCTCTGGCAGTCCGGCGTCCTGCTGCTGGTGTTGCTGGTGGTCTCGGCGGTGATCGCCTATGTCACCGCCCCGGGGCCGGACAGCGCGCGCGATGCCCGCGCCTGTGGCGTCGATGTCACCCCGGCGCCCAAGCCGGCCGCCAGGCCGACCCGTCCGGGTGAATGGCTGGAATACAGCCCGATCCTGATCGTGTTGCTGGTGCTGCTGGCCGCGGGTTGGCTGGTGCAGGAATTCGCCAGCAAGCCGGCCATCGAGGCCATTTCGGGGCTGAACACCTACAACCTGCTGTTCATCTCCCTGGGCGCTCTGCTGCACTGGCGACCCCGGCACTTCCTCGACGCCGTGGCCCGCGCGGTACCGGCCACCACCGGGGTGTTGATCCAGTTTCCGCTGTACGGCTCCATCGCCGCCATCCTGACCAAGGTCAACGGCGCCGATGGCCAGACCCTGGCGCACCATATTGCAGCGTTCTTCACCCAGATCGCCACCCACGACACCTTCGCCCTGCTGATGGGCGTCTATTCGGCGCTGCTGGGGTTCTTCATCCCCTCGGGTGGGGGCAAGTGGATCATCGAGGCGCCCTATGTGATGCAGGTGGCCAACGACCTGCAGTATCACCTGGGCTGGGCCGTGCAGATCTACAACGCCGCCGAGGCCCTGCCGAATCTGATCAATCCCTTCTACATGCTGCCGCTGCTGGGCGTGCTGGGGCTGAAGGCGCGCGACCTGGTCGGCTTTTCCTTCGTGCAGCTGCTGGTCCATGCACCCCTGGTGCTGGTGCTGCTGTGGCTGTTGGGGGGAACGTTGACGTATCTGCCGCCGGTACACCCGTAGCTCGGGTGGGGCGCAGACGATAAAGCGGGAGGGGTAAAGCGGAAGCCGGCTGAATCTCAGCCGGCGATGGCCAGGCGGGTGCTGTCGATGATGGCCTGCAGGCGGCTCGGGCTGCTGTATTCGTCACGATAGATCCGGCGGGTGTGCTTGGCCACGCCATGTTCGTTGACGACGATGAAGGAAAAACCCCGTTTGCTAGGGGCGTCGATGACGCAGCTCATCGGCGCGAAAGCGGCGCTGAGGGCATGCATGGCGTTCTGGGCTTGGGCTTGTATGTTCATGACTTCAGTTGTAAACCTCACGTGTGACGCTGCTATGACAAGGGTCCAGACCGATAGTGCCTAGTCCTTGAATTAATTGTTAGCAATAGACGTGCCGGAATGTAACAAGGCCTTCCGGCACGTCTTTTCCTTACTTGCCAGCCGTCTGCTGGCGACGCTTGGCCCGCCGCGACAGCATGTTCAGACCCTCGATCAGCGCCGAGAAGGCCATGGCCGCATAGATATAGCCCTTGGGCACATGGGCGCCGAAACCCTCGGCGATCAGGGTCATGCCGATCATGATCAGGAAGCCCAGCGCCAGCATCACGACGGTGGGGTTCCGGTCGATGAATTTGGCCAGGGGATCGGCCGCCAGCAACATGACGGTCACCGCCACCACCACCGCGATCACCATCACCGGCAGGTGTTCGGTCATGCCCACGGCGGTGATGATGCTGTCCACCGAGAACACCAGATCCAGCAAGAGGATCTGCACGATGGCCGAGCCGAACGCCAGGGTCGCCGTCTCAGCGCCCTTGGTCAGGGCGCTGTCGGGCTCGGGATCGACGTTGTGGTGAATCTCCTTGGTCGCCTTCCACAACAGGAACAGGCCACCGGCGATGAGGATCAGGTCCTTCCAGGAAAAGCTCTTGCCGAACACCTCGATGATCGGCTCGGTGAGCTGGACGATCCAGGCCACGGTGCCGAGCAGGCCCAGGCGCAGGATCAACGCCAGGCTGATACCGATGCGGCGGCCCTTCTGCTGTTGATGGGCGGGCAGCTTGTTGGTGAGGATGGAGATGAAGATCAGGTTGTCGATACCCAGCACCACCTCCATCACGATCAGGGTAGCCAGGGCAGCCCAGACGGTCGGATCGGCAGCGAGTTGTAGCAGATAGTCCATTGCGGTGCGGTTCCAGTGGGAAGAGAAAGGCCTGACGCGGGGTCAGGCCGCAGGTCTCACCATCAGAGCCTTGGCGGTGTGAAATGCTCGTGAAGACCTCTACTGCAATTGTTTCAAACTGTCGCAGCGGTACGTCGCTGGACGAAGCGCGCCACGTAGTCGTCGGCCGGCTGGCCGAGGATGTCCGCTGGGGTGCCCACCTGCACCAGCCGACCGTCACGCAGGATGGCGATGCGATTGCCCAAGCGCAGCGCCTCGTCGAGGTCGTGGGTGATGAAGACGATGGTCTTGTGCAGGCGCTGTTGCAATTCCAGCAGCTGCTCCTGCATCTCGGCGCGGATCAGCGGGTCGAGGGCGGAAAAAGCCTCGTCCATCAGGATGATCTCGGTGTCCGCCGCCAGGGCGCGGGCCAGGCCGACCCGCTGGCGCATGCCGCCGGACAACTGGTGCGGCCACTTGCGCTCGTAACCGGCCAGGCCGACTACCTCCAGCCAGTGCAGCGCCCGCTCCCGGCAGACCGCCTTGGGCTCGCCGCGCACCTTGAGTCCGTAGGCGACGTTGTCCAGCACCCGCCGATGCGGCAAGAGGCCGAAGCTCTGGAACACCATGCTGATGCGCTGGCGCCGCAACTCGCGCAACGCCGGCAGGGGCAGTTGCAGGATGTCCTGACCATCGATGAGGATGCGCCCGCTGCTCGGATCGATCAGCCGGTTGAAGTGGCGCACCAGGGTCGACTTGCCGGAACCCGAGAGCCCCATGATGACGAAGATCTCGCCTTCGGCGATCTCCAGGGAGAGATCGTCCACCCCCACCACGCAACCGGTACGGGCGAGGATATCGGCCTTGTCGTGCCCTTCACGGAGCAAGGCCAGGGCTGCCTGCTCGCGCTTGCCGAAGATCTTGGAGACCCGCTCGACGACGATCTTCATCGCTCCACCTCGTGGCGCTGGCGGCCATAGGCCTGGGTGATGCGGTCGATGACCACGGCGAGAATGACGATGGCCAGTCCCGCCTGCAGGCCTTTGCCCACGTCCAGGGTCTGGATGCCCACCAGGACCTCTTCACCGAGGCCGCGTGCGCCGATCATGGAGGCGATCACCACCATGGACAGCGCCATCATGGTGGTCTGATTGATGCCGGCCATGATGCTTGGCAGCGCCAGCGGCAGCTGCACGCCGAACAGCTGTTGCCAGCGATTGGCGCCAAAGGCGTTGACCGCTTCCATGACCTCGCGATCGACCTGGCGGATACCCAGGTCGGTGAGGCGGATCAGGGGCGGCGCGGCATAGATCACCGTGGCGAAGATCGCCGGCACCTTGCCCAGGCCGAACAGCATCAGCACCGGGATCAGGTACACGAAGCTGGGCATGGTCTGCATGATGTCCAGCAGCGGCATCAGCACCAGGCGCAGGCGAGCGCTGCGGGCGCAGAGGATGCCCAAGGGTATGCCGATGATCACCGCGATGGCGGTGGCCACCAGCACCAGGGCCAGGGTCTGCATCAGCTTGTCCCAAAGCCCCAGGGCGCCGACCAGGAACAGCAGTCCGGTGATCAGCAGGGTCGGCAACACCCGGCGGGTGGCATGGGCGGCCAGGGCCGCGACGATCAGCAACAGCGCCCACCAGGGGGTGCCGCGCAGTAGGCCTTCGAGCCAGACGATGGCCTGCAGCAGGGTGTCGGAGACGGTGCGGAAGACATCGCCGTAGCGGGTCACCAGCCAGTCGACACCACGATTGACGGCGTCGGCGAAGGAAAAGGTCAGGCCTTCGGGAAACATCCTAGAGCGCCGCCTGGATCTTGCTGCGCGCCGCCGCGTCGGTCACCCAGGCCTGCCACAGTTCGGGATGGGCCTTGAGCAGCGCCTTGGCCGCGGTGGGGGCGTCCTGCTTGGCTTCGGCCTGTTCGGCCAGGGTGCGGTTGAGCAGTTCGATGGGCACGTTGACCCGACTGAGCACGGCCACCAGCTCGGGGGCGCCGTCGTGGAAAGGCTTGGAGAGACCGGCCTGCACCTGGATGCGCTTCTCTTCGCCGGCGCGCGGCTTGAGTTGAACCATGTCCACGCGCCCCAGCAGCGGCGTCGGCGACCAGTAGTAGGTCAGGATCGGTTGCTTGCGCCGAGTGGCCGAGACGATGGCCGCATCCAGCGCCGGTCCGGTGCCGGGACGAAAGTTGGTGTACTTGTCGCTCAAGCCGTAACTCTGCAGCATCTGGGTGTTTTCCAACTCGCACGTCCAACCGGCCGGGCAGTTGTAGAAACGGCCCTTGCCTGGCTCTTCCGGATCGCGGAACAGCTCGGCATATTGTCCCAGGTCGGCGATGCTCTTCAAGTCGGGGGCCTTGGCGCCCTCGCCTTCCACCAGATAACGCGGCACATACCAGCCTTCGGTGGCGCCTTCGATGGGCGCGCCCACGCCGACCACCTTGCCGGCCGCGGCGGCCTTGTTCCAGGCCTCGCTGCGACCGATCCACTCCTCGGCGAAGACCTGGATGTCATTGTTGCCCAGCGCCTGCTCCAGGGTGATGGAGTTGCCAGGAATGCTGTCCACGGTGCAGTCATAGCCGTGCTGCAGAACGAAACCCATCAACTCGGTGAGCAGCATGCCACTCTCCCAGTTCACCCCGGCGAACTTCACCGGCTTGCTGGCGCACCAGCTGTCGGCCTGGGCGGTGCCGGCGGCGAGCAGGCCAAGGGAAAGGCCGGCGGCCAGGAGGGAACGGCGGGGAAAGGCTATGGGCATGGGTGGCTCCGTCTGCACTGGGAGGGCCAGGGCGGCAGAGCCGTTCCGCTGGCGACCCTACCTTGGTCAGCGGCGCGGGCCCAGGGTTCAGCCAAGGGCCCTGGCGCCGCCGCTGTGAGGCGCGCGGGTGCTGAATCCCGCCACATGCTCCGGTCGATTGATTGCCGCCACTTCAGCACCAACGACCGCTCCTGGCCCGTTGCGACACCCGCGCGGACGGCCGCTGCGCTCGAACTTTGCCCGCGCTCGGCTCTTCTACCGGGAACACCCACGCGGAGCCGATCATGCGTATCCATCACCTCAACTGCGGCTGCATGTGCCCCCTGGGCGGGGCGCTGTACGACGGTTTCAGCCATGGCCTTGCCGCCCACCTCGCCTGTCATTGCCTGCTGGTGGAAACCGACCGGGACGGTCTGGTGCTGGTGGATACCGGTTTTGGCGAAGCCGATCTGCGGGAGCGGGGCCGGCGGCTGAGTCCCTTCTTCCGGCTGATGAATCGCATCCAGTACGACCCCGAGCTCAGCGCCCTGGCGCAGATTCGCCGCCTGGGTTTTCGTCCGGGCGATGTTCGCCATATCGTGCTGACCCACCTGGACTTCGATCACGCCGGCGGCCTGGATGACTTTCCCCAGGCCCAGGTCCATGTGCTCCAGCGTGAATGGGACGCCCAGCGCCAGCGCCACGGCTTCATCGGCCGCCGTCGCTACAGCCCGGCGCAGTGGGAAGGGATCCGCCATTGGAATTTCCATGAACCCCGGGGTGAGCAGTGGAACGGCTTTGCCAGCGTGCGTGACCTGCCTGGGCTGCCGCCGGAGATCCTGATGATCCCGCTGCCCGGTCATACCCCGGGCCATGCCGGCATCGCCATCCAGCATGAGGGCGGCTGGCTGCTGCACGCGGGCGATGCCTACTTCTACCGCGACGAGATGCGACAGGCCGAACGCCACTGCACACCGGGCCTGAGGTTCTACCAGCGGCTGATGGAAGCCGACCGTACCAGTCGCCTGGACAACCAGGCGCGCCTGCGCGAACTTTCCCTGCGCCAGGATCTGGGGCTGACGCTGTTCTGCAGCCATGACCTGGTGGAGTTTCGGCAATTGCAGGAATGTAAGCAGGCGTAGGTTGGGCTGAGCGCAACGAAGCCCAACAGGACTCAAGCCGAGTTCCTCAATGTTGGGCTTCGACGATGGAGCCGTCTCAACCCAACCTACGACGCGACCCGCCACTGCGGTCCCGTAGGTTGGGCTGAGCGCAGCGAAGCCCAACAGGACCTAGGCCGAACTCCTCAGTGTTGGGCTTCGACGGTGGAGCCGTCTCAACCCAACCTACGACGCGACCCGCCACTGCGGTCCCGTAGGTTGGGCTGAGCGTAGCGAAGCCCAACGGGATCAGTCCTCAATGTTGGGCTTCGACAGTGGAGCCGTCTCAACCCAACCTACGACGCGATCCGCCACTGCAGTCCCGTAGGTTGGGCTAAGCGCAGCGAAGCCCAACAGGACCAAGCCGAGCTCCTCAATGTTGGGCTTCGACGGTGGAGCCGTCTCAACCCAACCTACGATGCGACCCGCCACTGCGGTCCCGTAGGTTGGGCTGAGCGCAGCGAAGCCCAACAGGACCAAGCCGAGCTCCTCAATGTTGGGCTTCGACGGTGGAGCCGACTCAACCCAAGCTACGCAATCACCGGATAGCCCTGCTCCACCGCCTCGCGGCGCCAGTCCAGCAGGGGCAGATAGATCGCCTCGTCTACTGCGGTGAAGCCCTCGATGGCGAGGCGCTCGGCCAGCGTAGGATCGGCGACCAGGCTGTCGCCCAGCGCCCCACGCAAAGCCTCAACCTCTGCATCGGACCGGCTGACGGCGGTGATGAAGGGCAGCGCTGGACTTGGGCGGGTGCGTTGCAGCAAGCGCAGACCGGCGACCCGCTCGGGTTGGGCGCGCTGCAGATAGCCATAGGTCACGGCATCCACCGCGGCCACATCGGCATGGCCTTGCTGCAACAACGCCAGGCTGTTGGCGTGGCTCTCGCTGACGATCACCTCACCAAAGAAGCGGCCACGCTCGGCCAGGGGCGCCACGGCGAGGCGCAGGAGATTCATGCCGCTGTTGGAATCCAGGCCATTGAGCGCCACTCGCTTGCCGCGCAGATCGGCCAGGCTGGCCACATCCAGGGCGTCGGGCACCAGGATGAAGGCGCAGTGCTCGGCCTCATTGCAACCCTCGAAGTGATAGCGCGGCGCCGCCACCAGACGCACCTGACCGCGCAGGCGGGTCGCCCAGGGATAGCCGCAAGTCTGGGCCAGCAGCAGCTCCGGATGACTCCAGAGCGCTGGCAGTTCCTCGGGCGCGGATTCGAGGGTCGCCCCCAGGCGCAGCGCCACGGCCTCGGCGAGCTGGCGATAGGCGTCGCGCACCTCGGCGGGCTCGACGTACATGGTAAGGGCGGCGACGGTCATGGGCGGCTCCTGCACGGAAAACCGCCATTATCCCCTATCGCTGCGCCTAGAGCGCGGCCTTCACCCGCTCGGCATTTTCCGCCGGCAGCCAGGACGTCCAGACCTCGGGGTGCTCCTTGAGGAAACGCTTGGCCACGACCTGGGCATCTTCGCGTTTCTCGGCCATGCCGGCGAGGATGCCGTTGAACTGGTCGAGGGGAAATTCGACCTTCTCGAACAGGGCCACCAGGGCCGGCGCCTTGTCGTGCAGGTCGCGGGAGACGCCGATGGTGATCTTGGCCGGGAGCGAGCGCGACGGCAGCGGATCGGGGTTCTTCGGATCCGACAGGGTATCCCAGGCCTTCTGGCTGAACGGTGGTTCTTCCAGCTGGACCAGCTTGTAGCGGCCCATCAGCGGTGTCGGCGACCAATAGTAGAAGAGCACCGGTTCGCCGCGGCGCATGGCGGTGGCGATGGCGGCGTCCAGCGCGGGGCCGGTACCGGTGCGGAAGTTGGTGTAGCTGTCGGTGAGCTGGTAGGCCTTGAGCTTCTGGCTGTTGACGATCTCGCAGGTCCAGCCGGTCGGGCAGTTCAGGAAGCGGCCCTTGCCCGGCTCCTCGGGATCGCGGAACAGCTCTTTATAACGTGGCAGATCGGCCACGCTCTTGAGATCCGGCGCCTTGGCCTGGATGCCGCGCTCAGGATCGCCCTTGACCAGGTATTCCGGCACCCACCAGCCCTCGGTGGCGCCCTTGACCGTCTCGCCGACGGCGAACACCTTGCCGGCCTGTTCCGCAGCGCGCCAGGCCGGACTGCGCCCGGCCCACTGCTCGCCGGTGACCTGGATGTCGTTTTGCGCCAGGGCGTTTTCCAGAGTCACGGTGTTGCCCGGTACGCTGTCGGTCTGGCAACCGTAGCCCTTCTCCACCAGCAGGCGCAGGACCTCGGTGGTGAACATGCCGCTCTCCCAGTTGGGGCCGGCGAATTTCACCGTCTTTGGATAGGGACAGCCGCCATCGGCGGCAAAGGCCAGTGGCGCGATGGCGAAACTGGCGAGGGTCAGGGCGAAACGCAGGCGCATGGGCAATTTCTCCGACAAGGGACGTGGTCCTTTCGACCCAAGGTATGGCCATTCGTCGCCGCGGGCCAGAGCTATTTCACAGCGGACCGTTCTCGGCGGTCTTGCGCAGGCCGGCGATCACCGTTTCGCCGGTTTCCCGGGCCAGCTCGGCGTACCAGGCCTGGGTGGCCAGGGGCTCATGACCGTGGGTGATCTCGCAGCGCTTGCGCGCCCGCGCGACGATCCCGGCGACCCGCTCCAGACGGGCTGCTTCATAGGCTTGGAGCGCTGCCAGGGGATCCTGCTCGGCGTCCAGGCAGCGCGCCAGCACCCAGGCGTCCTCCATGGCCTGGCAACCGCCCTGCCCCAGATCCGGCGCCATGGCATGGGCGGAATCGCCCAGGAGCGCTACCCGGCCCTGTACCAGGGTCGGCAGCGGCCGGGTGTCATGGATTTCCACCCGCGCCACGCCCTGGGGATCCAGCCGTTCGATCAGCCGTTGCACCGGCGGTGCCCAGCCGGCGAAGTGCTCGGCTAGCTCCGCGCGGTAACGGCTACGGTCGTTGGGTGTGCCCTTGGGCAGGGGTACATCGAAGAAGAAGTAGAATTCATCGCCGCCCATGGGCATCAGGGAGACTCGCTGATGCGCCCCGACGAATTGCGCCCAGTCGTGGGCCTCGGCTAGATCAGGCGCGATCCTCACCCGCCCGTTCCAGTTCACGTAGCCGCAATACTCACGGGTGATGGCCCGGCCCACCACCCGGTCGCGCAGGCGCGAGTGGGTACCGTCGGCGGCGATCAGCAGATCGGCCCACTCGCGACGCCCGTCGCCAAGGTGCACCGTCACCCCGTCCGCGTCCTGCTCGAAGCCCTCGCAACCGATACCCAGGGTCACCTGATCGGCGCCCACGGCGTCCAGCAGGAGGCGCTGCAGGTGGGCACGGGCGATGGGCCGTGCCGGTCGGCCCACGGCTGTATAGAGCGGCAGCAGGCTGAAGTGGGTGAGCAACTGTCCCTGGTGGTCGCGGTAGCTCATGGTCTGCATGTCGCCACTGACCGCGGCGATGGCGGGCCCCAGTCCCAGGTGTTCGAGTACCTTGACGCCGTTGGGCCAGATGGAGATGGCCGCGCCGATGGGTGCGAGGTCCTGCGCCCGCTCGAACAGGCGGACCCGGTGTCCGGCCTGCTGCAGTGCCAGGGCGGCGGTGAGACCGCCCATGCCGGCACCGGCGATGATGATGTCGAGAGATGGCATGACGGACCTCGTTGGCCGGTAACAGATGCCTTGAGCAAGCAATTTCCTGACCAGGTGGTCAGGTATTGGAATCAGGCCGCTGGCGAAACGAGCGGGGGCGGAAAACGCACCAGCCTGGTGCCCTGCGACCACTCGTCGCTTCGTTTCTAGGCAGGCTGCCCTTCGTCGGCTCGCATGACGCATTCCAGAGCTCTTCTATACTCCTAAGGTAGTCGCCATTTGCGTTGTACCCAGCGTTCGCCATCCACAGAGGCCCGCTTGCGGCGACCACAGCGGGTGAGGAGCAGGATCATGATCAATCATGTCTGGGGCCTGCTGGCCCATCCCGATCGCGAGTGGCAACAGATTCGTCGCGAAGGGGAAACGGTCGGGCACTTCTTTGCCCATCATGTCGCCTTGCTGGCGGCCATTCCCGTCGTCGCGTCCCTGGTGGGCACCACCACCTTCGGCTGGCGCTTCGGTGGCGGTGAAGCCCATGTGCTGGATCTACCCACGGCGGCGGTACTGGCGGTCATCAGCTACGCGCTGATCATGGCAGCGGTGGTGGCCATGGGGCATGTGATCCACTGGCTGGCGCGGCGCTATCCGGATCGGCCCAGTGCCAATCGCTGCATTCTGTTCGCCGGCTACGTGGCCACGCCCATGCTGCTGAGTGGTCTGGTGGGTTTCTATCCGCTGGTGTGGCTGTGCACCATCGGCGGCATCGTCGGCCTGGCCTATTCGGCCTATCTGCTCTATACCGGCATCCCCTCCTTCCTCAATATCGATCAACGGGAAGGCTTCATCATGTCTGGCTCCACCCTGGCCATCGGGGTGCTGGTGCTGGAGGTGCTGATGGCTACCACGGTGCTGATGTGGGGTTACGGTCCGGAGCTGTTCGGCTGATCGAACGTCGCTCTGCAGTTGGCAAGCAGCTAGCGGCGGGAAAAGCCGTAGAGATCCATGGCCAGGATGCCATGGGCGATGCCGTCGTGATGGACGCTGAAGGTGCCTTCGGGGTCCGCCGCGCCCAGGGCGACGAACAAGGGCAGCAGGTGCTCGTCGGTGGGATGCGCCTGGCGGGCCTGGGACGCCTGGCGCCGGTAGTCGAGCAAGGCGTCCAGATCTCGCTCGCGCAATCGATGTTGGATCCACTGCTGGAAGTCCCGCACATAGCCGGGGGACTCAGCGCCCCCACGACGGAAGTGACCGAGGTTGTGGGTCAGGCTGCCCGAACCGATCAGCAGGGTATCCGCCGGCAGCACCCTGGCCAGCGCCTGGCCCAGGGCATAGTGGTAGTCCGGCCCGCGGGAGGCGCTCATCGACAGCGGCACCACGGGGATTTGCGCGTCGGGATAGAGATAGCGCAACGGTACCCAGGCGCCGTGATCCAGTCCCTGCGCCTCCGTCTCGGCCTCCCAGCCCTGGTCACGCAAGCCTTGAGCCAGTTGCTCGGCCAGCGCCGGGGCACCCGGCGCGGGATAATCCAGGCGGTAGAGGGCTTCGGGAAAGCCATGGAAGTCATGGATGGTGGCCGGCCGCTTGGCGCTGCCGAATACCGGTATCCGGGTATCGAAGTGCGCCGAGACCACCAGGATGGCGGCCGGGGTCGGCAGTGACCGCCCCAGGGCGCGCCAGGCCGCCCCTGCCGCGCCGGCGTCGAGCGCCTCCATGGGCGACCCGTGGGAAACGAACAGGGTGGGAAGCGACATGGTGGCGACCTCTCGAGTGGATTCAGGCGCGCTTGCGGGCATCCCAGGAGAGCTGACCCGCGCCCAGCAGCGCCAGGGCGGCAGCGGTCACGGCGAGAAAGACCGGATATTCCCAGCCACCGTCGGGATTGGAAAAGGACCAGCCGTTGCCGAAATGGACCGTCGCCGCGGCGAACAGTTGGACGGCGGCCACTGCCGCGACCGGACGCACCCAGACGCCCAGGATCAGCAGCACGCCCGCGCCCAACTCGAAGAAGGTGACCGGATAGGCCAGCCAGCCGGGAAAGCCCACCGAAGCGAAGCAACCCGCGGTGCCTGGCAAGGTGAACACCAGCAGCTTGGTCAGGCCATGGGCCAGGAACATGGTGCTCAGGGCCAGGCGCAGCAATAGGGCGGCATAGGACGAAGTACGATCGGTCATGCTGATTCTCGAGCAGGGGAAAGATGACCCATTGTCCTGTTTCCAACGCGCGAATAAAGGTGCACTCTGGGAATGAACTATGCACGCTATGGAAACAATCCTTGGATACCCTGAGAGCCCTGCAGGCCTTCATCAAGATCGTCGAACTGGGTAGCCTGACCGCGGCGGCTGAACGGCTGGAGCTCTCGCGCTCGGCGCTCACCAAGCATCTGGCCGCCCTGGAGCGACACTACGGCACCCGGCTGCTGCAACGTACTACCCGCACCCTGAGCCTGACCGAGGCCGGACGCACCCTCCATGAAGGGCTGGTGCCCCTGCTGGGCGATCTGGAGGCCCTTGAACAGCGCCTGCAGGAAGGCCACGAGCGCCCGCAGGGACGCCTCAGGGTCAGTGCGCCCCTGACCTTTGGCGTGCGCCACCTGGCACCGCTGGTGAGCAGTTTCCTGCACGAATACCCCGAGGTCGCGATCGATCTGGAGCTGAGCGATCGTCAGGTGCGCCTGGTCGAAGAAGGCTTCGATCTGGCCGTACGCATCGGCGATCTCAGCGATTCCAGCCTGGTGGCGCAGCCCCTGGGGGCGGTGGAATTGTTCATCTGCGCCGCGCCCGCCTATCTGCAGCGCCACGGTCGTCCCGAGCACCCCGCCGAACTACGCGAGCACCGCTGCCTGCTCTACAGCTACGCCAGCGATGGCGATCTCTGGGAATTCCAGCGTGACGATGAGCGCCTGCAGGTCAAAGTCAGTGGGCCCTTGCGCGCCAACAATGGCAGTGTCCTGCACCAGGCAGCGCTGGACGGCCATGGGATCATTCGCCAACCGGACTTCCTGGTGGGCGATGACCTGGCGACGGGTCGCCTGCAACGACTGTTCGCACCCTGGTACACCCAGGCCATCGCCATCCATGCGCTCTATCCCCATCGGCGTCTGGTGCCGGCCAAGGTGCGGCTGTTCATCGCCTGGCTGCAGCGACATCTGGTCACAGCCGAGCATCTGAAAAGACTGCCGTAGGTCGCCGCCGAACGGTCATTGCCGGGGGCTTCGCAGCCTGACGGGGCTTGCCTAGAATCCCTGCCTGTCCCGCCGGCACTGCCGGTTTCTGCGATGGCTGTCGTTCATGTCGACCGAGAATCCTTGCCTCAACTGTGGCGCCTGCTGCGCCCACTTTCGCGTGTCTTTCTATTGGGGCGAATGCCATTCGGCAGGCGGCCCAGTGCCCGATTACCTCACCGTCGCGGTCAGTCCCCATCTGGCGGCCATGCAGGGCACCGAGCAGAAGCCGGTACGCTGCGTGGCTCTGCTGGGCGAAGTGGGCTGCGGCACGCGCTGCACCGTTTACGAGAACCGTTCCAGCACCTGCCGCGAGTTCACCGCCGCCTGGGAGAACGGCGAAGCCAATCCCCATTGCGATGCCGCCCGCGCCGCCTATGGCCTGCCGCCGCTGACGCCGCCGTTGCAGCCCCATATCTCGCCCGACCGCGTAGCCTAGAGGGAAACCAAACGGCCATCGCCGCTGCCCAAAAAGGCGACGGCTGGGCTGTGAAGCGTGGAAAATGCAGTGCGGATCAGGTTTTCACGTCCCTGCTAGATCGAATACCCTATCGTTCTTTCGCCCGCTATGCGTATCCTGTAGCGCCGAACAACAAGGCTGCTTCAACCGGCCACGTAGAGGCTTACAAAGGCTCTACGCAAGGCAAAGCTGCCGCTATACTGCCTGGCCAATACTCACACATGGAGTTTTTACATGAATAAAGCTGAGCTGATCGACGCCATTGCCGCGTCTGCCGACCTGCCCAAGGCCACCGCTGCCAAAGCCCTGGACGCCTTCACCACCGCGGTGACCGACGCCCTGAAGCAAGGCGACAGCGTCAGCCTGGTCGGTTTCGGAACTTTCGCAGTAAAAGAGCGCGCTGCTCGCGAAGGCCGCAACCCGCAGACCGGTGCCACCATCAAGATCGCCGCTGCCAAGCTGCCCGGCTTCAAGCCCGGCAAAGGCCTGAAAGACGCCGTCAGCTAAGACTGCATTGGTCGATTCTTGTCTTCCGGGCGCTGCAGAGCGCTTCGGAAGACAGTCCTCCGCCCCACCCGCTCACGCCCCTTCCCTGCTTTTCCCCTCCGCGCCCTAGTGAAAATCCCGACTCGACACCAAGAGTTCGTCGAGCAGCGGACTCAGATCGGTCAAGCGACCGGCGATCAGGTGCTGCACCCCCGCCTCCCGTTCCAGATGCCCCTCGACCTGTAGCAGCCGTGCCTGCAACAACGGTCGTCGCTGCTGTTCGCCCACTGCGCGCCAGACCACCACATTGAGCATGCCGTGCTCGTCTTCCAGGGTGACGAAGATCACCCCGCTGGCCGTGCCTGGACGCTGTCGTCCGCGCACCAGTCCGGCCACTCGCACCAGGGCGCCGGGCCTGATCTCGTCCAGCTGACGGAAGTCCCGGCAGCGCCGCGCCTGGAGTTCGCCACGCAGCAGGCTCAGCGGATGCGGCCCCAGGGTGGTGCCCAGCATGCGGTAGTCGGCATGGACTTCTTCGGCAACGCTGGGCGTGGGCAAGGCCAGGCGCTCCTCTTGAACGCTATCCGCCGCCGCGAACAGCGGCAGCTGGCGCTCCACCCCGGCCATGGCCCAGCGCGCCTGATGGCGATCCCCGGCGAGCTCCGCCAGGGCGCCGGCCTCGGCCAGTTGCCCGCGGGCCCGGGCATCCAGTTCGGCCCGGCGGCAGAGGTCCTCGATGTCCCGAAAGGGCTGCGTACCCCGCGCCACCACCAGGCGGCGGCCGACCGCTTCCGCCAACCCCTGCACCAGGCGCAGGCCCAGGCGGATCGCCGGCTGATGGCCAGCGCTCGCCTCCAGCCGGCAGTCCCAGTCGCTGGCCTGCACGGTCACGGCGCGCACCTCGACGCCATGGCGTCGAGCGTCCTGCAGCACCTGGTCGGGACTGTAGAAGCCCATGGGCCAGCTGTTGACCAGGGCACAGGCGAAGGCGGCCGGTTCATGGCATTTGAGCCAGGAGCTGGCATAGGTCAGCAGGGCGAAGCTGGCGGCATGGGATTCGGGAAAGCCGTAGCTGCCGAAGCCCTTGATCTGCTCGAAGAGGCGCGCGGCGAATTCCGGGCGATAGCCGCGCTCGACCATGCGACTGTGCAACCGCTGGCGATGAGGTTCGAGGCCGCCATGACGCTTCCAGGCGGCCATGGAGCGGCGCAGCTGATCGGCTTCGCCCGGGGTGTACTGGGCAGCGGTCATGGCGATCTGCATCACCTGCTCCTGGAACAGCGGCACTCCCAGGGTGCGCTCCAGAGCTGGCCGCAATTCGTCATGGGGATAGTCCGCCACTTCCTCGCCATTCCGGCGGCGCAGATAGGGATGCACCATGTCGCCCTGGATCGGCCCGGGGCGGACGATGGCCACCTCGATCACCAGGTCGTAGAGGGTTTGCGGCCGGAGGCGCGGCAGCATGGCCATCTGGGCGCGGGATTCGATCTGGAACACCCCCACCGTGTCGGCGCGGGAGATCATGGCGTAGGTGGGCGCATCCTCCTGGGGCAGGCTGGCCAGGGTCCAGCGCTGGCCACGCCAGTCGGCGACCAGGTCGAAGCAGCGGCGCAGGGCGCTGAGCATGCCCAGGGCGAGGATGTCGACCTTGAGCAAGCCCACGGCATCGAGGTCGTCCTTGTCCCACTGGATCAGGGTGCGCTCGGGCATGGCGGCATTCTCCACCGGCACCAGCGTGGCCAGGGGCGCCTCGGAGATGACGAAGCCGCCGGGGTGCTGGGAGAGATGTCGGGGAAAACCGATCAGTTGACCGGCGAGGATGAGCACCCGCTGCAGCAGCGGGCTGTCGGGATCGAAACCGGCTTCGCGCAGACGTGCGGGGCCGGGGATCTCGTCGGTCCAGCGCCCGGCGCACCCGGACAGGGCGTCGAGCTGATCGCCCGGCAGGCCCAGGGCCTTGCCGACATCGCGCAGGGCGCCAGCGGCATGGTAGGTGCTGACCACCGCGGTGAGCGCGGCCCGTTCGCGGCCATAGCGGCGAAAGACGTACTGGATCACCTCTTCGCGGCGTTCGTGCTCGAAGTCGACATCGATGTCGGGCGGTTCGTCGCGCTCACGGGAGATGAAGCGCTCGAACAGCAGATTGCCGGTGAGCGGATTCAACTCGGTGATGCCCAGCACGTAGCAGACCACCGAGTTGGCCGCCGAGCCGCGGCCCTGGCAGAGGATGTGCTGGCGGCGGGCATGGTCGACGATGTCATGCACGGTGAGAAAGTAGTTCTCGTAGCCCTTCTCGGCGATCAGCGCCAGCTCCCTGGCCACCTGATCGGTGACCTTTTGCGGCGGTCCCTCCGGCCAGCGCCAGGCCAGGCCGCGGCGGGTCAACTCGGCCAACCAGGAGCCGGCAGTCTGGCCGGCGGGTATCACCTCCTGGGGATAGCGATAACGCAACTCGCCCAGATCGAAGCGACAGCGGGCGGCGATCTTCAGGGTTTCGGCGCGCAAGGCATCGGGATAGAGCCCTTCGAGCACCGTCAACGGGCGCAGATGCCGCTCCCCGTTGGGATGCAGGCGATAGCCGGCCTCGGCCACTGGCAGGTGGTGGCGGATGCTGGTGAGCACATCCTGCAGGGCACGACGACCGCGGGTATGCATGTGCACGTCGCCGCAGGCCACCGGCGGCAGCCCCAGTTGCTCCCCCAGTGCCTGCAACTGCATGAGCTGGGCGGCGTCGTCGGCGCCGCGCAGCAATTCCACGCCGAGCCAGAGGCGTTCGGCGAAGACCTGCTTGAGCCAGGCGCCCTCCTCGACCAGGGGTTCGCCGCCCGGCAACCAGATGGCCAGCAGCCCGGGCAAGGGGTGCTGCAGATCCGCGCGACCCAACTGGTAGCGGCCCTTGGGCGCACGGCGGCGTGCCCGGGTGATCAGGGCGCAAAGAGACTCGTAGCCCGGCAGATCCTCCACCAGCAGCACCAGGCGCAGGCCGTCGTCCAGGGTCAGCTCGCTGCCAACGATGAGCGGCAGTCCGACCTGCCGCGCCGCCTGCCAGGCGCGGACGATGCCGCTCAGGGTGCCTTCGTCGGTGATGGCCAGCGCAGCGTAGCCCAGCGCCTTGGCTCGCTCGAACAATTCCAGGGCGCTGGAGGCACCGCGCTGGAAACTGAAATTCGACAGACAGTGCAACTCGGCATAGCCGCTCATGCGAACCAGCCCTGGATCCACCAGGGCGCCTCCTCGCCATAGCGGCGGAAGGCCCAGGCCTGGCGTCCGTCGGCCACCTCGATGCGGTAGTAGTCGCGGCGTTGGTCGCCGCCGTCCCACCAGCCGCTTTCGATGCGTTCAGGACCGGCCAGGATCCGGCGTGGCTGACCGTCGAGGGGGCGCGGTTCGCGCAGCAGCCAGCCCGGACGCAGGCCGGGCAGCACAGTCTCCAGGCGTCGCTCGTGGCGCCAGACCAGGGCGCGCTCGGGCCGATGATCCGCCTGGATGCCGAGGCCGAGCACGGCCTCCTCACCCAGCCGGGCGCGCAGACGCTCGCGCAGCACCTCCCAGCCCACGGCCTGGGCCGGGCGTTCGTCGAACAGACCATGGCGTTCCGGCACGAAGAGCGGCAATTCCTCGCTTTCCAGGCGCAGCGCCAGAACCGGCGCCACCACCTGCAACTGTTCGAGGCGGCCACGGGCGAATTCGAACAGCAGGGCGGCATCGCGCTCGGGGGCCAGCAGGCCGATGGTGAGGGTGGTGGCCGGCCCCTGGCGATGTTCCAACCAGAGCAGGAAGCGCTGCACGCCACGGTCGCGACTGGCCAGCCAGGCGGCCAGGTCGGCGGTGAGGCGGCGCAGTGGGAACAGCAGGGCCTGGTGGGAGTCCACCTCGAAATTGAGTTCCACCCGCGCCACGAAGCGATCGGGCGGCCGATAGAACTCCAGCGCCAGACTGCGACTGCCGCCCAGCAGATCCAGCTGCTGCAGAAGCTCCGGCGCGAAGCGCCGGGCCAGGGCGGCCCTGGGCAGGGCCTTGAGCTGCTCCAACCGGCGGATACCCATGCGCGTCAGCGCCTGGGCTTGCTGGGGGGCGAAACCGGCGCGCTCCACGGGCAGCCGATCGAGCAGGCGCGGCAGGTCATCCGGAGAGGCGATGAGACCATCGGCGACATTGGTCAGCATGCGCGCCGCCACCGGATTGGGTGCCAGGGCCAGCCGATGACGAAAGCCCAGGCCCTGGAGCTCCTGACGCAGGCGCCGCTCCAGCCGCGGCCAGGGACCCAGCAGCGGCAGGCTGGACTGGATCTCCAGCAGCAGCGCCCGCGGATAGTGGCGACTGACCTGGGAGCTGAAGCCATAGCCCCAGGCCGCCAACAGCGCCTCGGCCGTCTCGATGAGCGCCGGATCATGTTCCTGCTGCTCGAAGTCGCGGGTCAGCGCCTGGGCGGCGGCCAGGGTCAGGCCAGGGCGCAACCCCAGGGCCCGCGCAGCCGGATTGACCGCCCGCAGCAGGCGGCGCTGGGGCGGACCGGAAAGCAGCACCAGCGGCTGCTCCGGCTGCGGATGACGGCGCAGCACGGCATCCAGCGCCAGCTGCGGAAAGAGGATGCAGGCCCAGCGCATGGCCAGCTCAAGCGCCGCCGGCCAGATCGAGCACGCCGGGCTGACCGCCGCGGCATTTGCGGATGTGCAGCCGTTCCAGCGGCGCCCTGAGTTCCAGGCGCAAGGCCGCCGGCGAGGGATTGTCCAGGGCGGCGGCCGGGCGCAGGGCGAAGGCCAGGGTGCGACCGCTCTCGGCGGCGACCTGCAGCCGACGCAGTTGGCGATCATCGGCCCGCTCGGGCCAGCAGAGCACCGCGCCGAAGCATCCCGAACGCAGGCACTGCTCGGCGGCCCAGAGCACCTCGGCGCCCTGGGCGCGGATCACCACCAGGGAATCCAGCGCCACGCCGGCCGCCTGCCAGGCCAGGGGATAGGGCAATAGCGGCGGGCCGATCAGGGCGATGCGTTCGGCGGCCTGACTCAGGCGTGCCAGGGTTGGCCAGAGCAGCCGCAACTCGCCATGGCCGGGGCCGGCGAGCAGCAATTCGGTCAGCGCCGCCTCGGGCCAGCCGGCGCCGGGCAGATGGGCATCCAGGGCGGCGACCCCGGTGGGCTGGTCGCTACGCCGGGCATCAGGACTGGTCTGCCCCTTCCAGAGCCGCCGCTCCTCGAACAGCCGGGCCAGGCTGGCGCCACCGCTCATGCCGCCAGACCTGCAGGGGTGTTATCCATGGCCATCGCCTCAATCTGTATATGCATACAGTATTAGAGGCGATCCGCATCGGGGTCAAGTCGAACCGGTGTCTTGGCTGACGAAGGCGACGTCAGATCCAGATGACCACGCCGATCAGCGCCGCCAACAGCAGCCACTGTTCGAGGTAGTAGCGGAAGCGGTTGCGCTTCTTCAGCGCCTTGCCGCGCTGGCGGATGCGATAGAGATGCCGGAAGGCGCGGTTGAGGCCGCCGGTTCTGTCGCTGGCGTCATTGGGCGAGGCCGCGGAGGCCAGCAGGGTGCCGCTGACCCAGCGGTTGAAGGCGCCGGCCCAGCGATAGCGCAGGGGCCGCTCGATGTCGCAGAACAGGATGATGCGATCCTGCTCGGTGGTGTTCTCGGCGTAGTGGATGAAGGTTTCGTCGAACACCACCGCCTGGCCATCGCGCCAGTGATAGCGCTGGCCGTCCACCTCGATGAAGCAGCGCGGATCGTTGGGCGTATCCAGGCCCAGGTGATAGCGCAGGGAGCCACCGTAGGGATCGCGATGGCGCACCAGCCGCGAACCGGGCGGCAGTTCGGCGAACATGGCGGCCTTGACCGTGCCGATGCCCCGCAGCAGTTCGGTGGTCTGCGGGCACAGCTGCATGGCGGAAGGATGGCTGTCGCCGTACCACTTCAGATAGAAGCGCTTCCAGCCGCTCTTGAAGAAGGAGTTGAAGCCGGCATCGTTGTGCTCGGCGGCTTTCTTGATCTGACCGGCGCGCAGCAGGTCCTGGGCCTCGTCGCGGATAAGCTGCCAGTTGTCCTGCAGCACCTGGAGTTCGGGAAAGCGCTCCACCGGGTGATAGGGCTGGTTGGGTACCCGCGACGTCAGGAACATGAAGGTGTTCAGCGGTGCCAGCACCGTCGAATGATCACTGAGCTGACGCAGGAAGCGATGGCGCACATGACCGCGGAAGTGCACATACAAAACGCAGAGAAAAAAACCGCCGATAACGAACCACTTCACGCGTCGCTGTCCTGGAAAGAATGTTTCAGGATGTTATACGTTCACGGCAAACCAGGCCTAGCCTTTAAGGTCTGACGATTAGCCGCAGGCTTATTCTCGATACTGGGAGCCGTCGCGGTCATCTTGTATCCTGCAGGTGACACTTCGAGTGCCCGGAGGGCCTCATCATGCGTTCGCTGCTCTATGGCCTGCTGTTCGCCAGTGGCGTCGTGGCCGCTCAGGATGTCTACAAATGCGTGGACGCCCAGGGCCGGACGACCTATACCCAGGGCGCTTGTCCGACGAATAGTCAGATCACTACCATTCCGCTGCAGCGTTTGCCCGACAGCAATGGCTTCACTCCCCCGCCAAAACCCGCCACGCCACCGCCAGCCACTGCACCGCGCGAGATCACCGTAGTGCCCGCGCCGGCCAGCAGACGTCAGCGCCCGGTCGATGACGTCACCGTGGTCGGCGGCTCGTCCTCCTCTTCCAGCTTTCGCCAGGAAACCCAGGTGCGCAGCGCTGGCATCCTCTATCAGCCGGTGCCGATCTACATCGACCGCCGGCCGCGTGACGAGACCTGGCACATGGTGCCCCACCCCCAGGCGCAGCCGCCGGCTCCGCCTACTCAGCAGATTTACGGTATCCCTTTCAAACGCTGAAAGGCGGTAACCACTGCCTAAAGACGATGCAGGAAGTTGACGACGAACTTGCGTCCCTCGGTGCGGTTCTCGGCGTCCTGCTCGAAGTAGCTGTTGACGGTGACCAGGTTCTGTCTGGAAAAGGCGTAGGTGAAGCCCGGGCCCCAGGCCCAGACCTTTTCCCGACGTCCGCTGACGTCATGGCCATCCACCTGGGTATCGGTGATCTGCCGGAGCCAGTAGCCGCTCAGGCCGATGCTGAGTCGGTCGTTCAGCGCGTACTGGGTGGCGAAGTTGGCATGCAGTGCTTGGCCGGCCTGGGTGTCCGAGACAGCGCCGAAGCTACGCAGCGGCTGGTCGTTCTTGCCATTCCACAGGTACCAGAAGCGCCCGGTCACCGACCACTGGGGCGTCAGCCAGTAGGTGGTGGCGTAATAGGGATTGAAGGACCAGAAGTTGCTGCCCGGATTGATCGCCCGGTCGCGGTCGTAGCGGCCGGTGGGAGCGACGATCTCGGCCTCGATGCGCTGCGCCCAGCGCGGTCCGCCATCGGGGCGGGTGGTGGTGGGTAACTGCAGGAAGGCGCCCAGGGTCAGGTCCCCTACCCCTTCGCGGGCGCTCAACGCCTGGCCGCCGAGGCCATCGTCGACATCGGCATGGGCCAGCCAGGGCAGGATAACGGTGAAACCGGGCATGGCCCCATTGGCCAGCGGCTGCCCCAGGTAGATGAGCTGGGTGACCGGGGCGAAGGTGGTCAGGTCCTGCTTGGGCAGGGGCAGCTTGCGGCCATTCTGATCGTTGAAGCGATTGGTCTTGCCATAGATCAGGTATTCCGCCAGGTACCAGCCGGGCCATCCGGCGCCGGGGCGCCATCATAGAAGCTGGTGGAGCCAAGGTTGAGACCGGGCAGGTCGTAGGCCTGGGCCAGCGTGGTGGCGAGACTGGCCGCGGCCAGCAGACCGAATCGGGAAAATGTGCGCATGACGTCGTCCTGAAGTTGTTCTTGTTGTGGGAACACGCGATCACCGCACCCGGGCAGGCGCGGCGATCCGGGTCAGACGTAACTGGCCGCCAGGCCACCATCCACTGGCAGATTGGCGCCGTTGATCCAGCGCGAGGCATCGCTGCAGAGGAAGGCGATGACCGCGGCCACCTCATCGGCCAGCGCCGGGCGCAGGATGCGCTGGCTGTCGCGGGCGACCCGCTCTTCACCCAGCATGCTGACGAAGTCGCCGAGGATGGGGGTGAACACCGGTCCTGGTGCCACGCAGTTCAGGCGCACGCCAAACTCGCAAAACCAGCTCTGGGACTGCACGAAGCTCCAGACGATGAGCGCCTCCTTGAAGTACTGGTAGCAGGTGGCCTGCTCCACCGGATGGGCCTCCAGCCAGGCCTGGGCCTGGGCGAAGTCGGCGATTTGCGCCAGTTCGCGGTGTCGTTCCAGGCGCTGCGGCCATTCGGCGCCCAGGATGGAGGCGACGTTGACGATGGCCCCACCCTGCCCCAGCCGCGTGACCAGTTGCTGGCTGAGCAGCCGCAGACCGAGGTAATTGACCCGGGCCACTGCCTCCCGGGGTGCCGTGCCCGGTACCCCGGCGATGTTGCACAGGCCGTGCAGGCGATCCGGCAGGCGACTGACCAGGGTGGCGATGCTGTCGGGATCGCCAAGGTCGGCCTGGTGGAAGTCGTCCAGGCTGAACTGGGGCTGATTGCGGTCGACGCCGATCACGGTGGCGCCTTGGAAGCGTGCTAGGCGCGCCAACTCGGCGCCGATGCCGGAGGCAACGCCGGTGATCACCAGAGTCTTGCCATTCAGGGTCATGGGATTTTCCTCTTGTTGTTATTGGGGGTGAAACAAGGGCTTGGAGCCTGTTCAAAGACTCGCGAGCTAGAGCCAAACAAGGCGAACATGGCTGAGGAAGCGGATCGGACCCGCGCTCGGGTTTACGAGTGGTAAATGAGCATTCCGATCGGGCTGGCGACCCAGGTCGTGTTCAACGCGGTTTGGCCGACGCGCAGCAGCCTTTGAGCAGGCTCTCAGAAGGGGTAGCGTGGCGGCTCGTTATGCTCGGTCACCCATTGCCACTGGCTGTAGTCGTCCCAGTTGCACAGGCCACCGACGCTGCCGCCATTGCCGGACTGGCCACGGCCGCCGAAGGGATTGACCACCTCGTCGTTCACCGTCTGGTCGTTGAGGTGCAGCATTCCGCACTCTAGCCGTTCGCCCAGGGCCCGGGCCCGCGCCAGGGAGCCGGACAGCACACCGGCTGCCAGGCCATAGGAGGTGCGGTTGGCCAGGTCGATGGCCTCGGACTCGTCGGCGAAGGTCACCACGCTGGCCACCGGGCCGAAGACTTCCTCATCGAAGGCCCGCATGCCGGGGCGGACGTCGGCGAGCACCGTGGGGGCATAGAAGAGGCCTTCGTGATGACCGCCCTGCAGCAGCCGGGCACCGGCGGCGAGGCTATCGGCGACGATGCCCTGCACCCGTCGCAACTGCCGGTCGTTGATCAGCGGGCCGAGTTGGGTGCTGGGCGCCAGGGGGTCACCCAGGCGCAGGGCGGCGGCGCGGGCGACCAGGCGTTCGCTGAAGGCGGCGGCGATGCGCTGGTGCACCAGGATCAGGCCGGTGGCCATGCAGATCTGGCCCTGGTGCAGGAAGCTGCCCCAGGCGGCGCAGCTGGCGGCGCGGTCGAGATCGGCGTCATCGAGCACGATCAGCGGATTCTTGCCGCCCAGCTCCAGGGCCACCTTCTTCAGATGGCGCCCGGCACTTTCCGCCACCTGGCGCCCGGCCTGGGTCGAGCCGGTGAAGGCGATCATCCGCACCTGGGGATGGGCGCAGAGCGCTGCCCCGGTCTCGGCGCGACCGGGCAGCACCTGCAGCACGCCTTTGGGCAGGCCGATGGCCTCGAACAGTCGGGCGATCAGCACGCCGCCGCTCACCGGCGTCTGGTGATCCGGCTTGAGTACCACGGCATTGCCGCAGGCCAGGGCCGGGGCCACGGCGCGCAGGGAAAGGATCAGCGGGAAGTTGAAGGGCGAGATCACCCCCACCACGCCATGGGGCAGGCGGCGGGCATAGGACAGGGCACCGCGCTCGCTGGGCAGAACCACGCCATGGGGCTGCAGCAACTGGCCGGCGACCTGCTGCAGGATGACTCCGGCTTCGCGCAGTTCCAGCTCGGCCTTGGGCAGGATGCCGCCGGTCTCCCGGGCGATCAGGGGTGCCAGTTCGGCGCGATTCAATTCGAGCTGCGCGGCGGCCGCCAGGAACAGCGCGGCCTTTTGCCGGGCCGTCCAGGCAGCCCAGGCCGGTTGCGCCTGGGCCGCCTTGGCGCAGGCCTGGTCGATGTCGGCGACGCTGGCGAGGCCCGTGCGATGCAGGGGCTGGCCGGTGGCGGGTTCGATGACCTCCAGGGTGCCGCCCTGAGCGGCGATCCAGTCGCCATCGAAAATCCGCTCGCGCCAGGGTGCGCCGTCCAGGAACGGCGTGGATGGTCTGCTCATAGCCTTCTCCTTGTTGTTATCGGGCCGCGGTGGGCACAGACAACGGAGCAAGGGCTGTGCCCAGCCCGGGCTGGCAGGAGAAAGAGTCGTTCAATCAGGGACTTGCTGGATTAGGTGGGCAAAGACACCCGACCCACCCGGCAAACGCCTTGCTCAAAAGATAAAGTTATGAGGTATAACCTTTTTCTCGATTGCGCATTTGCGCAATTCACCTGGGAGGTGGTGCCATGGCCCGGTCCGAACGCCTGTCCCTCAACGCCTTGCAGCAGGTCACCCCTGGCCTGTACCGCGGCGACAGTGCCGCCTGGGATGACAGCGCCAGCCCGACCCAGGCGGAACTGGCCGAGTGCCTGTTCTTCTCGCCCGGCGATGGGCGCATCTGGCTCAACGACCAGCGCATGCTACTGGTGCATGCCTCCGCCTTTGGCGCCCTGCGGCGCGAGCTGATCGGCGCCCTGGGTCAGGAACGCGCCCGCGGGCTGCTGACCCGGGTCGGCTATCTGTCCGGGGTGCGCGACGCCGAGCTGGTGCGCAAGCGCTGGCCCCAGGCCGACGCCGCCGCCATCTTCGCGGCCGGCACCCGCCTGCACGGCCTGGAGGGGCTGGTGCGGGTCGAGCCGCTGCATTTCGAATTCGATGTCGATCAGGGCCGCTATGGCGGCGAGTTTCTCTGGCATCACTCGGCCGAATGCGACGAGCACCAGATCGCCCACGGTCAGGGCAGCGACCCGGCCTGCTGGATGGAGATCGGCTATGCGATCGGCTATGTCAGCAGCCTGTTCGGCCGCCTGGTGATCTTTCGCGAAGTGGAATGCCGCGCCATGGGCCACCACGTCTGCCGGGTCGAGGGCCGCAATGCCGAACGCTGGCCCGATGTGGCGGAAGACCTGCGCTATCTCAATGCCGCTGGCGACGGCGCCCCCGCGACAGCCGCCACGGAACGCCTGCCCGCGCCCCTGCCCCACGCCGCCGACGGCCAGCAACCGCTGGTGGGCGCCTCGGCGGCCTTCAACAGCGCCTTCCAGGCCCTGCAGCGGGTCGCCCCGACCCCGGCCACGGTGCTGCTCACCGGCGAATCGGGAGTGGGCAAGGAATTGTTCGCCAGCCACCTGCACCGCCTCAGCCGCCGCGCCGACGGCCCCTTCGTCGCCCTCAACTGCGCGGCCATTCCCGAGAATCTCATCGAAGCCGAATTGTTCGGCGTGGAGCGTGGCGCCTATACCGGCGCCAACCAGTCCCGCGCCGGGCGCTTCGAACGCGCCCAGGGCGGTACGCTGTTCCTCGACGAGATCGCCTGCCTGAGCCTGCCCGGTCAGGGCAAGCTGCTGCGCGCGCTGCAGGAGCGCGAGATCGAACGGGTCGGCGGCAGCCGCACCCTCAGGGTGGACGTACGGGTAGTCGCCGCCACCAACCTGGACCTGCGCGACGCGGTGCGCCGTGGCGACTTCCGCGAAGACCTCTTCTATCGTCTCAACGTCTATCCCATCGGCATCCCACCCCTGCGGGACCGCCGCGACGACGTACCGCTGCTGGTGGATCTGTTCCTGCGCCGCTTCTGCGCCGCCTACGAACGCCCGCCGGTGGGGCTGACCATGCGCGCCCTCAAGGCGCTGCTGCGCTACGATTTTCCCGGCAACGTACGGGAATTGCAGAATCTGGTGGAGCGCGGGGTGATCGCCAGCGATCCGGGCGAACTCATCGACCTGCCCCACCTGTTTCGCGGCGAGCCGCTGCCGGCCGACCTCCTGGAACCGGCGCCGCAGACAGCCGGTTGGCTGGAGCGCCTCGGCGTGGCTGGCGAACGCCCGCTGCACCTGGGCCAGCTGGAAGCCGAGCTGCTCGACGAAGCCCTGGCGCACAGCCACGGCAACGTGGCCGCCGCGGCACGACTGCTCGGCCTGAGTCGTGCCCAGTTCGCCTATCGCCATCGACGCGCGAGACGGGATCTCGACTAGAATGACCCCTCGATACCCTCCTCTCGCCATCTCCGACGGAAGCCCTTCCCGCCGATGAGTTCCCCCGACGACGCCACGCCCCTGGACCCTGCCGCCACCCCCTGGCTGGACACCGCCGTAGGCTATGCCCTGCGCCGCGCCCAGATGAAGATGTTCCAGCACCTGGTGGACAGCCTGGCCGAATACGACCTGCGCCCTGCCCAGTTCACCGCCCTGGTGATCCTCGAACAGGAACCGGGCCTGATGCAGGCCGACCTGGCCCGGCGCCTGGCCATCGAGCCGCCGCAACTGGTCCTGCTGCTGAACAAGCTGGAACGCCAGAGCCTGGCCGAGCGGGTGCGCGGCACCCAGGATCGCCGCGCCTACGCCCTGCACCTCACCGAGCAGGGCCGTGCCCTGGTGGGCGAACTCAAGGAACGCGCCGCTGCCAGCGACCGTGCCGCCAGCGCCCCGCTGGACGACGCCGAACGAACCGAGCTGTTGCGCCTGCTGCGCAAGCTCAATGGAGAGCTGGGCTGAAGGTTGATGGCGGTGTTCTGTGTTGGGCTTCGCTGCGCTCAACCGCAACCTACGAAAAGCCAGCTTGCACCGATCGCCCCCTCTCCCTCGGGGAGAGGGTTGGGGTGAGGGATACTGGCAGCGTCTGGGGCAGTGCCCTGTTGGGCTTCGCTGCGCTCAGCCGCAACCTACGAAAAGCTAGCTTGCACCGATCGCCCCCTCTCCATCAGGGAGAGGGTTGGGGTGAGGGAGATTGGCAGCGTCTGGGGCAGCGCCCTGTTAGGCTTCGCTGTGCTCAGCCGCAACCTACGGAAAGCTAGCTTGCACCGATCGCCCCCTCTTCCTCGGGGAGAGGGCCGGGGTGAGGGAGATCGACAGCGCCTGAGGCAGCGCCCTGTTGGGCTTCGCTGTGCTCAGCCGCAACCTACGGAAAGCCAACCTGCACCGAACGCCCCCTCTCCCTCGGGGAGAGGGCTGGGGTGAGGGGGACCCCGGTACCTATCGTCACGCCCTGATCAACAGCGGCGCCGTTCCCTGATAGCAGGCCTCCAACCGTTCCGCGCGATGGGTCAGGACGCTGCGCTGGTTGAGCGAGCCCTTGTCGGTGATCTCGCCACGGTCGGCGGACGGCGGTTCCTCCTGCAGGGCGATCCATTCCAGGCGGCTGGCGTTGCCCGAGGCCTCGCGATTGAGGCGCTTGAGCCAGGCGGCGAACCAGTCCTGCACCGGCGCGCTGGCCAGCACCGTGGCGGCATCGGCGCTCTCGTCCAGCCCGGCCAATTGCCGGCAGTCCGCCAGCCGCGGAAAGACCAGCAGCCCGAGGCACTCGCGATCCGGCGCCGCCACCACCACGTCCTGCACCAGGGGCGTGCCCTCCAGCACCGCGCGATTGCGCAAGGGTCCGACGCTGACGAAGACCCCGGACGACAGCTTGAAGTCCTCGGCGATGCGGCCATCGAACATCAGGCCCAGTTGCGGGTTGGCCGGATCGACCAGCTTGAGGGCATCGCCCGAGCAGTAGAAACCCTCTTCGTCGAAGCAGGCGGCGGTCTGGCCGGCATCGCGCCAGTAGCCAGGCATGATGTGCGGCCCGCGGAAGCGCCCTTCCAGCTTGCCGTCCACCGGCACCAGCTTGAGTTCGCACCCCGGCGCCGGTACCCCGACGTAGCCGGCCACCGACAGGGGTCCGGTGGTGAAGGTGCAACTGGGCGAGGCCTCGGTCATACCCAGGCCGGCCATCATGCGGATGCGTTCGCCGCAATGGGCCTCGGCGATGCGATCCAGGCGATCCCAGACGCTTTGCGACAGCCCCGCCGCGGCAAAGAAGAACAGCCGCATGCGGGCGAAGAAGCGCTCGCGCAACCTGGCGTCGCGCTCCAGGGCATTGGCCAGCTCTTCCCAGCCGCGCGGCACCGTCAGGTAGGCGGTGGGTGATACCTCGCGCAGGTTGCGCAGGGTCTCGCCGAAGCCCTGGGGCGTCGGCTTGCCTTCGTCCAGATAGAAGGTGCCGCCGTTGTAGAGCACGATGCCCAGGTTGTGGCTGCCGCCGAAGGTGTGGTTCCAGGGCAGCCAGTCCACCAGCACCGGCGGCTCTTCGCCGAACACCGGAAAGGTCTGCAGCAGCATCTGCTGGTTGGCGCAGAGCATGCGCTGGGTAGTGGTCACCGCCTTGGGCAGCTTGGTGGAACCGGAGGTGAAGAGAAACTTGGCGATGCTGTCCGGCCCGGTGGCGGCGAAGGCACGCTCGGCGGCGGCTAGCTCACCGCGGGCGAGCAGCGCCGCGAAGGCCAGGCTGATGCGGCCCTGTACCTGGCCGCGGGTCGCGATCACCGGTACGTCGGCGGGCAGCACAGCGTCCAGCGCCTTCTGGAAGGCCGGACCATCGCTGACGAACACCAGTCCCGGCTGCACCAGGCCGCAGACATGGCGCAGCTTGGCGTGATCCTGGGACAGCAGTGCATAGCCGGGTGACACCGGGCAGAAGGGAATGCCGGCGTAGAGGGCCGCCATGGCCAATTGCAGATGTTCGGGATCGTTGCCGGAGAGGATCGCCAGCGGGCGTTCGGCGGAGAGGCCGAACTCCAACAGCGCGGCGGCCAGCTGGCGCACCCGCTGCAGCATCTCGCCATAGGAGAATTCGCGCCAGGCGCCGCCGGCTTCCCGTGCGGTGAAGAAGGTGCGGTCCGGGGCCACCGCGGCCCAGTGCAGCAGCCGGTCCAGCAGTCGCGGCGGCGGCGGGGTCAGGGCTTCCTGGGAGGCCATGTAGAGCAGTCCACCCCGCTCTTCCACGGTGACGCCGGGTTGTCCCAGGGTCACCGGGCGATAGCGCAGCGGCTGATCGGCGGGCGCGCGGGTGTGCGTGACGTGACTCACCTTGAATTCTCCTCTGGGCTGGCGCCCGAGGGCGCCTCTTATTGTTGTCGCGACAGGAGCGAGGGACGGCGGACGCGGATCAGATCGGGTAGTGGCGCGGCCCCGTCTGCAGCGTCACCCAGCGCAACTGGGTGAAATGGTCGATGGAGGCGCGCGAGCCGAAGCTGCCGTAGCCGCTCGACTTGACGCCGCCGAAGGGCATCTGCGCCTCGTCGTGCACTGTGGGGCCGTTGATGTGGCAGATGCCGCTCTCTACCCGCTGCGCCAGCGCCAGGGCACGGGCGGTGTCGCGACTGAAGATGGCCGACGAGAGACCGAATTCGGAATCGTTGGCCAGGCGCAGCAGGGCCTCGTCACCCTCGGCACGGATCACCACCGCGACCGGGCCGAAGGATTCCTCGGCATAGAGCTGCATCTCGGCGGTGACGTCATCCAGCAGCGTCGGCTGCAGGATGCTGCCCTCCAGCTCGCCGCCGCAGACCAGCCGCGCGCCCTTGCCCACGGCGTCGTCGATCATGGCCTTGATGCGGGTCCCGGCACTGGCGTCGATCAGGGAACCCAGAACCGAATCGGGCGCGCCTGGATCGCCGGCCTTGAGGGTGCGCACCTTGGCCGCCAGGCGCTCGACGAAGGCGTCGGCGATGCGACTGTCCACCAGCAGACGCTCGGTAGACATGCAGATCTGCCCCTGATTGAAATAGGCGCCAAAGGCCGCCGCGGCGACCGCGGCATCCAGGTCGGCGTCCTCCAGCACCAGCAGCGGTGCCTTGCCGCCCAGTTCCAGCACGGCCGGCTTGAGATGGCGCGCCGACAGTTCGCCGACGATGCGACCCACCCGGGTGGAACCGGTGAAGTTGACGCGCCGCACCGCCGGGTTGGCGATCAGCCGCTCGACGATGGCCGGGGCATCCTCCGGAGCATTGGTGACGACATTGACCACACCGTCGCCCAGGCCGGCATCCTGCAGCACCTTGCCGATCAGCCGGTGCACGCCAGGACTCTGTTCGGAGGCCTTGAGCACCACGGTGTTGCCGCAGGCCAGCGGCATGGCCAGGGCGCGGGTACCGAGGATCACCGGCGCGTTCCAGGGGGCGATGCCCAGCACCACGCCGCACGGCTGGCGCAGCGCCATGGCGAAGCTGCCAGGCACATCGGAAGGAATGACCTCGCCCTGGATCTGGGTGGTCATGGCCGCCGCCTCGCGCAGCATGTTGGCCGCCAGGTGGACATTGAAGCCGTACCAGTTGGCCATGGCGCCGGTCTCCCCGGCCAGGGCGACGAATTCGTCACTGCGTGCGGCCAGACCATCGGCGGCAGCCAGCAGACGGCGACGGCGCTCGCCCGGCGGCAACGCGGCCCAGGCGGGAAAGGCGGCCTGGGCCGCGGCCACCGCGGCGTCGGCGTCGTCCAGGGTGGCGGCGGCCACGGTGGAGACCACCGCGCCGGTCACCGGATGGCAACGCTGATAGCTGCGACCGTCGCCGGCCGGGCGGCTGGCGCCGCCGATGAGCAGGGATACCTCGACCATGACGCTACCTCTTGTTGTTGTACGGGTGGGCGGTGGCGGTTCAGCGCTTGTAGGTCTGCAGCCCGGGCTTGATGCTCTTGTCGTCGAGGAACTGCTTCATGCCCTGCTCGCGACCGCCCTCCGGATCCTGCAGCCGGGACTGGTCGAGCTTGGCATAGAGGTAGTCCTCGTTCTGCTCCCAGGTCAGTTCGCGGCAGCGCTTGAAGCCGACCTTGGCGGCACGCAGCACCACCGGATTCTTGTCCAGCAGCTCACGCGCCAGGGCGGTGGTCACCTCACGCAACTGGTCGCGCGGCACGCTCTGGTTGACCAGGCCCATGGCGGCAGCCTCAGGACCGCTGAAGGTCTTGCCGGTCATCACATAGTAGAGGGCGGTGCGATGGCCCACGGTGTCGGCCAGGGCCTTGCTCACCAGGTTGCCCGGGGGAATGCCCCAGTTGATCTCGGACAGGCCGAAGGTGGCCTCGTCGGCGGTGATGGCCAGGTCGCAGGCCACCAGCGGGCTGAAGCCGCCGCCAAAGCACCAGCCGTTGACCATGGCGATGGTCGGCTTGGCGTACATGCGCAGGAGCTTCCACTGCCACTGGGAGGCTTCGCGGCGAATCTTTTCCTGCAGGATCTCGGGGCCGGCATCGGTCTCGCGGAAGTATTCCTTGAGGTCCATGCCCGCGGTCCAGGCATCGCCGGCACCGGTCAGCACCAGCACGCCGGCGCTGGCGTCCTGCTCCAGGGTCTCCAGCACCTCGACCATCTCGCGGTTGAGGGTGGGACTCATGGCATTGCGTTTTTCCGGACGATTGAGCGTCACCCAGGCGATACCGTCCTCGATGTCCACTTTGACCGTCTGCCAACGTCCGTCGTAACTGCCCATGGCGTGTGCCTCTTGTTGTTGGGTGGGTATGGAGCCGAAGCTACGCCAGGGAATTAGTTAAGTCAATTAACTATTTTTGGCAAAACGATGACCTTGCCAAAAGCGGCTAGCCCAGCGCCTCGCCCTGCCGCCGACTTAGCTCCGTGGCGGTATGCCGCTGCTCGGGCCGGGTCAGCAGGAGCAGCATCCCCGCCGCGACGAACACCCCGGCAAAGACCAGATACAGCCGCAGCGGTGGCCAACCCTGGTCGAGCAGCAACCCGGCCACCACTGGCGAGAGGATGGCGCCCAGGCGACCGATGCCGATGCCCCAGCCCACCCCGGTGGCCCGCACCTCGGCGGCATAGGCCAGCGCCGGCAGCGCATAGAGGCCGGCGACGCAACCATTGGCGAACAGTCCGATCAGCAGCCCCATGGCCAGGGCACCCAGGTAGGAACTGCCCAGGTGGGCGAAGACTACCAGCAGCAGCGCGGTGGTCAGCATGAAGCCGCCCAGCGCCCGGGACAGTGGCAGGCGGGCAAACAGCAGCCCCACCAGGGCGGCGCCAAAGATGCCGCCCACGCTCAGCAGAACGCCACCGGCCACCCCCTGCTGCTCGGACAGTCCCAGGGTGGTGAGCAGCTTGGGCGTCCAGCTCATGATGAAGTAGAAGCCGAACATGGCCAGAAAGAACAGCGTCCACACCAGCAGGGTCGTGCGCCGCAAGGCAGGCGCCAGCAGCCGGCCGACAGTACCGCCCGCTGTGGAGTTTTCCAGCCGCGGCGGCAGCACGGCGAGTTCGGGCTGGCCGAGTCTCCTGGCCAGGCGATTGACCCGCACCAGGGCGCCGGCTGGCTGGCGCGTGAGCAGGAAATCCAGGGACTCGGGCAGACCGATGAGCACCAGCGGGATGGCCCCCAGGGTGAGGAGACCGCCGGCACAGAAGACCGCGCGCCAGCCCCAGTGCGACAGCAGCCAGACCGCCAGCAGTCCACCCAGGGTCGCCCCCAGCGCATAGCCCATGCCCTGCAGGCTGACTGCCAGACCTCGCCAGCGACGCGCCGAGTATTCGCTGGCGATCACGTTGCTGCTGGCCAGCACCCCGCCCACGCCCAATCCGGTCAGGCCACGCAGCAGCTCCAGTTGCAGGGGTGATCCGGCCAACGCCGAGAGCAGCATGCCGAGCCCCGAGAGCAGCAGGCAGACCAGGATCAGCCGGCGGCGGCCCCAGCGATCGGCCAGTGGCGCCAGCAGCAGCGAACCGGCCGCCATGCCCACCAGACCGGCGCTGAGCAGCAGCCCCACCTGGGCGCCGGAGAGCCCCCACTCGCGGGATACCGAGGCCGCGGTGAAGGCCATCACCAGCACATCGAAGCCGTCGATCATGTTGAGCAGGATGCAGACCAGCACCGCCAGGTACTGGAAACCACGCATGGGTCCCTGGTCGATGATCTCACGCAGGTCGGTCATAGCCCACCTCGCGCACTGAGCAGGTGACGACGGCGACAGGTGCCGCGCCCGGGCGTGGACGGAAAGACGGCGACGGGTACTGACATGGCGAGCATCCTTGGGTTCTTGTTGTTGGAATCTCAGCCTGCTTAAGCTGGCAAATATGGATCCAATTCACAAGATGCCTCGGCCTATCCGAGTCCCACCCGTGGCGATGTCACCAGCCGCTTCAACACTGGAAAACCCATTCAATCAATGCCATTCGGTACCGAATTAGCTCTAAGCGACGGGTATTTACTGGGCGATTATCGAGCAGCAATCGCTCTTGGCTACCGACTAGCCGCATTGACACCCTGAATGGCCTCAATCGATTATTGGATCCAATAGACAACAACAAGAGGTCCCGATCATGTACCCGAAGAATGCCTGGTACGTCGCCTGCACCCCCGACGAAGTCCAAGACAAACCCTTGGGGCGCCAGATCTGCGGCGAACCCCTGGTCTTCTATCGCGATGCCAACGGCCAGGTGGTGGCGCTGGAAGACTTCTGCCCGCACCGTGGCGCGCCGCTGTCCCTGGGCTTCGTCCGCGACGGCACCCTGGTCTGCGGCTATCACGGCCTGGAGATGGGCTGCGGCGGCAAGACCCTGGGCATGCCAGGCCAGCGGGTCGGCGTCTTTCCCGCGGTACGCCCCTATGCCGCCGTGGAGCGGCACGGCTTCATCTGGGTCTGGCCAGGTGACCAGGCCAAGGCCGATCCGGCCCTGATTCCCTATCTGGAATGGGCCGAAAGCCCCGATTGGGCCTATGGCGGCGGTCTCTACCATATCCAGTGCGACTACCGGCTGATGATCGACAACCTCATGGATCTCACCCACGAGACCTACGTCCATGCCTCCAGCATCGGCCAGAAGGAGATCGACGAGGCGCCGCCGACCACCCGCGTCGAAGGCGACGAGGTCATCACCAGCCGGCACATGGAAAACATCTCCGCCCCACCCTTCTGGCGCATGGCGCTACGTGGCAATGGCCTGGCCGATGACGTCCCAGTGGATCGCTGGCAGATCTGCCGCTTCACTCCGCCCAGCCACGTGATGATCGAGGTGGGCGTGGCCCATGCCGGCCATGGTGGCTACGACGCGCCGGCGGCGGTCAAGGCCGCCAGCGTGGTGGTGGACTTCATCACTCCCGAGACCGAGACCTCCATCTGGTACTTCTGGGGCATGGCACGCAACTTCAAGGCGGAGGACGCCGAGCTCACCGCCAGCATCCGCGAGGGCCAGGGCAAGATCTTCGGCGAAGACCTGGAGATGCTCGAACGCCAGCAGCAGAACCTCTTGCGCTATCCCGAGCGCGGGCTGCTCAAGCTCAACATCGATGCCGGCGGGGTGCAGTCGCGGCAGATCATCGACCGCCTGCTGGCCGCCGAACAGGCCGCCACCGGCATCCCGGTCCGGCAGATCGCCTAGGAGACAGTCATGCTCGATCTGATCGTCACCGCCGTGCAACGCGAGGCCCCCACCATCCTGGCCTTCGACCTGGCCCGGGCCGACGGCGGCCCGCTGCCCGGCTTCGCCGCCGGCGCCCACCTGGAGATCACCCTGGGCGACGGCCTGGTGCGCCACTATTCGCTGTGCGCCACGCCCGAACCCGCCCCGACCCGCTATCGCATCGCCGTGCTGCTCGTCGCCGACTCCCGCGGCGGCTCCCAAGCCATGCATCGGCTGCAGGTAGGTGATCGCCTGCAGGTAAGCGAGCCACGCAACCTCTTCGCGCTGGTACCGAGTGCCCGCCGCACCCAGCTGCTGGCCGGCGGAATCGGTATTACCCCGATCCTGGCCATGGCCGAGCAGCTCTATCAGCAGGGTGCACGTTTCAGCCTGCGCTACCTGGTGCGGGATCGCGACCACGCCGCCTTCATCCCCTGGCTCAAGGCGCGGCCCTATGCCGACCAGGTCAGGGTCCACTTCGACCAGCACGATCCGGCGCTGAGACCCAACTTCCAGCACCTGCTCGGCCCGGCGGCGCCGGACGACCACCTCTATGTCTGCGGCCCGGCCGGCTTTATGGCCGCCGTGGTGGACGCCGCCCAGGCCCAGGGTTGGCAACCCGGCCAGATCCATCGCGAATACTTCGCCGCCGATCCCACGGCCCAGGGCGAGCAACGCCCTTTCGAGGTGGAACTGGCGCGCAGCGGTCGCCGCGTGCAGGTACCGGCCGAGCGCAGCGTGGTCGAGGTGCTTGCCGACCTCGGGATCGTCCTGCCGGTCTCTTGCGGCCAGGGGCTCTGCGGCACCTGCCTGACCCCGGTGCTGGCCGGCGAACCCGAGCACCGCGACCTCTTTCTTTCCGAAGCCGAGCACGCCGCCAACGACCGCTTCACCCCCTGCTGCTCCCGCGCCAAGGGCGAGCGCCTGGTACTGGACCTCTGATGACCCGAGCCCGCCCTACCTCCCCCTCTCCCCTTGGGAGAGGGCCGGGGTGAGGGCCCGCCCTACACCAGCACCTTCATCGCCCCCGCCTCGCCCTCTTCCCCACCGAACCACCGCGCATAGCCCAGGGTCGCCTGGGCATGCTCGCGCATGATCCCCTCGGCGCGGGCGCCCTGGCCGCGCACCAGGGCGTCGAACACCGCATGGTGCTGCAGGTGGGCGAAATTGAAGCGGCGATACTCGCGTTCGAGATCCTCGGCATCCACCGCCAGGGCGCTCACCGAGGCGAAGGGCAGGTGCTCGTGGCGGCCCAGGGCCACGGCAATGGCCGGATTGCCGCTGGCCGCGACGATGACCTGGTGGAACGCCCGATTGAGATCGTGATACTCCTCCAGGTCCTCCAGCCGCACATGCCCCTTGGCGAACAATCGATCGCCACGGCGCAGGCAGTCTTCCAGCGTGGCGCGCGTGGCCGCATCCAGGCCGTGCTCGGCCGCCTGGCGCGCGGCCAGGCCCTCCAGCACACCGCGCACCTCCACCGCGCCTTCCAGATCCGCGCCCGTCAGTGCCCTCACCTGATAGCCCCGGGCACCACTGCTCTCCAGCAAGCCCTCCTGGGCCAGGGTGCGCAGGGCCAGGCGCACCGGCATGCGCGACACGGCGAAGCGTTCGGCGGTGGGGATCTCCGCCAGCCGCTCGCCCGCCGTGAGCTCGCCGGAAAGAATCATCTGCCGCAGCGCGGCCAGTACCCGCTGTCCCGGCTTGCTCATGGCTGTCCCTCTCCTTCGTTGATCTCGGCCAGCAGCCACTGGCGAAAGGCCTGCAGCGACGGCAGCCCTTCGTTGCGCGGCGGATAGACCAGGTAATAGCTGCGCCGGCTGACCAGCGCCGGCCCGCAGGCCAGCAGCTCGCCCTGGGCCAGTTCGTCCTCCACCAGCACCCGCGGCACCAGGCCGATGCCAATGCTGGCGCGCACCGCCTGGATCAGGTGCGAAGTCAGCTCGAAACTCGGCCCCGGGCGCATGGCCCGATGCGGCAGCTCATGGTGGCGGAACCATTCGCCCCAGGCCTGGGGATTGTTGGCCACGCCCAGCAGCAGCTGGCCAGCCAGGGTCGCCGGCGTCGCCTCCGGTAACGCGGCCAGCGTCGTTGGGCTGGCAATCACCACAAGCTGCTCGGCCTGCAGCGGATGGGCACAAAGCCCTGGCCAGTCACCGCTGCCGACGCTGATGGCGGCATCGATCTCGCTGGCGGCGAAGTCCACCGCCTGGATGCGCGAGTGCAGGTGCACCAGCATGCCGGGGTGAGCGGCATAGAAATCGCCCAGGCGCGGCAACAGCCACTTGGAACCAAAGGTCGGCAGTACCGCGAGGCGCAGGGTGCCCTGCCCGGAGGCGAAGGCCATGGCCTGCAGGGTGGCGCTGCGGATCTGTCCCAAGGCCAGGCCCAGTTCACGGCTATAGGCCCGGCCCACATCGGTTAGGACGATCTGGCGGCCCTCGCGGCGGAACAGCGTCAGCCCCAGCAACTGCTCCAGCGCCTGCACCTGGCGGCCCACGGCGCTCTGGGTCAGCGACAGCTCTTCGGCCGCCCGGGTGTAGCTCTCATGGCGCGCCGCCGCCTCGAAGGCCAGCAGCAGCGACATGGAGGGCGTCAGGCGACGGTGATTCATTCAGGATCTTCCGGCATAGGCGGCGGAATCTTCGGTTGTGGCCCCGGCGCGCTGTGGTGAGAATGCCTACTATAGCCAGAAAAGGTCGATGCCATTCCTTCGTTCGCTGAAGGAAACGGCCATCCGCCGCCAGAGAGCTCGCCTGATGAACATGATCGCCCGCCTGCCGGCCCCGGCGCCCCTCGCCGCCGCCTACACCGACTTCCTCAGCGCCCTCGCCGCCAGCGGCTTTCAGGGTGAGATCGCACCGGACCATGCCAGCCGTACGGTCATGGCCACCGACAACTCTATCTACCAGCGCCTGCCGCAGGCCGCGGTCTTTCCCAAGGACAGCGCCGACGTCCAGCGCCTGGCCCAACTGATGGGCGAGCCGCGCTTCCAGGGCGTGGTCCTCACCCCGCGCGGCGGCGGCACCGGCACCAATGGCCAGTCGCTCACCGACGGTATCGTGGTCGACCTTTCCCGCCACCTGAACCGGATCCTGGAGATCAACGCCGCAGAGGGCTGGGTACGGGTACAGGCCGGGGTGGTCAAGGACCAGCTCAACGCCGCGCTCAGGGCCCACGGGCTGTTCTTCGCCCCGGAGTTGTCCACCTCCAACCGCGCCACCATCGGCGGCATGATCAACACCGACGCCAGTGGCCAGGGCAGCGTGACCTACGGCAAGACCCGCAACCACGTACTGGAACTGGACGCCTACCTGATCGGCGGCGAACGTGTGGAAAGTCGCCCGGTGGACAGCGCCGAGCTGGACGCCCTCTGCGCCCGCCAGGACCGTACCGGCGCGGTTTACCGCTGCGCGCGGGACATCGCCGAGAACCAGGCCGAGCTGATCGAGGCGCGCTTTCCCAAGCTCAACCGCTGCCTGACCGGTTATGACCTGGCGCATCTGGTCGAGCCGGACGGCCGCTTCAACCTCAACAGCGTGCTGTGCGGCGCCGAGGGCTCCCTGGCCTTCATCGCCGAGGCCAAGCTCAACGTCCTGCCGATTCCCAAGTACTCGGTGCTGGTCAACGTCCGCTACGCCAGTTTCATGGACGCCCTGCGCGATGCCCGCGCCTTGATCGAATTGAAGCCGCTGTCCATCGAGACGGTGGATTCCAAGGTGCTCTTGCTGGCCATGCAGGACATCGTCTGGCACAGCGTGGCGGAATACTTTCCCGAGGACGTGGAGCGCCCCACCCTGGGCATCAACCTGGTGGAATTCAGCGGCGACGATCCCGAGGTAGTGGACGCCCGCGTCCAGGGCTTTCTGGAGCACCTGCGCCAGGACGTCACTGTCGAGCGCCTGGGCCACACCCTGGCCATCGGCCGCAATGCCGTGACCCGCGTCTACACCATGCGCAAGCGCGCCGTGGGGCTCCTGGGCAATGTCCAGGGCGAGATCCGTCCGCAGCCCTTCGTCGAAGACACCGCGGTGCCGCCGGAGCGCTTGGCCGACTTCATCGCCGAATTCCGCGCCCTGCTCGACGGCCACAACCTGCAATACGGCATGTTCGGCCACGTCGACGCCGGGGTGCTGCACGTGCGCCCGGCGCTGGATCTCAAGGACCCGCGCCAGGCGGCGCTGGTGCGGCCGATCTCCGACCAGGTGGCCGCACTGACGCAGAAATACGGCGGACTGCTCTGGGGCGAACACGGCAAGGGCGTGCGCTCGGAATATGCGCCAGCGTTCTTTGGCGATCTCTATCCCGCGCTGCAGGCGCTCAAGGGCGCCTTCGATCCGCACAACCAGCTCAATCCGGGCAAGATCGCCACGCCCCTCGCCAGCGGCGCCGAACTGCTCAAGGTCGATGGCGTGACCCTCAGGGGCGAACTGGACCGTACCCTCGACGAGCGCGTCTGGCAGAGCTACGGCACCGCCATGCACTGCAATGGCAACGGCGCCTGCTACAACTACGATCCCGATGACGCCATGTGCCCGTCCTGGAAGGCTACCCGCCAGCGCATTCACTCGCCGAAAGGCCGTGCCTCCCTGATCCGCGAATGGCTACGCCTGCAGGGCCAGGCCGGCATCGATGTCCTGGCTCCGGCCCCGCGTGGCGCCCTGAACTGGCTCAAGGCCCTGCCCCAGCGCTGGCGCAATGGCCGCCAGGCTGAGGCGGATTTCTCCCACGAGGTCTACGACGCCATGGCCGGCTGCCTGGCCTGTAAGTCCTGCGCGGGCCAGTGCCCGATCAAGGTCAATGTGCCGGAATTCCGTTCGCGCTTTCTCGAGCTCTATCACCGTCGCTACCTGCGCCCTCTGCGCGACTACCTGATCGGCTCCCTGGAATTCAGCCTGCCGGCGTTCGCCCGCGCCCCCGGTCTCTACAACGCCGTCATGGGCGCCACACCCATCCAGCGGCTGTTCGCCGAGCGCATCGGCATGGTCGACAGCCCCCTGCTCAGCCGTTTCGACCTGGTGCCGGTCATGCAGCAGTGGCAGGTACAGATCGCCACCCCCGAGCGGCTGCTGGCCCTGAGCGATGAAGAACGCGCCAAGACCATCGTGCTGGTGCAGGACGCCTTCACCCGCTACTTCGAGACCCCGCTCACCGCGGCCTTTCTCGAACTGGCAGCGCGCCTTGGCCAGCGCGTCTTCCTGGCGCCCTATCGCGCCAACGGCAAGCCGCTGCAGGTGCAGGGCTTCCTCGGCGCCTTCGAGCGCACGGCGCGACGCAACGCGGCAGGACTCGCCAGCCTGGCCGGCTTCGGCGTCAAGCTGGTGGGCCTGGATCCAGCCATGACCCTGGTCTATCGCCAGGAATACCCCAAGGTCCCCGGCATCGCCCGGATGCCCGAGGTGCTGCTGCCCCAGGAATGGCTGCTGCAGGTGCTGCCGGAAGAGAAGCAGGTGGTCGGCGACAAGGTCTATCGCCTGCTCGGCCACTGCACCGAAAAGACCAACGCCCCGGCGAGCGTCAGCCAGTGGCAGCAGGTGTTCGAACGCCTGGGTCTGGGCCTCAAGCCGGAAAGCACCGGCTGCTGCGGCATGTCCGGCACCTACGGCCACGAGGCGCGGAATCTCGCGACCTCCAAGGTGATCTACGACCAGTCCTGGGCCCGCGCCCTGGGGGTACCGGCGGAACAGGGCGAAGCCCTGGCCACCGGCTACTCCTGCCGCAGCCAGGTCAAGCGCCTCGACGACCGCCGCCTGCGTCATCCGTTGGAAGCGGTGTTGGAGGCGGTAAGGGGCTGATCGCCTTGTTGGGCTTCGCTGCGCTCAACCCAACCTACAAGGACGCACTCCTGCCGTAGGTTGGGCTGAGACAGCTCCATCGTCGAAGCCCAACAGCCGGCGCCCGACCCTGGGCAGTGTTGGGCTTCGCTGCGCTCAACCCAACCTACAAGGACGCACTCCTGCCGTAGGTTGGGCTGAGACAGCTTCATCGTCGAAGCCCAACAACAGCCGTAGCGTGGAAAACCGCGCGGCGTTTTACACGCATCTACACACACGCTCGACCCGCCTGCTGGCAGATCGCTCGACCGGAGCGCTAGGAAAGGAAGGAAGACACTAGAGGACACGACCAGAAAAAATCGCGCCCAAACGAAAAAGCGGCCACTAGGGCCGCTTTTCGATGGCTGCTGGCGTTCAGGACCAGACAACCTTTAAATGGCGCAGCGGACGGGACTCGAACCCGCGACCCCCGGCGTGACAGGCCGGTATTCTAACCGACTGAACTACCGCTGCGCATTACCTCGAGTGGTGGGTGATGACGGGATCGAACCGCCGACCCTCTGCTTGTAAGGCAGATGCTCTCCCAGCTGAGCTAATCACCCGTTTGCTCTCGAAGTGGGGCGCATTCTACGGAGGGGCTTACGACCTGGCAACCCCTTTTTGAAAAAAAATTTCCCAGCACTTCCAAAGGCTTAGCGCTGCCCTTCCAGGCAACTGGAGAAAGCGCGCATTCCCGACGACCACCGCGATCCGGGGTTGGCCTCCGGGGCGAGCGACGCGGATAATGCGCGCTTCGTTTTTGGGAGTGACACCATGTGGTTCCGTAATCTGCTCGTCTACCGTCTCACCCAGGAAGTCGCCTTCGAGACCGAAGCCCTCGAAGCCGCCCTCGCCGCCAAGCCGGCACGCCCCTGCGCCAGCCAGGAATTGTCCACCTATGGCTTCGTCGCCCCCTTCGGCAAGGGCCCGGACCTGCCGCTGGTGCACGAAAGCCAGGGCTTCTTCCTGATCGCCGCGCGCAAGGAAGAACGCATCCTGCCCAGCAGCGTGGTCAAGGAAGCCGTGCAGGAAAAGGTCGACGAGATCGAAAACCAGCAGATGCGCAAGGTCTACAAGAAGGAGAAGGAGCAGATCAAGGACGAGATCGTCCAGGCCTTCCTGCCACGCGCCTTCATCCGTCGCCAGACCACCTATGCCGCCATCGATCCCAAGCAGGGCTGGATCCTGGTGGACGCCTCCAGCGCCAAGCGCGCCGAGGACCTGCTCTCCACCCTGCGCGATGCCCTGGGCTCGCTGCCGGTACGGCCACTGGGCGTCAAGCAGGCGCCGATGGCCACCTTTACCGACTGGGTCAAGGCCGGTGACGCCACCCATGGCCTCTACATCCTCGACGAATGCGAATTGCGCGATGCCGGCGAAGACGGCGGCGTGGTGCGCTGCAAGGGGCAGGACCTCACCAGCGAAGAGATCCAGAACCACCTGGGCGCCGGCAAGCTGGTCACCAAGCTGGCGCTGGCCTGGCAGGACAAGCTCGCCCTGCTGCTGGACGACAAGGTCACCATCAAGCGCCTGAAGTTCGAGGACCTCCTGCAGGATCAGGCCGAACAGGATGGCGGGGAAGACGCCCTCGGCCAGCAGGACGCCAGCTTCGTGCTGATGATGATGACCCTGGCGGAATTCCTGCCACAGTTGATCGAGGCCCTGGGTGGCGAAGAGTTGCCCCAGGGTCTGTAATCACGACCTGCGCGTGATCGCTTGAGTCACAAGGCTCATCCGATCACGTGGACAGCCTCCAAGGCCGGCAGAGACCGGCCTTTTTTCTGCCTTTTCGACAGGAGTTCAACCCATGCGCGCGCTCGCCGCCCTCAGCCGCTTCGTCGGCAATACCTTCGCCTTCTGGGTGCTGCTCGCCGCCCTGCTGGCGTTTTTCGCTCCCGCCGTGTTCAAGCCCCTGAGCGTCGCCATCGTGCCGCTGCTGGGGGTGATCATGTTCGGCATGGGCCTGACCCTCAAGGTCGAGGACTTCGCCGCCGTTGGTCGTCACCCCTGGCGGGTGCTGCTGGGCGTGGTGGCCCACTTCGTCATCATGCCAGGGGTGGCCTGGGCGCTCTGCCAACTGTTCCACCTGCCGCCGGAGATCGCCGTGGGCGTCATCCTGGTCGGCTGCTGCCCCAGCGGCACGGCGTCCAACGTCATGACCTGGCTGGCCAAGGGCGACCTGGCGCTGTCGGTCGCCATCGCCGCAGTGACCACCCTGCTCGCGCCCCTGCTGACCCCGGCGCTGATCTGGCTGCTGGCCTCCACCTGGCTGCCGATCTCCTTTGGCGGCCTGTTCTGGTCGATCCTGCAGGTGGTGCTGCTACCCATCGCCCTGGGCCTTGTCGCCCAGCGCCTGCTCGGCCATCGCGTCGGTGCCCTGGTCGAGGTGCTACCGCTGGCCTCGGTGGTGAGCATCGTGGTGATCGTCGCCGCGGTGGTGGCCGCCAGCCAGGCGCGCATCGCCGAATCCGGCCTGCTGATCATGGCGGTGGTGATCCTGCACAACGGCTTCGGCTTCCTGCTCGGTTATCTCACCGGCAAGTTCTGCAAGCTGCCGGTGGCCCAGCGCAAATCCCTGGCACTGGAGGTGGGCATGCAGAATTCCGGGCTCGGCGCCGCCCTGGCCACGGCGCACTTTTCGCCGCTAGCCGCGGTACCCAGCGCCCTGTTCAGCGTCTGGCACAACATCTCCGGGGCGCTCCTGGCTACCCTTTTCCGCCGCTTCAAGGACGACGACGCCCGCCCCTGAGGACTGGTGCCACACCTGCCGGAGCAGCGCCTGGCAGGTGTCCTCGGTGAAAGGCTGCGGCCGGGCGATGCCATAGCCCTGGGCATAGTCGACGCCCAGGGCGCCGAGGGCCGCGATCACCGCGGCGTTCTCGGCGAACTCGGCGATGGTCTTCTTGCCAGTGAGATGCCCCAGCCGATTGATCGCCTCGACCATGGCGCTGTCCACCGCATCCTCCAGCAGATGACGAACGAAGCTGCCATCGATCTTCAGGTAGTCCACCGGCAGATGCTTGAGATAGGTGAAGGACGACATCCCGGCACCGAAGTCGTCCAGGGAGAATCGCACCCCCAGGCCGCGTAACTCGTCCATGAATTGGCGTGCCGCATCCAGGTTGGCCACGGCGCTGGTCTCGGTGATCTCGAAGCAGATCCGCGTCGGCGCGATCTGCCAGCGCTGCAGCTGCTCCCTGACGAAATCCGCCAATCCCGCTTCGCCCAGGGAGTGCCCGGACAGGTTGATGGCCAGGGTATCGAGCAGTCCGCTGGGCAACTCGGCGAAACGGGCCAGCGCCGCGGCGATCACCCAGCGATCCAGGTCCGGCATCAGGCCATAGCGCTCCGCGGCCGGGATAAAGGCGCCCGGCGCGATCAGCCGCTCGCCCTCTTCCAGTCGCATCAGCACCTCCACGTGGCGATCCGCGCCGGTCTCCTGGCCCAGTCCCAGGATAGGCTGGACATACAGCCGAAACCTGTCCTCGGCCAGCGCCCGGTGCAATCGCTGCACCCAGGCCATCTCGCCATGGCGCTGGTCCAGCTCCACATCACCCGGCGCAAAGACCTGGATGCGATTGCGGCCCTTGTCCTTCGCCGCGTAACAGGCCAGGTCCGCCAGCCGCAGGGCTTCCTCCGGTGCGAGAGTCTGACCACCCAGATGCACCACGCCGATGCTCAGGCCTACGCGAAAGCCCTGCCCGGCCGCCTCGAACTGCAGCGCGCCCACGCAGCAGCGCAGACGCTCCGCCACGGCCTCGGCTTCAGCCGGCGCACGGTTCTCCAGCAAGACGCCGAATTCATCACCGCCCAGGCGCGCCAGGCAGTCTTCCTCGCCCAGCTGCTGCCCCAGCAAGCCGCAGAGCTGACGCAGCAGGCGATCGCCATGGAAATGCCCGGAGGTGTCGTTGACGATCTTGAACTGATCCAGATCGATGAACAGCAGCGAGGCACAGGCCAGGTCCTCGCGTGCCAGCAGGCGCTCCAGTCGGGTCTCGAATTCGCGGCGATTGAGCAGCCCGGTCAGGGCGTCGTGACTGGCCTGCCAGGCCAGGTCATGCAGAAAGGCGCGCTCGCGGGTCTGGTCGTGCATCACCAGCACCACCCCGGTGCCGGATTCGCCCCGCGGCAGGGTGGTCACCGTCAGCGCCACGGGCACCCGTGTGCCGTCGATACGCACCAGCTGATGCGCCAGGGGCTCGTTGCCCGCCAGCCAGTCCTGGCTGTGCAAGCGTTCGGCCAGTGGCTGGGTCGACACCGGCTGGTCCTCGGTCTGGATGTCGAACAGATGGGTGACAGGCGTACCCGCCGCCAGCCCCGGCCGCGCAAGCAGGCGCTCCGCGGCCGGGTTGTGATAGAGCAGCCGACCCTGGGCATTCAGCGCCAGCACGGCATCGCCAAGGGACGCCAGGATGACCTGGATATGTTCCTTTTCGGCCTGCAGGGCCTGCTCGGAACGCCAGCGCTGCTGCACCAGGCTGTGCATACGCCAGATGGTCAGGAGCACCAGCAAGGCGCCGATCAGGACGTTGGTGATGAACAGGGCCGCCACCAACTGGCGCGACGCGTTCCCCAGGCGCTCCGAGAAGGCCACCGTTTCCGGCATCATCCGGTCGTGCAGATCCAGCAGCTCACGTTTCAGCGGAATCAGCGCCGGCCCCGGTCCCTGCAGCTTGATCAATTCGAAGCCGGTGCGCGCCAAGGCCTGGAATTCGTCCATGTAGGGATCGGTGATCTGCCAGCGGGCGATCACGCCCTCGAAGGGCTCCACATGGCGAGCCATCTGGAAGAGCGCGATGAGGCCGTCGATGTCGTCCGGGCTGTTGCCGGCCAGACGCAGCAACCGCGCCGCTTCGGCAGGACTGCCGTCACCATCGAGCTCCTGCCGCGCCGCCCGGTCGAGATCGTTGACGCTGATGGACGCGAGGTAGGCGTGGTAGAACTCGGGCCGTCCTTCATCCAGGTAGGCGCCAAGCGACAGCATGGCGTTACCGAGGCTCTTGCTCCACAGGCTTTCCGCCGAGACATAGGCGCGCACTGTCGACAGCAGCTGCAGGCTGACGATGGCGACCAGCGCCTGGCAGGACAGGATGATGACGAAGGGCCAGACGACCCGTAGCGTGCGCAGCGCAGAGGAAGGCGACAGTGAAGACATACAGCGATCCGCAAAAGGAGACGGGCGAATTCTTGCCATTGAGCAGGCATGTCGGCCGTTTCGCGGAAAACTGTTGGTCTGGAAGGACTTCGCGCTGGATTACTGACGCCAAACAAGCGACATAGACCCTCGCGGTCTTGGCACTGCCGACGAACGGTAGCCCAGGCCCTGTGCCTAATTGAAGGACGCCTCCAGACGCGCCTTCACCTCGGGCCATTCGCGGTCGGTGATGCTGTACATCACGGTGTCGTCCAGACGACCGTCGGCCAGCCGCCGATGATGACGCAGCAGGCCTTCACGGACCGCGCCCAGCTTCTCGATGGCAGCCTGGGATCTGAGGTTGGTCGCCGCGGTCTTGAGCTGCACCCGCACCAGCTGCCAGTGCTCGAAGGCATGGCGCAGCATCAGGTACTTGATGTTGCCGTTGAGCCCGCTGCCATGCTGCTCGCTGTCGAGCCAGGTCCAGCCGATCTCGGCGGCGGGCAGTGCCGGCAGGAAGTCGGCGAAGCGGGTAGTGCCCACCAGCCGGTCGGCGATCCGCACGGCGAAGGGCAAGGCGCGCCCCTCGCGCGCCTCGGCCAGCGCCTGACGATACCAATCCGGCCGCAGGGGGCCGCTCAGGTAGTGCAGCGCCTCGCGATTGCGCTCGGCCAGGCTGACCAGCTCCAGCACGTCGCCCTCCGCCAGGGGGTCCAGGCGCAGCGCACCACGTTGCAGGGAAATGGGCTGCGCTTGGAACATGACGGTCTCTCTAGCTTGAATCAGCCCGCCAACCTAACAGGGCCGGCCGTCTGGCTCAACCCACCGTCATCCCATCGCGAGCCAGAACTGACGTCTGGCACCCCAAGGTGCGACACTTTGTCCGGGCGCGATGGGCGCCTGGAATGTCTGGAGTCGCCATGTCCCTGCCCAGCGGGCTGATCATCACCGTTACCCTCGGCTACCTGGCCCTGCTGTTCGCCATCGCCTTCTATGGCGATCGCCGCCCACCGCTCAAGCCGCGCCTGCGGGCCTGGGTCTACAGCCTGTCGCTGGCCGTCTACTGCACCAGCTGGACCTTCTTCGGCGCGGTCGGCCAGGCCGCTGACCAGCTCTGGTCGTTCCTGCCCATCTACCTGGGCCCCATTCTCTTCCTGCTGCTGGCGCCGCAACTGGTCAAGAAGATGGTGCTGATCAGCAAGAAGGAAAACATCACCTCCATCGCCGACTTCATCGCCTCCCGCTATGGCAAGTCCCAGACCCTGGCCATCGTCGTCGCGCTCATTTGCCTGGTCGGCGTCCTGCCCTACCTGGCGCTGCAACTCAAGGGCATCGTCATCGGCGTCAACCTGCTGACCGGCATCAACGCCGAATCCCTGAGCACCCGCGCCCAGGACACGGCGCTGTTCGTTTCCCTGGTGCTGGCGGTGTTCGCCATTCTCTTCGGCACCCGCAACCTGGATGTCACCGAGCACCATCGCGGCATGATGCTGGCGATCGCCTTCGAATCCCTGGTCAAGCTCGCCGCCTTTCTCGCCGTCGGCCTCTGGGTCACCTACGACCTGCACGATGGCTTAAGCGATCTGCTCGCCCGCTCCCAGCAGGCGCCGCAGCTGCAGGAATACTGGCGCGAGACGCTGGACTGGCCGGGCCTGCTGATCCAGACCGGCGTGGCCTTCATCGCCGTGATGTGCCTGCCGCGCCAGTTCCATGTCACGGTGGTGGAAAACACCGATACCCGGGACGTCAACCTGGCGCGCTGGGTGTTTCCGCTCTACCTGGCGCTGGCCGCCCTGTTCGTCATCCCCATCGCCCTGGCCGGCCAGTTGCATCTGCCCAGCGGCGTGTTGCCCGACTCCTTCGTCATCAGCCTGCCGCTGGCCCAGGAGCGGCCCTGGCTGGCCTTGCTGGCGTTTCTGGGTGGCGCCTCGGCCGCCACCGGCATGGTGATCGTCGCCTGCGTCGCCCTCTCCACCATGATCTCCAATGACATCGTCCTGCCCTGGCTGCTCAAGCGCCGCGGCCAGGTCGAGAGTCCGCACGCGGTGTTCAGCCACTGGATGCTCACGGTGCGCCGCGCCAGCATCGTGGTCATCCTGGTCCTGGCCTATTGCAGCTATCGCCTGCTGGGCTCCAATGCCAGTCTCGCCACCATTGGCCAGATCGCCTTTGCCGCCATCGCCCAGCTCGGGCCGGCCATGGTCGGAGCGCTGTTCTGGAAGGCCGCCAATCGCCGCGGCGTCTTTGCCGGGCTCACCGCCGGAGCACTGCTCTGGGGTTATCTGATGGTGCTGCCGGTGGTGGCCACCAGCCTGCAATGGCCCCTGGAGAGCTTTCCGGGCCTCGCCTGGTTCGAGCAGCCCGCGGGGGAACGGACCTTGCAACCGACCACCGTCGGCGCCCTTGCCTCCCTGGCCGGCAACTTCCTGCTGTTCGCCCTGGTGTCGCTGCTCTCGCGCACTCGGGTCTCGGAATACTGGCAGGCCGGGCGCTTCATCGCCCAGTACGCCCTGCCCCGGCCGCGCAATCGCGCCCTGCTGGCGGTCAAGCTGGAGGACCTGCGACTGCTCGCCGCCCGGTTCGTCGGCGACGAGCGCGCCCGCCTGAGCTTCAGCCGCTTCGCCGAGCAGAGCGGCCTGACCTATCACCCCGGAATGAACGCCAACAGCGAATGGATCGCCCAGACCGAGCGGCTGCTGGCCGGGGTGATCGGCGCCTCCTCCGCGCGCGCGGTGGTCAAGGCCGCCATCGAAGGCCGCGACATGCAGGTCGACGACGTGGTGCGCATCGCCGACGAAGCCTCGGAGGTGCTCGAATTCAACCGGGCGCTGCTGCAGGGCGCCATCGAGAACATCTCCCAGGGCATCAGCGTGGTCGACCAGTCGCTACGTCTGGTGGCCTGGAATCAGCGCTATCTGGAACTGTTCGACTATCCCGACGGCATGATCCAGGTCGGCCGGCCCATCGCCGAGATCATCCGCTACAACGCCCTGCGCGGCCTCTGCGGACCGGGCGATGCCGACGAGCACGTGGCCCGCCGGGTGGAACGGATGCGCCAGGGCATCCCCCACACCTCGGAGCGCACCTTTCCCAATGGCCGGGTGATCGAGCTGATCGGCAGCCCCATGCCCGGGCGCGGCTTCGTGATGAGCTTTACCGACATCACCGCCTTCCGCGAGGCCGAGCGCGCCCTGCGCGAAGCCAACGAAGGCCTGGAACAGCGCGTCGAAGAACGCACCCGCGAACTCTCCCAGCTCAACCAGGCACTGGAGGAAGCCAAGGCCCACGCGGAAGCGGCCAACCAGTCCAAGAGTCGCTTTCTCACCGCGGTCAGCCACGACCTCATGCAGCCGCTGAGCGCCGCCCGCCTGTTCACCGCCGCCCTCGCCCACCAGGACGGCCTGGCCCAGGAGGCCCAGGAGCTGGTGCGCAACATGGACAGTGCCCTGAGATCCAGCGAAGACCTGATCGCCGACCTGCTTGACATCTCGCGCCTGGAGAACGGGCGCATCCAGGCCACGCCGGCGCCCTTCCCCCTGGCCACTCTGTTCGACGCCCTGGGCGTCGAATTCAAGGCCCTGGCGCAGGATCAGGGCACCAGCCTGCGCATCCGCGGCAGTCAGCTGGTGGTCAACAGCGACAGCAAGCTGCTGCGTCGGGTACTGCAGAATTTCCTCACCAACGCCCTGAGATACGCCCATGGCCGGGTATTGCTCGGGGTGCGTCGTCAGGGCCAGAGCGTGAGCCTGGAGGTCTGGGACAGCGGCCCTGGCATCCCGGCGGACAAGCTCGAATTGATCTTCGAGGAATTCAAGCGACTGGACAGCCACCAGACCCGAGCGGAAAAGGGCCTGGGCCTTGGTCTGGCGATCGCCGACCGCCTCTGCCGGGTGCTCGGCCACGAACTCTCGGTACGCTCCTGGCCGGGCCACGGCAGCGTCTTCAGCGTCAAGGTGCCCCTGGCGCCCGCCCTCGCCATCCAGGCGGCCACTGCCAGCGAAGCCGCCCAACCCTTGGCGGGCGATCCGGTACTGTGCATCGACAACGAGGACAGCATCCTGCTGGGCCTGCGCAGCCTGCTGGGTCGCTGGGGCTGCCAGGTCTGGACCGCGCGCAGTCGCGAAGAATGCGCTGCCCTGCTGGAACAAGGCGTGGTGCCGCGCCTGCTCATCGTCGACTACCACCTGAGCGACGCCGATACCGGTCCGGATGTCGCCGTATGGATCCGCCAGAGGCTGGGGCAGGATATCCCGGGCATCGTCATCAGCGCCGATGGTCGCCCGGAATGCCTGGCCAAGGTCCGCCAGGCGCGGCTGGATTTCCTGCCCAAACCGGTCAAGCCGGCCTCGCTGCGTGCCCTGTTGAGTCGTCAGCTGGCCCTGTCCGGTTGACCTGGACAGCACTGCCTGAGCGCTGCCTTCGATAGGTCTTTCGTTCAGCGTCGATTAAGGTTATGCGGCCCTCATCCCACGGAACAATCCACAGCTTCTGTTGATAACTTTGTTGAAAACATGGTGGAAAAGAACCCGGAGCCTTGCTCCGCGGGCGCCCTGAACAAGTTGATCATTTTTTAATCACTTTGATAAGTTCAACGTAATCAACGACTTAATTCAAAGGCAGGATTTTCGGCAGGGAAAACCCTGGCGTCGAGAGAGCTTGACAAGCGCTAGCACAGGTTGTGCACAACTCACTGAAAAAATGACCAACGGAAACCTGTCAGCGGTCGCACAATTGTCAAGTATTCGTGAAACAAATTTTTTCAGGGCCCTCCATACCCGAGGCCCGAGGGCAGCCCGCAGGCTAGAGCCAACGCTCAGAGCGGCAGGCAGGCCAAAGGCTAGCCTTGTCCTCTGCCGGTCATCGGGTAGACTGCCCCTTTTAGCTCAGGGTTGTCACGGCGACGCCCAACCGGTCAAACAGGCATGGACGCGTCAGCCCTTCTGGAATAGCTCAGTCTCATGAACGTCTTCATCGCGGGTCAACACGGACAACTTTCCCAGGCACTGCAAGTGCTGCTGGCCGCCAAGGCCCAGGTCACCGTGGTTGGCCGGGCCCAGGTGGATTTCACCCAGCTGGACGCGCTTCATGACCGCGTCCTGGCCGCAAAGCCCGACGTCATCATCAATGCCGCTGCCTATACCGCCGTGGACGCCGCCGAGAACGATGCCCAGACCGCTACCCTGATCAACGAGCGGGTACCCCAGGTCTTCGCCCGGGCGGCCCAACAACTCGGCATTCCGATGGTCCACTACTCCACCGACTATGTCTTCGATGGCAGCCACGACGGCCGCTATCGGGAAGAGGATCCGACCTGCCCGCTCAATGTCTATGGGCGGACCAAGCTGGCCGGCGAGAATGCCGTGCGCGAACACGCCGAGCGTCACCTCATCCTGCGCACCAGCTGGGTCTATTCCTGGCAGGGCAACAACTTCCTGCGCACCATGGTACGGCTGCTCAGCGAGCGCGACGAATTGAACATCGTCGACGACCAGATCGGCGCGCCCACCTGGACGCGCACCATCGCCGATGCCACTGACCGCCTGCTGGCCCACAGCGACAAGGGCGATCTCTGGGGCACCTATCACCTGACCGCCAACGGCACCACTTCCTGGTTCGGTTTCGCCGAGCAGATCGCCCAGCGCCTGGGCGAGACCGGTCAGTTGAAGGCACGCCTCAATCCCATCCCCAGCAGCTCCTATCCCACCCCGGCCAATCGCCCGATCAATTCCCGCCTGTCCACCGAAAAGCTGGCCGCGGTGCTGGGCCAGCCGCTACCCGACTGGCAAGCGGCTTTCGAGCAGTGCTGGAACGAGCGCGAGCTTCAGGTGGGCGGCTGAAACGGGCCGCCGGTCATACTTCTGGGATCTCTCCCAGAACTACCCCTGTCCCTTGAAGTCAATGGCACTGACCCCGCTCACGCCAGTCAGGTACGTCATGGACAACCCCTTCCAACTCATCGCCGCAGCCTTCGAGCATGACTTCCGGGTCAATTTCCGCATCGAGCGCCTCGACGGCAGCGTCAGTCTGACGCTGTCGGACGACAGTGGCGTCAAGGTCAAGCGGTTGATCAGCAAACAGCAGCTGCATGATCACAATCGCCTCGCGCGGCTGATCGACAGCATCCGGCTGGGTATCGCCATCGACGAAGGTCACGGCGTTACGGCCTTGCTGGCAGGCGGCAGCGGTACCGTTAACCGTCTGACCGTCGCGAACTGAGCAAGGATCTATGCAAACCATGGAAGGCCTGATAAGCAGTCCCGTGCAGACGGCGAATCCCACGACGTTACTGGATAGCGTGGAGACGGTACCGACGCTGCAATCCGCCCAGACCTCGCTGTACCAGCTGACCTGTGCGCGGCTCGACGAACAGCTGGCACCGCTCAAGGTCTGGCCGACCCTGCCGGACCGTACCGGTCGATTTTCCTTCACCCTGTTGGACAGATGCGGACGCATCCTCTATCGCTCGCCGGCCTTGCGCCAGGCGCTGTATCGAGAAGAGGATCTGCTCAATGGTGTGATCGCCAGTGCGCGGCTGGCCGCCGTGCAGGCTGGACAGGGCTTTCCGTCCTGGGGTGTAGTGGACGTCGCCTGCCCTATGTATGAGCTACCTGCCACTCAACTTCCCTGTGCGGGATGCCGTCTGTTGAAGTGCAAGAGCTAAGGGAAAAGTCGCGGGAAAAACGCTCAGGGCTTGTTTGCCCTCTTCAACTCTTCAACGTTCGAGACCAACGAACACCCAGGCATTCGTACTGCAAGTCTCGCGCTGAAGCGTTCTGATGCAGAATCTTTACTCGGAATATCTCAGCATATTGGCGCCGGTGGCACGCAGCACCGCCATGGACTGTGGCGCCAGGGCGCCGGCCCGCAGCGAAACATCCTTACGAACCTCGTCAATCACCGTCTTCAGCAGCTGGCTCTCGCCCAGTTGCCGGGCACTGACCACTCGGTTCACGCGAGCGTCGTCACACTGCTGATCCTGCACCGTCAGCACGATACTGCCATCGGGGCGAGGTGCCGTAACCGAGCATTTATAAGTACTGAAAGCGGCGGTCAGTCTATCAATGGCGTTTTCCATTCTTCCCCCTGTTATTTGTCTAGAAGTGCATGGATGATCAAATACGACGCAACTGACAGTGATAGAAACAGCAAAGTTCTAGCGCTCTACTTGAATAAGACGACCAATGGCGCTAGTACGCCGTTTTGTGAGCCAGCTCTTCTAATTGACGATCAGCGGGGAACTTTTAAAGGGGCGAAATGGGTAAGGTATGACCATTCGTCCGCTGTGAGCTTGGACCTGTAGCCGCCTAGCGCGCCCTTGACGACGGCTCTGGCCCGCGGAACCTTTGGTCGGAGCCCTCACTCGAAAGGGCTGAAACGGATACCCATCGCCTATCAGGAGCGCGCCATGAACGACAAAACCCCTCCCGTGATCAAAGACGAGCTTGCTGCTGACATCCATGAGCAGGCACACAAGCAGAACACTGACCGGGTCCGTCGTCATCTGGGCGAGGCCGAGCAGGCGTTGACCGATGAATTCCACACCCTGCTGGCAGACGCCGAGCAACTGCTCAAGCACACTGCCAGCATGGCCGGTGAGCAGGCGGACGAACTGCGCGCCAAGTTGAGCTCCAGCCTGGAGCGCTCCCGCGACGTGCTCAAGACCAAGCAGGATGACCTCTACCGCCAGGGCGTCGCCGCCAAGGAGACCACCGAGGAATACGTGGTCGACAATCCCTTCAAGGCCCTTGGCATCGCTGCCGGCGTTGGCTTCCTGATCGGTCTGCTGGCCTCGCGCCGCTAAGCCTGGGGGATCACCATGGACACCTCCTCTCCTCCACGGGAGCTGCCTGACGAGGCGCCCAAGCCATCGGTCAAGCGTCTCGCCGGCGCGGTGGTAGGGCTGCTGCAGAGCCACCTGGAATTGCTGGGCATCGAGGTCCAGGAAGAGAAGGTCCGTACCTTCCAGCTGTTCCTCTTTACCGGCCTGAGCCTGATCTTCGGTCTGCTGGTGCTGGTGGGTGTTTCGGCGGCCATCATCATCGCCTTCTGGGATACCTACCGCATGACCGCGACCCTGGGTCTGTGCGCCTTCTATGCCGTGGCGCTGGTGATCTGCATCCTGCGGGCACTGAGCCTGGTCAAGGGTGCCGCCCCTTTCCACGCCACCCTGGAAGAACTCAATCGCAACCGGGAGCGCCTACTGCCATGAACCAGCCGCTCAGCTCCGCCACCAGCCAGGCCAAGCGCAAGGAACTGGTCAGGCTGCGCATGGAGATGTATCGCCAGCAGCTGATCTACAACGCTCAGCCCCTGCACAATCCCATCAGCCTCATCGGCGATCTGGTACGACCCAACCGGGACAAGGTGACCAGTTCAGCGAAGAAGCCCCTGATGTTGGGTGCCACGGTGTTCCTGTCGCTGTTCGGCAAGCGCCTCGGTGCCGTGGGTCGCTTGGCCCGTATCGGTCTGGCGCTCTATCCCATCGTCAATCGCCTGCAGAATCGGCACCGCGAACAGGCGGACCAGCCGCTGCCACCGCCTCGCTAGGACGAACGGCTCCCCAGGGAGCCGTTTTCACGGGTGGCATCCTTATCGCATGCTGGCTATCCCGCCACGCATTCCACTGCGGTCAGACGATAAGGAACCACCGTGCTACCAGGTCAACCCACTGCCTTCTTCCAACCCTTCATCGATACGGCGACTGGACGCATTGCCGGCGTCGAGGCACTTGGCCGATTGCGGCAGGCCGACGGCACCACACCTCTGTCGGTCCGTTGTTTGCCGATCCCCATACCCCGACCCCGGATCTGCTGCAGCTGGACCGCACCCTGCGGGAAGACGCCCTGCAGCGCTTCGCCAGCGCCCCGGATGACTGGTTTCTCAGCCTCAACCTCTCGCCGCGCTGGATCAGCCAGCTGGACGATGGCGTCGAGTTACCCAGTCTGGCGCAGCTGGAGCGCTCCGGCATCGCGCCGACGCGCATCGTCTACGAGATCACCGAGGCAGCCGGCGATCTGCCGAGCCTGACCCAGGCCGTCGCCCGCTATCGCGAACGCGGCATCCGCATCGCCATCGACGATTTCGGTTCCGGCTATTCGCAACTGGATCGGGTGCTGGATCTGCAACCGGATATCCTCAAGCTGGACATGCGGTTGTTCCAGGCCGCCGCGCGGGGCGGCCCCCGGGGCGAGGCGGTCAAGGCGCTGGCGCAGATGGCCGAGAAAACCGGTTGCTGGCTGATCGCCGAGGGCGTGGAGACCGAGACCGAACTCGACTTCGCCCTGGAGTGCGGCGCCCGCTACGTCCAGGGCTTCCTCTTCGCCGAGGCCACCGCCGAACTGGGCGCAAGCGACAGTCATCAGCAACGCTTCGCCAGCCTGCGCAGTCGCTTCGTCGACGGCAAGCTGGCCCAGCAGACCCGGCTGCTGGAGTTGCGCCAGCAGTTAGCCGAATTCGTCACCCAGCTCAGACCCTGGGCGGAACACGGCGGTCCCCTGAGCGCGCTGCCCGATCCCCAGGCCTTTCCCGGGCTGTTGCGTATCTACCAGTGCGACCGCACCGGTACCCAGATCACCCCGAATCTGGAGTGGAACGGCATGTTCTGGCGCGAGAATCGCCGCTACCTCAATCACAACTGGTCCTGGCGACCCTACTTCTATGCCCTGCTGGCCGAAGGCTGGAACGAGCGCCGCCTGGCGCTTTCGACGGTCTATCGCGATGCCACCACCAACCAGTATTGCCTGACCGCCAGCCAGTTCCTGGAAAGCGGTCAGCGCCTGCTGCTGATCGACCTGGATGCCAGTCAATTGCCGAGCTTTGCCAAGTAAGCGGTGATGATCGTATGTTGCCGAGGTCAGAACGCAGAAGCGCCGAACGGCAACCGTCGGCGCTCCCCTTATCGGTGATAGCTCGAGGACGGCCTTGGACTGGCAGACACTTCTTATCCGCGAACGGCTGGGCAAACCCCTGCACAGCCCGGATGAACTGGGGCGCAGCCCCTTTCACAAGGACCACGATCGCATCATCTTTTCCGGCGCCTTCCGCCGCTTGGGACGCAAGACCCAGGTGCATCCCGTCACCAGCAACGATCACATCCATACCCGCCTGACCCACAGCCTGGAGGTGAGCTGCGTCGGCCGCTCCCTGGGCATGCGCGTGGGCGAGAGTCTGAGAGGCGCCCTGCCCGAGTGGTGCGATCCGAGCGACCTCGGCATGGTGGTGCAATCCGCCTGCCTGGCCCATGACATCGGCAATCCGCCCTTCGGCCATTCCGGCGAAGACGCCATCCGCTACTGGTTCACCCAGGCCGCCGGCCGCGGCTGGCTGGATGACATGAGCGAGGCGGAGCGCCAGGACTTCCTGCACTTCGAGGGCAACGCCCAGGGCTTCCGGGTGCTGACCCAGCTCGAATACCACCAGTTCGACGGCGGCACCCGCCTGACCTACGCGACCCTCGGTACCTATCTCAAGTACCCTTGGACGTCACGCTATGCCGCGGCGCCTGGCTACAAGAAGCACAAGTTCGGCTGCTACCAGAGCGAATTGCCGTTGCTGGAACAGATCGCCGAAAAACTCGAATTGCCGCTGCTGGGTCCCGAACGCTGGGCCCGGCATCCCCTGGTCTACCTGATGGAGGCCGCCGACGACATCTGCTATGGCCTGATCGACCTGGAAGACGGCCTGGAGATGGAGCTGCTGGACTATGCCGAGGTCGAGGCGCTGCTGCTGGGCCTGGTTGGCGACGACCTACCGGAAACCTATCGGCAACTCGGCCCCAAGGATTCGCGGCGGCGCAAGCTGGCCATCCTGCGTGGCAAGGCCATCGAACACCTGACCAACGCCACCGCCCGCGCCTTCGTCGACCAGCAGGACGCCCTGCTCGCCGGCACCCTGGGCGATGACCTGGTCGAACACATGGCCGGCCCGGCCAAGCTCTGCGTGCAGCGCGCCAAGGCGCTGGCCCGGGAAAAGATCTTCCACGACAAGCGCAAGACGCTGCACGAGATCGGCGCCTACACCACCCTGGAAATCCTGCTCAACGCCTTCTGTGGCGCGGCCCTGGAACAACATCGCGGGCGCGAGCCTTCCTTCAAGAGCCGCCGCATTCTCGACCTGCTGGGCAACAGCGCGCCCGATCCTTCCTGGACGCTGCACCAGGCCTTCATGCGGGTGATCGACTTCATCGCCGGTATGACCGACAGCTATGCCACCGCCATGGCGGCCGAGATGACCGGGCGCTCGAACCCGGTCTAAGGAGCGCCACAATGGCCACCGCACCCCGCACGCGCAAGGGCCCCGGCAGTCGCTGGCTGGCCGCCCAGGGCTGGAAGGCCTTTCCCTTCCAGCGCGAGGTGGCCAAGGCCATCGCCGCCGGGGAGTCCGGCCTGCTGCACGCCACCACCGGCTCGGGCAAGACCTACGCTGTCTGGCTGGCCGCCCTGGATGCCTTCGTCGCGCCCAGGCCGATCACCGCCAAGGGCCTGCCCAGCAAGCGCAAACAGGCACCACCGCCGCTCACCGTGCTCTGGTTGACGCCCATGCGCGCCCTGGCGGCGGATACCCTGCGCGCCCTGGAGCGCCCGGTGCTCGACGAGGAGCTGGAATGGACCCTGGGCCTGCGTACTGGGGACACCGTCAGCAGCGAGCGCGCCCGGCAGAATCGCCGGCTGCCGACGGCCCTGGTGACCACGCCCGAGAGCCTGTCGCTGTTGCTGTCCCGGGAGGACGCCCAGGAAGCCCTGGGCCAGGTTCGCCTGGTGGTCATCGATGAATGGCACGAACTGCTCGGCAACAAGCGCGGCACCCAGACGCAACTCGCCCTGGCCCGCCTGCGCCGCTGGAACCCCGGCCTGCAGACCTGGGGCCTTTCGGCGACCCTAGGCAACCAGGCTCACGCGCTGGATGTCCTGCTGGCCGGAGAACCGGGACACCTGGTGCAGGGCCGCCAGGACAAGCGCCTGCAGGTGGACACCCTGTTGCCCCAAGGCGGCGTCGAGCGCTTCGCCTGGGCCGGGCACCTGGGCATGCGCCTGCTGCAGCAGGTGATCCGCGAACTGGAAGACAGTCCCACCACCCTGGTCTTCACCAATACCCGCGCCCAGACCGAACTCTGGTACCAGGCACTGCTGCAGGCGCGTCCGGACTGGGCCGGCCTGATCGCCCTGCACCATGGCTCCATCGAGAAACAGGCCCGCGAGTGGGTGGAGAGCGGCCTTAAGAATGGCCAGCTCAAGGCGGTGATCTGCACCTCCAGCCTCGACCTCGGCGTGGACTTCCTGCCGGTGGAGCGGGTGCTGCAGATCGGCTCGCCCAAGAGCATCGCTCGACTGCTGCAACGCGCCGGCCGCAGTGGTCACGCTCCGGGGCGCGCTTCCCGCGCGATCCTGGTGCCTACCTACAGCCTCGACCTGCTGGATGCGGCCGCCACCCGCCGCGCCATCACGGCCGGGGAGATCGAGGCCCGCGCGGCCCCGGTCAAGCCTCTCGATGTCCTGGTGCAGCATCTGGTGACCGTGGCACTGGGGGGCGGCTTCGAACCGGATGACCTGCTGCCGGAAATCCGCAGTGCCTGGGCCTATCGCCACCTCAGCGACGGCGAGTGGATCTGGGCACTGGCCTTCGTTCGCAACGGGGGCGCTTCCCTGTCGGCCTACCCGGATTACCGCCGCGCCGAACCGGACGCCGAGGGCATCTGGCGTGTCCCCGACAAGCAGCTGGCCAAGCGGCATCGGCTGGGCATCGGCACCATCGTCAGCGAGACCAGCCTCAATGTGCAGTTCTGGTCCAAGGGCGGCGGTGGCAATCGCCTGGGCAACATCGAGGAAGGCTTCATCGCCCGCCTGCGACCCGGCGATCACTTTCTCTTCGCCGGTCGTACCCTGGAACTGGTGCGGGTGGAGAACATGACGGTATATGTGCGCCGCGCCAGCGGGCGCAAGGCCGCCATCCCGCGCTGGAGCGGCAGTCGCATGCCGCTTTCGGACACCCTCGCCAAGCACGTCCTGGCGCTGTTGGAAGACGCCGAGGCGCAGCGCTACGAGAGCCCGGAGATGCGCCTGCTGCAACCGTTGCTGGATGTGCAACGGCAGTGGTCGGCGCTGCCCAGCGCCCACTACCTGCTCGCCGAGACCCTGGAATCCCGCGAGGGCTCGCACCTCTTTCTCTATCCCTTCGCTGGCCGCCACGCCCATCTCGGACTGGCCAGCCTGCTCGCCTGGCGCCTGGCGCAGCGCCGCCCCTGTACCTTTTCCATCGCCGTCAACGACTATGGCCTGGAGCTGGTCTCGCCGGTCAGCCTGGACTGGCAGGAGCTGCTCGATGCCAGTCTCTTCACCACCAACAACCTGGTCAGCGATACCCTGGCAAGCCTCAACGCCGCCGAACTCGCCCAGCGCCGCTTTCGCGAGATCGCCCGCATCTCCGGGCTGATCTTTTCCGGCTACCCAGGGGCGCACAAGAGCAATCGCCAGTTGCAGGCCAGCAGCAGCCTCTTCTATCAGGTGTTTCGCCAATACGATCCCGACAACCTGCTGCTCGGCCAGGCCCAGACCGAGGTCCTGCGCCAGGAACTCGATGCCGACCGCTTGCAGCAGACCCTGACCCGGACCGGCGCCCTACCCCTGCGCCTGGTCACCCTGGACCATCCCTCGCCCTTCGCCCTGCCACTCATGGTCGAGCGACTGCGCGAGAGCCTGAGTTCGGAAAAGCTGGCCGATCGAATCACTCGCCTGGTCGGCGATCTGGAGCGCGAAGCCGGACCGGACGAGCGCGCGCGCGCCTTCGATCCCGAATCCCTGGTGCAACCCAGCCATGACAGCGATCTGACGCCGCGTCGCGGCGCTAGTCCGCGGCGTCCTCGCGTACAGAAATCCGGTCGTCCTCGATAACGATCCGGCCCTGGCGATAGAGATGGCCGATGGCTTTCTTGAAGTTGCCCTTGCTGACGCCGAACAGCTGATGGATCAGGGCCGGCGGACTGCTGTCGCTGAGTTCCAGCACCCCTCCCCGCGCCTTGGCCAGGCTGATGATCTGCTCGGCGAGATCGGTACCGGCGGCGGCCCCCTGGGGCTGCAGGGTCAGGCTGATCTTGCCGTCCGCCCGTATCTCGCGAATGAAGCCGCGCTCGCGCTGGCCCAGGCGCAGCGGCTTGAAGGCCTCGTTGCGATGTACCAGCCCCCAGTGCTTGTTGTCGACGATCACCTTATAGCCGAGGTCGGTCTGCTCGACGACCAGCAGCGGTACCGGTTGGCCGACCTTGTAGCGCGCCGGCTCGCGATCCAGATAGCGATCCAGCCGCGCGGTGGCGACGATCCGCCGGGTGCGGGTGTCCAGATGCACGTGCACCACGCAGTGATCGCCCACCTGCAGCGGCCGCTTCTCTTCGGAGTGCGGCAACAGCAGGTCCTTGGGCAGACCCCAGTCGAGGAAGATCCCTACCCGACCCACCTCTACCACCCGCAGGCTGGCGAAGCCGCCGACCTGTACCTTCGGCTTCTCGGTGGTGGCGATCAGGCGGTCTTCGCTGTCCAGATAGAGGAAGACGTTAAGCCAGTCGCCTTCGGCGCAGGGTTCGTCCCTCGGCGCATAGCGACGCGGCAGCAGCACCTCGCCGTCGTTGCCGGCATCCAGGAACAGGCCGATGGGGGTATTGCGCAAAATCTGCAAGCTGTTGAAGCGACCCAACAAGGCCATGAGTGGAGACTCCTGTAGAAAGCGGTGCATTTTACCGCGATCAGCAAAGCCACTGCTTGCTCGCTACCCTGGCCCCTTGAAAGGATCGCTCAGCATCGTGCGAAGCCTTGATGGCCGCCGGGTGTCGCCCGGGTAGCGAACCTCGACCCGATGCGACGCTATCCCGGCACGGTTTGGCGCCATGCCCTGGTGGAGACCTACCTGCCGTTCACAGCGGTTGGAGCCTGCTGACGTCCGGGCAGCGCTGCTTGCATGAAAGCGATCGGCGCTTGCTCGATAGACGCCTTCCCATCGATTCAATCCGCATCCAGCGACCGCCAGATTCAGGCGGTAAGGCAGTCATCGGCGAGTGGAATCTCGATGAAGAGACCAACGGTGTCAGCCTCGACCCGCATGGCTGCCACCACCGCATTCAGCAAGAACGGATTGGTAGCCTGCTCGTTGGTCACTATTCGCTGGGTCAGCTTGATCGACTGCTGGGCATGGTAGACAGCTACCAGTATTTCATTGAGGTTCAGGCGACGAAGCTCGACCCGGTATCCGGCGAGTCCGTGGCCCAATGCGCGTCCTGCGCATTCGAGACCGTTTTTCACGGTAAATCCTTGAACCCTTGCGGTTCGGGGTAATGAATCGAACGAAATAATAGCATCTAGCCACTACCCACATTGAGCAGGCCGTCACCGTTTCGACACCACTGGCCTATGGCGACAGCGAAAACGAGAAGCCTTTGCCCGCGGCCGCTGAGCATTTGCTTTGACCGGCTGAAAACCTTCCCCTAGCCGGGACCCGCTCTTGGGTACCATCCCGGTCACGAAAAGACTCCTATAAACCCCAGCTGGCCGAATCGCGCCGCCTGGAACCCCGAACGATGGCCTCGGCAGAATGCTGGTGGGCAACGGGTGGAGGAGACGGGTGCTCACAGGCTCTTGAAAACCTGAAGAGTCAGCCCTCACGCACTACTGATTGCCGGGCACGATGCACTGCCCAGCGACTCGGCCAACGACACCTTGCGTCAGGGAAACGATTCAGCACGGATCCTTTTCGGCAGTCGACAGGCCCATGCCCAGGATTGCCATACGCCTCCCCTGTGCCAACAGCCGTTTGCCCGCTCTAGCCACCACTTCGACCATGGTCGCTAAAGTCAACATCGAGCAGCTCAAAGGTCTTGTTTTGCGCAAGCCAGTCTGAGACCATCCATCGCTGTCAGGTGAGGCTGTCTCTACAAAGCGGCTCACCTGTCGAGAACCTGGAGTACATCAGGGCCAGCTTTCGCGGCATGGGTTTCTCCTCGTTTCAAAACTGTCGTCCTTCGGACAACAACGTCATCTTATTCAAGGAGAAATCCATGTCTACTCGCCAAACTGGCACCGTCAAGTGGTTCAACGACGAGAAAGGCTTCGGCTTCATCACCCCCCAGAGCGGCCCGGACGTGTTCGTTCACTACCGTTCCATTCAGGGTAACGGCTTCAAGAGCCTGCAAGAAGGCCAGGCCGTTTCCTTCCTGGTCGTGCAAGGCCAGAAAGGCCTGCAGGCCGATGAGGTGCAGGTGATCTAATCACCCGCCTTCTCGAAAAAGTCCAACCCCGGTTGGGCTTTTTTTTGCGCGGACGTCGGCCAACCAACGTTCGCAATAGCGACCTAGGGATGAGGTGCGTCTTGTGAAAACCTTCGCTGCCCTGCTCTGCCTGCTCCTGCTCGCCGGTTGCGCCGCCTTTCCCGGTGACGAACTCCCTTCCCAGCCGTTCCGCGCTCCCGCGAGCGAGCAACAGCAGCGCCCCAACGTCCTGGTGGAATTCAACTTCTATCGAGGCGAGGTCGAAGACGCCAAGGAGGCGACCTCCATCGCCGTGGCCCGCGAAGGCCTGAAGCCCAGGCTGCGCCAGGTCCTGGAGCACTCCCAGCTATTCAACCGTATCACCCTGGTGCCGGAGCCCGGCAGGCCGGACGACGCCTTGCTGCGCCTCAAGCTCTACAACAGCACCTCCTATGCCGCGGCCATCGCCAGCGGCCTGATCACCGGTGCCACCTTCTTTCTCGTCCCGGGTACCGCCAGGGACGACTATGTACTGACCGCCGAGTGGCTGGCGCCGGGGGGCAGCTCGCCCATCCGCGTGCGCAATGCCAGCTCGGTGCGCACCTGGATGGGGGTCTGGTTCCTGCCCCTGGCCGCCAGCCATCAGGCCGGCACCGCCATCGAGGACACCTTCGCGCGCCAGGTCAACGAGGCCCTGCGGCAATTGCAGGCCGCCGGCGTGTTCGCCGACCACTCCTCGCCCCAGGGGAACGGCGAAACGCCTGCACCGGTCACACCTTGACCGGCAATCAAGCAGACGAGGATCCCATGGCCGAAGAAAAGCGCAAAGCCGACGAACGCGAACTGCCCAAGGACGAAAAGCCCCTGCGCACCGAGCACGCCAAGACCGACGACGGACGCGATCCGCCCTCGCCCAACAGTCCGGACCGTACCAAGGACGCCACGGGCTACAACTGATCCCGCCCTTTCCAGACACGACCGCCAAGGCGGTCGTTTCTTTGTCTGCGTGCTGCCCCTTGGGATTGGCTCGCGCCGCCCTCCTTACTGCATAATGCCCGCACTCCGACGTCTATCGGCCCCTTTTCTCTTCAACTAGGCCGGTACCCTGCCAAGGTGTGTGTCCCGATGCGAAAGACCTTCCGATCTCTGGGCCTGCTGCTGAGCTGCTGCGCCCTGGGCTTTTCCCTGCCCGTCAGTGCCGATACCTCCTACCTGCCGCCGCGAATCGAAAAGGCGATGCAGACCAACAAGATTCCCGGTAGCGATCTGTCGCTGGTGATGCTGCCCCTCGACGGCCCGGGCGAAAACGACTACTACAACGCCGACGTCTCGGTGAATCCGGCGTCGGCCATGAAGCTGATCACCACCTATGCCGCCCTGGAACTGCTGGGCCCCACCTACCAGTGGAGGACCGAGTTCTATACCGACGGCACCCTCAAGGACGGCATCCTCAACGGCAACCTCTATCTCAAGGGTGGCGGCGATCCCAAGCTGAACATGGAGCGCCTCTGGCTGCTCATGCGCGACCTGCGCGCCAATGGCGTGCTGGAGGTCACCGGCGACCTGGTGCTGGATCGCGGTCGCTTCGTGAAGCCCAACCTGCCGGCCTTCAACGACGACGGCGAAGACGAGAACAAGACCTTCCTGGTGGGCCCGGATTCGCTGCTGGTGAACCTGAAATCGGTACGCATGGTGGTGCGCTCGGCCGATGGCCGCGTCAGCGTCTCCATGGATCCACCGCTGACCAACGTCAACATCGACAACCAGATGCGCGCAACCGGCAAGAGCGGCTGTCCCGCCTGGCCGGACGTGCGTTTCAATCCGGTGCCCCAGGCCGATGGCAGCACCAGCCTCATCGTCAGCGGCCAGTTGCCGGACGGCTGCAACGCCCAGAGCTATCTGTCGCTGCTCGATCACCCGGCCTACACCGCCGGCGCGGTGCGGGCCATCTGGCAGGAGCTGGGCGGCAGCATCAAGGGCCGCACCCGCGAGGGCAGCGTGCCGCGCAACGCCGAGGTACTGGCGCGGGCCTTCTCGCCCGATGTGGTGGAGATCATTCGCGACATCAACAAGTACAGCAACAACACCATGGCCCAGCAGCTGTTCCTGTCCATCGGCGCGCAATTCCGCACCTCGGCGGATGCCGACGACGGCAAGGCGGCGCTGCGGGTCATCCGCTCGTGGCTGGCGCGCAAGGGCATCAATGCCAGCCACCTGATCATGGAGAACGGCTCGGGGCTGTCCCGTGCCGAACGGGTCAGCGCGCGGGAGATGGCGGAGATCCTCAGATCGGCCTGGCAGAGCCCCTATGGGCCGGAGTTCATCTCCTCGTTGCCGCTGGCCGGCATGGACGGCACCCTGCGCAAGCGCATGAAGAATTCGCCGCTGACAGGCCAGGCGCACATGAAGACCGGCACCCTGAACAACGTCCGCGCCCTGGCAGGCTTCGTTCGGGACGCCAACGCCCGCAACTGGGTGGTGGTCGCCATCCTCAACAGCAGCCGTCCCTGGGGTGCCTCCTCCATCCTGGACGAGGTCGTGCTGGATCTTTATCTGCGCAGCCGCCAGGACGGCGCGGTCGCCAACTGACGCGCAAAACAAAACCGGCGTCTGCTCACGCAGACGCCGGTTTTGTTTACAGCACTCGGCAAGGCAGGCCGGAAAGCCGACGTTACCGCGGTGCACCGCATTGGGCAAGACCTTTGTCCAATGCACCCTTGTGGGGCACTTTCAGGCCGCGGCTATGGCCTAGATCATGCCGAGCAAGAGCAGCACCAGCAGGACCACCAGGATGGCGCCCACGATGCCGGACGGGCCATAGCCCCAGCTGCGCGAATGGGGGAACACCGGAAGTCCGCCGATGAGCAGGACCAGCAGCACCAGAACCAGGATGGTCGAGAGAGTCATCTGCCATTCTCCATGAAGGCCAGGGGTCGACCGTCGTCGTAACAGGTTGCTACGAAGCGACGGGCCTGTTCCATGGACCCGCGCCAGCGGCGGAAAATTCCGAAGTCGTCAGGCGACCTCTGCCATCCCTCGATCCACCGGTGTTCCCGGCAAAAAAAAGCCCGGATCAGGGATCCGGGCTCGGTCTTGGTGCAGGTATCTATCAGTGCGAGACGGCGCCGCTGGCCCCCAGGCCGGTCTGGGATCTGACGAACTGCGGGTAGAAGCGCGCGCGCTCTTCTTCGGCAGCCGCCGACTTGTCGGTGATGGAGAAGAACCAGATGCCGATGAAGGCCACGGCGATGGAGAACAGCGCCGGGTATTCATAGGGGTAGATCGGCTTGGCATGACCGAGGATGGTCACCCAGATGGTCGGGCCGAGCACCATCAGGCCCACCGCGGTGATCAGGCCGAGCCAGCCGCCGATCATGGCGCCCCGCGTGGTCAAGCGCTTCCAGTACATCGAGAGCAGCAGGATGGGGAAGTTGCAACTGGCGGCGATGGAGAAGGCCAGGCCCACCATGAAGGCGATGTTCTGCTTCTCGAAGAGGATGCCCAGGGCAATGGCGACTACGCCCAGCGCCACGGTGGTCATCTTGGAGACGCGAATCTCGTCCTTCTCGTTGGCCTTGCCCTTCTTGATCACGCTGGCGTAGAGGTCATGGGAGACCGCGGAAGCACCGGCCAGGGTCAGACCGGCCACCACCGCCAGGATGGTGGCGAAGGCCACCGCCGAGATGAAGCCCAGGAAGATGCTGCCGCCCACGGCGTTGGCCAGGTGCACCGCCGCCATGTTGTTGCCGCCCAGCAGGGCGCCGGCGGCGTCCTTGAAGGCCGGGTTGGTGCTGACCAGCAGGATGGCGCCAAAGCCGATGATGAAGGTCAGGATGTAGAAGTAGCCGATGAAGCCGGTGGCGTAGAACACGCTCTTGCGGGCTTCCTTGGCGTCGCTCACGGTGAAGAAGCGCATCAGGATGTGCGGCAGGCCGGCGGTGCCGAACATCAGTGCCAGACCTAGGGAGAAGGCCGAGATCGGATCCTTCACCAGGCCGCCGGGGCTCATGATGGCCTCGCCTTTTGGGTGCACGGCGATGGCTTCGGCGAACAGTCGGTTGAAGTCGAAGCCGACGTGTTTCATCACCATGAAGGCCATGAAGCTGGCGCCGGACAGCAGCAGCACCGCCTTGATGATCTGCACCCAGGTGGTGGCCAGCATGCCGCCGAAGAGGACGTAGAGCACCATGAGGATGCCCACCAGCACCACGGCCAGGGTGTAGTCCAGGCCGAACAGCAGCTGGATCAGCTTGCCGGCACCGACCATCTGGGCGATCAGGTAGAGGGCGACCACCACCAGCGAACCGCAGGCGGACAGGGTACGGATGTCCTTTTGCTTGAGGCGATAGGACGCCACGTCGGCGAAGGTGTACTTGCCCAGGTTGCGCAGGCGCTCGGCGATCAGGAACAGGATGATCGGCCAGCCCACCAGGAAGCCGATGGAGTAGATCAGGCCGTCGTAGCCGGAGGTGAACACCAGAGCGGAAATGCCCAGGAAAGAGGCGGCCGACATGTAGTCACCGGCGATGGCCAGACCATTCTGGAAACCGGTGATGCGCCCGCCAGCGGCGTAGTAGTCCGCTGCCGAGCGGTTGCGCTTGGAGGCCCAGTAGGTGATGCCCAGGGTGGCGCCGACGAAGGCCACGAACATCAGGATGGCGGAGACGTTCAGGGGTTGGCGCTGGACCGCGCCGCTGATGGCGTCGGCCGCCCACAGCGAAGGCGAGAGGGCCAGCAGTGCAGCGGCCAGGGAAAGACGTCTCATGGCTGCACCTCCCGGAGGATTTCCGCGTTGAGCCGATCGAATTCGCCATTGGCCCGGCGTACATAGATACCGGTCAGGACGAAGGCCGACAGGATCAGACCGACGCCCAGGGGAATGCCCCAGGTCATGGCGGTCTCTGCATGGATACGGGTGCCGAGGACCCTGGGGGCGAAGGCGATCAGGAGAATGAAGGCGGAATAGAGTCCGAGCATGATGGCGGAGAGCGTCCAGGCAAAGCGCCCGCGCTTGGTCACCAGTTCTTGGAAACGCGGACTGGCTTCAATCCGCCGGTAGGTGCTGTCATTCATTATTGTTGTTCCTTACAGCATGACGGGAGCGTCGAGCTCTACTCTAGGCCCGCCCGGTAAGGCTTCCAGACGACTTTAGTCGTACCTTCTCCGACCTCAGTAATCCCAGAGCCGACGCCAGCCCTGCAGCGGGTGGTGACCCTCGCCATTGAGCACCGAGACGCTCGCCGTCATCCCCGCGCTGAGGTGGATATCCACCGGTACGTCCAGCAGTTCGATGCGCACCGGAATGCGTTGCGCCAGGCGTACCCAGTTGAAGGTCGGCTCGACGTTGGCCAGCAACTGGGCATCGTTGGCCGCATTGCGATCGGTGATGCCGCTGCTGATGCTCGCCACCCGTCCCTGCAGCGGCGCTGCCTGGTTCATCAGGCGCACCCGTACCGCAGCGCCGGGGTGGATATGGGGGATCTTGGTCTCCTCGAAATAGGCCATGACGTAGAAGGACTTGGTATCCACCAGCGCCATCACCGCCTGGCCGGTCTGCACATAGTTGCCCTCGGCGAATCTGAGGTTGGTGATCCGCCCTTCCCGCGGCGCCAGCACCCGGCTGCGATCCAGGTTGATCTGAGCCAGGTTCACGTCGCTCAGGGCTTCCTGGTACTGGCTGCGGGCGACGGCGACATTGACCTGGGCGGTCTCGCGGTCCTCGGCGCTGATGGCGCTGGTACCCAGGCGCTGGCGCCGGGCCGCCTCGCTTTCGCGCAGACGCAGTTGCTGCTGGCGCGTATCGGCCACCGCCTTGGCATGGTCGAGATTAGCCTGATAGCGCTGCTGATCGATATGCAGGAGCAGATCGCCGCGCTTTACCAGCTGGTTGTCTGCCACTGCCAGGCGCGTCACCCAGCCGGACACGTCGGGCGCGACCACCACCACATCGGCCCGTACCCGCGCATCGCGCGTCCAGGGCGTATAGAGATAGAAATGCCACAGCCAGGTACCGGCCAGGATGGCGAGCAGTACCACGATCAGGGTTATCGCCACACGCAGGGTCTTGTGCATCGCCTTTGCGATCCTCTTGTCATAGGGCTCAGGTGGCCAGCACGGCCACGATGCCGGCCAGCCAGAGCACGAACAGCGCGCAGCCGAACAGGGCGCCGTGCCAGAGATGGCGGCCGAGGCCGCTGCGCTGCAGTAGCCACAGCGAGAGGGCCGTCAGTAACAGCGCCAGGACGCCATAGACGAACAGCGGCCCCAGGTAGACCCCGCCGATGGCCCATTCATGCAGATTCATCCGCGCCCTCCTCCACTACCGCCTCTAGACAACAGCTGCGCCAGGTCTGCTGGAGCTGGCCGATGGCACCGCGCGCCAGTCGATGCGGCTCATCGTCCGGCGCCTGGTCCAGCGCCTGGCGCAAACGCTCCGCTGCGGCGTCCAGCGCGCCCGGCTGGAGGTCACCGAAGCCCACTTCCAGCTGTTCGGCAAAGCGCGCGAGAAAGGCATCCCGCGCCCGCGCCACCTCGCCCTGGGCATCGGCCAGGCAGGCGCGCAGGTGCAGCAATTCGTTGCCCAGGTCCAGCGCCAGCAACCCCTGCTCCCAGCGCCCGCGCTCGCCCGCCGACAGCTGCTCGATATGCCGCGCCAGCAGCAACAGGCGATCCGCCATGCGTCCACCGAACCAGGTCTCGGCATTGGCCAGAGGGACCCTGGTCAGTCGCTGCAGGTCGTAGGTGGTGGCCTCCAGGATCCGGCGACTGGTACGCCGCGGCGTCCGCAGGCTGATCAGCCGGAACATCAGCACCGCCGCGCCCACCCCGATCAGCAGACTCTGCAACTGGTTGAGCAAGGCGCCCATCTCCACCTGGCCGTGATTGTTGGGCGAGACCAGCACCAGCAGGTGGATGGCGAAGGCCGTCGCGGTGCCCACCACGCTGGGTGGACCGGCCATCCCCAGGGCGGCAAAGAACAGCGGCACCCCCAGTACCAGGCACAGCAGCGGATAGCCACTGATCTGCGGCAGCAGCACCTGGCTGACGAGGATGGCGACCGGTGCGGCATAGAGGATGCCGCGCAGGAACCCGAGACCTATGGTCGCGGCGTTGTCGCGATTGGCGAACAGACTGCAGATGACGCCGGCCATGAGCATGGCACCCGGCGCCGAGGGCCAGGCACTGGCCAGCCAGAAGACGCCTACGGCCAGCAGCGCACAGGCGCTGCGCAGGCCATAGAGCAGCGCCGTCTGGACATCGCGATGGCGGGCCAATGCCGAGGGCGCCACGGCGCTGAGCTGCGCCGTATGGACGCTGTCCAGGGCTCGACCGGCGAGCAAAATCTTGTCCAGCAGGATGGCGAAGCGGGCCAGCAGGTAGCGCTGGTCGTTGTCCAGCTCCGGGGCGGTGCCGGCAGCCTCTCGCAGACGCTGCAGGAGGGCTTCCAGAGCGGGAGCCTGGGGGTCGGCCAGGGTCACCAGCAGTTCGTCGCGCCAGGGCTGCAGCGCGACCCTTCGCGACTCGTCCAGGCCACGCCACTGGCGCATGGCGCCGCGAGCGGTGCGCAGCAGGCTGAGCAGGTCGCGCGAGAGCAGGCGCAGCGCCCGGGCACGCTGCCGGCCACGCTGGCCTTCGAACCAGGCGTGGTCGCGCTGAGCATCCACCGCCACCACCTGGCCGAGCATGGCCAGCAGGCCCTGGGTGGCGTCCTGGGCCTCCGCCAGCTCCGCCCGCGCGGCGGCCACGCCCTGCTCCCAGGTGCGCCGCGCCTGGGCGGCCAGATTCTGCTCCACGCGCTGCGGCCAGAACAGCGTGCTGACCGCCGAGGCCACGACGATGCCCAGGCAGATCTCGGTACAGCGGGCCACCGCCTGGTCGAACACCGTCAGCGGATGGGCGATGGCGGGCAGACCGATGATCGCCACCGTATAGCCGGCCAGGACGAAGCCATAGGCGACATGGTTGCGCAGCAGGGTCGAGGCGGCCGTGCAGAGGGCCATCCAACCTGCAAGGGCCAGCAGGAACAGCCAGGGGGTCTGGGCGAAGAAGCCCATGAGTACCACCGCCATGCAGGTGCCAGCGAGGGTGCCGAGCAGGCGGAACAATCCCTTGGCCAGCACCATGCCGGACAGCGGCTGGGAGACGATCATCACCGTCATGCAGGCCCAGACCGGTTGCTCGAGGCTGAAACGAAAGGCCAGCCAGAGCGCCAGTCCGGCGGCGAACAGGGTCTTGCCGGCAAAGAGGAGCGCCGCCGGCGTGGGTGCGAGAAAGACCGTCCAGGGTAGGCGCACGTCGGCTCTTGGTCTGCAGGGGATCCAGCATAGGCCGCGCGACCCGGGCGAAGTTCCAGCGGGTCGCCCGGACGAAAAAAAGGCAACCCGGGGGTTGCCTGAAGTGCCTTGCGTGCTCGAGCGACGACGCTCCGTCGTCACCACTCCCTGCAGACTAGACGAGTTGCAGCCGGCGTTCTTGATCGAGATCAAGATTGCCCGGGTTTTGCCCGGCCATGCCGAGCAGGCGGTCGATCAGGGCGCAGTCGGATTCACGCCGCACCTGGGCGAACAGAGCCGCCGCCTCGGGATAGCTGCGCGTCAGCATGCCCAGCCACTGTTTGAGGCGCCCTGGGGCGTAGCGCGGCGCCAGCTTGCGCTGCGCCATGACCCAGAAGCGCTGCACTCGCGGCAGGATCTCGGCCCAGCTTTGCGCAGCCGTCTCCTCGCCGCGTACGGCAGCGGCGATCTGCAGCGCCAGATCCGGTCGCGAGACCAGGCCGCGGCCCAGCATGACCGAGGCCTGACCGCTGACACTGCGGCAGCGCCAGTAATCATCCAGAGTCCAGATCTCGCCATTGGCCAGCACCGGCACGGACACCCGGTCGGCCACCCGCGCCACCCACTCCCAGTGCGCCGGCGGCCGATAGCCCTCGACCTTGGTTCGTGCATGGACCACCAGTTGCGCCGCGCCGCCTTCCGCCAGGGCCTCGGCGCAGGCCAGGGCGCTGTTCGGGCTGTCATAGCCCAGGCGCATCTTGGCGGTGACCGGAATGTGCGCCGGAACGGCCTGACGCACGTTCTCGACGATCCGGTTGAGCAGTTCCGGCTCCTTGAGCAGCACCGCGCCGCCGCGGGACTTGTTGACGGTCTTGGCCGGGCAGCCGAAGTTGAGGTCGATCACCGGTGCGCCCAGGGTGCAGGCGAAGGCCGCATTGTCGGCCAGGCAGGCCGGATCCGAGCCCAGCAGTTGCACGCGCATGGGGGTGCCCGATGGCGTACGCGCCCCCTGCCCCAGCTCCGGCGCCAGCTTGGCGAAGGCCGCCGCTGGCAGCAGGCGATCGCAGACACGGATGAATTCGCTCACGCACCAGTCGAGTCCACCGACTTCGGTCAGCAACTCGCGCAGGATGTCGTCGACGAGTCCCTCCATGGGCGCCAGGGCGATCTCCATGTCAGACGTCCTCGCCGGGCAGCGCCTGACCGTAACCGGCCAGGAACTCAGGTGGCATACGCTTGGGCTTGCCGGAAGACAGCTCGATGCAGACGAAGGTCGTCCGGGCGCGCAGCAGGGTCACGCCATCGGCGGGACGCTGCAGCTGGAATTGCCGGGTCATGCGCAGACGGCGATCCCAGTCCACCAGCCAGGTGCCGAGCACCAGCTCATCGTCCTGGTAACCGCTGCTGAGGTAGTCGATCTCGTGGCGCACCACGGCCATGGCGCGATCCAGGCGCTGGAAGGTGGCCAGGTCCAGGCCCAGGGCCGCCGAATGCTGCCAGGCGCACTGTTCGAGCCAGCTGACGTAGACGGCATTGTTGGCATGGCCCAGGCCGTCGATGTGCTCGGCACCGATGCGCAGCGGCAGGAGATGGGGCGTCGGTCTGTCCCACTGCATGATGAGACCCTCTCGCGGGCAAGGTCGAAAGACGGAAGGCCAGGCCGAACGGGATCCTGGCCAGGTCATCGGTCGCGGATACTGGCATGAATCCGCGGACAATAAAAAAGGGCCTGCATCGCTGCAGGCCCTTCTTCATGTTTGGCGCACTCGGGAGGATTCGAACCTCCGACCGCTCGGTTCGTAGCCGAGTACTCTATCCAGCTGAGCTACGAGTGCGTTTCGGTGAGTTTAGCCAGAACACCGCTGGTACTGCTGAAGCCAGAAGCTTCGTCGATTTGGCGCACTCGGGAGGATTCGAACCTCCGACCGCTCGGTTCGTAGCCGAGTACTCTATCCAGCTGAGCTACGAGTGCGTTGAAGCTGCGTATTCTAGCTTCCGTTTCTGACGTGTCAAGCAAATTTGCTTGTTTATCAGGTACTTACCATTTGGTCAGTACAGCGGAGCCAGTTTGAAGCAAATGGCGGTGAGGGAGGGATTCGAACCCTCGACACCCTTTTGAGGTGTACTCCCTTAGCAGGGGAGCGCCTTCGGCCACTCGGCCACCTCACCGCAACGGGGCGAAACTATATCGAAGGTTTGCCCGTTTGCAAAGAGAAAAATTCAAAAAAAATCAGTGGTTTGGTTCTTGGTCCTTTTCCTTCTGGATGCGCTGGTAGATTTCCTCGCGATGAACCGCGACTTCCTTGGGTGCATTGACGCCAATGCGGACCTGGTTGCCCTTGACTCCCAGTACCGTCACGGTGACTTCGTCACCCACCATCAGGGTCTCACCAACCCGACGAGTCAAAATAAGCATTCCATTCTCCTTAAGCTTTAACTCAGTCTGCACGTATGAACCGAAACGATCCCTGAATGGACCCTCTAGTCGCTATTGACCTCTGTCCATGCAAGTAAAGTTCCGCAAGAGCCGCGATAGATGAGGCCCCTGTGGCAGGGACCTCGCTTGGCGGGTCACTCGGCGCCGCGTGCGGGGGCGTCGAGCTCGAAAGCGGTGTGCAGCGCGCGAACGGCCAGCTCGAGGTATTTCTCCTCGATGACCACCGACACCTTGATCTCGGAGGTGGAGATCATCTGGATGTTGATGCTCTCCTTGGCCAGGGCTTCGAACATCTGGCTGGCCACGCCGGCGTGGGATCTCATGCCGACGCCGACGATGGAGACCTTGGCGATCTTGCTGTCGCCCACGGACTCGCGGGCCCCGATCTCGACGCCGGTGCGCTTGAGGATCTCCAGCGCCGCCTGGTAGTCGTTGCGGTGCACGGTGAAGGTGAAGTCGGTGGTGTTATCGTGCGCGACGTTCTGCACGATCATGTCGACTTCGATGTTGGCCGCGCTGATCGGGCCGAGGATCTTGAAGGCCACGCCGGGGGTATCCGGCACACCGCGAATGGTCAGCTTGGCTTCGTCACGGTTGAAGGCGATGCCGGAGATGATCGGCTGTTCCATGGATTCCTCTTCATCAAGGGTAATGAGGGTGCCCGGACCCTCCTGAAAGCTGTGCAGCACGCGCAGCGGCACGTTGTATTTGCCGGCGAATTCCACCGAGCGGATCTGCAGCACCTTGGAGCCGAGGCTGGCCATTTCCAGCATTTCCTCGAAGGTGATCTTGTCCAGCCGCTGGGCCTGGGGCACCACGCGCGGATCGGTGGTGTAGACGCCGTCGACGTCGGTGTAGATCTGGCATTCGTCGGCCTTCAGCGCGGCCGCCAGGGCCACGCCCGTGGTGTCGGAGCCACCACGGCCCAGGGTGGTGATGTTGCCCTGCTCGTCGACGCCCTGGAAGCCGGCCACGACCACGACCTTGCGTGCCTTGAGGTCGGCGCGGATGCGGGCATCGTCGATCTGCTGGATACGTGCCTTGGTGTGGGCGCTGTCGGTGAGGATGCGCACCTGGCTGCCCGTGTAGGAGACCGCCTGGACGCCGCGCTTGAGCAGCGCCATGGTCAGCAGGCCGATGGTGACCTGCTCGCCGGTGGAGACCATGACATCCAGCTCGCGCGGATCGGGTTGCTCCATGATCTGCTTGGCGAGGCCGATGAGGCGATTGGTCTCGCCACTCATGGCCGACACCACCACCACGATCTGGTCGCCCGCTTCATGGAAGCGTTTCACCTTGTCGGCGACCTGCTCGATACGCTCCACCGTACCCACCGAGGTACCGCCGAATTTCTGTACGATCAATGCCATTGCTTGCTGCCCGTCCGCAGAAAAATCTGATTCATGTTGTTATGGGAGGAAGCGAGCCGCCCTCCCCGGCGACCCGCAGCGCTCTTAGAGGCTTTCCTCGGCGTACTGGCCGGCACAGGCCAGGGCCGCTGCGAGCTGGCTGGCATCGGTGCCGCCGCCCTGGGCCATGTCAGGACGACCACCGCCCTTGCCCCCGACCACGGCTGCGGCGCGCTTCATCAGCTCGCCGGCCTTGAGCTTGGCGGTCAGGTCGGCAGTGACGCCGGCCACCAGCACCACCTTGCCGTCGGCTTCGCCGCCCAGCAGGATCATGCCGCTGCCCAGCTTGTTCTTGAGCTGGTCGACCAGCGCCAGCAGCGCCTTGCCGTCGAGGCCGTCGAGACGCGCGGTGAGCACGTTGGCGCCCTTCACATCCTGCGCCTGGTCCACCAGGTCACCGGCCGAGGCACTGGCGGCCTTGGCCTTGAGCTGCTCGATTTCCTTTTCCAGCTGGCGATTGCGCTCGACCAGCGCGGCCAGCTTGTCCAGCACGTTGTCGCGACTGCCCTTGAGCAGGCTAGCGGCTTCGCGCAGTTGCTCCTCGGCGCCGTTGAGGTAGGCCAGGGCCGCGGTGCCGGTGATGGCTTCCACGCGGCGTACGCCGGAGGCCACGCCACCTTCGCTGACCAGTTTGAGCAGGCCGATGTCGCCGGTCTGGGCGACGTGGGTACCGCCGCACAGCTCGACGGAGAATTCACCGCCCATGCCGACCACGCGTACCACGTCGCCGTACTTCTCGCCGAACAGCGCCATGGCGCCACGGGCCTTGGCCTCGTCGATGGCCATGACCTCGGTGGTCACCGCGCTGTTCTTGCGGATCTCTTCGTTGACGATGGTCTCGATGCGCTTGAGCTCCTCGGGCTTGATGGCCTCGAAGTGGCTGAAGTCGAATCTCAGGCGCTGGTCGTTGACCAGGGAGCCCTTCTGGTGGACATGGTCGCCCAGCACCTGGCGCAGCGCGGCGTGCAGCAGGTGGGTACCGGAGTGGTTCAGGGCGATACCCTGGCGGCGACCGGCATCCACCTGGGCCATGAGCGCGGTGCCGACGTTGAGGCTGCCCTTGGTCACCACGCCATGGTGCAGGAAGGCGCCCTGGGTCTTGGTGGTGTCGCGCACGGCAAAGCCAACGCCGGCGCTTTCCAGGAAACCGGTATCGCCGACCTGGCCACCGGATTCACCGTAGAACGGCGTCTGGTCGAGGATGACCACGCCCTCTTCGCCTTCGGCCAGGCTGTCCACTGGCTGACCGGCACGGTACAGGGCGACGATGGTGCCCGAGGCGCTGGTGGTGTCGTAGCCGAGAAAACGGGTTTCGCCCTCGACCTTGACCAGGCTGTTGTAGTCCACGCCAAAGGCGCTCGCGGAACGGGCCCGCTCGCGCTGGGCCTCCATCTCGCGTTCGAAGCCGGCCTCGTCGAGATTCAGGTTGCGCTCGCGGGCGATGTCGTTGGTCAGGTCGACCGGGAAGCCGTAGGTGTCATAGAGCTTGAATACCACGTCGCCGGGGATGGTGTCGCCCTGCAGCTGCGCCAGATCCTGTTCGAGGATCTTCAGGCCCTGCTCCAGGGTCTTGGCGAACTGCTCTTCCTCGGTACGCAGCACACGCTCGATGTGGGCCTGCTGCTGGACCAGCTCGGGATAGGCCTGACCCATCTCGGCCACCAGGGCGGCGACGATCTGGTGGAAGAAGGTGCCCTTGGCGCCCAGCTTGTTGCCGTGGCGGCAGGCACGCCGAATGATGCGGCGCAGCACATAGCCACGGCCTTCGTTGGACGGCAGCACGCCATCGGCGATCAGGAAGCTGCAGGAGCGGATGTGGTCGGCCACCACCTTGAGCGACGGGGCGTCGTCGTTGGCGCAACCGATGGCCTCGGCGGAGGCTGCCAGCAGCTGCTGGAACAGGTCGATCTCGTAGTTCGAATGCACGTGCTGCAGCACGGCGCTCACCCGCTCCAGACCCATGCCGGTGTCGACGCTGGGCGCCGGCAGCGGATGCAGGACGCCATCGGCGGTGCGATTGAACTGCATGAAGACGTTGTTCCAGATCTCGATGTAGCGATCGCCGTCTTCTTCCGGCGAACCGGGCGGGCCGCCCCAGATCTCGGGGCCATGGTCGAAGAAGATCTCGGTGCACGGACCGCAGGGACCGGTGTCACCCATGGTCCAGAAGTTGTCCGACGCATAGGGCGCGCCCTTGTTGTCGCCGATGCGCACCATCTGCGCCGCGGGCACCCCGACTTCCTTGGTCCAGATGTCGTAGGCCTCGTCATCGGTGGCGTAGACGGTGACCCAGAGCTTTTCCCGGGGCAGACCCAGCCACTGGGGCGAGGTGAGGAATTCCCAGGCGAAGGTGATGGCGTCGCGCTTGAAGTAGTCGCCGAAGCTGAAGTTGCCCAGCATCTCGAAGAAGGTGTGGTGACGCGCCGTGTAACCGACGTTCTCCAGGTCGTTGTGCTTGCCGCCCGCGCGCACGCACTTCTGGCTGGTGGCAGCGCGGGTGTAGCTGCGCTTTTCCATGCCGAGGAAGCAGTCCTTGAACTGGTTCATCCCGGCGTTGGTGAACAGCAGGGTCGGATCGTTCGCAGGGATCAGCGAACTGGAGGCGACCCGGGTGTGCCCCTTCTCTTCGAAGAAGCGGAGGAAGGCTTCACGGATTTCGGCGCTTTTCATATTCATTCCAGACAATGGGCTTTTCGACGCGCGTGACGGGCATCCGACTGGATCGCAGACGAGACGAACGGAGCGGGCGCCGCAGACGCGGCACGTGCGGAAAACGGACACGCATGCCTGGGAGTATATCGACGCCTGCGCCCCGGTGTCGCCCCGGTTGCGCAGGAAAAACGTCGTCGGAAGACTTAGCGGTGGCGGTAGGCGGCGAAAGCGGCGATGACCGCCTCGATATCGGCAGCGTTGACGTCCAGATGGGTCACCAGGCGCAGGCGTGGGGCCGGACTGACGCGGATGCCGCGTGCGGCGAGGAAGGCCTGCAGGGCGGGTGCTTCGTTACCCATGGCGAGGTAGACCATGTTGGTCTGCACCGGCTCCACCTGGTAGCCGAGTTCGGCCAGGGCGGTGCCGAGCTGGGCGGCATGGGCGTGGTCTTCGGCCAGGCGCTCGACCTGGTGATCGAGGGCATGCAACCCCGCCGCTGCCAGCATGCCGGCCTGGCGCATACCGCCGCCGACCACCTTGCGCCAGCGACGCGCCTTGGCGATCAGCTCGGCATCGCCGCAGAGTACCGAACCCACCGGTGCACCGAGACCCTTGGACAGGCAGATCGACACCGAATCGAAATGCTGGCTGATCTCGCGCACCGGTACGCCCAGCTTGACCGCAGCGTTGTACAGCCGCGCGCCGTCCAGGTGCAGAGCCAGACCGTGCTCCCGGGTGAAGGCGCGCGCCGCCGCCAGATAGGCCAGCGGCAGGACCTTGCCGTGCATGGTGTTTTCCAGCGCCAGCAGCCGGGTACGGGCGAAGTGGAAGTCGTCGGCCTTGATGTAGCTGCGCACCAGGTCGAGGTCCAGGCTGCCGTCGGCGGCGATCTCGATGGGCTGCGGCTGGATGGAGCCGAGCACCGCGGCGCCCCCGCCTTCGTACTTGTAGGTGTGGGCCTGCTGGCCGACCAGGTATTCGTCGCCCCGCTCGCAGTGCGCCAGCAGGCCGAGCAGATTGCTCATGGTGCCGCTGGGCACGAAGAGTCCGGCCTCCAGGCCGAGATCGCCCGCCAGACGCTGCTCCAGCCGGGTAACGGTCGGGTCTTCGCCATAGACGTCATCGCCGAGTTCGGCGTCCAGCATCGCCTGGCGCATGGCCGGCGTGGGCTGGGTGACGGTATCGCTGCGCAGATCGATCATGCGGTGGCTCCTTATGCCGGGACCACGATGAGTCCGGCCCGCAGGCCGACGGCGACCTTGGGATTGGGAAAGATGATGCGCGCCTCGGCTTCGTCGACGATCCAGCGCTCGCTGCCGTCCTCGGCCAGCAACGAACCCTGGCGCAGCGGCGAGAAGTTAGCCACGTCGTCGGCCAGGTGCAACTGGAAGCGCGGACTGGACTTGTACACCTGGCGCGCCACGCGGAATCTCAGCAGCGAGGAATCTGGCGGCGGCAGTTCGGCTTCACGGCCTTCGATCAGGGCTTCGAGCAGCAGCTGCAGGCGACTCAGGTCGAGTTCGCTGTTCTCGCCGAAGGGCCGCGCCTGACCCAGCTCCAAGGTCAGGGCCTCGGCCTGGCATTCGGCGTAGGTGTAGGCGCTGAAGGTGATACCCGGCTTGTCGTAGAGCAGCACGGCTTCGATGCCGGCGGCTTCCAGGCGCTGCAACTCGGCTTCCGAATGCTCACGCCCGGCGCTCCAGGGATAGAGGGCGAAGCGCGGCAGCGCCGAGGCGCGCAGCGCGGTGTGCAGGTCGTAGTGCAGGCGCGCCCGGTCGGGCTTGCTGAAGAATTGCGCGGACAGACGTTCGAGGTCGTTGGCGCGCTGCGCCTCGGAGCCTTCGGCCTGGGCGTGGCGGCCATTGAACAGGCGATTCAGGTCCTGCTCGACGTAGCGGGTACCGCGACGCATGGCGTCGGGATTACCGTACATGAACAGCAGGCGGCAGGCGGGACGCAGGGCGCCGCTGGCGATGCCGCCGAGCAAGGCGTCGAGCAGCTCCATGGGCGCGGTCTCGTTGCCATGGATGCCCGCCGAGAGCAGCAGGTCCAGGTGGTTGTCGCGCGCCACCGGCGGAGTGACTTCCAGCACGCCTTCGGTCAGCCAGTGGAGACGGGTGCCGTCGGCAGTCAGTTGAATCTTTTCGGTCGGCTCGCGGCCGGCCAGGGTCAGGTCCAGCAGGCGGCCAAGCGCCAACCGATAACGTTCAGATGCAGCCATGCTCTACTCCGCTGAGCGACGTGTCGGGGCTAGTGTGGCGCTTCAGAAGTTGTCTACACAATTTTGGCGGCGCTTTTGGTTCCCGAGCGGCGTTGCCCCTCCTCGCCATAGCCCTGCTATGACTCGTCGCGGCGCCTTGCCCGGAAACAAAAATCACTCGCCAATTCTTGCGCGAACGTCTGAAACACCACACTAGATACTCAATGATCGTGGCCGCAACCGCAATCGGCGTCATGCACATGATTCTCATCGCCGTCGTCGGTGAAGGTCTCCAGGGCGATGGACAGGCCCAGGGCATTGAGGGCCTGGGGCCGCAGCACCAGGACCGGGGTCTGCTCTTCGTCATCCTGGGAGTCGGCGAAGATGTTGAGACCGCCGCTGCCGTCGGCTTCCAGCCAGAGGTCGCGACCAGCCAGGCGGATGGCCAGGCGCTGGACCTGCAGCGTCTGCTGCTCGTCGGCGGTGGGTTCGAGGATGAGATCGAGACGGTCGCTCATGGAAACTCCGGGCGTCAGGGCAATTGAAAGGGATAGACCGAGCCGAGGCCCAGCAATTGGGTCAGCTCGTCGAGGGCGGTGCGGACCTCGCCCAGCAACTGGGGATCGGCGAGATCCGCAGGTGTCAGGCGGTCGCGGTAGTGGCGGTCCACCCAGTCGAGTAGTTGGGTGTGCAGCGTCGGCGTGAAGCGCACCCCTGGATTCACCGCCGCCAGTTCGTCGGGCTTGAGGGCCACCCGCAACCGCAGGCAGGCAGGTCCGCCGCCGTTCTGCATGCTTTGCTTGAGATCGAACACCTTGACCTCGCCCAGGGGCCCCGCGCTATTGACCTGGGCCTGCAGATAGTCCCAGACCGCCGGATTCTGCCGGCACTCGTCGGGCACCACCAGCAACGCGCCTTGCCCGAGTCGATCCAGCAGCTGGCTGTTGAACAGATAGGAGCGCACGGCATCGCCGACGCTGATCTCGTTGCGCCGCACGCAGAGGCGCTGCAGCTGGCCGCCGCGCCGGGCGAGCTTGGCCTGCAGTTCGTCGAGCACCCGGTCGCTGTCGAGAAAGGCATCCTCGTGGTGGAACAGCACCTGGGCGTTGCCCACCGAGATGACGTCGTTGTGGAAGACGCCCTGGTCCACCACCGCTGGATTCTGCTGGGCGAACACCACGCCCTCCTCGCTCAGGCCATGCAGACGGGCGATGGCCTGGGAGGCTTCCAGGGTCTGGCGCGCTGGATAGCGATGGGGCTCAGGATAGCGTGGATCGAAGGCGCTACGACCGAAGACGAAGAATTCCACGCCCGGGGCGCCGTGGTCGTGGCTGAAGCGGGTGTGGTTGGCCGCGCCCTCGTCGCCGAACTGGGCCACCGAGGGCAGCGGCGCATGGTGCTGGAAATGCGCAGGATCGCGAAACATCGCCTGGAGGATGCGCGCCGTGGTGGTCGGTTCGAGGCTGCGGTGAAATTTGCAGGCCAGGTTGGCCGGGGTGAAATGGACCCGGCCATCGCGGGTGTCGGCGCTGGGGCTGACGGTGGCGGCGTTGGCCGTCCACATGGCCGAGGCGGAGCTAGCGGACAGCAGCAGCGGCAAGGCTTCGCGCGCCGCACTTTCCAGCACCTGGGCATCGCTGCCGGCGAACCCCAGGCGGCGCAGCGAGGCGATGTCGGGCCTTTCGTGGGGGGCCAGCACGCCCTGCTCGAAGCCCAGCTCCATCAATGCCTGCATCTTCGCCAGGCCCTGGCGCGCCGCCTCACGGGGATTCGAGCATTGCTGCTTGCTGGCCTGGGAGGCCACGTTGCCATAGGACAGGCCCGCATAGTTGTGGGTCGGACCGACCAGGCCATCGAAATTGACCTCCCGAGCAGCGAGAGCGAGGTGACTCATAGGTGTAGTCCTGGGGGCAATTGGGCAGGCAGGCTCAGGGCGTCGCTCTCCAGCGAGGCGACCGGGAAGGCGCAGTAATCCGCGGCGTAGTAAGCGCTGGGACGGTGATTGCCCGAGGCGCCGACGCCGCCAAAGGGCGCTGCACTAGCCGCCCCGGTCAGGGGACGGTTCCAGTTGACGATGCCGGCACGCACGCCCTGCCAGAACCGTTCGTAGGTGGCCGGATCGTCGGCCAGCAACCCGGCCGCCAGACCGAAGCGGGTGGCATTGGCCAACGCCAGGGCCTGGTCGAAGTCCGCATAGCGCTGGACCTGCAGCAGTGGCCCGAAGACCTCCTCGTCGGGTAACTCGGAGATCCCCGAGACATCGAGGATGCCCGGGGTGAGCAGCGCGCGCGTCGCATCCGGCTGACGCATTTCCAGCAGCGCGCGGCCACCCTGCGCCAGGCGCTGGGCCTGGGTCCGCAGCAGGGCCTCGGCAGCGGCGAAGGAGATGACAGTACCCATGAAAGGCGCCGGATCGGCGTCGAAGCGACCGGTACTGAGACCCGCGCTGACGCTTACCAGACGCGCCAGCAGCGCATCGCCCCAGTCACCCTGGGGCACGAGCAGCCGGCGCGCGCAGGTGCAGCGTTGGCCGGCGGAAAGAAAGGCCGACTGGACGGTAGTCACCACGGCAGCGTCCAGATCGGTCACTGGCGCGACCACCAGGGGATTGTTGCCGCCCATCTCCAGGGCCAGCAGCCGCTGCGGACGGTCCGCGTTGAGGCGGTGCAGGGCCGCGCCCGTGGCGCTGGAACCGGTGAAGAGGATGCCGTCCAGACCGGGATGCGCGGCCAGGGCCTCACCCGTGGCACGCCCCCCTTGAATCAGGTTGAGCACGCCTGCTGGCAGCCCGGCGGCGATCCAGCAATCCAGGGTCAGGGCAGCGAAGCGCGGCGTCAGCTCGCTAGGCTTGAACACCAGCGTATTGCCAGCCAGCAGCGCCGGCACGATATGGCCGTTGGGCAGATGGCCGGGAAAGTTGTAGGGACCAAACACCGCCAACACCCCATGGGGGCGATGACGGGTCACGCTACGGGCGTCGGCTACCGTCGCCGAGCGCTCGCCGCTACGGACCGCTTCGGCCTGGGCGGAGATGGCCACCTTGGCGATCATGCTGCCGAGCTCGGTATCGGCCTCCCACAGTGGCTTGCCGGTTTCCTCGGCCAGGGCATGGGTCAGCGCCGGGCGGCGTTGCTGCAGCACCTGGGCGAAGGCCTGCAGGATCTCCAGGCGCGCGGCCTGGCCGCGTCTTTCCCAGGAGGGAAAGGCCTGGCGCGCCGCGGCGATCGCCTGGTCGACGTCCGCTGCATCCGCGGCGGCGCCCTGCCAGAGCGCGGTACCGGCGTAGGGATCGAGCGAGGTGAAGGTCTCGCCGCGCCCGGGGCACCACTGACCAGCGATATAGAGGCTATCCATGGAGTCTCCTCAGGGCATCAGGCGCACGGCGCGCACCTGAGCGCCGGCCATCAGCCGCAGTTCGCGGGCAGTGGCCAGATCGACCACCAGGGTGCCGGCAGCCAGGCGAGCGCGGGCACTGGTGATGCGGCAGTCCTGGCATTTGCGGTTGTGGATTAGATAGATCTCGGCATCGTCGCCCGGCGTGCCGACCGCTAGTACCAGGCGCTGACTGTCGCGGATCGCGCGCACCTTGGCGGTCTCGGCCTCGACGGTCGGACCCGCGTCGAAGATGTCGACATAGCCCTGGTAGTTGAAGCCCTCGGCCTCCAGCAGCCGGCGCGCCGCCTCGGTGTCCGGATGTACCCGGCCGATCACCTGGCGCGCTTCCGGCGACAGGAAGCAGGTGTACAGCGGAAAGCGCGGCATCAGTTCGGCGATGAAGCCGCGATTGCCGATGCCGGTAAGATAGTCCGCCTGGGAGAATTCCATCTTGAAGAAATGGCGGCCCAGGGCTTCCCAGAAGGGTGACTGGCCCTGGTCGTCGGACATGCCGCGCAACTCGGCGATGAGGCGCTCGGCGAACAACTCGCGGAATTCGGCGATGAACAGGAAGCGTGACTTGGATAGCAGGCGCCCAGCCGCGCCACCACGCCGATCCGCGCGCAAGAACAGCGAGCAGAGTTCGGAGCTGCCGGTCATGTCGTTGGCCAGGAACAGCGTGGGGATCTGCCGGTGGATGTCCAGTTCGCGCGAGGCGCTCACCGTCAGGCCGACCCGGTAGTTGTACCAGGGCTCACGCAGGCCCAGGGCGGCGGCGATCCCGGCGATGCCGATGACTTCGCCGTCCTCTTCGAGGGCGAAGAGATAGTCCGCATCGGCGGCTTCAACCTGCTGCAGGAAACTGCGCTCGGCATTTTCCACCCGCTGCGCCAGGCGTTCTTCGCTGGCCGGCAGGGTGGTGAGGCCGGCGCCGGCCGCCTGCGCCAGTTGCAGCAGCGCGGGCACATCGGCACGGGTGACGGGACGGACGATCATCGGACCTCCAAAGACGCTAGGGTCGGCTACAGCGCTACCAGACGAACCCGGTCGCCTTCGGCGATCTCCAGGGTGGCGATCTGCTCGGGGGAAAGGACGACGGCTTCGCCGGGCGTCCAGCGCAGCGGCGTGGCTAGCGCCCGGAAATTCTCCAGGCCATCGTTGGCGATCAGGAACCAGGGCGCGTCCTCGGGCGCTGCTGCGCCTTCGCTCACCGGTGCGAGACGGCTCTCGGCGATGGACCTGATGGCCGTGGTGCGGGCGTGCAAGGTCGGGCCGCCATCGAAGATATCGATGTAGTTATCGGTCTCGAAGCCTTCCCGACTGAGGATGTCGAAGGTGATCTGGGCGCGCGGGTGCACCTGGCCCATGGCTTCCTGAGCACTGTCGGGCAGCAGGGGCACATAGAGCGGATAGGTCGGCATCAACTCGGCGAGAAAGGTGCGGCTCCTCTGTCCGGACAGCCGCTCGGCGGTGGTGTAGTCCAGGTCGAAGAAGTTGCGCCCTACTCCATTCCAGAACGGCGATTCGCCGTCATCGTCCGCCAGGCCGACGATCTCCACCACCACCGTCTCGGCGAAACGCGCCGGGTGGGCGGCCATGAACAGCAGCCGGGCACGGGAGTTGAGTTCGGCGTGGGGGGTGTCGAGCAGCGGGCGCTGGACATAGAAGCTGCTCAGCACGCTGTTGCCGGTCAGGTCGTGACAGAGCGACAGCACATGGACCTTGTTGTGGATCTTCAGCTCGCGCGAGGCATGGATGAAGGTCTCGTTGCGAAAGCTGTAGAAGGGCTCGGAGAAGCCCGCCGAGGCGACGATGGCCGAACAACCCAGCAGCTCGCCGCTGGTGGTGTCTTCGAGCACGAAGAAATAGCTCTCCTCGCCATGAAAGCCCACCTCGGCCGCAAGCGAAGACTCCGAGGTGCGAATCTTGTCGCGCAACCGCTCGGGGTTGTCGGGCAGCGAGGTGACGCCAACCGGGCTATCCGCGGCGAGCCGCTGGACCAGGGGCAGATCCGCCGCGCGCGCAGGGCGCATTACCAGCATGAGAACTCCTTGTGAACGGATCCATCCCTGGATGCCAGCGGTACGCGTCCCGCGTCCGGAGATTAGCCTTGGGTGAGCCGCGCCAGGGCGCGATCCAGGCGGGCCAGGCCTTCGTCGATATCGGTGTCGGCGATGATCAAGCTCGGCGCCAAGCGCAGCACGTCCGGGCCGGCCTGCAGGATCATCAGGCCTTCTTCGTTGGCGGCGGTGACGATGTCCTTGGCGCGTCCCTTCCAGCTGTCGTTGAGCACGGCACCGATCAGCAGACCCAGGCCGCGCACCTGCTCGAACAGGCTATAGCGGGCGTTGAGCTGCTCCAGGCCGGCGACGAAGCGCTGATGGCGCGCGGCGACACCGGCCAGGGTTTCCGGGGTGGCGACAATGTCCAGCAGCGCGGCGCCCACGGCGCAGCCCAGGGGATTGCCGCCATAGGTGCTGCCATGCACGCCGGCACTGAAGTGCTGGGCGACCTTGTCGGTGGTCAGCATGGCCGCCAGCGGGAAGCCGCCGCCGATGCTCTTGGCGGTGGTGAGGATGTCCGGCACCACGCCATAGTGCTGGTAGGCATAGAGATGACCGCTACGACCGACGCCGCTCTGCACCTCGTCGAAGATCAGCAGCGCGCCCTGGGCGTCGCACAGGCGGCGGGCGCCTTCCAGGTAGGCCTGGTCGGCCGGCAGCACGCCGCCCTCGCCCTGGATGGGTTCGAGGATGACGGCGCAGGTCTCGTCCGACACCACGGCTTCGAGAGCGGCCAGGTCGTTGAAGGGCACATGACGGATGCCTTCGATCTTGGGACCGAAGCCATCGGAATACTTAGGCTGCCCCCCGACGCTGACGGTGAACAGGGTCCGGCCGTGGAAGCTGTTGGTGGCGGCGACGATCTCGTAACGGCTGCCGCCGCTGACGTCATGGCCATAGCGCCGGGCCAGCTTGCAGGCCGCCTCGTTGGCTTCGGCGCCGGAGTTGGCGAAGAACACCCGGTCGGCGAAGGTGTGGTCCACCAGCTTGCGCGCCAGACGCAGGGCGGGTTCGTTGGTGTAGATGTTGGACACGTGCCAGAGCTTGCCGGCCTGCTCGGTCAGGGCGTCGATCAGCGCCGGATGGCCATGGCCCAGGGCGCTGACCGCGATGCCGCCGGCGAAATCGACGTATTCGCGATCGGCCTGGTCCCAGACGCGGGAGCCCTCTCCTCGCACCGGAATGAACGCGGCAGGGGCGTAGGTCGGGACCATCACCTCATCGAAGGCGGCGCGTTGCACGTTGGGTTGAGAAGCGGACATCGGGATTTCTCCTGCCGATCACGGCGGTGACTGAGGGGGATTGTAGGACGACCTCCAGACGCGGCATTGCGCCCAGGCGACAACTATTTACGGGCGAAAACGCAAACGGGCGTCAGACTCGCAGTCTAGCGATTCGGACACCCGCTCTGGAAGGGCAAGGACGTACCTTCCGGTACGCCCGAGAAATCAGTTGGGCGCGACGCGGCTGGTGCCGTTGACGGTCAGGATGCGCACCCGCTCGCCGACGCGGAAGATCTCACCCTTGTTGACCGCCTGCACATAGGCACGCGAGCCGCCGTCATCTTCCTTCACGGTGATCTCGACGCCGTTGGCCTTGGTGAAGCCCTCTTCGGTGGCCGAGCCCAGCAGGCCGCCCGCCACCGCACCGATGATGGCGGTCACGAAACTGCCACGGCCACCGCCGATGGCACTCCCGCCAATACCGCCGACCACGGCACCAGCCCCGGCCCCGATGGGCGACTTGGTGCCCTCGATGGTGACCGGACGCAGGGCGGTGATGGTACCGGTACGCACCGTCTGCACCTGCCGGGCCTCGTCACGCGAATAGACGTCGCCGGACTGATCCGAGGCGCAGCCGGCCAGCAGGGCGACGGCGGTCAGGGAGGCGGCGAGCTGAAGGACTCTGTTCATGGGGCAACTCCAAGGGCAGTTGAAAGACACTGGCCGCACCCACAAGGATGCAGGCGCAGATCGCTATTATCCTTGACCCAGGGCATCCAGGGAGGTTTCCGGTGACTGTAACCTGGGTACCTTGCGAACGCCTTAAGGCGCCAGGCGCTGGCGCTGCCACTCACCGTCGAGGCGCTGGTAGTCCAGCCGATCATGGAGGCGACTGGAGCGGCCCTGCCAGAATTCGATGCGCTGGGGCCTCAGGCGATAGCCACCCCAGAACGGCGGTCGGCTCGGCTCGCCGTCGGCGAAGCGCTGCTGCACCGCGGCCAGACGCTGCTCCAGTTCGTGACGGTCGGCGATGACCTGGCTCTGCGGCGAGGCCCAGGCTCCCAGGCGACTACCCAGTGGGCGGACCCGGTAGTAGGCGTCGGACTCCTCGGCCGACACCTGCTCCACCAGGCCTTCGATGCGCACCTGGCGTTCCAGCGCCGGCCAGAAGAAGGTCATGGCCGCGCGCGGCTGCCTGGCCATTTGCTGGCCCTTGGCGCTGTCGTAGTTGGTGTAGAAGACGAAGCCCTGGGGATCGACGCCCTTGAGCAACAGCACGCGGCAATGGGGCTGCCCCTCGTCATCGACGGTAGCCAGCCAGCAGGCGTTGGCTTCGACGGGCGGCTGCTCGGTGCGTACCGCCTCTTCGAACCACTGCCCGAACAGGGCATAGGGATCCGCGGGTGCCTGGGCTTCGGTCAGGCCGTCGCGGGTGTAGTCGCGACGCATATCGGCGAGGGACGGTGACATGGAAGTCTCCTGCTAGGTCGGTATCGACCTAGCTTAACCAAGTCCCGCCTGGCTCGCCTGCTTCAGGACAAGCTTTGTAGCTAGCGCGCCGCCAAGGACTGCAGACTGGCCAGCACGGTTGCGCGCGGCTGGATCAGCACCTCGACCCGGCGATTGACGGCACGGCCGGCGGCGGTGGTGTTGTCGGCACGCGGATGAGCGGCGGCCAGACCACGCACGATCAGGCGATTGCCGCTGTAGCCGCTGAGACGGAAGATGGCCGCCACGGCCTGGGCGCGCTGCAGGCTGATCTTGTCGTTGAGCGCCGCGGCACCGGTGCTGTCGCTGAAACCGAGCACGATGACGGCGCTGTCTTCGTCCACGCTCACCGACTTGGCCGAGCGCGACAGCGGGCCGAGCATCACCGGCAGCAGCATCTCGGCGCGATCCGGGTTGAAGGAGCTATCGACCGGCGCCACCAGCACCAGCGCATCATCGCGACGTTCGACCTTGACGTTGCTGCCGGCCACGGCCACGCGCAGCTTCTGCTCGTGCTCGTCCAGCCAGGCCTTGCTGACCTTGACCGGTACCGGCTTGAGCGCTTCCGCCTTGGCGACGGGCTTGACGTCTTCGCTGCCGAAGGGCCACCACCAGTGACCGCCCTTCTCACCCGCCGCAGCGGCCTGCTCCGGCTTGGCCGCCGGCGCCTTCGCCACGACCTTGGTGTCGGCCTTGGGCTCGGCGGCCTTTGCTACCGGTTTGACCGGTTCGGCAGCCTTGTCGCTACCGCCGAACGGCCACCACCAATGCCCACCGTTGGCGGCGGTGCTGGCTTGAGCAGTGCCCGGCTTGGCAGGCGTGGTGGCCTGGTCGCCAGTGCCCTGGAAGGAACTGCAGGCAGATACGCCCATGCAGAGAATGAGGGTGGTGGATTTGATCAGCTTCATGCAAAGTTTCCCATCGGCGAGCCGGAGGACAGAGTGAATCAATGCCCCGGCCAGAGCCGGCGGCATGAGTGAACTTAAAGTAGTTTCGAGATTGTGGCCGCAAACCTACGCCGGGCAAAGCGGTGGAGTCACGAAATTTGCGTGTATGCCGACCAGTGGCGTGTCCTTGCTCAAGACAAGGGGAAAATCCGCTCGGTCCTGCGTACCCCACTCGATGGTTCTTCGAGGGCCCGAAGCGACAAAAGGGGTCAGCCGTGAGCCCGCATCCGTTTCCAGCAAAGGCACCAGGCCACCAGGAGGCTTGATCATGGAAGGCTTCGTCGATGTCGCGACGCTCAAGGACCTGGCCGCCAGGTCCGACGCCATCACGCAGGCGTGCCGCTGCCAGCAGCGGGATCTTTCGGGATGGACCGCCTGGCCGGTGGGCTACCGGGAAACAGACTTTGCGCAGATCGGCACCCTGGGGCGCCACGCGCCTGAGGAGGCGATCCTCGAGGAGTATCATTCGGCAGGCACCCACTACTGGTCGAATGCCGCCCCCATCGCTCCGCGCTTCCATCCCTACAACCAGAGCACGCTATGGCGGTGCCTGGGCTGCCAGCGTCTCTACCTGAGGCATAACGACGACGGGGCCTACCATGTGGCACCACGAATCCGGCTGCTGCAGCCGGCGCTGATCGTCGATGCAGCCCACGCCAACGATGGGCGGGAAGCCACTGTGACGTGACCTCACCTATGCCAGTTGTCACCCGCGATGGCTAGGCGATCATGCGGGCGCTGGCGACCTGGCACGACGCAAACGGCGATCCAACGGCCGCTCCCCCGTCCGCTCCCCCGTCCGCAGCCGCTCTAGCTCGCGGTATCGGAAGATGCCGCTCGTTAGCTGCAGCGAAAACCGGGAATTAAGCCCACAATAGACGCCGCGCATCCCGCGTGCGGGTGTGCGCCCATCAACGGTAAAAGACCTGGTCCCAGCAATACGATGGCAACTACAACTCGAACGGGCGTCGCCTGGTTTGTCGACGGGGCCTACGCCCTGAGCGCCTGGAACGGCTCGGTATACGGCGCCAAATTCGACTATCTCAAACTACGGCTCTTCATCGAAGAGGATGCGGGCGAACCCATAGGCGACGCCTACTACTTCAACTGCGATAGCGACCCGCCCACCGTCGCCCAGACCAACTTCAACAAGTTTCTCAGCTCGGCGCCGCCCAAGGGTGCAGGCCTGAGGGTCAAGCTCTACTGGCTGCAGAGCAAGGCCCACGAATGGCCTATCTCGGCAGGCGGCGGCCCGATCCTGCATCCGGTGACGGGCGAGCAGTACACCACCAAGAGCCAGAAAGGCGTCGATGTCGGCCTGGCCTTCAACCTGATGCGCTCCCATGCCAAGCGCGGCTGGAAGAAGCTCTACCTGGTGGCCGGCGACGGCGATTTCCATGAGGTCGTCCAGTACCTGGTGGAGAACGAGGGCGTCGAGGTCACGGTGATCGGCGCGCACTTCTCCATCAGCGGCGAGATCGCGCCCTATGTCCGGGTGATCGAATTCAAGGACATCGAGACGGCCATCGCCCGCTAGCCGAGGGCCTCAAAGACACTCCCCCACCGCGCGTGCCAGGGCCTGGGCGCGCGGGTCCATCAATACATAGGGTCCCAGGGTGTTGGTGACGAAGCCGAAGGCCACCTCGCGCTCCGGATCGGCGAAGCCGGTCGAGCCGCCCGCCCCCGGATGGCCGAAGGCCTGAGGCCCGAGGCCATAGGTGGCGTTGGCCTGGTCCGGTTGATCGAGCATGAAGCCCAGGCCGAAGCGGGTCGGCGTCAAGAGCGTACGGTCTTCGCCCTGGCTGTGCTCGCGCAGGGCCTCGCTCAGGGTTTCCCACTCCAGCAGATCGCCGGCCAGCAGACCGGCATAGAAGCCGGCCAGGCTGCGCGCATGGCCGTGGCCGTTGGCGGCCGGCTGCTGGAAGCGGCGCCACTCCGCCTTGTTGGTGCTGGTGAGCACGCCGGATGGATTGCCAAAGGCCAGGGTCGGCAAGGCGCCCGGATCGCTCATGGTGGTCTTGAGCAGGCGCTGCGCGGCGGCATCACCCAGCACCCCCTTGCCGCGTACGATATGGGCGACGCGCTCGTCTTCGCTCGCCGGCAGACCGATATGGAAATCCAGACCCAGGCGCTCGGCGGTCCGGGCCACGATGGCCTCGCCCGGGCCACGGCCGTCGGCGCGACGGATCAGTTCACCCAGCAGCCAGCCAAAGGTGATAGGGGCATAGCCATGGGCGGTGCCGGGCGTCCACCAGGGTGCCTCGGCGGCGACCGCGGCGGTCATGGTGTCCCAGTCGTACAGGGCGTCACCCGCCAGGCGTTCGCGCAAGGCGGAGACGCCGGAGCGATGACTGAGCAACTGGCGCAGAGTGATGTCGGCCTTGCCAGCCGCAGCGAATGCCGGCCAGCGTTCGGCGACCGGGGCATCGAGTGCCAGCTTGCCCTCCTCCACCAACTGCAACGCCGCCACCGTGGTGAAGGCCTTGGTGCAGGAGAACAGATTGAGCAGGGTATCGGTGTGCCACGGCGTCTGGCCGTCCTTGTCCGCCATCCCGCCCCAGAGATCCAGCACGGTTTCACCACCGACCTGGACGCACAGCGCCGCCCCGCGCGTCTGGCCGGTCGCGAGCAACTCGGTGAAGGCTTCGCGGACGGATTCGAATCTCAGGTCGTGATAGCCGTGGACGGTCATGGGTTTTCCTTGCTGTGGTTCTTCGGTATCGCGGCCATGGGCCGCTCCTACAAGGTCCGATGTGCCTGTAGGAGCGGCCGCTTCGGCGGACCGCCATGGCCGCGATAAGGCAGTTGCACGTAATGTCACCTAGAAGCGGCCGCAACAGCGAACCGCCATGGCCGCGATCTCTTACTGGATCTCCCGCCGGAACGGCGGCAGCGCATTGAGGATGGCCTTGCCGTAGCGCTGGGTCACCAGGCGGCGATCCAGCAGCGAGATGGTGCCGCTGTCCTGCTCGGTACGCAGCAACCGACCGCAGGCCTGGATCAGCCGCAGGGAGGCGTCGGGCACGGCGATCTCCATGAACGGATTGCCGCCGCGCGCCTCGATCCACTCGGCCAGGGCGGCTTCTACCGGATCGTCCGGCACGGCGAACGGAATCTTGGCGATGACCACGTGCTCGCAGTAGGCACCGGGCAGGTCGACCCCTTCCGCAAAGCTGGCAAGACCGAACAGCACGCTGGCCTCGCCGTCGTCGACGCGCTTCTTGTGCTTGTTCAGGGTCTCCTGCTTGGACAGGTTGCCCTGGATCAGTACCCGCTTGCGCCAGTCCCGTTCCAGGCCGTCGAAGACGTCCTGCATCTGCCGTCGCGAGGAAAACAGCACCAGGGCGCCACGCGCGCCCTCCAGCATGGCCGGCAATTCGCGGACGATGGCCGCGGTGTGCTCGGCCGCATTGCGCGGATCGGCCTTGAGATCCGGCACCCGCAGCACCCCGGCCTCGGCGTGGCGGAACGGGCTAGGGACCACGGCGGTGGCCGCCGAGCGCGGCAGGCCTGATCTCATGCGGAAGCGGTCGAAGGTGCCCAGGGCGGTCAGGGTCGCCGAGGTCACCAGGGCGCCGTAAGCCACGTTCCACAGATGACGCCGCAGCATCTCGGCGGCGAGGATGGGGCTGGCGTTGACCTCGATGTCGTAGAGCGATCCCGTTTCCGCCAGGGTCATCCAGCGCGCCATGGGCGGGCTGTCTTCCGGGTCTTCGCAGGTAAAGGCCGTCCACAGCTCCCAGTTGCCCTGGGATCTTGCCAGCAGACTGCCGAACAGCGGATACCACTCCTCGGCCTGGTAGCTGGCCAGGCCGATGCTGGATTCGCCGTCCATGGCCTGCTTGAGCATCTCGGTCAGGCGGGTGAACAGATCGGTGAGCTTGGCGAAGCCTTTCTTGAGCTCGATGCCCATCTCGCGCAGGTCTTCCGGGATCACCCCGCCGACGAATCTGTGACGCGGCCGCTCGCGGCCTTCCATGTCCTCGCCCGCGCGAAAATCCGCCAAGGCCTCGCAGGCGGTGAACATGAATTGCTGCTGGGTGCGGATTTCCCGCGCCAACTCCGGCACCTGTTCCACCAGCCGGCCGAGATCGCCCGGCAGGGGGTGCTGGGCAAGGAGCTTGGTGAGGTTCTTGGCGATCTGCTCCAGCCACTCGGCGGTGGATCTCAGCCGGGTGAAATGGGCGAAGTGGCCGATGGCCTTGTCCGGCAGGTGGTGGCCTTCGTCGAACACATAGAGGGTGTCGCGCGGATCCGGCAGGATGGCGCCGCCACCCAGGGCCAGGTCGGCCAGCACTAGGTCATGGTTGGTGACGATGACATCAACCTTGGTCATGCCTTCGCGCGCCCGGTAGAAGGCGCACTGCTGGAAATTCGGGCAATGGCGATTGGTGCACTGGCTGTGGTCGGTGGTGATGCGCGACCACTGGACGTCCTCGATGGCTTCCGGCCAGCTGTCACGATCACCGTCCCAGCGATTGCCGGCCAGGCGCTCGATCATCTTGCCGAACAATTCGTTGGACGCCTCGTCCACGTCGATCTTGAAGCCATCCTCGGCGAACAGCTGTGCGGTGGCGTTCTGCGCCTGGCCTTCCTGGAGCAGCATATCGAGCTTGGACAGGCACAGGTAGCGCCCGCGCCCCTTGGCCAGGGCGAAGCTAAAGGACAGCCCACTGTTGCGCAGGATGTCCGGCAGGTCCTTGTGCACGATCTGCTCCTGCAGCGCCACCGTCGCCGTGGCGATGACCAGACGCTTGCCGGCCGCCTTAGCCGCAGGGATAGCGGCCAGGGCATAGGCCACGGTCTTGCCGGTACCCGTGCCCGCCTCCACTGCCACCACGGCCGGCTCACCTTCGCGATGGCCCTCCTCGTCCTGGGCGATGGCGCCCAGGCCCTTGGCGGTTTCCGCGATCATCAATCGCTGGCCGTAGCGCGGCTTGAGCGACTTGGCTTCGAGGAAACGCGTGTAGGCGCCCTGGATCTGGGTCTTGAGTTCGGTGCTGAGCATGCCTGGTTCCGGGCGATGGCAAAGCAGCGCCACGTCCGGCGGACGAGCGCTGTATGCATCTACAGTAATGGATCTTGGGCGCTATGATAACGCGCCTGTCGTCAGGATGCGCCCAACGTTGTGGTCGCAGGCCGATCAGGCGCTCGGCAGCTGAGGGGGCAGGCGATGAAAGGCGCCAAAGATCAACAGGCTCAGGCGGTCGAGCCAGGGGTGGCGACGCAGACGCAAGGCACGACGGCTGGCGAAGACTTCGCCCAGGTGCAGCAGCAGCAGGGCCAGGGCGACCAGCGCGAGCAATTCGGGGAAAGGACGAGCGAGAGGAAGAGCGAGGGCGGCGGCTGCGGCGAGCCAGAACAGCAGGAGTAGAACTTTGCCGGTAAGGGACAGGGTTTTCATGGATTCCAGCAGGAGGACGAGATGGATCGGACCATAACGCCTATTGCCGGAAAAAGTAAAGGCGGCGGACCAGGGTCCGCCGCCGGTGCATCACTCGCGGTCGATCTGGATTTCGACGCGGCGGTTGGTGGCACGGCCTTCAGCGGTCTCGTTGGTGGCGATCGGCTGACGCTCGCCCATGCCCTTCACGGACACGACGCTTGCCGCCGGCACGCCGGCCTGGATCAGGTAGTTGCTGACCGACTTGGCCCGACGCTCGGACAGACGCTGGTTGTAGGCATCGGTACCCTTGCTGTCGGTGTGACCGGTGATCGACAGGCGGGTGCTGGCGGCTTCGCCACGCAGACGGCCGGCGATACCATCGAGCTGAGCACGATCCTGCGGGCTGACCTCGGCGGAGTCGAAGGCGAAGTGCAGGTCACGGGCGGTGATCACTTCCTGCTTGGGCAGCGGTGCCGGCGCAGGAGCCGGTGCGGGCGCCGGAGCCGGAGCCGGAGCCGGGGCGGGTTCCATGCGAGCGACCTGCTCGTTGCCCTTGCCATGCACCCAGCAATAGGCGCCAGCGGTGGTGCCGATACCCAGGGCCGCCATGCCGGCGACGTTACCGCTCTGAGTAGCACCTGCCGCGCCGCCGACCAGGGCGCCGACCGCTGCGCACACCGGCCAATCGGATTTCTGTACGCCGCCCGCACAACCAGCCAGCACGGTGCTTGCCAGGATGAGGGGTAAAGCTGTCCTTGCGATGCTCTTGCTCATGAAGGGGTCTCCTATAGACCAGGTACCGCGAGTTGTGCTCGTCTTTCGTTTTATGGCGCTGTCAGACTAATGGTGGCGTACACATCTTGACAACGCTGGTTGCTTAGTCAATCGCGATTTGATTAGGGTTCCCTTAATGGCAAACATATTCTCCTCCCGCACCCCGCAACAGGCTCTGGCAAGCCTGCTCGAGCACCACCAGCCCAAGCGCCTGCTCTGTATGGCGCGCGAGCCGCTGCCAGCGCTTGAGGCCTATGCCGAGGCCCATCCGCACTGCCAGGTGGTACAGGCAGCGGTGCCCCTGGATGACCCGGCGCTGCTGGCCGAGCGCTACGACCTGGTGATCGTCGCCGATTGCCTGGAACACCTGCCGCTGCGCCAGGGCCGCGAATTGCTCGGCGGCTTGCGCAACCTCAACACCTCACGCCTGGCGGTGCTGGTGGACCTAGCCGCCAGCGACTGGCAGGTGACAGACTTCTACGCCCTCGCCCTGCAGGCCAGCGAGCGCTTCGCCCGCGAGGGCCAGGTGGTCACCCTGTTCAGCTATGATCTGCACGACTACAAGCAGGTCCCGGACTGGCTCAATGCCAAGTTCTGGGCCAATCCGCAGAATTTCGGCAAGTACTGGTGGTGAGATGCAACCCATGGCCCCCTGCCCCTGTGGCTCGGACCGCTCGCTCGGCGACTGTTGCGGAGCCTTTCATGCCGGTACTCCGGCGCCCGATGCCGAACGGCTGATGCGTTCACGCTACAGCGCCTATGTGCTGGGGCTGATCGACTACCTGGTAACCACCACGGCGCCTGCCCAGCAGGAGCAGTTGGACCGGGAGGCCCTGGCGGCCTGGAGTCTGGGCAGTCGCTGGCAAGGGTTGCAGGTGCTGGAGCATCGCCCCGAGCCGGGGGATCCCGCCCATGCCCGGGTCAGCTTCGTGGCGCGCTGGGAGGATGGGCGCGGCGCCCATCGCCATGAAGAGCACTCGGGCTTCGTCCAGCGCGAGGGACGCTGGTACTTCCTCGATCCGACCGTACGCCCCCTGCCGGGTCGCAACGACGCCTGCCTGTGTGGCAGCGGCGCCAAGTTCAAGAAGTGCTGCGCCGGCTTCCTGTAACGCCGGCCGCGCTCATTCCTTGACCAGCGTCAGGTGATCGGTATCCGGGACCGCTACGGGTAGCGGCTCGAACGCCGGCCCCAGATTGCTGCCCACCGGCGCCAGACTCAGGTGTGAGAGATCGACTCGCGGCGACGCCACCGGTGCGGCCTCATCCTGGAGATCGGCGCCCACCGGTGCCAGGCCGAAATCCGGCGCCTGGATATCAACGAAGGCCGCCATCACGGCATCCCGGGGAGCAACCGACAGAGATCCACGCTCGGCGGAAGGTCGCGAGGCGGTCGCCGCGGGGGCTGGGGTAGGCCCCCGCGACTCGGCAGGTGCGGCAGCCGGCTCGATCGTCTCGGCCATGGGCACGACCTCCACCAGCGCCCCCGCCTGGGCCAGGGTGGCGCGATAGCGCTCGGCCGTGGCGGCATCGAGGCGGTTCTTGATGATCATGCGGCGACCGGAAAAGAGCACGGCGATGCGCTGTTCATCCGCCTGAAACAGACGCATCAGATTCTGTCGGGTCTGCTGCGCATCGGCGCCAGCGACCAGTTCGCCTTGGAAGGCGATTTCATAGAGCACGGCGGACATGACGACCTCCTCGGTCACGGCAAGAGGTGCAGGATGCAACGTCGCGCCGGGGCGGTCCAGTCCGCACGGTCGCCAGGCCCAGGCGTTTTTTTGTTAGCCTGTGCCGAAGCGGCCCCGACTTGTGCAGCAATCGGTGCTTGTTAAACTGCGCAGAAAACGGGAGTGCCGCATGCTTCGCCAGGCCTTGTTCATCACCCTGCTCGGCGTCTTGCTCAGCAGTCTTGGCGGTTGTACCTATATCGGGCGCAACTATGACGAGCCTCAGGTCGAACTGACCGGCGTGGAGCTGATCCGTGCGCGGCTGTGGAGCCAGGATTTCGTGCTGCACTTCCGCGTCCAGAATCCCAACGACAGCGCCCTGCCCGTACGTAGCCTGGCCTACACCGTCTACCTGAACGATCTGCTGCTGTCCCAGGGCGTCGCCAACCTGCATGCGTCAGTTCCCGCCAACGGTCGACGCAGCTTCTCCGTACCGGTGCAGACCAATCTGTGGCGTTACGTGAAGGACGTGGGCCGCATGCTCGAAGACCCTGAGCAGCCGATCAGTTACCGCCTGCGTGGCCGGGTGAAGACCGGTTGGCTGTTCGGCCGCAGTGTCCATTTTTCTCGCCAGGGACAGTTCGTGCCTGGCGCCTACATCCCGGAGTTATGAGATGAACCAACACGTCCACGGTCCCGATTGCAATCACGACCACGATCACGACCATGGCCATGCGCACCACGTCCACGGCCCGCACTGCAATCATGGTCATGCCCAGGAGCCGGTGCGCAATCCGCTGAAGGAAGTGGGTCGCAACGATCCCTGCCCGTGCGGCAGCGAGAAGAAATTCAAGAAGTGCCACGGCGCCTGAGCCCGTTTCCGTAGGTTGGGCTGAGGCGGTTCTACCGTCGAAGCCCAACATAGCGGAGTCAGCCTGGACTGTTGGGCTTCGCTACGCTCAACCCAACCTACCCCTCCGCGACCCTGGCGCGTTACCAGGGCTGTCCGCCGCGTTGCGATTCCAGCCGCCGGATGAACTCCTCCAGCACCAGGGCGTAGAGATCGTCCTTGAGCACCAGATCCTCTACCCCGCAATCGATGTTGGGGTTGTCGTTCACCTCGATCACCGCCAGCTTGTCGCCCGCCTGCTTCAGATCCACGCCATAGAGGCCATCGCCGATCAGGTTGGCGGTGCGTACTGCCAACTCGACCACCGCATGGGGCGCGTCCTGCACCGCCAGAGTGCGGAAATCGCCGCTGACCTCGGTGGCGCTGGCGCTGTGGTCGTAGATCTGCCAGTGGCCCTTGGACATGAAGTACTGGCAGGCGAAGATCGGCTCCTGGTTCAGCACACCGATGCGCCAGTCGTATTCGGTGTAGAAGAACTCCTGGGCCAGCAGCAGCACCGAGCGCTCGAACAGCTCGGCGCTGGCCTTGCGCAGCTGCGCCGCGTCCTCGACCTTGATGACGCCCCGGGAAAAGGAGCCATCGGGAATCTTCAACACCAGCGGAAAGCCCAGCCGCTCGCCGAGGCCTTCGAGCTGGCCGGGATTGTCCTTGTAGAGGATCTCGGTCGCCGGCATGTCCAGCTTGTGGGCGCGCAAGAGGTCGGCCAGATAGACCTTGTTGGTGCATCTGAGAATCGAGCGTGGATCGTCCATCACCACCAGACCCTCGCTTTCGGCCTTCTTGGCGAAGCGATAGGTGTGGTGGTCGATGGCGGTGGTCTCGCGGATGAACAGGGCGTCGAATTCACCCAGCCGCGCGTAATCCTTCTTTTCGATCAGCTCCACGTCCAGCCCCAGGTGCTTGCCGACGCGCACGAAATTCTTCAGCGCCTTGGCATCTGACGGCGGAAAGGCTTCCTTGGGGTCATGCAGGATGGCCAGGTCGAAACGATATTTTTCGCGCCGCCCCGGCTTGAGCCAGACGCGGCGACTGAAACCGTCAAGGGCGTTGGCGAATTGATCTTCCTGCTGTTCGTGCAGCTTATGGATGCTGCCCAGCTTGAGGCCGCCGATGTGCCAGCCAGCGCGGTCGCGGCGGAATTCCACCAGCAGCAGCGGACAGGGAAAGGCCTCGAATACCTGGCGCGCCAGATCCTGCAGAGGCGCGATGTCGGTATTGCCGAAATAGAGCGTGAGGGTGAAGCCGTCGGCGCTACCGTAGGGATGACCGGCCAGCGCCTTGGTCAGCAGCTTGTCCAGGTCCTCCAGCGCCAGGCCATAGAGCGACTTGCGCGCTAGTTCGCTGATGGTGCGTACCGAGGGGATGACCTTGTGCCCCCGGGCTTCGGCGAGCAGCGAGCAGTAGTAGCCGTGGCCGAGGTACTTCTGGCTGCGGCAGAGGTTGATCACCTGCACGCGCTTGCCATTGTCCTGTTCGTTGGATTGCTCCAGGTATTCCTGGGCGGTGATGACGTCTTCGCTGGGATAGTAGGACGACCAGTCTTCCTTGCGTTCCACGACGATATACAGCTTGCTCACTGGACCTCCTGGTTGCGGGGCGTGGTCCCGGTGGAAACCCGGATGCCGCCGGACCACTCCAACTGTTGTAACGCGGGTGCTATTAACCGTTGCTTAACCATGCCAGGCTGCCCGCTCTGCTCCAGGAGAATCCTTCGCGATGAGTTTCATGCTCAGGCCCGCCGGGCTGGACGATCTGGCGGCACTGGTCGATCTGGAAGCCCGCTGCTTCAGCTATGACCGCCTTTCCCGGCGCAATTTCCACTACATGCTCACCCGTGCGAACGCGGTCCTGATCCTGGCGGAAAACGACCGCCAGGTGGCCGGTTACGCCCTAGTGCTGTTCCACCAGAACACTTCTCTCGCCCGGCTCTATTCCATCGCCGTCGATCCGGACGCGCGCGGTCATCGCCTGGGCCAGCGCCTGCTGGAGGCTGCCGAAGCCGAGGCGGTGGAGCGCGACTGCGCCTACCTGCGCCTGGAGGTCCGACCGGACAACGCTGCCGCCATCGCCCTCTATGAGCGCAACGACTATCTGCCCTTCGCCACGGTGGAGGACTATTACGAAGACCACAGCCAGGCGCTGCGCTTCGAGAAGCGCATCCGCCAGCCGCGCGAGGGCCAGGCCCGACCGGTGCCCTTCTATCGCCAGACCACCGACTTCACCTGCGGCCCGGCCAGCCTGCTGATGGCCATGGGCGCGCTGCAGCCGGGCCGCCCGCTGGAGCGGCGCGAGGAGCTGCGACTGTGGCGCGAAGCCACCACCATCTACATGACCGCCGGTCATGGCGGCTGCGGACCTCATGGCCTGGCGCTGGCGGCGCTGCGCCGTGGCTTCAAGGTCACCCTGCAGGTCAATACGCGCGGTCCGCTGTTCCTCGACGGCGTACGTAGCGAGGAGAAGAAGGAGGTGATGCGCCTGGTGCACGAGGACTTCAGCGCCGAGGTCAAGCAATCGCCCATCGAGCGGCTCTACCGTACCCGCCTGGACGTGGCCGCCTGGGTCGCCGAGGGTGCCTTTCCACTGGTGTTGATCAGCTCCTTCCGGCTGACCAAGGCCAAGGGACCTCATTGGGTGCTGGTCACCGACTGCGACGAGGACTTCGTCTACCTGCACGATCCCGATGTCGACCACAGCCAGCACCGTCGCGAACTGGACTGCCAGCACATTCCCGTGTCCCACGCCGAATTCGACAAGATGAGTCGCTTTGGTCGCGGCAAGCTGCGTGCGGCGGTAGTCCTGCGGGCAGGGTGAGGCGGGGTTGCACGGTGGCGCGAACAGGGCCAGGATCAGGACCAAGAACAATGACGGGGCGGTCCATGAGTCAGGCCTTGCGCAAGAACAACCCTTCCTACGAGTTGATGGAGGACCTGAGCGGTCACTCGGTGATCTACCGGGAGCATGGCTTTCCCTGCCCGCTGGTGCGCTGGCATTTCCACAAGGAATACGAGCTGCATTTGATCGTGGCCAGTTCGGGGACCGCCTTCATTGGCGACTATATCGGCAACTTCTATCCGGGCAGCCTGTTCCTGACCGGTCCGCATCTGCCACACAACTGGATCAGCCGCGTCGCCGAGGGCGAGGTGGTGGCCAAGCGCGACATGCTGGTCAACTTCACCAACGAGACGGTGGATAACGCCACGGCGGTGTTTCCCGAACTCAGCGGCCTGGCACCGCTGCTAGAACGTGCCCGCTATGGCATCGAATTCCAGGATCCGCAATTGATCGCCCGCGCCGAGGTGTTGCTGCAGCAGATCTCCGAGAGCGGCGGTGCCACCCGCCTCGGCCATTTTCTGGTGTTGATGGAGGCGCTGGCCACGTCGGAGCGCTATCAGCTGCTGTCCGGCAGCGTCGAACCGGCCACGGCCAGCGAACAGGCGGTGGATCGCACCAACCGGGCGCTGAATTTCATCTTCGACCACTACCAGCGTGACTTCACCCAGGAAGAAGTGGCCGAGCACCTGGGCATGACGCCCACCTATTTTTCCCGCTTCTTCCGTCAGGCTACCGGTCGCACCTTCGTCGAATTCGTCAACAGCCTGCGCATCAGCAAGGCCTGCGAGATGCTCTCCCACAGCAGAATGCCGGTTACCGATATCTGCTTCGAGGCCGGCTTCAACAACATCTCCAACTTCAATCGACGCTTCCACCAGCTCAAAGGCATGACCCCGCGGCAATACCGTAGCCTGACGGTGCAGCGCCTGACTGAACAGAATGCCTGATCCCGGGCTGTGCAGCGTCTGGACGGAGCGCTGATCTACCGATCACGCCTGCGCCGCAGGATCCGGTTTGTCGCCAGCTTGAGAGCCACTGAACAGACCCAATGTATAGTTCGGTTATGATCGAACTACCCATCCGTGTCGACCGAGGACAGAGCCACCATGAGCGAACCCTACACGCCCCCACGCGTCTGGACCCCCACTACCTCCGGCGGCAACTTCGCCAGCATCAACCGCCCCATCGCCGGCGCGACCCATGACCAGGAGCTGCCAGTCGGCGAGCACCCCTTCCAGCTCTACTCCCTGGGTACGCCCAATGGCATGAAGGTGACCATCCTGCTGGAGGAACTGCTGGCCCTAGGGCACACCGACGCCGAATACGACGCCTGGCTGATCCGTATCGGGGAAGGTGATCAATTTTCCAGCGGTTTCGTCGAGATCAACCCGAACTCCAAGATCCCGGCCCTGGTGGATCGTCGCGGCGCCGAACCGCTGCGTGTCTTCGAGTCCGGCGCCATCCTGCTCTATCTCGCCGACAGCTTTGGCGCCTTCATTCCCAAGGATCACGCCGGTCGCACCGAGACGCTGAACTGGCTGTTCTGGCAGATGGGTTCGGCGCCCTTCCTGGGTGGCGGCTTCGGGCATTTCTACGCCTATGCGCCGGAAAAGCTCGAATACCCCATCAACCGCTACGCCATGGAAGCCAAGCGCCAGCTCGATGTCCTCGACCGCCTGTTGGCCGAGCGCCGCTATGTGGCCGGCGAGGACTACGGCATCGCCGACATCGCCATCTGGAGCTGGTACGGTAACTTGGTGCTGGGTCAGTTGTACAACGCCGCGGAATTCCTTTCCGTGCAGGACTACCAGCACGTGCAGCGCTGGGCCCAGGCCATCGCCGCGCGGCCGGCGGTGCAGCGTGGCCGCAGGGTCAATCGCACCTGGGGTGAGCCGGGCGAGCAACTGGCCGAGCGGCATTCGGCCAGCGACCTGGACTGACCCAACGAGCGGTGGCAGAAGGGGTCCGCTGCCGCTAGCGCCCCCAGTCCGCCGTGGCGGAGCCGAGTCGCGTCGCGGGGCGACGCCACTGCAGCTCTACCTCACCCATTCGGAGCGGCGCCCGCAAGCGCAACGCAGGCCCCCAGGCGGTGGGTTCCTGAGCTTCACCGTAGTCCTCCTCCGCTGGTCCTCGATACGCTGATCCGTCGCTCGCGCCTGGCCGCTCGGTCAGCAGCAAGGCGGTACGGACCAGGGACAGCCGCGCCGTCAATGCCTGCCCTTCCCGTTGACGCCGTGCCAGCCCGCGCAGGGCAGCGGCTGCCAGGAGATAGCCAGTGGCATGGTCGAGCGCCTGCACCGGCAAGGGTACCGGCGTCTCCACCCCTTGCCAGGCACTGCCAGCCGCTGCGATGCCGCAGGACATCTGCACCAGGCTGTCGTAGCCCCGTCGTAGTGCCCAAGGACCACTCCAGCCGTAGGCACAGAGGGACACATCAATCAGGCCGGGATTGAGCGCGCGTCGCTGTACGTCTCCATAACCCAGCTGCTCCAGCGCATCAGCGCGATAACCGTGAACCAGGATGTCCGCCTCGGCCAGCAGCGCCGCGAACCTCTGGCGGTCGGCGGGCCGCCTGAGATCGAGCCGCGCGCAGCGCTTGCCCAGGGTGACCTCGGGCGCCTGGGCCGGTTCGTCCCACGCGGGCGGATCGATCCGCAGCACCTCGGCGCCCAGCCCTGCCAGCAGGCGGGTAGCGATCGGCCCGGCGAGGATGCGGGTCAGGTCGAGGACGCGGATGCCCTGCAAAGGGCGTTGTGGATCAGGGCGCCAGTCGCGCGGCGCGGCAACGGACGTCCACTCCTGGGCTATCAGGGGTTCGGCGCCAACGGCTTGCCCCTGGGGATGCGCCTGCCACTCCGCCTGGCTGCGCAGCCTCGCCGCGCAGCCGCCCGCAGCGACGATAGCCGTTTCCAGGGCTTCGCCAGAACCGTCGGCCATGACCTCGGCGACGGCGGCCTGGCTATTGCCACAGCCCAGCACGGCGAGGGCGCGCTCCCGGTGATGAGGCGCATTGGCGTGCAACCGCAGCCAGCCGTCACGGGTGCGGTAGTCACCCGTCATGGGATCCCAGACGGCGGGCAACTCCCAGCCCAGGGGACGCAGGGATGTCTTGAACCAGGCCGCGGCGAGATGTCGGTCCACCTGTACCGGCAATCCGGGCGCCCCTTCGGCCAGCAGATCGGCGGTGGCCAGGCCGGCGACCGCGATCGCCGCCGTGGCGAGATCGCTGACCGGGAAGCAGGAGGCCAGGCTGTCGTCGCCGAGGACCTGCAGGTTTGTCGCCTGGGCAGCAGGCAATCCAAGGGCGACCACGAGTTCGCTAAGCAAGGCGTGAAAGGCGGCAGGCGTACGGGACGAGTTGGCCAAGGCGAGGTCCTCCGCGGCAGCAGGCAGTGCTGCCACAGTAACCCTGCCTGTACGACCAGGACACCAGCGTTCGTCCGCCTACCGTCCAGCCCGACGCGGGGACAAATCGCCCGGCACAAGGGTCTCCCCTTCATCGCCTCACCACACCCTATCGGAGACCCCATGACCGAACGACAGCTGCTCATCGCCGGTGCCAGCGGCATCATCGGCCAGGCCGTGCTGGAGGCCTTCGCCAAGGCCGGCTGGTCCATTACCACCGTTGGCCGCTCGAAACAGGGCCCAAGCCGCTTTCCCCATCTGACCGCCGACCTGCTGGACCAGGACAGCCTGGCAGCGGCCAAGGCCGATCTGGCCGGCGTGACCCATCTCTTCTACAGCGCCCTCAAGCCGAACCCCGATCCAGGCGTGGAGGCGGACGAAAACGCCGCCATGCTTGAGAACCTGGTGGGCGCGGTGCGTAGCGCCGGAGCACCCCTGGCCCGCATCACCTTCGTCCAGGGCGGCAAGATCTACGGGGCTCACCTGGGGGTCTACAAGACGCCGGCCCGCGAGGACGACAGTCGTCACTTCCCGCCCAATCTCTACTTCCGCCACGAAGACTTCGTCCGCAGTCTCGAAGGTGATGGCATTCGCTGGACGGCGCTGAGGCCCGACATCGTCATCGGCCATTCCCTGGGATCAGCCATGAATCTGGGCAACCTCATCGGCGTCTATGGCGCGCTCTGTCGCGAGACCGGCACGGCCATGCAGTTTCCCGGAACGGAGCAGGCCTATCGCGGTGCCCTGGTCAACGTCACCGCCGCGCCGCTATTGGGCGAGGCCGCGGTCTGGGCAGCGGAAGAAGAACGCGATGGCGCCTACAACCTCACCAATGGCGACGTCTTCCGCTGGAGTCACGTCTGGCCGCAGCTGGCCGACTGGTTCGGGCTGGAGGTGGGCGAGCCGCAACCCATCTCCCTGGCCCAGCGCCTGACCGCACTGAAACCGGTCTGGCAGGCGCTGGCAGAGCGCGAAGGACTGGCCGAGGCCGATCCCGAACGGATCGCACCCGGCGCTTTCGGCGACTTCATCTTCCATGTCGAGAAAGACGCCATCTTCGACGTGACCAAGGCGCGGCAGGCCGGCTTCGGGCGGATGATCCTGAGGTCCGACGAGGTCTTGCTCGCGCATCTGGAGGACATGCGCCGGCGGCGGCTGATTCCCTGAGGTGCGGTTTCCGTAGTCCGGGCGACACGGGCCGAGTGCGGGGTATCCTCAACACGTTCCATGCTCCGCACGGATAACGTACCGCTCACGTCAGCTGATCCAGGTGATGCTGTCTGCGGTCCGTCAGGCAGTGAAGGTGAGTTGGATCCTCGGCCATTCAACGTCCTGACGATGAGGGGACTGCTGCGCGGTATAGAACGGTCGGATAACCGGGCCGCGTGAAGCAGAAAACGATGCGCGAAATGACTGGGCGCCCTGGCGCCCTCAAAGTCTAGCCATCGCTCCAACCTCCTACGCCCCGGTGTGCACGGCCACTCGCATTACCAGGGCGTGCACCGCGCGTCAGCGGCTTGCTTATCGAGGCTTCAGCAACCAAGCATTGTCGTCGGGCAGATTTGACCCGTGTTACCACAACCAAGAGTACGCGCCATATCAGTCAAGCAGGGTGCGTGCATACACCATGATTAACTCATTATTAAAAATCAAAAACATAATAACCCCCTCCAGCTCACGAACCTTTCAATTAATACTTCCCACCTTATTAGATAACACACCCGATCAAGTTCACCCAGAATAACATTAGAAGCCACATCACATCGAATTGGCAGGCTAAGCTTTCCAGCCAACGCTTTACCTGCAGCGGGTAGACCCTCCCTCAGGCTGACAGTTAAACGAAGCGTTAGCGCCTGCCGCTTGGCTCAATAGCTACGCAGAGTGACATCGTCCACGCACAGCTCAGTGGCACCATGCTCTAACGCAAACGTTTTCATTATTTATCGTGCTTAGCTTCTTGTCGTTTGTCGGAAAAGAAACAGCACAATTAAAGATTGAAAGTGAAACTCCGATAAGGAGAAAGCACCAATGCTCAACCTCCCTGCGGAGTCAGTCCATGCTGTCCAATATGTCGATTTCTAAAAAACTGATGTCAGGCTTTGGCTTGGTCATCGCCATTATTTGCGTACTTGTTCTAGTCGCCCGCCATGGATTTTCGGCAATTGACCAGTCAGTTAGTTGGAATATCCATACCTATCGAACCCTAGACGGTGCCAATAAGCTTCTCGTCAGCCTGACCAACATGGAAACTGGCATGCGTGGCTTCGCGCTGAGCGGGCAAGACGACTTCCTCGAACCGTACTCGAGCGGCAAAGCCGCATTTGAGAAGGCTTGGCACGAACTGAAGTCGCTTACTGCGGACAATCCCATCCAGCAGACGCGGCTGGATGAGCTGAACGTAGTTAGAGAGCGCTGGCTGAACGACGACCTTGAGCGCTCGATCCAGCTACGCCGGTCCGTCGTCCAAGGCAGTGCAAGCATGGACGACATGGTCAAGCGCATTGTCGATCGTCAGGACAAGGCGAAGATGGACAAGATGCGCCAGATCATCACGGACTTTAGCAACGACGAAGCAAAGCTACTGGATATCCGCACGGCAGAGATGCGGTCGGCCGAACAAGGCGCGCTGTGGATGCTGACCGGCGGTGGGCTCCTGGCTGCCATTGCATCGCTAATCGTAGCGCTGGGACTTTCCCGCTCCATCAAACGCCGTCTGGGTGACGCCATCGCCTCGGCACAGGCCATCGCGGCCGGTCAGCTAGATATGGATATCAAGCACTCGGGGAGCGACGAAATCGCCAGCCTGCTGAAGGCATTCAGCGCCATGCAAGGACGGCTGCGTGAAATGATCGTGGAAATCAAGGACGGTACAGGCCGCCTGCTCCATGCTGCCAACGACATCTCCGGCACATCTGAAGAGTTGGCGCTTGCTGCCCGCGATCAGTCGGCTTCTGCGTCGTCGATGGCGGCTACCGTCGAGGAGCTTACGGTGAGCATCGCCCACGTCTCAGCAAACGCTGGCGATGCCCATACCATCTCGAGCGAGTCCGGCAAACGCTCTGTCGAGGGCGGCAAGGTGATTCGTCGCACGCTTGACAGCATGACGGAGATCGCTAGCACCGTACAAAACTCAGCTGAACAGATTTCGGAACTGGGGCGCCATACCGATGAGATTACCTCGATCGTGAATGTCATCAGTGCGATCGCCGAACAGACCAACCTGCTTGCGCTCAATGCCGCCATCGAGGCAGCACGCGCAGGCGATCAGGGCCGCGGCTTCGCCGTGGTGGCGGATGAGGTTCGTCTACTGGCCCAGCGTACCGGCAAATCCACCCAGGAGATCGCCGATATGATCAAGAAGATCCAGATAAGTACCCAGGAGGCCGTCAGCAGCATGAATGTCGGGGTGGCTCAGGTTAATGAGGGGGTGGAGTTGGCCAGCTCGGCCAGCCTTGCGATCGACGAAATCCGCGACGGCGCAGATCGGATTATCTCGGTGGTCGATCAAATTTCCCTGTCGCTGCGAGAGCAGTCAGCAGCGAGCCAGGATGTCGCCCGTAACGTCGAGCGAATTGCACAGATGGCGCAGACCAACAGTCATTCCAGTCAGAGCGCATCGCGCAACGCGGTGGACATTCAGCACCTGGCTCAGGCGCTGGACAGGCAAGTTGCACAGTTCCGTCTATAGCAATCCTTAGCCCGCTTGTTCAAGCGGGCTGTTTTGCCGATACGAGGGCTCACTTCTCTTGGCCTGGCACATCAGCCTATGCCGTTTGGAAGGGTTGAAACATGGGTGAGCCTCACCAAGGTCGCCTTTTCCGAAGCGCACTCGCCCCTGCTTGCTGCGGTCGCTCTGCGCGTAATTTGGATGGGACTGGTTGAGTATCCCCGCTAGGCATCCGGTAGCGGCCTATGGCGTGGACTGCAGACGTAGGCAAAAGGAAGCCCGGGATTCGCGCCTAACAGGATCGGTACTCTTGCGCAGCGGCGCCGGTGACCTGCTTGCGGAAAGGCTCTACGGCAAACCCTGCCGTCCCGTACAGCTGGCAACACTCAAGGCAAACTGGACATCATGTCCGACTGCCCTGCATGCCGTGGCTATCGCTTGACGCTGCGCACGGATCATTCAACCACTAGCCCCATAGGAGGCAAATCCTGGAAGCCTTAAGCGTCTACCTGGGCCTTGCCGTCCTCGCCTTTGGTGCGGCCACCCTGCTGCCCCTACAATCGGAAGCGGCCTTCGCGGGGCTGCTGCTGACCGAACGTTACGCCATGCCACTCCTGCTGCTAGCCGCGACGCTTGGCAATGTCGCCGGCTCAACGCTGAACTGGTGGCTCGGCACCCATCTCGAACGCTTTCGCCAACGCCGCTGGTTTCCGGTATCGCCGAAACGGCTTGCCCGCATTCAAGCGGCCTATCAGCGCTATGGCTGGTGGTCGCTGCTGCTCAGCTGGACGCCCGTGATCGGTGATCCGCTGACCCTGGTCGCCGGCGTGATGCGCGAACCCCTGTGGCGCTTTTTACTGGTGGTGACCCTGGCCAAGACCACGCGCTATGTAGTGGTCTGGGGGCTTACCCAGGGTTGGCGCTGATCGAGCGCGCGAGGAAGGTCTTCCCGTCCTTACGTCCAGACTTCTCGGTACGCCACAGGAGTACTGAACGCGCACTCTCAGCCGGCTTGACGGGTCCGCTGACCCAGCCAGGTCGCCTCGACGGAGGCCAGATCGGCGCGTGGGATGAGTTGCGCAGGAATGCAGCTGCAGCGCGACAGGTTGAAGACCTGACGGCCCTCGGCGGTCATGACGTCCTGCATGACCTTGAGCCCGGGCAGGATACGGTTGTACAGGTGCTCGTCCAGACCACAGGGCGATCTAGCGCCTGTGCTGCCTTCGTAGAAGCGTGGGGCCCGGGCATTGAGGTCGACACCGGCCAGATAGATCTTGCTAAAGCCCAGGTGATAGGCCAGTTGCAAGGCGATGAAGGCAACGGTCCGGACATCGAAGATGCCGTAGTCCATGTCCCGGCTGAAGCCGATGTCGCGCGCTCGGCGACTGAGCAAGGTGAGCGTGCGTTCGGCCTGGTCACGCTCCAGCCCGAGGTAGTGTTCCAACCGGGTACTGGGCGCTCGTCGCAACGCGTGAGCCTTGGCCTGCCGGCTTTCCGGGAGCCGTTCGATTGCCGCAGGCCACAATGCCAGCCGTTGCGCCTGCTCGATCCCGCGCGCATAGAGCTCAGGTTGCTGCTCGGCAAAGCTCAGGTCGCTGCAGACGTAGAAGAGCGGACGGATGCCGCTCCCGCTCAGCTTGGCGATGGCACCGTTCATGGTGATGATCGGCACATCCTGCCAGGCGTCCAGGTTGAGTTCGGCAGCCGAAGGTCCGGAAGCCAGCAGGAGCACCGGGCCACGTTGACTGTTGCGCAAGGGCGCGAAGTCCTGGCTCACAGCGGCGAGCCACCTGGACGTGCGGCATTGAGGACCTTGGACAGGCGGTTTGAAAGCTGCTCGAGTGGCATACCACCAGCTCCCTGTACGGCAATGACGAAGGTTATTAGTCATACATATTCAATGGTACCGATAAAAAAGTAACCGGGCACCCTGTTGAATGACGCCACCAACGCTACGTTTTGCCGCTTAGGACTCACTTAAGGTGCCTATACCGAATGTGGTGCCCATAGCAATTAAGAGACTTGTCTGTGAGCCAGCAGAAGCCGAGGCGGCCCAGGGCCTGGAACGATCCGGAGATCCGCCCTGCCCCCACCGACATCGCGCCACTCGTGGGAGCTCGCGAACGACCGATTGCCTCTTAACGGAGACACCGCTCCGACGATCAGGAATACCGCGCGGAGAGGCGCCATTCGCGCAGGGCCTCGACCGCTCGCGAATGGCCCTCACCAAGCATGGCAGGGTCACAGGGCTGGAGGTTGCCGCCAACCGCACTGTGCCTGTACGAGCGCGGTGGACAGGCGCGAGGACTTACGCCTCCCCGGCGATCTAGGAACCGCGGTAGGTGCTGAAGCCGTAGGGGCTGAGCAACAAGGGGATATGGTAGTGCTGCTCCGGCTGGGTGACATCGAACACCACGGGGATTTCGGGGAAGAAGGCGCTGCGGCCCTGCTGGCGATAGTAGTCGCCGGTCTTGAAGACCACCCGGTATTCACCCTTCTCGAAGGTCTTTTCCTGGGGAAACAGCGCCGGCACCCGTCCCTGCTCGTTAGTGACCTCCTCCGCCAGCGGCTGCCAGCCCTGCCCTACCTGGCGTTCCAGGGTCACATGCACCCCCGCCGACGGCTTGCCGTCTTCCAGGTTGAGCACATGGACGCTCAGGGGGTTGGGTGCAGCAATCGCGAAGCCGGACAGGGCCAGACCAGACAACAGGACGAACGTCTTCATGGAGATTTCCTTCAGGGATGGGAGGTGAGACTGAGGTGTTCGGCGGCCGCCAGCGCACAGCGCTCGTCCGCCCCGCCACCGCCGGCACCGGCGATGCCCAGGGCGCCGACCAGCTGGTCGCCTTCGTAGAGGGGGATGCCACCGCCGAGCAGCAGCAACTCGGGAAGGGTGACGAGATTGGCCGCATCCGTGTTCTGCCGGGCGCGCTCGGCAAGCGCCTGCGACGGGGTGCGGGTGGACAGTGCGGTAAAGGCCTTGCGCCGCGCCGCCTCGCCATTATGCGGCCCGACGCGGGTATCGCGTTGCAGGAGGATCAGTTGACCGCTGCGGTCGAGCACCGCCAGGGCGGCGCTGCAGGGCGCGGCCTGCGCCAGACGCTGGGCAGCCGCGAGGTCGAGATCGGGATGCTGCGGCAACGCCGCCTGCGCCTGACCGATGAACGCGGCGCCTAGTAAGGCGGTGGAGAGAGAAAGAAAGCGCGACATGATTCGAGGTCCAGGAGATGACCCCGCCAACTTATCCTGATCGTTCGGTCAGGAACGGGTACTGCGGCATGACAATTTTGTCAGGTTGCTCAGTGAGATAGCTGTCCAGGCAAGATCAATAGGTGTCTCCGTAAGGCGTGGTACTGCCTGCATGATCAAGACGTTTCGGCTGACCTAGATGATGTCCGGTAACTCCTGACCAGGCACTGGTCATCTCCACGCTTGTCATAGCCTGTACACCCATACGAGGCGAACTCATGGCTATCAATGCAGAACTCAAAGCTGAACTCTTGCGCCGGCTGTATCACTCGCACCCGGAAGGGCTGGGCAATGAAATCCTCGATAACCATCACGGCGAAGAGGCCGTGATGGATGTCCTCCAGGACCTGCAAGCGCATGGACTTATCCAGAAAGGCCATCTGTCCACAGACACTCAAGGAAAACGCGCTTTGGTACCGCCCGTTAAGCTGACGTCCGCGGGAGTAGACGTAGCAAAGGACGTTGAGTGATGGAAAGGGCCCATCGCCAGCGTTGGGCCCTTTCCATCAGGCTTCTAATACATCAAGACCATCTGATCCAAGAGACCTGATACCTGCAGCGTCACTGCAGTATTTCTGGACCCGACATCAATGTCAGTTGAGTTGCGGAGAGAAAGAAGGTATCGGTTGCCGCAACGGCACCATGCCGCACAGGGTGTCCTGCGCTATATGGATTAGCCTCTGTACAACAAGTGCCTGCGCTCGGTGATGCTGCGTTAAAAGTCAGCTGGATCGCCAGTCCGATCGGAATGCTCGTTTACCACTCGTAACCTCGAGCGCGAGTCCGATCCGCTTCCTCGCCGATTTTTGCCCTGCCTGATCTTCGCTCGACGACTTTTCTTACAGAGCCTAGGTCGAGATTGAGTAGAACTCGCTGGATCTACCAAGCCGGCTTGGTCACCGCCTGATCGCGTGATCATAGCGCGAGATTCTGGTTGGCCCCGTGGGGGACCCTTTGGGCATGCGCCAAACCACTGGCCGATTCTGCTTGGATTTTGATTCTGTTTTGATCAGAGCCTAGAAACGAAAAAGGCCCAAGCCACTAAGTGCTTGAGCCTCATCGTTAATTTGGTCGGGACGGAGTGATTCGAACACTCGACCCCTTGCACCCCATGCAAGTGCGCTACCAGGCTGCGCTACGCCCCGACTGTGTTCCTCTAGGGAACGGCGTGCATCTTACTGCAACACTTTGATTAATGGAAGCTTTTTTTCACTTCTTCAGTACGACGAGGACTTCTTCGAGTTCGCTGATCATCTGGCGGATGAGCTGGTGGTACTGCGAACCCTCGTCGCGGGTTTCATCGCCCTGGGTGAGACGCTGGCGCGCCCCGCCGATGGTGAAGCCTTCGTTGTACAGCAGGGCGCGGATCTGGCGAATCATCAGCACGTCGTGACGCTGGTAATAGCGTCGGTTACCGCGGCGCTTCACCGGGTTGAGCTGGGGAAATTCCTGCTCCCAGTAGCGCAGCACGTGCGGTTTGACCAGGCAAAGGTCGCTCACCTCACCGATGGTGAAGTAGCGTTTGCCCGGTATGACCGGCAGCTCGTCGTTATGACTTGGTTCCAGCATAGGCCTCGACCCTGGCTTTGAGTTTCTGCCCGGGGCGGAAGGTCACCACACGGCGCGCCGTGATGGGTATCTCCTCCCCCGTCTTGGGATTGCGTCCGGGGCGCTGGCGCTTGTCGCGCAGGTCGAAGTTGCCGAAACCGGACAACTTGACCTGCTCGTTGCTTTCGAGCGCATGACGAATTTCTTCGAAGAACAGTTCGACCAATTCCTTGGCTTCACGTTTGTTCAGACCGAGCTCTTCAAACAGACGTTCGGCCATCTCAGCTTTCGTCAGGGCCCCCATGCACTATTTCCTTAAGGTGGCGTTGAACCTTCTTTCCAGAGAAACGAGGATTTTCTGCGTCGTTTCGTTGACTTCTTCATCGGTTAATGTGCGCGATGGATGTTGCAAGGTCAAGCCGATGGCGACGCTTTTTCTATGTGGATCAATACCTTTGCCTTGGTAGACGTCGAACAGACGCAGCTCCTTGAGGCCTTCTCCAGCGTTTTCGCGGATGTCGGCCAAGAGGTCACCTGCGGCTACGGTTTCGTCCACCACCAGCGCCAGGTCACGCCGCACTTCCGGAAAGCGCGACAGCTCGCCAAAGCGCGGCAGGCTGCCGGTGGTCAGGGCATCGAGCGCCAGCTCGAAGAGGAACACCGGACGATCCACGTCCAGCTCGCGCGCCACTTCCGGGTGCAGGGCGCCCAGATAGCCGACTGGCTGCCCTGCCCTTTCAATCAGTGCGGTCTGCCCCGGGTGCAACGCCGGATGCTCACCTGCAACGAAGCGGAAGTCGCTACCCGCACCCGACTGGGCCAGCAGCGCCTCGACATCGGCCTTGACGTCGAAGAAGTCCACCGCTTCACGCCCGGACGACCAGCTCTCCGGCAGACGCGAACCGCAGACGGCGCCGGCCAGGACGTTTTCCTGCACCAGGCCTTCCAGCTGACCAACGAATCTCAGCCCCGACTCGAACAGCCGGACGCGGTCCTGCTGACGGTTGAGGTTGTACTGCACGGCCTTGACCAGACCCGGCCACAGCGACGAGCGCATGGCGGCCATGTCGGTGGAGATGGGGTTGGCCAGCATCACCGGCTGGGCCGCAGGGGCGAACAGCCGGAAGGTCTTTTCGTCGATGAAGCTGTAGGTGATGGCTTCCTGGTAACCGCGGGCCACCAGCAGGCGACGCAATTGGCTCAGCTCGCCCTTGCTTTCAGGCAGGGGTTGCGGCGCCAGACGGGCCTGGGGAAAACGGATCGGCAGCTGGTTGTAGCCATAGAGGCGCGCCAGTTCTTCGATCAGGTCCACTTCGATGCTGATGTCGAAACGGTGGCTGGGCACGCCTACCTGCCAGCGACCGGCTTCCAGGCGGGCTACGGCGAGACCCAGGCCGCTGAGCAGACGCTCGACCTGTTCGTCATCAAGGGTAAGACCCAAGACGCGCTCGATGCGCTCGGCGCGCAGCAGGATCGGCTCGACCTGCGGCAGGTGCTCGGCACTGACCGCTTCGATCACCGGACCCGGTTCGCCGCCAACGATATCTAGCAGCAGACGAGTCGCGCGCTCCATGGCCTTGCGCGCCAGTTCGAAGTCCACGCCCCGCTCGAAGCGGTGGGAGGAATCGGTGTGCAGGCCATAGGAGCGAGCCTTGCCGGCAACGGCGATGGTGTCGAAGAAGGCGCTTTCCAGGAACAGATCACGGGTACCGGCGGCGACGCCACTGTGCTCGCCCCCCATGACGCCAGCGATGGCCAGGGCGCGTTCGTGGTCGGCGATCACCAGGGTATCGTTGCGCAGTTCGATGTCCTGGCCATCCAGCAGCACCAGGCGCTCGCCGGCATCGGCCAGGCGCACGCGGATGCCGCCCTTGATCTGGTCCAGATCGAAGGCGTGCATGGGCTGACCCAGTTCGAGCATCACATAGTTGGTGACGTCGACGGCGGCGTCGATGCTGCGCACGCCGCTGCGGCGCAGGCGCTCGACCATCCAGTCCGGCGTCGGACGGGACAGGTCGACGTTCTTGACCACGCGACCCAGGTAGCGCGGGCAGGCCTGGGGCGTCAGCACCTCGACCGGACGGGTCTCCTGGTGCGTAGGCGCTACGGCCTCGACCTGCAGCGGCTCGACGGTGGCGTTGTACAGGGCACCCACTTCCCGCGCCAGACCGGCGATGGACAGGCAGTCACCACGGTTGGGCGTCAGGTCGACATCGATGATGGCGTCGTCCAGCTGCAGGTAGTTGCGGATGTTCTCGCCCACCGGCGCGCCGGCCGGCAGCTCCAGCAGGCCGCTGTTGTCGTCGCTGATCTGCAGTTCGCTGGCCGAGCAGAGCATGCCGTGAGACTCCACGCCGCGCAGCTTGGCCTTCTTGATGGTGAAGTCGCCCGGCAGGGTTGCGCCGACGGTGGCGAAAGGCACCTTGAGGCCCGCGCGCACATTGGGTGCGCCGCAGACCACCTGGAAGGATTCCTGACCGTTGCTGACCTGGCAGACATTGAGCTTGTCGGCATCGGGATGGCGCTCGACGGAGACCACCTCACCGACGATGACGCCCTGGAAGCTGCCAGCCGCCGCTTCGACGCCGTCCACTTCCAGGCCGGCCATGGACAGCCGGGCAACCAGATCCTCGTGCGTAGCCGCAGGGTTCACCCAGCTACGCAGCCATTGTTCACTGAATTTCATAGGACTCCCGTCTGGCAGCTAGCGGAATTGCGCCAGGAAGCGCAGATCGTTGTCGAAGAAGAGGCGCAGGTCGTTGACCCCGTAGCGCAGCATGGCCAGGCGCTCGGCGCCCATGCCGAAGGCGAAGCCCTGGTACTTCTCCGGATCGATGCCGGCCATGCGCAGGACATTGGGATGGACCATGCCGCAGCCCAGCACTTCGAGCCAGCGCGAAGCCGGTTCGCCGTCGCGGCTCGGGCGGCGAATATCCACCTCGGCCGATGGCTCGGTGAAGGGGAAGTAGGAGGGACGGAAGCGGACTTCCAGCTCTTCCTCGAAGAATTCGCGCAGGAAAGTCACCAGGGTGCTCTTGAGATCGGCGAAGCTGACTTCCTCGTCGATCACCAGGCCTTCGACCTGATGGAACATCGGCGAGTGGGTCTGATCGCTATCGCAGCGGTACACGCGACCCGGGCAGATGATGCGGATCGGCGGCTGCTGGCTCTCCATGGTGCGGATCTGCACCGGCGAGGTGTGGGTGCGCAGCAGCATGTTGGCGTTGAAGTAGAAGGTGTCGTGCATCGCCCGTGCCGGGTGGTGGCCGGGGATGTTGAGCGCTTCGAAGTTGTGGTAGTCGTCTTCGATTTCGGGACCGGTGGCGACGCCATAGCCGATGTTGGCGAACAGGCGCTCGATACGCTCCAGGGTGCGGGTGACGGGATGCAGGCCACCGGAGGCCTGACCACGCCCGGGCAGGGTCACGTCGATGCGTTCCGCGGCGAGGCGAGCGGCCAGGGCGGCCTGCTCCAGCGTCGCCTTGCGGCTGTTGATTGCGTCCTGGACACGTTCCTTGGCGGCGTTGATCAGCGCGCCAGCCTGGGGACGCTCCTCCGCCGTGAGGTGGCCCAGGGTCTTCATGATCTGGGTCAGTTCACCCTTCTTGCCCAGGTAATTGACCCGGAGCTGTTCCAGGGCATTGGTGTCTTCGGTGTGCCGCACGGCCTCCAGTGCTTGGGAGACCAGCGCATCCAGGTTTTCCATCTAGGGACTCCAGATACAAAATAGGGGAAGAGCTATGAGGCTCTTCCCCTATTGATAATGTTGCTTCGCGCCAGGGGCGCGAGATTGCCGGGGGGCTTAAGCCAGCGAAGCTTTAGCTTTCTCGACAATCGCAGCAAACGCCGCTTTTTCGTTCACGGCCAGATCGGCCAGTACCTTACGGTCGATCTCGATGGCCGCTTTCTTCAGGCCGGCGATCAGACGGCTGTAGGACAGACCGTTGATACGAGCACCAGCGTTGATACGAGCGATCCACAGAGCGCGGAACTGACGCTTCTTCTGACGGCGGTCACGGTAGGCGTATTGGCCTGCCTTGATTACCGCTTGCTTAGCGACGCGGAAGACGCGCGAACGGGCACCGTAGTAGCCTTTGGCGAGCTTCAGGATTTTCTTGTGACGGCGACGAGCGATGACGCCACGCTTAACACGAGCCATGGGTAACTTCCTTTAAATTCTTGACCAGGATTAACGAAGGCGCAGCATGCGCTCGACCTTTTGGACGTCGGATGCATGCATCAGCGACGTACCGCGTAGCTGACGCTTACGCTTGGTGGTCATCTTGGTCAGAATGTGGCTCTTGAAAGCGTGCTTGTGCTTGATGCCACCAGCAGTTTTCACGAAGCGCTTCGCAGCGCCGCTTTTGGTTTTCATCTTTGGCATGTTCGGATACTCCGCATTGAGTGATTACGCATAACAGCAAGGCCTGCCAGTGCCCTGGTAGTTACTTTTTCTTCTTGGGGGCGATGACCATGATGAGTTGGCGTCCTTCCATCTTAGGATGCTGCTCAACGGCGCCGTGTTCGACGAGGTCAGCTTCGACCCGCTTCAACAGCTCCATGCCCAGCTCCTGGTGGGCCATCTCCCGGCCGCGGAATCTCAACGAGACCTTGGCCTTGTCCCCCTCGGTTAGGAAACGTACCAGGTTGCGTAGTTTTACCTGGTAATCCCCTTCTTCCGTCCCTGGACGAAACTTGATTTCTTTGACCTGAGCCTGCTTCTGGTTCTTCTTCGCCGCCGCGACTTGCTTCTTCTTCTCGAAGACGTGCTTGCCGTAGTCCATGATCCGGCAGACCGGGGGTACGGCGTCGGCGGTGATTTCCACCAGATCCAGCTTGGCGTCTTCAGCAGCCTGCAGGGCCTCCTGGATGGAGACGATGCCTACTTGCTGACCATCGGCGCCAATAAGGCGAACTTCCCGGGCGGTGATATTTTCGTTGATCGGTGCCCGGGGTGCGGCTCGCTTGTCTTGTCTCATGTCACGCTGCTTGATAGTGATTACTCCGAATCTTGCCGGCCACGCCGGGAAACCGCTTGCGTGAGCAGCTCGCGGAAACGCTCGACGGGCATGGAGCCCAGATCTACGCCTTCACGGGTACGCACGGCAACGGATCGTGTCTCAACCTCCCGGTCTCCAATAACCAGGAGATAGGGAACCTTGAGCAAAGTATGCTCGCGGATTTTAAAGCCGATCTTCTCGTTTCTCAAGTCGGCTTTGGCCCGGAAGCCCTCAGCGTTCAATTCGCCGACGACCTGCTGGGCGAAATCGGCCTGTTTGTCGGTGATATTGAGCACCACCGCCTGGGTCGGAGCGAGCCAGGCCGGGAACAGACCGGCATAGTGCTCGATGAGCATGCCGATGAAACGCTCGAAGGAACCGAGGATGGCGCGGTGCAGCATCACCGGACGCTGACGGCTGTTGTCCTCGGAGATGTAGCTGGCGTCGAGGCGCTCCGGCAGGTTGGGATCGTACTGCAGGGTACCACATTGCCAGTTACGGCCCAGGCAGTCCTTGAGGGTGAATTCGATCTTGGGCCCGTAGAAGGCGCCCTCGCCCGGCTGGTATTCCCACTCCAGACCCGAGGCGTCCAGGGCATCGGCCAGCGCCTTCTCGGCGCGATCCCACAGCTCTTCGGAACCGACGCGCTTGGCCGGTCGGGTGGAGAGCTTCATGATCACGTCGGTGAAGCCGAAGTCGGCATAGACCTGCAGGGTCAGCTTGATGAAGTCGGCCGCTTCCTTCTCCACCTGCTCTTCGGTGCAGAAGATGTGGGCGTCGTCCTGGGTGAAGCCGCGTACGCGCATGATGCCGTGCAGGGCGCCGGACGGCTCGTTGCGGTGGCAGGCACCGAACTCGGCCAGGCGCAGCGGCAGGTCGCGGTAGGACTTCAGACCCTGGTTGAACACCTGCACGTGGCAGGGGCAGTTCATGGGCTTGACCGCGAAGTCACGGTTTTCCGACGCCGTGGTGAACATGTTCTCGGCGTAGTTGGACCAGTGACCCGAGCGCTCCCAGAGGATGCGATCGACCACCTGGGGCGTCTTGATCTCCTGGTAGCCGTGGTCGCGCTGGACCTTGCGCATGTACTGCTCGAGCACCTGGTAGACGGTCCAGCCATTGGCGTGCCAGAACACCATGCCGGGCGCTTCTTCCTGCAGGTGGAAGAGATCGAGCTGCTTGCCGATGCGGCGATGGTCACGTTTCTCGGCTTCCTCGATGCGCTGGATGTAGGCCGCCAGCTGCTTCTTGTCCGCCCAGGCGGTGCCATAGATACGCTGCAGCTGCTCGTTCTTGGCGTCGCCACGCCAGTAGGCGCCGGACAGCTTGGTCAGCTTGAACGCCTTGAGGAAGCGGGTGTTGGGCACGTGCGGGCCCCGGCACATGTCGACGTATTCCTCGTGGTAGTACAGGCCCATGGCCTGCTCCTCGGGCATGTCGTCGATCAGGCGCAGCTTGTACTCCTCACCCCGGGCCTTGAACACCTCGATGACTTCGGCGCGCGGCGTCATCTTCTTGATGACGTCGTAGTCCTTGTCGATCAGCTCGCGCATCCGCGTCTCGATGGCCGAGAGGTCATCCAGGGTAAAGGGACGCTCGAAGGAGATGTCGTAGTAGAAGCCTTCGTCGATCACCGGGCCAATGACCATCTTGGCGGTCGGGAACAGCTGCTTGACCGCATGACCCACCAGGTGGGCGCAGGAGTGGCGGATGATCTCCAGGCCGTCCTCGTCCTTGGCGGTGATGATCTGCAGGTTGGCATCCTGCTCGATGAGATCGCTGGCATCGCGCAGCTGACCATCGACGCGACCGGCGATGGTGGCCTTGGCAAGACCGGCACCAATGGACTGGGCGACTTCGGCTACGGTGACGGGCTTGTCGAATGGACGTTGGCTACCGTCGGGGAGAGTAATGACAGGCATGGCGCCTCCTCAACTCAGTGGTGACCCATACCAAGGGCCACATGGTGGGATTGGCCAGTAAGCAGCCGCACCGCTGGAAATCCCGCCGCACAGTGGCAGGGCCGCAAGGCATTCCGGGCGACGCGAAAGGATCACTGGAAAGTTTGGGACGGAAATCCTTTCAGAAACTGAGACCTGGCGCAACCTCGCAAGGGGCGGTTGCCCGCTCAACGTGCCACGTCGGGGTACTTCTTGAGGAACTGCTTCTGCATTTCCTGGCAGTTTTCCATCAGCGCCTGGCGATCCGCCGGCGAGGTGTCCGCGGCATTGGCCCGCGCCAGGCACTGGTCGATGGCCTGCTGCTCGTTGGCGCGGCTGACCGGCGTGGCATTGTGGCGATAGACGTAGATGATGGAGCCGAAGACCACGACCGCGAACAGGATCGACAGCAGGATCAACCCCAGGCAACCACCCTTGCCGATCTGCCGGCCTTCACCACCCTGCGTCATCATTCGCTCCTCGTTGTGGCGGGCCCATGCTCGCGCCTGGCGAGGCAGTGGAGCCCCAGGAAAAATCGTCCGCCAGTCTACGTGAAAACCTGGATCGCCACGACCGAGGCAAGCGGTCACACCCCTACCCGCCTGAGTGATCCGTATAAACCTCAGACTTCCAAAAGTTCTTCCAGGCGAAACATATTCACACGAGATTCAACTAAAGGCGTCCTTGGTTAACGCCCGACAAGATTACCCGCATTTAACAGCGCAAGACTGTTCAGCGGCTATTCAAGAAAAGCTCGGCTCCTATTAATCCAGTGTTAAGGGATCCGCCGGAGTATCGATTCCAGGCACTACAGAACAAGGTTCTGTTACCTGAGCGATAACCCTACTTCAATTGTATATCCGCTGGAGGCAGCACATGAACGTCAAGAATAAACTGGCAAAGAGCCTGCTGGTCGTCGCCGTCGTAGCCGCCTGCTCGTCTGCGGCCTTCGCCGCCACCCAAGCCCCCTCGCCCAGCGAAGTGGGCAATTTCCAGGCGCTGTCCACTCAAGGCCAAAGAGCCTTCACCGATATATCCGCCGCACGCCTGGAACTCTTTCAAGGGCAAACGAAGAAAGCGGTAAGCCATGTCAAGGATGCGCAACAGGCACTCAAACTTGCACAGTCGGATAATACGACGCTGGAAAAAGCCGCGAGTGAGTTGCAGGTCAAGGATAATCAGGGCAAGGCCGACACCAGCACGACCGTAACCTCCTGGCTACCGATCTGGGGTGACACCGTGGTGCAGGACAGTTATATGGCCAGCCCGCAAAAAGTGAAAGCAGTGGCGGACGCCAACAACAAGCTCAAACACGGCGACGCCAAGGGCGCCGCGGAAACCTTGCGTCTGGCCAACGTCGATATCGACACCGCCATCGCCCTGGCACCACTCAAGCAGACCATGACGGACGTCGATCAGGCGGCCAAGCAACTGGCCAGCGACAAGTTCTATGAAGCCAACCTGACGCTCAAGCAGGCTCAGGATGGCGTGCGCTACGCCTCGACGGCCCTGGACTTCACGGCGAACAAACACGGACTGCAACCGGCCGGCTCCTTTACCGAAACCGTTACGCCGAGCAGTTGATGGCTTGGCGCGGGCAACAGGGCGATCGCAAGGTCGCCCGGTTAAACGACTCCACGCCCGGCAAGTCCGCCTCGATCACGGCGTACAGCCCAGGCAAACACGAAAAGGGCGATCTCTCGGATCGCCCTTTCTATTACCCGCCACCGATGGGAATTTCGTTTTGCCAGGTCCAGCTGACCCCAAACCCATACCCCTCCCCGCATAAGCCTTGGCGAAACCTGTCTACAGCCGCCGGCACCTAAAACTTCAAGGCGCCAGACATGGGCTGCCGCTGCAGGAAAGGCAGTCGGTGTGCAGATGACACCCAGGCCTATTGGCGTGTTGACGCTCCGCTCCGCCCATCGATCCGCACGAGCCTTCACCTCCCCCTCCCCGCAGGCAGAGCTACCAGGCCCCGCCGATACCTCCCCGCCAGGCGGCTGCCAACGCTCGGATCAAACATGGTCATCCAGCTCTGCGCATATCGTCCTGAAACGCACGATTGTGCGTAATCTTGCTTAATCATGCATGATCAGCTAACACTGGTATGAGGTGTGATTACCCCTACTGCCGTCTTATTTCGGAGCCTCTCCAATGCAACATGTGCAACTCGCCGCCCAACAGCCTTCGGGAGCGATCGAGCAATGGGCGACCCGCGCCGGCTTCCTCATTGCGGGTTCGGCCATGGCCGCGTGGGCACCCCTGGTGCCCGTCGCCAAGGCGAGGATCGGCGCCGATGATTCGACGCTTGGCCTCCTGCTGCTTTGCCTGGGCCTGGGATCCATTGTCGCGATGCCCATCGTCGGCATCCTCGCCAGCCGCTTCGGATGCCGTGCAGTGATCGCGACCAGCTCGGTGGCACTGGCGCTGGTGCTGCCGCTGCTTGCGGTCGCCGATTCGCTTCTCGGCATGGCCATAGCCCTAACCCTGTTCGGGGCAGGCGTTGGCGCCCTGGACGTCGCCATCAACATTCAGGCGGTGATGGTCGAGAAGGACAGCGGTCGCAACATGATGTCCGGCTTCCACGGCTTGTTCAGTGTCGGCGGCATTGTCGGCGCCGGCGGCATGAGCGTTCTACTGGGAGCAGGAATGCAACCTCTGGTGGCGACCCTGGTGTTCAGCGCCCTGCTGATCGTGCTACTCGCGGCCTCAATCAAGGGTCTGTTGCCCTACGGTAATCATGACGCGGAGCATACCCCGCTATTTACACTGCCCCGCGGGATCGTCGCCTTCATCGGCTTGCTGTGTTTTCTGATTTTTCTCGGTGAAGGCGCGATCCTGGACTGGAGCGCCTTGTTCCTGATCGATGCCCATGACGTCGCCCCGGCACAGGCCGGCTTTGGTTACACGGTATTCGCGCTGGCCATGACCCTTGGTCGTCTGACCGGGGATTGGATCGTGAAGACGCTGGGCGGCCTGAAAGTGGTCGTAGGCGGCGGCCTACTCGCCGCGGCAGGCTTTCTGATGGCGGTGCTGGCACCCAGCCAGCCCTTTGCCTTCGCCGGCTTTCTGCTCGTTGGCCTCGGGGCCTCCAACATCGTCCCGGTGCTCTTCAGTGCCGCAGGACGGCAGACCCGGATGCCTCCAAGCCACGCCATTGCCGCGATTACCACCATCGGCTACGCCGGCATTCTCATCGGTCCGGCAGCGATCGGTTTCGTGGCCCAGCATTGGAGTTTGAGTGCAGCGCTGGTGCTGGTGGGGGGCGGGATGGCGTTTGTTGCGCTCACCTGGCCGATGACAGCAAGACAACAAAACGCCTAGCGCTTCACCTTCGCCAGAGCCTGGCGGCCGCTATCGAGCCCTTGGCGACGGCGGAATGGCATAGTCGCCGGTCACTGCTCCTTCTTCCATGCGGATCGAGCACCAGGCTCTCGGCTCAGGCCCCTTTCCAAAGGAACACACCAGACGCCAGGGGGGCATGTCGATCCGACAGGGTCTCGCTGTCACCAAGAAGGCCAAGGCGAACAGGTCGTTGAGTATCAGGACGCCGAGACGGATCAGCAGCCCTGACAGCTGAACGCCTTCCCATCTCATCCCCAAACGAAAAAAGGGCGACCCTTTCGGATCGCCCTTCTTCTTACCCGCCAGCAGTGCGGGTTTTGTTTGGTAGGCACGATTGGATTCGAACCAACGACCCCCACCATGTCAAGGTGGTGCTCTAACCAACTGAGCTACGTGCCTGCTGTGGGTGCGCATTCTACAGCGCGAGACTTTAGCGTCAAGCCCTTTTTTCAGCTAAACGCCTGAAAACGTGAAATTTTTTTTGCGCACTAGGAAAGACGCCGGGCTGGGCGCCGTGGATAGAGCAGGATGGAAAGCCAGAGCGCAAGGGTTTCCACTGTCACCGCCAGCGCCAATCCCAGCCCTATTCCCCAGCCGATGGCTTCGGGGGTAAGGACCACCTGATAGCGATATTGCCGCAGGGTCTCGTCACGCAGCTCGCCGTTGGGCCGTACCAGGATGTGCCAGGCCCGCTGGTACCAGGGCCCCTGCAGCGCCTGCCACTCTTCGTTGAACAGCGCATTACGGCGCATCAGTACGGCGAGGCTGTCGGCATCGCTGCGGAAAACCGGATCCTCACTGGTCTGATAGTGGGCCAGCAAGCCGTCGAGGCTGCCCTCGAAATATTGCTGCGCGGTCCGCCTGAAGCCGCTCAGGGCCTGATCGGACTCCAGGCGATGGGCATCCACGCGCTGCTCGTAGTCGAGCATGAAGCCAGGGATCTGTACCCCTACCAGCAAGGCCAGGGTAAACAACAGCAGACGAATATAGCTGCGCAGCATCGTGAGGTAGGTTCCTGTCTAGACGCGACCCTGGGTGACGATCTCGCCATCCCACCAGAGATGCCATTCCCCCGGCTGGTGCAGGGTCCAGACCTCGTCGCAGGTCAGCGGCTCGGTGGCGATGATGGTGACGACATCATTGGGCGTGGTCTCGGCCTTGAAGTCGATGCGTACTTCCGCATCACGCAACTGGGCCGGACCGAAGGGGGAACGGCGGGTGATATGGGCCAGCTTGGTGGTGCAGAAGCTGAACAGCCAGTCGCCATCGCTGAGCAGGCAGTTGAAGACGCCCTTCTTGCGAAAACCATCGCAGGCGTTCACCAGCTGCGGCAGCAGCATCTCCACCGGGACGGGTTCGGGAAAGCGCTCGCGAACCTGATCCAGCAGACTGCAAAAGGCCGTCTCGCTGTCGGTATTGCCTACCGGTCGGTAGAAACGCGGCTCTGGATGAAAATCCTGCAGCTGGCCATTGTGGGCAAAACTCCAATAGCGCCCGCCCAGCTCGCGCACGAAGGGATGGGTATTGGCCAGATTGACCGCCCCGACATTGGCATGGCGGATATGGCCGATCACCGTGTGGCTCTTGATCGGATAGCCCTGGACCAGCTTGGCCACTTCGGAATCGGCGCCCGGCAAGGCATCCTTGAACAGGTGCAGGCCCCTACCCTCGTAGAAGGCCACGCCCCAGCCGTCTCGATGCGGACCGGTACGACCGCCGCGCTGCATGAGGCCCTGGAGACTGAAGACCAGATCCGTGGGCACGTTGGCACTCATGCCTAGCAATTCGCACATGTCCGTCCCTCCGGGGTGGCTGCCTGATTCAACGGCGGCTGCAGCCGCTGCCCTTCGCGATCATGCTGAAGGGGTCACGGCCCAGGCGCAAGCCTGGATTACAGACGGGGTTCGACGCGCTCGCTGCGGCCACGGGGTTCACGGCGCTCGGCAGGTGCTGCCGCGCTGCGCAGTGCCGTCGGCGATTCCGGCTGCGGATCATCCGCCGGGCTTTCCGCAGCGACCGCCGCAGGACGCGGATGGGAGCGGCGGTACAGCCAGCGACAGAGAACGAAGATCAGGTAGAGCACCACGCCGATGGTGCCGGCCGCCGCCAGATTGGCCACGGCCGACCAGGCACTGTTGCCGACCTTGAACACCAGGTCCAGCACCGTCACGGCGATGGCCGGAGCATAGAGGCCATGCTCGGCATCCACCAGGGCCGGGGTCACCAGCAGCACGGCCACCACCAGGCGGATAGGTTCGCGCAACCAGCGCCAGAGCCAACCGGTGGCCTTGAAAGACACCACCAACAGCAGCAGCGCGGCGACGGCGTAGACGGCCCAGGCGATCAGGTACTCTTGCTCGGTCATTGCGATCCATGGCGATAGCGGAAAGGAGAAGCCTATGATAGCGGTTTTGCCCCGCCCGCGTGTCTTTGCGCGGCGCCCAAGGAGCCCGCATGACCCAAGCCCCCACCGCCCGCCGCGCCCCTGGCGACGATCCTTACGTCTGGCTGGAAAGCCGTGACGCTCCTGAGGTACTGGCGCACCTGGAAGCCGAGAATGCCTACCTGGAAGCCCAGCTGGCACCCGAGGCCGCCCTGCGCGAGCAGCTGTTCGAGGAGATCCGTGCACGCATCCGCGAGACGGACCTGTCGCTGCCCGTCCCTCGCGGCGACTACCTCTACTATCAGCGGACCCAGGCCGGTGACGAATACGGCCGCAACTATCGCTGCCGCCGTCCAGCCGACGGCGATCTCACGCCCGATCCGGCGACCGAAGAATTGCTGTTCGACGGCAACGCCATCGCCGACGGTGGCTTTCTCTCCGTCGGCCGCTTCACCATCAGCCCGGACCAGACCCGGCTCGCCTACAGCCTCGACCAGGTCGGTGACGAGACCTACCGGCTCTATGTGAAGGAACTGGCCACCGGCATAGTGACCGAACTGCCCTTCGAGGAGTGCGACGGCAGCCTGACCTGGGCCAATGACAGCCGCACCCTGTTCTTTGGCGAGCGCGACGAATCCCATCGTCCGCACAAGCTCTATCGCTACCACCTGGGCGATGCCGAGCCGCAACTGGTCTTCCACGAGACCGACGGGCGCTTCTTTCTCGGCTGCTATCGTTCGAGCTCCGAACGCAAGCTGCTGCTGCTGTCCCACAGCAAGACCACCAGCGAAGCCTGGGTGCTGGACGCGGACCGGCCGGACGAGGCCTTCGTCTGTCTGGCGCCCCGCGAAGAAGGTCATGAGTATTTCCCCGATCATGGCGTCGATGGCTGGTACATCCGCAGCAACCAGGACGGCATCAACTTCGCGCTCTACCAGGCCGCCGAGGAAAGTCCCACGCGCTCGCACTGGCAGCTGCTGGTACCTCACGATCCCGCGGTGATGCTGGAGGACGCCAGCCTCGGCGCCCAGGCGCTGGTCTTGAGCCTGCGCACCGCCGGGTTGCCGATCCTGGAGGTTCGCCCCTATGGTCAGGCCTCCTACCGGGTCGACCTGCCGGACGAGGTCTACAGCCTCGATGCCATGGACGTACTGGAATTCGACAGTCCCGTCATGCGCCTGCGCTACGAGGCGCTCAATCGCCCCGCCGAGATCCGCGAACTGGACCTGGTAAGCGGTACCCAGCGAGTGCTCAAGCAGGTGCCGGTGGAAGGCCCCTTCGACGCCGACGCCTACGAGAGCCGACGCCTGTGGGCCACCGCCGCGGACGGCACGCGCATTCCCATCAGCCTGGTCGGTCGGCGCGATCTGCCGCAGAGCGCCCCGCTCTACCTCTATGGCTATGGTGCCTACGGCCACAGCCTGGACCCCTGGTTCTCCCATGCGCGCCTGAGCCTGCTGGATCGTGGCGTGCGCTTCGCCATCGCCCATGTGCGCGGCGGCGGCGAACTAGGGGAAGCCTGGTATCGCAGCGGCAAGCTGGAACACAAGCAGAACACCTTCGATGACTTCATCGCCTGCACCGAGCATCTGCTGGAACAGGGCCTGACGACGCCGCAACAGGTGGTCATCAGCGGCGGCAGTGCCGGCGGTCTGCTGATCGGCGCCGTGCTCAACCAGCGGCCCGAGCTCTATGCCGCGGCCATTGCCGAGGTGCCCTTCGTCGACGTGCTCAACACCATGCTCAAACCGGACCTGCCTTTGACCGTGACCGAGTACGACGAGTGGGGCGATCCGAACGAGCCCGAGGTGAGGGCGCGCATCGCCAGCTACGCGCCCTACGAAAACGTCAAGGCCCAGGCCTATCCGGCCATCCTGGCGGTGGCGGGCTATCACGACACCCGGGTGCAGTATTGGGAAGCCGCCAAGTGGGTGGCGCGGCTGCGCGAGCAGCGGACCGATCAGGCGCCCCTGCTCCTGCTCAAAACCGAATTCGGCGCCGGACACGGCGGCATGAGCGGGCGTTACCAGGCGTTGCGCGACGTGGCCCTGGAATACGCCTTCGTCTTCCGGGTACTGGACCTGACCGGCTAGGGAACGGCGGGGGCTCTGGGCAGGTCTTTTCCACAGCTAAAGGAGAATCTGCCATGCACCTAGATGCCCCCACTCCCCCTCTCGCTCCCCCGCCTCGCGACGCCGCTGCCATCCAGGGCGTGGAACGCCTGGCCTCCGTGGCCGGCGGTGGCCTGCTGATCAGCCGCGGCCTGGTGCGTGGCGGTCTGCTCGGCCTGCTGACCGGCGCCACCGGCGCCTGGTTGCTGAATCGCGGCCTGCGCGGTCACTGCTCGATCAAGCGCACCCTGACCAAGGTGCGTTTCGAGCGCGACGTCCGCCGTTCGTTGGCCTGGCATTCGGCAGCCTCCCAGACCCGCCGGATCGTCATCGCCCGTCCCCGCGATGAGCTCTATCGCTTCTGGCGCGACTTCTCCAATCTGCCGATCTTCATGCGCCACATCGAACGCGTGGACGTGCTCAACGACCGCTATTCCCACTGGGTGGTCAAGGCGCCCATGGGCCGTTTCGAATGGGATGCCGAAGTCACCGACGACGTGCCTGGCCGCCTGATCGGCTGGCGCTCCTGTGGCTATGCTGGTCTGAACAACCTAGGCTGGGTCAGCTTCGAAGATGTGCCCGGTGGCACCGAGGTGACGGCCGTCATGGCCTACGAACCGCCGGCCGGCCGCCTCGGCCACCTGTTCGCCCGCCTGCTGCGCCGCGACCCTGGCACCCGCATCGCCCAGGACCTGGCCGAGCTGAAGGTGCTGCTGGAACGGGCCCACGCCGTCGGCGATCGCTATGGCGCCGTCGAGCGCACCTCGCACATGGAGTCGCCGCTGGGCTGATCTTCGGCTGTACCGCGGCGTCTCGCTCGGGACGCCGCCACCCTCCTCCCAAGCCATTCAGCCTGTACCGGCTTATCTCGTACCGACCCCAAACCCCGCTTTGCGACACCGCGGTGACAACCGGCGTGCAGCCGCTTGCGACGCCTGAAAAATCAATGTTAGCTTTCGAACAACTGAGCAGTTAATGACAACTCGATAACATCGCAGGCCATCCGGTGTGACCAAGCCACTCTTCTTCCAAGCCCTTGAAGGCGCCTTCGCCGACCTTACGCCCACCGGCAAACGCGTCGCGGGCTACCTGTTGGCCAATCCGGAGAAGCTGCCCTTCGAGACCGCCGACAGCATCGCCCAGCGCACCAACACCACCGGCATTTCCGTGGGTCGGCTGCTGCGCTCGCTGGGCTATCGCAACCTCGACGACGTCAAGCAGAGCCTGAGAGACGAAGGTCTGGAAGGCTGGCGCATCACCGACCGCTTCAGTGCCTTTCGCCAGCAGAGCGGACGCAGCGACGCCCTGGACCGCTCTCTGGCCGCCGAGCTCGCCGCCATCGAGGACGTCTACCAGCTGGCCCGCGGTCCGGTGTTCGAACAGGTGGTCCAGCAGCTGACCGGTGCGGACGCCGTGTTCATCGCCGGTATTCAGACCACCCGCGGCGTCCTGGGTAGCTTTCACAGCCTGCTGGAATACATCCGCCCCAAGGCCTTCTACGTCGACGGTCTGTCGGGCACCTACGCCGACATCTTCAACAGCGGCTTCGCCCGGCCCTACCTGGTGGTGGCCGACTTTCGCGCCTATTCCAGCGTGACCCGCAAGCTCTGCGAAGCCGCACGCGATGCCCAGCTGCCCATGGCGCTGATCACCGACTACCACTGCCCCTGGGCGCGGGATTACCCCGCCGACCTGCTGCAACTGCGCCTGGAAGTCGACCAGTTTTGGGACTCCCTGGCCCCGCTGGCCTGCCTGCTCAACCTGCTGGTGTCAGCGGTGGCGGATCGCTCGGGCGATGCCTTGGAACAGCGTCTGGCCAGCAACCGCGCCCTGCAGCAGCGCTTCGGGCAATTCGAATGAGCGCCGGCACCCCTCTTTACTCCAAGGAAGCATCCCGTACCGTGAACCATCCGGAACTCGTCGAGATCGACGCCCACCACTATGGTGTGGACATCCACCTGGTCTATGCGACCGCCGACAACCTGGCCGGCAAGGTGCTCTATCAGGACGGCCACTGCCTGCTGCACCGGGATGCCGCCGCCCGCCTGCAACGCGCCAGCGCGCTGGCGCAACAGGCCGGTCTGCGCCTGCAGGTGCTGGATGCCTACCGCCCGCCCTATGCCCAGCAACTGCTGTGGCGGGTGCTGCCCGACGCCCAGTACGTGAGCGATCCAGCGCAGGGTTCGCACCACAGCCGCGGCGTGGCCGTGGACGTGACCCTGCTCGACGAGGCCGGTGAACCGCTGGATATGGGTACCGGCTTCGACGACATGCGCGAGCTGTCGCACCTGTTCAATCCGGCGCTGCCCGCTGCCGCCCAGCGCAACCGCCTGCTGTTGCTCGGCATCATGCAGAGCGCCGGCTTCACCTTCATCCCCAGCGAGTGGTGGCACTTCGAACTGCCCGACGCCCGTCGTTATGCGCTGATCGACTACCACCATCTCAGCCAGGAGGAGCTCGCCGCCCTGCTGAACTGATCCTGCCGGCGACCGGGTCATTCGAATCCGGCGCCGCGAGCCCATCGCTCGACCGCCTTGCCCACTGCCGAAACACCCATAAACCCAAACAATCCGAGGTACCGGCATGTTCTCGTCTTCGCGCACCTGCGTTTCATCGGCGTCCCGCGTGCTCGCCCTGGTTTCCCTGCTGGGCCTCGGCGCCTGGCAACCAGCCAGCGCCGCCACCGCGACCGACACCCTGGTCATCGGTAAGCCTGCAGATCTGCAGACCGTCGATCCGGGCGTGACCTTCGATAACAACGACTGGACCGTGACCTATCCGGCCTACCAGCGCCTGATGCGCTACAAGGTGGAAGACGGCAAGGGCAGCACCGACGTCGAGGGCGACCTGGCCAGCGGTTGGACCGTGTCCCCCGACAACCTGGTGTGGACCTTCACCCTGAAGCCCGGCAACAAATTCGACGATGGCAGCGAGGTCACCGCCGAGGCGGTCAAGTTCTCGGTCGAGCGCCTGATGAAGCTCAAGCAGGGCCCGTCCAGCATCTTCCCGGCGGACATGGCGGTGACCGTGGTGGATCCGCAGACGATCAGATTCACCCTGCAGAAGCCCTTCGCGCCCTTCCTCTTCGCCCTGGCCCACGACGGCGCCAGCGTGATCAACCCCAAGGTGGCCAGCACCCACGGCAAGGACGTGGACGCCTGGCTGGCCGGCCATACCGCCGGCTCCGGCGCCTATCGCCTGGCCGCCTGGCAGAAGGGCCAGTCGCTGACCCTGGAGCCCAACCCGCACTACGCCGGCCAGGCGCCCACGCTCAAACAGGTGGTGATCCGCATCATCGCCGAGCCTTCGGTACGGCGCCTGCAACTGGAACAGGGCGATCTGGACATCATCGAGGACCTGCCCGAAGACCAGGTCAAGGCGCTGGCGCAGAAGTCCGGCTTCGTCACCACCGCCTACCCCTCGCTGCGGGTGACCTACCTCTACCTCAACAACAGGCGCTCGCCCCTGAACGACGTCAACGCGCGCAAGGCGGTGGTCGACTCCCTCGACTACCAGGGCATCGTCGAAGGCATCGCCATGGGCAAGGCCAAGCTCATGAACGGCCCGATCCCGGACGGCATGTGGGGGCATGATCCGAGTCTGCCAATGCCCAAGCAGGACCTGGAAGCCGCCCAGGCCGCCCTGGGCAAGGCGCCCAAGGTGCGGGAGCTGCAATTCCTCTACTCGGACAAGGATCCGGCCTGGGAGCCCATCGGCCTGACCCTGCAGGCGGGCCTGGGCACCCTGGGCGTCAACCTGAAGATGGAGAAGCTGGCCAACGCCACCTTCCGCGAACGCCTGGGCAAGGGCGACTTCGACGTCGCCATCGGCAACTGGAGTCCGGACTTCGCCGACCCCTACATGTTCATGAACTTCTGGTTCGACAGCACCAATGCGGGACTGGCGGGCAACCGCGCCTTCTACAGCAATCCCAAGGTGGATCAGCTGCTGCGCGACGCCGCCAGCGTTAGTGACGTGGCTCAGCGCAAGGCGCTGTACCAGGAGGCCCAGAAGATCGTGGTGAGCGACGCCGCCTACGCCTACCTCTACCAGAAGGCCTACACGGTGCCGATGCGCGCCGTGGTCAAGGGGTACGTGTTCAACCCCATGCTCGAGCAGGTCTTCAATTTCGCTGCGATGTCCAAGTAAGGGCGACGGGTGCCGGCGCGCTCCGGCACCCGCCTCGCGAGGTATGCCATGGCCTTCTTCCATCTGCTGCGCAAGCAGCTGACCGATATCCTCATCGTGGTGATCGGGGTATCCCTGATTACCTTCGTCATCTCCCACCTGATCCCGGGCGATCCGGCGCGGCTGATCGCCGGCGAGCGTGCCAGCGATGAAATCGTCGCCGGTATCCGTCAGCAGCTGGGTCTGGACCTGCCGCTCTACCAGCAATACTTCCGCTACATGGGGGACCTGCTGCAGGGCGATCTGGGCCAGTCGATCCGCACCCATCGCCCGGTGTTGGAAGACCTCCAGCTGTTCTTTCCGGCCACCCTGGAGCTGGCCCTGGCGGCGCTGCTGCTGTCGATCCTCATTGGCGTACCCCTGGGCGTGCTCTCGGCGGTCTACAACAACCGCTGGATCGATCACATCAGCCGCACCCTGGCGGTGGCCGGCATCTCCACCCCGGCCTTCTGGCTGGGCCTGGGGCTGATCGTGCTGTTCTACGGGCATCTCGGCTGGCTGCCGGGCGGCGGGCGGCTGGACCAGGGGCTGACGCCACCGCCGACGGTGACCGGCTTCTATCTGATCGATACCCTGCTGGCGGGCGATCTCACCGGCTTCGTCAGTGCGGCCAGACACCTGTTGCTGCCGGCGGTGACCCTAGCCTTCGTCAATCTCGGCGTCATCACCCGGCAGATCCGCGGCGCCATGCTCGAACAGCTGGGCGAGGACTATATCCGCACCGCCCGCGCCTATGGCCTGTCGCAGACCACCGTGGTGCTGCGCCACGCGCTGCCCAACGCGCTGATTCCCTCCATCACGGTAATCGGCCTGGCGCTGGGGGACCTGCTCTATGGGGCGGTGCTCACCGAAACCGTGTTCGCCTGGCCGGGCATGGGCGCCTATGTGGTCAAGTCGATCCAGGCGCTGGATTTCCCGGCGGTCATGGGCTTCGCCATCGTGGTGTCCTTCATCTACGTCCTGCTCAACCGCTTCATCGACCTGCTCTACCGGCTGGTCGATCCCCGCATCGGCAAGGTGAACTAGCATGACGACCCTGACCGCTGCGCGCCCCCGCTGGCGCGAGCAGACCGCCTGGCTGGCCTGGCGGATCCGCCGCAATCCGCTGATGCTCACGGGGCTGGTGATCACCCTGCTGGTGCTGCTGTGCATGGTCGCCGCGCCCTGGCTGGCCCCCTATCAGCCCAACGCGCTGAAACTCACCGCCCGCCTGCAGGCACCCAGCGCCCTGCACTGGTTCGGCACCGACGAGGTGGGTCGCGACTTGCTCAGCCGGGTGATCTACGGCAGCCGCCAATCGGTGGGCGTCGGCCTGTTCGTGGCCTTTGCCGCCTGCGCCATCGGCGGTCTGCTCGGCTGCCTGTCGGGCATCGTCGGCGGCGCCTTCGATCGGCTGATGATGCGCCTGATGGACATCATCCTCTCGGTACCTTCGCTGGTGCTGATCATGGCCCTGGCCGCCGCTCTCGGGCCGAGTCTGTTCAACGCCATGCTGGCCATCACCCTGGTGCGCATCCCCTTCTATGTGCGCCTGGCGCGCGGCCAGACCCTGAGCATCCGCCAACTGGCCTACGTCCAGGCAGCACGCACCTTCGGCGCCGGCAAATGGCACCTGGTGCACTGGCACGTGGCCCGCAACGCCATGCCGCCGCTGCTGGTGCAATTCAGCCTGGACATCGGCAACGCCATTCTTATGGCCTCGGCGCTGGGCTTCATCGGCCTGGGCGCCCAGCCGCCCACCGCGGAATGGGGCGTGATGGTCGCCAGCGGCCGCAATTTCATCCTCGACCAGTGGTGGTACTCGACCTTCCCGGGCCTGGCGATCCTGGTCACCGCCATCGGTTTCAACCTGCTGGGCGATGGCATCCGCGATCTGCTCGATCCTCGCCAAAAGGGCAAATGACATGGGCCAGTCCGTTCTGCATATCGACCAGCTGAATTTGGAATTCCCCGGCTTTCGCAGCAGTGCCAAGGCGCTCAACGGCGTCAGCCTGAGTGTGGCCCCCGGCGAGATCGTCGGCGTGGTGGGCGAGTCCGGCTCGGGCAAGTCGGTCACCGCCATGCTCACCCTCGGCCTGTTGCCCCCCGGCAGCTACCGAGTCACCGGCGGCAGCGTCAACCTGGTGGGCCACGACATGCTCGCCTTGAGCGAGCGCCAGTTGATGGAAGTGCGCGGCCGCGAGGCGGCGATGATCTTCCAGGAGCCGATGACCGCGCTCAATCCGACGCGGCGCATCGGTCGCCAGCTGCTGGACGTGATCCGCCGCCATACCGCGCTGGATGCCGCTCAGGCCCGCGCCAAGGCGATCGAATTGCTCAAGGACATGCACATCGCCGATCCCGAGCAGATCCTCGAACGCTATCCCTTCGAGCTGTCCGGCGGCATGCGCCAGCGCATCATGATCGCCCTGGCCTTCTCCTGCGATCCGCAGCTATTGATCGCCGATGAGCCGACCACCGCGCTGGACGTCACGGTGCAGCGCCAGGTGCTGCTCCTGCTGCGCGAAAAGGCACGGGCCCGGGGTACCGCCATCCTGCTGATCACCCATGACATGGCCCTGGTCTCGCAATTCTGCGACCGCGTCTATGTGATGTACGCCGGCGGCATCGTCGAACAGGGGGCTACCGCGGCGGTCATGCAGGCACCCCGGCATCCCTATACCCAGGGCCTGATGGCCTGCCTGCCGGAAAAGGCGGTGCCCGGCAGCGACCTGCCCAGCATTCCCGGCCAGGTGCCCAACCTGGCCCAGCTGCCTGACGGCTGCAGCTTCAAGGATCGTTGCAGTCGGCGCCATGAGCGCTGCGAGACGCGCCCCGCACTGCTGCCGACGGACACCCCCGATCACCTGAGCGCCTGCTGGCTGCAGGCGGAGGACGCCCTGGCATGAACACCTTTTCCCCGCCCGCCGTACCGCTGCTGGAGCTCAGCGGCATCGAGGTACGTTATCCGGTGGGCCGCGACTGGCTCGGGCGTACCAAGGGCCAGGCCCATGCCCTCAACGGCATCGACCTGCGACTATTTTCCGGCGAGACCCTGGGCGTGCTCGGCGAATCCGGCTGCGGCAAGAGCACCCTGGCCCAGGTCCTGATGGGGCTGGTGGAGCCGGTGAGCGGCTCCCTTCAAGGCTCGGCCCGTGGCGAGCGCAACGTCCAGATCGTCTTCCAGGACCCGCAGTCCTCGCTGGATCCACGCCTGCCGGTGTGGAAGCTGATCACCGAGCCGCTGGTGGTGCGGGGTCGCAGCTCCTCTGTCGAATTGCGCGCCCTGGCCGAGCGCCTGGCGGCGCAGGTCGGTATCCGTCCCGAATACCTGGATCGCTACCCGCACCAGTTCTCCGGCGGCCAGCGCCAGCGCATTGCCATCGCCCGGGCGCTGTCGTCGGATCCGGACGTCATCATTCTCGACGAGCCCACCTCGGCCCTGGACATCTCGGTGCAGGCGCAGATCCTCAACCTGCTGGCCCAGCTACAACGCGATCGCGGCCTGACCTTCGTACTGATCTCCCACAACGTCTCGGTGGTGCGCCACCTGGCCGACCGGGTGGCGGTAATGTACCTGGGGCAGATCGTCGAGCTAGGGGCGGCGGCAGAGGTGCTGGAGCAGCCCAGCCACCCCTATACCCGACTGTTGCTGGAGGCGGTGCCGCGGCTGGATCAGCCGCTCACCGGCAATGCCGCGGCACAGCGCACCGAGCTACCGGGCAACCGAGTACTGCCGACTGGCTGTTTCTTTCGGGATCGCTGTCCGCAGGCGGGCACCGGTTGCGAGCGACCTCAGGCACTGCTGCCAGGTGAGTTGGCGGAGGTACGCTGCCATCGCGCAACAGGCCTGACCGCGCCGCTGCGGACCAGCCCCGCGGCAGTCTGAAGCCGGGATCAGCCCGCGCGAAAGATCAGATAGTCTTCCCAGTCGTCTTCGGCGACCTGGGTTTCGCTGAGCATGCGGCCGGACTGGGAAATGCCGGCCTTGTGCACCGCCTCGCGGTCGTCGCAGATCAGCGGGTGCCACTCCGGCAGATCCTTGCCCTCGGCCACCAGGCGATAGCCGCAAGTAGGCGGCAGCCAAGCGAACTGGTCGGCCTGGGCCGGGGTGAGCTGGATGCAGTCGGGGACGAAGCGGGTGCGCTCGGCGTAGCGACTGCACTGACAGGTCTTGAGATCCAGCAGCTTGCAGGCGATGCGCGTGTAATAGACGGCGCCGTCGTCCTCGTCTTCGAGCTTCTGCAGGCAGCACAGGCCACAGCCGTCGCACAGTGACTCCCATTCCAGGGCATCGAGCTGATCGAGGGTCTTGCGCTTCCAGAACGGCTGGGTGATGGCGGCCATGGCAGAGATCGTGGCAAGGAAAGGGGGCGCGCAGTCTAGTGCCGCACGCCGCGAGCGCCAAGCACCGTTCGCGCCCTTGTCGACGCCGCTCGACCGGATTACCGTGCCGGACTCCCCTTTCCTCCCGTGGTGAAGCCATGACCAGCAGCAGCCGTACGCCCCAGTATCCCGTCGATCCCCAGTTCGTCCAGCGCTGGTCGCCCCGCGCCTTCGACCCGGTCGCCATCGAGGAAGAGACCCTGCTCGGTTTCATCGAGGCCGCGCGCTGGGCGCCGTCAGCCTTCAATGCCCAGCCCTGGCGCTTCCTCTATGCACGTCGCGACGACGCCCATTGGGAGCTGTTCCTGTCGCTGATCAGTGAATTCAACCGCGGCTGGGCGCAGCACGCCTCGGCGCTGGTGATCATCCTGTCGAAGACCACCCTGCTGCGCGCCAGCAGTGGCGAGGAAGTCCCCTTCCCCAGCCACAGCTTCGATGCCGGTGCGGCCTGGGCCTACCTGGCACTGCAGGCGACCAATGCGGGCTGGCACGCCCACGGCATGGCCGGGATCGACCGCGAAGGCATCCAGCGCGAACTCAAGGTGCCGGCGGCGTTCAAGGTCGAGCTGGCGGTCGCCATCGGCAAGCTGGGCGACAAGGCCAGCCTGCCGGAGTCCCTGCAGGGGCGCGAGTTGCCCAGTCCGCGCCTGACCGTCGAGGAGCTGGCGGTGGCCGGCCCCTATACCTTCGACTGAGCGGCCAACTCGACGGCGCCACGCAGGGGCTGCCCCTGTTGCAGGCGCTGGAGATTGTCGAGAAACAACCGGACCGCCGCCGCCGGCGGCGTGGGCCCGGCGACATGGGCGGTGAGGTGCAGGTTGGGCGTCCGCCAGAAGGGATGCTCGGCCGGCAACGGCTCCTGACGGAACACGTCGAGCACCGCCCCGGCCAGCTGCCCGCCCTCCAACGCGGCGATCAGCTCGGCGTCCACCACGCTGGTGCCGCGTCCGGCATTGATGAATAAGGCACCTGCAGGCAAGGCGGCGAAGAAGTCCGCATCGTAGAGATCCCGGGTGCTGCCGCTGTCCGGCAACAGATTGACCACGAAGTCCGCATCCCGCGCCGCCTGACGCAGTTCCGCGAGCGGCACCACTCGGGCAAAGCCAGGCAAGGTTCGTGCGCTGCGAGCGATGCCGGTGAGGATCATGCCGAACGGCGCGAACAGGCGTGCGATGTCCTGGCCGATGTCCCCTGCCCCGACCAGCAACAGCCGCCGCCCGGCCAGGGTGCCCGGCGCCCGGGTATCCCAGCGTCCTTCCTGCTGACTGAGCTGCCGCGCAGCCACCTGGCGCTCAAACTGCAGCAGATAGGTCAGGACGTATTCGCCGATGCTCTGGCCGAACAAGCCCACTGCCCTGCTGAAGCGGTAGTCGCAGGGCAGATCCGCCGCCAGCAGCGGTGCGTAGCCGGCCCAGGTCGATTGCAGCCAGAGCGGCTTGACGCCCTCATGCAGCAGGGCTGCGGCACGATCCGGCTGGCCGAGCCAGTAGCATGGCCGCTGGGCAAGACGCACGGCCTCGACCGGGTCCGCCGGCACCTGCAGTTCCAGCTCCGGCGCCAATTGGCGCCAGGCCTCGACATAGCCGGCCGGCGCGTCTTCCAGCAGCAGGACGGCGGTCATAGCGGATCGTTGAGACGCAGCAGTTCTTCGGGCAGGTGCTCGATGTAGTCGTCGCGCTCCAGCTCCGGCGGTGGCATCTGCAGGTGATAGCCCTGCTTGGCGATGTTCTCGAGGACCTTGGCGACGTCTTCCCGGGCCAGCGTGCGCTGCGGGGTGAGCACGAACTCGAAGGCCAGTGCCGGGGGCCCGAAAGCCGCGAGCAAGCCTTCAGGGACCAGAGTCAGGCCCTTGAGCTTGTCGACATAGAGGTACATTTCCGGCTTTCGCGGGCTTCGGTAGATGGAGCACAGCAGTTTCATGGAGTGTCTTCCAGGGGCGCCGGCGGAGTGCGCTGCGCCTGCAGGTGATCGAGAAGGGCCTGGCCGAAACGTTCGCGGCGCCAACCGCGCAGGTTCGCCGGCAGTTGGTAGTCGCCATCGGGCCAACCGGTGAGCAGCAAGGCTTCGAGCACCTTCTTGCGCAGCATCAGTTCCGGCGCCATGCCCAGGGCCTCGGCATCGCGTTCGCCAATGGCGCGCAAGGCCCTGAGCAGCGACGACGCCTCGTGGGGCAAGGGCTCGGCCTGCAGCTCTGGCCATTGGTCAGCCGGGGTGGCCGCACCTTCGGCGATCAGCGCCAGCAGGGTATCGCCGTCCTGGCGCACGGTGCGCGGGTGCATGTCGTCGATGCGCGCCAGGGCCTGCTTGTCGGTCGGCTGGAAACGCGCCAGCGGCCACAGCGAGCGTTCGCGCAGGACATGGTTGCGCGGCTGGTCGCGCTCGCGGGCACTGACCTCGCGCCAGTGGCAGAGCACCCGCAGCACCGCCAACTGCTGGCGCGACAGGCGCCAGGCCAGCTTGACGTCGCGGTAGGCTTCCCAGGGATCGCTGATGCGCCGCAGATTGGCGACCAGTTCAGCGCCATCTTCCAGTAGCCAGGTGCGCCGCTGATCATCCAGACGCGCGTTCAGGTAGTGGTAGACGTCGACCAGATAGGTCACGTCGGCCGCCGCGTAACGCTCCTGCAGCGGGGTCAGGGGGCGTTGCAGCCAGTCCGAGCGTGTCTCGTCCTTGGGGATGTCGACCTTCAGCACTTCGGCGACCAGCCGCGAATAACCCATGGAATGGGCCAGACCCAGGTAGGCCGCCGCCAGCTGGGTGTCGTACAGCGGCTGCGGCAGGCTGCCGGTCAAACGCAGCAACACTTCCAGGTCTTCGCTGCAAGCGTGCAGCACCTTCACGACGGAAGCGTCTTCCAACAAGGCTGAGAACGGCGTCCAGTCGCCAATGCACAGCGGATCGACCAGATAGGCCTGAGCGCCGTCGCCGATCTGGATCAGGCCGGCCTTGGGGTAGAAGGTGTCGACCCGCATGAATTCGGTGTCGAGGGCGATGAAGGGCAGGGTCTGGCAGCGCTCGCAGAGGGCAGCCAGTGCCGCATCGTCGCGGATCCAGTGAGGGGCAGAAGTCAAGGGCGCACTCCGAACAGATGAGCCGACAGTATAAGCCACCGGGGCACGATCTTCGGTGCCTGTCGATACTCCTGCCACACGGGGACGGACGTGGCGTTCAGCGGCTTTCCAGGCGGGTTCGTCGGATGAACGCCTGATGACCGCCCCGAACCAAACGTGACCGAATAGTTTTTTTTGTATTCGCAAGCAGGGCCTGCTAAAAGCTGAGTGTGCGCAGGTACTCACTCGGACTTGGGAATCCGCGGAGGTAAGCGCTTCTCGCCTTTCAATGGAGCTGCAAGAGCATGAAAACAATAAAACTGACCCTACTTGCATTGGCCGTTTCGAGCGCTTCCGGCTATGCCCTGGCGAACGGTCTGGCTATCAACGAACAGAGTGTCAGCGGGATGGGTACCTCCTTCGCCGGACGCTCTTCCTCCGCGCAGGACGCTTCCACCATCTATGGCAACCCGGCCGGCATGTCCCGCCTGGGCCGTGAGGTGTCCCTGGGTGGCGCCTATATCCACGCCAAGATCGACATCAAGGACGCCAGTGGTCGCTACGCCAACGGCCAGGCCGTGCAGGGCAGCAACGACGGCGACATGGTGCCCAACTCGGTGGTGCCCTTCGGCTATTTCGTGACGCCGGTGGATGACCGCCTGCACTTCGGCCTAGGTGTCTACGTCCCCTATGCGCTGATCAGCAACTACGAGCACGCCTTCCAGGGTCGCTACCAGGGTCAGGCGAGCAAGGTGGAAGTCATCACCATCCAGCCCACCGTCAGCTACAAGATCACCGACAAGGTTTCCATCGGCTTCGGTCCGACCATCAACCGCATCGAAGGCAAGCTCAACAGCAACGTCAACTTCGGCAGCACCCAGGATGGCCAGGTCAAGATCGATGGCGACGACACCGCCTATGGTTTCAACGTCGGCCTGCTCGCGGACCTGACCGATGACCTGACCTTCGGCCTGACCTACCATTCCAAGGTCACCTACAAGCTCAAGGGCAACACCGAGGTGACTGGCGCCAACAGCCAGGCCAGCCCCATCACCAACGCCCTGGTCAGCCGCCTCAATGGCAAGTATGACGCCAGTCTCAACATCACCCTGCCGGAAAGCAGCGACGCCTCCTTCACCTATCGTCTGAACAACGACTGGACGATGTACGCCGGCGCCACCTGGACCCGCTGGAGTCGTCTGAAGTCCATCGACGTGGAGAACGAGGGCACCCCCACCCTGCCGGTACTGGGCTCGCCCCTGGCGACCGTGACGGAAGAGCTCAACTGGAAGGACACCTGGTCCTACGCCATAGGCGCGGCCTATCAGCTGAATCCCCAGTGGGTGCTGCGTGCCGGCATGGCCATCGACCCCTCCCCGGCGGACAACGGCAACCGCAACGTGCGCATCCCGGTGGGCGATCGCAAGACCTTCTCGGTGGGCGCAGGCTGGTCGCCGACCAAGGACATGACCATCGATGTGGCCTATGCCTATCTCTGGGAAGACGATGTGTCGATCAATCGCCCCGCTACCTCGACCAAGGCAGGCTACAGCGCCAAATACGACAACAGCGCCCACGGCCTGGGTGCCCAGCTGACCTACCGCTTCTAAGAGCGCCAGGGTCCGTCTGCCGAAGCCGCCGCCAGGCGGCTTCGTGCTTTTCCGGATATAGAGCGAGCATCAGCTACCGGCTGCGATCACCAGCCTGACCTCTTGCCTAGGCCCGGAGCGCCCAGTAACCCTGCTCCTGCCCGGCGTACCAGCGCTGGAAGTCTTCCAGCGACAGGGCGCCGGCCACCAACTGGCCCTGGATCTGGTCGCAGCCGAGCTCGGTAAGGACCTGCAGCGCCTGGTGGGTCTCCACGCCTTCGGCCACCACCCGCAGGCCACGCAACTGGCCCAGCTGGACCAGCAACCTGATCACCTCCTGATCACCGGGCAATTGGCAATGCTCGATGAATTGCCGATCGATCTTCAACTCGTCGATGGGAAAGCTGCTCAGGCAGGCCAGCGAGGAATGCCCGGCGCCGAAGTCGTCCAGCGACAATTCGAAGCCCATGGCCTTGAGCTGGCGCAGGCAGTCGAGCACCTGTACCGGATTGCTCATGGCCCGGGACTCGGTGATCTCCAGGCAGAAGCCGGCGGCCACGGCACCCGTCTCGTCCAGCAGCCGGCCGATGCGGGCGATGAAGGCTGGGTGCTCAAGGTCCAGCAGCGACAGATTGACGTTGAGTTTGAGGGCACCTAGCTGCCGCTCGCGCTGCAGGTGCATGCAACGTTCCAGTACCCAGAGCGTGATGTCGCAGATCTTGCGGCTCTGTTCGGCGATGCCGACGAAGGCGTCCGGCTTGAGCAGGCCCAGTTCCGGATGCTGCCAGCGGATCAAGACTTCGGCGCCCTCGACCCGGCCATCCGGCAGCGCGATCTTGGGTTGCAGATAGAGCCGCAACTGGTCGTGATCCACGGCGAGGTCCAGGGCATCGAGCATGGCAATGCCGAGCTGCCGCTGGCGCTCCTGGTCCGGATCATGGAAGGCGAAGGGCAGCTGCCGCCGGCGCGCATCCTGCAGGGCGGTCTCGGCGTTGGCCAGCAGGGCCTCGGCGCTGGCGCCATGCTCGGGGTAGCAGGCGATACCGAAGGTGATGCGCAGGGATACCCGCTGATTGCCACTGACGAAGGGTTTCTCCACCAGGTTGCGCAGCGACAGCAGCGCCGCCTCCGCCGAGGCGCCGTCGAACCAGGGCAACAGCAACACGAAGGTGTCGGCGCCGATCCGCGCCACGCCGTTCTCTTCCGGCGCCGCGACCCTTAGCCGGCGGGCCAAATGACGCAGGATCTTGTCGCCGCCCTCCTGGCCAAGCAGTTCGTTGATGTTACGGAAGTTCGCCACGTCCAGCAGCAAGACGGCGAAACGCCCGGCTGCGGCGCGCTCGATGCGCTGGCGGATCTCCAGGACCAGCCGCACCTGGTTGGGCAGGCGGGTGAGCATGTCACGAAAGGCCAGCTGGCTAATGCGCCGCTCGCGCGCGGCGAGGGCGGCGCCCATCTGGTTCATGGCGCGACCCAGCCGACCGACCGGGTCCCGCCCTTCCTTGAGGCCCAGTTGATAGTCGCCATCGGCGATGCGTTCGGTGGCCTGCCCGAGGCGGGCCAGATAGCGGTTGAGGGCGCCTGCCAGTATTCGACTGACCAACGCCCCCAAGGCAAAGATGATCGCGCCTATCAGCAGCGAATCCAGCAGAGCCGACTGCTCTGCCGCTGCTATTCCTTCCATGAACATGTCCGCCCCTATGACGACTGCTTGCCCGTCCTGCCCGGGAATGGCCAGGAACAGGGAACGGAAACTGCCAAAGTTATCCTGGTATTCCGCGAAACGAGGTTGATGATCGGCAAACACGGCGCCGAGTTCCGGCGGGGCCTGATCGTAGAGCTGGCGATAGTCGCCGAAGTAGCCAACGCGGATTTCTTCCTCGTTGGCCGAATCCATGATGAAGCGAAAGCTCGAACCGTCCTTGACGAAGGCATAGAGCGACGCCAGCCCGGCCTTGCGGGCATAGCGATCCAGGGTGATCAGGGTTCGCTGGTAGCGTTCGGGATCGGCCTGGGCCGGATCCTGCAATTGGGCGAGATAGTCCTCGCCGAGAATTTCCGGCAGCGCCAGGGCCGCGCTCATCAAGCGATAGTCGATGCTCTGGCTGCTGGCATCGCGGGCCTGGCGATAGCTGTGCAGGGTAAACAACAGGGTGCCCAGGGCATCCACCAGGATGAACGCCAGAAAGAAGGTGGCGAACAGGCTGCGCGGTTTGAGGCTGAGCCGCGACGCAGGGGCGACTTCCCGGGGCGAGGCGGCGCTTTGGGGCGCATCGGGCATTGGGGCTCCTTGTCCAGTTGACGACGACTCCCTCTGGATCCGCACGTGCCGAGGTGGCTTCGCTGGGCGCGCAACCAGGCGCCTTCTTAACGGTTTAACCAGGGTCGTTCAAGGACGGAGATCGCAAAATCCCGGGTATCTCACGCTTGGGTCGATTTTTCAGCCCAGCGACAGGGCCAGCGCGACCAGCACCCCGCTCTCAGCGAGCTCCAGCAGCGCTCCGGCGGTATCGCCGGTGGTGCCGCCGAGACGCTGGCGCAGGGCACGACGCACCAGCAGCGCGACTATGGCGGTCACCAGCAGCGCGGTCACGCCCTGGGGTAGCAGGACCATACCGATGGCCCCCAGCAGCAGCACTCCCTTGAGCGCAGTCTGCGGCAGGTGGCGACTGAGCAGATCGCCGAGGCCACCGGGGCGCACGTAGGGCGTGGTCAGCAACAGCCAGGGCAGCGCCAGGCGACCGGCCAGGGGCGCCAGCCACAGGCCAGCCGGCGCATGCGGTAGCAGGACGACCAGGGCGCTCCACTTGAGCAGCAGGGTCAACAGCAGCGCCAGCACGCCCATGGGGCCGCAGGCCGGATCCTTCATGATGGCCAGGGTCCGCTCGCGATCGCCATAGCCGCCGATCCAGGCATCTACCGTGTCGGCCAGGCCATCCAGGTGCAGGCCGCCGGTGAGGATCACCCAGCAGGCCAGCACCAGCGCCGCCTGCAGGAAGACGCCGCCCGCCGCGCTCAACCAGGCGATCAGGCTCAGGAGCGCGCCCAGCAGCAAGCCCACTGCGGGATACCAGAGCACCGAGCGGCCGACGGCCTCGGCGGGCGGCAGGCCGGACAGCCGGATCGGCAGGCGCGTGAGAAACTGCACGGCAATCAGCAGCGGCAGTGGCATCAGCTCTCCTTCAGCGCCAGTGGCTGCAGGGTCGCATAGGGCACCTCGACCTGCAGCAGGTCCTTGGCCGCCAGACCGCGCTGGCGAGCCAGCAACAGGCGGATGACGCCGCCGTGGGTGACGAGCAGGCTGCGCCGCCCGTGCAGGCGTGGACGCCAGCGCGCCACCGCTCCCAGCACTCGTTCGGCGAAGGCGGCCACGGGTTCACCCCCAGGCGGGGTATAGGCATAGGGGTCGGCCCAGAACAGCCCCAGGGCCTCGGCCTGGTCCTGCATGAGCTCCGCGGCGCTATGGCCTTCCCAGGCGCCGAAATCCAGTTCGCGCAGATCCGCCTCCACCATCAGTTCGGTGCCCTGCTCCGCCGCCAGCCACTCGGCGAAGCGCGCGCAGCGTTGCTGCGACGACGTCAGGATGAGTTCGAACGGTGGCTGCTCGGCAACGGCGGCGCGCATTTGCTTCCACCCCTGTTCCGACAGTGGCGGATCGAGGCGTCCACGAAAGCCTTCGGAGCCCTCGGTGACGCCATGGCGCAGCAGCCAGCAATCAGTCATGGGCGCGACTGGAGACACTGGCTTCGGCGAAGGTCGCCATCTCGCTGTGCAGGCGGCAGGACAGTTGCAACAGGGGAACCGCCAGGGCCGCACCGCTGCCTTCGCCGAGGCGCAGGCCGAGATCCAGCAGGGGTTCGCCGCCCAGGGCCAGCAACACCGCCGCATGACCGGGCTCGGCGCCGCAATGGGCGAACAGTAGCCAGTCGCGGGTGTCGGGTTGCAGGTGCTGGGCACAGAGCGCGGCCACCGAGCAGATGAAGCCGTCCACCAGGGTCGGCAGGCCCTGCTGGGCACAGGCCAGGTAGGCGCCGGTCAGGGCCGCCAGCTCGAAACCGCCCAGGCGGCGCAAGAGTTCATAGGGATCCTGCAGGGTATCGCCATGGCGCAACAGGGCGCGCTGGATGACCGCCACCTTGCGCGCCACGCCATCGGCGTCCAGCCCGGTCCCGGGTCCGGCCAGGGCCAGCGGCGAGGTATCCAGCAGCACACTGGCAATGGCGCTGGCGGCGGTGGTGTTGCCGATGCCCATCTCGCCGCCAATGAACAGATCGGCACCCCCGGCGCAGGCGCGCAGGACGGCGTCGCGCCCGGCCTGCAGCGCGGCCTGGCACTGGTCATGGGTCATGGCCGGGGTCAGGGTGAAGTTGGCTGTACCGCGTCCGAGCGGCAGGTCGATGACGCCGGGCAAGGCTTCCAGGGGCGTGACGGTGCCCAGGTTGATGACTTCCAGGGCCGCGTCCAACTGCCGGGCGAGCACGCTGATGGCCGCGCCGCCGCGCACGAAGTTGCGCACCATCTCGGCGGTGACGGCCTGCGGATAGGCCGAGACGCCCTCCTCCACCACCCCGTGATCACCGGCGAAGACGGCGATGGCGGTGCGCTGCAGCAGCGGCCGGGGCGTACCCTGCAGGGCGGCCAGCTGGATGGCCAGCACCTCCAGATCGCCGAGCGAACCGCTCGGCTTGGTCAATACCGTCTGCCGCTGGCGTGCGGCTTCGGCCGCAGCGGTATCGGGTTGGCGGCAGGGTCCTTGCCACCAGGGCATGCTCATAGCGGGGTTCCTTTGAGGGTCAGGGGGAGACCGGCGACGGTCAGCACCACGCGCTCGCAGCGCGCGGCCAGGGCCTGGTGCAATTCGCCGGCGGCATCGACATAGCGGCGGGTCAGCTCGCCCAGCGGGACGACGCCCAGACCGGTCTCGTTGCTGACGAAGATAAGGTGGCCGGGCAACTGCGGCACGACGTCAAGCAGCTCCGCGCAGGCACTGTCTAGGCGCCGGGGATCATCGAGCAAGAGCAGATTGGTCAGCCAGAGGGTCAGGCAATCCACCAGCAGGCAGGCATCCGGCGCCGCCAGGGCCTGCAGGCGTTCGGCCAGCGCCAGAGGTTCTTCCACCAGCGCCCAGTGCGCCGGCCGGCGGGCGGCATGACGTTCGATGCGCCGGGCCAGTTCGGCGTCGCTGCCCCCGGCGGTGGCGATATAGGTGACGGCAAGGCCGGACTCGGCGGCCAGGCGCTCGGCCAGGGCGCTCTTGCCGGAGCGAGCGCCACCGAGGATGAATTCGCGCATCTAGAGCTCGCAGAGGGCGCGCAGGCGCCCGGTGTCCAAATGATGCTCGACCAGATCGGCCAGGCGCTCCAGATCCCGTTCGCGCAGGGCGTGGTAGTCCAGTTGCTGGGGTTCGGCGAGACCCGCCCAGCGCAGCAAGGCAACGCTGGCGGCGGGCGACTCGAACAGGCCGTGCAGGTAGGTGCCCAGCACCTGGCCGTCGTCGCTGAGGCTGCCATCGACGCGACCATCGGCGAAGCGCAGCACAGGACGCGCCAGCGCCGCGCCCTGGCTGACACCGGCATGAATCTCATAGCCCGCGACCTCGGCCGCGCCGTCGCACAGCCAGCCGTGCACGTTGCGCAGCTGCTTTTCCGCCGCCAGTTCGGTGGTCATGGCCAAGAGGCCCAGACCGGCGCTGTCGCCGGGCGTGCCCTCCAGGCCGAGGGGATCGGCGACCCGCTCGCCGAGCATCTGGAAGCCGCCGCAGATACCCAGCACCCGCCCGCCGTATCTCAGGTGACGGGCGATGGCCGTGTCCCAGCCCTGGGCGCGCAGGAAGGCGAGATCGCTGCGCACGCTCTTGGAGCCGCCGAGGATGATCAGATCCGCTGCGGGCAGTTCCTCGCCCTGGCGGACGAAGAGCAGCTCCACCTGGGGATGCAGGCGCAGGGGATCGAAGTCGGTGTGGTTGCTCAGCCGCGGCATCACCGGTACCGCCACCCGCAGCCGCGGACCTTGCTTGGCGACCTGGCCGGTGGCCAGGCGATCCTCGGCTTCCAGGTGCAGGTCGTGCAGATAGGGCAACACGCCCAGTACCGGCTTGCCGGTGCGGGCTTCGAGCCAGTCCAAGCCCGGCTGCAGCAGGGCCAGGTCGCCGCGAAAGCGATTGATGATGAAGCCGGCGACCCGCGCCTGCTCGCTGGGCTCGAGCAGGTCGAGGGTGCCGACCAGATGGGCGAAGACGCCGCCACGGTCGATGTCAGCCACCAGCAGCACCGGGCAGTCCACCGCCTCGGCGAAGCCCATGTTGGCAATGTCGCCCTGGCGCAGGTTGATCTCGGCCGGCGAACCGGCGCCCTCCACCAGTACCACCTGATAGCGCTCGGCCAGTCGGGCATGGGACGCCAGCACCGCCTCGCGGGCTATCGGCTTGTAGGCGTGATAGGCCTTGGCATCCATGCTGGTGACGGCACGGCCATGGATGATCACCTGGGCACCGACATCGGTATTGGGCTTGAGCAGCACCGGATTCATGTCGGTATGGGGCGCCAGGCCACAGGCCTGGGCCTGGACCGCCTGGGCGCGACCGATCTCGCCGCCATCGGCGGTCACGGCGCTGTTGAGCGCCATGTTCTGCGGCTTGAAGGGCACCACAGCCACGCCCTGGCGATAGAGCCAGCGGCACAGGGCGGCCACCAGGGTGCTCTTGCCGGCGTCGGAAGTGGTGCCCTGCACCATCAGCGTACTCATAGGGGGCTCCGGTAACCGGCCAGACCGGCGTCCAGCCGCTGCCAACCCGACTCGTCGCCGGGCAGGCCGACTCTCAGGGCGCCAAGCGCGGGGAACAGGCGGGTCAGGATGGCCTGGCGGGCCAGGTGTTCATGCAGGGCTGCGGCATCGGGACGCCGCAGCAATTGAAACAGGGCACAGCCGCCGCTGGGTGCCAGGGCGTGTCGGACGAGCAACGCGGCCAGGCGCTCGCCCGCCTGCAGCAGCGCCTCACGCTGACGCTGCTGGCCCTGCTGATCGGCCAGCAGTTGCCGGGCGAGATAGCGGCTGGGGCCGTTCACCGTCCAGGGCCCGAGGTGCTCGTCGAGGCGCGCCAAGAGTGCTGGCGCCGCCAGCACGAAGCCCAGGCGCATCCCGGCTAGCCCAAAGAACTTGCCAAAGGAGCGCAGGACGATCAGCCCGGGCAGATCGCTGAAAGGCGCCAGACTCGCCGCCGGAGTGGGATCCATGAAGGCCTCGTCCACCACCAGCCAGGCGCCGCGGCGTTCGAGCCGGGCGTGCCAGTCCAGCAGGCGGGCTGGCGACAGGCGCTGCCCGGTGGGATTGTTGGGATTGACCACCACCACCACGTCCAACTGGTCGAGGTGGGTCGCGATCTGATCTTCGCTCCACTCCAGCACCTCGTGCCCGGCGCGTTGCCAGGCCAGGGCGTGCTCGGCATAGCAGGGTGCCAGCACCGCGACCCGCGCGGGCGGGCGCAGGGTCGGCAGCGCCTGGATGGCCGCCTGGGAGCCGGCCACTGGCAACAGCGCGGCGGCCCGGTAACAGGCACAGGCAGCTTCCACCAGGCCATCGTCGGGCTCCGGCAGCCTGGCCCAGGCGCTGGCGGGAATCTCCGGCAGCGGCCAGGCCCAGGGGGCCAGACCGGTGGACAGATCCAGCCAGTCGGTCAGGGGAATGTCGTAGGTGCGCGCCGCGCGCCTCAGGCGACCGCCGTGCTCAAGCAAGCAGCAGCCCTCCCAGGGCGATCAGCAGGGTCCACAGCCAGGCACCGCGCCGCACCAGCTTGAGGGCGCGGGTGATGGCCAGGAAGGTCGGCGCCGGACCGCGACCCAGCACCGGGCGCTCGTGCCATTCGCCATGGTAGCGGGCCGCGCCGCCGAGACTCACGCCCAGGGCGCCGGCACCGGCCGCCATCACCGGGCCGGCGTTGGGGCTGTCCCACAGCGGCGCCTGGGTGCGCCAGCTTTCGATGGCGCTCCAGAAGCGGCCAAGGCCGGCATAGGTCAGGGCCACCAGGCGCGCGGGAACATAGTTGAGGACATCGTCCAGGCGCGCCGCGGCCCAGCCGAAACGCTCCAGACGCGGCGTGCGATAGCCCCACATGGCGTCCAGGGTATTGGCCAGTCGATAGAGCACCACGCCTGGCGCACCCAGCAGGGCGAACCAGAACAAGGCGGCGAAGACGGCGTCGCTGCCATTCTCCAGCACCGATTCGGTGGCGGCGCGGGCCACGGCAGTCTCGTCCAGCTCGCCCGTTTCGCGACTGACCAGGCAACCGACGCGGCGACGCGCCTCGGGCAGATTGTTGCGTTGCAGGGCACGCGCTACCGGTTCGGCATGCTCGCCCAGACTGCGCAGTCCCACCGCCAGATACAGCGCCAGGGGCTGGATGATCCAGGCCAGCCAGCCGATCTGGCAGAGCAAGGCGGTGAGCAGCACCCAGGGCAGCACCGCCAGGCTCCAGGCCATCAACCCATGACTGCGCCAACCGCGGCCACCGGGATTGAAACGGGCTTCCAGGCTGTCGGCCAGGCGACCGAACAGCACCAGAGGATGGGCACGGCGGGGCTCGCCGAACAGCAGGTCGAGCAGCATGCCGACGACGACCGCGAAGGCCAACATCATGGCTTCTGGCCCCAGCGATTCTCGAAGACCAGTTCCTCCAGCGGCTGCCCCTGACGCCAGCCCTCCTCTTCCAGCATGGGTCGCGGATAGAAGGCTTCCACCGGCCCCAGGCAGAGAATGGCCGCCGGCTGGGAGCCTTCGGGCATCTCCAGCAGGTTGCGCACGGCTTCCGGTTCGAACAGCGACACCCAGCCCATACCGAGGCCTTCGCAGCGCGCCGCCAGCCAGAGATTCTGGATGGCGCAGGACAGCGAGGCGAGGTCCATTTCCGGCAAGGTACGGCGACCGAAGACATGGGCTTCGCGGCCGTCCATGAGGGCCGCCACCAGCACCTCGGCGCAATCGAGGATGCCCTGCACCTTGAGCTTCATGAAGTCGTCGCTGCGCTCGCCGAGCGCTTCGGCGGTGACGCAACGTTCTTCCTCCACCAGCTCGTGCAGGCGCTGGCGCAGGGCTGGATCGCTGATGCGCAGGAAGCGCCAGGGTTGCATCAACCCGACACTGGGGGCCTGGTGCGCAGCACCCAGCAGCCGGGCCAGTTGTTCGGTAGGTACCTCGCCACCGCAGAAATGGCGCATGTCGCGGCGCTCGGCGATGGCTCGGTAGACGGCGGCTTGTTCGGCGGGGGTATAGGGGGTCGTGGTCACGGCTTGAGCATCGCGGCGGCCGCGGCGGGTGCCGACGGCATGTAGAAGTGAATATAGCTGGCGGTGAGGCGACCGTCGCGGTAGACCGCCTCGGCGACCGCCTTGCCATTGGGGCACAACCCGCGCGCCCAGGGCGCCTCGGGCGACTCCAGGGCGGAGTGGTGATAGGTGTGGCCGCGCAAGGTGCCCTGCTCGAATTCCACCGATTGCAGCGCCAGCGCCGTCAGGCGCGTCTGCATCCGCGCGCTGCCGGGTAGCAGCCCGAGCAGGCTGGCGGATTCGCCGGCCTTGTCGGTGAGTTCGTCGAGCAGATAGAGCATGCCGCCGCACTCGGCGAGGATCGGCTTGCCGGCGGCGTGATGGGTGCGGATGGCCGCGCGCATGCCCAGATTGTTGGACAACGTCTGCAGGTGCAGCTCGGGATAGCCGCCGGGCAGATAGAGGCTGTCCACCTCCGGCAGCGTCGGATCAGCGAGCACGGAAAAGAACTGCAGCTCGGCGCCCAGGGCGCGCAGCAAGTCCAGATTGGCCTGGTAGAGAAACGCCAGGGCCGCATCGCGGGCCACGCCAATGCGCACCCCCGCCAGCAGCGGCTCGACCACGGCCGGTTCTGGCGCGGCGAAGGCCACCGGCGGCGGCAATTCGATGTCGGAACTGGCGCCCAGGGCATCGGCCGCCATGTTCAGACGGCGATCCAAGTCGGTGACCTCGTCAGCCTGGATCAGCCCCAGGTGACGACTGGGCAACTCGATGCCGGCATCGCGCGGCAGGCTACCGAAGAAGGTCATGCCCGCCGGCAGGCTGCCGCGGATCAACTGGGTCTGCCGCGGACTGCCACTGCGATTGGCCAGCACCCCGGCGAAGGGCAGGCTCGGCCGATAGTGGGCCAGGCCATAGGCCAGGGCACCAAAGGTCTGCGCCAGGCCCGCGGCGTCGATCACTCCCAGCACCGGTACGCCGAAGCGCTCGGCCAGGTCCGCCGCCGACGGCTGCCCGTCGAACAGGCCCATGACGCCTTCGATGAGGATGAGGTCCGCCTCCGCCGCCGCTTCCCACAGCAGGCGCCGGCTCTCGGCCTCGCCGATCATCCACAGATCGAGCTGGTAGACCGGCGCGCCGCTGGCGCGGGCCAGGATCATCGGATCGAGAAAGTCCGGGCCGCACTTGAACACCCGCACCCGTCGCCCCTGGCGGACGTGCAGCCGGGCCAGGGCGGCGGTGACGCTGGTCTTGCCCTGCCCGGAGGCCGGAGCGGCGATCAGCAGCGCCGGGCAGTGCCGCGTATCCCCTACCATTCGATGCCCTGCTGAGCGCGCACGCCGGACTGGAAGGCATGCTTGACCAGACTCATGTCGGTCACGGTGTCGGCGGCCTCGATCAGCGCCGGCGGGGCGCCGCGGCCGGTCACCACCACGTGCTGGTGCGCCGGACGTCCGGCCAGATCGGCCAGCACCTGATCGACGTCCAGATAGCCGTGCTTGAAGGCGATGTTGAGTTCGTCCAGCAGTACCAGGCCGATGGCTGGATCGCGCAGGAGCTCCACCGCCACCGCCCAGGCGGCGGCAGCCGACTGCAGGTCGCGGGCGCGGTCCTGGGTGTCCCAGGTGAAGCCCTCGCCCATGACGTGGTAACGCACCTCGTCGGGGAAGCGCTTGAAGAAGAGTTGCTCGCCGGTGTCACGACGGCCCTTGATGAACTGCACCACGCCCACCTGCATGCCATGGCCGAGGGCGCGCGCCGCCATGCCGAAGGCGGAGCTGCTCTTGCCCTTGCCGATGCCGGTATGCACCAGCAGCAGGCCGCGCTCGTCCTGGGCGTCGGCGATACGGGCGTCGATCACCGCCTTCTTGCGCACCATGCGCGCGCGGTGGCGTTCGTCGCGCTCGGGACTGGTCGAATCGGGGGTGTCGGTCATGGGGCGGTTCTCCAGGTGCGGGCGCGGCGGAGAAACGGGCAGAGACGCCACCCGCGCAAGGCAGATGGCGACGCCGCGCGAAGCCCTCCGCATCGCCGAGATGAGCGCAAGCGTGGCCGGTCTCCGGGCTGGTGAGCCGATGCCTGGTGGCATCCGCCGCGCCCCTTCCCGGCCAGGGCCAGTGGGCATCGCGCAGCTACTGCTCAACTACCGTTGCGGGGGCAGCGCCGGCTCGACCGGCTTCCCTGTTTCACCCCGCTCCAGGCGGGGCACCACGTGCAAGGGCGCAGGGTACGGACTAGCCGGGAGAGCGTCAATCGATGGCACCGCCCGAACTCGGCGTCGAGCGGACGGGTCCACCCTAAGCACCCACCGCCAGGAGCTACCGAATGAACGATGCCACCCTCGCCGCCTGCATCAAGGCCTGCCTCGACTGCGCCGCCGCCTGCGAAACCTGCGCCAGCGCCTGCCTGGGCGAAGCCAATCTGGACATGATGCGCGACTGCGTCCGCCTGGATCGCGATTGCGCCGACGCCTGTCGCCTGGCCGCCACCTTCATGCAGCGCGACAGCGATCGCGTCGCCGAAGCCTGCGCCCTGTGCCTGGCCACCTGCCGTGCCTGCGCCGCCGAATGTGGCAAGCACAAGGCCGATCACTGCCAGGCCTGCGCTCGGGCCTGTGAAGCCTGCGCCGATGCCTGCGCGGCCATGGCCGCCTGAACCCCTTACCGCGCTGATACCCGCCCGATCCGGTCCGGCCGCTGGCGCAGCGCCGGATGCAGGGCGGTGCCCAGGCCCGGTGCGGTTGGCGGTAGCAGCCAGCCCTGCTCCAGTACCGGCAGCTCGGTGACCAGCTCACGATAGAAGCCCGCCAGATAGGCTCGCACCACTTCCTGAAAGATGGCATTGGCTGAGGCCAACCCCAGATGCAGCGAGGCCATCAGCACCACTGGTCCAGTGCAGTCGTGCGGGGCGATGGGTTTCTGATAGGCCTCGGCCAAGGTGGCGATCTTGCGCGCCTCGCTCAGCCCACCGCACCAGGACAGATCCACCATCACATAGTCCAGCGCATCGGCCGCCAGCAGATCGCGGAAGGCACCGCGCATCGCCAGGGTCTCGCTGCCGCAGACCGGAATGCCCGCCAGCCGCCGGAAATCCGCCAACCCCTGAACGTGATCCATCTTGATCGGATCTTCCGCCCAGAAGATGTTGTAATCTTTGAGTTCTCGGGCGATCTGCAAGGCGCAGGTCGGATTCCACAAGGAATGGAATTCGCACATCACCTCGATGCCATCGCCGACTGCCTCCCTGATGCGCGCAAAGGGCTCCAGACCCTGGCGCAAGTCGGTGCTGGACAGATACTGACCACCACTGGCCAGGGCGAAGGCATCGAAGGGCCAGATCTTCATGGCGGCAAACCCTTCGTCCATCAGGCTCTGGGCCAGTTCGCCCGGGTTTTCCACCGCCGCCACCTGATCGTCGTAGCGACCGGCCACGCGGGCCTCGCCCTTGGCGATCAGCCGGCGCTGCTCACCACCGGTATTGAAGTTGGAACTGGCGCAGGTGTTGTAGGCGCGCATCCGCTCGTGGACCTGGCCACCCAGCAGCTGATGGATGGGCACGCCCATAGCCTGGCCGAACAGGTCCCAGAGGGCGATGTCCAGCGCCGAAGCCGCTCGGGTTTCCACGCCGCTGCCGTTGAAGCCCAGATAGCCACGCAGCAGCGCCCGGCTGTGGGCTTCGATCTGTAGGGGATCGCGACCCAGCAGCAGCGGCGCGCAAAGCGAGTGGATCTGCGCCTCCACCGCTTCGGCGCCACGAAAGGTCTCACCCAGGCCAATCAGGCCGCTGTCGGTGTGGATCTCCACCCAGAGCAGATTGGGCAATTGCGTGAGCCTGGTGGTTTCGATACGAGTGATGCGCATGGCGCCTCCTCTAGCGTGGTCCGTGGACCTGGTTGAGCAGCGTTTCGCCTCGCCGCAGGCGTTCGATGTTGGCGGCGATGAAGGCATAGCGGCGCGCGAACAGCCCATGGGTCCAACCCGAGACATGCGGCGTGCAGACGGCATTGGGCAGTTCTTCGAAGCGATGCCGTGCGGGTGCCACGAGATCGCCTTCGCCATTGGGGTAGCGGTACCAGACGTCCAGATACGCCTTGGCGATGCGCCGGTCGGCGAGCGCCTGATAGAGGGCGTCTTCTTCCACCACCGCCGCTCGTGCCAGGTTCAGCAGCACGGCCTCCGGCCGCATGGCGGCGAATTGGGCAGCGCCGAAGCAGCCCCGGGTGGTCTCGTCCAGCGGACAGGCCAGCACCACGTAATCGGCCAGGCCCAGGGCCTCGTTCAGCGCCTCGGGCGCAAGGGCGGCATCGGCCCCAAAAGGCACCTGGCCGTCGCGGGCACTACGGGTGATGGCCAGGATGCGCATGCCGAAGGCCCGCGCCCGCTGCGCCACTGCCTGGCCGATCCTGCCAAAGCCCAGGATCGCCAGGGTCCTGCCCTGCAACTCACCGCGCGGCTGGCGCCCCAGATAGGCACTGGTCCAACGCTCGCTGGCGAAGGCCGCCCGGGCGTCCCCCAGGCGCACCTCATGATCCAGCAGGCAGGCCAGGGCGTATTCAGCCATGGGAATCTCGTGCTCGAAGACGTTGCAGACGCGACAGTCCGCTGCCAGCGCTCCGAAATCGATGCCATCGAGACCAGCGCCAGGTACCTGCAGCAGCCGTACCCTGGGTGCCTGCGTTGAACGCTGCAGACGCATGGCGACCAGGACATCGGCGCCCTCGATTTGCTCGTCCCAGGTGGCTGATGCGTGGGCTTCCCGAGGCAAGGAAATAAAGGTGGCCGGGCTGGTCAGGTCCCTGGCGAGCGTCTCCTGGTGCGTGGCGGCTTCGCCAATCATCACGATCTTCATCCGGCTCCTCCCCCCTGCTGAGCAAAAATGGTACCGCTACCATTTTTATTACCCTAGCGCCCAGGAAGTCGTCTGACAACCGCCACCTGTCCTTAGGCGCTAGCGCGCTCGACCCACTCGACACCCAGGTCGCGCTGCTGCGGCCCTCCATCACTACCCGCCAGACGGGCCAGTAACAGTTCCGCCGCCGTGTGCCCCAAAGCCGTGGCATCCACCCGTATTGTGGTCAAGGCAGGCAGGGTATGGGCCGCGAAAGCCATATCGCCGAAACCGATCACCGCCACGTCGCCGGGCACCGCCAGCCCCTGCGCCAGGGCCTCGGTCAGCACGCCATGGGCCAGGGTATCGGAGGTGCAGACCACCAGCAGCGGCCGCACCTTGGTTTGGGCGAGCAGCTGGCACAGGGCCTGGCGCCCCTGCTCCAGGCTGGGCAGTCCGGTGAATAGCGCCGGCGCCGTCTCGGCGATGCCGAGGGTGGCCAGGGCCTGACTCAATGACAGACGTCGCCGGGTACCGCGGGGATCGTCCACTGCCACCTGGGCGACCTGGGCATAACCGCCAGCGTTCGCCCGCTTGGCCAGCAGGGCACCCACTGCCTCGTGGTGAAACCCTACCGCCTGATCGATGGGCTCAGCGCTGAGATCCCAGGTTTCCACCACCGGCACGCCCGCCGCCTGGAGCCGGGCACGGCTGGCCGGCGTGTGATCAACGCCGGTCAGGATCAGGCCATCCGGCCGCCGACTGAGAATGGTCGCCAGCAGCGCCTCTTCATGCTTGGGATCGTGGCCAGTGACGCCCAGCAACACCTGATACCCGGCCTGGGCCAGTCGCTCGGCCACCGCCTGGTAGCTGTCGGCGAACAGCGGATTGGTCAGCATGGGCACCAGCACCGCCACCAGCCGACTGCGATTGGAGGCCAAGGCCCCAGCCACCAGGTTGGGCATGTAGCCGCTTGCTGCTATGGCGGTCAGTACCCGCTCACGGGTGGCCGCCTTGACGCTTGCGGGCGCGTTCACTACCCGCGAGACCGTGATCGGCGCGACGCCGGCCAGGCTGGCCACGTCGCGGATGGTCACGCTACCGGAGCGGCTTCTCGTCTTGCCCGTCATCCTTCCACCCCTGCGCGCTCTGGTCGCAGCCAAAACCACCATGCTAACCGGCCCTCCTGGCGGCCACCATTGGCATTACCCGTCGACGCCAGGGATAATGCCCGCCCTTTCATCGATATCCAGGCCTTCGCCATGACCGATACCAACCAAGATCCCCGTTTGAGCCGCATGAAGCGTCGCCTGCGCAAGAAGCAGTACCTGGGTGAATTCCAGGAACTGGCCTTCGAAATCAAGGTGAGCTTCAAGAACGAACTCAGCGAAGACGACCTGGACACCTTCCTCGGCGACTTCATCGACTACGTCGAAGAGCGCAAGCTGGACTACATCGGTGGCTTCGACAACGCCTGGGTCGAAGGCACCATCATGGCCAACAAGCGCTACACCTCGCCCACCGCGGAAGACCGTACCGCTCTGCTGGACTGGCTCAAGGCCCGCGCCGAAGTTGGCGAAGCCAATGCCTCCGAGCTGCATGACGCCTGGCACCACGACGGCGAAGTCTAAGAGACTGTTCGAAGGCGGCTGCGTGTCGGCCAAACGGCGTTGAAAATGGCTTCGGAATGCTCGTTTACCACTCGTAAACGCTGCTTCCTCAGCCATTTTTGCTTTGTTTGGCTCTAGCTCGCGAGCCTTGGAACAGCCTCTGGGCAACCCTCGTCGGATAGCTTGGCGCCCGTTGCGGTCGTAAAGGGGAATCCGTTGGAAACCAGGTCCTCATGACGACCCTTCTGCAAATCTCCGATACCCACTTCGGCACCGAGCAACCTGCTGTGGTCGCGGCCCTGGAAGCCCATGTCCGCGAACACGGCGCCGATGTCCTCATCCTTTCCGGGGACATCACCCAGCGCGCCCGGCGCGAGCAATTCGCTGCCGCCAAGACCTTCGTCGAACGCCTGGAAAGCTACGGTATCCCGCGTACCCTGGTGATCCCGGGCAATCACGACCTGCCGCTGTACAACCTCTTCACCCGTTTCCTGATGCCCTATGGCAACTATCGCCGCCATTTCGGTCAGGATTTGGAACCCAGTTTCGAGAACGACGAGCTGCTGCTGGTCGGGCTCAACACCACGGCCCCGCAACGCCACAAGGATGGCGCGGTGAGTGCCGAGCAGATCGAGCGGGTGGCCGAACGCCTGCGCCGCGCCGGTCCCGGCAAGCTGCGCATCGTCATCGCCCACCAGCCCTTTGGCGCCCTCGAACTCAGTGACCTGAGCAATCTGCAGCACAACGCCGATCACGCCCTGGCCACCTGGGCCGATGCCGGCCTGGATCTGGTGATGGGGGGGCATATCCACCTGCCCTATGTGCTGCCCTTGAGTCGCCAGTACCCTACCCTGCCCCGCGAGGTCTGGATCGTTCAGGCCGGCACCGCGCTTTCTTCGCGCGTGCGGGGCACCTCGCCCAACTCCTTCAACCGCCTGTTGGTCGGTGAAGGCGCGGAAAAGACCGTGGACGTGGAACGCTGGGATTTCCAGGGCGATCGTTTCGTGGTCGGCGAGCGTCACGAACTGCGCTGGCATGCCGCCCAGGATGCCCTGGCGGAGACCTGAGGCGTCCACGCGGAGCGCCGATGCGCGCTCCTGCGCACTTCCAGCCAAGGAAATTGATTCAAGCTATTGAAACGGCGGACAGACTGCGGGCGCCGCGTAGTCTTAGGACTTTTCGGCAAGAGTAGCCTCCCATGGAATCCCTGACGCAATCGCTGCTTGGCTTTATCGAAACCCACCAGGCCTGGGCGCCGCTGATCGTCGGCCTGCTCGCCTTCGGCGAATCCCTGGTGCTGCTGGGCGTCTTCATTCCGGCCACGGCGCTGATGCTGGTAGTCGGTGGTCTCGCCGGCTCCGGAGTCCTCGCGCCCGTGCCCCTGGTGCTGGCTGCCATCGTTGGCGCCATCCTCGGCGACATCTGCTCCTACATCATCGGCCGCTGGCTCGGTCCCAGCATCGTTCACCGCCCGCCCTTTCGCCGCTATCGCAAGCAGGTGGCCAAGACCCGGCTGTTCTTCCGCCGCTATGGCTTCTTCGCCGTGTTCGGCGGGCGTTTCCTGACCATGATCCGCAACACCGTCCCCCTGGTCGCCGGGATGATGGCGATGAACCAATTACGCTTCCAGTCGGCCAACGTACTGTCGGCCATCGTCTGGGCGCCGCTGATGATGGGCCCGGGCTACCTCGCGGCCAAGGGCGCCAACCATTTCAGTTTTGCCGGCAACGAACCCCTCTGGATCGGTGCGGGGGTCGTCGCCTTGCTGGGCGCCGGCGCCGTGCTGTTCTTCAAGCAGCGGCTGAAACGCGCCTAACGCCGGGCGGCCAGCGCCTCGCGCAGGCGCTCACGATTCAGCGGCACCTCGCGCAGCCGCAGACCGGTCGCCGCCGCCACGGCGTTGGCGATGGCCGCGGGGATGGCGGCAGTGGTGGCCTCCCCGGCACCCACCGCCGGCTCCTCGGGCCGATCGATCAGCTCCAGTTCCAGCTCGGGCAATTCATTGAAGGTCAGCGGCGGATAGGCGCCCCACTCCAGACTGGTCACTCCCTGGTGATCGAAGCACACCGCCTGCTTGAGGGTCCGGGCGATGCCCTGTACCACGCAGCCCTCCAGCTGATTGCGCAAGCCGTCCGGATTGACGATCAGACCGCAGTCGTGGGCCACCACCACCCGCGGGACCCGGATACCCGTGGCCTCGCTCACCGCCACCTCCACCACCGCGGCTACATAGGCGTTCTCGTTTTCGTAGCGCAGGAAGGCCAGGCCCTGCCCCTTCACCAACGCGCCGTCCCAGGCCTTTTCGTGCGCGGCGGGCGGTTGCCACCCGGCCTTGGCGGTAGCAGCCTGTAGCACCGCCCGCGCGCGTGGGTCCTGCAGATAGCGCAGGCGGAACTCCAGTGGATCGACACCTGCCGCCAGGGCCAGCTCGTCCATGAAGGATTCATTGGCGAAGGTGTTGCCGACTGCCCCCAGGGCGCGCAAGGCCGACGGCCGCAACGGTGAATCCCCGGCTTCCAGCCAGTGGGTGGCCACCTGGACATTGAGCAGATCGTAGTCCAGCGGCGCATTGCGATTGCCGCCGCCCCTACCGCCCTTGAGCGGCAGGTTGTAGGCCAGCTGCCCGGCGAGCAGCGCCGCCTTGCCGGTCTGGCCATTGGGTCGGGTCAGATGGGTGGGCGTCCAGTTGGCGAAGCGCCAGGCCAGCAGATCGCCAGTCACACTTAGGCCACCGGCCAGACGCATCAGCATCGCCGGCCCCTTGGGATTCCAGCCGTGCTCGTCGGCCCGACTCCATTGCACCCGCACCGGACGGCCGCACAACTTGGAGAGCAGTGCCGCATCGGCCGCCGCATCATCGGCGCCGTTGTGGCCATAGCAACCGGACGCCTGCTGATAGATGACATGGATACCGTCTTCCGGCAGCCCCAGCAGGTCCGCCAGTGCCGCCCTGAGCTGATAGACGCCCTGGGTACCGCTCCAGACGGTAGCGCCCTCGGCCCCCACGTCCGCGACTGCGCAGGAGGGACCGATGGAATCGTGATTCTGATAGGGCCAGCGATACTCGGCCTCCAGGCGCTGCGCAGCGCTCGCCAGTTCGCCCGCGACATCGCCGGTCTCCTGCTGGATGTCGGCCGGTCCGGCCTTGGCTTCCAGTCGGGCATAGAGCTCGCCCGGCATCGGCAAGTCGGGTATCAAGCTCCAGTCCACCCGTAGCGCCGCCGCGCCCTGTCGCGCCAGCCACGCCTGCTCCGCCACCACCGCGACGAAGGCGCCTTCGTAGACCAGTCGCGCGCCGGCCGGCAGCGCACTGGCATCGATACCGCGGATGCTTACCCCCGCCAGTCGCGCCGAGCCGGTGCAGGGCGGCCTTACCACACAGCCGTGCAGCATGCCAGGTAGGCGCAGGTCGTGGACGTAATCGAAGCTCCCGAACAGCTTGGCGGGGATGTCCTCCCGCGGCACCGAGGTGCCGACCAGACGGTAATCCTTGACGGCCCGGGTGCGCACGGCCTGATTGACCAGCCGCCCCAGGGGCCGCCCGCCCACCAGTTCGCCGTAGCTGACATAGCGCCCGGTGGGATCGCCGCGATAGACCACGCGGCCGTCCACCGTGTCCACCACGGCCAGATCCAGCCCCAGGCGTCGCGATCCCTCCAGAAACAGGAATTGCCGCGCGCTGGCGGCGGCCTTGCGCAACTGGGCACCGCCTACCTGCAAGCTCTTGCTGCCGGCGGTGATGCCCTGGTCCGGCGTCAGCCGGGTATCGCCCTGGATCAACCGGGTGGCGGCGAAAGACACGCACAGCTCCTCGGCCACGATCTGCCGCAGCGCCGTGCTGACCCCGGTGCCTAGCTCCACCTTGCCGCTGTAGACGGTGACCTGGCCCTGGGCATCCACAGCCAGCCAGGCGTCCAGTTGGCGCTGATCGAGGGTCTTGGCCAAGCTCGCATGGTCAGTCGGGGCTGCTAGCACCTGGGCGGCGACCGGCCGCTGCAGGCTGAAACCCAGCAGCAGGACTGCACCGCCGCCAAGAAAGGTGCGGCGTGACAGCGTCATGCCGAGGCCTTCCCGTCGCGCAGCAGCACCGCCGCGCGCTTGATCGCGCGCAGGATCCGATAATGGGTACCACAGCCGCAGAAGTTGGCGGCCAATGCCTGACGGATCTGCGCATCGTTGGGATCCGCCACCCGTGCGAGCAGTGCCTGGGCAGTCATCACCATGCCAGGGATGCAATAGCCGCACTGCGCCGCCTGCTCCTCGATAAAGGCCTGCTGCAGCGCATGAGGGGCCTCGGGCGTGCCCAGACCTTCCAGGGTCAGCACCTCGCGACCGACGAAGGAGGCTGCCGGTAACAGGCAGGCGCGCACCGGCTTGCCATCCGCCAGCACCGTGCAGGCGCCGCACTCACCCAGGCCGCAACCGAATTTCGGTCCCTTGAGGCCCAGTTCGTCGCGCAAGGCCTCCAGCAGGGGCATGCGCGGGTCGACGTCGAGCTGTCGCGGCTCGCCGTTGACCTTCAATTCAATGACCGCCACCGCTATTTCTCCGCGTTACGCGCCGCTGCCACATCCTCGGGGCGGATGTCGGCGGCATGACCGCCAAAGCGGCGGCCGATGTAGGTGGCCAGATCGGCGAGCTGCTGATCGCTGAGCAGTTCCCGAAAGGCTGGCATGAAGGCGTGCTCGCTACGCCCCTGGCGGTCGAGACCGTCGAGCAGGACGCGCACCAGGTTGGTCCCTGTGGGATCGCGCACCGCCGAGTAGTTGCTGAAGGACCGCGGATAGGGACCCGCCGGCCCCTGGTCATCCGGTGCGTGACAGCTGGCGCAAGCGGATTGCAGCAAAGCCGCGCTTTCCGCCTCCGCGGCCGTGAGAGGTCCGGCCTCTCCGGGCGGCTGCACCTCGGCGCGCGCCGGGACCGCTCCGGGTCGCGCCGGCAGGGTTCGCAGATAGGCGATCAGGGCACCGAGATCGGCGTCGTCCAGATGGCGGGTGCCACCACTTACCACCTCCGCCATGGGCCCGGCCGCCACGGCTTCGCCGCGTTGATGGCCTTCGCGCAGATAGCTGGCCAGCTTGGCATCGCTCCAGCCGCCGAGGCCACGCGGATCCGCGGTGAGATTCCAGGCGGTCCAGCCCTGCTGGGTCGCGCCGGCATAGGCCCGGCCGCTGTCGAGCCCCTGACTCCAGGTCCGCGGGGTATGGCATTCCTGGCAGTGCCCCAGCGCCTCCGCCAGGTAGGCGCCTCGCGCCACCTGCGCATCGGTCGTCACCGGTAACGGACCTGGCGTGAAGTTGAGCCACTTCCAGCCGCGGATCAGCGCGCGCTGGTCGAAGGGAAAGCGCAGCGCATTGGCCGGCGGCGCATAGGGCACCGGTCGCTGGATCTGCAGGAAGGCGAAGATGGCGGCGACGTCCTCGTCGCTCAACCGGGTAAAGGCGGTATAGGGAAAGGCGGGATAGAGCTGCTCGCCTTCCCGCCCCAGCCCGTCATGCAAGGCGCGGCGAAACTCGTCCACCGTCCAGTCACCCAGCCCCTGCTGGCGATCGGGGGTGATGTTGCTCGAATAGAGACGGCCGAACGGCGTGTCAAAGGCAACCCCGCCGGCGAAGGGCGCGCCATCCGGGCGGGTATGGCAACCCTGGCAGTTGCCCAGGCGCGTCAGATACTCGCCCCGCGCCAGGGTCGCCTCATCGGCGCCGGCCGATGCGACGCTAGACAGGAGCAGCATCCCCGCCAGCAGGGGCAGGGCAAAGGATCTCATCGGCCCTCCTCGTGAGATCGAACCGGACTGGCGGATGTCGCCGCGGCTTCGCCGTCATCCTAATCGCAGCGGCCAGCCGCGGTGGCGTTCACCCCTGGAGGTGAGATGCAGGCGACAGTTTCGGCCAGCGCGTCAGCGGCGACCTTTACATTCCCGTGTCGGTCCGGCTGCGTTCTGATACGGCGCTATCGGAAGGTTGACGCCGTCCGGTCCTGGTTACCTGTACTCAGGACAGAAAGGATAGACGCGCCTAATCCGAGTACCTATAGGGGTGGTATTACTTATCGCTTGGGCACGAAGCCATCGGGCTTGGCCGCCAGCCAGTCGACGAATTGGCGGATGCGCGCGTCGCTGAGCAGCAACTCGCGGCTGTTGTATTCCAGGGCCAGGGTCTTTTCGTCGAAGGTCTGGTGGATATGGTTGTGGCAGGGGCGGCAGACCCAGAGGGTGGCGGTGATCCGGCTGACGCGGTCGAATCTCTTGCGCACGTAGGCCTTGTCGTGCAGCGAGCGAGGGATCAGATGATGGCGGGTGAGCGGCGCCGCCCGACCGCACAGCTCGCAACGAGCCGGCTGGGGCGGCAGACGTATCGCCTGGGGCATGATGGGCTCCGCACGGGCTGGATGCCCATTCGAGCGGCCCGGGCGGAACGGGGTTCAATAGCCGCCGGCGAGACTCGGCGTGACCAGCACCCGCTTGGCCTGCAGGTAGCTGTTCTGCCAGTAGGGCTTGGCCAGGCTGTCCAGGCGTACCGTGCCACCGGTGCGCGGCGCATGGACGAAGCGCCCCTCCCCTACATAGATGCCGGCATGGCTGACCTGACGGCCACCGGCAGTGGCGAAGAAGATCAGATCACCGGGCTGCAGGGCATTGCGCGCCACATTGGGCGAGCCCAGGGTGATCATCTCGCGGGTCGAGCGCGGCAGGGTCACGCCAGCCGCATCGCGATAGACGTAGCCAATCAGACCGCTGCAGTCGAACCCACCGGCCGGGGTGTTGCCGCCATAGCGATAGGGGGTACCGACCAACCCGATGGCGCGAAAGAGCACGTCATTGGCGGCCTGGGCCTGGCTTTCCAGCAGGGGACGAGAGACGACCGGGGCAGCCGGTGCGGGGGCCTGGGGCGGCCTGCCGGCACAGGCGGCCAACAGTACAAAGGCGCAATACAATCCGAGGCGAGCCGCATGCGGCATTGACGACATCCTTAGTTATCCATCGATCACCGTCGGCCTGCCACGCAGCCTCGACGGGTCCTCGAAGCGCACCGGCGAAGATCGCGGCGATACGCCTCAGCGCAATACGCGCTTGCCTTCCAGGAAACTCACCTTCCAGTACTGGTCGTTCAGGCTGTCCACCCGCACCCCGCCGCTCCGGCGACTGGAGGAATGGATGAACTTGCCCTCGCCCATGTAGATACCGGTGTGACTGACCCGGCCACGGCCGTTGCTATTGAACAGCAACAGGTCGCCAGGTTCCAGGTCGTTCTTGCTGACTACCGGTACTTCGAGATCGATGATCTCGCGGGTGGAGCGCGGCAGGGTCATGCCGGCCCGCTCGCGGAACACGTAATTGACGAAACCGCTGCAATCGAAACCGGCCAGGCTACTGCCGCCACGGCGATAAGGCGTGCCCACTAGCTGGGTCGCACGGTCGAGGATCTGGTCCGCCAGATTCGGCAGCGCCTGGCGCGGGCCGACCTCGCGCTCCCAGTCGAGCTGATGCGGCGACTGGATATGAGGGAAGACCGGACGTTGCTGAGCACCCTCGGCCTCCACAGGCGCGGAGCCGTTGCCAGCGCCACCCAGGCCATGCAGCGAAGCGGTCTGGAACGTCCGGGAGGTAACGGGCGAATCCTGGGTAATGGTGGTGTCGGGACTTTGCGGCGCACTCGCACAGGCGGCGAGCAGACAGACAAAAGACAGGGGCACGAGGGGTGCGAGGCGGTTCCTTGGCATGGGCACGACCGTGTCGTTTTTTCAAAGTTTCGACACCTTGCCGACCTGGATCACAGATGGCAAGTTTTTTTAGCCCTCGATGTGACTTAAAAGCCGAGGAAGGACGTCTACGGCCCTTTTTTTGAGTTGAACGGTCGCCAGACCACTCAGCGACGAACGGTCCGGATTGATCTCGATGAGGTCACCACCCTGCGCCAGGGTCTGCCCGATCGGCGCCTGGATATAGCCGAAGGCCGCCGTGGTACCGACGGCGATCACCAGATCGAAGCCCTCCTCCGCTGCATTCTGCAGACGCTGCAGTTCGGTGATCGGCAGGGCTTCCTCGAACAGGACCACGGGTGGCCGCAGGATCCCGCCGCAAGAGTGACAGCGCGGTGGCAACGGACCTGCCAGACAGGCCTGGGCATCCGATACCGCCTGGCCACACCTCATGCAGGCCAGCGGTTCGAGTTGCCCATGGATCTCGATCAAACGCTCCGCTGGAAATCCCCACTGTCGATGAAAGCCGTCGATGTTCTGGGTCAGCACCCAGCTGCCAGGGTGACGCACGCCGAAAGCGGCGATCGCCCGGTGCGCCGCATTCGGCACCGCCGCGGCGCAGGCCTTTCCGAGTTGAGCCAGGTAGCGCCAGCAGACATCGGGACGCTGCCGCAACATGCTGCCCGACAGCGCCGCCTCGATGGGAACGCCCTCTTCGGTGAGGCCGTTGTACAGCCCACCGAGGCCACGATAGGTCGGCAGTCCGGAGTCGGCGGAAAGCCCAGCCCCGGTGATGAACAGTACCCGCCCGGCCCGCGCGAGCAGACCCCGGGCGCATGCCAGGGCGTCGGTCAATGATTCACCGTCAGAGCCAGCATCACCGACAGCTGGCAGAGCGGACGCCCGCTCTGTTCCTGCCATAGGTTGAAGGCCTCCTGCATCTTCTGCCGATCGCGCTTGGCGGTGGGCGCCTTGTCGAGGATGTTCTGCGCCTTGAGGGCCGTCACCACGTCGTCGGTCGCCAGGAAGGTGTCCTTGCCGGCCATGCGCAGGAAGCGCTGCGCCGATAGGCCACCCAACTGATTGCCACGCTTGGTCAGCAGCTCCCACAGGCCGACAATGTCCTGCCCCGGCCAATCGGCCAGCAACTGGCCGAAGCTGCCGTGGCTGCGCTGGAAGTCGAGCACCATCTGGGCGTTGATGGGCACGCTGCGCAGCTTGCCCAGGTGGCGGATCAGCCGCGCATCCTGCATCAGCCGCTCCAGGCGCTCGCCACCCATGAGCACCACCTTCTCTGGATCGAAGCCGAAGAAGACCTCCTCGAAGGCCGGCCACTTGGCATCCACCAGGCTATGCTTGAGTCCGGCGCGAAAGATGCGACGGGTCAACAGCGACAGATAGCGGTCATCGCCCACGGACCTCAGGGTCGCGGCGTCCACCGGTTGCGGCAGCCGCGCCTCCAGGGCCGCGCGAGAGCCGCAGCGGTTGAGGGCGTATTCGAGCAGCCAGGCGTAATCCCGCATCAGAGATTCATCACCTGGACGAAGCGCGGCGTCGCGCTGTCATCGATCTTGAGACTGGCGAAGTCGAACAGCTCGCGATCCGCCAATTGCGACGGCACCACGTTCTGCAGGGCGCGGAACATGATCTCGGTACGCCCCGGCGTCTTGCGCTCCCACTCCAGCAGCATCTCCTTGACCACCTTGCGCTGCAGGTTTTCCTGGGAGCCGCAGAGGTTGCAGGGAATGATGGGGAATTCGCGCAAGACCGCGTAGGCCTCGATGTCCTTTTCGTTGCAATAGGCCAGCGGGCGGATCACCACGTTGCGGCCGTCATCGGCCCGCAGCTTGGGGGGCATGGCCTTGAGCGTGCCGCCGTGGAACAAATTGAGGAAGAAGGTTTCTACCATGTCGTCGCGATGATGGCCGAGCGCCATCTTGGTCGCACCGATCTCGTCGGCGAAGGTATAGAGGATGCCCCGCCGCAGGCGCGAGCACAGCGAGCAGGTAGTCTTGCCCTCGGGGATCTTTTCCTTCACCACGGAATAGGTATCACGTTCCAGAACGTGGTACTCGACTCCCAGTTCCTGCAGATACTGGGGTAAAACGTGCTCAGGAAAGCCCGGCTGCTTCTGGTCGAGGTTGACCGCCACGATCTCGAAGCGAATCGGCGCGACCTTCTGCAGATAGAGCAGCATATCGAGCAGGGTGTAGCTGTCCTTGCCACCGGACAGGCAGACCATGACCTTGTCGCCGTCCTCGATCATGTTGTAGTCGGCGATGGCTTCGCCGGTAAGACGGCGCAGGCGTTTCTGCAGCTTGTTCTGGTTGACCGAAAGGGTGCCCATGGATGAATCCGCGAAAGGAAAAAACGAAAGGCCGGCATTTTACGCGCAAAGCGTCCGCCGCCCTACCCCGAACGTCAGTCCGCAGCGACCGGCAGCCATGAGCGAGACCCAGGCGCTCATTACAGCGCTCCATCAGGAGCTGCTCCGGGCCCAGGCCGGCCTGTCGGAATACGAGTTGCTGCAGGCCTTGCGTCGGGCGGGGTCGCCCCTGGTGCCCCCGCGCCCGGTGACCGATAACTACGAACTCTTTCGCCTGCACTTTCGCGTCTTCAACGCGCTCTACCGCCTGCGTGACCAACTGCGCGCCGAACAGCGCGCCGAACTCATCATCAGCGCCCTGCGCATCGAACTGCGGCCATACCTGCGCGCCCGTGCCGGGCTGGTGGTAGCCGATCCGTTGCGCGCCTACTACCTGGATCTCACTCAGCTCGAAACCACCACCCCGGAAGACGTGGCCGATCTGCTCAATCACTTCTGGGCACTGGTCAATGGCGAGTCGGAACTGCTGGAAGCCCTGCGTCTGCTAGGCCTGGATCGCTCGGCCGACTACGGCCAGATCCGCCGCCGCTATCGCCAGCTCGCCAGCCGTCATCATCCCGATCACGGCGGCAGCACAGGCCGGCTACAAGCCATCAACGCGGCCATGGATACGCTGCGGCGGCACTACGGTCACCAGCCGACCGTGGACGCTAGGGCGCAGGCACGAGCTTCGGCATAATTGCCTGGTTCCCCAGAGGTTGCCCATGCCTGAACCACTCAAAGACCGGGTCGAAGACTGCTATCGCCAGGCCGAGGCCTTCTTCAAATGCCGCTTTCCTCGTCCCGACGTCAGCCTGGCCTTGCGTGGCCAGCGCGCAGGCGTTGCCCATCTCACCGAGAATCGGCTGAGATTCAACAGGCAGCTCTATCAGGAAAATACCGTCCACTTTCTCGAACAGACCGTCGCTCACGAGGTGGCGCATCTGGTGGCGCATCAGTTGTTCGGTGGCCATATCAGGCCCCATGGCGAGGAGTGGCAGCTGATCATGCGGGGCGTCTATGGCTTGCCGCCGGATCGCTGCCATACCTATGAGCTGCCACAGCGCGCCCGAACGCTCTATCTGTATCGCTGCAGCTGTCCGGATGGTCGCTTCGAGTTCACCGCCCAGCGGCACGCCCTGGTACGCAAGGGACGGCGCTATCTGTGCCGACGCTGCCATGGACCGCTGGCCTTCACCGACGAAGTGATCAGCGGCTGAGCCTGCCGGACCCGTTCCGGGTACCGGCAGGCAGGGAAAGCACTCAGCCCTGGGCGAAGACTTCGTCGAACAGGTTGTGCATCGCCAGGAAGGCGCGCTTGGCCACAACCGGGTGGTACTGCTGCTTGCCCGGATTGTTGGCTTCGGGATCGGTGAAGGAATGCACCGCGCCGCCATAGCTCAGCAACTGCCAATCCACCTGGGCGGCATCCATTTCCTGGCGGAAGCCAGCGAGCTGCTCGTCCGGCACCATTGGATCGGCGGCACCGTGCAGCACCAGCACCGGACCGGTGATACGCGCCGCATCGGCCGGGTTGGGCGTATCCAGATTGGCGTGGAAGGTCACCACGGCGCTCAGCGGGGCCCCGTCGCGCGCCAGTTCCAGAGCCGCGCAGCCGCCAAAACAGAAGCCGATAGCGGCGATCTGGTGGACGTCCACCGCCGCCGTCTCGGCCTGGGCGACCAGGGCCGCATAGGCTGCCTGCATGCGCTGGCGCAGCAGGGCGCGATCGCCGCGGATCGGCGTCATGGCCGCCAGGGCCTCGTCGGCGTTCTGCGGACGCACATTGCGACCGTAGAAATCCACTACCAGGTAAGCCAGGCCGTCGGCCTCGGCCAGCGCCTTGGCCTGCTCGACGGCGCCATGGGACACCCCCATCCAGTTGGGCGCGAACAATACGCCCGGACGGGTCGGATTACCGCTGGTGGCGTACACCAGCTGGCTCTCGAACGGTTCACCATCGATTTCGTAGGCAACGGGTTTTACAGTGACATCGACCATGGGGTCCTCCAAAGGGTGGATAGAAAGAAGCCCGCCGAGGCGGGCTTCTCTATCTTTAAGCGGACAATTCCACCAGCAGTTTGTTTAACCGCCGGACATAGGCGGCGGGATCCTTGAGGCTATCGCCCGCGGCCAGTGCAGCCTGATCGAACAGGATGTGCGATAGGTCGGCGAAGCGGTCCTCATCGGGCTCGCCATCGAGTTTCTCGATCAGCGGGTGCTGCGGATTGATCTCGAAGATCGGCTTGGAATCCGGCGCCTTCTGGCCGCTGGCTTCCAGGATCCGGCGCATCTGCAGACCCAGGTCCTGCTCACCGATGGCCAGGATCGCCGGCGAATCGGTCAGACGATGGGAAACGCGGACTTCGCTGACCTGGGCGTCCAGGGCCTGCTTGAGGCGCTCGACCAGGCCTTCCTTGGTCTTGGCGACCTCTTCCTGGGCCTGCTTGTCTTCTTCGCTGTCCAGCTTGCCGAGGTCGAGATCGCCACGAGCGACGTCGACGAAGTGCTTGCCGTCGAATTCGGTGAGGTAGCTCATCAGCCACTCGTCGATGCGATCGGTCAGCAGCAGCACCTCGACACCCTTCTTACGGAAGACTTCCAGGTGCGGGCTGTTCTTGATCTGGGCGTGGCTCTCGCCAGTCAGGTAGTAGATCTTGTCCTGACCTTCCTTCATGCGGCCGATGTAGTCGGCCAGGGACACATTCTGAGCGTCATCGCCGTTGTGGGTCGAGGCGAAGCGCAGCAGACCGGCGATCTTCTCGCGGTTGGCGAAGTCTTCCGCCGGACCTTCCTTGAGCACCTGACCGAAGTGGCCCCAGAACGACTGGTACTTTTCCGGTTCGCTCTTGGCCAGCTTCTCCAGCATGTCCAGCACGCGCTTGGTCAGCGCCGACTTCATGGAGTCGATCACCGGATCCTTCTGCAGGATCTCGCGGGAGACGTTCAACGATAGGTCGTTGGAATCCACCACACCCTTGATGAATCTCAGGTACAGCGGCAGGAACTGGTCGGCCTGGTCCATGATGAAGACGCGCTGCACATAGAGCTTGAGGCCCTTGGGCGCTTCGCGCTGATACAGATCGAAGGGCGCACGGGCCGGCACGTACAGCAGCGAGGTGTATTCGAGCTTGCCCTCGACCTTGTTGTGACTCCAGGTCAGGGGATTCTCGAAGTCGTGGCCGACGTGCTTGTAGAACTCCTGGTAGTCCTCGTCCTTGAGCTCGGTACGCGGACGGGTCCAGAGCGCGCTGGCGCGGTTGACGGTTTCCCACTCGGCGGCGGTCGGCTGCTCGTCCTCGCCACCCTGCTGCTCCTTGGGCAGCTCGATGGGCAGGCCGATGTGATCGGAGTATTTCTTGACCACGTTGCGCAGGCGCCAACCATCGGCGAATTCGGTTTCCTCGGGCTTGAGGTGCAGCACGATGCGGGTACCGCGCTCGGGCTTGTCGAAGTTCGCGACCTCGAACTCCCCTTCCCCCTTGGACGACCAGTGCACGCCCTCGGCGGCAGGCTGGCCGGCACGGCGGGTATAGACATCGACCTGGTCGGCGACGATGAAGGCCGAATAGAAGCCCACGCCGAATTGACCGATGAGGTTGGAATCCTTCTTCTGGTCGCCGCTGAGGTTCTTCAGGAAGTCGGCGGTGCCGGACTTGGCGATGGTGCCGAGGTGGGCGATCACCTCTTCGCGGCTCATGCCGATGCCGTTGTCTTCGAGGGTGACCGTGCCGGCCTCCTTGTCGAAGCTCAGGCGAATCTTCAGCGTATCCCCGCCTTCGAGCAGTTCGGGCTTGGACAAGGCCTCGAATCTGAGCTTGTCGGCCGCGTCGGAGGCGTTGGAAATCAATTCGCGCAGGAAGATTTCCTTGTTGGAATACAGCGAGTGAATCATCAGGTGAAGCAGCTGCTTCACTTCGGTCTGGAAGCCTAGGGTTTCCTTTTGAGTCTCCACACTCATGCTACGAACTCCGCTATCGATAGGAACGCACCAGATGCCTGGCGATGTCGCCGAGATGGGGGCGCCCGGAGACATTTCAACCTTGGCGCGCTCGGTTCGCGATGCAGGTAGGAATTTGCGCGATGCTGGAGCTAGACGCGGAACTTAACTTTTAACGGTGCGCTCGAACGGCTGTCGTGTAGTTCATAAGGAGAAAACACATGAAAAAGCCCTTCGCCATCGCCCTGCTCTTCACTGCCGCCTTCGGCCTCGCCGCCTGTGACAAGCCTTCCGAAAACAAGGCTCAGGATGCTGCCAAGACCGAACAGAAAGCTCAGGAAAACCTGAACAAAGCCGCCGAGCAGAGCAACAAGGCTGCCGAGCAGCGTAACGAAGCTGCCAACGAGGCCGCCAAGGAGCAATCCAAAGGCGAAGCCACCTCGGTCAGCCCGGCTACCGGTACCGCCAACGGCAACGCGCCGGCTACCCAGCCCAAGCCGTAAGCTGTCTGGATACGAAAAAAGCCCGCTTATGCGGGCTTTTTTGTGGGCGGCTGATTCAGGAGCGCGAGGGATCCGGTTCGGCCTCGTCCTCTTGGACGCGTTCGCCAGGCCGCAGGCTTTCCAGCACCAGCGCGACCAGGCCCACCACCACGGCCGGCAACAGCCAGCCCAGACCCGAGTCGGCCAGCGGCAACCACTGCACGGCCCCGCTCAGATAGGGCACGCTCAGGTGCGCAGCCTGCAGGCCGTCGAGGATGCCGAAGGCCAGGGCGACCAGCAGCACCGGGCCGAGAATGCGTCCGGGCGCCGCCCAGCGGGCGGTGAAGAAGCTCAGCACCACCAGCGCGATGCAGGGCGGATAGATGGCGGTCAGGATGGGCACCGAAATCTGGATCAGCTGGGTCAGCCCCAGGTTGGACACCAGCAGCGAGAAGGCCGCCAGCAGAACCACCAGACTGCGATAGCTGAAGGGCAGGAATTCACTGAAGAATTCCGCGCAAGCGCAGGTCAGGCCCACCGCCGTGACCAGACAGGCCAGGGTAATCAGCACCGCGAGAAAGTCGCTGCCGACACTGCCGAAGGTGTGCTGCACATAGGCATGCAGGACCTCGGCGCCATTGCTGGCGTGGGGCACCAGCGACCCGCTGCCAGCGCCGAGCTGGAACAGGCTCAGGTAGACCAGCACCAGCCCTGCCCCGGCGATCAGGCCGGCGATGATGGTATAGCGCGTCAGCAATTGCGGCGCCGTCACGCCCCGGGCGCGAATGGCGTTGACGATGACGATACCGAACACCAGGGCGCCCAGGGTATCCATGGTCAGGTAGCCGTTGACGAAGCCCTGGGACAGCGCCCGCGAAGCATAGTCCGGCGCTGCCGTGGCAGGACCGCCGGCTGGCCAGAACAGCGCCGCACCACCCAGCACTGCCAGCGCCAGGATCTTCAGCGGACCGAGAAAGCGTCCCACGGTGTCGAGCAGGCGCCCCGGATAGAGCGAGACCACCAGCACCACCAGGAAGTAGGCCAGGCTGTAGAGGAACAGCGGTATGGGTCCGTTGCCCAGCAGCGGCGCGACGCCGACCTCGAAGGACACCGTGGCGGTGCGCGGCGTGGCGAACAGCGGCCCCACCGACAGGTAGCAGACGATGGCCAGGGTGCGGGCGGCCGTTTGGCCGAGCGGCTTGCTCAGGGCATCCATGCCACCGCCGACCCGCGCCAGGGCGATCAGCGTCAGCACCGGCAGGCCGACGGCGGTCAGCAGGAAGCCCAAGGCGGCGCTCCAGACGTGCTCGCCCGCCTGCAGACCGACGATCGGGGGAAAGATGATGTTGCCCGCGCCGACGAACAACGCGAACGTCATGAATCCAAGGGCCAGGACATCCCGGCTTTGCAAAGCTTTCATGGAAGGCAGTACCAGCAATGAGGAAAACGAGGCAGCCCGCCCTCATGGGAGCAGGTCTTGGCGGGGCCACGGCGTGGCCGTTGGAGCGGAAGGTTGCCATCCTAACGAATTACCGGCGAAAAGGCAGCCGGCAGCTGATGAGGCGTCATGAGCGCGCCCATGAAAAAGGCCGCCCGGAGGCGGCCTTTTCTACAGTCAGTCAGACTCAGGCCTGCTTGACTTCCCAACCGGTCAGCTCGGCCAGGGCCTTGCCGATGTCGGCCAGGGACCGCACGGTCTTCACACCGGCGTCCTGCAGGGCGGCGAACTTCTCGTCCGCAGTGCCTTTGCCACCGGAGATGATGGCGCCAGCGTGGCCCATGCGCTTGCCGGGCGGAGCGGTGACGCCGGCGATGTAGGACACCACCGGCTTGGTCACGTTGGCCTTGATGTAGGCCGCGGCTTCTTCTTCAGCGCTGCCGCCGATCTCGCCGATCATCACGATGGCTTCGGTCTGCGGATCTTCTTGGAACAGCTTCAGGATATCGATGAAGTTCGAACCCGGGATGGGGTCGCCGCCGATGCCCACGCAGGTGGACTGGCCAAAGCCGGCGTCGGTGGTCTGCTTCACGGCTTCATAGGTCAGGGTGCCGGAACGCGACACGATACCGACCTTGCCCGGCAGGTGGATGTGACCGGGCATGATGCCGATCTTGCACTCGCCGGGGGTGATGACGCCGGGGCAATTCGGGCCGATCAGGCGCACGCCCAGTTCGTCGCACTTCACCTTGGCATCCAGCATGTCGAGGGTGGGGATACCCTCGGTGATGCAGACGATCAGCTTGATGCCGCCGAAGGCCGCTTCTAGGATGGAGTCCTTGCAGAAGGGAGCCGGCACGTAGATCACCGAAGCATCGGCGCCAGTGGCTTCCACCGCCTCGCGCACGGTGTTGAACACCGGCAGACCGAGGTGGGTGGAACCGCCCTTGCCGGGGGTCACGCCGCCAACCATCTGGGTGCCGTAGGCGATGGCCTGTTCGGAGTGGAAGGTACCCTGGCTACCGGTGAAGCCCTGGCAGATGACCTTGGTGTCTTTGTTGATCAGGACGCTCATTACTTACCCTCCGCGGCCTTGACGACCTGCTGGGCAGCGTCGGTCAGGCTGGTTGCCGCGATGATGTTCAGGCCGCTTTCGGCCAGGACCTTGGCACCGAGTTCGGCGTTGTTGCCTTCCAGGCGAACCACGACCGGCACCTTCACGCCAACTTCTTTAACGGCACCGATGATGCCTTCGGCGATCATGTCGCAGCGCACGATGCCGCCGAAGATGTTGACCAGAACGGCCTTCACGTTGCTGTCGGACAGGATGATCTTGAAGGCTTCGGTCACGCGCTCTTTGGTCGCGCCGCCGCCCACGTCCAGGAAGTTGGCCGGCTTGCCGCCGTGCAGGTTGACGATGTCCATGGTACCCATGGCCAGACCGGCACCGTTGACCATGCAGCCGATGCTGCCTTCCAGGGCCACGTAGTTCAGTTCCCACTTCTGCGCATGGGCTTCACGGGCGTCGTCCTGCGACGGGTCGTGGAAGGCACGCAGCTTGGGCTGACGGTAGATGGCGTTGCTGTCGATGTTGATCTTGGCATCCAGGCAGTGCAGGTTGCCATCCTTCTTGATCACCAGCGGGTTCACTTCCAGCAGCGCCAGGTCGTAGTCCTGGAACAGCTTGGCCAGACCGACGAAGATCTGGGTGAACTGCTTGATCTGGTCACCTTTCAGGCCCAGCTGGAACGCCAGGTCGCGACCCTGGTAGGGCTGAGCGCCCACCAGCGGATCGATGGTGGCCTTGAGAATCTTTTCCGGAGTGTCGTGAGCGACCTTCTCGATGTCCACGCCACCTTCGGTGGACGCCATGAACACGATACGGCGGCTGGAACGATCGACCACGGCGCCCAGATAGAGCTCCTGATCGATGTCGGTGCAGGATTCAACCAGGATCTTGGTGACCGGCTGACCATTGGCGTCGGTCTGGTAGGTCACCAGACGCTGGCCCAGCCACTTGGCGGCGAATTCCTTGGCTTCTTCCTTGCTCTTGACCAGCTTCACACCACCGGCCTTACCACGGCCACCGGCGTGTACCTGGGCCTTGACGACCCACTCGTCGCCGCCGATACGGCCGCAAGCCTCGTAGGCCTCCTGGGGGGTGTCGACAGCGTAGCCTTTGGAAACGGGCAGGCCGTATTCAGCGAACAGCTGCTTACCCTGATACTCGTGGAGATTCATGCTTGTCTACCGTCTTCGTTGGGTATTGCGCATTCGACGCTGTGCGTTCTCCGAGCCGTCCTCCGGACGGTCGCGGGCACCGCGCCACCTGTGACCCCTGCCCTAGTGTGGTGTCTCACACCCCACTCACAAGAGTCCGAGGCGCCTTCCTGCGGTGGAGCCCTGAGGCTCCACGGCGGTCGGCGACCCCGTGGTTCCGTAAATCTCTTACCGCTTCTTGCGATTCACTGCGTGGATCGCATGACCGTTCACCGCCAGGGCCGCTTCGTGCAGCGCCTCGGACAGCGTCGGGTGCGAGAACACCATCATGCCCAGGTCTTCGGCGCTGGTGCCGAATTCCATGGCGATGGCGCCTTGCTGTACCAACTCCGCCGCGCTCGGGCCGACCACATGAACGCCCAGGACGCGATCGGTCTTGGCATCGGCCACGACCTTGACGAAACCGGCGGTGTCATTGGCCGCCAGGGCACGACCGCTGACCGCGAAGGGGAAGGTGCCGACATTGACTTCGACGCCTTCGGCCTTCAGGGCCTGCTCGGTCTTGCCAACCCACGCGATTTCCGGGTGGGTGTAGATCACCGAGGGGACCAGATCATAGTTCATCTGGGCCTTGTGACCAGCGATGCGCTCGGCGACCATCACGCCCTCTTCCGAGGCCTTGTGGGCCAGCATCAGACCGCGCACGCAGTCGCCGATGGCGAACACGCCCGGCACGCTGGTGGCGCAGTGGTCGTCGACGTAGATGTAGCCACGCTCGTCGCTTTCCACGCCGCTGTCGGACGCCAGCAGGTCGGTGGTGACCGGACGACGGCCCACGGCGACGATCAGGCGATCGAAGGTGATCTGCTTTTCTTCACCGGCTTCGGTGTAGTTGACGGTGACTTCTTCGCCATTGACCTGCGAGCCGGTCACACGAGCACCCATGCGGATGTTCAGACCCTGCTTGGAGAGGATCTTGTAGGCTTCCTTGGACACCTGCTCATCGGCGGCGACCAGGAACTTGTCCAGGGCTTCCAGCACGGTGACTTCGGCACCCAGGCGGGCCCAGACCGAACCCAGCTCCAGGCCGATGACGCCGGCACCGATCACGCCCAGACGCTTGGGCACGCTCTGGAATTCCAGGGCGCCGGTGGAATCGACGATGACCTTCTGGTCCACCGGAGCCGGCGGGATGTCGATGGGACGCGAGCCGGACGCCAGGATGACGTTTTCGGCCTCGACGACCTGGACGTTGCCGTCCAGACCAGTGACTTCGACCTTCTTGCCCGACAGCAGCTTGCCGTTGCCTTCCAGCAGGGTCACGCCGTTGGCCTTGAACAGGGTGGCCACACCGCCGGTGAGGTTCTTCACGATCTGGTCCTTGCGGCCGATCATGGTGGGTACGTCGATGGTGACGTTCGGCGCGTCGATGCCGTGAACCTTAAAGCCCTCGTGGGCCTCGTGGTACTTGTAGGAGCTGTCCAGCAGCGCCTTGGAGGGAATGCAGCCCACGTTCAGGCAGGTGCCGCCCAGGGCGACCTTGCCTTCCTTGCCCTTGTAGCGCTCGACACAGGCCGTCTTCAGGCCAAGCTGCGCGGCGCGGATGGCGGCCACGTAGCCACCAGGGCCGGCGCCGATCACCACTACGTCGAATTTGTCGCTCATACACTAATCCCCTTGGAGCAGCTTCAGGCAGGAAAACTTGAAGCGGTGCGTGGCGCCTGCCCCGCACCGCGAGAGCCGGATCAGATGTCCAGCAGCAGACGAGCCGGGTCTTCCAGCAGGTCCTTCATGGTGACCAGGAAGGTCACGGCTTCCTTGCCATCGATCAGGCGATGGTCGTAGGACAGCGCAAGATACATCATCGGCAGGATCACCACCTGGCCGTTCACCGCCATCGGGCGTTCCTGGATCTTGTGCATGCCCAGGATCGCGGTCTGCGGCGGGTTGACGATGGGAGTGGACAGCAGCGAACCGAAGACACCACCGTTGGAGATGGTGAAGGTACCACCCTGCATGTCTTCCATGGTCAGCTTGCCGGCCTTGGCCTTCTTGCCGAAGTCGGCGATGGTGCCTTCCACTTCCGCCAGGCTCATGAACTCGGCGTTGCGCAGCACCGGCACCACCAGGCCACGGTCGCTGGACACGGCCACGCCGATGTCCTGGTAGCCGTGGTAGACGATGTCGTTGCCGTCGATGGAGGCATTGACGCCCGGCTGACGCTTGAGCGCCTCGGTGGCGGCCTTGACGAAGAAGGACATGAAGCCCAGGCGCACGCCGTTGTGCTTCTTCTCGAACATGTCTTTGTACTTGGAGCGCAGGTCCATGATCGGCTTCATGTTGACCTCGTTGAAGGTCGTCAGCATGGCCATGCTGGACTGGGCTTCAACCAGGCGCTCGGCGACCTTGGCGCGCAGGCGGGTCATGGGCACGCGCTTCTCGGTGCGGTCGCCAGCGGCGGTCACCACCGGAGCGGCGGCTGCAGCGGGCTTGGCAGCCGGAGCGGCAGCGCCGGACTTCTTGGCCTCGACGGCGGCGACGGCGTCTTCCTTGGTGATGCGACCACCCTTGCCGGTGCCGACCAGGGTAGCCGGGTCGATGCCGTTCTCTTCGGCGATCTTGCGCGCGGCGGGCGCCAGGATCGGATCCTCTTCACCACCGGCGGCCGGTGCGGCGGCCGGAGCGCTGGCGGCAGCCGGCTGGGCAGCCGGAGCGGCGGCGGCAGTGGCGCCCTCCTCCACGCGAGCGATGACTTCTTCGCTCAGCACGGTATCGCCTTCGTTCTTCAGGATTTCGGCCAGGACGCCATCGGCCGGTGCCACGACTTCCAGCACGACCTTGTCGGTTTCGATGTCGACCAGCAGTTCGTCACGCTTGACCGCTTCGCCGGGCTTCTTGTGCCAGGTGGCGACGGTGCCGTCAGCGACCGATTCCGGGAAGGTAGGGGCTTTGATCTCGATAGCCATTCTATGAATTTCCTTAGTGATCTCTAGTAGTCGCGTGGCGAATCAAACGGAGAAAGCATCGTGCAGCAGTTTTTCCTGCTGCTCGGCGTGCATGGAGGCATAGCCGCAGGCCGGCGCGGCGGACGCATCGCGACCGGCGTATTCCAGACCCAGGCCCTGCTTGTAACCGGACACGGCGCGGCGCATGTGATGCTGGCTGCAGTACCAGGCGCCCTGGTTCATCGGCTCTTCCTGGCACCAGACCACGCGCTCGAGGTTCGGATAGCCGGCCAGTACGTCGGCCAGATCGTCTTCCGGGAACGGGTAGAGCTGCTCCAGACGCACGATGGCGATGTCCTGGCGATTCTCGCTGCGGCGCTTTTCCAGCAGGTCGTAGTAGACCTTGCCGCTGCACAGCACTAGGCGCTTCACCTGCTGGGCATCGATCTGATCCAGTTCGTTGATCACGGTCTGGAAGGAGCCATGGGCCAGGTCTTCCAGGGTCGAGATGGCCAGCTTGTGGCGCAGCAGCGACTTGGGCGTAAGTACTACCAGCGGCTTGCGCAGCGGGCGGATCACCTGGCGACGCAGCAGATGGTAGATCTGCGCCGGCGTGGTGGGTACGCAGACCTGGATGTTCTGCTCGGCGCACAGTTGCAGATAACGCTCCAGGCGTGCCGAGGAGTGCTCCGGGCCCTGGCCTTCGTAGCCATGGGGCAGCAGCATGGTCAGGCCGCAGAGACGACCCCACTTGATCTCGCCGCTGGTGATGAACTGGTCGATGACGACCTGGGCACCGTTGGCGAAGTCACCGAACTGGGCTTCCCAGACCACCAGCGCATTGGGCGTGGTGGTGGCGTAGCCGTATTCGAAGCCCAGTACCGCTTCCTCGGACAGGAAGGAGTCGTAGATCTCGAACGACGGCTGATTCTCGGCCAGGTGCTGTAGGGGCACGTAGGGTACGGCGTCCTTCTGGTTGTGCAGCACCGCGTGACGGTGCGAGAAGGTGCCACGGCCGACATCCTGACCGGTGATGCGGATCGGATGGCCTTCGTGCAACAGGGTGGCGTAGGCCATGGTCTCGGCAAAGCCCCAGTTCAAAGGCAGACCGCCGGCGGTCATCTTCTGGCGATCCTCGATGATCTTGCCGACCTGACGCTGGACCACGACGCCTTCCGGAACCTGCAGCAGCTTGTTGGCCAGGTCCTGCAGGGTCTTGAGGTCGAAGCCGGTGTCGTGCCGGGCGGTCCAGGCATGGCCGAGGTAGGGTTTCCAGTCGACGAACAGGTCGCGATTGGGCTCCTTGACCAGGCTGGCCACGACGTGACGGCCCTCGTCGAGGGCACCGCGATAGGCTTCGAACTGTGCCTGGACCTGCTCGGCAGTGACGACGCCGGCCTGGGTCAGGGCATCCGCATAGAGATCGCGGGTGGTGCGCTGCTTGGCGATCTGCTGATACATCAACGGCTGGGTGCCGCTCGGCTCGTCGGCCTCGTTGTGGCCGCGACGGCGGTAGCACACCAGGTCGATGACGATGTCCCGCTTGAACTGCATGCGGTAGTCGACCGCCAGCTGGGTGACGAACAGCACCGCCTCGGGATCGTCGCCGTTCACATGGAAGATCGGCGCCTGGATCATCTTGGCGACGTCGGTGGCGTACTCGGTGGAGCGCGCGTCTTCCTGGCGGCTGGTGGTGAAGCCCACCTGGTTGTTGATCACCAGGTGCAGGGTGCCGCCGGTCTTGTAGGCCCGGGTCTGCGACATCTGGAAGGTTTCCATGACCACGCCCTGGCCGGCGAAGGCGGCGTCGCCGTGGATGGCCACGGGCACGACCTTGTCACCGGAGCGATCGCCGCGGCGATCCTGGCGCGCGCGTACCGAACCTTCCACCACCGGAGAGACGATCTCCAGGTGCGAGGGATTGAACGCCAGCGCCAGGTGGACTTCGCCGCCCTGGGTCATGACGTTGGAGGAGAAGCCCTGGTGATACTTGACGTCACCAGAGCCCAGCTCGACCAGCTTCTTGCCTTCGAACTCGTCGAACAGGTCGCGCGGGTTCTTGCCCAGGGTATTGACCAGCACGTTCAGGCGGCCACGGTGGGCCATGCCGATCACCAGTTCCTTGACGCCATAGGAGCCGGAACGCTGGATGATCTCGTCGATCAGCGGAATCAGGCTCTCGCCGCCTTCCAGGCCGAATCTCTTGGTGCCCGGGTATTTGGTGCCCAGGTACTTCTCCAGACCCTCGGCGGCGGTCAGGCGCTCCAGCAGATGGGTACGGACTTCCGGCGAATACTGCGGGCGGCCACGGACGCTTTCCAGGCGCTGCAGGAACCAGCGGCGCTCCTCGGAATCGACGATGTGCATGAACTCCGCACCGACCGTGCGGCAATATGTCTCTTGCAGCGCATCCCTGATTTCGCGGAGAGTTGCTTCCTCTTTGCCGATGAACAATTCACCGGTACGGAAGGTGGTATCCAGATCGGCGTCGGTCAACCCATAGTGGTTGAGCAGCAGATCGGCAGGCGGCTGACGCTGCCACAGACCCAAGGGGTCGAGTTGGGCAGCCTGATGACCCTGCAGACGGTACGCCTGGATCAGACGCAGGACTTCGACCTGCTTCTTCTCGTGTTCGGAACTGACGGTACCGGCCGAGACCGGCTGAGCTCGCCGCTGATTCTTGCCCAGCAGCACGAAATGGTCGCGGATCGCGGAATGCGCGACGTCCGGCGAATTGCCAGTGACCGCGGGAAGCTTCTGGAAGTAGGTGCGCCATTCTTCCGGCACAGCGTTGGCATCGTGCAGAAACAGCTCATAGAGCTCTTCCACATAGGCAGCATTACTGCCGGACAGGTGAGCGCTGTCCCACAGTTGCTGCATCTGACTTTCGTGCATCTAGTTCACCCCTTCGGCAGAGATAGCATCAGCCGATGACCAGCCTCGACGCGAGACCTGGCCTCACTACGACTGCGCCAATGCCCGGATGCGGTTCCGGGTATCCCTGAATGGACATTGGTTGAATCAAGCTATCAAGGTCGCTAACGAACCCGCCCGGCACAACTGGCCGGGCGGGACGTGGATCAGGTACCGCTCTGCAGCAGCATCGCCCGCACATGGCCAATGGCCTTGGTCGGGTTCAGCCCCTTGGGACAGACCGCCACGCAGTTCATGATCGAACGGCAGCGGAACACGCTGAACGGATCGTCCATGGCGGCCAGACGCTCCTGGGTCTTGGTGTCGCGACTGTCGGCCAGGAAACGATAGGCCTGCAGCAGCGCAGCGGGACCGAGGAACTTGTCGGGGTTCCACCAGAAGGACGGGCAGGACGTCGAGCAACAGGCGCACAGAATGCACTCGTACAGACCATCGATCTTCTCGCGGTCTTCCGGGCTCTGCAGGCGCTCGATGGCCGGTGCCGGGGTCTCGTTCTGCAGGAACGGCTTCACCTTCTCGTACTGCTTGTAGAAGATGCTCATGTCGACGACCAGGTCACGAATGACCGGCAGGCCAGGCAGCGGACGCACGACCAGCTTGCCGTTCTTGACCACCGCCGACAACGGCGTGATGCATGCCAGGCCGTTCTTGCCGTTGATGTTCATACCGTCGGAGCCGCACACGCCTTCGCGGCAGGAACGACGGTAGGAGAAGCCTTCATCCTGCTCTTTGATCAGAGCCAGGACGTCCAGCACCATGAGGTCCTTCCCACCGGTATCGACCTGGAACTCCTGCATGGACGGCAGGCCGTCCTGATCCGGGTTGTAACGATAAACGCTGACTTTCAACATGGTGGTCACCTTTAGTAAGTCCGAACCTTGGGTTCGAACATCGGTACGGTCTTGGGCGCGAAGTTGACGTCACGCTTACTGACCCGCTTTTCACCGGGGAAATAGAGGGTGTGGCACAGCCAGTTCTCGTCGTCGCGCTCTTCGAAGTCTTCACGGGCGTGAGCACCACGGGACTCCTTGCGGTTCTCGGCGGCGATGGCGGTCGCTTCGGCCACTTCGAGCAGGTTCTGCAACTCGAGCGCTTCGATACGGGCGGTGTTGAAGCCCTGACTCTTGTCGTTGATCTTGACCTTGGCGATGCGCTCGCGCAGGTCGGCCAGCTCGGCGATGCCCTTCTGCATGTACTCGCCGGTGCGGAACACCCCGAAGTAGTTCTGCATGCAGGTCTGCAGTTGCTTGCGCAGGGTGGCGACGTCGTCACCGGTGGTGCGCTCGTTGACGCCGGACAGGCGCTGCAGCGAGGCTTCCAGATCGCTTTCCGAGGCACCGCGGTGCTCGATACCTTCCTTGAGCGCCTTCTCCAGGTGCAGACCAGCAGCACGCCCGAAGACCACCAGGTCCAGCAGCGAGTTGCCACCCAGACGGTTGGCCCCGTGCACGGACACGCAGGCCACTTCGCCTACGGCGAACAGGCCTTCGATGATCTTGTCGTTGCCGTTGGCGTCCTGGGTGATGGCCTGGCCATGAATGTTGGTGGCGATGCCGCCCATCATATAGTGGCAGGTGGGGATCACGGGCACCGGTGCGACGACCGGATCGACATGGGCGAAGGTCTTGGACAGCTCGCAGATACCGGGCAGACGGCTGTGCAGCACGTCTTCACCCAGGTGATCCAGCTTCAGCAGCACATGATCGCCATCCGGACCGCAACCGTTGCCGGCCAGCACTTCCTTGACCATGGAACGGGCGACCACGTCGCGACCGGCCAGGTCCTTGGCGTTGGGCGCATAGCGCTCCATGAAGCGCTCGCCATGCTTGTTGATCAGGTAGCCACCCTCACCGCGGCAACCCTCGGTGACCAGTACCCCGGCGCCGGCGATGCCAGTGGGGTGGAACTGCCACATCTCGATGTCCTGCACCGGCACGCCGGCGCGCAGCGCCATGCCGACGCCGTCACCGGTGTTGATCAGGGCGTTGGTGGTGGAGGCATAGATACGACCCGCACCGCCGGTGGCCAGCACGGTGGCCTTGGCCTTGACGTAGACGGTCTCGCCGGTTTCGATGGCGATGGCGATGACGCCGACCACGACACCATCTTGGTTCTTGACCAGATCCACGGCGTACCACTCGTTGAGGAAGACCGTGTTGTTCTTCAGGTTGCCCTGATAGAGGGTGTGCAGCAGAGCGTGACCGGTACGGTCGGCTGCGGCGCAGGTACGTGCGGCCTGGCCACCCTTGCCGTAGTCCTTGGACTGACCGCCGAAGGGACGCTGATAGATGCGGCCCTGCTCGGTACGGGAAAACGGCAGACCCATGTGCTCGAGTTCGAAGACCGCTTCCGGGCCCACGGAACACATGTACTCGATGGCGTCCTGGTCACCGATGTAGTCCGACCCCTTGACGGTGTCGTACATGTGCCAGCGCCAGTCGTCGTTCGGGTCGGCCGAAGCGATGGCGCAGGTGATGCCGCCCTGAGCGGACACGGTATGGGAGCGGGTCGGGAAAACCTTGGTGATCACCGCGGTCTTGTGGCCGGACTGGGCCAGTTGCAGGGCGGCGCGCATACCGGCGCCGCCGCCACCTACGATGATGGCATCAAACGAAATATGACGAATTGTGGACATAGATCAAACACCCCAGAAGATCTGCACGCCCCAGACGAAGAACGCGAACATCGCGAACCCGCATACCGCCTGGAAGAGAAAACGCACGGCGGTAGCACCCTTGCCGATTGCCATGGTGGTCAGGTAGTCGGTGGAGATGGTCCACATACCAACCCAGGCATGAACGCAGATGGACACCAGCGCCAACAGGCTGAAGATGCGCATCAGGGTGTGGGAGAACAGGCCGTGCCATTGCTCGAAGGTGAGCCCTGGATGAAGGATCAGGAAGCCGATGAGAAAGAGGAAGTAGACCGCGAGGACGACTGCCGAGACCCGTTGAGCCATCCAGTCGTAGAGACCGGAACGCGAAAGATTGGTGACGTTGGTTACCATACCCAAACCCCTGCCAGAATGATCAGAACTGCGGAAATGACCAGCACGAGCTGCGCACCCAGCTTGCCGCCCTGCAGGGTTTCGCCGGCGCCACCATCCATGATCAGGTGCCGAATGCCGGCGACCAGGTGGTAGAGCAATGCGGACAGCAGACCCCAGATCACGAGCTTGACCAGCGGATAGGCCAGAAAAGCTTTCACTTGGCCGAAGCCTTCCGGGCTACCCAACGACAGATGCAGGCCATAGAGCATGACTGCGATGCCGAGGAAGAGGATGACGCCGGAGATACGGTGAAGAATCGAGGTATAAGCTGTGATAGGTAGTTTGATGGTCCTGAGATCTAGGTTTACAGGTCGTTTGCTATTCACGGCTTCTTTCACACTGAGGGCCCAATTACGGTCGGGCTAGTTATAGGAGATTCCACATCTGCTACACGCTTCCTGTTGAAAGCGTCTCGACCGCTCGGCATCAGCTCGCCGACCCGGCACGGTCGGGCGAGAATTATAGACAGTTAGCCTACTCATGACAAACGCGGATACCCGATCCCGACGTCGCCAGCTGATATTCAGAAGCCTGCGTGTTAATGTCTTTTCGCCGCACAATCTGCCCAGAAAGCGCCTCTAGGGTGATATTTTCGTAAATTGACTTTCAAATTTATCCCTCTATAGTGGGCGAGGCCCTGAGTGGAGGGTTTATTGATGATTTCAAAGCAAAATAAGGAGGCCTAATGGCTGACAAGAAAGCGCAGTTGATCATCTCGGGAGCGGATCCGGTTGACCTGCCCGTTATGTCCGGCACCCTCGGCCCGGACGTGATCGATGTTCGCAACCTCACCTCCACTGGTGTGTTCACCTTCGACCCGGGCTTCATGTCCACTGCCTCGTGTGAGTCCAAGATCACTTACATCGACGGTGACAAGGGCATCCTGCTGCATCGTGGCTACCCGATCGAGCAATTGGCGGAGAAATCCGACTACCTCGAGACCTGTTACCTGCTGCTCAAGGGTGAGTTGCCGAACACGCAAGAAAAAGCGCAGTTCGTTGACACCATCAAGAACCACACCATGGTTCACGAGCAACTGAAGAACTTCTTCAACGGCTTCCGTCGCGATGCGCATCCCATGGCCATCATGTGCGGCGTAGTCGGCGCCTTGTCGGCCTTCTATCACGACTCCCTGGACATCACCGATCCGCAGCACCGCGAGATTTCGGCGATGCGCCTGATCGCCAAGATGCCGACCCTGGCCGCCATGGTGCACAAGTACTCCATGGGTCAGCCGATGATGTATCCCCGCAACAACCTGGGCTATGCGGAAAACTTCCTGCACATGATGTTCAACACGCCGTGCGAGGAAAAACCCATCAGCCCAGTGCTGGCCCGTGCCATGGATCGCATCTTCATCCTGCATGCCGACCATGAGCAGAACGCCTCCACCTCCACCGTTCGCCTGGCCGGCTCTTCGGGCGCCAACCCCTTCGCCTGCATCGCTGCCGGCATTGCCGCCCTCTGGGGTCCGGCGCATGGTGGCGCCAACGAAGCCGTGCTGAAGATGCTGGACGAGATCGGCGATGTCGCCAACATCGACAAGTTCGTGGCCAAGGCCAAGGACAAGAACGATCCGTTCAAGCTGATGGGCTTCGGCCACCGGGTCTACAAGAACTTCGATCCCCGCGCCACGGTGATGAAGCAGACCTGCGACGAAGTCCTGGCCGAGCTCGGCATCAACGATCCGCAGCTGGAGCTGGCCATGCGCCTGGAAGAACTGGCCCGCAAGGACCCCTACTTCGTCGAGCGCAACCTCTATCCGAACGTGGACTTCTACTCTGGCATCATCCTCAAGGCGATCGGTATTCCGACCAGCATGTTCACCGTGATCTTCGCCATGGCGCGGACCGTTGGCTGGATCTCGCATTGGCAGGAAATGCTGTCCGGCCCCTACAAGATCGGCCGGCCGCGCCAGCTGTACACCGGCGTTGCCCAACGTGATATCTCGGACGATCGCGGCTGATCGATCCGTAAAGAAGAACCTCGCTTCGGCGGGGTTTTTTATGCCTGCAGTGCCTGGATCTACGTCTGACGCCAAGAACGTCAGACATGAAAAAGCCCGCACTAGGCGGGCTTTTTCATGTCTGGATCAGGCTGATTACTTGGCCTGAGCTTCGACTTCGGCTTCTACGCGACGGTTAACAGCGCGACCGGCTTCGGTAGCGTTGTCAGCAACCGGGCGGGACTCACCGTAACCAACAGCGTTCACACGGCCACCCTGCACGCCGTACTGGTTGACCAGCACGTTACGCACGGCGTTGGCACGACGCTCGGACAGCTTCTGGTTGTAGGCGTCGGTGCCGACGGAGTCGGTGTGGCCTTCAACGGTGGTCGAGGTCTGCGGGTACTGCTGCATGAAGTCAGCCAGGTTCTTGATGTCGGCGTAGCTGTTGGGCTTGACCACGGCCTTGTCGAAATCGAACTTCACGTCCAGCTCGACGCGAACGGTTTCAGCGGCAGCCGGGCAGCCGGTAGCGTCAACGGTGACGTTGGCCGGGGTGTTCGGGCACTTGTCGACGTTGTCGCAAACGCCATCGTTGTCGGAATCGGTGCAGACGTCAGCAACGGGGGCCGGAGCCGGAGCCGGAGCGACTTCTTTCTTGGTGGAGCCACCGAAGTTCAGACCAACACCAACAGCAGCGCTCCACTCGGTGTCGCCGTAGTCGATGTTGTAGTTGGCTTGCACGCCGGTACGGGCATACAGGTTCTCGGTGAAGTAGTACTTCAGGCCGGCACCCAGGTTGGCGTAGGTGGAGTGATCACGACCACCTTCGTTGATGTCGCGGTTGCTGATGGACTGGTGAGCGAAACCACCGGACACGTACGGACGCAGGCCGACGCCGGGCTGACCGAAGTGGTAGTAGGCATCCAGAGCGGCCAGGCTGCCCTTGATGTTCTTGTGGCCCAGGTCGCGGTCGCCACGAGCGTTGTGGTACTCACCGTAGGACAACGCCAGCTCAACGTCGTCGGTCAGGAAGTAGCCAACGGAACCGCCGTACAGGTCAGCGTTGGTCATGTTGCGCTGGCTGTCGGTGAACAGACGGCTGCCGAACAGCTCAGTCTCGACGGCGCCTTGACCTTGTGCCAGGGCGCTCAGCGAGGCGCTTGCCAGCAGGGAGCCGATCACGACGCCCAAGGTGCTCTTCAGTTTCATCCTTTGTATCCCCATTTTAGTGGTACTAATTCCGGCAATCTCCGGAGGCTTCGACAACAAGTTTTCGTGAAGTTCAAAAACTTACAGCTGACACATCCGGTCAGCCCTCAACTTCAGCTGCGAACTTGTCACGCAGTTTGTCGAGTGCCCGCTTGTATCGCATCTTGGTGGCGCTGAGCCCCATGTGCATGATGTCGGCGATCTCCTGGAACTCTAGCTCCGCGACGAAACGCAGCACTAGGATCTCCCGATCGACCTGCCCCACATGGACCAGCCAGCGATCCATCCCTCCCTTTTCTTCCAGCTTCGGCGCCCGTTCCTCGGAGGCTTCCTCCATCGGATCCAGACTTAATGCCTCCACCAGCCGCCGCTTGCGGCGTTCCCTGCGGTACTGAGTAATGCACTCGTTGTAGGTGATGCTGTACAGCCAGGTCTTGAATTTCGATTTCCCCTCGAAATTCTTCAAACCGTAAAGCACCTTCAGCATGATCTCCTGGCAGACATCGTCGGCATCCCGGTCGTTCCCCAGGTAACGGGCGCAGACGTTGAACAGGGTGCGCTGATAGCGGCGCATCAGTTCTTCGTAGGCTCGCGTCACGTGGAAGAGTTCACCATGCGCGCGCTGGACCAGCTCTTCATCGCTGAGCGTGGTCGGATCGTAGGCATGAGGGGCAGGCTTGTTCAAGACGGAATTGGCTACCAAAAAGTGGCGGGCATGATAGCCATCTCCGCGGCGCCTGTCAGCGGCTGCGGACCTGAGCCTCCAGCAATAGACGGTTCGGAACCGAAACGATATCGCCCTCCTCGGTCATGATGAGGGTCTTGGCAGTACCGATCTCCTCGATCTCGCCTTCGACGTCCGCCAAGGTCACCCACTGGCCGACTTCGTAGAGTTCGCGCACGTAGATACCGGCCAGAATCTGCGACACCAGTCCCCGGCTACCCAGCCCCAGGGCCAGAGCTGCAGCCAGGGCGAAGGCGGTGAGCACGATGGCGATGACCAGGTTCAGCAGTTCGGTCTTGATCTCCAGCTGACCGACCGCGACCGAGATCGCAATGATGATGACCAGGCCCTGGGCCAGACGCCCCAGCCCCGCGGCGTAATCCAGGCCGACGCCCTCGGCGGCGCCATGGACCAGGCCGCTGACCAGTTGCGCCAGCAGCACCCCGACGATGAGCACCAGGGCGGCGCCAAAGATCTTGGGCACATAGAGCGCCATGACGTCCAGGGTGGAGGAAACGCGCTGCAAACCCAGGGACTCGGCCGCCGACACCAGGAACACCAGCAGGACGAACCAGTAGACGATCCGGCCGATCAAAGTGGTGACCGGCATGCGCATGCCGATCTTGGCCAGTTGCTTGGTCACGCCGGCACCGGCGAGCACACGGTCCAGGCCGAGCTTGGCGAGCACCTTCGACAGCACGGCGTCGAGAATCTTGGCGACCGCGAAGCCCGCCAGGATCACCACCAGGGCGCCGAAGGCGTTGGGAATGAAGCCGGCCACCTTGCTCCACAGGGTGGTCATGGCGGACAGCAGACTTTGGGTCCAGATATCGAATTCCATCTACTTCAGGATCTCCGGGGAAGATTCGCTACGCGTGCTACGGCGCGAGCGCGGCTTCAGGTGAGGGGCGCCGTTGCCCAGTGCCAGCAGCAGCGCCGATGCCCAGTGCCGCCCGATCAGATCAAACAGCGCACCCGCGCCCACCTGACGATTGGCGGTCTTGAGCACACGATGCAATCGTGCCTGATCATCGCCCTCCTCGTCCTGAGCATTGGCCGGGGTATTGAGGAGCGCCTTGAGGGACGCTTCGAAGGGATCGTGCATAGGCACCTCGCTGGTCGTTTCCTCTTGACGCAGCGAGGTGGAGACGGGTCACAGCCAGCGCAGTCGGCGAAACAGCCAGACCTGGAAGACCGCCACCGCGCCGATCAGTAGGCAGGCGGCCACGAAGCCGAAGGCGGATGACGAACCCGGCATGCCCCCCATGTTCATCCCAAGCAGACCGGTGATGAAGCTGATGGGCAGAAAGAAGCCGGTGATGATGGCCAGCAGATAGAGGGTGCGGTTGGTCTTTTCCGTGGTCGCCCGTTGCTCAGCGTCCTGCAGCAACGCGACCCGCTCGCGCATGACCTCGAGCTCTTCCAGGTTGCGCACCAGACTGTTGTGCAATTCGCTCCAGTAACCCTGACTGGCCGCCTCGACGAACCAGGCCGGCTTGCCACGAGCCAGATCGCCATAGATGTCGCGCTGCGGGGCCAGATAACGGCGCAGCCCGGTGGCGCGGCGCCTGAGGGTCAGCACCTGGGCATGGTCGGGCAGGCTGCCCTCGTCCTGGTCGACCTGCTCTTCGAGACCATCGAGCTGATCGGACAGGCCACGCACCAGGTCATCGACCCGACTGGTCATGTAGCTGGCGAGGTAGAGCACCAGCTCCTCGGCATTCTGGGCGCCGATGCCCGCCTCTAGGTCCTCCTGGACCTCGGCGGCGGCCTTCATGGGCCTCATGCGCAGGGAGATCACCCGGCGTTTGTCGACGAATACCCGCAGCGAGACCATGTCTTCGGGCACGGCGCCGGGATTGAGGTTCACCCCGCGCAGGAACAGCAGGAGGCTGTCGTCGGGCTGATTGACCAGGCGTGGGCGGGTCGCCTCTTCCAGCAGCAGATCGCAGGCGAATTCGCTCAGACCACTGGATTGCCGGAGCCAGGCCTGGGCCTCGGGCACACTGCGATCCCAGTGCAGCCACAGCACCTCGCCGGGACCTGGCTCGACCTCGGCCAGTTCACGGCGACTCAGGCGCCGTCCACCGCCGCGGCCATCGAGGAGGTAGCCATAGACGAGGCCCTGTTCCACATCGCTGTCGTACTGCTGCATCTGGTGTCTCGTGCAAGGATCCTGCCCCCGTGTGGTGAGGCGATCCGGCGAACGTGACTCCAGCTGGGCGCAGGGCCACGCTCGTGGGGAATGGGGGATTAATCCCGGAAAGAGTCACCCCGCCTCAGGCAGGCAGGGTGACCCCTGGGATCAGGCGTTGCCTTCAGCCAGGAAGAACCAGGTGTCGAGCACGGAATCGGGGTTGAGCGAGACGCTCTCGATGCCCTGCTCCATCAGCCACTTGGCCAGGTCCGGGTGGTCCGAGGGACCCTGACCGCAGATGCCGATGTACTTGCCGGCCCGGTTACAGGCCGCGATGGCATTGGCCAGCAGCTTCTTGACCGCCGGATTACGCTCGTCGAACAGGTGAGCGATGATGCCGGAGTCCCGATCTAGGCCCAGGGTGAGCTGGGTCAGATCGTTGGAGCCGATGGAGAAGCCGTCAAAGTGCTCGAGGAACTCGTCCGCCAACAGGGCGTTGGAGGGCAGCTCGCACATCATGATGACGCGCAGGTCGTTCTCGCCGCGCTTGAGGCCGTTCTCGCCGAGCAGCTCGACCACCCGCGCCGCCTCGTCCAGGGTGCGCACGAAGGGCACCATGAGCTCGACGTTGGTCAGGCCCATCTCTTCGCGCACCTTCTTCATGGCGCGACATTCCAGCTCGAAGCAGTCGCGGAAGTTCTCGCTGATGTAGCGAGAGGCACCGCGGAAGCCCAGCATGGGGTTCTCTTCCTCGGGTTCGTAGAGTTTGCCGCCGATCAGATTGGCGTACTCGTTGGACTTGAAGTCCGACAGGCGCACGATGACCTTTTTCGGCCAGAAGGCGGCGGCCAGGGTGGACACCCCTTCCACCAGCTTCTCGACATAGAAGCCGACCGGATCCGAGTAGCCGGCGATGCGCTTGTCGACGCTTTCCTTCACCTCGAAGGGCAGGCTGTCGTAGTTGAGCAGCGCCTTGGGGTGCACGCCGATCATGCGGTTGATGATGAATTCCAGGCGGGCCAAGCCCACTCCGGCATTGGGCAGCTGGGCGAAGTCGAAGGCGCGGTCGGGGTTGCCGACGTTCATCATGATCTTGAACGGCAGCTCGGGCATGGCATCCACCGAACTCTGGCGGATGTCGAAGTCCAGTTCGCCTTCATAGATCAGGCCGGTGTCACCTTCGGCACAGGAGACGGTGACGGTCTGGCCGTCCTTGAGCAGGCTGGTGGCGTTGCCGCAACCGACCACGGCCGGGATCCCCAGCTCGCGGGCGATGATGGCGGCGTGGCAGGTACGGCCGCCGCGGTTGGTGACGATGGCGCTGGCGCGCTTCATCACCGGCTCCCAGTCGGGATCGGTCATGTCGGAGACCAGGACATCGCCGGGCTGGACGCGGTCCATCTCGCTGACGTCACGGATGATCTTGACCTTGCCGGCACCGATGCGCTGGCCGATGGCGCGGCCTTCCACCAGCACCTGGCCCTTGTCCTTGAGCAGGTAGCGCTCCATGACGGTGGCGCTGGCCCGGCTCTTCACCGTTTCCGGGCGCGCCTGGACGATGTAGAGCTTGCCGTCGTCGCCGTCCTTGGCCCATTCGATGTCCATCGGCCGACCATAGTGACGCTCGATGATCAGCGCCTGCTTGGACAGTTCGGTGACCTCGGCATCGGTGATGGAGAAACGCGCGCGATCCGCGGGCTCGACGTCGACGGTGCGCACGGAGCGACCGGCCTTGGCTTCTTCGCCATAGACCATCTTGATCGCCTTGCTGCCCAGGTTACGTCTGAGGATGGCCGGGCGACCGGCTTCCAGGGTGGGCTTGTGGACATAGAATTCGTCCGGGTTCACCGCGCCCTGCACGACGGTCTCGCCCAGGCCATAGGCGGCGGTGACGAAGACCGCATCGCGGAAACCGGATTCGGTATCCAGGGTGAAGAGCACGCCGGCGGCGCCGGTTTCCGAACGCACCATGCGCTGCACGCCGGCGGACAGGGCGACCAGTTTGTGATCGAAGCCCTGGTGCACGCGGTAGGCGATGGCGCGGTCATTGAAGAGGGAGGCGAAGACTTCCTTGGCCGCGCGGATGACGTTGTCGACGCCGCGGATATTGAGGAAGGTTTCCTGCTGACCGGCAAAGGAGGCATCCGGCAGGTCTTCGGCGGTCGCCGAGGAGCGTACGGCGACAGCGAGATTGGGGTTGCCTGCCGAGATCTCGGCGAAGGCCCGGCGGATTTCGGCGTCCAGGCGCTCGGGGAAAGGCGCGTCCATTACCCACTGGCGGATCTGGGCGCCGGTCTTGGCCAGGGCGACGACGTCATCGACATCCAGGGCATCGAGGGCGGCGTGGATACGCTCGTTCAGCCCACTCTGCTCAAGGAAATCGCGATAGGCCTGGGCCGTGGTGGCGAACCCGCCCGGCACGGAGACGCCCGCGTTGGCCAGGTTGGCGATCATCTCGCCGAGGGATGCGTTCTTGCCGCCCACGCGCTCGACGTCGTGCACGCCAAGCTGCTCCAGTGAAATTACATACTCGTCCAAGGTCTTCTCTCCATCTTGTGTCTTTGTGGGAAAGCAGTACGCCTCGGCGCTCGCCCCATGGACAGTGGACGGCGGTAGGTTACAGTGCAGCGATCCCTGCCCCGTACGCCACCAGGACGTCCCTCCATGCAACGAACCGCCTTTTTCATTTCCGACGGTACCGGCATCACGGCCGAAACCCTCGGTCAGAGCCTCCTGGCCCAGTTCGGGGACATCACCTTCAGGAAGGTCACCCGCCCCTACGTGGATACGCTGGACAAGGCCAGGGCGATGGTACAGCAGATCAATGCCGCCGCCGTCCAGGACGGTGCGCGACCCATCATCTTCGATACCATCGTCAACCGCGACATCCGGGCCATTCTGGACCAGTCGAACGGGTTCATGATCGACATCTTCTCCACGTTTTTATCCCCGCTCGAGCGGGAACTTTCCGCCGAATCTTCGTATTCGGTAGGGAAGTCACATTCGATCATGCACAATAGTCACTACATGGAGCGGATCGAGGCCGTCAATTTCGCACTCGAAAACGACGACGGCGCCCGCACGACCCACTATGCCCAGGCCGATCTGATCCTGGTGGGGGTCTCGCGCTGCGGCAAGACGCCGACCTGCCTCTACATGGCACTGCAATACGGCATCCGCGCGGCGAACTATCCGTTGACCGAGGAGGACATGGAGCGCCTGCAACTCCCCGCCTCGCTCAAGACCTATCGCGACAAGCTGTTCGGGCTGACCATCGACGCCGAGCGGCTGGCGGCGATTCGCCACGAGCGCCGGCCGAACAGCCGCTATGCGAGCTTCGCCCAGTGCGAATTCGAACTGCGCGAGGTGGAGAGTCTGTTCCGCCGCGAGAACATCTCCTTCATCAACACCACGCATTTTTCCGTAGAGGAGATCTCGGCGAAGATTCTGGTGGAGAAAGGCGTGGAAAGACGGTTTAAATAGCCGACCCCCCCTCTTCGGCGCCCTCGCGGCGCACCAGGCGACCGCCATGAATCTCGTCGATGCCCTGCTGTTCTTTCCGGTCGCCCTGCTCATCGCCCTGACACCCGGCCCCAACAACTTCTGCTCGCTCGGCAATGGCATCCGTCACGGCGCGGTGACAGCGGGACTGGCGGCCCTGGGTCGCAATGTGGCCTTCGTGATCTTCCTGGCGATTTCGGCGGTGGGCCTGGGCGCCATGCTGCTGGCCTCGGAAACGGCCTTTACCGTCATCAAGTGGATCGGTGCGTTCTATCTGCTCTACCTGGGCGTGAAGAGCTGGCGCAGCCGGGCCTTCGACGGCCTGGACCTGAGCGAGAACGGCGCGGCGCAACCACGCGCGCTGCATCGGTTGATGCTGCAGGAATTTCTCATCGGCATCAGCAACCCCAAGGCGATCCTGATGTTCGCCGCGGTCTTTCCGCAATTCATCGACCCCACCCAGCCGACCACCCAACAATTCGTCTACCTGGGTGGTACCCACTTGTTCGCGGAAATGGTCGCGGCCTTCATCTATGGCCTGTTCGGCCGGCAGATCCGCCGCTTCATCCGCGGGCCCCGCGGAGTGCGCCGCCTCAACCAGGCCACCGGCGCCTTCTTTGCCGGCGCAGGCGGCCTGCTGCTGACCGCTCACCGCTAGCTCAGGACGTTACCAGGTGGGACTGGGCAGCGCCCAGCTTCGCCAGGGCCGCCTCTATCGCCGACCAAGGCCTTTCCGGGCGCACTGCTGGCCTGCCTATGGCGGCCTGGCGAGCGGCCCGCACCAGGCAGGCGAATTCGGCCGCCAGCGCAGCGGCCTGCGTCGCGTCGGCGTCCCTGGAAAGGACCGCGGGTGACAGCCAGAGGCGCTCCTGCAGGCGTTCGCCGGCCTGGCGAACGAAGTGCAGCCGCCGTTGCTGGCCTCCGGGTCCGGCTTCAGTCTCTTCGACCAAGCCCAGCGACAGCGTCTTGTAGGCCGGCAGCCGATCGAGCAGCCCCTGCTGGGCCTGGACCGACCGTGGCCAATCGACATGCAGCCCCTCCAGCGGCAGACCGGCAGCCAACCCCAGGTTCTCGATCAACTCACCATGACGCACACCCAGCAGCTTCTTCAGCGGCTCGCGCTGCAGCAGGTTGTAGGCTCTTTCGAAGGCGGTACGCCAGGCCAGCGGCAGTTCCAGCGTCAGCAGCGGCTCGTCGAGCTGGATCCATTCCACGCCCTGGGCGGCCAACCGCGCGAAGATTTCGCCATAGACCGGCAGCAGAGCTTCCAGCAGCTCGAGGCGGTCGAAGGCGGGATCGAGCGAGCGACCGAGCCACAGATAGCTCAGCGGCCCGAGGATTACCGGCTTGACCACCAGACCGAGCGCCTGGGCCTCGGCGACCTCGTCGAACAGCTGCTCCCAGCCGATGGCAAAGGACTGGTCCGAGGTAAATACGGGAACCTGACCGGTGCCGGCGAACACGTAATCGTCCGCCGGCTCGACATGGGCGGCAGCGCCTACCAGATGGGAGTGAGCCAGCACCCGATCGCCCCAGCCAAAGTCGCCTACCGTGAGCCACTCACAACCCGCAGCCTGCTGGGCACGCCACGCCTGCCGACGCTGCTCACGTCCCTGGGCGATCAGGGCGGCACGGTCGCAATTGCCGAGAGACGCCAGGGACGCGTCACCCTGTTGCTCGCTGCGCGCGGAACCCTGGGAATGAATCTTGACCATTGCACACCTCCACCTGACAGGCTGGAGATTGTCTTCTCGCGCGACGCATGAAACAAACTCAGGTTTCTTGTGATGAACTCAAGTTTCTTTCATACACCCGATCAGGGCTTGAAGCGCGCCATGCTGTAGACGTCGGTGAACACCCCATCGCGCAGGGCATAGCGACGTAGCAGACCTTCTTCTTCGAAACCGAGCTTGCGATAGAGCGCCAGGGCTGGCTCGTTGTCGCTGAAAACCGTCAGCTCGACCCGCTGCAGATTCATCCAGTTGTCGGCGAGGTCGAGCAGCGCCGTCAGCAGTTGGGTGCCTATGCCCTGCCCCTGGCAATCCCGGGCCACGCCCATGCCGAGGGCCCCACAGTGCTGGCGGCGAATGCGCTGCTGCTGTTCTAGACTGGCACTGCCCACCACCCGCCCCTGTTGCAGGGCGACCAGTCCTATCCGCCCTTCGCGCTCGCCGCTCAGACGCTGCCGCCATTGTTCGGCGCTCTGATAGGGTAGCTGCAGCACCTGCCGCGCCACGGCCGGGTCGCCATAGAGGGCAGCCAGGCCCTCGGCATGGCGATCAGCATAGCGTTCCAGATGGACGATCGAGCTGGACATGGGCGGCACTCCTTCGCAGAAGTCCGCAGCTTCGCCCAAGTCCGGGGGATCGGACAAGGGCGAAGCGTAAGCCCGCTAACGAAGTCGTGGTATCAGAGGGTCCACTTCAGGCTGAGCATGACGTTGCGGGGATCGCCGTAGACGCCGGTACCGGTGCCGCTGGGGATGCCCTGCCAGTACTTTTCGTCGAAGACGTTGTTGAGGTTGACGCGACCATCCCAGTGCTCGTTGAAGCGGTAACCCGCCATCAGGCCCACGAGTGCGTAGCTATCCTGCTTGGCTTCGCCGTTGCCGACCCGCTTGAAGGTTTCGCTCTGGGCCAGCACATCGGCACCGATACGCCAGTTGCTCAGATTGCCGGTCAGTTGATAGCTGGTGGCAGCCTTGAACAGGTGTTTGGGCTGCTCAGGCGCGAAGCGGCGGTCCTCGTAGGTCACGTCCTTGGTGTATTCGCTCAGCACCAGGGTGTAGGCCGCCGAGGCTTGCCAGTTCGGCGCTAGTTGACCGGAGATCTCCGCATCGATACCGCGGCTGCGGACCTCGCCAGCGGTGTCATAGCAGGTACGGCTCTGTTGAGCACACTCGATCGGCTGAGGAGAAAGCTCATAGGCACGACCCTCCTGAATGGTTTCGAACAGCGCCACGGAGGCGTTCAGCGCTCCGTCGAAATAGGCGCCCTTCAAGCCGATCTCGTAGCTCTTGCCCGTCATGGGCGCGAGGACCGAGTTTCCCGTGCTCTGCTGACTCTGCGGCTTGAAGATATCGGTGTAGCTGGCGTAGACCGAATAGGTGTCGTTCAGGTCGTAGATGATGCCGGCATAGGGCGTGAATTCACGCGTGGCCTTGTAGTCGTCGTCGCTGTACAGGTTGTCGAAGTCATACCAGCTGACCCGACCGCCAACGATCACGTGCAACGGATCGATGGGGTTGAAGCGCGCTGCCGCGTAAATGGCCTCTTCGGTGGTGGTGTTCTTGCTGGCGTAAGGCGAAAGACTGTCCTTGGCCGGCTTGGGAATGCTGCTGGGACGGAAGTTATAGATGTCGACTGGAATCGGATCTGAGTAGCCACCGCGCTGATAGAACTTTTCTTGACGGCGGCTTATGCCTGCGACCAGTTCGTGCTCGCGACCCAACAACTGGAAGGGACCGCTGACCGACGCATCGATATTGAGCTGATCGGAGTCAGTACGGTAAGCGCCGGAGGCAGTACCGAGGTCGGACAGGGAACTGTAGGTATAACCGCTGCTTGCAAGGGCACCGATGTAGTTGGAATAGGTATCCGAATTCGCCCAGATCTGCTGCGCCGCCAGCTTGGCCTTCCAGCCATTGTCGAAGGTATGGGTGATGTCCGAGAACAGGGTATGGGTGTCCTGATCCCAGTAGGCCCAGTCGCCGCTCAGGAAGGTGGAGCGTGACAGGTGCAGGTCTTCGCCATTGGGACCGCTGGGCAGGCTGCCCCAGTCGGAGGTCTTGTCCTCGCGCTGCTTGGAGGCGCCGATGGTCCAGGTGGTGGCGTCGCTGAGATCCGCTTCGAGCACGCCATAGAAGGTCTGGCGCTTGCGCTCGCGGACGTCCTGGAAGCTGTTGCTGTCCTCGTAGGCAGCCACGGCGCGACCGCGCAAGGTACCGGCTTCGTTGAGCTTGTTGGAGGCGTCGACCTCGGTACGGTAGCGATCCCAGCTGCCGGCGCTGGTGGTGACGCTGACCTGGGGGAAGGCGGTCGGGCGCTTGCGCACCAGATTCAGGGTGGCCGACGGATCACCAGCGCCGGTCATCAGGCCGGTGGCGCCGCGTACCACTTCGACGCGGTCGTAGATGGACAGGTCCGCCGAGGACAGGGTGTCGAGGGTAAAGGTCCCCGCCGTGGTGGGCAGACCGTCGTACATGATGTTGTCGATACGGAAGCCGCGGGAGAGGAATTCCTGGCGGTCGCCGCCGAACTTGTTCAGCGTCACCCCCGGCGCGTAGCGGACCACATCGTTGAGATCGGTCATACCCTGGTCTTCCATGCGCTGCCGGGTGATGACACTGACCGACTGGGGCGTCTCGCGGATCGACAGGGGCAGCCCGGTGGAGGTGCTCATGGCGCCGGTGGTATAGGAGCGGGTCCCTTCGGTGGTCGCTCGACCAGTAAGGGAGCCGTCGTCCGCACTGATAGTGGTGGCATCCAGGGTCACGCTGCCGGTCTCCGCCTGGGTGGCCACCGGCGCGACGGTGGCGACCGAACCGCTGACCGAGGCCGCCAGGCCACTGCCCGCCAGCAGACGCTGCAAGGCGACATCCGGCTCCATCCGCCCCGACAGCGCTGGCGCACCTTTACCGGCCAAGGCCGCGGGATCGTAGTTCACCTTCAAGCCGCTGACGCGCGCGAAGCTCTGCAGGGCATCGGCCAGCGGCTGCGCCGGTTGCGACAGGGCTAGGGGTGCGGCCTGGGCCAAGGCTGTCACGCCCAGGGACACGGAAAGCGCGATAAGGCGGAGGGAGAAGAGTTGCATGTCGTTGGTCGTCCTCTAGGGAAACACCGACCCGTCCGTACCCCACGTAAGGACTCGCTGGAAGCTTTCCAGGGACCGGTATCCGATGCCGTCTTGCGCGGCGGAACGCAGGCTATGCAAGCTGGATGCTTCTGTAAATGCAAATTAATATCATAAGCGACCGCAAATCAACAGCCGTCTTACTTGAGGCTGTCAAGAACGTGCCTTTCCTGCTGCCAACCTTCCATCGCCCTGCTCCGCCTATTTTCGATGAAATGTTTCAAAGGCGGTGGTCGGTCCACTGAGCGCAACAGTGGAGAAGAGGTTTGGGTAAGAAGCTGCCAATCGAAGATTGAGCGGAAATGGCGATCAAGGAGAGGTGCGACAGGAGGCCGAGCCGGTTCAGAGCAGGCGCCGACTTCCCCCCGCCCCTTCGTCGCGAAAATGCTGGGCGATGGTCAGGATCTGCGGCTCGATGGCCAGGAAGGCATCGAGCACCTGGGGATCGAAGGTGCTGCCACGCATCTCGCGCATCATCTGCAGCGAGTCTTCGTGGCTGAAAGGCTCCTTGTAGCAGCGACGACTAATCAGCGCATCGTAGATGTCGGCCACCGCCATGATTCGCCCGGCCAAGGGGATGTCTGTACCAGACAGCCTGTTGGGATAGCCGCTGCCGTCCCATTTCTCGTGGTGGGTACTGGCGATCTCGGCGGCCAGGGCGAGGAAGTTGTCATCCTCCAGATGGCTGGCGGTGCTGAGGATGATCTGGCGACCGAATTCGGCGTGCCGTTGCATCACCTGCATTTCCTCGGGCGTCAGCCGCCCGGGCTTGAGCAGGATGGCATCCGGCACCCCGACCTTGCCGATGTCATGCAGCGGCGCGGACAGGAACAGCAGCTGGATATAGTCCGGCGTCAGCAGGTCCGCCGCCTGACCGGTGCGTCTCATCTGCTCGGCGATGGCACGGACATAGTGTTGGGTGCGCTTGATATGGGCACCGGTCTCGGGATCCCGGGTCTCGGCCACCGCGGCCATCGACTCGATGGTGACCTGGCGTGACCGTTCCAGTTGCCGGCGCCAACGCTCTTCGTACTGGCGCGCCAGGATGATCCGGGTGACCAACGCCAGGCCCGACAGCATCGCCACCAGCAGCAGGGGTGCGGCCAGGGGCAGGAAGACGTCGTAGCGCACGAACAGCCAGATGCCCAGCAGCTGTGGCAGGACGATCAACGCGGTCGCCAACAGGGCGAAGCGGCGCTGATTGCGGTTGTAGAAAAACCCGGCGGACAACAATAGGCCGCCGATCAGGCACAACGCCAGTTGCAGTACTCCAGCGAACTGGGGGACCCGCACTAAGGCGTCGTCCAGCAGGTCCTGGGTCAGGGCGGCCTGCAGCCTGACGCCGGAAAAGGTCTGGCCCAGGGCCGTCGTGTGCAGATCATTGAAGCCCGCGGCAGATACGCCGACGAAGACTACCTTGCCCTTGAGTCTGGCGGGCGCCACCGCGCCGCTGAGCACCGCCAGCGCCGAGACCTCTGGATAATGCTCGGCAGTGCTGTGCAGGTGCAGCAGCGCCTGGCCTCGACTGTCGAGCGGCAGACGGTGATCGCCAAGCCGCAGCACCGGTCCGGTGACGCTGGTCTCCACTACGCCCTCGGCCAGCCCCAGGGCGCGCATGGTGGCGGCCAGGGCCAGACTGGGATGGATGATGCCCTGGTGACTGAGCAGCAGGGGGGTGCGCCTGAGGATGCCATCGCTGTCACGCTGGCTGTTGATGAAGCCGCTGAAGCGCGTCTGGCTGGCGATGGGGGCTACGTTGTCCAGCGCGCCAGCGGCCTCGGGCAGCGCCAGGGCGTCGAGGGCACCGCTGAAGCCAATCCCGGGCCGTAGGCCGCTGGAAGCGGGCTGGTGCAGATCGAGGAAGAAGAAGCGGGCGGCGATGGCCCCCGTCTGTCCCATGACGTAGCCAAGATAGCCGTCGTTGTCCTGCAACTCCGCAGGCACGCCGGAAAAGCTCAGGTCGATGCCGAAGTCGTCTTTGAAGCTCTGCTGCAACGCCTTGAGCGAGGTGCGGTCCGGCTCGCTGAACAAGACGTCGACGGCGATCGCGGCGGGCTCGGCTTCGGCGATACGAGAGAGCAGCTCGGCTACCCGATAGCGGGGCCAGGGCCACTGGCCCAGTGCCGCCAGGCTGGCTTCGTCGATGCTGACCACCTGTACCCCGGTCGCCTCATCGTCGCTGGCCGAAAAGCGGCTCAGCTGATCGTAGGCGAGGCGGTCGAGATATTGCAGGGGCGTCCATTGCAGCAAGGCGGCGAAGCCAAAGGCCAGCGACAGCCCCAGACTGACCAGGAACATCCAGGGCGCGCGACGACGCAGCGGGTGGGTGACGGATTTCATGCACCAGACCCTAGAGAATCAGGACTTCGGCGCGGCGATTGCGCGGCTCCGATTTTCCCGGACGAGACGGCACCAGTGGCACCGTGTCGCCGAAGAACTCGACGTTGATACGCAGCTTGGGATCGAGCCGCTGCAGAAGACCGGCCACCTTGCGGGCGCGCTGCCCCGAGAGGTCGAGATTGTAGGAAGGCGTACCCGACGCATCCGCGTGGCCGAATACCGAAATCTCGGTAGGCATGCGCTGGCGCGCAGCGTCCAGCACCTCTGGTAGCAGCGCTTTGGATTGAGGTGTCAGCTCCATGCTGTCGGACCGGAAGTTGAGCACGAAGGTCTTTGGCGGCGAGGGCTGGGCCGCCAGCACCTGGCGATGCTGCTGCTCGAAGAGCGGCTGGGCCACTGACTGCGCGGCGGTCGGCGCCTGATTCGGTCCGGCTACCGTAACCTCGGCAAAGCCCTGGTCGATTGCCTGGCGCCCGGCAGAACTGGTGACGGAGACGGCACCGACGTGCCCATCCTCGTCGGGCATCAGAGTGACCCTGGTCTGGGGCAGCGGAGGGCTGGCACAGCCGCCCAGCACCAGCGCGGACAGCAGGACACCTAGCAGCAGGCGACCCTGGGATGAGGCAGCGATCACGGCGCTCATTGGGCCTGGACCAGGAAGCGGGTGCCACGCACGCCGATGGTGGCGAAAGGCGTCTCGATCTTCACCGAGTCGGGCGAGACCTTGCCGATCTTGCCGGACGAGTAGATGGCCGCGCCTTTGGTGAGGTAGACCGAGAAGCCATACCGGCTGCTCTTGGGTTCAAACAAGTAATCGCGCAGCTGCACATCGGCGTCGTTGCCCAGGGTGAGCAGGGTACCGTCGAGAAAGACGATGGCCGCGGTGGATTCCGGGCCCGCCTGCAAGCGATCGGCCACCTGCAGGGTGGTGCCGGCCTGGGCCTGGAAAGTCGTCGTCTGACGCAGCACCTTGACGCTGCCCGACACGCTCTTGATCAGCGCCACATGGGACTCTTCCGCGGCAGTCACCAGTGGTGATCCCAGCACCTGCACACCGAGCAGCGCCAACGCGCACAGTATTCTTTTCATGCTTTCCTGTCCTTGGATGGACGACGTGCTTGGACGGTCTCTGACTAGGCAACGCGGGTTGCAGCAGGCGCCCAGGCAACTTCCCGAAGCAGCCTGCTACCCTGCGAGCCAGGCACTAGGCTCGTGAACCCAATCACCTTCTACCAGATAAACAAGCCAGGCGGCATAGCCAGCAGCGCAAGTGGCAATTTGATATCACCGTTACGGGGCGGGACAGTGCGAGACGAACGCTGATAACTGCGGTCTAGTGACCATCTTTCCCAGGTCGCCTTTCATGCACATCATTCTGGTCCGTCACGGCAAACCCGATCTTTCCAGCAAGGCTCGCTGCACCCCGCGAGAGATGAAGGACTGGGTCGCACGCTATCAGAAGGCGCCGGTGCCGGCAGGCCAGGAACCTGCGGAAACACGGCGGCTGGCGCAGGAGGCGGGCTATGTGGTGAGCAGCCCCCTGGGACGTTGCGTACGCTCGCTGGAATACCTGATGGGGCGCACGGACAGCCCGGTCGATGAGGTCTATGCCGAAGCGCACCTGCCTTATCTGGAACTCGATGCGCCGCGGCTGCCGGTCAAGGCCTGGCGCCTGCTGTTCAGATCCGCCTGGTTCCTGGGCTTCGCCGCCCATACCGAATCCATCGGCAGCTCTTCGGTGCGCGCTGGCCAGGCGGCCGATCGACTCATCGAACTGGCCGAACGCCACGGCTCGGTGCTGTTGCTAGGACACGGCATCATGAACGTCCTGATCGCCTGGCAACTGCGCAAGCGCGGCTGGCGCGGTCCGCTGCATCTGCTGCTGAAGGACTACTGGAAGCCGAGCCTCTATCGCAAAAAGCAGCGCTAGGACGCGGCGCCTGGCTTCGGTCACACCGGCCACGTCCGACGGCGGCAAGGTGACCGGTAATAGCCAGGCAACCTGCCCTCTTGCCTCTTCGTTCCGCCGGAACTGCCCGCTCACTTATCCAGCGAAGGCCCTACCAGCGCGGCGAGCTGGTCGTAGACCCCTGGCGCTGCCACCAGCAGGGGATTGCCATTGATCAGGCCCTCGTTACGCAGGAAGGCGTTGTGGCGGCCGCCCGCCTCCTGGATCAGGACCAGGCCCGCCAGGCAGTCCCAGCCATGGATCAGGGTCTCGTAATAGCCGATCAGCCGGCCGGCGGCGACGTAGGCGGTCATCAGGGCGCCCGAGCCATTGCGAAAGAACTGCCCGCCTTCGGCCAGCAGACCGGTCACGAAGGGCAGGAAGTTTTCCTTGCCACGTCTGTGGGTGGTACCCAGGCCGGTCAAGCCCTGGCGGATCTCGGTAGCGGGATGGACACGCAGTGGCTGATCGTTGACGAAGGCACCATGCCCCCGCAGGCCATGGAAGAGTTCATCGTGATTCGGATCCATGATCGCGCCGAGCAAGGGCTCCCCCTCGTGCATCAGGCCGATGGACACGCACCAATTGTGCAGTCCGTTGAGAAAGGGCGCGGTGCCGTCGATGGGATCTATGACCCAGAGATAGGGGGCAGCCAGATCGGTTGCACCGCCCTCCTCGCCCAGCAGGCCATCCTCTGGAAAGCGTTCGCTCAGGCGTTGGCGGATGAGCTCCTCCAGCGTCTTGTCGGCGATGCTCACCACGTCCTGCAGGTCGCTGCCCTTGTGGTCCACCTGCAGCGCGCCGCGCCGGTGATAGAAGTCGAGGCCGAGTTGCGCCGCTTCCCGGGCGATCTCCTGGACGGCGCGGTAGCGTTCGGCGATGGCGGGGGCGATAGTGGTCATGGACGCTCCTGAAACCGGGAAAAGGCGCCAGGGTGCCAGTTCCACCTTGGGAAAAGAATAGCCGCGATCCCCCCTTCACCGTCTTGGCCAGTGCTCACGGTCAGGTTGCAGGCACGCGGTCGCCAGATTTGGCCTACTGCGGCAAAGGTCCGACTGAAGCGCCTGGTAACGGCCATGTCATCTCAAGGGCGCAGGCTGTCGGGTATTGGCAGTCGATACGGCGAAATGTGGAAGCGGATCGCACCAAATCCGCCAGCAGCCGGTCAGAACATTCAAGCGCTCGATGTACCGGGAGGACGCCATGACCGCACAAACTTCGCTATTCCACGGCAATGGTCAGTTGCAGCAGTTGCGCCGACTGATTCCCAGAAAGCACTTCGAGTGTCTGGAGCGCCATCTGGAGCTGTTGTCGATCGAATTCCCACTCTTCGATCATCCGCCACTGATGATCGACTGTCCCATCGCCGAAACCCTGGAAAACCTCGGCATCCGTGCCTTCCAGTGGCAAGGCAGCTGCGACCTGCCGCAGCGGATGGCCCTGGGTAGCGCGCTCATGGGTGAGGGGTTCATGGCCCAGTCCAGTACGCCCGAATACACCCTCTACCTCAATGCGCGTGGTGAAAAAGTCCTGTTGCGACAAGAGCCCGCTGCCAGCCAGACCTTGGTCAGCCTGGTCTCGGATTGCCCGCCGCTCTTCGCCTATCTGGCAGCCAAGCACCGCGAGCTGCTATCGGTTGACTGAACGGTTCGGCATCCGGTTGTCGGTGGTGTGACCGACCGGTACTCAGGATGACGAACGGGATCACAGTTACGCAGTAACGTCAGACTAAGAAGGAACCAAATAGGCAGGGTAATGGTAGATTCGCGCTTCGGATCTACCAGGAGACCCAAGGAATGGGAATTCGTATTCTGGCCAGTGTCATTGCGACCTTTGCAGCCCTTCACGCCCAGGCTGCCACCCTTCCCGCCGTACCGCCGCTCAAGCTGGCAGATCTTACGCTCAAGGCTCCCGCCGCAAGTACCGAGGTTCTCCCTAGCAGAGCCGACGCCCAGCCCCGTGACACTCGACAGCCAATCAATAGCGCCCGCTGGCTGAACGACCGTCAGACCTTTGTTCAAGAACAGCGCTGGGTATTCTAGTCCGTTCGATTGATGTCGACGGATGGCTTCCAATTCGTATGCTTTTTAATCCCGCCCAGGGAATGAATCGCCGTTTTCCAGGTCCGTCTGGTTCTATGGGCAGCTCACCCCGTCTGCCCTTTCGACCTGCATGCGGAGCCGTCATGAAACGCCTGTCCCTTCTCCTGTTCGCCGCGCTGTCGGCATGCAGTTCGGCGCCTACCTCTCCTCCGGCCGACCCCTCGCAATTCGGCGGCCGTACCCAGGATCAACTCAGGCAGAGTTTCGGCTCGCCGCAACGAGTGGCCAAACTGGATCGCCTGATGGTCTACGAATACCGCAACCTGCGCGCACCGGGCAGTGCGACACCGGTCTATTCCTTCCTCATCGAAAACGAACGGGTGATCGAATCCACCCCCGGAACCTTGCAGCTTTATCGCGAGGACGGCATCACCAAGGTCAAGGCGGAAAGCCTCTAGGCAGAGCGGACGCCCTTGCCGGAGGTTGACGCACGGCCTGGAAGGGATGTGCAAAAAAATACCGATTTTGGTGTCTTCCAGCATTTGTTTCCCAGGCGGCTACGGGCTGTAATCAGTCCGAGGCTTCCGCTGCCAAGGCCGCAATAGCCGGTCGCGTAGTGGGTTACAACAACAAGAAAAGCGTCTGCTGCATTGGCACGGGACGCGGAGTGCAAGATGAAAACCACACCAAAAGCGCTTTTATTGTCCGCTGTCACCCTCTCTGCAGGCCTGACCTTTTCACTGGCCCTTCAGGCCGCCGAAACGGTCACCATCGCTACCGTCAACAACAGTGACATGATCCGCATGCAGCGGCTGTCCAAGACCTTCGAAGAACAGCATCCCGACATCAAGCTCAACTGGGTGGTGCTCGAAGAAAACGTGCTGCGGCAGCGGCTGACCACCGACATCGCCACCCAGGGCGGTCAGTTCGACGTCCTCACCATCGGCATGTACGAGACCGGCCTCTGGGGCGCCCAGAACTGGCTGGAGCCCATGAAGGACCTGCCCGCCAACTATGACCTGGACGACCTCTTCCCGTCGGTTCGCGAAGGCCTGTCGGTCAAGGGCACCCTCTATGCGCTGCCCTTCTATGCCGAAAGCTCCATCACCTATTACCGCAAGGACCTGTTCCAGCAGGCCGGCCTGACCATGCCCGCCCAGCCCACCTGGACCCAGATCGCCGAGTTCGCCGGCAAGCTGCACCAGCCGGACAAGGACCAGTACGGTCTCTGCCTGAGAGGCAAGGCCGGCTGGGGCGAGAACATGGCCCTGGTCACCACCATGGCCAACGCCTTCGGCGCGCGCTGGTTCGATGAAAAGTGGCAACCGGAATTCACCGGTCCGGAATGGACCGCGGCGGCCAACTACTACGTCACCAACATGAAGAAGTACGGTCCGCCCGGCGCCTCCAGCAATGGCTTCAACGAAAACCTGGCGCTGTTCAACAGCGGCAAGTGCGCCATCTGGGTCGATGCCAGCGTCGCCGGCTCCTTCACCATGGACAAGAGCCAGAGCAAGGTCGCCGACAGCGTCGGCTTCGCCGGCTCGCCGCGCGAGGTCACCGACAAGGGCTCCTCCTGGCTGTACGCCTGGTCCCTCGGTATCCCAACCTCCTCCAAGCACAAGGATGCCGCCAAGACCTTCGTGACCTGGGCCACCTCCAAGGACTACGCCAAGCTGGTCGCGGACAAGGACGGCATCGCCAACGTGCCGCCGGGTACCCGCAAGTCCACCTACAGCCAGGCCTACATGGACGCTGCGCCCTTCGCCAAGGTCTCCCTGGACATGCTGCAGCACGCTGACCCGGCCCACCCTTCGGCCAAGCCGGTGCCCTATGTGGGCATCCAGTACGTGACCATTCCCGAGTTCCAGGCCATCGGCACCTCGGTGGGCAAGCTGTTCGCCGCGGCCCTTACCGGGCAGATGTCGGTCGAGCAGGCCCTGCAGGCGGCCCAGCAGTCCACCGCCCGGGAAATGAAGCGCGCCGGCTATCCCAAGTAGCGCTGGATACCGGGATCCGCCGCGCGCGGGTCCCGGCCTAGCGGCTTTCCCTGCCTGATCCGCCACTGGCCTCGCGAGACGCCAGTGCCTCGTCACGGCCTACTGCCTTGCGGAGCATCGCCATGCAGACCTCCACCCTCAAGACGCCTGCCGTCGAAACTCCTGCCGCACCCGCCCGGCGTCAACGCCGTCGTGCTAGTCCCGGCTGGTTCCTAATCAGTCCTTCGGTGGCCTTGCTGCTGGTGTGGATGCTGGTGCCGCTGGGCATGACCATCTGGTTTTCGCTGATCCGCTACAACCTGCTGTATCCCGGCGAGCATGGCTTCGTCGGCCTGGAGAATTTCGAATACTTCGTCACCGATGCCGGCTTCTGGCCCGGCATGAGCAACACCTTGCTGCTGGTGGGCAGCGTGTTGCTGATCAGCGTGGTCTTCGGCGTGCTGATTTCGGCGCTGCTGGAGGCCAGCGAGTTCCTTGGTCGCGGTATCGTCCGCGTCCTGCTGATCTCGCCCTTCTTCATCATGCCCACAGTCAGCGCCCTGATCTGGAAGAACCTGATCTTCCATCCGGTCTCCGGCATTCTCGCCGCGGTCTGGAAGCTGTTCGGCGCCACCCCGGTGGACTGGCTGGCCACCCATCCGCTGCTGTCGATCATCCTGATCGTCTCCTGGCAGTGGCTGCCCTTCGCCATTCTCATCCTGATGACCGCCATGCAGTCGCTGGACCAGGAGCAGAAGGAAGCGGCTCGCCTGGACGGCGCCGGTCCGCTCGCCATCTTCTGGCACCTGACCCTGCCGCACCTGGCGCGGCCCATCGCCGTGGTGGTGATGATCGAGACGATCTTCCTGCTGTCGGTGTTCGCCGAGATCTACACCACCACCAGTGGCGGTCCGGGCTTCGCCTCCACCAACCTCGCCTACCTGATCTACAACCAGGCCCTGCTGCAGTTCGACGTTGGCCTGGCCTCAGCCGGCGGCCTGATCGCCGTGCTCATCGCCAACATCGCCGCCATCATCCTGGTGCGGATGCTCGGCAAGAACCTGACCCAACAGTGAGGACCCTGACATGCTGACGCTCAAGCAATCCCGGCGCCTGCAGAGCCTGCTGCTGGGCCTGCTCGCCTGGCTGGTGGCCCTGGTGCTGTTCTTCCCGATCTTCTGGATGGTGCTGACCAGCTTCAAGACCGAGATCGACGCCTTCGCCACGCCGCCGCAGTTCTTCTTCATCCCCACCCTGGAGAACTACCTGACCATCCAGGCGCGTAGCGACTACTTCCACTTCGCGCTGAACTCGGTGGTGATCTCCTTTGGTGCCACCCTGCTCAGCCTGCTGTTGGCGCTACCGGCGGCCTACTCGATGGCCTTCCACGAGACCAAGCACACCCAGCGCCTGCTCTTGTGGATGCTCTCCACCAAGATGCTGCCGGCGGTCGGAGTGCTGGTACCCATCTACCTGCTGGCCAAGCAATTCGAACTGCTCGACAGCCGGCTGCTGCTGATCGCCGTCTACACCCTGATCAACCTGCCGATCGTGGTCTGGATGGTCTACACCTACTTCAAGGACATTCCCAAGGACATCCTCGAGGCCGCGCGCCTGGATGGCGCCACCACCTACCAGGAAATCGTCCGGGTGCTGCTGCCGATCGCCAAGGGCGGCATCGCCTCGACCATGCTGCTGTCGCTGATCCTGTGCTGGAACGAGGCCTTCTGGTCGCTCAACCTGACGTCGTCCAATGCCGCCCCCCTGACCGCGCTGATCGCCTCCTACTCCAGTCCCCAGGGACTGTTCTGGGCCAAGCTGTCGGCCGTCTCGACGCTGGCCTGTGCCCCCATCCTGATCTTTGGCTGGATCAGCCAGAAACAACTGGTGCGCGGCCTGTCCTTCGGCGCCGTGAAATGAGCCGTCGCTGCGCTACTGCGCTTGCCGATCCGGCGTCGGAAGCTCGCTCGAAATGCTCATTTACCCGCGTAAACTGCGCTTTCTCGCGACCTTCCTCCTTGTCTCGCCTTCGCTCGCGACGCGCAGCGACGGCTCAAATAACAAGAGGATTCCTGTCATGGCCAATCTGAAAATCCGCAGCCTGCGCAAGGGCTTCGACTCGCTGGAAATCATCAAGGGCGTCGACCTCGACATCAACGACCGTGAGTTCGTGGTCTTCGTCGGTCCCTCGGGTTGCGGCAAGTCCACCCTGCTGCGCCTCATCGCCGGTCTGGAAGAGGTCTCCAGCGGCACCCTGGAACTGGACGGGCGCGACATCACCGAGGTCTCGCCAGCCAAACGTGACCTGGCCATGGTGTTCCAGACCTACGCCCTCTATCCGCACATGAGCGTGCGCAAGAATCTGTCCTTCGCCCTGGACCTGGCCAAGATCGACAAGCAGGAAGTGGAGCGCAAGGTCACCGATGCCGCCCGCATCCTCGAACTGACACCCCTGCTGGAGCGCAAGCCGCGTCAGCTCTCCGGTGGCCAGCGCCAGCGGGTGGCCATCGGCCGCGCCATCGTCCGCCAGCCGAAGATCTTTCTGTTCGACGAACCCCTCTCCAACCTGGACGCCGCCCTGCGCGTGCAGATGCGCCTGGAACTGGCGCGCCTGCACCAGGAATTGCAGGCCACCATGATCTACGTGACCCACGACCAGGTGGAAGCCATGACCCTCGCGACCAAGGTGGTGGTGCTCAATGGCGGCCGCGTCGAACAGGTCGGTTCGCCCCTGGAGCTCTATCACCATCCGGCCAACCTCTTCGTCGCCGGCTTCCTGGGTACGCCGAAGATGGCGTTCTTCAAGGGCAAGGTGGTGGCCACCGACGCCCAGGGCGTGGAGGTGGAGCTGGCAGCCGGTCCGCGCCTGCACCTGCCACGCCGTGGTGACGACCTCGCGATCGGCAGCCCGGTGACCCTGGGCATTCGCCCGGAACACCTGCGCCTGGCCGCCGACGGCCAGCTGCCGGTGATCAGCGACGTGGCCGAACGCCTCGGCAGCGACACCTATTGCCACATGGTCACCGAGGCCGAGGAGCCGCTGACCGTGCGCGTGCCGGGTGACTGCGCCGTCGCCTACGGCGAACGCCAGCGCCTGGCCCTGGACGTGGACTTCTGTCACCTGTTCGACGAACAGGGCCGCGCCGTGGCGCCGCTGCTGCGCCAGGCCGCCTGATCTCCCCTTCTCTCCTGGTCATGGCCGACCATGACCAGGAGCGCCTTCTGCCAGGATCCCTCTCATGAAACTCAATCGCCAGAATCTCGACCAGCTTCCCGCATACATCGCCAAGCCCTCCTACGCCGCCTGCCAGCTGCGTCAGGGTATCGTCCACATCGGCGTCGGTGGCTTCCACCGCGCCCACCAGGCCATCTATACCGAAGCCCTGCTCAACCAGGGCCGCGACCTGGACTGGAGCATCTGCGGCGTCGGCCTGCGCGCCGAGGACCGCGCCATGCGTGACGCCCTGGCCGGACAGGACTACCTCTATACCCAGGTGGTGCTGGCCGACGAGCCGGACACCGAGGTCCGCGTCGTCGGCGCCATCAGCGGCATGCTGCTGGCCGAGGACGGCACCCAGACGCTGATCGACAAGCTGGCCCATCCCAGCACCCGTATCGTCTCCCTCACCATCACCGAGGGCGGCTACTGCATGGATGACAGCACTGGCGAATTCAACTTCAAACTGCCGTTGATCCAGCACGACCTGCAGCATCCCGGCGATCCGCGCAGCGTCTTCGGCTTCCTGCTGGCGGCCCTGGCCAAGCGCCGTGCCGAGGGCACCGGCCCCTTCACCGTGATGTCCTGCGACAACCTTCCGCACAATGGCCAGGTGACTCGCAAGGCCCTGCTGGCCTATGCCGGCCTGGTGGACGAAGAGCTGCACGGCTGGATCGCCGAGCACGTCAGCTTCCCCAACGCCATGGTCGATCGCATCACCCCCATGACCAGCACCGCCCATCGCGAGGCGCTGCTGGCCGAACACGGCGTCGAGGACGCCTGGCCGGTGGTCTGCGAGCCCTTCCTGCAGTGGGTGCTGGAAGACAATTTCGTCGCCGGTCGCCCGGCCTGGGAAGACGTCGGCGTCCAGTTCACCGACGACGTCACCCCCTACGAGGAGATGAAGATCAAGCTGCTCAACGGCAGCCACCTGGCGCTGACCTACCTGGGCTTCCTCAAGGGCTACCGCTTCGTCCACGAGACCATGGCCGACCCGCTGTTCGTGCGCTACATCCGCACCTACATGGACGAGGACGTGACCCCGCAGCTGGCCCCGGTACCCGGCATCGATCTCGACCAGTACAAGGACACCCTGATCGAGCGCTTCTCCAATCGTGCCATCGCCGACCAGCTGGAGCGCGTCTGCTCCGACGGCTCCTCGAAGTTTCCCAAGTTCACCGTACCGACCATCAACCGCCTGATCGAAGACGACCAGGCCATGGATCGCGCCGCGCTGGTGGTGGCCGCCTGGGCGGTCTATCTGCGTGGCGTGGACGAGACCGGGGCGACCTATCGCATCCCCGATCCGCGGGCCAACTACTGCGAGGAGCTGGTGCAGGATCAGAAGAACCTCACCGAGCGCCTGCTGGGCGCCGAGGAGATCTTCGGCAAGCACATCCCGAAATCCGCGGCCTTCGTTGCCGCCTTCGAGCGGCAGCTGTACAACTTGCGGACCCATGGGGTCAGCGCTACCTTGCAGACCCTGCTCGGCGACTAGCCTTGGCAAAACGCTGCCTAGGTAGCGTCGATGGTTCATACAAGCCCTAACAACAACAAGGAGCGGCCAGGCATGAAGTTTCTCGGGATCGACTGCGGCACCCAGGGCACCAAGGCGGTGATCCTGGATGTCGAGCGCGGCGTGGTACTGGGTGAAGGCAATGCGCCTCACCCCCTGACCGAGGGTGCCAATGGCCGCCGCGAGCAGAATCCGGCGGACTGGATCAGGGCGCTGGTAGCGGCCACCCGCGCCGCGCTGGCTCAGGCCGGCAGCGATGGCCAGGACATCCTCGGTGTCGGCGTCTCGGGCCAGCAGCACGGCCTGGTGCTGCTCGACGACAGCGGCAAGGTGCTGCGGCCGGCCAAGCTCTGGTGCGACACCGAATCCACCCCGGAAAACCAGCGTCTGCTGGAGCATCTCGGTGGCGCGGCAGGCTCCATCGAGCGCCTGGGCCTGGCCATCGCGCCGGGTTATACCGTCTCCAAGCTGCTCTGGACCAAGGAGCAGCATCCTGAGGTGTTCGACCAGATCGCCCAGGTACTGCTGCCCCACGACTACCTGAACTTCTGGCTGACCGGTAGCGCCGTGGCGGAATACGGCGATGCCTCGGGCACCGGCTATTTCAATGTGCGCACGCGCCAGTACGACCTGGAACTGCTGCGCCATATCGACCCCAGCGGTCGCCTGGAACGCGCCCTGCCGGAGCTGATCGAAGCCGACCAGCCGGTCGGGCGGCTGCGGCCGGAGGTCGCCAGCCAACTGGGCATCAATCCCCAGGCGCTGGTCTCCAGCGGCGGCGGCGACAACATGATGGGCGCCCTGGGCACCGGCAACAGCCGCGCCGGCCAGATCACCCTGAGCCTGGGTACCTCGGGCACCCTCTATGGCTATTCCGACGAACCCCGCATCAGCGAGCATCCCGCCGTGGCGGGTTTCTGCTCGTCCAACGGCGGTTGGCTGCCGCTGATCTGCACCATGAACCTGACCAATGCCAGTGGCCAGATCCGCGAGCTGCTCGGTCTGGATCTCGCCGACTTCACCCGGCTGGTGGCCGAATCACCCATCGGCGCCGAAGGGGTGCTGATGCTGCCCTTCCTCAATGGCGAACGGGTACCGGCACTGCCGACGGCGACCGCCAGCCTGCACGGCCTGACCGCCACCAACCTGACCCGCGCCAACCTGTGCCGGGCGGTGGTCGAAGGGGTCAGCTTCGCCCTGAGATACGGCTTCGACCTGCTGCGCGACCTGGGCATGCCCGGCGACACCCTGAGACTCATCGGCGGCGGCGCCAGGAGCCCGGTGTGGCGCCAACTGATCGCCGATCTGATGAACACCCCGGTGGTCTGCCCGGTCCACGGCGAAGCCGCAGCCCTGGGCGGCGCCCTGCAGGCGGCCTGGTGCTGGAGTCGCGAACAGGGCCGCGCGGAGTCGCTGGACAGCCTCACCGAACGCTGCGTGCACCTGGACCCGGCCAGCCGCGCCGAACCGGATCCCGCGCGGGTCGCCGAATACGAGGCGGCCTACCAGCGCTATCGGCAACAGCTGCGTGAGAGCTACGGAATAGCCTAGCGAGCGGAGGGGTGAAAAACGCTAGGCGGTTTTCACCCCATGGAGACTCAGCCGTAGGTTGGGCTGAGCACCGCGAAGCCCAATAAAACACAGCCGTACCTTTACATCGTTGGGCTTCGCTGCGCTCAGCACCAACCTACGTCTCAGGCCTTGCCGATCGGCACGAAGGGCGCATCCAGCAGCCGGGCGAGGTCCGTCGGTGCCAGGGCCACTTCCAGTCCGCGGCGCCCCGCACTGACATGGATGCTCGGCAGCTCCGCCGCGGACTCGTCGATGAAGGTGCGCAGCCGCTTCTTCTGCCCCAGCGGACTGATGCCACCCACCAGGTAACCAGTGCTGCGCTGGGCCTGGTCGGGCTTGGCCATCTCCAGCTTCTTCACCCCGGCCGCCTGGGCCAAGGCCTTGAGATCCAGGGTGCCGGCGACCGGCACGATGGCCACCAGCAATTCCTGTTTCTCGCTCGCCGCCAGCAGGGTCTTGAATACCGTTTCCGGCGCCAATCCGAGCTTTTCCGCGGCCTCCAGGCCGTAGGAGGCCGCCTTGGGGTCATGGTGGTAGCTCAGCACCTCGTGGGGCACCTGGCTCTTCTTGAGCAACGCTATCGCCGGGGTCATGCCAGCACTCCTTGGGGATCGGCCACCTCCGCCCGTCCGCGCCCCTGGGCCTTGGCCCGGTAGAGCGCGAAGTCGGCCGCCTGCAGCCAGTGGGCGACGTCATCGTAGGCCCGGTCGAAACCAGCGACGCCGCAGCTCATGCCGACCCGCACGTTCTGGCGCTCGCCGGGGCTGCCCGCCTGCATCTCGTGGAGGCGCTCCTGCAGGCGGCGAATCAGATCCAGGGCTCGCTCGGGCGAGGTGTCGGGCAAGAGGATACCGAATTCATCGCCGCCAAAACGACCGGCGAGGTCACTGGTGCGGATGGTCCGGGCCAGCAGACCGGAAAACTGGCGCAGCATCTCGTCACCGGCCTGGTGGCCGAAGCGATCGTTGACCAGCTTGAAGTTGTCCAGGTCGATCATCACCAGGCTGGCCTCGGCGCCACTGCGCTTGCAGCGGGCGAACTCACGCTGCAGCAGCTGATCCCAGTGCGTTCTGTTGTGCAGACCGGTCATGCCGTCCTGCTTGCTGATCAGCTCCAGCTCCTGCTTGCGCCGTGACAGCTGCCGCGCCAGGCGAAAGCTCACCAGACCCAGGGCCCAGGGATAGGCGATGATCATCGGCAGGCAGGCATAGATCTGCGCGGTGGAGGTTTCGACGGCGACCGGATGGCGCAGCGCCACGAGGCCGACCAGGATGCCCAGCAGCTGTGCGAGCAGCCCTCGGCGCCAGAACCCCAGGCCGCCGGCGCCGAGCATGTTCATACCGGTCATGGCGAGCAAGGTTACGCTGGGCAGGAGATTGAAGCCCATGCTCGCTGTCCAGAAGCCGGCCGAGCCGCAGTCCAGCAGCAGATTGCCCAGCTCGACGCGGTAGGGATCGCGAGCGCGGACGGCGCGCCAATAGGCCAGCGGCGACCAGAGCAGCGCATTGGCCAGCAGCAGGATCCACAGCCCCAGGGACACCGGCTGGGTGATCTGCACCGAGACGATGCAACTCAGGCTGAGCAGCAGACCGACCGCGCGGGGCAACCAGAGCCGCCGGGCGAAACCGCGGCCACGCGTGAGCACATCTGGCATTGACGATCCCCACTGCGACGGACGATGAAAGGTCGCGCATTATCAGTGGATAAGGGCAAAACGCCAGCGACCCGCGACCTCAGCGTCGCTTTCCAAACGTTGCGACAAGCCTCAACACTGCCAGAAGGAAACATCGGGTGACACGCGCTCCGGACGAACAGCCTTGAACCTCGGCCTGACCGGCCTCATCCAATGGTCAGGCCCGTCAAAAAGAGGAAGCCGCATGCAAGTCCAAGTGAACAGTGACCACAACATCGAAGGCAGTGCCGGTTTGCAGAATTGGGTGGCGTCCGTGGTGGAAGACCGCCTGGATCGCTTCGACGAACTCCTGACCCGCGTCGAGGTGCATCTCAACGACGAAAACGCTGGCAAGTCTGGCGCCCAGGACAAGCGCTGCCAGATGGAAGCGCGCATCAAGGGCCATCAACCCCTTTCGGTCACCCACAAGGCCGAATCCCTCGACCTGGCAGTAGATGGCGCGGCGGACAAGCTGCTGCGAGCCATTACCCATCTGTCCGGCAAACTGGAAAAGAAGCGCCTCTCCAGTGGCGAACTCAATGACCCCCTTGCCCTGGAGGACTCCGAGGAGTTCAAGGATTCCTTGCGGCAGGATGAATTCCTTGAACGGGAGCAACTAGCTCACGATCACGAGTTGAAGTAAGGCAACCTCGCGCTTCAGCCTACAACCGGGGCCGCTCATCGAGCGGCCCCGGTCTTTTCCACCCCGGTAAAAAGGATGCTCCATGCCCTCCCCCTTTCGCGTCGCCCTGATCGGCTACGGCTTCGTCGGTCAGACCTTCCACGGCCCGCTGCTGCGTTCCATCCCCGGCCTCACCCTGGAACTGGTGGCCTCGCGGGACGCTGAGCGGGTGCACGCCGATCTGCCCGAGGTACGGGTGACTGCGGATTACCTGGCGGCCGTGCAGGATCCGGCCATCGACCTGGTGGTGATCGCCTCGCCCAACCAGACCCATGCGCCCCTCGCCAGCGCCGCCCTGGCCGCCGGCAAGCACGTGGTGGTCGATAAACCCTTTACCGTCACCCTCGCCGAAGCCCGACAACTGGCCGCCGAAGCCGAACAGGCCGGGCGGTTGCTGTCGGTGTTCCAGAATCGCCGTTGGGACAGTGATTTTCTCGGACTGCAGGAGGTGCTGGCCAGCGGCGCCCTGGGCGAACTGACCAGCCTGGAATCGCGCATCGAACGCTTTCGCCCCGAGGTGCGCACGCGTTGGCGCGAAGCGGCGCTGCCCGGCAGCGGTCTCTGGTTCGATCTTGGCCCCCATCTGCTGGATCAGGCGCTCTGTCTGTTCGGTCTGCCCGAGCGCCTGCAGGCGCAGCTGGTGCGGCAGCGCGCCGGCGCCCTCACCGATGACTGGTTCCAGGTGCAACTGGACTACGGCGCCCGCCAGGTGACCCTGAGAGCCGGGATGCTGGCTGCTGGCGGTGTGCCGCGCTTTCTCGCCCAGGGTACCGCGGGCAGCTGGATCAAGCAGGGAGCGGATCGCCAGGAAGACGCGCTCAAGGCCGGCGTGCGCCCCGGTGGTCCGGACTGGGGCCAGGATCCTGATTCTGGCTGGCTCATCACGGGCGATGGCGAACGCCAGGCGTTGCCGACGCCAGCGGGAGATCACCGCCGCTACTACCTTGCCCTGGTCGAGGCTCTTGCCGGGCGCGCCGCCAATCCCGTCCCTCCCGCCCAGGCCTGCGCCCTCATGGCCCTGCTGGAAGCAGCGCAGCGTTCCTCGGCGGAAGGTCGGGCGCTAGTGCCCGAGCTCACGGCTGCCGAACGCGTTTCCTACTGACCCGCCACCCACTGCGGACGCCGTCCCGCCAGGCGTTCGCCCAACTGGCGCAGGGTGCGCGAGAGACGACGCTCGATCCACTCGTAGCTGCCCCAGGCTAGCAGCAGGATCACCGGCAGGCAGACCGCCAGGGTCTGGTAGGGGCTCAGCCCCCACTGCTGGTGCAGCCAGTAGTCGCCCAACCAGAGCACGATGACGTGCACCAGGTAGACCGAATAGGACCAGTCCCCCAGTGCCTTGCACAGGCGTGAGCCGGCGAACCAGGGTTCGAGGATCACGCAGGCGCCCACCAGGACCGCGCTGGGCACGCCCCAAGTCAGCAGCCGCCAGGGATGGTCCGCCGGAAAGGCCACCAGACAGACCAGTGCCGCCAGAGCAGCCGTCAGGGCCAGCGGCTTGGAGCCGCGCAGGGCGCCACGCCGATAGAGCGCCGCCAGGCTCACGCCCAGCAGGAACTCGAAGATGATCGGATTGCGATAGAAACTGCTGACGAAGGACTCGCGGGCCAGCACCAGGCTGACCAGGATCACCAGCAGACTGACCACGCCGATGCGCCAGCGCTCGGCCACGCCAAAGGACAGGGCGAACAGCAGGTAGAACAGCATCTCGAAGTTGAGCGTCCAGCCCACCGGCAGGATCGGGTAGTGGCCGAAGCCCGCCGGATTCTCGCTGGGAATGAAGAACAGCGAGAGCAGCAGTTCCCGTGCAGCGATCCCGTAGACCGGCATCACGTCGCTGGCCAGATAGAGGATCAGCGCCGTCACCGCGGTGTACAGCCAATAGGCCGGGACGATACGGGCGATGCGGTGCCAGAGGAAGGTGCTGCGCCTGAGCGATCGGCCGGCGGTGGACAGGTAGATCACGAAGCCGCTGAGCACGAAGAAGATATCGACCCCGACCTGTCCCCGGGTGGAGAGCAGATGGCCGCCGAGGCTGTCGGCGTGGAAGTCGAAGAACACCTGCATGAAGTGATGAAAGACCACCAGCCAGGCGGCCAGGGCCCTGAGAGCCTGCAGTGAAACCAGCATTGTAGAACCTTTCCCTCCTCGTCCCGCCAGGCACGACCCAGCGCCGCGCCGTCATTGTGGACGGCATGGGCAGGTCGGGTGTTCCCGGGAAAAGGCGGGATTGCGCCGGATCACAGGCTGAACGGATCGATGCTCGAACCGTTCAGCGGCAGTTCAGGCGGCTGGTCTCATTGCAGGCTGAGACGCCAGGCGCGGTGGATCTTGGGATTGCGCGCGAAATCCGGATCCAGGGTGCTGGCGCTGATCTCCTCAACGCGATAACGCTCGGCGAGGCCTGCGTCCAACTCGAACTTGCGGAAGTTGTTGGAGAAGTACAGCACGCCATTGCGACTCAGGTGGGCCATGGCCGAATCGATCAGGGCGACGTGATCGCGCTGGACGTCGAACACTCCTTCCAGACGCTTGGAATTGGAGAAGGTCGGCGGATCGACGAAGATCAGATCGTATTCGCCGCGATCGTTCTCCAGCCAGTGCAAGACATCGCCCTGCTCCAGGCGGTGTCGCTCGGAAAAGCCGTTGAGCGCCAGGTTACGCCGGGCCCAGTCCAGGTAGGTCCGCGAGAGATCGACGCTGGTGGTGCTGCGCGCTCCGCCCACCGCGGCCTGCACCGTGGCGGCACCGGTGTAGCAGAACAGGTTGAGGAAGCGCTTGCCCTGGGCTTCCTGGCGCAGGCGCAAACGCAGCGGGCGATGATCCAGGAACAGACCGGTATCCAGGTAGTCGGTGAGATTCACCAGCAGCTTGGCACCCGCCTCCTCCACCTGCAGGAATTCACCCTGGGCCGCCTGACGCTCGTATTGCTTGGTGCCGCTCTGCCGCTCGCGCCGCTTGACCACCACCAGCGCCGGATCGATGTTCAGGGCCTGGGGAATGGCGGCCAGGGCATCGAGCAGGCGCGCCTGGGCCTTGTCCGGATCGATGGAACGGGGCGGTGCATATTCCTGCACGTGCACCCGATCGCCATAGAGGTCCACGGCCACCGCGTACTCGGGCATGTCGGCGTCATAGAGGCGATAGCACTGCACGCCCTGGTTGCGCGCCCACTTGCCGAGCTGCTTGAGATTCTTCTGCAGGCGATTGGCGAACATCTGCCTGCCTTCGCTGAGCTTGGCCGGTTCCGCCGCCTGATCGATGGCCGAGCGCTCGCCGCTGCGGCTGCCGGTGACGAACTGGCGGGTCTCCACCTCGAACATCAGCAGCTTGCAGGGCAAGGCGCCGTTCCAGAAGGCGTATTGCTTGTGACTGCGGATCCCCATGCGCTTGCCCAGTTCGGGCGCACCGGTAAAGACCCCCGCGCGCCAGCCCAGGCAGGCCTGGCGCAACCGCTCGCCGAGATTCTGGTAGAGATACAGCAGACTGGCTTCATCGCCCAGTCGCTCGCCATAGGGCGGGTTGCAGATCACCAGGCCGGTCTGGCCCTTGTCGGGCCGCGGCTCGAAGCTGGCCACCTCGCCCTGGTAGACCTTGATCCACTCGGACAGACCGGCGCGCTCGATGTTGTTGCGCGCCGGCTGGATCAGTCGGGGATCGGCTTCGTAGCCGCGGATCCAGGCCGGTGTCTTGGCCAGACCAGCCGCCGCCCGCGCTTCAGCTTCCTGATGCAGCTGCTGCCAGAGCGCGGGCACATGGCCCAGCCAGGCGGAAAAGCCCCAGCGCTCGCGGCGCAGGTTGGGCGCGATGTCCGCCGCCATCAGCCCGGCCTCGACCAGGAAGGTACCCACCCCGCACATGGGGTCGGCCAAGGCCCCGCCCGCCGCGGCCAGGGCCGGCCAGCCGGCACGGATCAGCACCGCGGCCGCCAGGTTTTCCTTGAGCGGCGCCGCCCCCTGCTGCAGGCGATAGCCGCGCTGGTGCAGGCTCTGGCCGGAGAGATCCAGCGACAGGATCGCCTGGCCCCGCTCCAGGTGCAGATGGACGCGCAGGTCCGGGGCGACCTTGTCGACCGTGGGTCGTTGCCCGGTGCGCTCGCGCAGGCGGTCGACGATGGCGTCCTTGACCTTGAGGGCGCCGAAATGGGTGTTGTCGATGCCCGCGCCCTGGCCGCTGAAGCCCACCGCCAGGGTGCCGTTGGGCGCCAGGTGCTCTTCCCACTCCACGCCATGCACACCCAGGTACAGCCCCTGGGGGTCCTCCACCGGGAAGCGGGCCAGCACCAGCAGCACCCGGTTGGCCAGGCGCGACCAGAGGCACAGGCGGTAGGCGTCCGCGAGACTCGCCTCGCCGCGCACCGCCGCGGTCTGGCTACGGGCTTCCTGCAGGCCGAGGCCCTGGGCCTCTTCCAGCAGCAGGGTCTCGAGCCCCTTGGGACAGGTGAGGATGAGTTGTTGCATCGCGGACATCGTTGAATCCATAGGTTAGCGAGAGGAGCTTCTCTGCCTTTGGTCGGATTGACCGGTAAGGACAGCCCCTCCCGTGAAAGTTTGACTGCGTCTCAACAAGCCGCAGTGACGGCATTCCAGCGGCGGTTTATCGCCATTTCATTTCGATTTGATTACGTCTTATAGCTAAAAGGTCGTTCCCAGCCAGGGTCTCATTGGTTAGTAATTGACCACCCGCAGCGCGAAGGTGCGGGGCGGATGTCAGGACGCCGGCTCTGGCATCCAGGCCTGCAACGGGCCATGGACAATCTGCAAGTCAACCTACGAGGGCACTACCCTATGAGAAGACTCAAGCGTGATCCAATGGAACGAGCTTTCCAGCGTGGTTATCAGCACGGCATTGTGGGCAAATCGCGGGACCTCTGCCCCTTCACCCAGGACGCCGTCCGGCAGGCCTGGCTCAATGGCTGGCGTGAGGGCCGTAGCGACCAATGGGACGGCTACATAGGCACCGCTGGTCTTCAACGCGTGAATCAACTTCAAGCCGCAGGCTAATTCGATTTCACTAGCGGAAACCCGAGGGCTTCCACCAGCGTTCTGGTTTTGTTCCAGTCAGATCCCTTCCCAGGATCAGGGACCCGGTCCCACGGGGGCTCCCAGCGAGCCCCCTATCCCTCAGCGGCGTGCTGCCGCGATCGCGTCCACGGCTTCGCGGATCAACGCCGGTCCGCGATAGATGAAGCCGCTGTAGAGCTGCACCAGACTGGCCCCTGCGGCGATCTTTTCCGCCGCATCTTCCCCCGACAGGATCCCGCCCGCCGCGATGATCGGCAGCCGGCCACCCAGTTCGCCCGCCAAGACCCGTACCACATGGGTGCTCTTTTCCCGCACCGGAGCGCCCGACAGGCCACCAGCCTCGGCGGCATAGGGCAGATTCTCCACCCCCTCGCGCCCCAGGGTGGTGTTGGTGGCGATGATGGCGTCCATCCCGGCATCGCGGATCGCCTGGGCGGTCAGCACGATTTCCTCATCGGTCATGTCCGGGGCGATCTTGATGGCGATGGGCACCCGCCGGCCATGCTGGACCGCCAGGTCTTCCTGGCGCTGGCGCAGGGCCTCCAGCAGGCTCTTGAGCGCATCGCCGAATTGCAGGCTGCGCAGGCCGGGCGTGTTGGGCGAGCTCACGTTCACCGTGATGTAGCTGGCATGGGCATAGACCCGGTCCAGGCCGATCAGGTAGTCGTCCACCGCCCGCTCCACCGGGGTACTGGCGTTCTTGCCGATGTTGATCCCCAACACACCCTGGAAGCGCGCCGCCTTGACCCGCTCGATCAAGGCGTCGACACCCGCATTATTGAAACCCATACGGTTGATGATGGCGTCGGCCTGTTCGAGACGGAACAACCGCGGCTTGGGATTGCCCGGCTGCGGCCGTGGCGTCACGGTGCCGATCTCGACGAAGCCGAAACCCAGGCCGGCGAAGCCATCGATGGCGGCGCCGTTCTTGTCGAGTCCGGCGGCCAAGCCCACCGGATTGGGAAACTCCAGACCCATGACCTGGACCGGCAGCCGACCCGGCCGCCGTCCGAGACCGGTCAGGCCCAGACGACCGGCGGCACCGATCAGATCCAGCGCCAGATCGTGCGATCCTTCGGGAGACATTTTGAAAAGCAGAGGACGGAGCGCGTCGTACATGGCGGACTCACAGGCAATTCGGAAAGCGCGCATTATACAGGCTTGCCAGCGGCCATACGTCGCTCGCGCCGGACTCGAACGGTCACTCGCACAAAAGATCCTACCTTTCAGGAATCATTTGACGATAGCGCGGTCTTTGCCACGCTAGAATCGGCCGTGCAGTTCCTATCCGCCCCGGAGATCCCATGAGCAACAGTGCCAACCTCCTGGGCAGCCCCTGGTCTTCATTGGCCTTGCATCTGCATCCTTCCCTGGCCAGCCGCCGCATCCAGCGCTGCCTGGAGCGGCTGGCCGACGCCTTCGTCCCCTTGCCCGCGCCAACCGACAGCCTTTGGTGGGACGAAGGCCATCCGTTGCATCTGCTCCTCGGCCTGCCACGCGCCGCCCTGTCCGGCCCGACCCAGGAGATCAAGAGCCGGGCCCATGCCCTACTGAGTCAACTGGTGGTGGCTGAAACCGTTCAGGTCGCCGCCCTCGACCTGCGCGCCATCGATGGACTCTGCCAGCGTCTAGGCGACAGCACACCCGCGACAGTGGTGCAGCTGGAGGAGCTGGCCGCCCTGCCCGCGGCGCGCGAGCAGGTGCGGATCATCGGCTATCGGGATTTTCAGGCGGCGCTCTATCGCACCCTGCCGAATCTATCCGCGGAACAGACTCTGCGTCTGCGCCAGGCCAGCTGGCGGGGTACTCGGCTATTCCTGGAAAACGACCCAGCCACCACGCTCGCCTTTGCCAGCATCATCGCCTATGCCCGGATTCGCGGCATCGCTGTGGAGGTGCCGGCGCAGATCCAGCATCTGCGCCTTGACCCGGCGGCCATCGACCGCCTGCAAGAGGCCTTTGCCCTCTACGCCCTGCCCAACGCGGTCTGGAATCACCCGGACTTCATCCAGGTGCTGCTGGGGCTGAAGCTCGACTATGCGCGCCTGCCGCTGCCCGCACCGGGCCAGGATCTGGAATGGCTGCTGCTGCCCAACGAGGTGGCGAGCACCCGGGTCCTCGCCGAGATTCTCGAACGCCTGGGCGCGGCCGAGGTGATCGGCTACCTGCAGGCGCTCTAGCGATCGCTCAGCAGGCGATGACCGCAGGCGCGTGACGCTGCCCCGCCGCCAGGAAGACCTCGAAGGCCAGCCGCTGGCCGGCCAGCATCGCCGGGTGCAGACGCGCATCGCGGCCGGCCTCGTCCAGGCGCTGCAGAAATCCCGGCCAGGCGCCCTGGGGGGGTACGTGGCCCAGATAGGCCCGGGCATCGCGTACCGCCTCATCGGGACTCTCGCCAGCATGGCGATCCAGCAACCGCGATCCCAACCGAGATCCCTCCAGCACATAGGCCACCCCCCAGCACTCACCCTCATCGAGCAGACGCTCGAGGGCGACAGGTTCGGGCGGGGCGGCGGCCAATTGCTGCAGATCTTCCCCCAGCACTTCGGTACGGCGACGCTCGGCCCAATCGGGCAGCAGACGCTGGATGCCGGAGCGCTCCAGGAGCGCTTCGAGGCCGATCAGCGCCTGGGCATGGGCCTGCAGAAAGGCGGTGTAATGGGGCCGGGTCTGCAGTGCATAGCGGCCGAAGGTCGCATCGACCTGCTCGTGCAGGGCACCGCCCTCGGCGCGCAACATTTCACGGATGGTGGACACGCAAATACCTCATGGTGACGGCGGCCTTCAGAGGGGCGAAGGCTGGGGCTTCTCGCCGCGCAGGGCTGCCTGCAGCCGTGCTGCCAGGTCCGCTTCGCGAAAGGGCTTGGGTACGATGAATGATTGTTCCGGATCGAGCTCGCCCAGTTCGGCGTAGCCGGTGATGAAGACCACCGGCAACCGTGGCAGCCGCTTGCGCACCTGGCGGGCCAGTTCGGCACCGTTCATGCCGGGCATGGCGAAGTCCGCCAGCAACAGATCGATCTGCGGATCACGCTCCAGCGCGCTCAAGGCCGCGAAGCCGTTGCTGGCTTCCACCACCTGATAGCCGAGATCGGCCAACAGGGCGGCGGTCACGTTGCGTACCGCGTGATCGTCGTCGACCAGTAGAATGCGGCGTTCGGCGGCCTGTTCGTCACGATCCATGGCGGGCAGCCCGATCGGATCCAGGGCATCCTCCGCCTCGGTACGTGGCAGATAGACCAGCACCGTGGTACCGCTGCCCATCTGCGTCTCGATGCGCACACCGCCACCGGACTGCTTGGCGAAGCCGAACACCTGGGCCAGGCCCAGACCGGAGCCCTTGCCCACCTCCTTGGTAGTGAAGAAGGGTTCGAAGGCCTTGGCCAGCACCTCTTCGCTCATGCCGGTGCCGGAATCCTGCACCGCCAGCAGCACGTACTCACCGGGTTCGGGTTCTTCGGGACGCTGGGGCGGCTCGCTGATGGTCTGGTTGGAGGTGCTCAGGCGCAGGGTACCGCCGACCGCCATGGCATCCCGGGCATTGATCGCCAGGTTGAGGATGATGAGCTCGATCTGGGTCGGATCGACCAGCGCATGCCAGCAATCGGCGCGCAAATGGGTCTCGATCCAGACACTGCCACCCATGGTGCTGCGCAGCAGTTCGAGCATGCCCTCGACGGTTTCGTTGAGCTTGACCGGCTTGGGCGCCAGGCGCTGGCGGCGGGAGAAGGCCAGCAGCTGAGCGGTGAGCTTGGCGCCCCGCTCGCCCGCTTCGCGGATGTTCTGCACCCGCCCCTGGGTCTTGTCGCTGGCCGCCAGACGCGTCAGGTCGCGCTCGAGGAAGCTGGCGCTGCTGAGCACCACGGTGAGCAGATTGTTGAAGTCGTGGGCCACGCCCGCGGTGAGCTGGCCTACGGCCTCCAGCCGCTGCATCTGCTGCAGGGTCGCCTCCACCCGCTCGCGCTCGTCGATCTGCTCGCGCAATTGGCGATTCGCCGCGGCCAGCTCTTCCATCGCCAGGACTTCCGAGGAGATGTCGCGACCCGAGCAATAGGTCATGCCCGCATCCGGTACCGCCGTCCAGGAAATCCAGCGATAGCTGCCGTCGCGGTGACGGATACGATTGACGAAGCGCTGGCTGGTCGCGCCATTGGCCAGCTGCTTGAGTTCGTTGTCGGTGATGAAGCGCTCGTCGGGATGCACCAGCGTCAGCAGCGAGGAATCGAGCAGCTCCACGCGGGACCAGCCGAGATTCTCTTCCCAGGCCGGGTTGAGCGCCACCAGGGTGCCATCCGGCTTGCACACCAGCAGCAGATCGCGGGTGAGATCCCAGGTCCGATCACGCTCGCGGGTACGTTCTTCGACGCGTTCGCCGAGACTGACGTTGAGCCGCTCGAGCTTTTCCGCGGCATCGCGCTGCTGGGTGATGTCGAGCATCACCCCCAGGAAGCGGGTGCAGACGCCGCTTTCGAAAAAGGGCTGGCCACGGGTCTCGACCCAGCGCTGGGCGCCGTTGTCCAGACAGATGCGGTACTCGCTGCGGTAGTCGTCGTCGCGCTCGTCGGCACCCGCCTGGCGGACCGTGTCGAGAAAGCGTTCGAGGCCGTCGCTGCCGCACAGCCGCGCGAACACCTCGAGATCGACCACCGCATCGGCTGGCAGGCCGAACATGGCCTTGCAGCGTTCGTCCCAGACCAGGGTACGGCTGGCGGGCAGGTATTCCCACATGCCCAGTCGCGAGGCATCCATGGCCAGGCGCGATCTGACCTCGAGACTGTGCAGGGCTTCTTCGGCCCGACGCCGCTCGCGGCGCTCGTGCACCACCAGCAGCGCGCGCTCGACGGCCTTGGCCAAGAGCTCCATGCTCTGCTTGAGCACATAGTCGTTGGCACCCAGGCGCATCATTTCCACGGCGTGCACTTCACCGAAGATGCCCGAGACGAAGATGAAGGGCGTTTCCGGAGCCAGCGCCCGCGCCACCCGCAAGGCCTCGGCACCCGAAAAGCCTGGCAGGATGATGTCGGAGAGGATGATGTCGTAGGTCTGCTGGCTCAAGGCCAGGGTGAGACCGGTACGCTCATAGACAATCTTGGATTGCAGCTCGAATCCATGTCTTTCCAGCTCGATCAGAATCAGCTCGGCATCGAGCTTGCTGTCTTCTACCAGCAGGATCTTGATCTGTTTCGAGAGAGGCATAAACGGGCGTCGGCCTTGAATCTGTTCGCTCAGGGGAACCGGTTCGCGCATGTCTGCCTGTCGCGGATAACTGGATACGGATGAACTGAGCTTGCTCACTCGCTAGCGGCCAGTCCGCCTGGTGACACGTCGCGATCCTGGGGGCGGCTCATTGAGCACAGCCCAGAATACGCCGAGATCACTGATCGCGGCGACGAAATCACGAAACTCGACCGGTTTGACCACGTAAGCGTTCACGCCCAGTTCGTACGCCTTCTCGAGATCAGGTTCTTCGCGTGACGACGTCAGCATGACCACGGGGATGCTGCACAATTCGGGGGTACCGCGAACCAGTTCGAGCACCTCGAGGCCATCGACCTTGGGCAGCTTGAGATCCAGTAGTATCACCGCCGGATTGCCAGGCTCCCGGTCAGCATGGGGCTCTCGCCGCAGCAGATAGTTCACCGCCTCGGCACCGTCGCGGAGCACCACGACATCGTTGGCCAGCTGGCTGCGCTCCAGAGCTACCAGGGTGAGCTCCAGATCGTGCGGATTGTCTTCGACCAGCACAATGGGTTTGAGCATGAACAGAACTACCTTTTGTGTACCGGCGACAGTCGTTGTTTGGGAAGGGCGAAGTAGAAGGTTGCGCCCTCGCCGATGGCGCCCTCTGCCCAGACACGACCGTCATGGCGTTCGATGATGCGTCTGACGCTGGCCAGGCCGATGCCGACCCCTTCGAATTCGTCGGCGTGGTGCAGGCGCTGGAAGACGCCGAACAGCTTGCCCACGTAATCCATGTTGAAGCCGACGCCGTTGTCCCGGACAAAGACGATGTCCTCGGAATCGCTCGGCAAGGTGCCGATCTCGATCACGGCGGGTTCTTCGTAGCGACTGTATTTGATGGCATTGGCCAACAGGTTGCGTAGGGCGAGATGGACAAAGGCGGCGTCGGCGATGACGACGGGCAAGGGGCCGATGTGCCATTCCACCTGCCGCTCGGCATAGTCCGGCGCCATCTCTTCGCGGATGGCTTCCACCAGGGCGGTGAGATTGACGTCGGAGTAGCGGATCGCGGCCCGCCCCATCTGTGAGAAGCTCAGCAGATTGTCGACCAGGCTGCCGGCGAAGCGCGCCGACGAACCAATGTTTTCCAGGAAACGTCGGCCCCGGTCCGACAGTTTGCCACCTTCGATATCGCCCAACAGCTCGGCATAGCCGGCGATGTGGCGCAGCGGCGCACGCAGGTCATGGGACACGCTGTAGGAGAACGCGGCCAGCTCCTTGTTGCTGCGTTGCAGCTCTTCGGCCAGCTCGGCCATTTCTTCGGCCTTGCGCAAGACGATCCCGCGGACCGCGTTGCGCAACTCGATGGCGCTTTCCAGCTCCAGCGGCGACCAGGGCAACGACAGACCCCGTACCGTCTCCTGCCAGAGCACGAAACTCTGTCGGGGCGACAGGCGCCCATCGCTGCCTTCCTGCTTGGTCGGACGTCCGGCCCAGTTGACCACCTGAACCAGTTCGCTGCGGAACCATATCAGGTAGTGGGAGTGCAATTCGGAAATGGGCACGGCCAGGATCCCGGCGGCATGCTGGGCAAGCTGCGGCAGCTCGGCGATATCCTTGGCGAGATTGTCGGTGACGTAGTGATCCTTGACGTTGACCGACAGCCATTCGACCAGGCTGTCCACCACCTCGCGCGGCGGCACCTGGCCGATCAGCTCGGTACCGTCGGAGGAGATGATGGCGGCACCCTGGGCCCGGGCGAAACCCAGATAGACCTGCGGCAGTTCCAGCAGCCCCTGGCAGACACTGTCGCGGTCGGCCATGGCCGACAGCATCTGCACCATGGATTGGCGCAGGGCCAGACGGCGGTCGGATTCCGCGTGGGTCTCGGCCGCATCGATCTGCAGCGACAGCACCCGGCCAAACAGCTCGCAGGCGGTACGCGTCTGGAACGACACCCGCTGGGGCTGACGATCATGGCAGAGCACCAACCCCCAGAGGCGGTCGCCGACCACGATGGAGACGGACATGGATGCCAGGGTGCCCATGTTTTTCATGTACTGCAGATGCACCGGTGACACGCTGCGCAGCTGCGCGAAGCTGAGATCCAGCGGTTGCCCGGTCGATGGATTGATCGGCGGCTGCAGCGGCGAGGGCTGATAGCAGGCATTGCCGATCACCCGGATACGGTTGGCCAGGTACAGGCGCCGGGCCTGGGCCGGAATGTCCGAGGCGGGGAATCTCAGCCCCAGGTAGGTGGGTACCCCCGGCGCGCACTCCTCGGCCAGGACCTGACCATGACCGTCGTCGTCGAAGCGATAGATCATGGTGTGATCGAAACCGGAGATACGCCTGGCTTCGCGCACGGCCAGCGTGGCGATGGCGTCGACGGTTTCCGCCTGATGCAGTTGCTCGATGAATACCCGCACCATGGGATAGAGGGTATTGAGGCCGAGTCGGCTGTCCACCGGCGCCTCGAACTCGACGATCAGCACCCCGCCGAAGCGATGCATGAACAGGGCGAAGGTCTGCTGTCGCGGTCCCAGGGTCACGTCACCCTGATAGATGGGATTCTGCTCTTCCTGGGCCAGGGCGCCGAGCATCGCGGGCAGATCCCGATCCGGCAGCAATTCGCCCAGGGTGCGTCCCAGCACCTCCTCCACAGCGGTCCCGAGGTAATCGAGCACATTGGCGCTGGCCTGCACGATGCGCAGATCCGGCTCTTCCACGGCGAACAGGAAGCCATGTTCCTGGATACTGCCGGGAATGTGGATCGGCTCATTGGCACAATCGGCCAGAGCATCGGGCTGCGTCTTGGAGGGTGACTCGAGCGCCAAACCGGGAACCTCGTGTGATCGGGGAGAAACGCAGGAAAGAGGTGTGCAAAAAGGGAATCAATAATCGTCCAGACTACCAGACCCTGGGCGGGAGGCGAAGCGAAACGGCACCCACCCTGACCACCTGCTCAAAAGGCGATAGCCCGTCCGGGGCAAGCCGGAATCTTCACCCCTGGCGTCTGGTCGGACCTGGTTTAGCCCCAGGAATCCATCCATGTCCCTGCGCCTCGCCCTCCCCCTGGCCACTCTGTTGCTGAGCCCACTCACTCAGGCGCAGTCCGTCTATGGCGAACGTCTCGAAGGCTTCGACTACGACTTTCCGGTCAAGACCTTCAGCTTCGACTCTCAGCGCCAAGCGTTGGAGATGGCCTATCTCGATGTCGCGCCGAGCGAAAAACCGAACGGCCGGACCCTGGTCCTGCTGCACGGCAAGAACTTCTGTGCCGGTACCTGGGCACAGAGCATCCAGGTGCTGAGCGCTGCCGGCTATCGGATCGTGGCCCCGGATCAGATCGGTTTCTGCAAATCCAGCAAGCCGGCGCACTATCAGTACAGCTTCCAGCAACTGGCCGCCAATACCCGCGCCCTGCTCGACCACCTGGGCATCGCCCGGGCGACGCTGATCGGTCACTCGACCGGCGGCATGCTGGCCACCCGCTATGCGCTGCTCTATCCCGAGGCCACCGAACAGCTGGTACTGGTCAACCCTATCGGCCTGGAGGACTGGAAGGCCCTGGGCGTGCCCTATCGCAGCATCGACCAGTGGTACGCCCGGGAACTCAAGACCTCCGCCGATGGCATCCGCGACTACGAGCGCAGCACCTATTACGCCGGCCAGTGGTCGCCGGACTACGACCGCTGGGTCGACATGCTCGCGGGTCTCAACAACGGGCCGGGCAAGGAGCGGGTGGCGTGGAACTCAGCACTGATCTACGACATGATCTACAGCCAGCCGGTGGTCTATGAATTCGTGCGATTGCGCATGCCCACCCTGCTGCTGATCGGCCAGCGCGACACCACGGCTATCGGCAAGGATGCCGCGCCAGCCGAGCTCAAGGCACAGCTGGGTCGCTATCCCGAATTGGGCAAGGCGGCGGCGCGGCGTATCCCCCGGGCGACCCTGGTGGAATTCGAGGATCTGGGCCATGCGCCCCAGATGCAGGCGCCGGAACGCTTTCACCAGGCACTGCTGCAAGGGCTGAGCACCCTCAAGGCTCCCTCGGCGCCGCCCAAACCCTGATCTGATTCCGCTCATAAAAAAGGCGGAGCACCCGAGGGTACGCCGCCTTTTCATGGCGCTGTCGGATCAGGGCGCCCGCGAAATCCAGTCGCGGGTACCCGTCGCCTCAGACGCTGCTGCTGGCCAGATCCGCCAGTTCACGACTGGCGACGCTGTACATCGCATAGTCCTGGCCGCTGGCATTGCGCAGATCCACCAGAAGGCCCCGCCAGCGCTCCACCGCCGCCCTATGGCGTTCCAGCCACAGTGACAACCGGGCTTCCGGATCGCTCGGCGCCTCGCTCAGATTGAGCATGGCGACGGTGATGGTACGCTGCTGCACATCCACCTCGTCGCGGAACGCCTCGCGGGCCAGGGCCTGCCAGGCATTGGCCACCGGCAGCTGGTTGAGTTGCTGCTGATACCAGGCCAGATCCAGCACATCGCCCGCCGCGAACCAGGTGGCCGCCACCGCCAGCGGATCCTGGGCAGTGACCTCCGCCGCCTGGATCACCGGCAGCAGCGTATAGATGTGGTTGGTCCCGGCGACCACGCGCGCCAGCAGCTCGGGTACGCCCGCTTCGGTATAGGCGCGGAAGCGCTCTTCCCAGTCCTGGCGCGGTTCGCCCTGCAGCAGTTCATCCAGGCGTACCCCCAGGGCGGCGATGCGTGGCCCGAAGAAGGCCGCCACGGCCCCGGCATCCAGGCCGCTGCGATGGCTGCGCAGGAACCAGCGGGTGGCCCGGCGCCCCAGGCGCATCAGCTCGCTCATCAGGCGCAGTTGCAGGTCAGCCGGCACCTGATGATCCAGGGCCTCCACCTGACGCCACCAGTGCGGCAGATGCAGCACATCGCGCATCACCACATAGGCGCGGGCGACATCGGCCGCGCTCATGCCGGTGGATTCGCACAGGCGCTGCACGAAGGTGATGCCCATGTGGTTGATCAGGTCGTTGGCGATCTGGTTGGCGACGATCTCGCGCTTGAGGCGGTGGCGCGCCATGGCCTCGGGGAACTGCTCGGTCAGGCGCTGCGGGAAGGCGCCCTGCATGTCCCGGGCGAGGTACTCATCATCCGGCACCGAAGAGGCCAGCAACTGTTCCTTGAGGTCGATCTTGCTGTAGGAGATCAGCACCGACAGCTCGGCCCGGGTCAGCCCCTGTTCCTTGGCCGCGCGCTCGGCGAGCACCTCATCGCTGGGCAGGAATTCGAGGGTACGATCCAGCTTGCCGCGCCCTTCGAGATCCACGATCAGCCGTTGGTACTCGGCCAGGTGGGTCCGCGCGCGATACTCCGCCAGGGACAGGGCTCCGGTCTGCATGTAGTTGTTGGCGACCACCAGCTCGCCGACCTCGTCGGTCATCTCGCCCATCAGCGTATTGCGCTGCTTGACGGTCATGTCGCCGGCGGAGACCACATCGCCCAGCAGGATCTTGATGTTGACCTCATGGTCGGAGCAGTCCACGCCCCCGGCGTTGTCGATGAAGTCGGTGTTGCAGGCGCCACCGTGCAGGCCGAACTCCACCCGCGCCAGCTGGCTCATGCCCAGGTTGCCGCCCTCGCCGATCACCTTGGCGCGCAGGTCGCAGCCATCGACGCGCAGACCGTCGTTGGCCTTGTCGCCGATATCGGCGTGGGTTTCGAAGCTGGCCTTGACGTAGGTGCCGATGCCGCCATTCCAGATCAGGTCCACCGGCGCCTTGAGCAGGGCGTTGATCAGCTCGTTGGGCGTCAGGTGATCGGCGGTCAGGTCGAAGCGCGCCTTCATCTCGGGGCTGATGGCGATGCGCTTGGCACTGCGCGGGAAGATGCCACCGCCCTGGGAGATCAGGCTGGCGTCATAGTCGGTCCAGCTCGACCGCGGCAGGTTGAACAGCCGCTCGCGCTCGACATAGCTGCGCTCGGCGTCCGGGTTGGGATCGATGAAGATGTGCAGGTGGTTGAAGGCCGCCACCAGCTCCAGGCTGCGCGAACGCAGCAGGCCGTTGCCGAAGACGTCGCCGGCCATGTCGCCGATGCCCACCACGGTGACCGGATCGGTCTGGACATCGATGCCGCGCTCACGGAAGTGACGCTGCACGCTGACCCAGGCACCCCGGGAGGTGATGCCCATCTTCTTGTGGTCGTAGCCCGCCGAACCACCGGAGGCGAAGGCGTCGTCGAGCCAGAAACCGTAGTCCTGGGCGATGCCGTTAGCGATGTCGGAGAAGGTCGCGGTGCCCTTGTCGGCCGCCACCACCAGATAGGGATCGTCGCCGTCGTAGCGCACCACCGCGGCCGGCGGCACCACCTCGCCATCCTTGAGATTGTCGGTGATGTCCAGCAGACCGCTGATGAAGATGCGGTAGCAGGCGATGGCCTCGGCCTGGATCTCGTCACGGGAGCCACCGGTGGGTAGCCGGCGCGGCACGAAGCCACCCTTGGCGCCCACAGGCACGATCACCGAATTCTTGACCTGCTGCGCCTTGACCAGGCCCAGCACCTCGGTGCGGTAGTCTTCCTCGCGATCCGACCAGCGCAGGCCGCCACGGGCGACGTTGCCGAAGCGGAGGTGCACCCCTTCCACGCGTGGGCTGTAGACGAAGATCTCGTAGCGCGGCACCGGACGCGGCAACTCGGGAATGGCCTTGGGATCGAGCTTGAAGCTGAAGTAGGCCTTGGGCTTGCCGGCGGCATCGGTCTGGAACACGTTGGTTCTCAGGGTCGCCTTGATCAGGTCCAGATAGCGCCGCAGGATGCGGTCTTCGTTGAGCACCGCGACGTCGTCGAGGGCGCTGAGGATGGCCTGCTCCAGCCGCTGTTGCTTGTCGTCCAGGTCTTCGCTGGTCATGCGCCGCGCCAGATAGAACTTCATGCGGAACAGCCGCACCAGTTCCCGGGCGATATCGACATGGGCGTTGAGGGTGGCGGCGATGTAGCCGATGTCGAAGCCGATGCGGATCTGCTTGAGATAGCGCGCATAGGCGCGCAGCACCGCGACGTCGCGCCAGGGCAGCCCGGCGGTCAACACCAGGCGATTGAAGCTGTCGTTTTCCGCCTGGCCTTCCACCACTTGGACGAAGGCGTCCTGGAAGGTGTCGTTGAGTTGCTGCAGATCCAGCTCGAGGCCGGCCACGGTGGTGAAGGCGAAGTCATGGATCCAGTAGCGGCGGCCATTGCGATGACGCAGCTCGTAGGGAAATTCGCCGAGCACCCGCAGGCCGAGATTTTCCAGGATCGGCAAGACGTCCGACAACGCCAGGGGCGTGTCGGCGTGGTAGAGCTTGCAGTGCAGAATGTTGTCGCCGGTCTGGGTCAGCGGCTGGTAGAAGCCCATGGCCAGACGGCGATCGTCCTTCAGGGCCAGCAGGTGGCGCATGTCCACCACGGCCAGGTGCGGCGCGAAGCGCTCGCGGTAGCCGGCCGGGAAACCCAGCGGGTAATCGGCCAGGATGGAGGTGCCCTGGGCTTCACCGAAGCTATCCACCATCAGGCTGGCGAAATCGTCCTTCCAGCTGCGGCAGGCCTGCACCATCTCCTGCTCCAGGCGCGCCGGATCGACATCCTGGGGCTGCAGGGGATCGACGCGCAGGATGAACTGCACCCGCGCCAGCACGGATTCGGAGAAGAAGGTCCAGAATTCGCAGTCGGTGCCGTGCAGGCGATCCATGAGGATCTGCTGCATGCGCTGGCGCACTTCGGTGGAGTAGATGTCGCGCGGCACATAGGCCAGGCAATAGAAGAACTGGCCATAGGGATCGCGGCGCAGGAAGACGCGCACCTTGCTGCGTTCCTGGATCTGCACGATGGCCATGGCGGTGCTGAAGAGATCGTCCACCGGGGTCTGGAACAGATCGTCCCGCGGCAGGCCTTCGAGCACCTGCGCCAGTTCCTTGCCCAGGTGGGCGCTGCTGTCGAAATCGGCGCGGCGGCGCACCTCGTCGACCTTGCGGCGGATGTAGGGAATCTCGCGCACGCTGTCGTTGTAGACGCTGGAGGTATAGAGGCCCATGAAGCGATGCTCGCGCACCACCCGGCCATTGGCGTCCACCTCGCGCAGGGAGACGAAATCGGGGTAGGCCGGACGATGCACCCGGCTCGGGTCGGCCGCCTTGGCAAAGGACAGTAGCACCGGCTCGCGCAGGTAACGCAGCGGATCACCGGACAGGCTGATCTCGGCCGTCTCGGGACGGCCGCGCAGACGCCGCGACAGCCCCAGCAGGGAGTCGGGCACATAGCGTTGCACCGCGGTCTCGCCATCGCCTTCGACGGTGAATTCCTCGTAGCCGAGGAAGGTGAATCTGTCGTTGCGCAGCCAGTCGAGGAAAGCCTTGACCTCGGCCAGCTCCCCCTCCTCCACGCCCGCCGGACGCCGATCCAGCCAGGTCAGCAGGTCGGCGACCTTGGCCTTCATGGCGGCGAAGTCACCGACCGTCAGCCGCACCTCGCCGAGGATCTCCTGCAGCGCTGCCTCCAAGGCGCGCAACTCGCTGGTTGCCGCGCAGCGGTCGATCTCAAGGAACATCAGGGCTTCGCGGGTCACTCCTTCGCCCTGCTGGCCCTTGGGCAGCAATTCGAGCAACCGGCCCTGGGCATCTCGACGGACGCTGAGAACGCTGTTCTGCAGGGTATGGACGCTGTAGCCCTGGCGATTGAGTTCCATGCGCACCGAGTCCACCAGGAACGGCGAATCGGCGTGCAGTACCTCGACCACAGTGTGGCTCGATTGCCAGCCGTGTCGTTCGTAATCCGGATTGAAGACCTGCACCCGCGGCTCGGCCGGATCGAAGACGTCCAGCAGGCGCCAGGCCGACAGCACGCAGCCGACCAGATCGGACAGCCGACGCTGAGTGAGTTCTTCCAGCGGGACGATGCCGAAGAACTGGGCGGTGAAGCGCTCCAGCTGTTCAAGGGTTTCCCCTTCGACATGGGCCGCAAGGGCATTCTTGAGTTGTTGTTGGAAATCCGCTTGGCTGGCAGCGGTGAAAAACGCCATAACCGTACTCCGTCCTGAAGGTGCTGTGGGCTTCGCTCCGCAGAGGACAGGCCTCTCCCGGAGCGAGTTCCACAGGGGACGAGGCCGGACTGCACCAAAAAAGTGCAAGGATGCAGTGCCGCTAGAGTAGCCGGCAAAGCCGCCTGCGCACGTACGTCAGGGCGACAACAAGATTCAGCTGCGGAACGGATCTCAATAGTGTGGCGGCGGGGCTTCGTCCGGCATCCCCCCGCCACCGCCGCTTTGCAACTCGGCCTGGCGCTCGGCCAGCAGGCGGATCTGCGCCGCACAGCGATCCAGGGCGCGTTGCTGCTCGACGATGATGTCATTGAGGGTCTGGATGGTGTCGTCCTGGAACGCCTGACGCATTTCCAGATCGGCGATACGTTCTTCGAGGGTCATGCCTGTGCCTCCTCGTCAATCAACAGCCGCCAGCGTTCCGAAGCGGCACGGCCGGCCTCCATGTCATAGGATTCGCGTGGTGAGTGCCCCCATACCGGGCCGGGCCAGGCCGGATCGCCCTCCTGCCGCAGCAGGACGTGCAGGTGCAATTGCCTGACGACGTTGCCCAGCGCCCCGATGTTCAACTTGAGGTCTGGTTGAGCGCTCCGCAACACCTGGGCAACAAGTGTCACCTCTCGCCACAGTTGTGCCTGATCCTGGGGTGACAGGTCGAGGATCTCGGTAACACCTTCGCGGCGGGGTACCAGCACCAGCCAGTCATAGCGCCTGTCGTTCAGCAGTAACACCTGGCACAGCGTCAAGGACGCCACTTCCAGGGTATCGCCGGCCAGTCGTGGGTCTATTTGGAACATCTCATCTCCTGCCAACACCAGTAGGCACTAAAAGTGTGCACAGCTTTGGGTAAGTGAAACCTTTGGTGTCACAAAGGTGCAACCAAGCCTTCCGAAACTGCCCATTACCCGGGACGCGGACCGGTGATAGACAGGCGGGCTCAGGGATTAAGGATTTGTGCACGCTTTTTGCTATCACGATCCGGGTACGACGATCGGACGGGAACTCTTAAAGAAATTTCTTAAGAGTCCTGGTTAATCCGCTCATTACACGCAAAATTTTGATGAAGCCTATCGCCCCTCCGAGAGAGGTGCTATATGTGCCGCCATTAGAACAAACAGCCACGGCTGACACGATGGCTGACTTTCAACCCAAAGGAGCATTTCTGATGCAAGCGATGAAGTGGAGCATTCTCGCCCTGGCCGTAGCTGCAGGGACCACTCAACTGGCTTTCGCCGACCAGCAGTCCGAATCCAAGGGCTTTGTCGAAGACAGCAAGCTGACCCTGCTGAACCGTAACTACTACTTCAACCGGGACGTCAAAAACGGCGCCAACGATCGTAAAGATTGGAGCCATGGCTTCCTGATGAACTACGCATCGGGCTTCACTCAAGGCACCGTCGGTGTCGGTGTCGACGCCTTTGGCTACCTGGGTCTGAAACTGGACGGCGGTCGTGGCACCGTAGGCTCCGGAAACCTGCAGGTCGACAGCGACGGCCGCAACAAGGACGAGTACTCCACTGCTGGTGCCGCCGTCAAACTGCGCATCTCCAACACCGTCCTGAAGTACGGCAACGTGCAGCCCACCTCCCCGGTCTTCGCCGTGGGTGGCAGCCGCCTGTTCCCGCAGACCGCCACCGGCTTCATGCTGACCAGCGAAGAGATCGAGAATCTGTTCCTGGAAGCTGGTCACATCACCGCTGCGCGTGACCGCACCAACACCTACCACGACGGCAACATGGGCGCGGCTTACGCTACCGCGTTTACCGCCAGCTCCGCCGACTACCTGGGTGGCAAGTACAAGATCAATGATCAGCTGAATGCGTCGCTGTACTACGGCCGCATGGAAGATCTGTGGAACCAGTACTATGCCAACGTCAACTATGTGCAGCCGTTGAGTGCCAACCAGGCGCTGACCTTCGACTTCAACTACTACCACACCAAGGACGCGGGCAGCGCCAAGCTGGGTGACTTCACCAATAACGCCTACTCCCTGGCCGCTGCCTACAGCATCGATGCCCACACCTTCACCCTGGCCTACCAGGCCGTGAGCAGCGACTCGCCGTTCGACTACGTTGCCGTGGGTGGCAAGGGTTCTGGTGCTGGCACTGGCAACGGTGGCGACAGTATCTTCCTGGCCAACTCCATCCAGTACTCCGACTTCAACGCCTCTGGCGAGAAGTCCTGGCAGGCTCGCTACGACCTGAACATGGCCACCCTGGGCGTACCCGGCCTGAGCTTCATGGCCCGTTATATCTACGGCCACGACATCGATGCGCCGAAAGCCGGTACCGCTTACGCCGGCCTGTACCAGGATGGCGACAAAGAGCGCGAGACCAACGTCGAAGCCAAGTACGTCCTGCAGAGCGGCCCGGCCAAGGACCTGTCCTTCCGTATCCGTCAAGCCTGGCACCGTGGCGACGCCAGCACCGGCGGCACCGTCAACGAGTTCCGCCTGATCACCGAGTACCCGCTGAACATCCTCTAATAGAGGTCAGCCCTACTCGCACGATCCAGCAGCCCGGCATCCGCCGGGCTGCTCTTTTCCGGCCCCTGGTCGGCGCCGCCCGCGTCCCTGTACGCCCTGCCCCACCCCACCGTACAATGCCGGTCCCGTCTCGATGCCGACAGACCGCCTAGCCATGCGTACCAGTCAGTTCCTGCTGTCCACCCTCAAAGAAACCCCTTCCGATGCCGTGGTGATCAGCCACCAGCTGCTGCTGCGTGCCGGCATGATCCGCAAACTGGCCTCCGGCCTCTATACCTGGCTGCCGCTGGGCCTGCGCGTGCTGCGCAAGGTGGAAGCCGTGGTGCGTGAGGAAATGAACGCCACTGGCGCCCTGGAGGTGCTGATGCCGGCGATCCAGCCCGCCGAGCTGTGGCAGGAATCCGGCCGTTGGGAGCAGTACGGCCCCGAGCTGCTGCGTCTGAAGGACCGTCATCAGCGCGATTTCTGCGTGGGCCCGACCCATGAGGAAGTCATCACCGATCTGATGCGCAACGAGCTGAACAGCTACAAGCAGCTGCCGATCAACCTGTACCAGATCCAGACCAAGTTCCGCGACGAGATCCGCCCGCGTTTCGGCCTGATGCGCGGTCGCGAGTTCGTGATGAAGGACGCCTACTCCTTCCACCTGAACCAGGCCTCGCTGCAGCAAACCTATGACGCCATGTACCAGGCGTACTGCAATGTCTTCACCCGTCTGGGTCTGAATTTCCGTCCGGTGCAGGCCGACAACGGCTCCATCGGCGGCAGCGGTTCCCATGAATTCCACGTGCTGGCCGGCTCCGGTGAAGACGACATCGCCTTCAGCGACAGCTCCGACTACGCCGCCAACATCGAGAAGGCCGAGGCCCTGCCGCGGGAAACCGCGCGTGGCGCCGCCACCGAAGAATTGCGCCTGGTCGATACCCCCGACACCAAGACCATCGCCGATCTGGTGGAGAAATTCGGTCTGGCCATCGAGAAGACCGTGAAGACCCTGGTGGTACGCGGCGCCGAGGAAGGCAAGCTGGTCGCCCTGGTGGTGCGTGGCGATCACGAGCTCAACGAAATCAAGGCGGCCAACCTGCCGGAGGTCGCCAGCCCCCTGGTGTTCGCCACCGAGCCCGAGATTCGTGCCGCCATTGGCGCCAGCCCCGGCTCCCTGGGCCCGATGAATCTGTCGATTCCCTGCATCGTCGATCGCTCGGTCGCCCTGATGAGCGACTTCGGCATCGGTGCCAACCAGGAAGACAAGCACTACTTCGGCGTCAACTGGGAGCGCGATCTGCCGCTGCCCCAGGTCGCCGACCTGCGCAACGTGGTGGCCGGCGATCCGAGTCCGGATGGCCAGGGTACCCTGGTGATCAAGCGCGGCATCGAAGTGGGTCATATCTTCCAGCTGGGCACCAAGTACAGCGAGGCCATGAAGCTGTCGGTCCTGGGCGAGGAAGGCAAACCCACCCTCCTGACCATGGGCTGCTACGGCATCGGGGTATCCCGCGTGGTCGCCGCCGCCATCGAGCAGAACCACGACGAGCGCGGCATCCGCTGGCCGGCCGCCCTGGCGCCCTTCCAGATCGCCCTGGTGCCGATGAAGTACGAGAACGCGGCAGTGAAGGAAGCCACCGATCGCCTCTATGCCGAGCTAAAGGCGGCCGGCTTCGACGTGCTGCTGGACGACCGCGACAAGAAGACCAGCCCTGGCGTGAAGTTCGCCGACATGGAGCTGATCGGCATCCCCCATCGCCTGGTGGTGGGTGAGCGCGGCCTCAATGAAGGCCTGGTCGAGTACAAGGGCCGTACCGACAGCGACAGCCAGAACGTCGCCCTGGCCGAGATCGTCGGCTTCCTCAAAGCCCGCTGAGGGCTACCGTTCCAGGTCAGGCGTCCGTGCGCCTGACCTGGAAGTCGGTGAAGCCTGCGCAGGCCACCTCCTCCAGCTCCACCCCGGTCACCCGCGCCGCTGCCGGTCCCTGCCAGAGCCACGCTTCCAGTCTGGCGAGCGCCTCGGTCGGGCCTTCCAGATGGCACTCCACCCGGCCATCGGCCAGATTCCGCACCCAGCCCGTGACGCCCAGCCGCTGCGCCTCCTGCCGCGTGCTCTCGCGATAGTAGACACCCTGAACGCGGCCACTGATCAGGCCGTGACGCGCCGCTCTGTCCATCATCGCGAGGCTCCCCGCTCTTCCAGCACTGGCGCGACCTTGAGCCAGTGAGCCACGCTCCCGGCCAGCAGTTCATGACGCTGCGCCTGCAGTCGGGTGAAGGCCTCTTGCAGCTGCGGATACCAGTCACCGGGAAAGCGTTCGGCGGGCGGCCAGCAATCCGGCGCGGGCGGCGCCCAGGGCGCGCGATCCAGCAGATCCAGGAGCGCATAGCCATGCAGATCGCGGCAAAGCACCCAGTGACCGCTGTCGTTCTGGCACACCAGGCGCTCCTGCTGCAGGAAGGCCAGCACCGCATGCCATTCGTGCTCCGGCAGCTTCCAACCGGCCTGATGCAACCGCCCCAGGTGCAGGCTGGAACCGCTCTGCTGACGCTCCAGAAAGGCGCGCAGCACGGCGAGCAGGATGAAAAAGGCCGGCAAGGGCGCGCGGCGCCAGTGGTGGGTGGTGGACAGGCTGCAGACCACCTCCGCCCCCAGCAGCACGATCAGCCAGCAGACATAGATCCACACCAGGAACAGCGGCACCGTGGCGAAGGCGCCATAGATCAGCTGGTAGCCGGGGAAATAGAAGACATAGAGACCGAACAGACTCTTGGCCGCCTCGAACAGCACCCCGGTCAGGGCGCCGCCGATCAGCGCATGGCGTAGGGGTACCCGGGTGTTGGGCACGGCCGCGTACATCAGGGTGAAGGCAGCGATGCTGAACAGCAGCGGCGTGACCTTGAGCAGCACCTGGGCGCCGGACATGCCGTAGGAGCCGAACACCAGGGCCACCGAGGCCAGGTAGGTGCTCATGGCGAAGCCGGCGCCCAGCAGCAGGGGCCCCAGGCTGAGCACGGCCCAGTAGAGCAGGAAGCTGGAGACCCCACGTCGTGGAATGCGTACCCGCCAGATGTCGTTGAAGGTCTTTTCCACCGTCACCAGCATGAAGAAGGACGTCACCGCCAGCAGGGCCACGCCCAGCCAGGTCAGGTGCCGCGCCTGCTCGATGAAGTTGCGCAGGTATTCTTCCAGGGTCGCCCCGGTGGAGGGCACGAAATTGCGGAAGATGAAGGCCTGGATCTGCACTTCCGTGCCCTGGAAGGCGGGTATCGCCGAGAGCATGGCGAAGGTCACGGTCATCACCGGGACCACCGCGAACAGGGTGGTATAGGTCAGGGCCGCGGCATTGTTGGGCGCGCGGTCTTCGATGAAGCGGTCGGCGAGGTAGCGAACGAAGGACAGCAGTTCACGCAAGCGGGCCGGCATTGGCGGTTCCTCGAAAGGCACGGTCAAGGGCTGGCGCGGCAGTCCTCGCCAACCCGCTACAATGGCCATCTTACCTTCTATGGATCAGCCCATGAGTGAAATCGTCCTCTATCACAATCCGCGCTGCTCGAAATCGCGGGCGGCGCTGGCGCTGCTGCAAAGCCGCGAGCTAGCCGTGTCCGTGGTGCCCTACCTGGACACGCCGCCGGATGCCGCGACCCTGCGCGCACTGCTCGCCAAGCTGGGCCTGGAGGCGCGCCAGTTGCTGCGTACCGGCGAGGAGATCTATCGCGAATTGAACCTCGCTGATCCGACGCTGGGCGAAGACGCCCTGATCGCAGCCGTGGCTGCCCACCCCAAGCTGATCGAGAGACCCATCGCCGTGCGCGGCTCACGCGCCGTCGTCGGTCGTCCCCCCGAGCGTGTCCTGGAGATCCTGCAATGACCCCCGAAGCCTATGTCCTGGTGCTCTACTACAGCCGCCATGGCGCCACCGCCGAGATGGCCCGCCAGGTCGCCCGCGGGGTGGAAATGGGCGGCATGGCCGCGCGCCTGCGCACCGTGCCGGCGGTGTCCGCCGAGTGTGCCGCGGTCGCCCCGGCCGTGCCCGAGCAGGGCGCGGTCTACGCCACCCTAGACGACCTGCGCGACTGCGCGGCCCTGGCCCTGGGCAGTCCGACGCGCTACGGCAACATGGCCGCCGCCATGAAGTATTTCCTGGATGGCACCAACAGCCTCTGGCTGACCGGCGCCCTGGTGGACAAGCCCGCCGGCGTCTTCACCTCCACCGCCAGCCTGCACGGCGGCCAGGAGAGCACCCTGCTGTCCATGGCCCTGCCGCTGCTGCACCATGGCATGCTCATCACCGGCCTGCCCTACAGCGAGAGCGCCCTGCTGGAAACCAAGGGTGGCGGTACGCCCTATGGGCCGAGTCATTTCGCCGGGGCGGATGGCAAGCGCGCGCTGGACGAGCAGGAAACGGCGCTGTGCCGGGCCCTGGGCAAGCGCCTGGCGACCCTGGCGGGGCGCCTGCAAAAGTAGCGGTAGCCGGCACGGCTACCAGCCCATGATTTCCTTGACGAAGGGAATGGTGAGCTTGCGTCGCGCCTGCAGCGAGGCCTGATCCAGGCGTTCGAGCATGTCGAACAGGGCGTCCATGCTGCGGGTGTTGCGCGAAAGGATGAAGCGGCCGACCTCGTCGGTCAGGTGCAGGCCGCGGCGAGAGGCGCGCAGCTGCAGGGCACGCAGCTTGTCTTCGTCGGACAGGGGTCGCAGCTGGAAGACCAGCGCCAGGGTCAGGCGCGATTTCAGATCGGCAAGTTGCACCGGCAACTGCCGTGGCGCCGCGGTGCTGGAGATCAGCAGCCGCTTGCCGGCATCGCGCAGGCGATTGAACAGATGGAAGAGCGCCTCTTCCCAGCGTCGCTGGCCGGCCAGGGCATCGAGATCGTCGAGGCAGACCAGCTCGCACTGTTCGAGGTTGTCGAACAGCTCGACGCCATAGTCGGCCAGTTCACCCATGGGCAGGTAGATGGCCCGCTCGCCCAGTTCCTCCAAGCGGTGGCAGGCCGCCTGCATCAAATGACTGCGACCGGCGCCGGCGCCACCCCAAAGATAGATCAGACTTTCCGTCCAGCCGGCATCGGCGTCGCAGAGACGCTCGACATAGCCGAGCGCCGCGGCATTGGCGCCAGGGTAGTAGTTGACGAAGGTGGCGTCGTCACGCAGACGAATGCCCAGGGGCAGCTGTAAAGGCATCATGCCAGCTCGAACGGCTCTTGGCAGTTTCGCGAGGGCGCCAAGTCTAACCAAATCCTGGCCCCCTCGCAGCAGCCGCTTCAGTCTTGGGTGTCGGCCCTCATGGCCAGCGGAAATACAGGGTGGTACGCGCCGGCTGGGCGGACGGGGCTGGCTGGGCCACAGGCGCGCTCGGCGCGGCCGTGGCGTCGACGGCTACACCCTGGGTCGCCGGTGCCGGAGTGGCAGGGGCGGTCGGCGCGGAGGCGGGCTGCAGGCCGGCGAGACCGAGCTGTGCCTGCAACTGGTCGGGATTGGCGGTGAGGTCGTAGGTCAGCTGGGTGCCCTCGACCTTGACCAGGCGGCTCGACAGGGGCTCCAGGACTTTCTGCAGCTGGGCATAGCGCTCGAAGTTGGAGTTGTCGGCCACCAGCGTCAGCGGCTGGGTGGTGCCCGGACGGGAAACGAATTTCTTCGACAGGCGCGCAGCCACGTCCTGCAGGACGGCGGCGGCCAGGGCGTCCTGATCGGCCGCCTGGCTGCTGCCTTGCTCCGCGGCGCCGTTATTCCACAGGCGCCACTGGGCCTGCCAGCCATTGCCCTGGGACTTGGCGTGCACCGCCAGCAGGGCATTGGCGCCATAGCGCTCGGAGGCCTGGCGCAGGGCGGTCGGATCGCTGGCGTCGATGTTGGCGGCGGTACCGGCCAGTTGCTCGTTGAGATCGGCCAGCGGCAGGCGGATCGGCAGGCCGGCGCGTTGGGCGCCACGCTGGACGCCGGTGCTGGCGGGCTGGCCATCACCTACCAGGGTCGCCCCGCTGTCGGCGTCGTTGAGCCACCAGATCATCACCACCGGGCGATTGGCGCCCCATACCGAGAGCCCCGCCTGGCCCAGGGCACGCTCGGTGGCGGCCGGGTCGAAGTTGGCCACCAGCACCTCCGGCGGGCCGGCGTCATAGCTGTACTGGCTGATCAGGGACTCGGGCGCCGCCAGGGCACTGGCGAGACCAGGAGTCTGGCCGGCCTGGGGATTGCCGGTCAGGCGTCCAGCCAGCACCTGCAGGGCGCGCTTGAGGGCGGCATTGCGCTCGTCCGGTTGTTGCGAGGTCACCGGCTCGCGGACCTGGTAGAGGTTGCCCACCACCTCGGCGTGCGCGAGCGGACTCAGAACCAGCAGCGAAGCGAGCAACGGAAGGACGAGACGGCGCATGGCAATTCCATAGAAAGGGCAAGGGGCATACCTTAAAAGCCGCCCGACCCGCGAGCAAGGGCACTGGGTCGCGGGCTGCGCAGAAGGTAGCAGCGAACATTGCCCACCCGGCGAACGGATGGGCGATCAGGCTCAGACCCCAGGGCGCTGGCCGGGTGCCATCGCCACCCGGACCGGAGGCCACGGCGGGCCGCGTGCTTTGGCACGGCTTCTGGTAAAATCGCCCGCCTCATTGCCGGCTGGCGCCAGCCGGCTCGTTTCGCCATTAGCCAAAGGCCAGGATTCATGAGCAAACAACCCCAGCTGAGCTACAAGGACGCCGGTGTAGACATCGACGCCGGTGAGGCTCTGGTAGAACGCATCAAGGGCGTCGCCAAGCGCACCGCCCGCCCGGAAGTCATGGGCGGCCTGGGGGGCTTCGGTGCCCTGTGCGAGATCCCGGCAGGCTATCGCCAGCCCGTGCTGGTCTCCGGTACCGACGGCGTCGGCACCAAGCTGCGCCTGGCCATGAACCTGGCCAAGCACGACAGCATCGGCATCGACCTGGTCGCCATGTGCGTCAACGACCTGGTGGTCTGCGGCGCCGAGCCGCTCTTCTTCCTCGACTACTACGCCACCGGCAAGCTCAACGTCGACGTCGCCGCCCAGGTGGTGACCGGCATCGGCACTGGTTGCGAACAGGCTGGCTGCTCCCTGGTGGGTGGCGAGACCGCCGAGATGCCCGGCATGTACGAAGGCGAAGACTATGACCTGGCCGGCTTCTGCGTCGGCGTGGTGGAAAAGTCCGAGATCATCGACGGTTCCAAGGTGACCACCGGCGACGCCCTGATCGCCCTGCCCTCTTCCGGCCCGCACTCCAACGGCTATTCGCTGATCCGCAAGATCATCGAGGTGGCCGGCGCCGACATCGAGAACATCCAGCTCGACGGCCAGCCGCTGACCGAATTGCTGATGGCGCCCACCCGCATCTACGTCAAGCCGCTGCTCAAGCTGATCAAGGACACCGGCGCGGTCAAGGCCATGGCCCACATCACCGGTGGCGGCCTGCTGGACAATATCCCGCGGGTACTGCCCGAGGGTGCCCAGGCGGTGCTCGACGTCGCCAGCTGGCAGCGTCCGGCGGTATTCGACTGGCTGCAACAGCAGGGCAACGTCGACGAGACCGAGATGCACCGCGTGCTGAACTGTGGCGTGGGCATGGTCATCTGCGTGGCCCAGGATCAGGTCGAAGGCGCCCTGCAGGTGCTGCGTGCCGAGGGCGAGCAGCCCTGGGTCATCGGCCGTATCGAACAGGCCGCCGAGGGCGCCGACCAGGTCGTGCTGAACAATCTGAAACAGCACGGATGAGTCCTGCCGACTGCGCCGTGGTGGTGCTCATCTCCGGCCACGGCAGCAACCTGCAAGCTCTGATCGACGCCGCGACCCCGCCCGTGCGGATCGCGGCGGTGATCGCCAACCGCGCCGAGGCCTATGGCCTGGAACGGGCCCGACAGGCCGGGATCGCCACCCAGGTGATCGACCACCGCGAGCATGCCGATCGCGAAAGCTTCGATGCGGCCCTGGCAGCCGCCATCGACGCCCAGGGCGCCGATCTGGTGGTGCTGGCCGGCTTCATGCGCATCCTCACGCCGGCCTTCGTGCGGCGCTACCAGGGTCGCCTGCTCAATATCCATCCCTCACTGCTGCCGCTGTACAAGGGCTTGCACACCCACCAGCGCGCCCTGGATGCCGGCGATGCCTGGCACGGCTGCAGCGTGCACTTCGTCACCGAAGAGCTGGATGGCGGTCCGGTCGTTCTGCAGTCGCGGGTACCGGTGCAGCCTGAAGATACGTCGGAGAGCCTGGCGACACGGGTACACGCCGCCGAGCACCTCCTTTATCCTGTGGCGGTGCGGCTGTTCGCCGAAGGTCGTCTGCGGCTGGGCACCCTGGGTGCCGAGCTCGACGGCGAGGTGCTGCCGCCTACCGGGGCCACGTTGCCGTCGCTGACGGCCGCGGCCTCCCCTTCCTGATCCAAGGAGAAACTGATGCGACGTCTGTTGTTCCTATTGGCCACTCTCTGCAGCGCCTCGGCCTTCGCCTTCGACCTGCAGCCGTTCACGGCCAGCTACACCGCCGACTGGAAGCAGATGCCGGTCAGCGGCTCGGCCGAGCGCTCGCTGCAGAAGGAAGCCGATGGCCGCTGGGAGCTGAAGTTCGAAGCCTCCATGCTGGTCGCCGGCCTCAACGAGTCCAGCACCTTCCGCCGTGAGGGCGAAGCCTTCCTGCCGGACACCTACCAGTACAAGCGCAGCGGGCTGGGCAAGAGCCGCGAGAGCGAACTGACCTTCGACTGGGCCGGCAAGAAGGTCACCGGCAAGGACAAGGATGATCCGGTCAATCTGACCCTGGATCGCGGTCTGCTGGACAAGTCGACCTACCAGCTCAAGCTGCAGCAGGACGTGGCCGACGGCAAGAAGAGCATGAGCTACCAGATCGTCGACGGCGACGGCATCGACACCTACGACTTCCGCGTCATCGGCCCGGAGCGCATCCGCACCCCGCTGGGTCTGTTCGATGCCATCAAGGTGGAGCGCGTGCGCGATCCCACCAAGAGCAGCCGCAAGACCGAACTGTGGTTCGCCAAGGACTGGGACTACCTGCTGGTGCGTCTCTACCAGCAGGAGAGCGACGGCAAGGAATACCAGACCAGCCTCAAGGAAGGCTCGGTCAACGGGCGCACGGTGAAAGGCGCCAACTGATCCTGGTAGTTGCAAAGACGCCCTCTTTGGAGGGCGTTTTCTTTTCAGCGGGGACCCGTCCGCTCAGGGATTCCACCAGCCCGGTCGCTGGTCGGCGAAAGCATGAAAGAGCGGCACAACGTCATCGTCGAGTCGATCCAGGCTACCCACCGCCAGGGCGAGGGTCGGACCGTCATCCACGGCGCCTAGCGTGGAACCGCAGTGCGGGCAGAAGGCTCGGCACGTCGTAGCCGAGGAGCGCCAGAGGGCCGGCTCGCCACCCGGACCGGTCCAGCGCAGCTGGGCCTTGTCCAACTCGATCCAGACCTGCGTCGGTGCCCCGGAATGCCGGCGGCACTGCTCGCAGGAACAGCTGTGGGGATCCCGTGGCGAGCCTGTCACGAGATAACGAATCTGGCCGCAGAGGCAGCCACCGGTGCGCGTGCTGTCCATCAGGAGATGCCTCCTTGGTCCTGTCTAGGCGTGCGGGATTTCTCGTAGCGGACATCCGTCCCTTCGAGGGAGACGACCCTGTGCCAGCCGTGAGACCGATAAAAGGCATTCGCCCGTACCGCCGGGCGCCCATCGGTGACCAGCCAGATCAGGGCATGACGGCGGAATAGCGCGGTCTCGGCGGCGGCTAGCAGACGGGCGCCAAGCCCTGGCCTTGCCAGTCGGGTCTGACGAACAGAGCGAAGATCTCGCCGGTCGCCAGATCGACCAAGCTGAAGCCCACCACCTCGCCTCCCACCTCCACCACCCAGGCACAGGGCGCGGCGGCGAGCAGCTCGGCGATCGATTCAGGGGTGACGCCCAATTCAGCGAGTTGCTCCCGGGTAAGGGCGTTGTCCGTGACCGCGGTACGGATGGCGAACAGCGCCTCTATGTCGGCCAGGGTGGCAAGCCTCAACTGAGCAGAGGCAGCGCAAGCGGTCACAGGGATTCTCTTGATGTCGGCATAGAGCGATGCCGATGATGACCATGAGCAGCGCGACAGATTGTCGCAGAAGTTGTAACGACTTGTTGCCGAGATACGCCTTGGTCCTGAAGCGAAACGCTCTAGTATGGGTTTTCAAGCCCTGCCGTAGCGCGGGCTCGACCAAGGAGATACAGCATGACCATTACCGTAACCGAACGTGACGAAGACCAGATGTCCCGCGAAGCCCGTGGCCTGGGCATGCATCTGTGGGACGTGAAGCAGGAAGGGGAACTGGTCGGCGTCTACCAGAGCGAAGCCGATGCCCTGGAATACAAGGAGCAGATCGAACACGAAGGCGCGTCGCACGCCGAGTGAGTCGAAGGATCTTTTTACCGACTGCCTGAAAAAGGCCCGCCTCTTGGAGGCGGGCCTTTTTCGTTGCAGAGGTTCGCGGATGTTGGGCTTCACTGCGCTCAGCGCCAACCCACGGGATGATCATGCCGCGTAGGTTGGGTTGAGACGGCTCCATCGTCGAAGCCCAACAACATTACATCAATGCAGCAGCTCGTCGGCGAAGACCTTGTCCAGGGTGATGGGCAGGTCGCGAACCCGCTTGCCCGTAGCATGGAAGATGGCGTTGGCGATGGCCGGCGCTACCCCGACGATACCGATTTCGCCGATGCCCTTGGCGCCCAGCGGATTGACGATCTCGTCGTGTTCCTCGACGAAGATCACCTCCAGCTGATGAACATCGGCCTGCACCGGGAAGTGGTACTCGGCGAGGCTGTGGTTCATCCAGCGGCCTTCGGTAGTGTCCATCATCCCCTCTTCCTGCAGGCCCATGCCGATGCCCCAGACGATGCCACCGGCTACCTGGTTCTCGCCGGTCTTGAGATTAAGGATGCGGCCGGCGGCCACCGCGGTGACCACGCGACTGACCTGGACGCTGCCGAAGTCTTCGTCGACCTTGACCTCGACGAACACCGCCGAGTGGGTACCGGTGGCGTAGTTGTCGCGCTCTTCCGCCGGCTCGGCGCTGGCCAAGGTTTCCATGGACGGCGAACCCGAAGCCTTGAGGATGGCGGTGAAGTCGACACGCTGGGCCGGATTGGTCTTGAGACTGATGCCGCCATCGGCGAACACCACCTGCTCCAGTTCGGCCTTGGCTAGCGGGGAGTCGTCCATCTCCTTTGCCGCATCCAGCAGTTGCTGGCGCAGCTGGTCGCAGGCCAGTTTCACGGCGGTGCCCACCGAAGACACGGTAAAGGAACCGCCTTCGAGGGGCGCCTTGGGCAGAGTGGAATCACCGAGTTTGAAGGTCACCTTGTCCAGCGGCAGACCGAGGTTCTCGGCGGCGATCTGGGTCATCACCGTATAGGTGCCGGTGCCGATATCGGCGGTCGCACTGGCTACCACTAGGCTGCCGTCGATGTTCATCACCGCCTTGGCGGTGGCGGGTTGCTGCATGGCCTCCCAGACCCCGGTCGCCATGCCCCAGCCGACCAGCTGGTTGCCATCGCGCATGGAACGTGGCGCCATGCTGCGCTGCTCCCAGCCGAAACGCTCGGCGGCCTGGCGATAGCATTCCAGCAGCTCCTTGCTGGAATAGGGCTTGTTCTTGGCCGGATCGACATTGGTGAAGTTGCGAATACGCAGCTCCAGCGGATCGATGTCGGCAGCGTATGCCAATTCGTCCATGGCACTTTCCAGCGCATAGACACCCAGTACAGCCCCCGGCGCGCGCATGTCCAGCGGGGTGTAGACGTCCAGTGCGGCCAGCTGGTAGGCCAGCTTGACGTTGGGACAGGCATAGAGCGATGCCGACCAGACCAGCACCATCTCGGTGAAGTCTTCGAACCGCGAGGTGATGCCCAGGGCGCTGTGATCGATGGCCTGCAGCTTGCCGTCGCTGTCGCAGGCCAGCTTGACCTGCTGATAGGTCTCGGGGCGATAGCCGAAGGTGAACATCTGCTGGCGGGTCAGGGTGACCCGTACCGAGCGCTTGAGTTGCAGCGCGGCCATGGTCGCCAGCACCAGCTGGTACTGCGGACGCAGACCGGACCCGAAGGCGCCGCCGACGAAGGGCGAGATGACCTTCACGTCGCCTTCGCCCAGCCCGAAGATGCTGCTGACGAACTGGGCGCTGTTCTGCACGCCCTGGGTCTTGTCGTGCACCGTCAGCTTGCCGTCCTTGTGGTAGATGACCGTCGAGGCGTGCATCTCCATGGGATTGTGGAATTCCGCCGCGGAGTGGTATTCGGCTTCGATACGGGTAGGCGCCGCGGCCCAGGCTGCCGGGGCGTTACCCCGATTCTCCGGCAACTCCATAGGCGCTTCGTGGGCCTGGTCGCGGGCCTGGGCCAGGTCGGTGGCGTGCTCCTCTTCGCTGTATTGGGCGCGAATCAGCGCGGCGGCGTGACGTGCGGCCTCGAAGGTCTCGGCGACGACCAGGGCGATGGGCTGGCCACTGTAGAGAATGCGATCGTTGTACAACGGCCGAAAGGGCTTGCCATCGGCCGCGTCCATGTCGGTATAGCTCTCGTCATAGCTGGCCATCTTGGGTCGATTGAGGTGGCTGAGCACCTCGATGACACCGGGCTGGGCCAGGGCTTCGCTGACGTCCAGGCCGAGCAGGCGACCCTTGGTGATGGTGGCGTTGACCACGAAACCAAAGGCCAGATCCGGCACGCTGAATTCGCCGGCGTAGAGGGCCTGGCCGGTGACCTTGAGCGGACCGTCGACGCGGGGAACGGCTTTTTGCAGATGGACGAAGGTCATTGCAGGGTACCTCCGGCGGCTTCGGTAAGGGCACGGACGATGGCGCGCCGGGCCAGTTCGATCTTGAAGCTGTTGTGGGCGAAGCCCTGGGCGCCTTGCAGCAGGCGATCAGCCAGTTGACCGAAGGCTGCCTTGTCCGCGACCTGGCCAACCAGCGCCTGCTCGGCCTCCGGCAGGCGCCAGGGCTTATGGGCCACGCCACCCAGGGCGACACGCACCTGCTTGATGCGCTCGCCATCCAGTTCCAGGGCTGCCGCCACCGAGACCAGGGCGAAGGCATAGGAGGCGCGGTCGCGGATCTTCAGGTAGGCGCTGTGGGCCGCCAGGCTTTCCGCCGGCAGGGTCACGGCGGTGATGAGTTCGTCGGCGGCGAGATTGGTGTCGCGCTCCGGGGTGTCGCCGGGCAGGCGGTGGAAATCGGCGAAGTCGATGACGCGATCCCCCTGGGGCCCGCTTACCTCGACCTTGGCCTGTAGGGCGGCCAGGGCCACGCACATGTCCGAGGGGTGAGTGGCGATGCACTGCTCGCTGTGGCCCAGGATGGCATGGATGCGATTCTGCCCCTCGCGAGCACCACAGCCAGAGCCCGGCTCGCGCTTGTTGCAGGGGGTGCCCACGTCATAGAAGTAGTAGCAGCGGGTGCGCTGCAAGAGGTTGCCACCGGTAGACGCCATGTTACGCAACTGCGGCGAGGCGCCAGCGAGGATGGCCTTGGCCAGCAGCGGATAGCGGCGTTGCACCTCGGGGTGGTAGGCCACCTCGGCATTCTTGACCAGGGCGCCGATGCGCAGACCGCCTTCGGGGGTGGTCTCGACCTCGCGCAGGGGCAGGCCGTTGACGTCGATCAGTTGCTCGGGACGCTCGACGTTTTCCTTCATCAGGTCCAACAGATTGGTGCCGCCGGCGATGAAGTGGGTCTGGGGCCCATGCTGGCGGATGGCATCGGGCACGGCGTTGGGCTTGGCATAACCGAAGCGGTTCATTCGCGGCCCTCCCCTTGCTGGCAATCCGGACGCGCCCGCTCGATGGCGGCGCGGATGTTCCGATAGGCCCCGCAGCGGCAGAGGTTGCCGCTCATCTGCTCGGCCACCTCGGCCTCGCTGTGGGCGTGGCCCTCCTTGAGCATGCCGATCGCCGAGCAGATCTGCCCCGGGGTGCAATAGCCGCACTGGAAGGCATCTTCGGCGACGAAGGCGGCCTGCATGGGGTGCAGCTGGTCGCCCTGGGCCAGGCCCTCGACGGTGGTGACCTCGGCGCCGTCCTGCATGACCGCCAGGGCCAGACAGCTGTTGATGCGGGTGCCATTGACCAGCACGGTGCAGGCGCCGCACTGACCATGATCGCAACCCTTCTTGGTGCCGGTCAGGTCGAGGTGGTCGCGCAGGAGATCGAGCAAGGTGGTCCAGGGCTCCACGGCCAGTTGCAGCTGCTTGCCGTTGAGAGTCAGGGCGATGGTATGGGACTCGGGTTCGGCCAGGGGCTGAACCTGGCGCGCGGGGGTGGCGTTCATGGCGGACCTCACGGTTAAAGCCGCGGGGTGCAGATGCCCCCGTGGTCGGAATAGGTGGTGGCAGCGAAAGGCCACCTCAGGTAAGGGACTGTTGCCGACCGGAAGCGGTTCAGCACCCCTGCCCAGCGGTATTCAACGTGACGTTGAAGCCTGCTCAGCGAAGCGTTGGGAGTACTGATCCAGAGCCCTTGGGCATGGGCAGGACACATCCGGTATGGCGGCTCCTGCCACCAGCGGCCCAGTGGCCTGAACCCCGTCGGCAAAGGGGCAGTCATCAGAACTCCCGTGATGCGCCTCCAACGATGAGAATCCGACCATGGCTTCCGACTCCGATGCACCCTGGCGCCTGTCCCGGCGCCAGTTCCTCGGCACTTCCGCGGTGCTGGTGGCGACCAGCGCCATTCCCGGCTACACCTTTGCCCAGGCCAGCGGTGGCGCGCCCCTGACACCCCAGGCCATCGCCGCCCGCCTGCCGCGGCTGCTGCCCCTGACCCTGCAGATCAATGGCGAGGCGCGCCGGCTCAAGGTCGACAGCCGCACCACCCTGCTCGATGCCCTGCGCGAAAACCTGCACCTCACCGGCACCAAGAAGGGCTGCGACCATGGGCAGTGTGGCGCCTGCACCGTGCTGGTGAATGGCCAGCGCATCAACAGCTGCCTGAGCCTGGCGGCCATGCATGAAGGCGACGCCGTCACCACCATCGAGGGCCTGGGCAACGCCGAGCGGCTGCATCCCATGCAGGCCGCCTTCCTGGCCAAGGACGGTTTCCAGTGCGGCTATTGCACCCCGGGGCAGATCTGCTCGGCGGTGGCCTTGCTCGACGAGGTCAAGGCCGGCATGCCCAGCCACGTCTCGGCGCGCCTCGATGGCCCCATGCGCCTGAGCGAGGAAGAGATCCGCGAGCGCATGAGCGGCAATCTCTGCCGCTGCAGTGCCTATCCCAATATCGTCGCGGCCATCCAGATGGCGGGGGGACAGGCATGAGAGTCTTCGACTATCGGCGTGTCCAGAACGAGGCCGACGCCAGCCGCCAGGGCGTCCAGGCGGGCAGTCGCTTCATCGCCGGGGGTACCAATCTGCTGGATCTGATGAAGCTGGAGATCGAGACTCCCAGCCAGGTGCTGGACATCAATCGCCTGCAGCTGGATCAGATCAGCGCCACCGAGGGCGGCGGCTTGCGCATCGGTACCCTGGTGCGCAATTCCACCCTGGCCGCGGACCCTCGGGTGCGCGAGCGCTATCCGGTGCTGTCGCGCGCCTTGCTGGCCGGTGCCTCGGCGCAGTTGCGCAACAAGGCCACCACCGGGGGCAATCTCCTGCAGCGCACCCGCTGCTCCTACTTCTACAACACCGCCATGCCCTGCAACAAACGCCAGCCCGGCAGTGGCTGTGCGGCCCTGGGCGGCTTCAATCGGATGAACGCGGTGCTTGGCGCCAGCGACCAGTGCATCGCCGTGCACCCCTCCGACATGGCGGTGGCCATGCGGGTGCTGGACGCCACGGTGGAAACCCGGGAAGCCACTGGCCGCACCCGGCGCATTCCTATCGCCGACTTTCATCGCCTGCCCGGGGACACCCCGCAGATCGAGACGGTGCTGCAACCCGGCGAACTCATCACCGCCGTGACCCTGCCGCCGCCACCGCCCGGCATCCAGGTCTATCGCAAGGTGCGCGATCGCGCTTCCTATGCCTTTGCCCTGGTGTCCATGGCGGCCATCGTCGAGCTGGACGGCACGCGTATCCGCAGCGGTCGTGCGGCGTTCGGCGGCCTGGCGCACAAGCCCTGGCGGGTAGCGGCGGCTGATCAAGCCTTTGCCGGCCAGGCGGCGGACGGTGATCTCGCCGCCGTTGGCGATGCCCTGCTCGCCGGCGCCCGTGGCTATGGCCACAACGAATTCAAACTCGAGCTGACCCGCCGCGTCCTGCGCGCTGGGGTGGCCGACGCTCGCCACCAGGCCTGAGGACAGCAGCATGGAAATGAATGAACCCGCTGGCCGCAACCTGATCGATGAGAATCGCGGCGGCCTGATCGGCAAGCCCATCGATCGCGTCGACGGCCTGCTCAAGGTCACCGGCCAGGCGCCCTACAGCTTCGAATTCCGCAATGATCGCGTGGCCTATGGCTTCATCGTCGGCGCCACCATCGCCAAGGGCCGCATCGCTCGACTGGACACCTCCGCCGCCGAAAGCGCGCCGGGCGTGCTCAGCATCCTGACCTATCGCAACGCGCCGCGCCAGGCCGCCCGGGAGCCGGACAACAGCGGCCGCTTCACCCGGCCCAAGCCCTATCTGGACAGCGACCAGGTGCGCTATTTCGGCGAACCCGTGGCCTTCGTGGTGGCCGAGACCTTCGAGGAGGCGCGCCTGGCGGCGACCCTGGTGGAGATCGACTACGCCGCCGAACCGGGCGTCTTCGATCTGGCCGCCAACCTCGGGCAGGCGGTGAAGCCACCGGATGGCGATCAGCCCACCGACACCGCCTCGGGCGATGTCGACGCCGCCTTCGCCCGGGCGCCGATCAAGCTCGACCAGCGCTACACTACGCCCTACCACATCCATGCGCAGATGGAGCCCCACGCCAGCCTCGCCCAGTGGGACGGCGACCGGGTGACGATCTATTGCTCCACTCAGTTCGTCGAGCAGGCGCAGAGTTGCGTGGCCAACACCCTGCAGCTGCCCAAGGACAAGGTGCGCATCGTGGCGCGCTATATCGGTGGCGGTTTCGGCGGCAAGTTGCCGATCTATGCCGACGCCCTGATCGGCGCCATGGCCGCCCGGGCAATCGGCCGGCCGGTCAAGGTCACCCTCACCCGCCAGCAGATGTTCCAGATCACCGACCACCGCTCGGCCACGGTGCAGCGCATCCGCCTGGGTGCCGACCGCGATGGTCGTATCCAGGCGATGGCCCACGAGGGCTGGTCCCATTCCGCTCGTGGTCTGACCTACTACGAACCCACCGGTCTGTCCTCGCGTACCCTCTATGCCGGCGATGACCGCCTGGTGGCGCACCGCATGGTCGAGCTGGATCTGCCCGAGTCCGGCTCCTGCCGCGCGCCCGGCGAAGCCGTGGGCATGCTCGCCAGCGAAAGCGCCATGGACGAGCTGGCGGTCATGCTCGCGCTCGATCCCATCGAGCTGCGCATCCGCAACGAACCCAGCCAGGACCCGGAAAAGCACATCCCCTTCTCCTCCCGCAAGCTGGTGGAGTGCATGCAGGACGGCGCCCGCCGCTTCGGCTGGAACCGGCGCAATGCCACGCCCGGTCAGGTGCGTGATGGCGACTGGCTGATCGGCATGGGCATGGCGGCGGCCAGTCGCGCCAACATGCTCAGGCCGTCCCAGGCCGGCGTGCGCCTGGAGGCCGATGGCACGGCCACGGTCAAGACCTCGATGACCGACATCGGCACCGGGACCTACACCATCCTGGCGCAGATCGCCGGTGAGTCCCTCGGCTTGCCGGTGGAGCGGGTCAAGGTGCTGCTGGGCGACAGCGACGATCCGGCCGGGGCCGGCTCCGGCGGCTCCTTCGGTGCGGCCAGTTCCGGCTCCTCGGTCTATGTCGCCTGCGAGAACCTACGCCTGAAGGCGGCGCAAGCGGCGGGACTGGATCCGGCCAGCGCCCGTTTCGTCGGCGGCCGGCTGATCGCCGACAACGGCAGTCGCGACCTCGCCGAACTGGCGCGCGAGCATGATCTCCAGGCCATCGGCGAGATCAAGCCGGGGCAGACGCTCAAGGACTATTCCCAGCAGGGCTACGGCGCCTTCTTCGCCGAGGTGGGGGTGCACGCCCTCACCGGTGAGATCCGCCTGCGGCGCATGCTCGGGGTGTTCGCCGCGGGGCGCATCCTCAACGAGAAGACCGCCCATTCGCAGATGCTCGGCGGGATGATCTGGGGGGTGGGCAGCGCCTTGCACGAAGACGGGGTGATCGATACCCGTCACGGTCACTTCGTCAACCATGACCTGGCCGACTACCACTACCCCTGTCACCTGGACATCCCCGCCATCGAAGCTCATTTCCTGCCGGAAGTGGACGACAAGGCCAATCCGCTGAAGATCAAGGGCGTCGGCGAACTGGGCATCTGTGGCGCAGGAGCCGCCCTCACCAACGCCGTCTACAACGCCTGCGGGGTGCGCATCCGCGACTATCCGCTCACGGTGGACAAGGTGCTGGCGGGGCTGAAGACGGCCTGACGGCGGGCGGCGCGGCTCAGCGCGCCGCCTTGCTTCCCGCCCGGGTCGCCAGCAGCACCCCGCCGATGGCGATGACCATGGCCACCCAGGCCAGCGGTGGCAAGGTTTCGCCGAGCAGCAACCAGGCGCTCAGAGCGGCGCCTGGCGGTACGCAGAAGAACAGCGCACTGACCCGTGCCGCCTCGCCAGCGCGGATCATCCACACCAGCAGGCTGATGGCCAGCAGCGAATTGGCCAGCACCAGATAGGCCAGGGCGCCAATGAAGGCCGGCGCCCAGTGCACCGGCGTGTGCTCGAACAGCAGCGCCAGGGGCGCGCAACACAGCAGACCGACGCTGTACTGCACCAGGTTGTTGGTGACCGGATGCTGGGCCACGCCCAGGCGCTTTTCATAGAGTACGGCGCTGGTCATGCCCAGCAGCGCGCCCACCGCCAGGAAGATGCCCGCCACGGACTCCACGGCGACGCTCGCCCGCGCTAGGATCACCCCGATGGCGCCGAGCAGTCCCAGGGCCAGCCCCAGCCACTGCAGCGGCGCCACCCGCTCGCCCACCAGCAGCGGTGCGCCCAGGGCCACCAGGATGGGTTGCAACGAGGCGACCATGGCCACCACGTTGGCCGAGGCGCCCATCACCAGGGCGCCATAGCTCATGCCGAAATAGACGCCCTGGATCAGAAAGCCCACCACGGCCAGATTCGCCCACTCCCGCCGCGTACGCGGCAGTGGCGGGCGCAGGATGAGGAAGGCGACCAGTAGCACGCTGAAGGCCAGGGCATAGCGCATCGCCAGCAGGGTGAAGGGTGGTGCATAGGCCAGGCCCACCTTGGACACGGCGAATCCGGCGGACCACAGGGCCAGGAACACCAGGGGGATGAGGCGCAGCAACCAGGGATGCAGCGAGGTGGACGACATCGGATTCTCAAGGCCAGGCGAGTCAGCGGGACGCAGCTCGCGAGCGGGAAGGATAGCTGACGATCAGCAGACCGCTGAGCACCAGGGCGGCACCTGCAAGAAAACCAGGGCCTGGGGTCTCGCCCAGCAGCCAGACGCCCATCAGCACCCCGAACAGCGGCGTCAGCAGGGTCAGCACGCCCAGAGGCGCGGCGCGATAGCGACTGAGCAGCACGAACCACCCCAGCAGACTGATGCCGGCGACGATGAACACCTGGAACGCCAGACTCGACCAGGCCAGGGAGTCGAGTGCTGCCAGATCCAGGTGTTTGCCGAGCGGGAGGGCCAGCGCCAGGAGCACCACCCCAGTCACCCCGAGTTGATAGAACAGGGTGCGCAGCGGCGGCGCCTCGGCCAGGGCGCTGCGGCGGATCAGCACCGTGGTGGCGCCCCAGGCAGCGCCGCCGACCAGGCCGATCAGATCGCCCTGCCAGCTGGTGCCGCCGCTCGGCTTGCCAATCAGGAAGGCACAGACCACACCACTGGCCGCCAGCACCATGCCCAGCCACTGACGCCCCGACAGCCGCTCGCCGGGCACCAGCCAGTGCAGGCCACAGGCGGCGAACAGCGGCGCCGTGTAGATGAACACCACCATGTGCGCGGCGCTGGTGTATTTCAGGCCCACCGCCATGCAGAGGAACTCCAGGGCGAACAGCGAACCGGCGAGCAGTCCGGGAATCAGCGTCCGGTCGTGCCCCAGGCAGCGGATGCCGCGCCAGCGTGCCAGGCCGTAGAGCAACCCGGCCGCCAGCAGCGAACGCCAGCCGATCTGCAGCAGCGGATCGACCTGTTCGGCGATGGCCTTGATGGCCGTCTGCTGCAGGCCCCAGACCAGGCAGAGTGCCAGCATGACCAGCACGGCCGTGGCATCCAGCTCCTTGCGCATGAGCGTCGCTCCACGAATAAGTGAGCCTGAATGGTGACGTTGGCTGAACAGGTCGGACAAACGATGTTTAATAGGTGTCAGGCTCAGGAAAACTAAGGCTCAGCGTGACCACTCCCCTTCCCCTCAACGCCCTGCGCGCCTTTGCCGCCGCCGCGCGGCACCAACAGTTCGCCAGGGCCGCGGACGAGCTGCACGTCACCGCCGGCGCCATCAGTCGACAAATCCGCCTGCTCGAAGCCGAGCTGGGGCAACCGCTGTTCGAGCGCCTGCCCCAGGGGGTGCGGCTTACTGCCCAGGGTCGCGCCCTCGCGGCCGAGATTGCGCCGCACCTCGACGGCCTCGCCCGCGCCGTGGCGCGGGCACGGGTCAAGAGCAGTGTCCTGACCGTCAGCGCGCCGCCTACCTTTGGCCAGGAGTGGCTATTGCCGCGCCTGGAAGACTTCCAGCGACAGCATCCGGACATCGAGGTATTTCTCGACGCCTCGTCCGCCATCGTGCCCCTGGGCACCGAGGGCGGTGCCCAGGCGGCGATCCGCTATGGCCGGGGCGACTGGCAGGACGGCGAGACCCGCCTGCTGCTGCGCGAATGGATCTTTCCGGTGTGCAGCCCGGCGCTGATCCCGACACCGCTGGCAGAACCCGCCGCCTTGCTGGACTATCCGCTGCTGCATGCCGAATGGCCCGGCGGCTGGCGCTCGGGGCGTCCCAGCAGCCGTTTCAACGCCTGGCAGGACTGGTTCGCCAGCCAGCAGGTGCCCCTGGGCGACAGCCTGCGCGGCCCACGCTATTCTCTGAGCGGCATGGCCCTGCAACAGGCGGCGGCCGGCAAGGGCGTGGCCCTCGGCGGCTGCGTGCTGGCCCAACGGATGCTCGCCAGTGGTGCCCTGGTGCGGCCCCTGCCGGATCGGTTCAACCAGCTCTCGACCCAGGCCTACTTCCTGGTGTTGCCCAAAGGTCCGGTGGACGCCCCGGTGCAGCGCTGGATCGACTGGCTGCTGGTGCAGATCCGCCACTTCCGCGACACCCAGGGCGAGACCCAGGAGACCGGCGGCGCTTGGTGAGCGCCCTCCACTTGCGGCAGTCTGAAGGGACTGCCGTCCAGATAGCTGCCTCCATGTCCGCCTTTCGCCTGTCCTCGCTGCTGCTCGTCCTGACCATTCCAACCCTGGCGCTCGCCGCCGAACAGCCGCCTGCCGACTGCGACCGCCAGGGCAGCGAGGCCCAGTTGGCGGCCTGCGCCGCCGGGGATCTGGCCGCCGCCGAAGCCCGGCTGGCTGACGTCTACAGCCGACGGCTGGCTGCCACCTCCCCCACGCAACGACCCGCCTTCGAGCGACTGCAACAGCTCTGGCAAGACGATCGGGCGCCCCGCTGCGCCACCGCCACCCGCGGTTTCCAGGGCGCCATGCAGCAGCTGCAGTACCTGAGCTGTCTGAAGTCGGTGACCCTGCTGCGCCTGGACGATCTGCAACGGCAACTACCGCGGCGCGACTGACGCTTCGTCGCCCGCGCTGCTGTCCGGCGCCGGAACTCACTATCATGGCGCCCCGCTGTTGGAGTTCGCGATGTACGAGCGTTACCTGCCCCTGCTGGTCCTGGCCGGACTGCTGTTCCTAGGGGCATCGTGGTGGTGGCAACGCCGTCGCCAGGCCGCCTTTCCCTATCGCCAGGTCGAAGCCCTCTTCACCCCCGCCGAACAGGCCTTTCTCGCCGTGCTCGACGAGGCCGTGGGCGACGACTACCGGGTGTTCGGCAAGGTGCGCATCGCCGATGTGGTCCAGACCTTGCCGCTGCGCGATCGCCGCCGCTACCTGATCGCGCAGAATCGCATCAACTGCAAGCACTTCGACTTCGCCATCTGCCGCCGCGACGACCTCGCCGTACACGCGGTGGTCGAACTCAACGACAGGTCGCACCTGCAGCGTCATCGGCAGCAACGCGACCGCTTCGTCCGCGCGGTGTGCGAGGCCGCCCAGTTGCGTCTGGTGGAGATCCCGGCGGCGGCGCGCTATTCCGCCAGTGCCGTACACGACGCCGTGTTCGGCGGGCGCCGGCCGCGCAACCGAAAGGTAGCGCCCAACCAGGCGCTGGCGCCGGAGTGCCCCGAGTGCCAGGCGTCCATGGTCCGCCGCCGTGCGCGCAGCGGTCGCCACCAGGGGCGGGAATTCTGGGCCTGCTCGAACTACCCGGACTGCCGCGCCCTGCTCGACATCGACGACTGACCAAGGGGCCCCTGCCATGCGCTATCCCACCACTCCGGACGGTCGTTATTTCGTGGTCAGGGGCCGGCTCTGGCGCTGTACCGATCCCAGCCTGCCCGCCGACCGCCGCGACGCCCTGACCCATGAGCTGATGGACGCCCGTCGCCAGGTGGGCGTGGCCAAGCGCCAGGGTGACGACGCGGCCCTGCGCACCGCCCGCGCCGCGGTGGACGCCGCCAAGCATGCCTTGGGTGAACGCGGACCGGTCTGGTGGACCGATGGCGCACCCGATTACAACCGTCGGATGGCCAAGAACACGCCCTATGCCGACTGGTACCAGCAGCTGGCGGCGGAGGCTTCCTGACCTGCGCCGTGCGGCGTAAGGTGGAGGGTTGACTCCTCTTGCGAGCACCGCTCTTGCGTATCCGTCCCGCCTTCGTCACCGACCTCGCCGCCATCTGCCGCCTGGCCGAACAACTCGCCGAGCAGCATCACCGACAGGCCCCGGCGACCTTTGCCGCGCCCTCCGGCGGCTGGCGCGACCAAGACTACTGGGCCGCCCAGCTGGAGCCGGACGATGGGGTGATGTTCGTCGGCGAGGCCAGGGGCGAACTGGTGGGCTTCGTCACTGCACGACTGTCCGATACCCGCTCGATTTCCTTTCTGCAGCCCTTGGTCCTCTGCCGGATCGGCACCCTGGTGGTGGCCGCCAACCACCGACGGCTGGGCGTAGGCGCACGGTTGCTGGAAGCCGTGGAAGCCTGGGCCCGGGACAACGACGTCGACGAATTGCGCCTGGAGGTCATGGAATTCAACGAAGATGCCCAGGCGTTCTATGCACGCCAGGATTTCCAGGGCCAGTCACGGATCCTGGCCAAGGCATTGCGGTAGATGGGCGCTAGCGAATCGCGGCCATGGGCCGCTCCTACGGTCGGCACGAAGCGGTAGGAGCGTAAGTGGCTCGGCCCCGTAGGTTGGCGCTGAGCGTAGCGAAGCCCAACATCGTCGGACCCCTGTTGGGCTTCGACAATGGAGCTGTCTCAAACCAACCTACGCGGGTGCCGTAGGTTGGCGCTGAGCGTAGCGAAGCCCAACGTTGCCGGATCGAAGCCTCGCTAGGAGCCTTCGACGCTGACCCTACACACTCTCCCGGCTCACCAGCTCGAACCCCAGGTCCACGCAGGTCAGTTGGCTGCGACCGTCGAGCAGGCCCAGCAGGAGGGTCGCCGCCTGGCGCCCCACCGCGGCGCGCGGGGTCTGGATGGAGGTCAATCGGGGCACCGTGTGCGCCGAGCCGGGCAGGTCGTTGAAGCCCAGCACCGAGACCCGCTCCGGGATGGCGATTCCCAGCCGCTGGGCCTCGAACAGCGCGCCCTGGGCAAGGTCGTCGTTGCAGAAGAACAGGCCGTCGACATCCGGCCGGCGGGCCAACAGCTCGCGAAACTGCTGGGCGCCCAGGCCCACGGACGACGGCTGCGAATCCAGCACGTCCAGACTCGGATCGTAGCAACCCGCCTCGCGCAACACCTGGCGAAACCCTTCACCCCGGGCCAGCGCCCGCGGGTCGAGCTGGGCGGCGACATAACCCAGCCGTTTGCGCCCCGCCGCCAGCAGATGCCGCGCCGCGGCAGCGCCGGCGGCATGCTGGGAAAAGCCCACGCTGGGCACCCCGCCAGCCGGATCCAGCTCCATCATATGCACCCGCGGTACCCCACTGGCCGCCAAAAGCTGACGGGCGGCGTCGGTACGGTCGAAGCCGGTCAGCAGCAGGCCCCGGGGCTGATAGGCCAGGTAGTTGCGGATCAGCTTCTCCTCCTCTTCGGGATCGTAGTGGTAGTTGCCGATCAGCACCTCCAGGCCACGGGGGCGCAGGACCTCGTGGATGGCCTCCAGCGGCTCGATGAACAGATGGTTGGACAGCGAGGGGACCAGCACCACCACCGAGTGCCCCTGGGCCGAGGCCAGGGCGCGGGCGGCCGGATTGGTGACATAGCCGAGACGCGCGGCGGCTTCCTGCACGCGGGTGACCAACTCGGGCGCCACGCTGGCGACACCACGCAAGGCCCGCGAGGCCGTGATGGGCGAAACACCGGCCTGCAGCGCCACCTCGGTGAGGGTGGGCCGACCGGAACTACGAGAACCCGTTCGATTCATTGTTATGGTTTCAGGCTTGTCAAGGACGGAGAACGCGCCTAAGGTAGCGCTGTCTCACCAGACACTACAAGCCTGGCGTGTCCTTCAGGAACACGTCGGCATTCGGCCTAACAAGATCGACAAGAACTGGAAGCCGCTCCCTCTTTCATTTTCCGGGGTAGCGCTGTCTCCAGACCGGAGGTGACGATGAACACTCCCATTCCCGCGCTGGTGGTCATGGGCGTCGCAGGCTGCGGCAAGAGCAGCGTCGGCGCGGCCATCGCCGAGCAGGACGGTGGCCGCCTGATCGAAGGCGATGCCTTCCACCCCGCCGCCAACATCACCAAGATGAGCGCCGGCATTCCCCTCGACGATGAAGATCGCGTTGGCTGGCTGACCCGCCTCGGTGAGGAACTGGCTGCTGCCGTGGCCGCGGGCGAACGTCCCGTACTCACCTGTTCCGCGCTCAAGCGCCGCTATCGCGACCAGCTGCGCCAGGCCGTGCCCGGTCTCGGTTTCGTCTTTCTCGAACTGACCCGCGAGACCGCGGCCCAGCGCGTCGCCAATCGTCCAGGGCACTTCATGCCCGCCAGCCTGATCGACAGCCAGTTCGCCGCCCTGGAAGCACCCCACGGTGAACCGGCTACGCTGGTAGTGGACGCCCGCGATCCGCTGGCCGCCATCGGCACCCAGGTGTCGGCCTGGTGGACCACCTCGGCGCGCCTGGCCCAACCGGCCTGACGAGACAGCGCTACCCATTCCAACCCTTAGAATCTGTTCAAAGTCTCGCGAGCTAGAGACAAACAAGGCGAAAAGGGCTGAGGAAGCGGAGTTTACGAAGGGTAAATGAGCATTCCGAAGCCATTTTCAACGCAGTTTGGCCGACGCGCAGCAGACTTTGAATAGGCTCTTACAACGCCCACAACAACAATAGGAGAGGCGCCATGTTCGGCATGGACCACAACAGCTTCCTTCTGCTCGACGCCCTGGTCACCATCATCGGCCTGGTGCTCTTGATCACCAAGTTCAAGGTCCATCCCTTCATCGCCCTGACCATCGCCTCGGGCTTTCTCGGCCTGACCTCCGGCATGCCGGTGGAAAAGGTCATGAAATCCTTCCAGGACGGCTTCGGCGGCGTGCTCGGCTTCGTCGGCATCCTGCTCGGCCTGGGCACCATGCTCGGCAAGCTGATGGCCGATTCCGGCGGCGCCGACCAGATCGCCCAGACGCTGATCCGCGCCTTCGGCATCAAGCGCGTGCACTGGGCGATGATGTTCGCCGCCTTCCTGGTGGGCATCCCGCTGTTCTTCGAGATCGGCTTCGTGCTGCTGGCGCCCCTGGTGTTCATCGTCGCCCGCCGTACCGGGTTGTCGCTGGTCAAACTGGGTATTCCGCTGCTGGCCGGCCTGTCCGCCGTGCACGGCCTGGTGCCGCCGCACCCGGGTCCGCTGCTGGCGGTCGGGGTGTTCGGTGCCGACATCGGCAAGACCATCTTCTATGGCCTGCTGGTCGGCCTGCCCACCGCCATGATCGCCGGTCCCATCTTCGGTGCCTGGATCTCCAAGCGCATCCCCGGTTCGGCCAACGCCGAGCTGGTCGCCCAGATCGCCCAGGAAACCGACAACCGCAACCTGCCGGGCTTCGGCATCACCGTGTTCACCGTGCTGCTGCCGGTGATCCTGATGCTGCTCAAGGCCTTCGCCGACATCTTCTTCGCCGCCGACAACCACTTCCGCATCTGGATGGACTTCATCGGCCACCCCATCACCGCCCTCCTCGCCGCCCTGCTGCTGAGCTTCTACAGCTTCGGCACCGCCTGCGGCTTCTCTCGCGAGAAGATCGTCAAGCTGCTCGACCAGAGCCTGGCGCCAGTGGCGGCCATCGTGCTGATCGTCGGCGCCGGCGGTGGTTTCAAGCAGATGCTGGTGGCCAGCGGCGTGGGTGAGGTGATCGGCAACCTGGCGGTGCAGACGCAGATCTCGCCGATCCTGCTGACCTGGCTGGTGGCGGCGGTGATCCGCGTGGCCACCGGTTCCGCCACTGTGGCGACCATCACCGGCGCCGGCATCGTCGCCCCCGTGGTGGCGCTGGTGCCCGGCGTGAACAAGGAACTGCTGGTGCTGGCCGCCGGCGCCGGTTCGGTGATCCTGTCCCACGTCAACGACGCCGGCTTCTGGCTGGTGAAGCAATACTTCAACATGACCGTGGCCGAGACCTTCAAGACCTGGTCGATGATGGAAACCATCCTCTCGGTGGTGGCCCTGGCCTTCATCATGCTGCTGTCGCTGTTCGTCTGAGCCGTTAGATAGGGACGGCCCCTGGCCGTCCCCCCTCCACCACGAAACTCGCCCGGTTGCTGCGCTCGGCATCCGGACGGGTTCGGTCACTGATGGTGCGCAGGTCCACCTGCAGCCGCTCCCGCGTCAGTTCCAGGGCCAGATAGCCGCGCTGCCGACTGTCGAAGAAGCGCACCTGGGGATTCTCCGGCAACAGCGCCTGGAAACGTCCGTAGTCCGGGCCGTCCGAGGTGATGGAGGTGCCGACGAATTCACTCGCCACCACCGGACTCCGCTCGTCTTCCGGGTCGCGGTGCAGATCCGTGACCCAGAACGAATGGATATCGCCGCCCAGGGTTACCGGATTGGCCAGGCGACTGTCGGCCATGGCCGCGAGCAGCCGCTCGCGGGTAGCCGGATAGCCATCCCAGCCATCGGTCCAGCGCGCTGGATCGCCATTGGGCAGACGTTGGCGCAAGGGTGCCAGCAAGAGATCCTGGGCGACCAGATTCCAACGGGTGGCATTGTGCCGAAAGCCATCCAGCAACCAGCCCTCCTGGGCCTGCCCGAGCATGCTGCGCGCGGTATCGCGCAAGCCCGGGCAGTCCGGGGCGACCAGATGACCACCGTGGGTCTTGGCCGTGGCGCAGGCCGGTTCGCTGCGGTACTGGCGACCATCGAGCAGATGGATCTCGGCCAGGTCGCCAAAGCGCCACCGGTCATAGAGGCGCAGCGCTGTGCCCTGGGTGCGCCAGCTGCGCAGGGGTACGTGCTCGCGAAAGGCTTGGTAGGCCGCCTGCCGTCGCGCGGCGAAGGCGGCCAGGCTGACCCGAGGATCCGCCGACCAGGGACCGGAATAGTCATTCTGCACCTCGTGGTCGTCCCAGGTGATGACACTGGTGACCTTGGCGTGCAGGTACTGCAGATCGGGATCGGTGCGATACAGGGCATGGCGCCGCCGGTAGCTGGCGAGGTCCCGGGCCTCCGGCAGGCCGTGTCGGCGTACCGTCGGCAGATGCAGGGGTACGTTGCCTTCATAGAGGTAGTCGCCCAGGAAGAGCGCCAGATCCGGCTGTTCGTCGGCCATATGCCGGTAGGCACTGAAGAAGCCTTTCTCATAGTGGGAACAGGAGGCGGCCACCAGCTTGAGACGCTGCGGCGCACTGGCCGAAGGCGGCAAGGTGGTGGCTTGGCCGATCCGACTCCGATGTCCCAGGGCGGTGAAGCGATACCAGTAGGCGCGCCCCGGGAGCAGATCGACCAGGGTGATCGCCAGGCTGAAAGCCGCCTGAGGCCGCGCCTGGGCCATGCCGCGCTGCACCACCTGGCGCAGCCCCGGATCCAAGGCGACCTCCCACTGCACCTCGACCGGGCTGCGCAGACCGCCCAGGCCATCTGCGGCCAAAGGGTCCGGTGCCAGCCGTGTCCAGATGACGAAGCCATCGACGGCAGGATCGCCACTGGCAACGCCCAGGGTGAAAGGATCGGCTTGCGGTTCGCGAGCGCTGCAACCGGCGAACCAGGGCGCGCTCAGACCCAGGCCGAGCAGGCCCAGCGCTTGACGTCTCGAGGTGCTCATCCAGGCCTCCGCGAAAAGAGGCCAGGGTGACTCAGGCAGGTGACAACAGGATGTCGCCGAACTCAGGCCAGCGGCAATTCTTCCAGGATCATGACCTGCGGTGCCTCGCTGAGCAAGCCGTCGAGATCGCTCAGCAGTTGCTTGAAGTGCGCGGTTTCTTCGTGCTCGGCGAGGGCTTCGCGACTGGCCCAACGCTCGATGAAGACATAGCGCCCCTCATGGCTCGGATCGCGATGCGGGGTATAGAAGTGGCAGGCGGGTTCGGCGCGGGAAGGAGCGACGATGGCGCGCATCGCGTTTTCGACGGCCGCAGCCTGGCCAGGCTTGGCCTGCAGAATGGCGACGATGCGGATTTCACTGGTCATGCGGGAGACTCCGAAAAGGGTGTTTCAGGATGCTGCCTGGACACCCCGAACACTACGGGGCCGATCATTCGGCCCCGGCCACGATGGCTCACTGCTTGGCTTTGACGATCTTGTCGATCACCGCGTTACTGCGCTTGATCAGCACGTAGTCGGAACCGATCTTCACCCACTGGCTGTCTTCGCCCGGCTGTTCCAGTCCGTGCTTCTTCCAGTCCTTGATCACGTACTCATCGCGGATGTACTTGCGTGGCGCCCGGCCACCCTCTTCGAGTTCAAAGGTAGGATGATCAGGGTCGTGGGTAACAGCCTCGTCGCTCTGATTGGCATCCTTCTTGTTGACCTTGTTCTGGTACTGCGCGTTGGTGGGCTCCGAAGCCGCCTTGTCGGCGGCCGGCTTGGTCGGCGTCATGGACTCGGGCGCGGCCTGGACCTGCAGGGCACCTGCCAGGACGACGGTACCCAGAGCCAGGGAGAGCAGCGATTGCTTGATCATGGGGGTGTTTCTCCTCTGCGTTCGAGGTTTTGACCCCGCGCTCAGCGGAAAAGCTCCACGACTACCTGCGGACGCACCGTTGGCCTTACCAGCGTTCGTCCCGATCGGTCCTGCAGGATCAGCCCCCACCCTTGGCTATCGTTCACATCCTTCATGCAACGAATCCCTGGTGGCGACGACAGCTGGCGAAACCGTCTCATCTCGACGCTGGCAGTCTGGCTGGCAGGTGCCGGCGATTCCTCGACCTTTATCGGTAAGCCAGGGCTGGCGAGCCTTGCAGCACCTCAGGCAGAGTAGCCCACCTCTTTTCCGGACGCGCGCACTCATGGAACGCTGGAAGATTCTCGCCGGCCTGGTGAGCTTCACCTTCTTCATGGAAAACCTGGACGCCACCGTGATCGCCACGGCCCTGCCGCAGATGGCCCTGTCCTTCGGCCGTGATCCGGTGGACCTCAACCTGGGCATCAGCGCCTATCTGCTGGCCATCGCCGTGGGTATCCCGGTGAGCGGCTGGATCGCCGAGCGCTTCGGTCCGCGACCGGTCTTTACCCTGGCCATCGGCGTCTTCACCCTGGCCTCGCTGCTGTGCGGGATAGCCCAGTCCCTGGAGCAATTCATCGCCGCGCGCATCCTTCAGGGGCTCGGCGGCGCCCTCATGGTCCCCGTGGGCCGCCTGGTGGTGCTGCAGGTGACGGAGAAGCACGAACTGGTGCGGGCCATCGCTCTCATTACCTGGCCCGGCCTGGTGGCGCCCGTGCTCGGTCCGCCCCTGGGTGGCCTGATCACTACCTATGCCGACTGGCGCTGGATCTTCTACCTCAACCTGCCATTGGGCTTGATCGCCCTGGTGCTAGCCTGGCGCCTGGTGCCGGCCGACATCCCCACCCAGCGGCATCCGCTGGACTGGCGCGGTTTCCTGCTGCTGGGCGGGGCCTGTGTGGCCTTCATGTGGGGCGTGGAGCGCCTCGGCCAGAATCAGGGCAGCCTGGGTAGCAACCTGGCCTGGATGGGCATAGGGCTGATCCTCGGCACCAAGGCGGTGCGTCACATGGCCCGTATCGAACGACCGCTGATCGATTTTGGCACACTGCGCATCCCCACCTACCGCGCGGCCATCCTCGGCGGCGGGCTGTTCCGCATCACCATCGCCACCGCGCCCTTCCTGCTGCCGCTGATGTTCCAACTGGCCTTCGGACTGGACGCCTTCCAGGCCGGGCTGCTCCTGCTGGCGCTGTTTGCCGGCAACCTGGCGGCCAAGCCCTTTACCACCGCCACCATGCGCCGCTTTGGCCTGCGCCGCATCCTCACCGTCAACGGCCTGCTCAGCGCCCTGAGCCTGTTGGCTTGCGGCCTGCTCACCCCGGACTGGCCCTTGCCGGCGATCCTGCTCCTGCTGTTCTTCAGCGGGGTGTTCCGCTCGCTGCAGTTCACCGCCAGCAATGCCCTGGCCTTCGCCGACATCCCCAAGGACCGCCTGGGGCATGCCTCCACCCTCTTCAGCACCAATTTCCAGCTGGCCATGGGCCTGGGCGTGGCCATCGCCGCCCTGTTGCTACGCGCCTCGATGGAGTGGCACGGCCATTTCGACCCGCAATTGGCAGACTTTCGGCTAGCCTTTTGCATCGTGGCCGTGCTCGGCATCCTGAGCACCCTGGATGCCTTCCGCCTGGCCCGCAATGCCGGCGATTCGGTCAGCGGCCATACCTCTGGAAGTTGACCAACCGGACAGTGCTCGACGCGATGCCGATTGGGGGGTAGGTCCTAGCGTCTTACCCGTGTTTACCGACCTGTTATGATGCGCGCCTTTTTCCGATCAGACCGGCGCGCACGAGGCATCCCATGCTGGAAAGACTCTTCCAACTCAAGGCCCACAACACCTCTGTCCGCACCGAACTGCTGGCCGGGGTCACCACCTTCCTGGCCATGGCCTACATCCTGTTCGTCAACCCGAGCATCCTCGGCGCCACCGGCATGGACAAGGGCGCGATCTTCGTCGCCACCTGCCTGGCCGCCGCCATCGGCTCGGCGCTCATGGGACTCATCGCCAACTACCCCATCGCCCTCGCCCCGGGCATGGGCCTCAACGCCTTCTTCACCTACACCGTGGTCCTGCACCTGGGCCATACCTGGCAGGTGGCCCTGGGCGCGGTATTCCTCTCGGCGCTGATGTTCTTCCTGCTGTCGATCTTTCGCATCCGCGAATGGATCATCAACAGCATCCCGCTCCCGCTGCGCTCGGGCATCGCCGCCGGCATCGGCCTGTTCCTGGCGCTGATCGCCCTGCAGACCGCCGGCATCGTGGTGGGTAATCCGGCGACCCTGGTGGGCCTGGGCGACCTGTCCAAGCCGGGTCCGCTGCTGGCCATCCTCGGCTTCTTCCTGATCGTCGCGCTCGAAGCGCGCAAGGTCACCGGCGCGGTGCTGATCGGCATCCTGGTGGTCACCGTGATCGCCATCGCCCTGGGCGTCAGTGCCTTCGGCGGGCTGGTCTCCATGCCGCCGTCGCTGGCACCGACCTTCCTGCAGCTGGATATCCGGGGCGCCCTGGACGTCGGCCTGATCAGCGTCATCTTCGCCTTTCTGTTCGTCGACCTGTTCGACAACTCCGGCACCCTGATCGGCGTGGCCAAGCGCGCCGGCCTGATGGGCAAGGACGGCCACCTGCCGAAGATGGGCCGCGCCCTGATCGCCGACAGCTCCGCCGCCATGTTCGGCTCGCTGCTGGGCACCTCCACCACCACCAGCTACATCGAATCCGCCGCGGGGGTTTCCGCGGGTGGTCGTACCGGCCTTACCGCCGTGGTGGTCGCGGTGCTGTTCCTGCTGGCGCTGTTCTTCGCCCCCCTGGCCGGTAGCGTGCCCGCCTTCGCCACCGCCCCGGCGCTGTTCTTCATCGCCGTGCTGATGACCTCGGGGCTGGCCGAGATCGAGTGGGACGACCTGACCACCGCCGCCCCGGTGCTGGTCACCGCCCTGGCCATGCCGCTGACCTATTCCATCGCCAACGGCATCGCCTTCGGCTTCATCGCCTGGACCGTCATCAAGCTGCTGTCCGGTCGCACCCGCGAGCTGAATTCGGCGCTGATCGTGCTGTCGATCCTGTTCGTCATCAAGCTGGGCTGGTTCAACGCCTGACCCCTCCCCTCGGGGCTCCGGCCCCGAGGTCTCCCCGCCTCACCCTGCCCCGGATCTACCATGTCCCAACCTTCCTTCGCTCCCGCCGACTACCAGGCTCAACTCGACGCCAAGGCCAACCGCCTGTGCGAACTGCTGGCGCCCTTCCAGGCCCCCGAGCCGGAGGTCTTCGCCTCGCCGCTGCAGCACTACCGGCTGCGCGCCGAATTCCGCCTGTGGCGGGAGAACGAGGAACGTCACTACGCCATGTTCGCTCCGGGCGACAAGCACACGCCGATCCTCATCGAAGACTTCCCCATCGCCAGCCAGCGCATCAATGACCTGATGCCGCGCCTCAAGGCCGGCTGGCAGGCGGACGTGGCGCTGTCGTTCAAGCTGTTCCAGGTGGAATTCCTCACCACCCTGGCCGGCGATGCACTGATCACCCTGGCCTACCACCGGCCATTGGACGCCGCCTGGCAAGCCGCCGCCGAGCGCCTGGCCGCCGACCTCGGCGTCAGCCTGATCGGTCGTTCCCGCGGCCAGCGCCTGGTGATCGGTCGCGACCATGTGCTCGAAGAACTGGAGGTGGCCGGGAAAACCTACCGCTATCTGCAACCCGAAGGCGGCTTCACCCAGCCCAATGGCACGGTCAACGGCAAGATGCTCTCCTGGGCCCATACCGCCCTGGGCGCGCGTGACGACGATCTGCTGGAGCTCTATTGCGGCAACGGTAATTTCACCCTGCCGCTGGCCAGTCGGGTGCGTAAGGTGCTGGCCACCGAGGTGAGCAAGACCTCGGTCAACGCCGCCCTGCACAACCTGGCCAGCAATGGCGTGGACAACGTCACCCTGGTGCGCCTCTCCGCCGAGGAACTGACCCAGGCGCTCAACGAGGTCCGGCCCTTCCGCCGCCTGGCCGGCGTGGAACTCAAGAGCTACGACTTCGGCACCGTCTTCGTCGACCCGCCCCGCGCCGGCATGGACCCGGACACCTGCGAACTGACCCGCCGCTTCGAACGCATCCTCTATATCTCCTGCAATCCCGAAACCCTGGCCGAGAACATCGCCCAGCTGCAGGACACCCATCGCATTACCCGCTGCGCCCTGTTCGACCAGTTCCCCTGGACGCACCACATGGAGAGTGGGGTGTTGCTGGAGCGGCGGTGAGGGCTTTGAGCGTCGAGGTAATCCGCGTGGAAAAGGTTGCGCCGTTTTCCACCCTACGCCGGGGCTGAGCGCCCCTCTCCCTCGGGGAGAGGGCTGGGGCGAGGGAAGCTACCGAGCCGTAGGTTGGGCTGAGACGGCTCCACCGTCGAAGCCCAACATGCCAGGCACCCTTCTTGGGCTTCGCTTCGCTCAACCCAACCTACAAAAGCCCACCATGATGCCCCCTCTCCCCGCGGGAGAGGGCTGGAGTGAGGGAGACCGAGCCGTAGGTTGGGCTGAGACGGCTCCATCGTCGAGGCCCAACAGCCAAGCCCCCCTGTTGGGCTTCGCTGCGCTCAGCCCAACCTACAAGAGCCCACCATGACGCCCCTTCTCCCTTGGGATAGGAGACCGAGCCGTAGGTTGGGCTGAGACGGCTCCATCGTCGAAGCCCAACAGCCAAGCCACCTGTTGGGCTTCGCTTTGCTCAGCCCAACCTACCAGGGCCCACCATGCCACCCCTCTCCACCGGGGAGAAGGCCGGGGTGAGGGAGGCCCTACTCGTGAAACTCCGCTACCGTCTCGCGCCGGCCATAGAGAAAGGCGTCGGCCACGTGGCGCAGCGGGGCCACGTCCACGTCGGAGCGGTTCTGGGCGACCAGCTCGGCGAAGCGGGCATAGAGGCCGGCGTATTCCCGGTCGGGGCCCTGGTGGGTCAGTTGGCCGTCCAGGTACAGCTCGCTGCCGCCCTTGCTCAGGGTCAGGCGACCGGCATCGGTGTCGACGTGGATGTCCCAGGTCTGGGGTCCGGTCTGCAGGAAGTCGAGGTCGGCGGCGATGGGCACGCCGGCGCTGTCAACGAAGGCCAGTTGCGCGGCCACCGGGGTCTGGCAGTTGCCGGGAACCTGCAGCGTCGCCTCCTTGAGAAAGAACGGCCGCGGCAGGAGGGCGGTGACGATGGACAGGGCATTGATGCCCGGATCGAAGACGCCCATGCCGCCCGGTTCCCAGATCCAGGCCTGACCGGGATGCCAGACGCGCACGTCTTCCTTCCACTCGATCCGCACCGCCTGGATGCGCTTGCCTTCCAGCCATTCGCGGGCTGGCTGCACACCCTGGGCATAGCGCGAATGCCAGGTGGCGAACAGCGACAGCCCCGCTGCCTCGGCCTGGCGGGCCAGGGCGTCCACTTCGCTCAGGGTCGCGCCCGGCGGCTTCTCCAACATCACGTGCTTGCCAGCGGCCAGGGCCTCGCGCGCCTGTTCGTAACGCACCGCCGCTGGCGCGCAGAGCGATACGGCGTCGATGGCCGGGCCATCTTCGAGCAGGGCGCTCAGGCTGGCATAGTGGGCGACGCCGTCGAGCTGGGCGTTGCGGCTGGCTACGGCGACCAGCTCGTAGTCGGGATTGGCGGCGAGCGCCGGCAGGTGCTGGTCACGGGCGATCTTGCCCAAACCGACGATGGCTATTCTTATCATGATCGTCCTCGGTAGACGGTAGGAGTCCGCCGCCTAGAATCGGGCAATCATCACACCAAAGCAACAGCTTCGCGATCGGTCTGCAAGCTCTCGCGCAACTCCAGCCAGCTGCGCAGATTGGCGCCCTCGCGGCCCTTGCGCCACATCAGCCAGGTGGTGGCCTGGGCGAAGCGCGCCTGGATCGGGTGACGCTGCACCCGCTCGCGGCCGGGCAGGCTGTCGAGCATGGACTCCGGCATCAGCGCCACCCCACCGGTGATCACGCAGGCCAGCATGCTGTGGTAGGACTCGATCTCCATCACCGGTCCACTGGGCACCCCCGCCGCGGCGTACCAGGTGTCCAGGTAGCGTCTATAGGAGCAACCGGCGCGAAAGCCGAACACCGGACGCCCGGCTACATCGGCCGGTGAGCGCACCGGGCCGAGTTCCAGCCCGGTGATCAGCACCAGGCGTTCCTCGAACCAGGGCTGGCCCTCCAGCGCCGCATCGGGCGCCGGGCCGTCCACCAGGGCGGCGTCCAGGCGACCGGCCAGCAGGCCTTCCACCAGTTCGCCGCTTGGGCCGCTGTGCACCTGCAGATTCACCTTGGGATAGCGCTGGTGGTAGCGCGCCAGCAGTCCCGGCAGATGGATGGCTGCGGTGCTGAACATGGAACCCAGGACGAAGGTGCCGGCCGGCTCCCCGCCCTGCACCGCGCTGCGTGCCTCGTCGGCCAGGGCGAACAGGCGATGGGCGTAGTCCAGCAGCCGGTGGCCGGCGGCGGTCAGGTGCAGCCGCTGGCGTTCGCGTAGGAACAGCTCCACCCCCAGCTTGTCTTCCAGCTGGCGCAGGCGCGTGGAGAGATTGGAGGGCACCCGGTTGAGCCGCTCGGCGGCCCGTACCAGCGAGCCCTCCTCAGCCACCGCCTGGAAGATGCGTAATTCGGCGAATTCCATACCTTTCTCTTTAGCTGAACATCTATTTCTCTATTATTCGTTTTTATTGATTAACTTCAAGGCCTAGGCTGTCAGCATCCACCTGTTACCGGAGCCTTTTCGATGACCGCCACTACCCGCCTGCTGGCCTGCCTGCTGGCCCTGGCCACCGCCATGGGCATCGGCCGCTTCGCCCTGACCCCCGCCCTGCCCCACCTGATCGCCGAGGGTCAGATCGACCTCACCGGCGCCAGTCTGCTGGCCGCGGCCAACTACCTGGGCTATCTGCTCGGGGCCCTGGACGCCCTCTTCGCCCGTCGCACCCATGCGCGCCTGGTCGGAGGCCTCTGGCTCTGCGCCGGCCTGACCCTGGCCTCCCTGCTGGCCGATGGCCTGGCCGCCCAGGCGCTGCTGCGCTTCGGCACCGGCCTGGCCAGTGCCTGGGTGCTGGTGATGGTGACCGGTCTGAGCCAGCCCCTGGCCGCCGAAGCCGGACGGCCGCGGCTCGGCGCCCTGGTCTTTACCGGTCCCGGGGTAGGCATCCTCATCAGCGGCCTGATGGCCCTGGTCAGCAATCGCCTGGGTGGCGATTCCAATCAGCTGTGGCTGAGCTACGGCCTGCTCGCCAGCGTGGCCACCCTGGCACTGCTGCCGCTGCTGCCACGGCGCGGTCCCGCCACCCCGCTGCCTACCACCGCCGCGGCGCCGACCAAGCGCTCGCCCGCCTTCAACCGCCTGATCCTGGCCTATGGCCTGGTGGGCGTCGGCTACATCCTGCCGGCGACATTCCTCTCGCAGATGGCCGCCAGCCGCTTCCACGGCCAGTGGCAGGCCGACCTCTTCTGGCCCGGCTATGGCCTGGCGGCAGCCCTGGGCGTGGTACTGGTGAGCCTGCGTCGCCCGGGCACCGATACCCGCCGGTGGCTGATCGCCACCCTCTGGCTGCAGGCGGCGGGTGTGCTGCTCTGCCTCTTGCCGGGCAGCCTGGCGCTGTTCCTCGGGGTGCTGCTCTGTGGCGGCCCCTTCCTCGCCTGCATGCAGCTGGTGATGCAATACGGCCGCGAGCTGGCACCGGCCACGCCGCAACGCAACGCGGGGGTACTGACCGCCAGCTTCGCCAGCGGCCAGTTGCTCGGTCCCTTGCTCGGCGCGGTGAGCAGTCACTTTGCCGGCGACCTGCAACCGGCCTTGGTGATCGCCGCCATGGGCCTGCTGTTCGCCGGGCTGCACCTGCGCCGCGCCAGGGCGTCGCTACAACGCTGCCTCGCCTGAATCGTTTCCGCTGCGGCCATTCGTCACAGAAGTAAAACTGGGTGGTTCCTTGTTTTGAAATGTTTCGCCGTTCCTGAGTACAGTGACCGCCGCGCCTCATAGAGGAGGCGCTTCAGGCGCTCGCCATCCACCCTACAAGGAATACAACACTCATGATGAAGGCCTCCGATCTGGTCGTTCGCTGCTTGGAAAACGAGGGTGTGGAATACATCTTCGGCATTCCCGGCGAAGAGAACCTGGACCTGCTGGAATCCCTGCGTCGCTCCTCGCAGATCAAGCTGATCCTGACTCGCCACGAGCAGTCCGCCGGCTTCATGGCCGCCACCTACGGCCGCTTCACCGGCAAGACCGGTGTCTGCCTCTCCACCCTCGGTCCAGGCGCCACCAACCTGGTCACCGCCGGCGCCTATGCCTACCTGGGCGGCATGCCGATGCTGATGCTGACCGGCCAGAAGCCGATCAAGAAATCCAAGCAGGGTCGTTTCCAGATTCTCGACGTGTGCCGCATGATGGCGCCGCTCACCAAGTACACCCACCAGTTCGCCTCCGCCGACAACATCCCGTCGCGCATCCGCGAGGCCTTCCGCCTCGCCGAGGAAGAAAAGCCCGGCTCCGTGCACCTGGAACTGCCGGAAGACATCGCCGACGAGCACACCGAAAGCCTGCCGGTACCGCCGAGCCTGAGTCGTCGTCCGGTCGCCGAGGCCAAGGCCATCGCCGCCGCCGTCTCCAAGCTGGAAAACGCCCGCAGCCCGGTGCTGGTATTGGGCGCCGGCGCCAACCGCAAGATGACCGCGCGGGTGCTGCGTCAGCTGATCGAGAAGACCGGCATCCCCTTCGTCACCACCCAGCTGGGCAAGGGCGTGGTCGACGAGCGCCATCCGCGCTTCCTGGGCAACGCCGCCCTCTCCGCTGGTGACTTCGTGCACCGCGCCCTGGAGTCCGCCGACCTCATCGTCAACATCGGCCACGATGTGATCGAGAAGCCGCCGTTCTTCATGACCCGCGGCGGCACCGAGGTCATCCACATCAACTTCCGCTCCGCCGAAGTCGATCCGGTGTACTTCCCCCAGGTCGAGGTGGTCGGCGACATCGCCAACGCCATCTGGGAGATCAAGGAGCGCATCGAGGTCCAGCCCACCTGGGACTTCGACCGCCTGCTGACCATCCGCGAAGCCAACGAGGCCCACGTCGCCGAAGGCGCCACCGATGACCGCTTCCCGGTCTACCCCCAGCGCCTGGTGGCCGATCTGCGCAACGTGCTGCCGTCCGACGGCATCGTCGCCCTGGACAACGGCATCTACAAGATCTGGTTCGCCCGCAACTACAAGGCCTACATGCCCAACACGGTGCTGCTGGACAACGCCCTGGCCACCATGGGCGCCGGCCTGCCGTCGGCCATGGCCGCACGCCTGGTCCATCCCAACACCCCCATCGTGGCGGTGTGCGGCGACGGCGGCTTCATGATGAACAGCCAGGAACTGGAAACCGCGGTGCGCCTGAAGATGAACCTGGTGGTCATCATCCTTCGCGACGACGGCTACGGCATGATCCGCTGGAAGCAGGCGCAGATGGGCTTCGAGGACTTCGGCCTGGACTACGGCAACCCGGACTTCGTCCGCTACGCCGAAAGCTACGGCGCTCAGGGCCATCGCGTGGACAGCGCGGCGGCCTTCGCCCCGCTGGTGCAGCATTGCCTGGACACCCCTGGCGTCCACGTCATCGACTGCCCGGTGGACTACTCCGAGAACGACCGCATCCTGCACCAGGACATCAAGGAACGCAGCGCGGCGGTCTGATCGAATAGGTCAGCCAGGTAAGGGAACGCCCCGGCCATGAGGTCGGGGCGTTTTTGCTTGGGCCCACGACGGCGTCCCGAACGCCTTACGGCAGCCAGTCCACCCAGGTCGTCGCCAAGGGCAAGCGTCTTGGTAATTGCCATGAAGGGAGGCGTCTTATCAGGTTTCAGGGCGCCTTACCTGTGAAAAAGGACGACTTTTCCTTGTATTTAGTCAAACTATTCAGCAAGTTTTATCAATAAAATCAATAAGATACGATGTGAGATCTCCACCAGAACAAGCCGCATATCCCGGTAATTGTGCAGCCTATCGCTTGGCTTTAAACCTTCCAGCAATCGCGCCTCTATTAAGGAGACCTTAAGCACCGTCGTGGCTGTACCCCCTCATCCGCTGCTTTCCTCGGCGCGGGACCGCAATCGCCTGATTGCCCGTCCGCGCCTGCAGGCCGCAGGGCGAGGTCAGGTCTTGCCCAAGGCGCCTAGGGGAATACCCGTGGTTACTCGCACAAGATGCCAAGCGCCCTTCGCGCCCACCGGCCCTGCCGGTAGTTGACGAAACAGAGGCTGCCGTAACCCTCAAGAAGGCGCTGGCCCCGCGGCCGGCGTCATCCAGAGCTCCGCTATCCAGGTAGTCCAAATGCAGCAAAATGGCTGGAATGTATTAAGCAATCTCACCGTCAGGGCCAAGCTGGCCCTCGGCTTCGCTCTGCTCATCGGCATGATCCTGCTGGTGGCCTACACCGGCTGGTCGGCCACCGATACCTTGCGCGATCGCAGCGAACGCATGAACGACATCGCCGGTTACAGCACCGTGGCCCGTGACATGCGCATCGAGCGCCTGGTGTACCTCACCAAGGCCGATGATGCCCAGGCGGCCAAGTGGCTCGCCGCCCTGGAAAAGACCGAAGCCCAGTTGCACGGCATCGTTCCGCATTTCAAATCTCCGATTAATCAGACCCTGCTCGACGAGGCGAACAACACCCTCAAGCGTTATCGCGACTTCTACGATCAGACGATCACCGCCACCCGCGAGCGGGAAGCCATCCGCAAGGTCGCCAGCGCTGCGGCCGAGGCCGCCAACACCCATCTGCTCACCCTGGCTGAAGCGGCGAACGGCGAGACCGGTCGCCCCGCCGATCGCCAGCAGCTGGCGGCGCTCTTCATTGGCGTGCAGCGGATGCGAGTGGATTTCCGTGGCTATGCCACTGCACCCGGCAAGGACAGCGAACAGAAAGCACGCGACTCCGTCAACGCCGCGCTCTCCCAGGCCAAGGCGCTCGGCGCCACAACTCTGCCGGCCGAGACCGTGCAAAAGTTGCTCGGTGAAATCTCCGGCTACGGGCAGCGCCTCGAACAACTGGTGGCGGCGCAGGCGCAGGTGGACCAGGCTCAGGGCGGCATCACCACCACCATCACCACCCTGCTCTCCATCGCCGACAAGCTCACCGCCATCCAGCAGGAATTCCGCGCGGCCGACGTGGCTAATGCCCGCCAGTTGCTGTTGATCTGGCTGGCAATCGCCATCGCCCTGGGCCTGGCCTGTGCCTGGCTGATCACCCGTTCCATCGTCAAACCCTTGCAGGACACCGTGGCGCTGGCCGAAATGGTCGCCAGCGGCGACTTCACCCATCAGCAGCAGGTCACCCGCAAGGATGAACTGGGCGCCCTGCAGACCAGCATGCAGCGCATGACCGGCAACCTGCGGCGTCTCATTGGCGAGGTGCGTGACGGTGTCGTCCAGGTAGCCAGCGCTGCCGAGCAGTTGTCGGCGGTCACCGAGCAGACCAGCGCCGGGGTGCAGTCACAAAAGGTCGAGACCGACCAGATCGCCACCGCCATGCAGGAAATGACCGCCACCACCCACGAGGTGGCGCGCAATGCTGGCGAAGCGGCCAAGTCCGCGCTGGACGCCAGTCGCCAGGCCCAGCAAGGCGATCAATCGGTCAGCAAGGCAATCGACCAGATCGAGCTGCTGGCCCGGGAAATGGCGTCGACCAAGGCGGCCATGGCCACCCTCCGTGGCCACGCCGACAGCATTGGCGGCGTACTCGACGTGATCAAGGCGGTGGCCGAGCAGACCAATCTGCTGGCGCTCAATGCCGCCATCGAAGCCGCCCGTGCCGGCGAGGCGGGACGTGGCTTCGCAGTGGTCGCCGACGAGGTCCGCGGCCTGGCCCAGCGTACCCGCTCCTCGACGGACGAGATCGCCCAGCTCATCACCGGTCTGCACCAGAGCACCGACCGCATGGCGACGGTGCTCGACCATAACGTGCAGTTGACCGACAGCAGCGTCGGCCTGTCCCGCGAGGCGGGCGAGCTGCTCAAGCGCATCACCCAGTCGGTGAAAGACATCGAGTCGATGAACGAACAGATCGCCTGCGCGGCCGAGCAGCAGAGTTCGGCCGGCGAAGAGATCAGCCGCAACGTCACCAACGTCCGCGACATCTCCGACCAGACCGCCGCCGCCAGCGAGGAGACGGCCTCGTCGAGCATGGAGCTGGCTCGCATCGGCGTACGCCTGCAGGAGATGACGACACGCTTCAAGGTGTGATCCTGGCGGGCGCTCCTTCCCCTCACTCCGGTCCTCTCCCCAAGGGAGAGGGAGCGCCTGGGATGGACTTCCAGGAGGAAGGAAAACGCAGCACAAAAGGTAGGTTGGGCTGAGCACAGCGAAGCCCAACGTCAGTCAGGTGAAGGCTGGGCCGTTGGGCTTCGACGGTGAAGCCGTCTCAACCCAACCTACGGCTCCACGACTTCCCTCACCCCATCCTCGCCTCTTCCAGCAGCCAGCGTTCGAAACTTGCGAGCGCGGAATCGATTTCCGTCGTGGGACGGGTGACCAGCACATAGCGTTCACGCAGCTCCGGCAGGACCGGCCAGGGCGCCTGGAGTCGGCCGGCGGCCAGATCCTCCTCGATGTAGTGCTCAGGTACCAGGGCCATGCCGAAGCCGGCCTTGGCGGCCTCGATCAGCAGCGAGTAGCGATCATAGGTAGGACCAACCGCCTGGGCGCCCAGGGGTAACCCGGTGAGCGTGGCATAACGGGCCCAGCTGTGCGGACTCTCCAGCTTGTGCAGGAACGGCAGGCTGGCCGGAGGATTGCCCGCCAGACGTGGATGACAGACCGCGACCAGCTGCGTCTCGAACAACGGCTGCACCCGCAGACCGTGCCAGACCGGATGGTCATAGTTGATCGCGGCGTGCAGTCCGCTGTCTTCCAGGGCGAAGGGCTGCGTCCGCTCGCGCAGATTGACCTCGATGTCCGGATGGCGCGCCTGGAAGCGCGCCAGCATCGGGATCAGCCAGCGACCCGCCAGGGTCGGAATGACGCCGATCTCCAGCGCGGTAGTGCCGCGGGCCTGGGCGACCAGTTGCCGCGTGTGGCGTTCGATGTCGGCAAGGGCCGTGCGCATGTGCGCGGCATAGCGGGCTCCGGCAGCGGAAAGCTCGACGCGATTGCCGATCCGCAGAAACAGCCTGACGCCCAGTGCAGCCTCCAGCTTGGCGATCTGCCGGCTGATGGCGCCCTCGCTGAGCGACAGCTCCTGCGCCGCCTTGGCGAAGCTGAGATGGCGGGCGGCCGCTTCCAGGGCCACCAGCGCCGTAGTACTGGGCAGGCGTCTAGTCATCAGCGATCATCCTTGGCAGCGGGGCGCCCCAGGATGACGCCTGGGCAAGCTGCCTTGCAAAAAAATCCGTAACGCTCCCCCGCCAGCACCTCCTAGCATGACCAGACGACACCAGGGAGGCAGCAGCAGTGGTGATGACGAGGACGTTCGCCTGGAACCGCATGGATCGGCTGCTGCTGGGCACGGGTCTGTTGATTCCGTTCTGGTTGACTATCGGCGTAGGGCTGACCGCCCTGGCGTATCCCGGTTACAGCCATGTCGATCATGCCCTGAGTCGGCTGGGGGCTGTCGATGCGCCCACTCAGGGATTTTCCGCCTGGCTCAACAACGTTCCTCTGGGGGTGCTGTTCGTGCTGGTCGCCCTGGGGCTGGCCAGACGTTTTCGCACGTCGCGCCTAGCCGGGTTGAGCGCGGCCCTGATCCTGCTCCACGGCCTGGCGAGCTTCGCCACCGGGCTGTTCCCCTGCGACCAGGGCTGCGCCCCGCTGCAGCCCTCCGTTTCCCAGCAGCTGCATAACCTGGCCGGCCTGGTGATGTTCCTGTCGCTGACCCTGGCGAGCGCGCTCTGGGCGTGGCTCGGCAAGCGGTTGCTGGCCTCGCCCGGCCTGGCTGTCTTCTCGGCGATCTGCACTCTGCTGGCCCTGGTCACCGCGGGCATGATGGCGAGCGCGGTCGCCGACGGCCAAGGCTTCGGGCTCTACCAGCGCCTCAACTATGCCGTGGGCGTCGCCTGGCTCGCCGTCCTGAGCGGAATGGCCAGGCGCAGCCCAGGTGGCCGGCCGTGACCGACAAGCCGCCTGAAACCGCTCAGGCATGGACGGTCAGGGCGACGAGTCGGGCGACCAGAGGCCGTACCAGCAACACGCAGACGAAGGCGGACGGCATGGCCACCTGATAGGCATTCATCACATTCCTGAAGTAGTCGACGTCGAAGCCGAACTCCGCCAGGGTGATCACCAGGCACATCAGCAGGGCCATGATGGTCGACATATAGAGGGCGAAGACATAGGGCGTCGCTCGCTTGGGAAAGCGTGGCTTTATGGAAGTAGCGGGACTGATCGGCTTCATCGGGTTGCCTCGGGTCAAGGGATCGAGGCCAAGCTTACAAGGGCGAGTCTCTGCCGGTAGCCTTCCCTGCCTTGGTTCACTATAAACAGAAATCAACGAATCCTTCGGCAGGGACCCCATGGACATCCTGGGCTTGATCAGTACCTACATCAGGGTCGTGGAAGCCGGCAGCATCGCCGGCGCCGCTCGCGCGCAGGGCCTGAGCGCGGCCGCAGTGAGCCAGAGCATCGCTCGTTTGGAGGCACATCTGGGCGTACGGCTGCTGTCGCGGACCACGCGCCGTCTCGCCATGACCGAAAGCGGCGCCCGCTATTTCGAGAAAGTCCGGCACATCCCCCAGGACGTCGAGATCGCCGCCCACCTGGCCACCCTGGCCAGCGAGCCGCAGGGACCGCTGCGGATAGCCACCACCGCCGCCTTTGGCCGCCACCTGCTGGCGCCGCTGCTGCCGGCGTTCAAGCGTACCTATCCGGGCATCGACATCGAATTGATCGGCAGCGACCGGCGCCTGGATCATCGCCTGGAACAGATCGATGTCAGCCTGAGGATCAGGGCGCAGCTGAGCGACAGCCTGGTCGCCCGCCGGATCGCTTCTCGTGCCTTCGTGTTCTGCGCCGCGCCCGCCTATCTCGAACAGGCCGGCACACCCCGCACCCCGGAAGAGCTGCAGCAGCACGCCTGCCTGCTGTTTCGCTATCCCACCGACGGACGCTATCTGCCCTGGCGCTTCGTGCGCGCGGGTCAGACCTTCGAGGCGGCCACCCGCCCTGGCTTCGTCTGCGACGACATCGACATGATCGCCCAGCTCGCCGTGAACGGGGGCGGCATCGCGCGCCTGGCGGACTTCGTCGCCCTGCCGCTGATCGAGCGGGGCCAACTGGTGTCGCTGTTCGACGCCCAGAGCCAAGGCGCCACCGTCGCGCAGCCGGAGCCGATGGACATCTATGCCTGCGTTTCCGAACGTTCCGCGCTGAGCGGCAAGGTTCGCGCCTTCATCGACTTCATCGAACAGGCCCTGCAGCCGGGCTCCTGACAGGCGAAGGCCCTGGCCGCCGTAGCGACCAGGGCCGCTCTCTCAGGGACGCAGTACCAGGGTGGTGATGTCGGTGTGGTGCAGCAGGTGGGACGTCTGACTGCCCAGCAGCAAGCGTCGGGCGGCGGAATGACGGTAGGCGCCCATCACCAGCAGGTCGGCCCGAGAGGCCTGGACCCGCTCGGGAATCACCTCGGCCGGATGCCCTGCCACGAGCTGGGTCGTCACCTCGCTGCCGCCGGTACGCAGGAGCTCCGCAGTGGCCTCCAATCCGGCCGCACGCGCCGGCGTGGACTCACCGACCTGCAAGACCTCGCCCTGCAGCCCTGCCAGCAACCCGCTCCTGGCGACCTCCAGCAGTCCCCGATGGGTGGCCTCGCTGCCGTCATGGGCGAGCAGAAAGCGCCGGGGTTCGCGGAAGTCGGCGGCGCACACCAGGATGGGCTTGTGCAGCGTGCGCACCACGGTTTCCAACTGGCTACCGATACCGCGGCGACCGGTATGCTCGCCGCGCTTGCCGATCACCAGCAGGCTCAGGTCCGCCTCCAGTTCGCGCAGGGTATCCACCAGGTAGTCGTGCCGCTGGAGCGTAGCAGGCGCCGTGACCAGCCCGCTGCCCTGCAACCGCTCCACGGCCCCAGCCAACAGGGCCGCGCCATCGGCACGTGCCAGACGCGCGCGCTGCTCGTCCAGCCGCGCCAGTTCTTCGAGCAGATGCTCGCGCGAACCGAGACCGATGGCGCCGCTGGCATCGGGGGCTGTGGGATAGAGGCTGCGCTCCAGGACATGCAGCAGGGTGAGGGGCAGCGCCAGGCGCCGGGCCAGCCAGGCACCGTGATCGCAGACACTGCCCGCCAGGGGCGAGCCGTCGATACAGGCGATGATCTTGCTCATGGTGTCGCCACTCCTCAGTGGCCCAGCAGTTGGCTGCTGGCCCCGGGTTTGTCGTGGATGCCGAAGCGGTCGACCAGGGTCGCGCTGGCCTGATCGAGATCGAGGACCTGCACGGTCACGCCTTCCCGGCGATACCTGAGCACGACCTTGTCCAGGGCGGCGACGGCGGTGATGTCCCAGAACTGGGCCGCCTTGAGATCGATCCGTACCTCGTCCAGCACCTCCTTGAAGTCGAAGGCCTCGATGAAGGCCGCGGTGGACGAGAAGAACACCTGACCACGCACCTCGTAGACGCGAACGCCGGGCGCCTCCAGACGGGACGTCAGCGTCAGTTGGTGCCCCACCTTGTTGGCGAAGAACAGCGCAGCCAGCAGCACCCCGACCAGCACGCCGAGCGCCAGGTTGTGGGTGGCGACCACGACCACCACGGTGGCCACCATCACCAGGTTGGTGGAGAGCGGATGCCGCCGCAAATTGCGGATCGAATCCCAGCTGAAGGTGCCGATGGAGACCATGATCATCACCGCGACCAAGGCCGCCATGGGGATCCGGGCGAGCCAGTCACCGAGAAACACCACCATCAGCAGCAGGAAGACGCCGGCGCAGAGTGTTGATAGCCGGGTGCGTCCGCCGGATTTCATGTTGATCACCGACTGGCCGATCATGGCGCAGCCCGCCATGCCGCCCAGCAAGCCGGCGGCGATGTTGGCGATCCCCTGCCCCTTGCACTCGCGATTCTTGTCGCTGGGCGTGTCGGTGATGTCATCGACGATGGTGGCCGTCATCAGCGACTCCAGCAGCCCCACCACGGCCAGTGCCAGGGAGTAAGGCAAGATGATCAGCAGGGTGTCGAGCGTCAGCGGCACCTGGGGCCAGAGCAGCACTGGCAGGGTATCGGGCAGCTGTCCCATGTCACCCACCGTGCGGATGTCCAGCCCCAGGACGAGGGAGACGGCCGTCAGCACCAGGATGCACACCAGCGGCGAGGGCAGCAGCCTGCCCACCACCGGCAGCAGCGGGAACAGATAGATGATGCCCAGTCCGGCGGCGGTCATGGCGTAGACCTCCCAGCCGACATGGGTCAGCTCGGGCAACTGGGCCAGAAAGATCAGGATCGCCAGGGCATTGACGAAGCCCGTCACCACGGAACGGGACACGAAGCGCATCAGCGCACCCAGGCGCAGATAGCCGGCGGCGATCTGCAGCACCCCGGTCAACAGGGTCGCGGCCAGCAGATATTGCAGGCCGTGCTCCTTGACCAGGGTCACCATCAGCAGCGCCATGGCGCCGGTAGCCGCCGAGATCATCCCGGGGCGACCGCCGACGAAGGCGATCACCACGGCGATGCAGAAGGAGGCGTAGAGCCCCACCTTGGGATCGAGTCCGGCGATGATGGAAAAGGCGATGGCTTCGGGGATCAGCGCCAGGGCGACGACCAATCCGGACAGCACATCGTTCTTCACATTGGAAAACCAATGCGTCTTGAGGGTATTCAACATGGACAACTCGCACCTGTGCCTGACCCGTCGAGCGAGTGGCAGACGCCAGATCAGGCGTGAATTCCAGGGTTGGCAGCCGCCACGCCGCGGGCGCGACAGGACGGCAGACGTTCTTGCGTCAGCGAGCAAGGACGGGAGAGGTGCGAGCTATGGGGGACTGGGTTGCCAGTCGCGGGAGGGGCAATGCATACCCCGAAGGTATCACGAAAGAACGAGCGCTTGTAGACCGCACTGCGGGTCTGGCCGGGCGTCAACCTGCCCTCACCGGCTTCCGCCGTCGCTGACGAGGTAGGTAGCCCGGTCGGTCCCACGCGGCAACCGGTCCGGCGCCCGGGTGATCAAACCGATGTCCTTGGCCGCGTCGTAGCCCAATCGTCGTCTGTTGCTTTCGGAGGACAACAGGGTGGTGAGCTCCTCCGGGGTCAGCTTGAGGCAGCCCTTGTAGATCTCGCGGAACTTGAGGTTCTCGCGCTCGACGTCCTCGAATGCCTGCTTGGCCTGGTCGGGTTTCATGTAGCCGTTGACGGCGATGGCCGCCGCGGCCGGATGCAGGAGAAAGCTGGCGAGTGGCGCCGCATAACGATCTTCGGCCGCGCAATAGATCATGGTGGCGGATGAATCCGTCGCGGCGGCGTCGATGGTATTGATGTGCAGCGGATAGTGGCGGATGAATTCGTAGGCGACATAGCCCGCCTCCATGCTGCCGCCAGGGCTGTTGAGGTAGAGATTGACGTTCTTGGTGGCGGGGTACTTGAGGACGATGTCGCTCAAGGCAGCCAGCAGGGAGCTGACCGAGCGGTCGTTGATACCGCTGTTGAAGTACACCGACGCGGTGTCGGCACTGGCAGCACCGCCCTCTCCGCGGATGACGGTCATCTCGGCGGAGGCCTCCGGCAGACAGCCTGCAGCTAGCACGGCCAAGGCCCCGGCGGCCAACCGTTTAGCAACGCTCGAACGTCTCATCCCCTCTCGCTCCCAGGTCGGCAATCGGCCAAAGACTGCAACGCTAGAGAGCGAGACTTAAGATCGGCTTAAGGCAGGAAGGACTGCCTGGATCGCCGTGCGCTCAGTCCTTTTTCAGCAGTCCCGCCAGCCCGGCGAAGGGGTTGTGGGTCGCCTGGGCCACCTTGGGCGTGCTCAGGGAGCTGTCGCTGAAATACTGCTGATCGGTGTAGCGGCTGTGCTCGTTGTCGTGGCAGTACAGGCAGAGCAATTCCCAGTTGGAGCCGTCCTGGGGATTGTTGTCGTGGTTGTGGTCACGATGATGCACGGTCAGTTCGCTCAGGCGCTTGCCGGCGAATTCCCGGGCGCAGCGACCGCAGACGTGGGGATACATCTTCAGCGCCTTGTCACGATAGCCGCGTTCGCGCTCGCGCTGGGTCTCGGCGAGGATTCGATCCAGCTTCGAGGTATCGGTAGCCATGCTGCACCTGGGTAGTCGGGTAGAAAGGCGCAGTATAGCCCGGGCCCGGCCTGGCCGGTGAGCGCCCGTCACTGGCTCCGACTGCCGAGCGCCCTGCCTGCCGGGAGCGCAGCGAAGTCCGGAAATCGTCCTTCGCTGCGGCCTGCCTTCGCCTAGAGGCGCATCCCCACTGCCAGCCGGTTGAAGGCATTCATCAGCGCCACGGCAAAGGTCAGGTCGGCGATTTCCGCGTCGCTGAACTGCGCCTTGAGCGGTTCGTAGAGCGCGTCGGGGGCGCCCTTCTCGGCGACGGCGGTCAGGGTCTCGGCCCACTCCAGGGCGGCGCGCTCGCGGGCATCGAAGAGGTTGCTGATGCGCCAGCCGGCCAGACGATCCAGCTTGGCCTGGCTGACGCCCTGCTCGCGCAGGGTTTCGGCGTGCTTGCCCAGGCAGAAGGCGCAGCCATTGATCTGGGAGATGCGCAGATAGATCAGCTCCACTAGCTCCAGGCCCAGCGAACTCTGCGCCAGGGCCTGGCCCGTAGCGATCAGGCCCTGGTAGGCGGCGGGTGAAAGGGTGGAAAACGGCAGTCGCAATTGGCTCATGGTTTACTCCGGGTAGCGGTCACAGGGTTGGCGAGAGCGCGGGAGGGCACCTCGCGGGAGAGTTGTTCACGGACAGACGCCAGGGTGTCGGCCACATCAGCCGGGTCGCCGACCAGGCCTTCCAGATAGATGAAGTGCAGGTCGAACAGCCCGAGCGTGCCCAGGGCATGGCGCAGGTAGGAGGTGAGGAAGTCCGGCTGCCGCGCCTGGGGGCCACGGTGATGACCACCCGAGCCGACCAGCAGGTAGACCGGCCGGTCGGCCAGCAGACCGCGCTTGCCCTCCGCGGTGAACGCGAAGGTGCGGCCGATGCGCAGCACGTAGTCGAGCCATAGCTTGAGCGCCGCAGGCAGAGTGAAGTTGTGCAGCGGCGTATTGATCAGCAGCAGGTCGCTGGCCTCCAGTTCGCCAATGAGGGCTTCGGACAGGGTGAATACCGCTGCCTGCGGTGGCGTGCGCCAGGTCAGGGCCTCGGCATAGTCGGTGCTCAGCGGCGGCAGCGGCATGGCGGCCAGATCCCGCTCCAGTACTTCCAGGCGAGGCCAGCTCAGCCTCAGCGCGGCCCGGAGTTCACCGGCCAGCCGATAGCCCTGGGAGGTGGCCGGACGTGGGCTGGCGTTGACATGGAGGGCGGTCTTCATGGCGTCACCGCCCCCGTCAGCCGCTCGGCGAAATGCAGGCCGCGGGCGAGCAGGCCCTGGCGGAAATAGAAGCGCTGGGCCAGCGGCATGTGCAGACCGGTATCCAGGATCAGGTGGGAGCAGCCGCGATCCAGGGCTTCGCTGCGGACCGCCGCCAGCAGCCGTCCACCCAGGCCGTCGCGCTGACGGGCCGGCTGCACGACCAGATCATCGACATAGAGGAAGCGGCCGTAGAGCAGATTCTCCAGCTCGCGATACCCGGCCAGGCCGACCACCTCGCCCTCCTCCAGGGCGGCCAGCAGCCGGTAGCCCTGGGCCGCCTGGCGCTGGAGTTGCGCCTGGTAACGTTCGGCATCGTCCAGATGCGGGCGCAATATCCGCATCAGCGTCAGGCTGGCCAGGCACAGCGGATGATCGGGCAACAAAGGCTGGAAGGTCAGGGGCATGACGGCTGTCTCCGGGAAAGATGACCCCACTTTAGGCAGCCGATGGCCTAGGCTATAGAGCCAAGAAAGATACAAACGACCAGGCCATGACCCTCACCGCTGCCCTCGACAGTCGCCTCGCCCTGCCGCTTTACCGGCAGCTCTATCAGCGCTTTCGCCAGGCGCTGGACGAAGGGCGCCTGCGACCCGGTGACCGGGTGCCTGCGATGCGCGCCCTGGCGGCGGAGCTGAACGTGGCCCGGGGAACGGTGGAGATGGCCTACCAGCAGCTGATCGCCGAAGGCTTTCTGCTGCCGCGCGGTCCGGCCGGGACCATCGTCTCGCCCCAGTGGCGTTGCCCGGCCGCTCCAGCACCGGCCGTACCCTCCTCACCGGACGCCGCGGCGATCCATGCCGGTGGCGCGCCGCTGCCCCTGCAGCTGGGCCTGCCGGCGCTGGACGCCTTTCCACGCAAAGGCTGGACGCGCCTCGCCGCGCGGCAGTTGCGCAGCCAGGGCCTGGAAGGACTGGTCTATCCCGATGCCCGGGGTCACGCCGGTCTGCGCGCCGCCATCGCCACCTACCTGGGCCTGTCCCGCGGGATCGCCTGTCGTCCGGAGCAGGTGTTCGTCTGCGCGGGCTATCGCGCCTGCCTGGACCTGGTCGTCCAGACGCTGCTGGCACCTGGCGACGCCTGCTGGTTCGAGGAGCCCAGCTATTTCATCGCCCGCCAGGCGCTGCAGGACGCCGGCCTGGATCTGGTGCCGGTGCCCGTGGACGCGGCGGGACTGGACGTCGCCGCCGGTCTCGCCCGGGCCCCGGCCGCCCGGTGCGCCCTGGTCACCCCCAGTCACCAGAGTCCGCTGGGCGTGTCCCTCGCCCTGCCTCGGCGGCTGGCACTGCTGAACTGGGCGATGCGGCAGAACACCTGGATCATCGAGGACGACTACGACAGCGAATACCGCTACCAAGGCAAGCCGCTGCCCGCGCTCAAGAGCCTGGATGACGGCGGTCGGGTGCTCTACACCGGGACCTTCAGCAAGGTGCTGTTTCCCGGTCTGCGCCTCGCCTACCTGGTGGTACCGCCCGCGCAGGTCGCCGCCTTCGGTCGCAGCGCCGACCGGCTGCACAATCATGCGCCCCTGCTGCTGCAGGCCACGGTGGCGAGCTTTCTGGAAGAAGGGCATTTCGCCCGCCATCTCAACCGTATGCGCAGTCTCTACCGACAGCGCCGCCAGTGGCTGGCCGAGGCGCTGGCGAACAGCCTGGGTGACGCGGTGCGGATCGACCTGCAGGCCGGCGGGCTGCACCTGCTGGCGCGCCTGCCGCAGGGCGGTGATCGCCGCTGGGCGGAGGCCGCCCGGGCCGACGGCCTGGGGGTCCAGGCCCTGTCGCGCTGGTATCTGGAAACGCCCCAGGCCCAGGGGCTGCTGCTGGGGTTCACCAATGTCGCCAGCGCGGCGGAAGCCGGCGAACTGGCTCGCCGGCTGGCCCGCCTGGAACGCTGACGGCACCTTCTTCGCGCCTGTCCTTCGCGGCGGACCGTCCACCGGCACCTCTCCAAATCGCAAAAATGCTTATTGCGTCACACAAAACTTTTTCAGGAGTGACCGCTCAAAGACCAGGCTCGGAGGCTCTAGCCTGCCACTCTTGCGTGTATATCGGCCTTTTTCGGCCTGCATTCCGGCTTGGCGCGGCGCGAATGGAGTCATCCGCGGTACCTGCACTACCAGGAGTCACGCTTCCCCCGCCGTCAACGCAAGACACGGATCAGTCGCGTTCCCCTCCGCTAGCTCGCCATAACCCCTAACCTTGCCCCCCTGGGCGTGAGTCGACTACCTAGCGCTTGAGGTTTTCCCATGCTGCAACAGCTGACCATCTCGAACAAACTCAGACTCGGCTTCGGCGCGATCCTGGTCATCATCCTGGCGCTGATCCTGGCGGCCAGTCATGGCTTCACCCAAGTCAACCTGGCCGTCCGGCAGAACATCCACTCCTACCATGTGCTGCAGGATTCCGATGCCGCCCTGCTGGCGTTGGTCAACATGGAAACCGGCATGCGTGGCTTCGCCTTGACCGGCAAGGACGAGTTTCTCGAACCCCTGAACAAAGGCGAACAACAGTTCGCCGATCAGTTGCAGGACCTGACCCAGCTCACCCGCGACAATCCCGAGCAGCAGGCCGGTCTGGCCCAGCTGGGTCAGGCCAAGCAGCAATGGAACAACGAGTCCGTGCAGCAGATCCTGGCGCTACGCCGGCAGGTCAACGCCGGTACCCAGCCACTGGACACTCTCACCGCCCGCATCACCACTGCCCAGGACAAGGGCAAGATGGACGCGATGCGCGAACTGCTGGGGCAGATCAAGACCCGGGAGAATCGGCTACTGGACAGCCGTACCCAGTCGATGGACGACGCCAAGCAGCAGGCCATGCTGATGCTGATCAGCGGTGGCATCCTCGCCGCGTTGCTGGCGCTGGGCATCGCCTGGTCGCTGTCGCGCACCATCGTGGGCCGACTGGCCCAGACCGTCGCCATCGCCCGGGCCATCGCCGCCGGCCGACTCGATTCGCCGATCCCTGCCGGCGGACATGACGAGCTGGGTCAGCTGCTGACCGCCTTCGGCCAGATGCAGGACAGGCTGCGCGACATGATCCAGGGGATCAAGCAGGGCACCGACCGACTGGTCGCCGCCTCCCACAGCATCTCCGCCAACTCTCAGCAGCTGTCCACCGCCGCCCAGGAGCAGTCCAGTGCCGCCTCCAGCATGGCGGCCACCGTGGAGCAGCTGACCGTGAGCATCAACCACGTGTCCGACAACGCTGGGGAAGCCCACGACCTCTCCAGCCAGTCGGGTCGCCTGGCCCAGGACGGCGGCCAGACCATCCAGGCCTCGGTGGACAGCATGAAATCCATCGCCGGCACGGTGCAGTCCTCGGCCACCCGCATCGGCGAATTGGGCGAGCACTCGGAACGGGTGTCGTCCATCGTCAGCGTGATCAAGGGCATCGCCGACCAGACCAACCTGCTGGCGCTCAACGCCGCCATCGAGGCGGCGCGGGCTGGCGAACAGGGGCGCGGCTTCGCCGTGGTGGCCGACGAGGTGCGCCAGCTGGCGCAACGCACCACCAACTCCACCCAGGAGATCGCTGCCATGATCGAGAAGATCCAGGCGGCGACCCAGGCGGCCATGAGCGACATGGAGGTGGGCGTGCGCCAGGTCAACGGCGGGGTCGATCTGGCCAATCAGGCCGGCGAGGCGGTAGTCAGCATCAACAATTCCTCGGACAAGGTGGTACGGGTGGTCAACCAGATCTCCCTGTCCCTGCGCGAACAGACCGCCGCCAGCCATGACGTCGCCCGTACCGTGGAGCGCCTGGCGCAGATGGCCCAGCAAAACAGCGAGGCCATCGACGAAACGGTCAAGACCGCCGTCTCCCTGGATGCCCTGGCCAATGACCTGAATCGGCAGATCGGCCAGTTTCGCTGCTAGCGCTGACCTGCGGTCTTCGCCACGCGATCCCGACCTCTCCCACCGCCTGGCCCTGGCAAGCGGTGGACTGCTGACACAAACTGAAACATTCCCCTAGCGCAACGGTCACACAGACGTCTCCCCCAAGGCCTGCGCCCTGCATGAAAACCCCGCGTCCCGTCGATCGTCTGCCTCGCCTCAACCAGCTGCGCAATCTGAAAATGGCCCGTTCCGCCCACGCCTATGTGCGGGGCAGTACGGTGCACTTCTACGAGTGGCTGCACAGCCAGCCCGGTCGCAGCCTGCCCAATGGGCCGGCGGTGTGGATCTGCGGCGACTGCCATGCCGGCAACCTCGGCCCCACGGGCGATCTGCATGGCACCACCGACGTCAATATCCGCGATCTGGACCAGACCGTGGTCGGCAATCCGGCCCACGACCTGGTGCGCCTGGCGCTGTCGCTGGCCACGGCGGCACGCGGCTCCGACCTACCGGGCGTGACCACGGCGCGGATGCTCGAAGAGATGATGCGCGGCTACGAGATAGCCTTCGAGGACGACCTCGAGCGCGAGGTGCCGCGCCCGGCCCAGGTCAAGGCCGGGATGCGCAGCGCGGTGCAGCGCACCTGGAAGCACCTGGCCCGCGAACGCATGGAAAACACCCGCCCCAAGCTGCCGCTGGGCAAGCACTTCTGGCAGCTGAGCAAGGCCGAGCGCCAGGCCATCGCCGAGCTGTGCGAGACCCCGGGCATCCACGCCCTGGTGACCTCGCTCAAGGGCCGCAGCCACGGCAGCCGCGTCGAGCTGCTCGACAGCGCCTACTGGGTCAAGGGCTGTAGCTCCCTGGGCCTGCGCCGCTACGCCGTGTTGCTGGGCGTGGACGACGGCGACGACCAGGACTACTGCCTGATCGACGTCAAGCAGGCGGTGGCCGCAGCGGCCCCGCGGGTGGCCCACGCCACCATGCCCCGGGACAACGGCAAGCGCGTGGTGGAAGGGGCACGCCAGCTCTCCCCGGCACTGGGCAATCGCATGCTGGCGGTGCGCCTGCTGGATCACTCCTTTTTCATCCGCGAACTGCTGCCCCAGGATCTCAAGCTGGAGCTGGACGAACTCAGCGCCCGCGAGGCCATGAGCGCCGCGGCCTACCTGGCCCGGGTGGTCGGCCGCGCCCACGCCCGGCAGATGGACCTGGCCACCCGCGTCGAGTGGATGAGCGATCTGCAACGCAATCGCACCCGCACCCTGGATGCGCCCTCCTGGCTGTGGAGCAGCGTGGTGCAACTGGTAGGCGCCCACGAGATGGGCTACCTGGCCCACTGCCGCGCCTATGCCCTGGAGCATGCGCAGGACTGATCAGGTAAGGGCTAAATCTCCAGACAGGCGCTCCACGTGGCCACTTTCGGACCACGACTTGAGGTCCTTGTACCGTAAGTGAGCCAAGAGAATGGTAGCGAGACCTTTGGCACTCGCTACCATTCTTCCCCTCCTTTTGCCCATCCTGCCAATTTCTGCGGCAGACAATGCCATGCGGCACTTAAACTTCTATTTTTACAAGGAGGTTTCAGTGAAAAGGACGGTCATTCTCTTGGCTGCTTTGCTTAGCGGCTGCAGCATAAAACAGCAGGTGGCCCCGGCCGAGCTGTCTGGGGCAAGCTCTTCTGAGATCTGTACTATCCCTGCGGCAGGGCTCAGATCGGGCTTCAATACGACCTATGTCGATGCCCTGCAACAGAAAGGATTCAAGGTCAGGCCACTACCTGCTGGTTCGAATCCCGCCGAGTGCGACCTTTCCACCACCTATACCGGAACGTGGGGTTGGGATCTGGCGCTATACATGAAGTTCGTGGATATCCGCGTGTTTCAGAATGGGCGTCAAATTGGCCAGGCTATATACGACTCACGCTGGGGCTCGGGCCGACCGGACAAGTTCATCAACGCCGAAAACAAAATCAACCAGCTTGCAAACGAGTTGTTTCCTCGCGGTGCCGGCGAGCTCGTCCGCAAGTATCAGGAACCCTCTTCCGTATCGGCGCCTAGCACCTCGTCCAAGGAGGCCCGGATCCAGGCTCTTCAAGGTCAGGGGTTGTCTTATGAGGAATACTCGAAACGTTATCGGGAAATCATGGCCCAGTGATACTTCGTACTCTGTCATTGCTCAATCAGAAAGGCACCTTGATTAGATGTCGGGCGAGATGCGGGTAGTGACCATGAAACGCTGCTTTCGCCTGCCCATTCCTGCGCTCTTCGATGTCGCACGCTATCTAGACGCTGCGGTATCCGCACACCACGCGGGTTATGCAATGGATGCTGCAAGGTTGTTCACGCTCGCTGATTGTCAGCTTTCGCGGCAATGGCTGGAGTCCATCTGGGGCCGAGCCAGCCCCTACGTGACGGTGACCAAGTTGCCGCCCTTACCTATCACGATGCCTGTCCAAGCCAGGATGCCCACTAACGCCCAGATCCGTAGCCTTCATGACCGCGACGGCTTTCATTGCCGTTTCTGTGGACTACCTGTAATTCGCGCGGAAATTCGGAAGAAGGCGGTCGCGCTGTATCCCGAAGCCGTCGGCTGGGGCAGGACCAATGCCTCCCAGCATGCGGGCTTCCAGGCGTTATGGGCTCAGTACGATCATGTCGTGCCCCACTCCGCAGGCGGTACCAACGAGCTGGATAATCTGGTCGTGACCTGTGCTGCCTGCAACTTTGGCAAGATGTCATATCGTCTGGAGGAAATTGGCCTGCTGGACCCTAGAGAGTTTCCCATCGTGGTCAGCCATTGGGACGGACTGGAGCGATTCGAGGCTTTCCCGGACCATAAATTCGAGTTGAGCGGAGACTCTTACTAACTCGCAAGGTCCGATTCTGCACGTTCCTGAACAAGGCTGTACTTCGCCCATGCCCTCCTCCCCCCGTCCCGGTTTCGTCTCCGTCCGCGGTGCTCGCGAGCACAATCTGAAGAACGTCGACGTGGATATCCCCCGCGATGCCCTGGTGGTCTTTACCGGGGTGTCCGGCTCGGGCAAGTCGTCGCTGGCCTTCGGCACCCTCTATGCCGAGGCCCAGCGCCGCTACTTCGAATCGGTGGCGCCCTATGCCCGACGGCTGATCGACCAGGTGGGGGTGCCCCAAGTGGAGGCCATCGAAGGCCTGCCCCCGGCGGTGGCCCTGCAGCAGCAGCGCGGCCAGCCCAACAGTCGCTCGTCCATGGGCAGCGTGACCGGGCTCTCCAGCCTGGTGCGGATGCTCTACTCCCGCGCCGGCCGCTACCCCGCCGAGCAGCCGATGCTCTATGCCGAGGACTTCTCGCCCAACACGCCCCAGGGCGCCTGTCCCGAGTGCCACGGCCTGGGTCGGGTCTACGAGGTCACGGAAGCCTCCATGGTGCCGGATCCGTCGCTGACCATCCGCCAGCGCGCCATCGCCGCCTGGCCCACCGCCTGGGGCGGGCAGAATCTGCGCGATATCCTGGTCACCCTCGGCTATGACGTCGACATCCCCTGGCGCGACCTGCCACAAAAGCAGCGCGACTGGATCCTTTTCACCGAGGAGCAGCCCACCGTCCCGGTCTATGCCGGCCTCACCCCCGAACAGACCCGCGCCGCGCTCAAACGCAAGGCCGAGCCTAGCTATCAAGGCACCTACACCGGAGCGCGGCGCCATGTGCTGCACACCTTCGCCAATTCCCAGAGCGCCAAGATGAAGCAACGCGCGGCGCGCTTCATGATCGGCCAGACCTGCCCGCTGTGCCATGGCAAGCGGCTGACCCGGGCGGCGCTCTCGGTGACCTTCGCGGGCCTGGACATCGGCGAGTTGTCGCGGCTGCCGCTGGACGACCTGAGCGTGCTGCTGCGCCGGGTGGCCGCGGGGGATTTTGACGAGGCGAAGGATGCCCGCGTGCTGGACGCCAAGGCCGGTAAGCAGGATCGCGCCCGGCGCAAGGCCGCCGGCGGCAGCGATCACGCCAGTGCCCCGGACGTGCGCCGTACCCCCGATCTCTCGCCGGAGAAACGCCTGGCCGCCCAGCGCATGGCCAGCGAATTGCTGGAACGGCTGCAGACCCTCACCCGCCTGGGCCTTGGTTATCTGGCCTTGGAGCGCAGCACCACCACCCTCTCCTCCGGTGAATTGCAACGCCTGCGGCTGGCCACACAGCTGGCGTCCCAGCTGTTCGGCGTGGTCTATGTGCTGGACGAGCCTTCCGCTGGCCTGCACCCGGCCGATGGCGAGTCGCTGCTGGAAGCCCTCGACGGCCTCAAGGCCCAGGGCAATTCGCTGTTCGTGGTGGAGCACGACCTGGCCACCATGAAGCGCGCCGACTGGCTGGTGGATGTCGGCCCCGCGGCCGGCGAAGGCGGTGGCCGGGTGCTCTACAGCGGCCCCCCTGCGGGCCTGGCCGAGGTCGCGGAGTCGGTGACGGCGCGCTACCTGTTCGCCGTGCCGCAACGCGAGACCCGACCACCCCGCGAACCCCAGGGCTGGCTGCGGCTGGCCGGGGTCACCCGCAACAATCTCAAGGGGCTGGACGCCGCCTTTCCGCTGGGCTGTCTGACCGCGGTGACCGGCGTCTCCGGTTCGGGCAAGTCCAGCCTGGTCAGCCAGGCGCTGCTGGAACTGGTAGGCGCCGAACTGGGCCAGCGCGCCGCCGAGGACGGCGACGAAGCCCCGGAACTGGACGGCGATGCCCTGCCCGCCACCACCGGCCAGGTGGTTGGTGGCCTCGGTGGTATCCGCCGGCTGGTACCGGTGGACCAGAAGCCCATCGGCCGCACACCGCGCTCCAACCTCGCGACCTACACCGGGTTGTTCGACGGGGTGCGCAAGCTGTTCGCCGCCACCCCCGAGGCCCAGGAACGCGGCTTCGATGCCGGGCGCTTCTCCTTCAATGTCGCCAAGGGCCGCTGTCCGACCTGCGAAGGCGAGGGCTTCGTCAGCGTCGAGCTCCTGTTCATGCCCAGCGTCTACGCCGCCTGCCCCACCTGCCAGGGCGCGCGCTACAACCCCGAGACCCTGGAGGTGCGCTGGCAGGGCAAGACCATCGCCGAGGTCCTGGGCCTGACGGTGGACGAGGCCCTGGCCTTCTTCGCCGAGGAAGCCCCGGTGGCGCGAGCGCTGCGGGTGCTGGCCGACATCGGCCTGGGCTATCTGCGCCTGGGCCAGCCGGCCACCGAACTCTCCGGCGGCGAAGCCCAGCGCATCAAGCTGGCCACCGAGCTGCAGCGCACCAGTCGCGGTACCACCCTCTATGTGCTGGACGAGCCCACTACCGGCCTGCATCCGGCCGACGTGGAGCGCTTGATGCGCCAGCTGCACGGCCTGGTCGACGAAGGCAATACCGTGGTGCTGGTGGAGCACAACCTGCAGGTGGTGGCCGGCAGCGACTGGCTGATCGACATCGGCCCCGGCGCCGGCACGGCGGGTGGCCGCATCGTCGCCAGTGGCACGCCGCGGGCAGTGGCGGAGGATCCCGCCAGCCCCACGGCGCCCTATCTGCGGCCCCTGTTCGACTAGCCTGCCGGCGGTGCCACGCTGCGGCGGCAGGCCGCCAGCACCAGCAGCGTCAGCGTCGCCGCCAGGGCACCGAACTGGAAGGTGGCGGCGGAGCCGAGGAAGTGCCAGAGCGCGCCGGCGATGGTGCTGGCCAGCAACAGGGCGATGCCACTGACCAGGTTGAACAGGCCAAAGGCGGTGCCGCGCAACTCGGCCGGCGCGGTCTTGGCGACCATGGCGGCGAGCAGGCCCTGGGTCATGCCCATGTGCAGGTCCCAGAGCAGGATGCCCAGGGCCAGCCCGATCCATCCGCTGCTGAAGGCCAAGGCCAGGTCGGCCAGGATCAGCAGCACCAGGCCCCAGGCCAGCAGCGCGCGATGGCTGACCCGGTCGGACAGCGCCCCCAGTGGATAGGCCGACAGTGAGAACACCAGTGCATGCCCACCATCACCAGCGGCACCAGCGCCAGGGGCACGCCCACCTGCTCGGCCTTGAGCACCAGGAAGGCCTCGCTGAAGCGCGCCAGGGTGAAGACGCCGCCGAGCAGCGCCACTTGCCAGAAGGCTGCCGGCAATTTGCGCAGCTGGCTGCGGGTGAGCGGATTGGTGCGCGCCTGGACGATGGCCGCCTTGGGTTCCTCCAGGCCGAAATACAGCAAGGCGACGGCGATGAAGGCGGGGATCACCGCCACCCAGAACACCGCACGGAAATCGTTGGCCCAGAGCAGCATCAGCGCCACCGCCAGCAGCGGGCCGAGAAAGGCACCGAGGGTATCCAGCGACTGGCGCAGGCCATAGGCGGCACCGCGGATCTCCGGCGGCGTGACGTCGGCCACCAGGGCGTCGCGCGGTGCCCCGCGGATACCCTTGCCGATGCGATCCAGGAAGCGCGCACCGAACACCAGGCCGGCACCACTGGCCAGGGCGAACAGCGGCTTGCTCAGGGCGCCCAGGCCATAGCCCAGCACCGCCAGGCCCTTGCGCTTGCCCAGGTAGTCGCTGAGTACGCCGGAAAAGATCTTGGTGATGAGCGCGGTCGCCTCGGCCACCCCTTCGAGGATGCCGATATAGAGCACGCTCAGGCCCAGGCCGGTAGACAGGAACAGCGGCAACAGGCTGTGGATCATCTCCGAGGAGATGTCCATGAACAGGCTCACGCCACCCAGAATCCAGACCCCGCGGGGTATCCGTCGCCAGGTCGCCGTCATCGTCATCCCTATCCCTCCGTCCCTGCCTGTAAGCGGGCAAACCGGTCGAACCTAGCATGACGCTCACGGACGGCTCTACCGAAGAGACATCCCTGGTTACACTGGGCGCTGCTCCTTCCATCGAGGCCACCCCATGAAAACCCTGCTGGTCATCGGCATCGGCGCCGGCGATCCCGACTACCTCACCCTCCAGGCCATCGCCGCCCTCAATCGCGCCAGTACCTTCTTCCTGTTCGACAAGGGCACGGAAAAGGACAGCCTGATCCACCTGCGCGAGACCATCTGCGCCCGGCACATCCGCCAGGCGGACTATCGTTTCGTCACCGCGCCCATCCCCGAGCGCCGCCGCGAAGGCGACTATCGCCAGGCGGTGGACGACCTCAATGCTGCCAAGCAGGCGTTGATGGAACAGATGATCGAGCACGAGCTGGCGGACGACGAATGCGGCGCCTTCCTGGTCTGGGGCGATCCGGCGCTGTACGACAGCACCCTGCGCATCCTGGCGGCGATCCGGCGCGACGGCCGGCTGAACTTCGACTATGAGGTGATCCCCGGCATCTCCAGCGTCCAGGCCCTGGCCGCGCGCCATCGGGTGCCGCTCAATCGCATCGGCCAGGCCCTGGAGATCACCCCCGGCCGGCGCCTGGAGCGCTTTCCCGCGCACCTGGACAGCCTGGTGGTGATGCTCGATTCCCACGAAGCCTATCGCCGCCTGGACGAGCCCGGCCTGCACATCTACTGGGGCGCCTACGTCGGCACGGCGGACGAGATCCTCATCGCCGGACCACTGCAGGAGATGGCTGAAGAGATCCACCGGGTGCGCAGTGCCGCGCGCGAAGAACACGGCTGGATCATGGATACCTATCTGCTCTGTCGCGGGCCGGCGGACGCCTGAGGGCTGTCCAGCCGTCGATCCAGATGGATGGTCTGCCAGGGCAGGGTCGTCTCCCGTTCGACGACCCGGAAGCCCTGGCCGAGCCAGAAAGCCTCGGCCCCGGGCAGGAAGGGGTGGGTGTGCAGATAGAGGCGGTCGACCGCCTCCTGCCGCGCCTGGGCCAGCAGCGCCCCGAACAGCCGTCGCGCCAGGCCCTGGCGACGCTGCTGCGGCGCCACATACAGCCGCACCACCTCCACCGCCCGCTCGCCAGGATAGGTCAGCTGCGGAAAGCGCCGGTCGTAGGGCCGGTAGGCGATGCTGCCGAGGGGCTCTCCAGCGGCACCCCGGGCGATCAGCAGGCAGCCGCGACCTGCCCCATAGTGGTCGGCGAAGCCCTGTAGATCCGGGGGCAGGGTCGTCGCCTCGATCCGGCTACCGAACAGCTCGCAATAGCTCGCCTGCAGGAAGCCCAGCGTCTCGTCATCCGCGGCGGTGATCCGTTCCAGGCTGATGGAAGGCGCTTGGCTCATGGCGGTGTTTGGTCTCTTCGGCAGCAGGCGGGGCGCGACATTTCGGCGCAGGGCCGCGCCGGCCGGGCTGTGCGCCGCTCGCGACGATGATACAGTCCCAGCCATGAAAACCGTCCGTTTCCCGCGCGCTTCGCTCGCCTGGATACTGCTCGCCTGCATCCTGTTGAACGGACTCGTCTGCGCCCTGGGCCATGGTCAGATGCTGGCACGTCTCACCCTGCCGGTCCTGCCATCCCTCGGCCAGGTGCACGAGCACCATCACGGTCTGCACGCTCAGGCCGTCCAGGGTGATGACATGGCCGGCATGCACGCGGGCCTCCCGGGCGGCAGCGTGACGACCCTCTCGCCCACGGGTGATTGCGTCTTCGCCGCCACCCTGTTCCTCGCCACCCTGCTGGCCGTCGCCCTGCAATGGCTGCTGCGTCCTGGCGATCCCCATTGCCGACGCTACCAGAGCGCGCTGCCGCCCCCACCCCGCGCGCGACGCTCCACGCTCCATCCCCAGGCGCCCTGACACCTCGGCGACGAAAGACGGCTGTCCTCTCTTTTCGTAATCCCGCGCGTGGCCCCTCGCTGGTCGCGCGTCGCTCCGTGGTGAACGCTATGACTTCGCACCCCTCCGCTCCGGCCGCCAAGGCGCCGGGGCCGCTGCTGCAGCTGCTGGCGCGGCTGCATTTCCTCATCGGCCTGTTCGTCGGTCCCTTCCTGCTGGTGGCCGCCGCCAGCGGGCTGCTCTATGCCCTCACGCCGCAACTGGAAGCGCGCCTCTATGCCGAGGCCCTGCACACCCCCAGCCGTGGCGAAGCCCTGCCACTGGCCGAGCAGATCCGCGCCGCCCAGGCCGTCGCCGGTCCGGCCCTGACCCTGGGCGCGGTACGTCCCGCCCCTGCGGCGGGCGACACCACCCGGGTGATGTTCAACGATCCGTCCCTGGGCGAATCGGCCCATCGCGCCCTCTTCGTCGATCCGGTCACCGGCGCCATCCGTGGCGACCTGACCGTCTATGGCACCAGCGGCATCCTGCCGCTGCGCACCGCCATCGATCAGTTCCACCGCAGCCTGCTGCTGGGCGAACCCGGTCGCCTCTACAGCGAGCTGGCCGCCTCCTGGCTGTGGGTCGCGGCCCTCGGCGGTCTCACGCTGTGGCTGGTGCGGCGCCGCCAACGCCGCCCGGCCCGAGGGCTGCGCGGTCTGCACGCCAGCACCGGCGTCTGGCTGCTGGGCGGACTGCTGTTCCTCTCCGCCACCGGCCTGACCTGGTCGCGCTTCGCCGGCGACAACATCGGCGTGCTGCGCGCCCACTATGGCTGGTCCACGCCCAGCGTGAAGACCGCCCTGGGCAGCGCGCCGGCACCGGCCATGGCCCACGACGAGCACGCTGAGCACCACGGCCATGGCGCCATGCACATGACCATGGCGCCGCCGCTGGATCCAGCCACCTTCGATCGGGTACTGGCCAGCGCCCGCGCCGCCGGCATCGACGCGGGCAAGCTGGAGATCCGTCCGGCCCGTAGCGCCGACAAGGCCTGGACGGTCAGCGAGATCGACCGCCGCTGGCCGACCCAGGTGGACGCCGTCGCCGTCGATCCGACCAGCCTCCAGGTGGTGGACCAGGTGCGCTTCGCCCAGTACTCGCTGCCGGCCAAGCTGACCCGCTGGGGGATCGATGCCCATATGGGCGTGCTGTTCGGTCTGGCCAACCAGCTGGTGCTGGTGGCCATCGCCCTTGGCCTGCTGGTCATGACCGCCTGGGGCTATCTGCTCTGGTGGCGCCGTCGTCCTACTCGCGATCCGGGGCAACCGGGCCTGGTCGCCCTCTGGCGGCAGCTGTCGCCCCTGCCGCGCCTGCTGGTCCCGGCGACGGCCGTGCTGCTCGGCCTGTGCCTGCCGGTGCTCGGCGGCAGCCTGCTGCTGTTCCTGCTGCTGGACACCCTGCTCGGCCTGCGCGGCTCGGCCCTGCGCACGGAAGCCGGTTCGGCCTGAGGTGGGGATGGGACAGTTGTCGGGCTTCGCCCAACCTACGAGTGAAGGATGGTCGCGTAGGTTGGGTTGAGCACCAGCGAAGCCCAACGGGGCTGGCACGACGTTGGTTGTCGGGCTTCGACGGTGGAGCTGTCTCAGCCCAACCTACGTAGTCGCCCCGTCGCCCCCGCCCTGACCGAGGCTGCGTCCTTGTCCACCCTATGGCGCACGCGGCCTCCCACTCGCACCCAACCACCCCCTCTCCCCCTGGGAGAGGGCTGGGGTGAGGGCCTGCCCAATACCAATCGTCACGCCGAAAATCGCTTTCGAGACCATCCATCGGCCCGCCTCGCTTCAGACTGGCGCACCCCGTCGACGGGATTATAGTTATCGCAATCCCCATCCTTCGAGGATCTGCCCATGCCCCGCCTGTTGCACGTGATAGGTTCGCCCCGCCAGGATCGCTCCGCCTCGCTGGACGTCGCCAACGCCTTCATCCAGGCCTGGCAAGGCAAACATCCCGACGCCGAGGTGGATACCCTCGATGCCTGGCATTGCGACCTGCCGGAATTCGACGGTCCCATCCTCGACGCCAAGTACGCCGGCATCCAGGGCGAGTCCCTCAGCGCCGAGCAGGCGCACGCCTGGACGGTCGCCAAGGCGCTGGCGCAGCGCTTCAAGGCGGCCGATGTGCTGGTGTTCGGCGTGCCCTGCTGGAATTTCGGCATCCCCTACAAGCTCAAGCAACTGTTCGACGTGGTCAGCCAGAAGGACCTGCTGTTCACCTTCGACGAGCGCGGCCTCAATGGCCTGCTCGGCGGCCGCCAGGCCCTGGTGATCGCCGCCCGCGGTGCGGCCCTGGATCGCCAGGAGCACCAGGAATCCTATCTGCGCACTTGGTGCGAGATGGTCGGCATCGACCGGATGCACACCGTGGTGGTGGAAAAGACCCTGTTCGGTGCCGAGGTCGACCAGGCTTCGCGCGGCCAAGCCAAACAGGACGCCGTGGCGCTGGTGGACAAGTTCTGATCTCTACCTGCAAGGGCTGCCCTCACCCCAGCCCTCTTTCTAAGGGAGAGGGGGCGGTTCGAAGCAGGCGATATCCTCGTAGGTTGGGCTGAGCACAGCGAAGCCCAACATCCATGCCGAGTCCCCTCATCCCAACCCTCTCCCAGAGGGAGAGGGGGCAGTCTCGTAGGTTGGGCTGAGCGCAGCGAAGCCCAACACCCCTCCTCACTCCACGCCTTTCAACGATGCCGGGTCGTCGAACTCAGCTTGTACCTGTCGCCCGGATGCAGCAGCCGCACATAGCTGACCAGGTGCTCGTCCGACCAGGTCCGGCGGATCATCGACAGGCAGGCCGCTCCCTCGGCGATGTCCAGCCAGCGAGCGGTCTGGGCATTGGCTAGTACCGCCTCGACGATGTGCTCCACATCGCTGATCGGACAGCTGGCCACCAGCACCTCGTTGGGGGTCTGGCGGCTGAAGTCGCTCTCCAGATAGTGCGGTACCCAGCGCGGATTGACGTAGCGGTCTTCCAGCTGGATGGGCAGGCCGTTCTCGCGATGCACCAGGATGCTGTGAAACACCTGGCTGCCGATCCGCAGGCCCAGGCGCAGCGCCACCTCGTCATCGGCGGCGATGGCCTCGCTGCGCAGCACCTCGTTGGAATACACATGGCCGCGAGCGCGCACCTCGGCGGCGATGTTCATCACCTCGTGCAGCGAGGATTCGGCCTTGCGCTCGATGACGAAGGTGCCGAGCCCCGCCTGGCGCATCAGGTAACCCTGCTGCACCAGGCGGGTGATGGCCTTGTTGGCGGTCATGCGGCTGACGGCGAAATCCCGCGCCAGCTGCTCCTCGGTGGGGATCTGGTGATGCACCGGATAGGCACCCCCCTGGATGCGTTCGAGCAGGAAGTCCTCGATCACCTTGTAGCGCGGGGGTGTCGTGCTGCTCACGCGAACTCCAGGCCGGAAAATGGGAAGCCGATGATAACGCGCGGTCCGGCGTTCTGGCTGCCAAACCGCGTCCGTCTCAGAGACTTGGCAGCAGCCGCGGCGTGACCAGCGCGTTCAGGCAGCCGCTGGCCAGCAGAGCGCTGGCTGCTTCTATGTCCGGGGCGAAGAAGCGGTCCTCCTGGTAGTAGGGCACCTGCTCGCGCAAGAGGGCGCGCGCCCTTTCCAGCCGCTCCGAACTCTTCAGGCAGTGACGGAAGTCCAGGCCCTGGCAGGCGCCCAGCCACTCGATGGCGAGGATGCCACGCACATTCTCGGCCATGGCCCACAGTCGCTTGCCGGCATTGGGCGCCATGGACACGTGGTCTTCCTGGTTGGCCGAGGTGGGCAGGCTGTCGACGCTGGCCGGATGGGCCAGCGCCTTGTTGTCGCTAGCCAGGGCCGCGGCGGTGACCTGGGCGATCATGAAGCCGGAATTGACCCCGCCGTTCTCCACCAGGAAGGGTGGCAGCTGGGACATGTGCCGGTCCATCATCAGCGAGGTGCGCCGCTCCGACAGGGCACCGATCTCGGCCAGCGCCAGGGCCAGGTTGTCGGCGGCCATGGCCACCGGCTCGGCGTGGAAGTTGCCACCGGAGATGACGTCGCCCTCCTCGGCGAATACCAGGGGGTTGTCGGACACGGCGTTGGCTTCCACCTCCAGGACCTCGGCGGCCTGGCGCAACTGGGTCAAGCAGGCACCCATCACCTGGGGCTGGCAACGCAGCGAATAGGGATCCTGGACCTTGTCGCAATTGGCATGGGAGCGGGAGACCTCGCTGCTGTCAGTGAGCAGCTCGCGGTAGGCCGCAGCCACGTCGATCTGGCCGCGCTGGCCCCGCGCGGCATGGATGCGCGCATCGAAGGGCGCCCGGGAGCCGAGCATGGCCTCGACGCTCAAGCCGCCGCAGACCGTGGCCGCGGCGAACAGGTCTTCCCCTTCGAACAGCCCGCGCAAGGCATAGGCGGTGGACACCTGGGTGCCATTGAGCAGCGCCAGGCCCTCCTTGGCGGCCAGGGTTATGGGTTCGAGACCGGCCACCGCCAGCGCCTCGCCGGCCGGCAGCCACTGGCCCCGGTAGCGCGCCTTGCTCTCGCCGATCAGCACCAGGGACAGGTGCGCCAGTGGCGCCAGGTCCCCCGAGGCGCCCACCGAGCCCTTGAGCGGAATGTGCGGATAGACCTCGGCATTGATCAGGGCAATCAGGGCTTCGATGACCTGGCGGCGGATGGCGGAAAAGCCACGGGCCAGGCTGTTGACCTTGAGCAGCATGATCAGCCGCACCAGGTCGTCGTCCAGCGCCTCGCCCACCCCGGCGGCATGGGACAGCACCAGGGAGCGCTGCAGCTTTTCCAGATCCGCCGGCGCGATCCGCGTCGAGGCCAGCAGGCCGAAGCCGGTGTTGATGCCATAGGCGGTTCGGCCTTCGGCCAGGATGTTTTCCACGCAAGCCACGCTGGCATCGATGGCCGGGTAGGCTGCCGGATCCAGCTCGACGCGCAGCGGCTGCTGATAGGCCTGGCGCAGCTGGGCAAGATCGAGGGTGCCGGGTTTCAGGGTCAGGGTGTGCATCGATCAGACTCCTTTGCCGATCATGGGCAGATTCAGGCCCTGGGCGCGGGCACAGTCGATGGCGATGTCGTAGCCGGCATCGGCGTGACGCATCACCCCGGTGGCCGGATCATTGTGCAGGACCCGGGCGATACGGGCCGCGGCGGCGTCGGTGCCGTCGCAGACGATGACCATGCCGGAGTGCTGGGAGAAGCCCATCCCCACCCCGCCACCGTGGTGCAGCGAGACCCAGGTGGCGCCACTGGCGGTATTTAGCAGGGCATTGAGCAGCGGCCAGTCGGAGACGGCATCGGAGCCGTCCTGCATGGCCTCGGTTTCGCGGTTGGGGCTGGCCACCGAGCCGCTGTCCAGGTGGTCGCGACCGATGACGATGGGCGCCTTGAGTTCGCCGCTGCGCACCATCTCGTTGAAGGCCAGGCCCAGCCTGGCCCGCTGGCCCAGGCCGACCCAGCAGATGCGTGCCGGCAGGCCCTGGAAGGCGATGCGCTCGCGGGCCATGTCCAGCCAGCGGTGCAGGTGGGCATCGTCGGGGATCAGCTCCTTGACCTTGGCGTCGGTGCGCTGGATGTCCTCGGCATCGCCCGACAGCGCGGCCCAGCGGAAGGGGCCGATGCCGCGGCAGAACAGCGGGCGGATATAGGCCGGGACGAAGCCCGGGAAGGCGAAGGCATCAGCGACGCCGGCGTCTTGGGCCATCTGACGGATGTTGTTGCCGTAGTCGAAGGTGGGAATACCCTGGCGCTGGAAGGCCAACATGGCCTGGACGTGCACGGCCATCGACTGCTTGGCCGCGGCCACCACTGCGGCCGGATCGGTCTGGGCACGATCGCGGTATTGCTCCCAGCTCCAGCCAGCCGGCAGGTAGCCGTTGAGCGGATCGTGGGCGCTGGTCTGGTCGGTGACCAGGTCCGGACGCACGCCGCGGCGGACCAGTTCGGGCAGGATCTCGGCGGCGTTGCCCAGCAGGGCCACGGAGACCGCGTCCCCGGCGGCGGTGTGCCGAGCGATGCGCGCCAGGGCGTCGTCCAGGTCAGTGGCCTGTTCGTCCACATAGCGGGTCTTGAGGCGGAAGTCGATGCGGCTCTGCTGGCACTCGATGGTCAGCGAACAGGCGCCGGCCAGGGTCGCGGCCAGCGGCTGGGCGCCGCCCATGCCGCCGAGACCGGCGGTGAGCACCCAGCGGCCGCGCAGGTCACCCTGGTAGTGCTGACGCCCGGCCTCGACAAAGGTCTCGTAGGTGCCCTGGACGATGCCCTGGCTGCCGATGTAGATCCAGCTGCCGGCGGTCATCTGGCCGTACATGGCCAGGCCCTTGGCATCCAGTTCGTTGAAGTGCTCCCAGCTGGCCCAGTGCGGTACCAGGTTGGAGTTGGCGATCAGCACCCGCGGGGCGTCGGCGTGGGTCCTGAATACCCCGACCGGCTTGCCCGATTGCACCAGCAGGGTCTCGTCGTCGCCCAGTTCCTTGAGAGTGGCGACGATGCGGTCGTAGCTTTCCCAATCGCGCGCCGCCCGGCCGATGCCACCGTAGACCACCAGCTCCTGGGGATTTTCCGCGACCGCGGGATCGAGATTGTTCATCAGCATGCGCAGTGGCGCCTCGGTCAGCCAGCTCCTGGCATTGAGCTGGGTGCCGCGGGGGGCGCGGATCTCACCTTCACGAAAGCGGGTCATGGAATCTTCCTCTCTTGTTGTTCGCGGCAGGCCCTAGAGGTCCAGTGCCAGGGTATGGATCAGCCGCGCCGCGACCCGGGCCGTGCGGCCGTCCTGATCGAGCGCGGGATTGAGTTCGGCCACGTCGGCCAGGCGCAGCTTGCCGCTGGCCTTCAGCCGGCGGATCAGAGGTTCCATCAGTGAGAGGCTTACGCCATGGGCGGCGGGGGCACTGACGCCGGGTGCATCGCCTGCGGGCAGCACATCCAGGTCGAAGGTGAGATAGAGGGCGTCGCAGCTGGCGGCGAAGGCGTCCAGCTCGGCGCCGATCCGTTCCAGGTTGCCCTCGCGAATCTCGTGGTCTTCGCGGATCAGCACGTCCAGCTCGGCGGCACGCCTGAGCAGCGTGCGGGTATTGGCCGCCTGACTCAGCCCCAGGCAGGCATAGTGGAAGGACCAGCCATGGCGGGCGCAGTGAGCGGCGATCTGGGCGAAGGGCGTACCGGAGGTGGCGCCCCACGCCGGATCGCGCAGGTCCAGGTGGGCATCGAAATTGACGATGCCGATGCGTGGCTTGGGTACGGTCCTGGCCAGGTGCAGCGCCAGGCCCGACCAGCTGGCCCAGGCCACCTCGTGACCGCCTCCCACCACCAGGGGCAGATGGCCGGCGTCGAGCAACTGGCGTACGCCATCGGCCAGGCGCGCCTGGGTGCCTTCCAGATCGCCGTCAGTACAGCAGACATCGCCGGCGTCATAGGCAGGCCCCTGCCGCTGCCAGGCCACATTGGCCAAGGCACGCCGCAGGGCGACAGGACCCTCGGCAGCGCCCACCCGCCCCTGGTTGCGCCGCACGCCCTCGTCACAGGCGAAGCCCAGCAGGGCCACGCCGGGCGCGCTGTCCGCGGCGAGTGGCTGGATGCACTGATGCCAGCGCAGGGCATCGGCTTCAGGATCGGTACGACCGGTCCAGAGCTCCAGGGTCTGGCGATCAGCGAACACGCTGCACCTCCCCAGCGAAGACGCGCTGCCGCAAGCGACCCGGACGCACCTCATAGGCCAGCTCCGCCGGCTGATCGACGTCCCACAGGCAGAGATCCGCCAGGGCGCCCACCTGGATACGACCCAGCTCCGGGCGCCCCAGGGCCTGGGCGGCGTGGGCGGTCATGCCGGCCAGGGCCTCGCGGGGCGTGAGGCGAAACAGGGTGCAGCCCAGGTGCGCGATCAGGGTCGGCAGATAGAGCGGCGAGGTTCCGGGATTGGCGTCACTGGCCAGTGCCATGGGCACCCCATGGCGACGCAGCAGTTCGACGGGTGGATGTTGCGTCTCGCTCAACATCAGGAAGGCGCCGGGCAGCAGCACGGCGACGGTGCCGGCGGCCGCCAGGGCGCGCACCCCGGCTTCGTCGAGGTATTCCACATGATCCGCCGACAGGGCCCCCAGCCGCGCAGCCAGCGCGCTGCCGCCCAGGTTGGACAGCTGCTCGGCATGAGCCTTGATCGGCAGGCCGTGCGCCCGTGCCGCCTGGAAGACCCGCTCGCACTGGGCCGGCGAAAAGGCGATCCCTTCGCAGAAGACGTCCACCGCATCGGCCAGCCCCTCGGCCACCGCCGCCGGGATCATCGCCTGGCAGACCAGCTCGACGTAGCCCTCGGCATCGCCCTGGAATTCCGGCGGCACGGCATGGGCACCCAGCAGCGTGGTGATCACCCGTACCGGCAGCGCCTCGCCCAATTGCCGCGCGACCCGCAACAACTTGAGTTCGTCGGCCACCGTCAGGCCGTAGCCGGACTTGATCTCCACGGTGGTGACGCCCTCGTCGATCAGCGCCTGCAAGCGCGGTCGGGCGACGGCGAATAATTCGGCCTCGCTGGCTGCCCGCGTCGCGCGCACCGTGCCGAGGATGCCACCACCGGCACGGGCGATCTCCGCGTAGCTCGTCCCTTCCAGCCGCTGCTCGAATTCCCCCGCACGCTGGCCGGCATGGACCAGGTGGGTATGGCAATCCACCAGGCCGGGCGTCAGCACCCCGCCCTCCCCGGCCAGCTCGGCTCCCTCGCCCAGCGCGGTGTGGAAGTGGGCTTCCGGCCAGAGCCCAGCGATACGGCCCGCTTCTACCCGTACCGCCATGGGCGTGGGCCAGGTCTGCAGGCCGTCGAACAGGGTGACGTGGCGCCAGAGCAGCGGTTGGGTAGCGGCGGACATAAGGGCTCTCCGATTAATGTATATACATTTAATCCAGAGCCAAGCGATCGTCAAGCACGTGGAGCCACTCTATAACTATGGCCCCAGCCTAACGCCGAAACCAATGCAACGGAGGCTCAGTACTAGGAAAGACGCCATCCACCTTGTATAGACAATAAGAAATCAGCGGAGACGCAAGCGCTAGTCGCCTGTTGCCACAACCAGGCGAAGGCCGGCCGCATCTATGGCGCTCTCTTGAAAATCGCCACGGTCAGTGTCGCTTCTACAAGCGGGCGCGACAGTTGATCGCGATCCTGCCAAGACTGATAGAGCTGAACGCCTGCTCGGACAACCCCCTCTCCCCCTGGGAGAGGGTTGGGGTGAGGGCGCCCCTCGCCATGCAATCACAGTGAAAAAGGCTGCGCCGTTTTCCACGCGACGGTGCTGCAGCCAGGCGTTTCATAGCTGGAATGCTTGCCAAGCCAAACACGCTACAGCGGCGTCACCGTCACCTCCACCAGCGGATCGTGGTGGCCACCGCCGAGGATCACCCCGCGCAGTGGCGAGACATCGGTGAAGTCGCGGCCCCAGGCCAGGGTGATGTGTTCCAGGTCCGGCAGGACGTCGTTGGTGGGATCGAAATCGACCCAGCCCAGCCGCGGGCAATGCACGCTGACCCAGGCATGGGAAGCGTCGGCGCCGATCAGCCGCGGCTTGCCGGGTGGTGGACGGGTCAGCAGATAGCCGCTGACATAGCGCGCCACTAGCCCCAGGGCGCGGAGGCAGGCCAGCATCAGGTGGGCGAAGTCCTGGCAGACGCCATGGCGGTGCTCCAGCACCTCACGCAGGGGCGTCGCCACCTGGGTGGCGGTGGCGTCGAAGCGGAATTCGCGGTGGATCTTTTCCATCAGCGCCCGACAGCCCAGCAGCAGCGGCCGACCCGGTGGAAAGCAGTCCTCGGCGAAGCGGGCGAAGATGCCGTCCAGGGGCACCGCCGGCGATTCGAAGCGGAAGTGGTGGACGTCCAGGGGGACCCGGGCGGCGGGATAGCGCAAGCCGTCGCGCACTTGCTCCCAGGGGGGCGAATCCGCCAGCCTGAGGCCGGCGCGGGAGTCCACCTCCACTTCCAGCTCGGTGCCGACATAGAGTTCGTCGTGGGGGCGCTCGAAGGATAGCCGCGTCAGCGGATTGCCAAAGGCGTCCCAGGCGTCCTGGCGCTGGGTCGGTTGCGGCAGGATCGCCAGTTGCCGGGACAGGCAACGCTGCCAGGCGCAGTCGCGTGGCAGCAGGTGCAGCAACTGCTGGGAAAGCGACACCGGCGCCTCGTAGCGATAGTGGGTGTCGTGCTGGATGCGATAGCGGACCTGGTTCATCACATGGACACCGTGCGCTGGCTGACGGCATCGACATGGGCGAAGCAGCGATAGATGACCCGCTCGGACAGCTGGCTGCTGGCCTCGGCGATCTGTCGCAGCAGGCGCGCCAGGCCCTGCTGCACCTCGATCCGGCCGGCGTCGCCGAACAGGGTGTTCTCCAGGGTCGCGAGGTCGAAGCGGCGCAGCCGGTCGTAGGCATCGTGCAGCGCCGGGTCGCGTGGCAGGCCGTAGTAGCGTTCCAGGTGCTCCACGGCGTTGATCAGCGCATGCAGCTGGAAGCGGATCGAATAGGGGTTGTGCTCGTGCAGCATCAGCAGGTCCAGCACCGGGATCAGCTGGGGCGCCGCCTGGTAGCGGGAGCGATAGGTGATGATGCTGTTGCCCAGCTCCAGCAGCCATTCCAGGCCCGCCGCGTCCCAGGTGGCGCCCCCTTCGAGAAAGTGCGCCAGGCTGCCGGCGAGGAATTGCACCCGTTCGATGCGCCGGCCGATCATCAGAAAGCGCCAGCTCTCGTCGTGGGTCATGTCGTCGAAGGTGAAGCCGGCCACCGCCGCCAGCGCCATCACCAGGCGGTTGAGACTCTGCAACGCTTCGCCCGGCTCGCTGCCCACCTGGCCCAGGCCATGGGCCTCGCGCTCCACCTCGCGGATGGCGCGCCAGTTCTCCGGCGACAGCCGTCCGCGGACCTGGGCCGCGGCCCAGTGCAGCCGTTGCAAATTGGCGCCCAGGCCGCTGGGAAAGTCCCCCGGCCCCAGGGCGGCGTGCAACTGCTCGGCCAGCCGGCCACCCGCCGGCAGCAACTCCAGGGCCATGGCCAGATCGATGGCCGACTGCACCGCCGGCCCGCCGTCGTCGGCGTCCAGGTAGCGACTCAGGACGATCCGTAGAAGGCGCGCGGCATCCTCGCAACGTTCGCTGTAGCGACCGTACCAGAACAGGTTTTCGGCGGTGCGCGAGGGCAGAAAGGGATCCTTGCGCACCAGATCGCGCACCCCCAGCACCCGCGCCCCGGGCACCTCGGCGGCGGCACGGCTGCCACCCAGCACCCAGGTGTCCTTGCTCGACCCGCCGCGCTGCATGGACACCACCGCGGCGCCCTCGTGGGCGACCCGGGTCAGGCCGCCGGGCATCACCCAGTAGCCGTCTTCGCTGGCCACCGCATAGACGCGCATGCCGATGGCGCGCGACTGCAGACTGCCGCCCTGCCAGACCGGCGCCTGGGACAGCTGGATACGCTCCTGGGCGACATAGGCATGGGGCGTGGCCAGGATGCGCGCGCGCAATTCGGCCAGTCCCTCGGTATCCAGCGCCTTGCCGAACACCGGCTCGAAGCCCTGGGCCGGATAGGCCGGCTTGATCACCAGCTCCGCCAGGCGTGCCAGGGCCGCTTCCCGTACCGGCGTCTCGCCGCACCACCAGGTGGCCACGGAGGGCAGCGCCAGGGTCTCGCCGAGCAGGGCCTGGCAGACGCCGGGCAGGAAGCCCAGCAGACCGGGCGATTCCAGCAGGCCGCTGCCCAGGGCATTGGCCATGATGACGTTGCCCTGGCGTACCGCTTCCAGCAGACCGGGCACGCCCAGCGCCGAATCGGTGCGCAGCTCCAGCGGATCGCAGAAGTCGTCGTCCAGCCGGCGGAAGACCGCATGGACCCGTCTCAGCCCGCTCAGGGTCTTGAGATAGAGGCAGGCATCGCGCACCGTGAGGTCCTGGCCTTCCACCAGCGGAAAGCCCAGTTGGCGGGCCTGGTAGAGGTGCTCGAAGTAGGTCTCGTTGTAACGCCCCGGCGTCAGCAGCACTGCCAGCGGCGCCTCCTCGCCGATGTCCAGCCCGGTGCTCAGGGTGCGTTGCAGGGCCTGGAAATAGCCGTTGAGCGGCTGGACCTGCAGGTCGCGGTGCAGGTCGGGAAAGGCCCGCGCCACGATGTGGCGGTTCTCCAGGGCATAGCCGGCACCGGAGGGCGCCTGGGTGCGATCGGCCAGCACCCACCAGCGGCCATCGGGCGCGCGGGCCAGATCCACCGCATAGACGTGCAGCCAGGTATCGCCCGGCGGGCGCAACCCCTGGCAGGCCCAGAGAAAGTTGTTGTGACCGAACACCAGCTCCGGCGGCAGCAGCCGCTCGTGCAACAGGCACTGCTCGCCATAGAGATCGCCCAGCACCCGGTTCAGCAGGCGCGCCCGCTGCGCCACGCCGGCGGCCAGGGGCGCCCACTCCTCCGCCGAGATCAGCTGCGGCAGGAGGTCCAGCGCCCAGGGCCGGTCGCTGCCCTTGGGATCGGCGTAGACGTTGTAGGTGACGCCGTTTTCCTGGATCTGCCGGGCGATCAATGCCTGGCGCTGGTCCAGCTGCGCCGGTCGCAGTCCGGCCAGATGGCCGTAGAAGCGGCGCCAGGGCGGCCGCACGCCACCCCGCGGGCTCCAGAGTTCGTGGTAGCTGCCGGTCATGTCGCTGGCATTGCGGGAAGCGTTCGGGGGCATGGTCGGAGGACGGCTGACAGGCTACGAAAGCGGGTTCGAAAAGGTCGAGTCGGCAGGCACGGCAAGGCAGGCGTGCCGGTCTCGCCGGTAACCTAGGGTAGTGGCGTCGCTCGGGATGCGCCACCGCAAACACGGGCCGCCGCAGCCAGCGGGGCGCAGTCCGGTCCGGGGACCTATCCTAGAGCCCTCGCCGGCGGTGCCAGGCGACGAACAACCCGGAACTCCAGGGTCGAGCCGCTCTACTAATTCGCTAGCAAGACGCCGGCGCTCCGCCGGCGTCCGACGCGGCCGCTCTCGCCAGGTATTAGCCCCATGCGCAATTTTCTCGGAAGCTACAGCTCGAATCGTCAGCAACGCAACGCCCTGCGCGCCCTGCCCGTCCAGCGCAAGGTCGCCAACTGCACCTGCGGCCAGGCCATCTTCTTTCCCAACAGCGAGTGCCTGGCCTGCGGCAACGCCCTGGGCTACGCCCCGGACCTGGGCACGCCGACGGCGCTGCTGCCAGGCGAAGGCGGCCTCTGGCAACTGCCCGAGGCGACCAGCGCGCTCTATCGCCGCTGCGCCAACTTGGACATGCCCGCCGCCTGCAACTGGCTGGTACCGGCCGACTCGGGAGAAAACTTCTGCGTGGCCTGCCAGCTCAATCATACCATCCCGGACCTGTCCTTCGACGGCAACGGCGAGCGCTGGCGCAAGCTGGAGCTGGCCAAGCGGCAACTGGTCGCCCAGTTGCTGGGCCTGGGCCTGCAGGTGATCCCCCAGAGCCAGGATGCCGAGCGCGGACTCGCCTTCGACTTTCTCGCCCCTGACGCCACCGGTACCCCCACCACCGGGCACGCCAATGGCCTCATCACCCTGAACATCCTCGAAGCGGACGATGCCCACCGGGAAAAGGTCCGCGCCGACATGCACGAACCCTATCGCACCCTGCTCGGCCATTTCCGCCATGAAGTGGGTCACTACTACTTCGATCGCCTGGTCGCCGGCACTGCCTGGGAGGAGCCCTTCCGTGCCCTGTTCGGCGACGAGCGCGCCGACTATGGCGAGGCCCTGCAGCGCCACTACGAGCAGGGCGCGCCGGCTGGCTGGGAAAGCCAGTACGTCAGCGCCTATGCCACCATGCACCCCTGGGAAGACTGGGCGGAGACCTGGGCGCACTACCTGCACATGATGGACACCCTGGCCACCGCCGCCAGCCTGGGCATGAACGCCGGCAGCCTGCAGCTGGATTTCCAGCCCTTCACCCGCGAGGCGCTGTACGAGGCCGAGGACCGCAGCGATGATGAATTCCTTGGCTTCGCCAATGCCTGGATCGAACTGGCGGCCATGCTCAACGAACTGTCCCGCAGCATGGGCCAGCCGGACTTCTATCCGTTCGCCCTGCCCGCGCCGGTGATCGCCAAGCTGCACTTCATCCACAAGGTCATCCATTCGGCCCAGCCCAGCCTGTTGGAACAGGGCCTGGCCGCGGACGACACGGCAGCGGGTGCCACCCTGGGCGCTACCGTCTGATCATCGTCCTGCTCAACCGAGCAGGACGATGCCCCAGACCACGGCGATGATGATCATGGCCACGAACTGCGCAGCGCTGCCAAGGTCCTTGGCGTTCTTCGACAGTTCGTGCCAGTCCAGGGAAATTCGATCCACCACCGCCTCGATGGCGGCATTGAACAGCTCGACCACCAGCGACAGCAGGCAGACCGCCACCAGCAGTGCCCGTTCGCCGCGACTCACCTCCAACCAGAACGCCAGCGGTACCAGCACCAGATTGAGCGCCACTAGTGAGCGAAAGGCCGCTTCCTGGCGAAAGGCCGTGCGCAGCCCAGCCAGGGAATAGCCCGTGGCGTTGATGACCCGGCGCAAGCCGGTCTTGCCTTTGTAGGGAGAGATCACCGAAAGCTCCATCCAGCAGGGGCGAACCGCCGATCCGGGTGGACGGCAGCTGCAAGAAAGTGAAAGTCGACGGTCGCGCCCGGTTCAGGCGCCGAGAGCGCCTGAGTCAGCTGGAGGTGCTCTCCAGCTGTTGCAGCAGCAGGGCCGCCTGGGTGCGGGTGCGGACGCCGAGCTTGCGAAAGATGGCCGTGGCATGGGCCTTGACCGTGGCTTCGGAGACATTGAGCTCGAAGGCGATCTGCTTGTTGAGCAGCCCTTCGCAGAGCATGGTCAGCACCCGGAATTGCTGCGGGGTGAGACTGGCGAGCCCGGCGCTGGCGGCCTTGGCTTCCTCGCTCAGGGCGGCGGCACCTTCCACCTGTGGCGGCCACCAGGTATCGCCATCCAGTACCTGGCTGACCGCCTGCTGCAGGGTAGTCAGATCGCTGGACTTGGGAATGAAGCCACTGGCGCCGAATTCCCGGGCGCGTTGCACCACCGCCGGTTCTTCCTGGGCCGAGATCATCACCACCGGCACCTGGGGATACTGACCGCGCAGGAGGACCAAGCCGGAAAAGCCATAGGCCCCGGGCATGTTGAGGTCGAGCAGGACCAGATCCCAGTCGGTGCGCTCGGCCAGGCAGGCCTGGAGCTCGGCGATGTCGGCCACCTCGGTGAGCCGTGCCTGGGCGCCCAGGCCGAGGGTCAGGGCCTGCTGCAGGGCGCTGCGAAACAACGGATGATCGTCGGCGATCAGTATCTGGTAGGCAGCCGCCATGGTGTAGCTTTCCTTGTTTTCGTGAGCGCCCGCATCGACCAGGTACCTGGCACCCGGGCTGCGTGCAAGCATGCCCAACGGCGCGGACGGGAGCAAGGCCGGGCGGACCGCGGACGGTAGGCAAGACCCGGCGGTTTGCGGCACAGTTGCCGTTTTGCCCAAGAGACGCCCATGCCCAGCGCCGCCCTGCGTGCCGATCTGCTCATGCTGCTCACCGCCCTCATCTGGGGCAGCGCCTTCATCGCCCAGACCGGCGGCATGGAGCACATCGGCCCCTTTCTCTATACCGGCCTGAGATTCGCCCTGGGTGCCCTCACCCTTCTTCCGCTGCTGCTGTACCTGCGCCGCCATGGCCGCCAGCGGCGCCTGACCCGCGACACCTTCAAGGGCGGCCTGTTGATGGGCCTGGTGCTGACCCTGGGGATCAATCTGCAGCAGGTCGGCCTGCTGTTCACCAGCGTGACCAACTCCGGCTTCATCACCGGTCTCTATGTCATCGTGGTGCCGCTGCTGGGACTGCTGCTCGGCCAGCGCAGCCATCTGGGCACCTGGATCGGCGCCAGTCTGGCGGTGGTGGGCATGGGGTTGCTGAGCATCGGCGACAACTTCCAGGTGGCGTCCGGCGATCTGCTGCAACTGGCCGGCGCCCTGGCCTGGGGCGTCCATGTTCTGCTGGTGGGACACTATTCCAGTCGTCACGACGCCACGGTGCTATCGATCCTGCAGTTCGGGGTCTGCGCGATCCTCAGCCTAGCGTTGGCGTTGGCCTTCGAGCCGATCCAGTCGACCGGGATCGTCCTCGCCCTACCCGAGTTGCTCTATGGCGGCGTGATCGCTGCCGGCATCGGCTACACCCTGCAGGTGTTCGCCCAGCGCGGCGCCATCGCCTCCCATGCGGCGGTGATCTTTTCCCTGGAGGCGGTATTCGCCGCCTTCTTTGGCGCCTGGCTGCTGGGCGAGGCCCTCAGCGGCCGTGGCTACCTCGGCTGCGTGCTGATGTTCGCCGGCATGCTGGCCGCCCAGCTCTGGCCGCGCCAGGTGCCGGTGGAGATCAAGCCGGTCAACTAGCGCGCAGGGCCTTCAGTTGCCTACTGGCTGGGCTGTCCGCCGCCAGCGGCAGATGATGCTTGGCATCCAGGTAGCGCTCGCTGAACACGTCCAGATAGGCCTCCAGCAGTCGCCCGGCCGGCGCCTCGCCGGCCAGTTCCAGGCACAGGGCGGCGACCTCGGCGGTGCAGAGGTGCTCGCCACGGGTGGAGCGCCGCAGGCGGTAGCGCGACAGGGCAGTGGGCTGAAAGCTCAACACCGGCAGGCGGTCCAGGTAGGGACTCTTGCGAAACATCTTGCGCGCTTCGGTCCAGGTGGCATCCAGCAAGACGAACAGCGGTCGTTGGCCGGGCGCCAGCGGCAGGGTCTCGACCACCCGCTCGGGGGCGGCGTATTCACCGGGAAACACCAGCAGCGGTTGCCATTCTGGCTGCGCCAGCAGCTCCGGCAGCCCCGGGTCCACCGTCGTGCGACTCCAGCCGAAGGCGTGGGTATCGGCCACCACGTCGGCGATCAGCCAACCGGTGTTGCTCGGTTTGAGCGGCTCGACATCGTGCATCAGCAGGCACATGCCGGCGTGGGTCTGGCGCAGGGGGCGCAGGTCGCAGAGGCAATGACTGGGGGCCAGGCGGCAATTCGGGCAGCGCGCCATGCGCGAGCCCCGGGCGATGAAGGGCTTGATGCTGCGCGCCAGGCGCTCCTGGCGCAGACGGGCCACGGCATGCAGAGGGGTATCGCTGATCGGGGTCATGCCGGGCTCGCGGGTAAAAGCGCAGTTTACCAGAGCGATCGGGATGCCCGCGGCGGCCAGGCAGGTTACCCTGCGTAGACGCCTTGCGAACCCCCGCCCGCGACCACGGTCGAAACGGGCTCCTCTACGCTGGAGAACACGATGCCTCGTTTTGCTTTGCTCGCCCTGACCCTCGCCCTGCCCTTCACCGTCCAGGCCGCCGAGTCGCTCAAGGACCACGAGCTCAACCAGATGCTGCGCAAGGTCGCCACCGAGAGCAGCCAGGGCACGCCACGCGCCATCAACGAGGACATCCTCGACCGCGGCTACACCGTGCAGGGCAAGCAGTTGGTCAACAACCTCAGCGTGCGCCCGGCGCATGCCGCCCGCATGCGCGAGAATCCGGCCACGGTACGGGTGCAGCTCGCCGAGAGCGTCTGCCAGAACAACGGCTATCGCCAGTTGCTGGCCCGTGGCGCCACCCTGGTCTATGACTTCACCGAATACCAGACCAACAAGCCGGTCATGGTCGAGCGCTTCCAGGCTGCCGACTGCGGCCTGGGCAAGTAGGCGGAGACCGCGACCATGACCGAGGACAGCGACGACAGCTACCTGGCCCGCCATGTGGAGCCCAGCGCCGCCGATCTCGGTCAGCGCATCGACGAATTGCTGGAGCACGCCCTGCCGGGCGGCAGTCCCAACCTGAGTCTCTATCGCGAGATGCTGGTGACGGTGGTGCGCATGGCGCAGACCAATCCGGCGCGCTGGGACGCCAAGATCATGTTGCAGACCCTCAAGGAGCTGGAGCAGGCCTTCCGCACCCTGGAGCGCTTTCGCCGGCGGCGCAAGGTCACGGTATTCGGCTCGGCGCGGACCCGCATCGACCACGGTCTCTACACCCTCGCCCGCGAACTGGGCAGCGCCCTGGCCCGCCGCGACATGATGGTCATCACCGGCGGCGGCGCCGGCATCATGGGCGCCGCCCACGAGGGCGCCGGGCCCGAGGCCAGCCTGGGCTTCAACATCACCCTGCCCTTCGAACAGCGCGCCAATCCCACCATCGAAGGCACGGATCACCTGCTGTCCTTCCACTTCTTCTATGTGCGCAAGCTGTTCTTTCTCAAGGAGGCGGACGCTCTGGTGCTCTGCCCCGGCGGCTTCGGCACCCTGGACGAGACCTTCGAGGTGCTCACCCTGATCCAGACCGGCAAGAGCCCGCTGGTACCGCTGGTGTTGCTGGATACCCCCGACGGCCACTTCTGGGACGATACCCTGGCCTATCTGGAGCGCAATCTGCTGGACGAAGGCTACATCCTGCCCGCCGATCTCAAGCTGGTCCGGCTGGTACGCTCACCGGAGGCCGCCGCGGCCGAGATCGAGCGCTTCTATGGCAACTACCACTCCACCCGCCGGCGTGACGGCCTGCTCCATATCCGTCTCAAGCACGCCGTGACCCCGGCCTGCCTCGAGCAATTGGCCAGGGATTTCGGCGACCTTTGCCGCACCCCGGGCTTCACCCAGCTGGCCCCAGGCGAAGGCCAGGCCGACGAAGCGGAATTCGCCCACCTGACGCGCCTCACCTTCGACTTCCACGGCCGCCACTACGGCCGCCTGCGCGAACTGGTGGACGAACTCAATCGCCCTGAGCATTGGGTATCCCCGTAGGTTGGCGCTGAGCACAGCGAAGCCCAACAGACCCTGGAGCCCGTGTTGGGCTTCGACGATAAAACCGTCTCAACCCAACCTACCTAACTGCCCCGTAGGTTAGCGCTGAGCGCAGCGAAGCCCAACGCATCCAGACCTCGGAGTCTCTGTTGGGCTTCGACGATGGAGCCGTCTCAACCCAACCTACCTAACTGCCCCGTAGGTTGGCGCTGAGCACAGCGAAGCCCAACAAAACAGGCTGCCTACCGCCGACTCAACACCCGGTTGATCCCATCCATGGCATAGCCCCGATAGGCCAGGAAGCGACCCTGCTTGGCGCGTTCCTTGGCATCAGCTGGGGGCGTACCGAACTTCCTGCGCCATACGTCTTCGAGGTGCGCCTGCCAGTCCACGTCCGCTTCACGCAGCGCGGCTTCCACCTGATCCCGCTGCAAGCCGCGCTGACCCAGTTCTTCGCGAATGCGCATGGGTCCGTAACCGGAGCGCGCACGGCTGGCGATATAGCTTTCCAGATAGCGACTCTCGTCGAGCAGGCCATCTTCGGCCAAGCGATCCAGCACCGGACCGAGCAAACTTTCCTCAGCCCCGCGCCGCCGCAGTTTGCGCGATAGCTCCTCGCGACCATGTTCGCGACGGGCCAGCAGATCCATGGCGGCGAAACGAATGGCAGCGGTGGTATCCAGTGGATTGCCCAAGGGTGATCCTCCTTATGCAAAAACCCCCGCACGAGGCGGGGGTTGTGTCAAACGTGGCACCCGATCACAGATCGATGTCAGCGTCTTCTTCGGCGGCCACTTCGGCCTTCTGGTTGGTCGGCTGGCTCAGCAGCTTTTCGCGGATCGCCTTGTCCACGGCGCCCTTGATCTCAGGATTGTCTTCCAGGAACTTGGCGGCATTGCCCTTGCCCTGGCCGATCTTGCTGCCCTGGTAGCTATACCAGGCGCCCGACTTCTCGATCAGACCCAGCTGCACGCCCAGATCGATGATCTCGCCGTTCAGGTAGATACCCTTGCCATAGAGAATCTGGAACTCGGCCTGGCGGAACGGCGGTGCCACCTTGTTCTTGACCACCTTGACGCGGGTTTCGCTGCCGATCACCTCGTCGCCTTCCTTCACCGCGCCGATGCGACGGATGTCGAGACGGACCGAGGAGTAGAACTTCAGGGCGTTACCGCCGGTGGTGGTCTCGGGGTTGCCGAACATCACGCCGATCTTCATGCGGATCTGGTTGATGAAGATGACCAGGCAGTTAGCGTTCTTGATGTTGCCGGTGATCTTGCGCAGCGCCTGGGACATCAGACGCGCCTGCAGACCCACGTGCATGTCACCCATCTCGCCTTCGATCTCGGCCTTGGGCACCAGGGCCGCTACCGAGTCGACGATGATGACGTCGACCGCGTTGGAGCGCACCAGCATGTCGGTGATTTCCAGGGCCTGTTCGCCGGTATCCGGCTGGGACACCAGCAGGTCGTCGACGTTGACGCCCAGCTTGCCGGCGTAGTCCGGATCGAGCGCGTGCTCGGCGTCGACGAAGGCGCAGGTAGCGCCCTGCTTCTGCGCCTGAGCGATGACCGACAGGGTCAGGGTGGTCTTACCCGAGGATTCGGGACCGTAGATTTCGACGATCCGGCCCTTGGGCAGACCGCCGATGCCAAGGGCGATGTCTAGACCCAGGGAGCCGGTGGAAATCGCCGGAATGGCCTGGCGCTCGTGATCGCCCATGCGCATCACGGTGCCCTTGCCGAATTGCTTTTCGATCTGTCCCAAGGCCGCGGCCAGGGCACGCTTTTTGTTGTCGTCCATTAGATTCCTCTCGGAGAAAGAAGGGCCAGACGGCCGTGGATACCTGTATAAGTGAACAGTATTAAACCATAGTCGCCCTCTGGTTGCTACACCCGAGGGCCTTTTTCCTCGGCCAGCAAGGTCAATAAAACCTGCAGGGCACGGACCTGGGTCTGCTGGCGGACCGCGGCGCGATCGCCAGCAAAGACCTGCCGTTCGGTGCGCAAATTTTCTCCATCGCGCCAGGCCAGCCAGACAGTGCCGACCGGCTTGCCCGGCACTGCACCGCCCGGCCCGGCAATACCGCTTACCGCGACCGCGAAGCGGGCACCGGCGCGCTGTTGCGCACCCAGCGCCATGGCCGTCACCACCTCTTCGCTGACCGCGCCGACCTGCTCGAACAGCGCCTCGGGCACGTCCAGCTGCAGGGTCTTCTGCCGGTTGGAATAGGTGACGAAGCCGGCCTCGAACCAGGCCGAGCTGCCGGCGACGCGGGTGATCGTCTCGGCGATGCCGCCGCCGGTGCAGGATTCGGCGGTGGTCACTTGGGCACCAGCCGCCTGCAGGGCGTCGCCCAACCGCTGGGCGAGACTGTCGAGGGAATCCATCGAGACCTTCCTGTGCGAAAGAGAACATAAGAGGTGACCGCGGCAAGCGAGCGCCTGCAGCGACCACTGGTCGGCCTGCACCTTAGACAGGCTTGCCGGCCCGCGTGAGAAAAGATTTACTGAAACCGGTTTCAGGCACCTACAAAATCCTAACAGCGGTACGCCATGAACGATGTCTTCATCCCCGGTCCGCGCGCTACCCGTGCGACCATCGCCGAAGTGGCCGCCGTCGCCGGCGTGTCCAAGGCCAGCGTGTCCCGCTATATCAGCGGCGATCGTCGCCTGCTGTCAGACGCCCTCGCCACGCGCATCGAGCAGGCCGTGGTCGCCCTCGATTTCCAGCCCAACCAGATGGCCCGTGGCCTCAAGCGCGGTCGCAGTCGCCTGATCGGCATGTTGGTGGCCGACCTGCTCAACCCCTACTCCACCGCGGTGATGCACGGCGTGGAAACCGCCTGCCGCCAGCAGGGCTATTCGCTGCTGATCTGCAACACCGATCAGGACGCCCGCCAGGAGCGCCAGCAACTGGCCGCGCTGCAGTCCTACAGCATCGAAGGCCTGATCGTGAACACCTTCGGCCAGCACGCCGCCGATCTGCAGCACCTGGGCAGCCGCCTGCCGCTGGTCCTGCTGGATCGCGAATTGCCGGGCGTCGAGGCCGATCTGGTCGGGCTCGACAACCACCAGGCCATCGCCACCGGCGTGGCGCACCTGCAACGCCAGGGCTATCGCGACCTGCTGCTGGTCAGCGAACCCCTGGATGGCACCAGCTCCCGCCGTCAGCGCCTGACGGCTTTCGACGCGGCCCTGGCCGCACACCCCGGCTGCCGCGGCGGGCATTGCGCCCAAGCCGACAACGCCCTGGCGCTGCAGACCGCCCTCGCCGCCTTCCTGGCCAGCCCCGGCCCCGGTCCCAAGGCGCTGCTCACCGCAAACGGTGTGGCGACCCTGGCCACGACCCTGGCGCTGCAGGCCCTGGGCGAGCCCCTGTTCGAGCGCCTCGGCCTGCTCGCCCTGGACGATCTGGACTGGTTTCCGCTGGTGGGTGGCGGCATCAGCGCCCTCGCCCAGCCTACCCATGCCCTGGGCGTGGCCGCCTTCGAACGCTTGCAGCGGCGCATCGACGGGGATCGCAGTGCACCGATGCAGCAGACCTTCGGAGCGGAATTGCACATCCGTCAGTCGACTCGCGCTAGAACCTAGGGGCACCTTTCGCCTTTTTGCCCGTCTTTTGATGAAACCGGTTTCAGGAGAACAACAATGCCACCGGAGATCGCCATTACCACCTCGGCCTTTGGCGCCGACGGGGTCCGTACCCAAGGCCAAGCTGCCTGGCTCGACCTGATCGCCGCCGCGGGGGCCAGCCATGTGGAAATCCGCGCCGAGCTGTTCACCGATGCCCCCGATTTCGCTGCCCTAGGCGCCGCCATCCAGGCGGCTGGTCTGGGCTGTGTCTATTCGGTTCCCCTCGAACTCTGGCCCGAGGCCGGAGCGGCCCTGTCGCCGCGCCTGCCTGCAGCCCTGGCCGAAGCCCGCCTGCTGGGCGCCGATACCCTCAAGGTGTCGCTCGGACACTATCGCGCGGCGGCCGATCTTTCGGCGCTTGGCCACGTGCTACAGGACGGTGGTCCTCAGCTGCTGGTGGAAAACGACCAGACCGCCCAGGGTGGCCGGGTCGAACCGTTGCGCGCCTTCATCCAAGCGGTCCGGGCAGCAGGCCTGCCAGTAGGGCTGACCTTCGATGTCGGCAACTGGCGCTGGCAGGACGAAGATCCGCTGCAGGCCGCTCGCCTGCTCGGCCCGGACGTCCGTTACCTACACTGCAAGGCGGTCCGTCGCCGCGCGGGTGGCCTGCACGCCGTGCCGCCGGAAGCCGCCGATCTGCTGGCCTGGCAAGGCCTGATGACCTATTTCCCCCGCGGCTTGCGGCGCGCCATCGAATTTCCCCTGATGGGTGCGGATCTACTGGCCGAGACCCGCCGCCAGGTGGCGGCGCTGCGCACCCTGGATGGCCATGCCCAGGAGGAACGCCGGCATGGCTGAAGTCGATATCCTCGCCTTTGGCGAAACCATGACCATGTTCGTCGCCGAGACGCCGGGTGACCTGGCCACGGTCGGCCAGTTCGGCAAGCGCATCGCCGGTGCCGACAACAATGTGGCCATCGGCCTGAGCCGCCTGGGCTTCAGGGTCGCCTGGCTGTCGCGCGTCGGTGACGACTCCTTTGGCCGCTTCGTGCGCGCCAGCCTAGAGGCCGAGGGGCTGGACTGCAGCCGCCTCAAGGTCGATCCGCAGCACCCCACCGGCTTCCAGCTCAAGTCTCGCGCCGCCGATGGCAGCGATCCGGTGGTGGAGTACTTCCGCCGCGGTTCGGCGGCCAGCCACCTCAACATCAATGAGGATTTCGACCCGAGTCTGCTGCAGGCGCGTCACCTGCATGCCACCGGTATCCCGCCGGCACTGTCGCCCAGCGCCCGCGCCTTCAGCCGCCACCTGCTGCAGGCCATGCGCGACGCCGGTCGCAGCATTTCCTTCGACCTCAATCTGCGGCCCTCTCTCTGGGACAGCGAAGAGCAGATGCGCCGCGAGCTCAACGACCTCGCCGCCCTCGCCGACTGGGTGCTGCCCGGCCTGGCCGAGGGCAGGCTGCTGACCGGCTACCACACCCCGGCGGACATCGCCGCCTTCTACCTCGACCGCGGCGCCAAGGCGGTGGCCATCAAGCTCGGTCCCGAAGGTGGCTACTGGCGCACCCCTGAGGCCGAGGGTGAGGTCCCCGGCGTGCCCGTGGCCGAGGTGGTGGACACCGTTGGCGCCGGTGATGGCTTCGCCACAGGCTTCGTCAGCGCCCTGCTCGATGGCCTCGATGTCGCCGCCGCCGTCGCCCGCGGCAACTGGATCGGCGCCCGCGCCGTGCAGGTGGTCGGCGACATGGAAGGACTGCCCTACCGACACGAACTGCCCTGATCTACACCTTTACAAGAACAATCAAGCAGGTGACCCCATGAACGCCTCTTCTCTCGCTCCACGCCGCTGGTGGTATCTGATGCCGGTGGTCTTCATCACCTACAGCCTGGCCTACCTCGACCGGGCCAACTATGGCTTCGCCGCCGCCTCGGGCATGGCCGACGACCTGGGCATCACCCCGGCGATGTCCTCGCTGCTCGGTGCGCTGTTCTTTCTCGGCTACTTCTTCTTCCAGGTACCCGGCGCCATCTATGCCGCGAAGCGCAGCGTCAAACGGCTGATCTTCTGGAGCCTGATCGCCTGGGGCGGCCTGGCCACCCTGACCGGCATGGTGCCCAACGTCACCCTGCTCATCGCCATCCGCTTCCTGCTCGGCGTCGTCGAAGCGGCAGTGATGCCGGCGATGCTGGTCTATCTCTGCCACTGGTTCACCAAGCGTGAGCGCTCGCGGGCCAATACCTTCCTGATCCTCGGCAACCCGGTGACCATTCTCTGGATGTCGGTGGTCTCGGGCTATCTGATCCATGCCCTGGACTGGCGCTGGATGTTCATCATCGAAGGCCTGCCGGCGGTGATCTGGGCCTTCATCTGGTGGCGCCTGGCCGCCGAGCGGCCCAAGGATGCCACCTGGCTCGCCGCCGAGGAAAAGGCCCGCCTGGAGGAGGCGCTGAAGGCCGAACAACAGGGCATGAAGCCGGTCAAGAACTACGCCGAAGCCTTCCGTTCGCCCAAGGTCATCCTGCTGTCGCTGCAGTATTTCTGCTGGAGCATCGGCGTCTATGGCTTCGTCCTCTGGCTGCCATCGATCCTGCGCCAGGGCGCCCAACTGGACATCGTCCAGGCCGGCTGGCTGTCCTCCCTGCCCTATCTGGCCGCCGTGCTGGCCATGCTCGGCGTGTCCTGGGCCTCGGATCGCATGCAGAATCGCAAGCTGTTCGTCTGGCCGCCGTTGCTGATCGCCGCGCTGGCCTTCCTCGGCTCCTTCGCCCTCGGCCCTCACCACTTCTGGTGGTCCTATGCGCTGCTGGTGGTGGCGGGGGCCTGCATGTACGCCCCCTACGGCCCCTTCTTCGCCATCGTCCCGGAGATCCTGCCCGTCAACGTCGCCGGTGGCGCCATGGCGCTGATCAACAGCATGGGCGCCCTGGGCTCCTTTGCCGGCTCCTACCTGGTGGGCTATCTCAACGGCGTGACCGGCGGTCCCGGCGCGTCCTTCGGCTTCATGGGTGGTGCCCTCCTGGTGGCCGTGGTCCTGACCCTGCTGTTGCGCCAGGAACCGGTCGCTCGCGCCGCGGCGCTCAAGCCCGCCACCAGTCACTAGAGGAAGACTCGTCCATGAAAAAGAAGGTGATCCACTACAAGGCCCTGTCGCCGGTGCTGACCGCGCGATTGAGCGAGGCCTTCGACCTGGAGTACATCGACGTCAAGGCGCCGAGCGGCGAAGCCCGACTGCGCGAACGCCTGCCCGAGGCCCAGGGCCTGCTCGGCTCCAGCTTCAAGCTGACGCCCGAACTGCTGGATTTGGCGCCCCGGCTGGAAGCCATCGCCAGCGTCTCGGTGGGTTTCGACAGCTACGACCTGCCCTATCTGCAGCGGCGCGGCATCCTGCTCTGCAATACCCCGGATGTGCTCACCGAAAGCGTCGCCGATGCCGCCTTCGCCCTGCTGCTCGCCACCGCGCGGCGCATCGTCGAGCTGGCCGACTGGGTCCGCGCCGGCCAGTGGCAGGCCAGTCTGACCGAGGACCATTTCGGCTGCGACGTCCATGGCAAGACCCTGGGCCTGGTGGGCATGGGCCGCATCGGCCAGGCCATCGCCCGCCGCGCCCACCTGGGCTTCGGCATGCAGGTCAACTACACCGCCCACGCCGCCAAGCCGGAGGTGGACGAACGCTTTGGCGCACGCTTCCTGGCGCTGCCCGAGTTGCTGGCGAGCTGCGACTTCCTCTGCGTCACCGTGCCCCTGAGCGACGAGACCCACCACCTGCTGGGCGCTGCCGAACTGGCGCGGTTGCCGGCCCATGCCATCCTGATCAATGTCTCGCGCGGCCCGGTGATCGATGAAGCCGCGCTGATCGCCGCCCTGCAGCAAGGCCGTCTGCGTGGCGCCGGGCTGGATGTCTTCGATCGCGAACCCGTGGCGCCGGACTCACCCCTGCTGCGGCTGCCCAACGTGGTGCCGACGCCACACCTGGGCTCGGCGACCCAGGAGACGCGCGAGGCCATGGCCCGCTGCGCGGTGGACAACCTGCTGGCCGCCCTGGACGGTCGCCGGCCGCCGAATCTGGTCAACTCGGAGGTCTGGCAGCACCGCGAGTGAGCCTTGGCGCTCATTTGTGGTCAGACCATTATCAGCCCAACGGAGAACGCCCCATGACCGCCTTCGACGATCCCCAAGCCTTCGTCAACCGCGTGCGCGAGCAGGCCGCCGATGCCGAGCGCAGCGGCGACATCCCCCGCCTGCTGCAACTGGTCAACGAACTGGCCACCGCCTTCGAGCGCCAGGCCCGCAGCACGGCGGCGGACAACGCCGAGGTGGCGCGCGCCGTCGAGGAGTTCGAGCGGCACGAGGGCACCTGAACCGCCGGTCCGCCCGCCTTTCGGTCGTGCGCCCTTTCGGTACCGTGACGGACCAGCGTCCCGAGGTCTAGCTCTAGTGCCCATCGCCACCCACACCCTGCTCGGCCGGCTACTCAAGCTGGTCCCGCGGGACGCTCCCGCCCCCTGGCGCTATCTGGGTGCCGCCCTGCTGATCGGCATCGCGGCCGGGATCCGGTTGAGCCTGGGCATCGACAGCCTGCCCTATCTGCTGTTCATCCCCTTCATCATGGCCGCGGCCTTCTGGTTCGGCCTGGGTCCCGGTCTCTGTGCCATCCTGCTGTCAGTGCTGCTGGCCGAGACCCTGTTCGTCAAGGCGCCGGCTTATTTCGCGCTGTTCTCCGAACGCTGGGTGTCCCATGCCCTGTTCGTGCTGGTCAATATCATCATGGCGACGGTCTGCGCGGCCCAGCGCCGCAGCCTGGAGTCCCTCTATCGCTTCGCCGGCAATCTCGGCGAACAGGTCACACTGCGCACCCGTCAGCGCGACCTGATCTGGCAGGCCAGCCCCGACCTGCTCTGTACGGCGACCCTGGAAGGCCAGCTGCTGGACCTCAATCCAGCCTGGACCCATACCCTGGGCTGGAGCGAAGAGCAGTTGCGCCATGAGCCCTTCATGGCCTTCGTGCACGTCGAGGATCGCGCCCGCACCGAGGCGGCCCTGGAGCGCCTGGCGCTTGGCGAACCGGTGTTCGGCTTCGAGAATCGCTATCGGCATCGCGAAGGCGGCTATCGCTGGCTGTCGTGGAATTCGGTGCTGCAGGAGGGCCTCATCTATTCCGCGGTGCGCGAGGTCACCGCCATCCGCGAACAACAGGAAGCCCTGCGCCAGACCGAAGAGCAACTGCGCCAGAGCCAGAAGATGGAAGCCGTCGGCCAGCTCACCGGCGGGATCGCTCACGATTTCAACAATCTGCTGACCGGGGTGATCGGCAGTCTCGACATGCTCAGTCTGCGCCTGGCGCAGGGTCGCTTCACCGACCTCGAACGCTATGCCACGGGTGCCAAGGGCGCCGCCGAACGCGCCGCGGCCCTCACCCACCGCCTGCTGGCCTTTTCCCGTCGCCAGGCGCTGGATCCCTCGGCCACCCAGACCAACGCCCTCGTGCAGGGCATGGAAGAGCTCATCCGCCGCTCGGTCGGCCCCCAGGTCGAGATCCATATCGAACTGGCCGAGGCGCTCGACCTCACCTTGTGCGATCCCCACCAGCTGGAAAACGCCCTGCTCAATCTGTGCATCAATGCCCGGGATGCCATGCCCGAGGGAGGGATGCTGCGCATCGTCACCGCCAATCGCCGCCTCAACGACGCCCAGGCCGCCGCGCTGGAATTGCCGGCTGGCGACTACGTGACCCTGGCAGTGCTCGACACCGGTTCCGGGATGCCGCCCGAGGTCCTGGCGCGCGCCTTCGATCCCTTCTTCACCACCAAACCGGTAGGCATGGGCACCGGCCTGGGCCTGTCGATGATCTATGGCTTCGCCAGGCAGTCCGGCGGCGTTGCCCATATCGTCTCGGCTCCGGACCGAGGCACTACCGTGACGCTCTATCTGCCACGCCTGGTGGAAGTCCCACCGCCGTCGGTCGAGACGATGCGTACTTCGCCGTTGCGCTATCCCGCTGGCATGACGGTGCTGGTGGTGGACGACGAACCCCTGGTGCGGACGCTGGTGGACGAGGCCCTGCGCGAACACCGCATCCGCACCCTGGAGGCGACCGATGCCGCCACCGCGTTGCAGGTGCTGGAATCGGATACGCCGCTGGATCTGCTGATCGCCGACGTTGGCCTGCCAGGCGGGTTGAGCGGCTGCCAGCTCGCCGCCCTGGCCCGGGAGCGTCGCCCGGGTCTGATGACCCTGCTGATCACCGGCTACGCCGAGGCGGAGCTACCCGGCGAACCCCTGCCCGCCCCTGGCGTCGAGGTGCTGGCCAAGCCCTTCACTCTGGAAAGGCTCATGACCCAGATCGATCTGCTGCTGGCCGCCCGCGAACAAAAGCCGCAGGCCTGATGCCGCTCCCTTGAGCCGAGTGGGGCCGACAAACGCCACAAGTTGGTGGACAATACGCGGCTATCCAAAGGCAACCGGATCGAAACACCCGCATGAGCGATCTCTCCGCGCACACGCCCATGATGCAACAGTATCTCAAGATCAAGCATCAGCACCCCGAACAGCTGCTGTTCTATCGCATGGGCGATTTCTACGAGCTGTTCTATGACGATGCCCGGCGTGCCGCCAAGTTGCTCGACATCACCCTGACCGCCCGGGGCGCCTCGGCCGGCAAGTCCATCCCCATGGCCGGCATCCCCTTCCATTCCGCCGAGGGCTACCTGGCCAAGCTGGTCAAGCTCGGCGAATCCGTAGTGATCTGCGAGCAGATCGGCGACCCGGCCACCAGTAAGGGCCCGGTGGAACGCCAGGTGGTGCGCATCATCACCCCGGGCACCGTCAGCGACGAGGCGCTGCTCGACGAGCGCCGCGACAACCTACTGACCGCTGTGCTGGGTGACGAGCGCCTGTTCGGCCTGGCCGTGCTGGACATCGCCAGCGGCCGCTTCACCGTGCAGGAACTGGCCGGCTGGGAGACCCTGCTGGCGGAGCTGGATCGCCTCAACCCCGCGGAACTGCTGATCCCCGATGACTGGCCCGCTGGCCTGCCTGCCGAGAAGCGCCGCGGCGTGCGTCGTCGGGCGCCCTGGGATTTCGACTGCGATTCGGCGCTCAAGAGCCTCTGCCAGCAATTCGGCACCGGCGACCTCAAGGGCTTCGGCTGCGACAAGCTGGGCCTGGCCCTCGGCGCCGCCGGCTGCCTGCTGGCCTATGCCAAGGAAACCCAACGCACCGCCCTGCCCCATCTGCGCAGCCTCAGGCACGAGCGTCTGGACGACACCGTCATCCTCGACGGCGCCAGTCGCCGCAACCTGGAATTGGACGTCAACCTGGCCGGTGGTCGCGACAACACTCTGCAATCGGTGGTGGACCGCTGCCAGACCGCCATGGGCAGTCGCCTGCTGACCCGCTGGCTGAATCGCCCGCTGCGCAATCGCGCGGTGATCGAGGCGCGTCAGGACGCCATCACCTGCCTGCTGGAAGGCTATCGCTTCGAGACGCTGCAGCCGCAGCTCAAGGACATCGGCGACCTGGAGCGTATCCTCGCCCGTATCGGCCTGCGCAACGCCCGCCCGCGTGACCTCGCCCGTCTGCGCGATGCCCTGGCCGCGCTGCCGGCGCTGCAGGACGGGCTGACGCAGATGATCGCCCCGCACCTGCTCGATCTGGCCAAGAGCATCCAGACCTATCCGGAACTGGCCGCGACCCTGGCCCGCGCCATCATCGACAACCCGCCGGCGGTGATCCGCGACGGCGGCGTCATCAAGCGCGGCTACGACAGTGAGCTGGACGAGCTGCAGACCTTGAGCGAGAACGCCGGCCAGTTCCTCATGGACCTGGAGGCCCGGGAAAAGGCCCGTACCGGCCTGCAGGGGCTCAAGGTCGGCTACAACCGCGTCCACGGCTACTTCATCGAGATCCCCAGCCGCCAGGCCGAATCGGCACCGGCCGACTACATCCGCCGCCAGACCCTCAAGGGCGCCGAGCGCTTCATCACCCCGGAACTCAAGGCCTTCGAGGACAAGGCCCTGTCGGCCCAGAGTCGCGCCCTGGCGCGGGAAAAGGCCCTCTACGAGGCGCTACTGGACGAACTCATCGGCCACCTGGCGCCGCTGCAGGACAGCGCCGCCGCCCTGGCCGAGCTGGACGTCCTGGCCAACTTCGCCGAGCGCGCCCTCAACCTGGACCTCAACAAGCCGCGCTTCGTCGCGGAGCCCTGCCTGAAAATCGGGCAGGGGCGCCACCCGGTCGTGGAGCAGGTGCTGGAAACCCCCTTCGTCGCCAACGACGTCACCCTCGACAACGACACCCGCATGCTGGTGATCACCGGTCCGAACATGGGCGGCAAGTCCACCTACATGCGCCAGACCGCGCTGATCGTGCTGCTGGCCCATGTCGGCAGCTTCGTCCCGGCGGCCAGTTGCGAACTGTCCCTGGTGGACCGCATCTTCACCCGCATCGGCTCCAGCGACGACCTGGCCGGCGGCCGCTCCACCTTCATGGTGGAGATGAGCGAGACCGCCAACATCCTGCACAACGCCAGCGAACACAGCCTGGTGCTAATGGACGAGGTGGGTCGCGGTACCAGCACCTTCGACGGCCTGTCCCTGGCCTGGGCCGCCGCCGAGCAACTGGCGCGGCTGCGCGCCTGGACGCTGTTCGCCACCCACTACTTCGAGCTGACCGTGTTGCCGGAAGGCCAGCCGAGCGTGGCCAACGTCCACCTCAACGCCACCGAGCACAACGACCGCATCGTCTTCCTGCACCATGTGTTGCCCGGCCCCGCCAGCCAGAGCTATGGCCTGGCCGTGGCGCAACTGGCCGGGGTACCGGAAGACGTCATCCTGCGCGCGCGCGAACACCTCGCCCGCCTGGAGGCGGCCAGTTTCAACGGTGAGGTGGGTACGCCACTGCCGATAAGTGTCCCTTCCAAGGACCGCCCCTTGCAGGCCGATCTGTTCGCCAGCGCCGCCCATCCTCTCATCGAGGAACTGGAACGCCTGCAGCCGGACGACATCACACCCAGACGGGCCCTGGAGCTTATCTACGAATGGAAAAAGCGTATCTGAGTTAACGGATACGAGGGTTCCGGCAATGCTGCTAGAATCCGCCGCCTTAGCCTGAGGAGAACGAGCAGATGACCTTCGTCGTCACTGACAACTGCATCAAATGCAAATATACCGACTGCGTGGAAGTCTGCCCGGTGGACTGCTTCTACGAAGGCCCCAACTTCCTGGTGATCCACCCGGACGAGTGCATCGACTGCGCTCTGTGCGAACCCGAATGCCCGGCCCAGGCGATCTTCTCGGAAGACGAGGTGCCGGCGGGACAGGAAGCCTTCATCGAACTCAACAGTGAGCTGGCCAACATCTGGCCGAACATCACCGAGAAGAAGGAAGCCTTGCCTGACGCCGCCGAGTGGGATGGCAAGCCCAACAAGCTCCCCCAGCTCGAACGCTAGGCCTTGCCTGGAATCTCCAGGCAATAAAAAAGGGGGCGGATCGCTCCGCCCCCTTCGTCCCTGTCCCTGTAATCCTGCCACCGTCCTGGTGAACCTCGTCCTGAGGTGATCCCGATCCGCTTCCTGCCGATCCGTGTCGTCCCAGACACAGAGCCGATAGTACTCTCCTCCCGAGCAATGGCAATCTGCCACAAGCCGCCCTCTCAGGCCGCTTCGCTGCTCCGCCCTAAACAAAAAATCGTTATGCGGCAATCACTTGAAGATTGGCCATACTGATCAAGCGATGCTTTCCGGCAGTCTCAAGCGATTCATGCTTACGCGGCCTGTAAGCCGAGGCTTACAAGAACACGCAGAAAAAAGCCCGGATGAATCCGGGCTTCGTTTGGCTGATATTCAGCTAGGGCTGGTCAGAACAGCGAATCACTGGACAGGCCATTGCGCTCGAAGATCTCGCGCAACCGCTTGAGTGCCTCGACCTGGATCTGCCGCACCCGCTCGCGGGTCAGTCCGATCTCCTGCCCGACCTCTTCCAGGGTGCAGGCTTCATGACCCCGCAGGCCGAAGCGGCGTACCACCACTTCGCGCTGCTTTTCCGGCAGTTCCAGCAGCCACTGGTCGATGCTCTGGTTGAGATCCGAATCCTGCAACAATTCACAGGGGTCGGTGGGGCGATCGTCGGTCAGGGTATCGAGCAGGGTCTTGTCGGAATCGGGACCGAGCACCATGTCTACCGAGCTGATCCGCTCGTTGAGGCCCATCACCCGCTTAACGTCCGCCACCGGTTTTTCCAGCAGCGCGGCGATCTCCTCGGGCGAAGGCTCGTGGTCGAGCTTCTGGGTGAGTTCGCGTGCCGCGCGCAGATGCAGGTTGAGTTCCTTGACCACGTGGATCGGCAGGCGAATGGTGCGGGTCTGATTCATGATCGCCCGTTCGATGGTCTGCCGGATCCACCAGGTGGCATAGGTGGAGAAGCGGAAGCCCCGTTCGGGGTCGAATTTCTCCACGGCGCGAATCAGGCCCAGATTGCCTTCCTCGATCAGATCGAGCAGCGACAGGCCGCGATTGATGTAGCGGCGGGCGATCTTAACCACCAGGCGCAGGTTGCTTTCGATCATGCGCTTGCGACCGGCGGGATCACCGCGCTGCGCGAGACGCGCGAAATGCACCTCTTCCGCCGGTGACAGCAGTGGCGAGAAGCCGATTTCGTTGAGATAGAGCTGAGTGGCGTCGAGTGCTCGGCCATAATCGGCCAGCTTGGCGCCGCGCAAGACCTGGTTACCGCGCCCGGAGAGCGCCTTGGTCATGGCGGATTCGGCGGATTCCTCACCGAAGGGATTGGAATCGAGAAGCAGGACATCGTCGCCGAGATCGTACTCGGTTTCTTGTTTGTTCTGGATCATCTTGAGTAACCCTTGCTCGTCTGTGCTTCGAACCAGGGCGTATCGATACGTTGCCGATGCGCCATGACTCGCCCCCAAAGAGCTGCGGGATCGAGCCGGCGCCTAGCGAATCAGCGATTGGGCAAAAACTGCAAGGGATCCACCGGCTTGCCCTGACGGCGAATCTCGAAATGAAGCTTGACCCGGTCGGTCCCGGTCGAACCCATCTCGGCAATCGTCTGCCCTATCTTGACACGCTCACCTTCCCGAACCAGCAACTTACGATTGTGACCGTAGGCACTGACGTAGGTTTCGCTGTGTTTGACGATAACCAGTTCACCATAACCCCGCAGACCGTTTCCGGCATAGACCACGGTGCCGTCGGCAGCCGCCATCACGGGCTGGCCTTCCTGGCCGGCGATGTCTATTCCCTTGTTTAGACTGCTGCTGGCGGAGAAGCGACTGATCAAGGTGCCTTTCGTCGGCCAGGCCCAACCGGAGGCCGATTGGGGGACGTCACGGGTCGGCGTCTGGGCTGGCGTCACCGGGGTCGGCGGTGGCGCCGTGGGCAGATTCGGGGTCACCACCGGGGTGGCGGCGGTGGGACTGGAGGTGACGGGCGGCGGGATGGGTACCGGGGTGGCCACCGGACTGCCCGGTGCCGGAGCGGAAGCTACCGTGGCCGGTCGACGGATGATGCGACTGGAACCACTGGCGCTGGAACCGTTGCCGAAACGGATGACCTGGCCGACATGGATGACATAGGGCGCACTGAGACCATTCTGGGCCGCCAGGGCACGCCATTCCCAGCCGTTGCGGGAAGCGATGGAAAACAGGGTGTCACCGCGCTTGACGCGATATTGCCCGGAAGTGACCTGGGGCACGCTGCCGCGACCATCGCCGCGGTCGACCACCGGCGCTCGCGAACCGTTGCTCGAACAACCCGTCAGCAGCAGGGCCACGAGCACTGTCGCCAGCCAGCCTGATCGCCCTCGTCCTGGAAATCCTTGCGCTCGGGCCTTCACCCGTTCCTCCCGCAGAGTCTGATCATCTACCGTCCGGCCATCCCGCCGGCCTCAAGCGGCCAAAGCCGCCAGGCAGCCTTGGAGCGTGGCGCCGGGGTAACGTTCCCTATCGCTCACTGGGCCAGAGGTCCGTTGAGCAGGGGCACGAAACGGACGGCGTTGAGTTCGTGGCGGACGAAGCCGTCGTCTTCGCGCACGATCAGCAGGAGCTTCTGCTCCTCGTCGACGCCCACCGGGATCACCAGGCGCCCGCCGGGTGCCAGCTGGTCGAGCAGCGCCTGGGGGACTTCCCGCGCGGCCGCGGTGACGATGATGCCATTGTAGGGCGCCAGCGCCGGCCAGCCCTCCCAGCCATCGCCCCAGCGGAACACCACGTTGCGCAGGTTGAGTTCGAGCAGCCGCTCCTTGGCTCTATCCTGCAGCGACTGGATCCGCTCCACGGAAAACACCCGCTCCACCGTCTGCGCCAGGATGGCGGTCTGGTAGCCGGAGCCGGTACCGATTTCCATGACCTTGTCCAGCGGCCCGCCGGCGAGCAGGAGCTCGGTCATGCGCGCCACCATGAAGGGCTGGGAGATGGTCTGGTTGTGGCCGATGGGCAGCGCCGTGTCTTCGTAGGCGCGATGGGCCAGGGCCTCGTCGACGAACAGATGACGCGGCGTACGGCGGATCACCTCCAGCACCTGGGCGTTGGACAGCCCCTCTTCGTAGAGGCGCTGGATGAGGCGCTCCCGGGTGCGCTGGGAGGTCATGCCGATGCCGTGTCTTTGCATATGCTCTTGCCCCTGAGTCATGTCAGCAGCTCCGTCAGGGCCGACAGGCCGGCGAAACCCTCGCGGAAGGTGCGATCGAACTGCAGCGGCGTCACCGACACATAGCCTTCCAGCACGGCATGGAAATCGGTACCTGGTCCGCCATCCACGGCATCGCCGGAGACCGAGATCCAGTAGCCGGCCTTGCCCCGCGGATTGATCTCGCGCACCGGCGGCTTGGCCTGGGCACGGTGCCCTAGACGGGTCAGCTGCAGGCCCTTGATCTGCTCGAGCGGCAGATCCGGGATGTTGACGTTGAGCACGGTGCGCGGCGGCAGGTCGAAGCGCTCGTGCAGGGCGACGATGCGGGTCGCGATCTCGGCCGCCACCGCCATGTTGTCGGGACTGCGCGAGACCAGCGAAAAGGCCAGCGCCGGACGATTGAGGAAACGCCCTTCCATGGCCGCGGCCACGGTGCCGGAATAGAGGACGTCGTCGCCAAGATTGGCGCCCAGGTTGATCCCGGCCACCACCATGTCCGGCGTCTCTTCCAACAGGCCATTGAGGCCGAGGTGAACACAATCGGTAGGCGTGCCGTTGACGCCCAGGAAGCCGTTGGGCAGGCGCTGCGGATGCAGGGGGCGGTCCAGCGTCAGGGCACTGCTCACGCCGCTCATGTCATAGAGCGGCGCGACTACCTGGCACTCGTAGTCCGCACGGGCGGAGAGCGCGGCATGCAGCGCGGCGATACCGGGGGCCAGCACCCCATCGTCGTTGGCGATCAGAAGTCGCATGGATGTTCCGTCTGCCCTGCCTCGCCAAGCGTTACCAGCTCGCGAACCACTGCGGTGGCGAAACAGCCGGCCGGCAGGACGAATTCGAGTTGCAGAATGTCAGGAGCGGGATAATGCCACGTCAGGCCGCCGATGGGGAGGCGCAGGATGCGCCGTTCATGCGAGAGGCCGGCACCGGCCAGCCAGGCGGGCAGCTCTCCGGCGGCCTTCGCCACCGCCTGTTCCAGGGCGGCGGCCGGACCCTGCACCGGCGACTCGCCGGCGCCCCACAGGGGGCCGGTGGGGTGCAGATCGAGCGCCGCCAGGCGCGGATCCTCTAGATCGGCGGTGGTCGCTGGAAAGTGGCTGCGGCTGTCGGTGAAGGCCAGCAGGTCGCCCTCCTGCGCCCGCTGCCACGAGCCATCGGCGACACGACCGGCCAGCACCTGATTGAACAGCCAGCTGCGCGCGGCGGACAGGGTCCGCGAACGCCGGTTGCGTTGCTCGGGCAGGCGCTGGTCGCGAGCGCACGCTTGAGCGTCGGCCAGATTGCCGCCCTCATGGCCGAAACGCTGCGGACCGAAATAGTTGGGTACGCCCTCGGCGGCGATGGCTTGCAGCCGCGCCTCCAGCGCCGCGGCATCGGCCTTGAGCCCGGTCAGGCGCAGACGGAAGCCATTGGCCGCATGGGCGCCGCGTTGCAGCTTGCGTCGGTGCCGTCCCTGCTGGAGGATCACCAGCGTCTCGTCGCAGGCGGCCGCGAGGTTCGGATCGGCCTTGCCGGGCAGGTGCAGACTGAACCACTGGCGGGTCAGCGCCTGGCGATCCTTGAGACCGGCGTAGCTGATCGCCCGCTGGGGCACGCCAGCGGCACGGGCGAGGCGGCGCACGGCCTCCTCAGTGTTGAGGCCACGCTTCTCGACCCATAGCCAGAGGTGCTCGCCATCACCGCTCAGCGGGATGTCCAGTACCTCGTCCACCTGGAAGTCCTCGGCGCTGGCCTTGAGGATCGCCTGGCCACAGGGCTCGCCATGGGCGCGCGGCCCGAGCAGCTGGTCTTCGGTCATAGCGGCAGCAACAGGGCCACAGCGTGCACGGCGATGCCCTCTTCGCGCCCGACGAAACCCAGACGCTCGGTGGTGGTGGCCTTGACGTTGACCTGGCCCAGTTCGACCTGCAGGTCCTCGGCGATGGCCTGGCGCATGGCCTCGATGTGCGGCGCCATCTTCGGTGCCTGGGCGGCGATGGTGCCGTCGACGTTGCCGACCTGCCAGCCCTGCTCGCGCACCAGGCCGACCACATGACGCAGAAGCACCCGGCTGTCGGCGCCCTTGAAGCGCGGATCGGTATCGGGGAAATGCTTGCCGATGTCGCCCAGGGCGGCCGCGCCCAGCAGGGCGTCGGCCAGGGCGTGCAACAGCACGTCGCCGTCGGAGTGGGCGACCAGGCCATGGTGGTGGGGAATGCGAATGCCACCGAGGGTGATGAAATCGCCCTCGCCGAAGGCGTGAACGTCGAAACCGTGACCTATGCGCATGAAGAGAGACGCCCTGGAAAATGACAGGGCGTCGATTCTACCGGCTGGCAACAGCTTCCGTCGCCCTTAGGCTCTGTACCAAAAGTGCCTGCGCTCGGTAATGCTTCGTTGAAAAACGCTTCGGAATGCTCATTTACCGCTCGTAAACTCCGCTTCCTCAGCGCTTTTCGCCTCGCCTTACCTTCGCTCGGCAACTTCTCGTACAGAACCTATGGGGTCGACAGGGCGGCCGCGTGATGCCGCAGATGGTCGTCGATGAAGCTGGCGACGAAGAAATAGCTGTGGTCGTAGCCGGGTTGCAGCCGCAGCTCGAGCGGATGACCCGCGGCTTCCGCCGCCCGCTGCAGCGCCTGGGGCTTGAGCTGTTCGGCGAGGAAGCTGTCCTGTTCGCCCTGGTCGACCAGCAGCGGCAGCCGCTCCTCGGCCTTGGCCAGCAGCGCGCAGGCATCCCATTCCGCCCAGGTACTGCGGTCTTCGCCCAGATAGTTCGAGAAAGCCTTGTGCCCCCAGGGGCAATCCAGCGGATTGACGATGGGCGAGAAGGCAGACACCGAGCGATAGCGGCCCGGATGGCGCAGGGCGCAGATCAGGGCCCCGTGGCCACCCATGGAATGACCGCTGACGCCGCGGCGGTCTGAGACCGGGAAGTTGGCCTCGATCAACGCCGGCAGTTCTTCCACCACATAGTCGTGCATGCGGTAATGCTTGGCCCAGGGCTGCTGGGTGGCATTGATGTAGAAGCCGGCGCCCAGGCCGAAGTCCCAGGCCTTGTCGGGGTCGTCCGGTACGCCTTCGCCGCGCGGACTGGTGTCCGGCGCCACCAGCACCAGGCCCAGCTCGGCGGCCAAGCGCTGGGCACCGGCCTTCTGCATGAAATTCTCGTCGGTACAGGTCAGGCCCGACAGCCAGTAGAGTACCGGCAGATCGCTGCGGGCTTCCGCCTGGGGCGGCAGATAGACGGCGAAGGTCATGTCGCAGTCGAGGCTGCGGGCGCGGTGGCGATAGCGCTTGTGCCAGCCGCCGAAACTCTTGTTGCTGGAGAGCAGTTCGAGACTCATGGTCATCTCCCTCGGAAAGAAGGCGCCCGTGGGCGCCCTCTCGGCGATCAGTAGTGGACGACGGTGCGGATGCTCTTGCCTTCGTGCATCAGCTCGAAGGCCTCGTTGATCTGCTCCAGGCCCATGGTGTGGGTGATGAAGGTGTCCAGCGGGATCTCGCCGCTCTGGGCCTTGCGCACGTAGCCGGGCAGCTCGCTGCGGCCCTTGACGCCACCGAAGGCGCTGCCGCGCCAGACGCGACCGGTCACCAGCTGGAACGGCCGGGTGCTGATCTCCTGGCCAGCACCGGCCACGCCGATAATCACCGACTCGCCCCAGCCCTTGTGGCAGCACTCCAGCGCCGCCCGCATCAGGTTGACGTTGCCGACGCACTCGAAACTGTAGTCGACGCCGCCATCGGTCAGCTCGACGATGACCTCCTGGATCGGCTTCTGGTGATCCTTGGGATTGACGAAGTCGGTGGCGCCCAGCTCACGGGCGATGTCGAACTTGGACGGATTGATGTCGATGGCGATGATGCGGCTGGCCTTGGCCATCTTGGCGCCGATGATGGCCGCCAGACCGATGCCGCCCAGGCCGAAGACGGCCACGGTCGCGCCCTCTTCCACCTTGGCGGTGTTGAGCACGGCGCCGATGCCGGTGGTGACGCCACAGCCCAGCAGGCAGACCTTTTCCAGGGGCGCCTCGGCGGGGATCTTGGCTACCGAGACTTCCGGCAGCACCGTGTACTCGGAGAAGGTCGAGCAGCCCATGTAGTGATAGATCGGCTCGCCATTGTAGGAGAAGCGGGTGGTGCCATCGGGCATCAGGCCCTTGCCCTGGGTCGCGCGCACCGAGCTGCAGAGGTTGGTCTTGCCGGATTTGCAGAATTTGCACTGGCCGCATTCGGCGGTATACAGCGGGATGACGTGATCGCCGACGGCGACCGAGGTTACGCCCTCGCCCACCGCTTCGACGATGCCACCGCCCTCGTGACCGAGGATGCAGGGAAAGACGCCCTCGGAATCCTGGCCGGACAGGGTGTAGGCATCGGTGTGGCAGACGCCGGTGGCGACGATGCGGATCAGCACCTCACCGGCCTTGGGCGGCTCGACGTCCACTTCGACGATCTTCAGAGGCTCATTGGGCGCGAAGGCTACGGCGGCGCGGGACTTGATCATGGTCGACTCCAGAGGGACGAAAAAACGAGGTGACCAGTTTAGACGCCAGAAATTCTGGAACAATCGGGCATACTGGAATTCATTTTTGCCATAGGGAAACAATCATGGGTTGGGAAGGCATCGACGAATTCGTCGCCGTGGCGAGCACCCTGCACTTCGGCCAGGCGGCTGATCGTCTCGGCACCTCGACTTCCCATGTCAGCCGTCAGGTCGCCCGCCTGGAAGAACGCCTGCAGGCGCGGCTGCTCTATCGCAGCACCCGCAGCGTGGCCCTCACCGAAGCCGGCCACACCTTTCTGCAGCACTGCCGCCGTCTGCAGGAGGCGCGCGACGAAGCCCTGCGCGAGGTCAGCGATCTCTCCAGCCAGCCCAAGGGACTGATCCGCATGACCTGCGCCGTGACCTATGGTGAGCGTTTCGTCGTGCCCCTGGTCAACGACTTCCTCGCCCGCCATCCCGAGGTGAGTCTGGAGCTGGACCTGACCAATCGCACCGTCGACCTCTTGCACGAAGGCTACGACCTGGCCATCCGCCTGGGCCGTCTGGCCGATTCCCGCCTGGTGGCGACCCGGCTGGCGCCGCGAGAGCTCTATCTGTGCGCCGCACCCAGCTATCTGGAGCGCTTCGGCGCGCCTCACACCCTGTCGGAACTCGCTCGCCATCGCTGCCTGGTCGGCACCAGCGACATCTGGAGCTTTCGCGAAAACGAGCGTGAGGTGCTGCACCGGGTCCAAGGCTCCTGGCGCTGCAACAGCGGCCAGGCGGTATTGGACGCCGCGCTGCGCGGCTTCGGCTTGTGCCAGCTGCCTGACTACTATGTGCTGCCGCATCTGGCCTGCGGCGAACTGCGTGCCCTGCTGGACAACCGCCAGCCGCCCAACAGCGCGGTCTGGGCCCTCTATCCGCAGCGGCGCTTTCTCTCACCGAAGATTCGCCTGCTGGTGGAACACCTCAAGCAGGGCCTGGGCACCCCGCGCTCAGGCGCTCGCCACCCAGCGGGCTGAGCGCAGCGAGCGAGTCTTTTAAGCGATGGGCCACTGCGGGCCTGGATCCTAGGCCTCGGCGAAGACCACTTGCAGCCGCTGCAGGTCTTCGGGGGTGGTGACCTTGATGTTGTCCACCCGGCCTTCCACCAGGCGCGGCGCATGGCCGGCCCATTCCATGGCCGAAGCCTCGTCGGTAATGGCGGCGCCCGCCGCCAGACCAGCGCTCAACGCATCACGCAAGGCACCGAGGCGGAACATCTGCGGCGTATAGGCCAGCCAGACCTGACTGCGATCCACGGTTTCGCTCACCCGGCCGTCGCGCCCGACGCGCTTGAGGGTATCCCGCGCCGGCACGCCCAGGAGGCCACCCACCGGGTCCTGGGCCAGTTCGGCCAGCAGCCGATCCAGATCGTCGCGGCGGAGATTGGGTCGCGCGGCATCGTGCACCAGCACCCAGTCGCCGTCAGTGGCGCCCTGTTCGGCTAGCAGCAGCAGGCCGCCCAGTACCGAGTCGGCGCGCTCGCGGCCGCCCGGTGCGCGCAGGATGCGGGTATCGCCGGCGCACGCCAGGGTCGGCCACCAGGGATCTTCCGCGGCCAGGCTCACCGCCAGGCCGCGCAGGCGCGGGTGGTCGAGGAAACAGTCGAGGGTGCGCTCCAGCAGACTGCGGCCACCGAGATCGAGGTATTGCTTGGGGCGGTCGGCACGCATCCGCGCGCCCACACCCGCGGCGGGAATGACCGCCCAGAAGGAAGGCAGAAGGGACATTATTTGGATTGCAGGAAGAGGGTTTCGCCTTGTTTGACCATGCCGAGTTCGTGGCGGGCACGCTCCTCGACGGTCTCCATGCCTTTCTTGAGCTCGACGACCTCGGCTTCGAGGATCTCGTTGCGCTCCAGCAGGCGCTTGTTCTCGCCATTCTGGTCGGCGATCTGCTGCTTGAGTTCGCGCACCTGGGCGAAGCTGCCATCACCGACCCACAGGCGATACTGGAGACCGCCGAGCAGCAGGAGCAGGAAGGGGAACAGCCAGTAGGGACTTCGCATGGGAGGTAACGGATTCGCGGACGGCGGATGCCGCAAGGACGGCGGCAGAGACGAAAACAGGATAGAAGCCCAGCTCTACGCTTGTAAACTGGGCATCTATCCTGTGGTCCGTCGGACGTGGTGGGAGGTGACGACCTAGGTCATCGCCTCCCGGTCACACAGATTTTAGCTGCGGAACTCGGCACGACCACGGTAAGGCGCCTTGGCACCCAGCTGCTCTTCGATGCGCAGCAGCTGGTTGTACTTGGAGACGCGATCGGAACGGCACAGCGAACCGGTCTTGATCTGACCGGCGGCGGTGCCCACGGCCAGGTCGGCGATGGTGGAGTCTTCGGTCTCGCCGCTGCGGTGGGAGATCACCGCGGTGTAGCCGGCGGCCTTGGCCATCTGGATGGCTTCCAGGGTCTCGGTCAGGGAGCCGATCTGGTTGAACTTGATCAGGATCGAGTTACCGATGCCCTTCTCAATGCCTTCCTTGAGGATCTTGGTGTTGGTGACGAACAGGTCGTCGCCCACCAGCTGCACCTTGCTGCCGATCTTGTCGGTCAGGGCCTTCCAACCGGCCCAGTCGGACTCGTCCATGCCGTCTTCGATGGAGATGATCGGGAACTGCTCGGTCAGCCCGGCCAGGTAGTCGGCGAAACCGTTGGCGTCGAAGGCCTTGCCCTCGCCGGACAGGTCGTACTGACCGTCCTTGTAGAACTCGCTGGAGGCGCAGTCCAGGGCCAGGGTCACGTCGGTGCCCAGCTCGTAGCCGGCGTTCTTCACCGCTTCGGCGATGGCGGCCAGGGCGTCGGCGTTGGAGGCCAGGTTCGGCGCGAAGCCGCCTTCGTCACCCACGGAAGTGCTCAGACCACGGGCCTTGAGCACGGCCTTGAGGTGATGGAAGATCTCGGCGCCCACGCGCAGGGCGTCGGCGAAGCTCTTGGCGCCGACCGGCTGGACCATGAATTCCTGGATGTCGACGTTGTTGTCGGCATGCTCGCCGCCGTTGATGATGTTCATCATCGGTACCGGCATGGAGTACTGACCGGGGGTGCCGTTCAGGTTGGCGATGTGGGCGTAGAGCGGCAGATCCTGGTCTTCGGCGGCAGCCTTGGCGGCGGCCAGGGACACGGCCAGGATGGCGTTGGCGCCCAGCTTGGCCTTGTTGTCGGTGCCATCCAACTCGATCATGGCACGGTCCAGCGCCTTCTGGTCGCTCGGATCCTTGCCCAGCAGCAGGTCACGGATCGGGCCGTTGATGTTACCCACGGCCTTCAGCACGCCCTTGCCCAGGTAGCGGCTCTTGTCGCCGTCGCGCAGCTCCAGTGCCTCGCGCGAACCGGTGGACGCGCCGGACGGCGCGGTGGCGCGACCGACGATACCGTTGTCCAGGATCACGTCCGCTTCAACGGTGGGGTTGCCGCGGGAATCCAGGACTTCACGTCCCTTGATGTCGACGATGTTAGCCATTTTTGTATCGATCTCCATGTTACCGGTCATTGACGGATCAGCCTTCGGCTACCCGCGAGCCTTTTGGTTCAGCCGCCGCTCAGGCAGTTTCGATCGGCGTGAACGACTTCACCAGCTCGTCCAGCGCCTTGAGCTGGGCCAGGAAGGGCTCCAGCTTGTCCAGGCGCAAGGCACAGGGGCCGTCGCACTTGGCGTGTTCGGGATCCGGATGGGCTTCCAGGAACAGACCGGCCAGGCCCTGGCTCATGCCGGCCTTGGCCAGGTCGGTGACCTGGGCGCGGCGGCCACCGGCGGAATCGGCACGCCCACCCGGCATCTGCAGGGCATGGGTCACGTCGAAGAACACCGGGTAGCCGAAGCTCTTCATGATGCCGAAGCCGAGCATGTCGACCACCAGGTTGTTGTAGCCGAAGGAGGAGCCGCGCTCGCAGAGGATCAGCTGGTCGTTACCGGCTTCTTCGCACTTGGCGAGGATGTGCTTCATCTCCTGGGGCGCAAGGAACTGCGCCTTCTTGATGTTGATCACGGCGTCGGTCTTGGCCATGGCCACCACCAGATCGGTCTGCCGCGAGAGGAAGGCCGGCAGCTGGATGATGTCGCACACCGCCGCCACCGGAGCCGCCTGGTAGGGCTCGTGGACGTCGGTGATCACCGGCATGCCGAAGGTGGCCTTGAGCTCTTCGAAGATGCGCAGGCCGGCTTCCATGCCCGGGCCGCGATAGCTGGTCACCGAGGAACGGTTGGCCTTGTCGAAGCTGGCCTTGAAGACATAGGGGATGCCCAGCTTCTCGGTCACCTTGACGTATTGCTCGCACACCTGCATGGCCAGGTCACGGGATTCCAGCACGTTCATGCCGCCGAACAGCACGAAGGGCTTGTCGTTGGCGATCTCGATGTTGCCGACGCGGACGATCTTCTGAGCGGTCATGATCAATCCTTCTTGGCGTAGCGCAGGGCGGCGTTGACGAAGCCGCTGAACAGCGGATGGCCGTCACGCGGGGTGGAGGTGAACTCCGGGTGGAACTGGCAGGCGACGAACCAGGGATGGTCCGGGGCCTCTACCACTTCCACCAGGGCGCCATCGCCCGAACGACCGGAGATCTTCAGGCCGGCGGCTTGGATCTGCGGCAGCAGGTTGTTGTTGACCTCGTAGCGATGACGATGGCGCTCGACGATGACGTCCTGGCCATAGCAGTCATGCACCTGGGTGCCGCTGATCAGCTGGCACTCCTGGGCGCCCAGGCGCATGGTGCCGCCCAGGTCGGAGCCTTCGGTACGGATCTCGGTGGCGCCGGTGGAATCCTGCCATTCGGTGATCAGGCCGACCACCGGGTGGCCGCTGGCCTTGTCGAATTCGGTGGAGTTGGCGTCTTTCCAGCCCAGCACGTTACGGGCGAATTCGATGACCGCCACCTGCATGCCCAGGCAGATGCCCAGGTAGGGGATCTTGTTCTCGCGGGCGTACTGCACGGTGGCGATCTTGCCTTCCACGCCACGCAGGCCGAAGCCGCCGGGCACCAGAATGGCGTCCACGCCCTTGAGCAGATGGGTGCCCTGCTGCTCGATGTGCTCGGAGTCGATGTAGCGCAGGTTGACCTTGGTGCGGCTCTGGATGCCGGCGTGGGTCATGGCCTCGATCAGCGACTTGTATGCGTCGAGCAGTTCCATGTACTTGCCGACCATGGCGATGGTGACTTCCTGCTCGGGATTGAGCTTGGCGTCCACCACGCGATCCCACTCGGACAGATCGGCCGGCTTGCACTCCAGGCCGAAGCGCTCGACGACGAACTCGTCCAGGCCCTGGGCGTGCAGCACCGAAGGAATGCGGTAGATGGTGTCGACGTCTTCCAGGGAGATGACCGCACGCTCTTCGACGTTGGTGAAGAGGGCGATCTTGCGGCGGGAGGAGCTGTCGACGGTGTGGTCGGAGCGGCAGATCAGCACATCGGGCTGCAGGCCGATGGAGCGCAGTTCCTTGACCGAGTGCTGGGTCGGCTTGGTCTTGGTCTCGCCGGCGGTGGCGATGTAGGGCACCAGGGTCAGGTGCATCAGCATGGCGCGGCGCGCCCCGATCTCCACCCGCAGCTGGCGGATGGCCTCGAGGAAGGGCTGCGACTCGATGTCGCCGACGGTACCGCCGATCTCCACCAGGGCCACGTCGGCATCGCCGGCGCCCTTGATGATGCGCCGCTTGATCTCGTCGGTGATGTGCGGAATCACCTGCACGGTGGCGCCCAGGTAGTCGCCGCGGCGCTCCTTGCGCAGCACGTCCATGTAGATGCGACCGGTGGTGAAGTTGTTGTTCTGGGTCACCGTGGTGCGGATGAATCGCTCGTAGTGACCCAGATCCAGGTCGGTCTCGGCGCCGTCATGGGTGACGAACACCTCGCCGTGCTGGAAGGGGCTCATGGTGCCTGGATCCACGTTGATGTAGGGATCCAGCTTGAGCATGGTGACCTTCAGCCCTCTCGCTTCCAGAATGGCGCCCAGGGAAGCCGAGGCGATGCCTTTCCCCAAAGAAGAAACAACACCGCCCGTGACGAAAATAAAGCGCGTCATGAAAATTCCTAGAATCTGCGTTGAGGCGGAGAGCCGCCGATGAAAGCGAGAGCGGTCGGCCTGGCGCCGGACCAATGCACACCGTCCACTCGGGGCGAGCGGAAAATGCGATATAAGACGGGAGCGTAGTCTAGCCTAAAGGTCATCCCAGCTCAAACCCGCCCATGCCGTCTGCGGGCTGCCACTCAAGCCGCCCTCCCCCCGGCAGGCCATCCAGGCCGGGCAGGTTGGCCACCGCCAGCAGTTCGTCGCCGCGCCAGAGCAGCGGCAATCGGCCGCGCAGGAACGGCGGCACCCCCTGCTCGTTGAACAGGCGCTTGAGCTCGCGCGAGCCGCGACCTGGTACGACCAACCGCTCGCCCCCCTGGCGATAGCCGATCCGCCAGCCGGATTCGGCGGCCTGTTCGAGGAAGTTCAGGCGGCCATTGCCGGCCAGCTCCAGGCTGGTTTCCTGTCCGGTGATGGCAAGGGATTGCGGCGCGACCTGCCAGGCGTCGGGCACCCACCAGATCCGTCCTGCCCCCCGGCGCACCTGGCCGCCTTCGAGACGCCAGAGGGGATCGCTGGCCGCGCCCGCCTCGCACACTGCCTGCCAACCAGCCCAGTGGGCGCTGTCGGGCTGGCGCGTCAGCGGATCCAGCCAGGCGCGCAAGGCATTGCGTTGGCGCGCCTCGCTCAAGGTTTGCAAAGGCGCCAGGGCCAGACTGGGCAAGGGAATCCAGGCGAACCCGTGATCGACACACCGGGCCCGCTGCAGATCCAGATCGGCCAGCTCGCCGAGCAATTCGTCGGCTTCGGCCAGATGCCGGGCACCGCGCGCCATGACCTGATCGACGCCCCGCCAGCGGTCGCGTAGCCGTGGCAGCACCTCGTGCCGCAGATAGTTGCGATCCAGTCGGGTATCGGCGTTGCTGGGGTCTTCGATCCAGTCCAGCCCTTCGGCTTCGGCATAGGCCAGCAGCGCACCACGCGACTCGTCCAGCAGGGGCCGCCAGAGGCGACCGGCAGCCAGCGACCGGGTTTCGGGCATGCCGGCCAGGCCCTTCACACCCGCGCCCCGTACCAGCCGCTGCAGCAGGGTCTCCAGCTGATCGTCGCGATGCTGCCCCAGCACCAGGCAGCCATCCTGGGGCAGCACCTGGGCAAAGGCCGCATAGCGCGCCTCGCGCGCAGCCCGTTCGAGACTGGCCGCGCCATCGGCATGGACGTGCAGGGTATCGAGGGGGACAACCAACTTCTGGCAGACCTGGGCGCAGTGCTCGACCCAGGCATCCGCCGCGGCTTGCAGGCCATGATGCACATGCACCGCCTGCAGATCGCCCGGCAGGCCATGTTCGCGCAGCCGCGCGAAGAGGTGCAGGAGAACGGTGGAGTCGAGTCCGCCGGAGAAGCCCACCCGCCAGTGACGGGTGAGCGGCTGCCGCACCAGGCGGGCGTGCAGCCGATCCAGCAGACTCATGAGGGCGGAATCAGGCGATGCCGTAGCTCATCAGGCGCTCGTAGCGACGCTCTAGCAGCGCCGTCATATCGTAGCCCTTGAGCTCGTCCAGCTGCTCCAGCAACGCAGTGCGCAGGCTGTTGGCCATGGCCTGGGGATCGCGGTGCGCGCCACCCAGGGGTTCATCGATCACCTGATCGACGATGTTCAGGCTCTTCAGCCGCTCGGCGGTGATGCCCATGGCCTCGGCGGCATCGGGGGCCTTCTCGGCGGTCTTCCACAGGATGGAGGCGCAACCTTCCGGCGAGATCACCGAATAGGTGGAGTGCTGCAGCATGTTGAGCTGGTCGCAGACACCGATGGCCAGGGCGCCACCGGAACCACCCTCGCCGATCACGGTGGCGATGATGGGGGTCTTCAGGCGCGCCATGACGCGCAGGTTCCAGGCGATGGCCTCGCTCTGGCCACGCTCTTCGGCGTCGATGCCCGGGTAGGCACCAGGGGTATCGATGAAGGTCAGGATCGGCATCTTGAAGCGCTCGGCCATTTCCATCAGGCGACAGGCCTTGCGATAGCCCTCCGGACGCGGCATGCCGAAGTTGCGACGGACCTTCTCGCGCACTTCACGACCCTTCTGGTGACCAATGATCATCACCGGACGACCTTCCAGGCGGGCGATGCCCCCGACGATGGCCGGATCGTCGGCGAAGTGACGATCGCCGTGCAGCTCTTCGAAATCGCTGAACAGGTAGTTGATGTAGTCGAGGGTATAGGGACGCAGCGGATGCCGGGCCAGACGGGCCACCTGCCAGCTGGACAGGTCGCTGAAGATGCTCTTGGTGAGCGCCTGACTCTTCTCCTGCAACCGGGCGATCTCGTCACTGATGTTCAGCGCATTGTCGTTACCGACCAGTCGAAGTTCTTCGATCTTGGCCTGGAGATCGGCGATGGGCTGTTCGAAATCGAGATAGTTCGGGTTCATGGGCATCCGTTATTACAATCTAGAGCCAGGGGCCGGGGCGCCTACCTTAAGGGATCGGACGAGGCAGGTCGAGACTCCTGCCACATCACCGGCACCCGCCGCTGGCGAGGGTTGGGACGGAGCGCACGAGGCGCTCGGACTTAACGATAGTTGAGAAAGACGTTCTCCCTGCCGAACTGGTCACGCAGGGTTTGAATCAGGCCATCGGCCGGATCGATCCGGTAGTTCTCGCCAAACTGCAGCAGCGCCCGCGCGGTGGGCCCCTGGTAGTCGATGGTGACCGGGCAGGCGCCGCGATGGCGGCCGCACAATTCGCCCAGCCAGCGCAGCCGATCACCGGCCAGCGCCTCGCTACGCACCGCGATCCTCAGGCTTTCCGCCAGAGCGGTCCGGGCCTCTTCCAGGCCCAGCACCCGCTTGGCACGCAGGCGCAGACCACCGGAGAAATCGTCCTGGCTGACCTCGCCCTCGACGATCACCAGGGCATCGGTCTGCAACAGCGCCTGGGCGGCGTTGAAGGCTTCGGCGAACAGCGAGGCCTCGATGCGCCCGGAGCGATCGTCCAGGGTGACGAAGCCCATCTTGTCGCCACGCTTGTTCTTCATCACCCGCAGGTTGACGATCAGCCCGGCCACGGTCTGGGTCTCGCGCGACGGCTTGAGGTCGACGATGCGCTGGCGCGCCAGCCGCCGCACCTCGCCTTCGTATTCCTCGATGGGGTGACCGGTCAGGTACAGCCCTAGGGTTTCCTTTTCCCCGCGTAGGCGCTCCTTGAGATTGAGCTCCCGGGCGCGACGATGGTTGGCATAGACGTCGGCCTCGGGCTCGGCGAAGACGCCACCGAAGAGATCGACATGGCCGCTGTTGTGGCTGCGCGCGGTCTGCTCGGCCGAGGCGATGGCCTCTTCCATGGCCGCCAGCAGCACGGCGCGATTCTGGTCGATGGTCGCCTGATAGGCTTTGAGTTCGTCGTGGTAATGCGGCCCCAGGCGATCCAGGGCACCGGAGCGGATCAGGGCTTCCAGGGTGCGTTTGTTGATGCGCTTGAGATCCACCCGCGCGCAGAAATCGAACAGGTCCTTGAAGGGGCCTTCGGCACGGGCCTCGACGATGGCCTCCACCGGTCCCTCGCCCACGCCCTTGATGGCGCCCAGGCCATAGACGATGCGCCCGCCTTCGTTCACGGTGAACTTGAACTCGGAGATGTTCACGTCCGGCGTGTCGATGCGCAGCTTCATGTGGCGGCATTCCTCGATGAGGATCACCACCTTGTCGGTGTTGTGCATGTCCGCCGACAGCACCGCGGCCATGAAGGGCGCCGGATAGTGGGTCTTCAGCCAGGCAGTCTGGTAGGAGACCAGACCGTAGGCGGCCGAGTGCGACTTGTTGAAGCCGTAACCGGCGAATTTCTCCACCAGGTCGAAGATATTGCCCGCCAGCTCGCCATCGATGCCGTTGTTGGCGCAACCCTCGATAAAGCCGCCGCGCTGCTTGGCCATCTCCTCGGGCTTCTTCTTGCCCATGGCCCGGCGCAGCATGTCCGCCTGGCCCAGGGTGTAGCCACCCATGACCTGGGCGATCTGCATCACCTGTTCCTGGTAGAGGATGATGCCGTAGGTGGGCGCCAGCACCGGCTGCAGGCCGTCGTACTGGTAGTCCGGGTGCGGATAGGCCAGCTCGGCGCGGCCGTGCTTGCGGTTGATGAAGTCGTCCACCATGCCCGACTGCAGCGGGCCGGGGCGGAACAGCGCCACCAGGGCGATGAGGTCTTCCAGGCAGTCCGGCTTGAGCTTCTTGATCAGCTCCTTCATGCCGCGGGATTCCAGCTGGAAGACGGCGGTGGTCTCGGCCTTCTGCAGCAGGGCGTAGGTCGGCTTGTCGTCCAGCGGGATGAAGTCGATGTTGAGCGGCTCGCGCCCCTCCTCCACTTCCGTGCGGTTGATGGTCTCCAGCGCCCACTTGATGATGGTCAGGGTACGCAGACCGAGGAAGTCGAACTTGACCAGGCCGGCCTGCTCGACGTCGTCCTTGTCGAACTGGGTCACCAGGCCGTTGCCGTCTTCGTCGCAGGCGATGGGCGAGAAGTCGGTCAGCTTGGTCGGCGCGATGACCACGCCCCCGGCGTGCTTGCCGGTGCCGCGGGTGATGCCTTCCAGCTTCAAGGCCATGTCCCAGATTTCCTTGGCGTCCTCGTCGGTCGCCAGGAAGTCGCGCAACACCTCTTCCTGCTCGAAGGCCTTCTGCAGGGTCATGCCCACTTCGAAAGGGATCATCTTCGACAGGCGATCGGCCAAGCCATAGGACTTGCCCTGCACCCGCGCCACGTCGCGCACCACCGCCTTGGCCGCCATGGTGCCGAAGGTGATGATCTGGCTCACCGCCTCGCGGCCGTAGAGGTCGGCCACGTACTCGATCACCCGGTCACGACCGTCCATGCAGAAGTCGACGTCGAAGTCGGGCATGGAGATCCGTTCGGGGTTGAGGAAGCGCTCGAACAGCAGGTCGTAGGCCAGCGGATCGAGGTCGGTGATCTTGAGCACATAGGCCACCAGGGAGCCGGCACCCGAGCCCCGGCCGGGACCGACCGGTACGCCGTTGTTCTTCGCCCACTTGATGAAGTCCATCACGATGAGGAAGTAACCGGGGAAGCCCATCTGGATGATGATGTCGAGCTCGAAGTTGAGCCGGTCGACATACTCCTGGCGCTTCTCTTCGTAGTTCGGCGTGGTCTCGCGCGGCCAGAGCACGGCCAGGCGCTCTTCCAGGCCCTCGAAGGACACGTGGCGCAGGTAGTCATTGATGGTCATCCCGTTTGGAATCGGGAAGTTGGGCAGGAAGTACTTGCCCAGCTGGATCTCGATGTTGCAGCGCTTGGCGATCTCGACGGTGTTTTCCAGCGCCTCGGGCAGGTCGCTGAACAGCTCGGCCATCTCGGCCGCCGACTTCAAGTACTGCTGGTCGCTGTACTTGCGTTCGCGCCGGGGATCGTCCAGCGGTCGGCCTTCACCGATGCAGACGCGGGTCTCGTGGGCCTCGAAGTCCTCGGCCTTGAGAAAGCGCACGTCGTTGGTCGCCACCAGCGCGCCACCGCAGCGATCGGCCAGGGCCACGGCGGCATGCAGATGCTCTTCGTCACCGGCTCTTTCGGTGCGCTGCACCTCCAGATAGAAGCGCTCCTGGAAGACCTGCTGCCATTCCTCGAACAACTGATCGGCCAGGGCCAGATCGCCTTCGAGCAGCGCCAGGCCGATCTCGCCCTCCTTGGAACCGGACAGGGCGATCAGACCTTCATTGGCTTCCTTCACCCAGTCGCGCTGGATGACGATCTGGCCGTCCTGCTGACCTTCCTGGAAACCCCGGGACAGCAGCTCGGTGAGGTTGCGATAGCCCTTGGCGTTCATGACCAGCAGGGTCATGCGGGTCAGGGGCGCGTCGCCTTCACGACCGGCCAGCCAGATATCGGCGCCGGCGATGGGCTTGATCCCGGCGCCCATGGCGGCCTTGTAGAACTTGACCAGCGAACAGAGGTTGCCCTGGTCGGTCACCGCCACGGCCGGCATACCGGCGGCTTCGGCAGCCTTGACCAGCCCCTTCACCCGCACGATCCCGTCGACCAGGGAATATTCCGTGTGGAGACGCAGGTGGACGAAGGATGCGGACATGGCAGAGACCCCTTGATGCATGAGGCGCGAGATTGTACTGGATTGTCGACCCGAGGTCAGAGCGCCGCGACGGCTGTCAGTAGGTCGCGACGAGCTGGGTCGAGGCCTGGGTCTCGAGGGCGTGCCAGGCGTCGCGCACCGGCGCGAAGGAGCGCCGGTGGATGGGCGTGGGGCCCAGGCGTCTGAGCGCGTCCAGGTGCTCGGCGGTGGGATAGCCCTTGTGGCCGGCCAGGCCATAGCCCGGATAGAGAGCGTCCAGTGCCTGCATTTCGCGGTCGCGGGTCACCTTGGCCAGAATGGAGGCCGCGGCGATCGCCGGGACCTGGCTGTCGCCCTTCACCACCGGTGAACTGGGCACCGCCAATTTGGGACAGCGATTGCCGTCGATCAGGGCCAGCCGCGGCTGGACCCGGAGGCCTTCCACCGCCCGCTGCATGGCCAGCATGGTGGCATGCAGGATGTTCAGGCGATCGATCTCGGCGACCTCGGCGCGGGCCACGCACCAGGCCAGGGCCTTTTCCTGGATCTCGTCGAACAGGGCTTCGCGACGTGTCAGCGACAGCTTCTTCGAATCGTTGAGGCCCAGGATGGGCTTGCCCGGATCGAGGATCACTGCGGCCGTGACCACGGCGCCACACAGCGGACCGCGGCCGACTTCGTCGACCCCGGCGACCAGCGCCTCGACCAGATTGAAATCCAGTCCCAGCTGCATCAGCTGCGCTGCCGCAGGAGATCCAGCACGGCCCCGGCTGCCTGGACCGAGGCATCGCGCCTCAGGCTGTGATGGATGGCGGCGAAGCTGTCGGTCTGCTGCTGCGGCCGCTCCAGCAGCGGCAGCAGTTCGGCGACCAGCCGCTCCGGTGTCGCCTCGTGCTGGATCAGCTCGGGTACCAGCTTGCGCCCGGCCAGCAGATTGGGCAGCGAAATGTAGGGACTCTTCACGAGCTGCTTGAGAATCAGATAGGTCAGGGGCGCCACCCGATAGGCCACCACCATGGGTCTCTTGAACAGCAGCGTCTCCAGGGTCGCGGTACCCGAGGCGATCAGCACGCCATCACAGGCGGCTAGCACCTCATGGGAACGGCCATCGGTCAGCAGCAGCGCCAAGGGCGGCCGCCCTTCCAGCAGCTGCTCCACCTGGGCCCGTCGTGCGGCGTTGGCACAGGGCAAGACGAAACGCACACCAGGACGCACGGCCAGCAACTGGGCGGCGGCGTCGAGGAACAGCGCACCGAGGCGCCCTACTTCGCCACCGCGACTGCCCGGCAACAGGGCGATGACCGTACCCTCTTCCGGCAGGCCCAAGGCCTGTCTGGCCGCCAGGCGGTCGCTGTCCAGGGGAATGGTATCGGCCAGCGGATGCCCGACGAAGCGCACGGGCACCTGCTGCTCTTCGTAGAAACGGGCTTCGAAGGGAAACAGGGTCAGCATCAGGTCGCAGCCGTCGCGGATCTTGAGCACCCGCTTCTGGCGCCAGGCCCAGACCGAGGGACTGACGTAGTGCACCGCCGGAATGCCCGCGCGATGCAGCTGGGCTTCGATTTCGAGGACGAAATCCGGAGCATCGATACCGATGAAGACATCGGGACGGGCGTCGAGCAACTGAGCGATCAGCGCCTTGCGCCGACCCAGGAGTTCACGCAGGCGGCCGAGCACCTCGACCAGCCCCATGACCGCCAGGCGTTCCATGGGAAATTCGGACACCAGCCCTTCGGCTTCCATCCGCGGACCGCCCACGCCCATGAAGGAAATATTCGGGTGCTGTTCACGCAGCGCCTGCATCAGGCCGGCGCCGAGCAGATCACCCGACGCCTCCCCTGCCACCAGCGCCACGCGCAGCGGGCGCTGGGCGAACTCAGCGGGTGATGCCACGCGTCGCACTCAGGATGGAATCGCGGAATACCGCCACCTCGGGGAACCGCTGAGCCACCGGCTCCAGTTCACGCAGGGCGTCATCGACGGTCAGCCCCTGGCGGTAGACCACCTTGTAGGCGCGGCGCAATTCCTTGATGGCTTCGGCCGAGAAGCCCCGGCGGCGCATGCCTTCGAAGTTCATGCTGCGGGCTTCGGCCGGATTGCCGAACACCGTGACATAGGCCGGCACATCCTTGCCGATGGCCGTGCCCATGCCGGAAAAGCTGTGGGCACCGATGCGGCAGAACTGATGCACCAGGGTATAGCCCGACAGGATCGCCCAGTCGTCGACATGCACGTGCCCGGCGAGGGCCGTGTTGTTGACCAGGATGCAGTGATTGCCGATCACACTGTCATGGCCGATGTGCACATAGGCCATCAGCAGGTTGTGATCGCCAATGGTGGTCTCTTCCCGATCCTGCACGGTACCGCGATGGATGGTGACCCCTTCGCGAATGGTGTTGTGATCGCCGATCCGCAGCCGGGTCGGTTCGCCCTGGTACTTGAGATCGGGCGTATCCTCGCCGATGGACGAGAACTGGAAGATACGATTGTGACGTCCGATCACGGTCGGACCCTTGAGGATGACGTGAGGCCCGATGACGGTCCCTTCGCCAATCTCGACATCCGGTCCGATGATCGACCAGGGGCCAACCTGGACATCGGCGGCGAGCCGTGCCTTGGGGTCGACGATAGCCCTGGGGTCAATCAACGTCATAGCTTGCGTTCCGCACAGATGATTTCAGCCGAGCAAACCGGCTTGTCGTCCACACTGGCGTGGCATTCGAATTTCCAGATGCCGCGCTTGGTACTGATGAAGCGGGCGTCGAGCATGAGCTGATCGCCCGGCGTCACCGGCTGGCGAAAACGCAGCTTATCCGATCCGACGAAGTAGTACAGGGTGCCATCGGCCGGCGAGGAATTCATCATCTTGAAACCGAGGACGCCGGCGGCCTGCGCCATGGCTTCGACGATCAGCACGCCCGGCATGATCGGGTGCTGGGGGAAGTGGCCGGTAAAGAACGGTTCGTTGATGCTGACGTTCTTGTAGGCACGAATGCGCTTGGCTTCGATATCCAGCTCCAGCACGCGATCCACTAACAGAAAGGGATAGCGATGCGGGAGATATTCACGGATCTCGTTGATGTCCATCATGGTCGGGGAAGGCCTGTTCAGAAAGGGGAAACATCCGATGCAGAATCAAGCATCAGAAGCAGCGTCATCCCGCGAGGTCACGGTAGCAACGATTTTTTCCAGATGTTGCAGACGGCGGGCCATGTCGTCGAGGTGACGAATCCGCGCGGCGCTCTTCTTCCATTCACCGGCCGGCTGCATCGCCGTACCGGAGGAATAGGCGCCGGGCTCGGTAATCGAGCGGGTCACCATGGTCATACCGGTGACGAACACGTGGTCGCACACCTCGATATGACCGACCATACCCACGCCACCGGCGATGGTGCAGTGTTTGCCGATCTTAGTACTGCCAGAGATGCCGACGCAGGCGGCCATGGCGGTGTGCTCACCGACCTGGACGTTGTGCGCGATCATGATCTGGTTGTCGAGCTTGACGCCATTGCTGATGACCGTGTTCGCCAGGGCGCCGCGGTCGATGGTGGTGTTGGCACCGATCTCGACGTCGTCGCCGATCAGCACCCCACCCAGCTGGGCGATCTTCTGCCACTGACCACCCTCGTTGGCGAAGCCGAAGCCCTCGGCACCGATCACGGCACCCGATTGCACCACGGCGCGCTCGCCGATGGTCACGTCGTGGTAGAGCGTGACACGGGGCGCCAGCCAGCTGTCGGCCCCAATGACGCTCCGCGCACCCACCACGCAGTGGGCGCCCAGACTGACGCCCGCGCCGATGCGCGCCTGCGCCTCGATCACCACATAGGGACCGATGGCCGCCGTCGGATCGACCTCGGCATCCGCCGCGACCAGCGCCGTGGGATGGATACCGGCCGCGCTGCGCGGCTTGCGATCGAACAGATGGGAAAGCCGCGCGTAGGCCAGATAGGGGTTCGCCAGGATCAGGGCGTCACCGGCATAGCCGTAGGCGTCCTTTTCCGTCAGCAGCACGGCCCCGGCCTGGGTATCGGCCAGGTAGCGGCGGTACTGCGGATTGGCGAGAAAACTCAACTGCTCAGGACCGGCCTCGGGCAGGGTAGCCAGACCGGTTACCAGGCGCTCGGACGAACCGCGTAACTCCACGGTCAACTGGCGGCTTTCCAGCCACTGCGCCAGTTCGCCCAGCGTAAAGGTGGTATGGCTCATCAACGACCCGCGTTCATGCGCTCGATCACCTGACGGGTGATGTCGTATTGCGGCTTCACGTCCACCACGGCACCACGCTCGAGCACCAGATCGTAATCGCCCTTCTTCAGCACCTCTTCCACGGCCTTGTCCAGGCGCGGCTTGAGCAGCTTGAGCATGTCACGATCCGACGCCGCCTTGGCATCGTTGAGTTCCTTGGACTGGAACTGGAAGTCCCGGGCCTTCTGGCGGAAGTCGTTCTCCAGGCGGGTACGCTCGGCCTGGGCCAGCTTGTCACCGCCCTTGTTGAGCTTGTCCTGGATGTCCTTGGCGGAGCTTTCCAGGCCCTTGAGCTTGTTCAGCTGGGGACCGAACTTCTTCTCGGAATCCACCGCGTACTTCTTGGCGGCATCGGATTCCAGCAGGGCCATCTGGTAGTTCAGCACGGCGATCTTGGTATCGGCGAACACCGGAGCGGCGACGAGAACGGCAGCGAACAGAGCGTAACGGGTGTACTTGTGCACAGTTGACTCCTGCGTAAAGCGCAAAGGTGTAGCCTGGGGTCAGAACGTCTGACCCAGCGAGAACTGGAAGACCTGCGGATCGGAGTTGGTCGGCTTCTTGACCGGAACGCCCAGGCTGAAGCTCAGCGGACCGAGGGCGGTAACCCAGGTCACACCGACACCAACGGAGCTGGCCATGTTGGAGAAGCTGACATCGCCGCAGTTCTTCGTCGAGCCCAGGTAGCACTTGGTGCTGAACACATTACCCACGTCCCAGAACAAGACGGTCCGCAGGGACTTCTGATCCTTCACGAAAGGCAAGGGGAACAGGTATTCCACACCACCGGTGATCAGGACGTTGCCACCAAAGGCCTCGTCGTTTTCCCGATCGCGATAGCCCTGACCTTGGGACCCGTACTTGGTACCAAGAGCAGGATCATCATTGATGTACCGCGGAGGGGTTGTACGCGGACCCAGGCTGCTATCCTCGAAACCCCGTACCGAATTGAAACCACCGGCGTAGTAGTTCTCGTAGAACGGCAGGCCATCGGTGCTGCCATAGCCGTCGCCGTAACCCAGCTCGGTATGGAAGCGCAGCGCGGTAGTGTCGGTCAGCGGGGTGAACAGCTGGCCGCGGTAGTCGAGCTTGTAGAAGCTCAGGTCGCTGCCCGGGATGGTGATCTGGCCGGTCAGGCTCTGGGAGGCACCACGGGTCGGCAGCACGCCGCGGTTCAGCGTCGAGCTGGACCAGCCGATGCTGGCCTTGAAGTTGGTGAAGTTGTCCCCTTCACGCTGGACGAAATCGTAGATCTCGTCGGCGCTGTAGGTACCGGGATTGATCTCGTCCTTCTGCACGCTCAGACCATAGGTCAGGCGCGAGGTCTCGCTGATCGGATAGCCCAGGGTGACACCGGTACCCAGGCTGTTGATCGAGTAGTAGGAGACGTCACTGTCGTACAGTTTGCTGTAGTCGGTGCTGCGATAGAAGATGTTGTAACCCAGACTCACGCCATCCGGCGTGAAGTAGGGATCGGTGAAACTGAAGTTGTAGCGACTCTGGTACTGGGAACGGGTCAGACCGATGCTGACCTGGTTGCCGGTACCGAGGAAGTTGTTCTGGCTGATGGAACCGCCCAGGATCAGACCGGCGCTCTGGGCGAAACCGATGCTGGCGGTGATGGAGCCCGACGGCTGCTCTTCGACGTTGTAGTTGACGTCGACCATGTCGTCGGTGCCAGGCACCTGGGGCGTCTCGACCTTGACTTCCTTGAAGTAGCCCAGGCGCTCGAGACGGGTCTTGGACTGGTCGATGAGGTAGGTGGACGCCCACCCGCCTTCCATCTGGCGCATCTCGCGACGCAGCACCTCGTCCTCGGTCTTGGTGTTGCCGCGGAAGTTGATGCGATTGACGTAGGCACGCTTGCCCGGATCGACCACATAGGTCAGGGACACGCTGTGGTCGTCGTCATGGGGCTCGGGCAGGCCGTTGACGTTGGCGAAGGTATAGCCTTCGTTGCCGAGTCGACGGGTGATCAGATCCGAGGTGCTGGTCATGACCTTGCGCGAGAAGACCTGGCCCGGCTGGACCAGCATCAGTTTGCGCAGCTCTTCCTCCGGCACCTTGAGGTCGCCGGACAGCTTGACTTCACGAACGGTGTACTTCTGCCCTTCGTTGACGTTGACCGTGATGTAAACGTGCTTCTTGTCGGGCGTGATGGACACCTGGGTCGAGGTGATGTCCATGTTGATGTAGCCGCGGTCCAGGTAATAGGAGCGCAGGCGCTCCAGGTCACCCGCCAACTTTTCCCGGGAGTATTTGTCATCGTTACGGAAGAACGACAACCAGTTGCTCGGCTTGAGTTCGAACAGCGAGGTGAGGTCATCCTCAGCGAAGACCGTGTTGCCCACCACATTGACGTGGGAGATGGTCGCGACCTCGCCCTCGTTGACGGTGATCTTCAGCTGCACCCGGTTACGGGGCTGCGGCACCACTTCGGCGTCGATGCTGGCGGAATAACGGCCCTGGGCGACGTACTGGCGCAGCAGTTCGTTGCGCACGCCTTCCAGCGTCGCACGCTGGAAGATCTCGCCCTCGGCGAGACCGGCCTGCTTGAGGCCCTTCATCAGGTCGTCGCTGGAGATCGCCTTGTTGCCTTCCAGGGTGATGCTGGAAATGGAGGGACGCTCGACCAGATTCACGACCAGGACGTTGCCGTCACGGCCCAGCTGGATGTCCTGGAAGAATCCGGTACGGAAGAGCGAGCGGGAGGCTTCGGCCAACTTGTTGTCGTCGACGGACTCGCCGACATTGAGCGGCAGGGCACCGAAGACGCTGCCGGACGATACTCGTTGCAGTCCGTTGACGCGGATATCGGAGATGGTGAAGGACTCGGCGTGTACCTCGCCGATCATCAGCGCGGCTATTACCGCAGGTAGCAGCAGGCGTTTCATGAGTCCCTTTTATTCCAACTGGCAAATAAAGAATCTGCCGCACTGGGCGGCAGATTCGGCAATCAGCAGAGTGTCAGAGGCGACCGAGGTCATTGACCAAGGCCAGCAGCATCACACCCACGACGAGGCTAATACCGATCTGCATGCCCCATGTCTGTACACGCTCGGACAAGGGCCGCCCGCGAATCCACTCGACGAAGTAGAACACCAGGTGACCACCGTCGAGCACAGGGATAGGCAACAGATTCAGAACCCCCAGGCTAATGCTCAGGTACGCCAGAAAATTGAGGAAGTCCCCCAGGCCTGACTGAGCGGAAGCGCCCGCCACTTTAGCAATGGTTATCGGCCCGCTCAAGTTTTTTACCGACAGCTCTCCCAAGAGCATCTTCTTCAGGGAAACCAGCGTCAGCACGCTCATCTGCCAGGTCCGACCGATCCCCTCCCCCACGGCGGCGACGGGTCCATAGCTGATTTCGCGAACCATTTCCGCCGGCCACTTGACCGGTGCCACACCGGCGCCGAGGTAGCCGGCGTCGGTGGAATCGGCCCGCCGCGCGCCTAACCGCAGGGACAGATCCCGCCGCTGACCCTCGCGCTCATAGGTGACCTTGACCTGCTGATCGGGGTGCGCCCGCACCCAGTCCACCGCCTGCTGCCAATCGCTGATCGCCGTATCGTTCAGGGCGATCAGGCGATCCCCCATCTGCAGGCCGGCCGCTTTCGCCGGACCGGCCGGATCCAGCTCGGCGAAGACCGCCGGAATCTGTGGCCGCCAGGGTTTCAGGCCCAGGGCCTGGATCGGATCGGGATCTTCCGCACCGCGCAGCCAGGCGTCGAGCTGGATGACCGTGCGCTGCTCGGCGGTGGTGCCCGGCACCCGGTAACTCAGGCGCAGCGGACCACTTTCACCCAGACGATCAACCAGGCGCAGATTGACTGCCGACCAGCTGTCCACAGCGGCGTCATCCACCGCGGTCAGCTCAGCGCCGACGGGAATGCCTGCGGTGGCAGCCAGCGTATCGGGCGTGATGCCGCCCACGACCGGCCGCGGCTGCTGGGAACCCAGCATGGCCAGCACCCAGAAGAACAGGATGGCGAGCAGGAAGTTGGCGATCGGACCGGCGGCGACGATGGCGATGCGCTGGCGTACCGTCTTTCGGTTGAAGGCGGCATGCTGATCTTCAGGGGCCACCGGCGCTTCGCGCTCGTCCAGCATCTTCACGTAGCCGCCCAGTGGGATCGCGGCCACCACGAATTCGGTGCCGTGGCGATCGTGCCAGCGCAGCAGCGGCTTGCCAAAACCGACGGAAAAGCGCAGGACCTTGACGCCGCACCGGCGTGCCGTCCAGAAATGGCCATACTCGTGAATGGTCACCAGGACGCCCAGGGCGATCAGGGTTCCCAGTATCGTATAAAGGATGGACATTGGCTGCCTCCGCTACCTCAGTGTGCCGATTCTGCGGACTCGCAGGTCAGGTGTCGAGGCGCGGGATCAGCGTCTCGCCAACCACTCCCGAGCCAGCTGCCGAGCGGTATTGTCGGCTGCGAAAACCGCGTCCAGATCGGCGGCCGGACCGGGCTCGACACCCTTGAGCACCGACTCGATCAGTTGCGGGATCTCGGTAAAACCCAGTTGACCCGCGAGAAAGGCCTCGACGGCGACTTCGTTGGCGGCATTGAGCGTCGCTGGCATGCAACCACCCGCCTGAGCGGCTTCCCGGGCCAGACGCAGGCAAGGAAAGCGCGCTTCGTCAGGGCGCTCGAACTCGAGCCGGCCGATTTCGAACAGATCCAGCGCCGTGACTCCGGAGTCGATTCGCTCGGGCCAGGCCAGGGCATGGGCAATAGGGGTGCGCATATCGGGATTGCCCAACTGGGCCAGTACCGAACCGTCCACATAGTCGACCAGCGAATGAATCACGCTCTGGGGATGGATGACCACCTCGACCTGCTCAGGTGTCGCCTCGAACAGCCAGCACGCCTCGATCAACTCCAGCCCCTTGTTCATCAGGGTCGCGGAGTCCACCGAAATCTTCCGGCCCATGGACCACTTGGGATGGGCACAGGCCTGGTCCGGCGTCACCTCGACCAGCTGCTCGGCCGGTGTCTCGCGGAACGGGCCGCCCGAGGCGGTGAGCAGGATGCGTCGTACGCCCTTGCGCGCCAGGCCGGGTGTCGCCGGTTCGGCCAGGCACTGGAAGATGGCGTTGTGCTCGCTGTCGATGGGCAGCAGGGTCGCGCCACTGGCCTGCACCGCCTCAATGAAGAGCGCGCCGCTCATGACCAGGGCTTCCTTGTTGGCCAGCAGCACGCGCTTGCCAGCCTTGACCGCCGCCAGCGTCGGCTTCAGCCCGGCCGCGCCAACGATGGCTGCCATGACGGTGTCGACCTTGGGATGAGCGGCGATGGCCTCCAGGCCACCCTCGCCCACCAGGATCTCGGGGAGCATTTCAGCCCCTCGCAGCAGGCCGGCCAAGCAGTCGGCGGACGCCTGATCCGGCACGGCCGCATAGACCGGCTGGAAACGTCGGCAGAGATCAGCCAGCTCGTTCAGGCGACGATGCCCGCTCAAGGCAAAGATCCGATAACGCTCAGGGTGCTGCGCTACTACATCCAGGGTGCTGGCACCGATGGAGCCGGTCGCACCCAGCACGCAAAGCCGTTGGAGACTCACTGGACACCCCAGCCGGCCCACCAGAGCAGCAGCGCGAACAGCGGTACGGCGGCCGTGAGGCTGTCGATGCGATCCAGTACGCCACCGTGCCCCGGCAGCAGTTGACTGCTGTCCTTGAGCCCGGCCTGACGCTTGAACATGCTTTCGGTGAGATCACCCACCACGGAAATCAGCACCACGCAGGCCGCGCCAATGAGCGCCTGCAAGAGGTCACCCAGCCCCCAGCCACGGACCAGACCGAGCACCAGGGTCGCCACCAGCGCGGCGGCCAGGCCACCATAGAGGCCTTCCCAGCTCTTGCCCGGACTCACCGCCGGCGCCAGCTTGCGCTTGCCAAAGGCCCGCCCGGAGAAATAGGCGAAGATGTCGGCCAGCCACACCAGCATCATCACTTCGAGAATCAGTAGATTGCCACCCGGTGCCGCCTTGAGCAGCATCAGCCCCTGCCAGGCCGGAACCAGCACCACCAGCCCGATCAGCAGGCGTCGCCAGGAGGCCTGCCAGGCCCGAGCGCTATCGGGATAGGTGAGCACCAGCACGGTCGCATAGAGCCACCAGGCCACGCTGATGAACAGCAGTCCGTGAGCCCCCGCCGGCAACCACCAGCAGAGCAACAGCGCCAGCGCCACGACGGCGGCATAGGCACAACGCAGCGGCTGGGTTTCCAGACCCGCCAAGCGTGCCCACTCCCAGGCACCCAGGACCACGACCGCACCGATGAACAAGGCGAAAGCCGCCCCTTCCAGCCAGAAAAATCCGGCCAGGGCGATGGGCAGGAGCACCATCGCCGTGATAACTCGCTGCTTCAGCATTAGGCGCGTAGCTCCGCTTCCACCTGTTCGCAGGTCCGGCCGAACCGCCGTTGGCGGGTGGCGAAGTCGGCCAGCGCGGCGTGCATGGCCTCGTGCTTGAAGTCCGGCCAGAACAGGTCGGAAAAATACAGCTCGGCATAGGCGATCTGCCAGAGCAGGAAGTTGCTGACCCGCCGCTCGCCACCCGTGCGGATGCACAGGTCGGGCAACGGTAGGTCAGCGGTCGCCAGGCAGCCCTGCAGCAGCTCCGGCGTGATGTCACCCGGCTGCAGCGACCCCTGCTGGACCTGCGTCGCCAACTGCTGGGCGGCCTGGGTGATATCCCATTGTCCCCCGTAGTTGGCGGCGATCTGCAGCACGAATCGGGTGTGATGGGCAGTGAGTGCCTCGACTTCCGCCATGGCCGCCTGCAGTTCCGGGTGGAACAGCGAGCGATCGCCGATGATGCGCAGCCGGATGCCATTCTGATGCAGCTTCTTGGCCTCTCGCCGCAAGGCGGACAGGAAGAGCTCCATCAGGGCGCCGACCTCGTCGGCCGGACGCCGCCAGTTCTCGCTGGAAAAGGCGAACAGCGTCAGCACCTCGACGCCCGCATCGCCGCACACCTCGATGACCGCACGCACGGCGTCCACTCCGGCCTTGTGACCGGCGACGCCCGGCAGCAACCGACGGCGCGCCCAGCGATTGTTCCCATCCATGATGATCGCCACGTGACGTGGCACCACCTTGCCTGGCTTGCTCATGCCCATGTTACGTCCCAACCGTTGTCAAACAGCCATCAAGTCGGCTTCCTTGGCCTCCAGAGCCTTGTCCACCTCGGCGACGAATTTATCAGTCAGCTTCTGGACTTCATCCTGAGCGCGACGATCCTCGTCTTCACTGATTTCCTTTTCCTTGAGCAGATCCTTGAGCTGAGCCAGGGCATCGCGGCGGATGTTGCGCACGGAAACCCGCGCCTGCTCGGCCTCGGCACGCGCCTGTTTGGTGAAGCCCTTGCGGGTCTCTTCGGTCAGGGCCGGCATCGGCACGCGAATGGTGGTGCCGGCGGTGGCCGGATTGAGGCCCAGGTCGGAGGTCATGATGGCCTTCTCGACCGCCTGGATCATGCTCTTGTCGAACACGCTCAAGGCCAGGGTCCGCGAATCTTCGACGGTGACGTTGGCCACCTGGCGCAGCGGGGTGTCGCTGCCGTAGTAGGACACCATGACGCTATCCAGGATGCTTGGATGAGCGCGTCCGGTACGGATCTTGGCAAAGGCGTGGCCCAGGGCTTCCAGGGTCTTGGTCATGCGCGTCTGCGCATCCTTCTTGATCTCGTTGATCATGCTGCTCCCTCCTCGATCAGGGTGCCCTCACCACCGCCCACCACGATGTTGAGCAGGGCGCCGGGCTTGTTCATGTTGAAAACCCGCAGGGGCATGTTGTGGTCACGGCAGAGACAGATGGCCGTGAGGTCCATGACACCCAGCTTGCGGTCGAGCACTTCGTCGTAGGTCAGGCGCTCGAATTTTTCGGCATTGGGATCCTTGAAAGGATCTGCCGTGTATACACCATCCACCTTGGTGGCCTTGAGCACCAGATCGGCTTCGACCTCGATGGCGCGCAGGCAGGCGGCGGAATCGGTGGTAAAGAACGGATTGCCGGTCCCGGCGGAGAAGATGACGACTTCGCCATCCTTCAACTGACGCAGGGCCTTGCGGCGATCGTACTGGTCGGTCACGCCGACCATGGAGATGGCGGACATCACCGTGGCGGGAATATTGGAGCGCTCCAGGGCGTCACGCATGGCCAGGGCGTTCATCACGGTAGCCAGCATGCCCATGTGGTCTCCGGTCACCCGGTCCATGCCCACGGCGGACAGCGCCGCACCGCGGAACAGGTTGCCACCGCCGATCACCAGACCGACCTGGACACCGATGCCCACCAGTTGGCCGATCTCCAGCGACATGCGATCCAGCACCTTCGGATCGATCCCGAAGTCTTCACTTCCCATCAGGGCTTCGCCACTGAGCTTCAGCAGAATACGCTTGTAACGGGGTTGGCGACCACTCATCTGCTGTGCCATTCACTCTCTCCTGTGGCGATGAACATGTGCGGGGGATTTTGATCCAGCGATAGGAAAGCGCAACTGCAGTTGCGTTCACTCCCATCGGCAAAAAACTCCTTGGAAGACGAGAAATCAGACCTGCCTTCCAATTTGGCAAAGAGGCCGCGCGCTCGAAGCGGGCGGCCTCCTGGTCAACGGCGGATGCCGGGCTTACTGCTTGCTGGCAGCCAGCTGGGCAGCGACTTCGGCAGCGAAGTCGACTTCAGCCTTCTCGATGCCTTCGCCTACTTCGTAACGTACGAAGGAAACGATTTCGGCGCCGGCTTTCTTGGCCAGTTCACCGACCTTGACTTCCGGATCCTTGATGAAGGGCTGCTCAACCAGGCTGGCTTCAGCCAGGAACTTGTTGATACGACCCTTGACCATGTTCTCCACGATGTTTTCCGGCTTGCCGGCGATCTTGTCGGCATTCAGCGCCAGGAAGATTTCCTTTTCCTTGGCGACAGCTTCTTCGGAAACCTGGGACGGATTCAGGAACTGGGGATTGCTCGCCGCGACGTGCATGGCGATTTCCTTGGCCAACTCGGCGCTGCCACCCTGCAGGGTAACGACCACACCGATGCGGTGACCGTGGAGGTAGGCGCCAACGACATCGCCTTCGACGCGGGTCAGGCGACGGATGTTGACGTTCTCGCCGCACTTGGCGACCAGGGCCTCACGGGCACTTTCCTGAGCGGCGATCAGCGGAGCGGCATCGCTCATCTTCTCGGCGAAGGCCTTGTCCAGGCTGGCGGCGACGAAGCCCTTGAAGTCGTCCTGCAGAGCCAGGAAATCGGTCTGGGAGTTGACTTCGATGATGACGGCAGCCTTGTGGTCGTCAGCGACCTTGACCGCGATGGAGCCTTCGGCAGCCACGTTACCGGCTTTCTTGGCGGCCTTGATGGCGCCAGCGGCACGCATGTCGTCGATGGCCTTCTCGATGTCGCCACCGGCAGCGGCCAGGGCCTTCTTGCAATCCATCATGCCTTGGCCGGTGCGCTCGCGCAGTTCTTTGACCAGGGCTGCAGTGATTTCTGCCATGTTTGAAATCCTCTTGAATCGGTTTCGAGGTCACTCCGCACGGAGACGGAGCCAATGAAACGCCAGTAGGCAAAAAGGGGGCTAGGCCCCCTTCTCGCACGTCGAACCGCTCGACCCTAGGGTCGACCTGCTCAGCCCTCGACGGCTTCGGCAGCGGTTTCTTCGACGAATTGCTCGTTGGCACCGCCGTTGCTGCCGCCACGGATCACGGCATCGGCAACGCTGCTCAGGTACAGAGTAACGGCGCGGAAGGCGTCATCGTTGCCGGGGATGATGTAGTCAACACCTTCCGGGCTGCTGTTGGTATCGACGACGCCGATGACCGGGATGCCCAGCTTGTTGGCTTCGGTGATGGCGATGCGCTCGTGGTCAACGTCGATCACGAACAGGGCATCCGGCAGACCGCCCATGTCCTTGATACCACCCAGGCTGCGCTCGAGCTTCTCGAGGTCGCGGGTACGCATCAGGGCTTCTTTCTTGGTCAGCTTGTCGAAAGTACCGTCCTGGGACTGGACTTCCAGATCGCGCAGACGCTTGATCGAGGCACGGATGGTCTTGTAGTTGGTCAGCATGCCGCCCAACCAGCGATGATCAACGAAGGGCTGACCGCAACGCGCGGCTTCTTCGCGAACGATCTTGCCGGCAGCGCGCTTGGTGCCGACGAACAGGATCTTGTTCTTGCCGGACGCCAGGCGCTCAACGAAGGTCAGGGCCTCGTTGAACATCGGCAGGGTCTTTTCGAGGTTGATGATGTGGATCTTGTTACGCGCGCCGAAGATGTACTTGCCCATCTTCGGGTTCCAGTAACGGGTTTGGTGGCCGAAATGCACGCCGGCTTTCAGCATGTCACGCATGGAGACTTGAGACATTTAGATGTTCCTCGTAGTCGGGTTGGGCCTCCACGCATCCCAATGACCAACTTCCCATCGGGAAGCACCCAGGTCATCGTGTCGATGCGTGTGTGGGGTTAGGAGCGCTAGAGGCATAGCCCCGAAAAAGCGCGCGACTTTATATCACGCCTTGCCGGATACCACCAGCGGCGATTGCCGCCTAGCGGAGATCCAGGGGTACCGCCGGTAGCCACAGCGCGGGCGACGGCTCTGATAGAATAGCGGATCGAAAGCTAACGCCCGGCGTGATACCTAGAGATTTCCGATGACCGTCATCCTCAAGACCCCTGAAGACATCGCCAAGATGCGCATCGCCGGCCAACTGGCCGCCGAGGTGCTCGAAATGCTGGACGAGCACGTGCGTCCCGGCATCACCACCGAAGAACTGGATCGACTGGCCCACGACTACATCGTCAACGTGCAGCAGGCCATCCCCGCCCCGCTGAACTACAAGGGCTATCCCAAATCCATCTGCACCTCGCTGAACCACGTGGTCTGCCACGGCATTCCCAATGACAAGCCGCTCAAGAGCGGCGACATCATGAACGTGGACATCACCGTGATCAAAGACGGCTACCACGGCGACACCAGCAAGATGTATCTGGTGGGCGACGTGCCCGAGTGGGCGGACCGCCTCTGCCAGATCACTCAGGAATGCCTCTACAAGGGTATCGAGCTGGTCCGCCCGGGCGCGCGCCTGGGCGATATCGGCGAAGTCATTCAGAAGCATGCGGAGAAGAACGGCTTCTCGGTGGTGCGCGAATACTGCGGCCACGGCATCGGCAAGGGCTTCCACGAGGAGCCGCAGGTGGTGCATTACGGCCGTGCCGGTACCGGCCTCGAGCTGCAGGCCGGGATGATCTTCACCATCGAGCCGATGATCAACCAGGGCCGCTACGAGACCCGCCTGCTGGGCGACGGCTGGACCGCCATCACCAAGGACCGCAAGCTGTCCGCGCAGTGGGAACACACGGTGCTGGTCACCGAACAGGGTTACGAGATCCTGACCCTGAGAAAGGACGAAACCTTTCCCCGCGTTTCTGCGTGAGTGAGCGCCCATGCCCCAGGTCGATTCGGAGTTGTTCGACGCCGGCCAGTTCCAGGCTGAGCTTTCGCTGAAAGCCAGCCCCCTCGCGGCCTTCAAGAAATTCATCCGGGCCGCGAACGCCACCCTTGATGCCCGCTTCCTGGCCGGGCGCAGCGTGCGCCGGCTGGTCGAGGATCGCGCCTGGTTCATCGACCAGATGCTGATCGCGGCCTGGAATCGCTTCAGTTGGCCGGAGGATGGCATCGCCCTGCTCGCCGTAGGCGGCTATGGTCGCGGCGAGTTGCACCCGCATTCGGACATTGACCTGCTGATCCTGCTGGCCGAAGAGGAGCAGGAGCGTTTCCGCGACTCCATCGAAGGCTTCCTGACCCTGCTGTGGGACGTGGGCCTGGCGGTGGGGCAAAGCGTCAGATCGCTGCGCGAGTGCACGACCGAGGCGCTGGCCGACCTGACGGTCATCACCAACCTGATGGAAAGCCGCACCCTCGCCGGCCCCGAGCACCTGCGCCAGGCGATGCTCGCGGCCACCAGTGTCGAGCACCTCTGGCCAGGACGCGCCTTCTACCTGGCCAAGCGCGCCGAGCAGAGTACAAGGCATGCCAAGTACAACGACACCGAATACAACCTCGAACCCAACGTCAAGGGTTCGCCCGGGGGGCTGCGCGACATCCAGACGCTGCTGTGGATCGCCCGGCGGCAATTCGGCACCCTCAACCTGCAGGCCCTGGTGGGCCAGGGCTTTCTCACTGAAAGTGAGTGCAGCCTGCTGATCTCGGCGCAGGAGTACCTGTGGAAGGTTCGCTATGCCCTGCACATGCTGGCCGGTCGCCCGGAAGATCGCCTGCTGTTCGACCACCAGCGACGCATCGCCAACCTGCTCGGCTACGAGGATAACGACGCCAAGCTGGCGGTAGAACGCTTCATGCAGAAGTACTACCGGGTGGTGATGGACGTCTCCCAGCTCAGCGACGTGGTCATGCAGCACTTCGAGGAAGTGAATCTGCGCGACGAGCAGATACCTGCCGCGGTGACGCCGATCAACAACAGATTCCAGATCCGCAACGGTTATCTGGAGGTGGTGCATCCGCAGGTGTTCCTGCGCACGCCCTTCGCCCTGATGGAACTGTTCGTTCTGCTGGCGCAGAACCCGGCGGTCAAGGGCCCCAGCGCCGGCACCATCCGCTTGCTGCGTGACAGCCGTCACCTGATCGACGACGCCTTCCGCCAGGACATCCGCAATACCAGCCTGTTCATCGAACTGCTCAAGAGCGAATCCGGGATCCATCGCAATCTGCGGCGGATGAATCGCTACGGACTGCTGGGGCTCTACCTGCCCGAATTCGGCCAGATCGTCGGCCAGATGCAGCATGACCTCTTCCACATCTATACGGTGGACGCCCACACCCTCAATCTCATCAAGCATCTGCGCAAGATGAGCTACGACGTCCTGGCGGAGAAGTATCCGCTGGCGACGCGGGTGATCCACAAGCTGCCCAAGCCGGAGCTGATCTATATCGCCGGTCTCTACCACGACATCGCCAAGGGCCGCGGCGGCGATCACTCGGAGCTGGGCGCGGAAGACGTGGAAGCCTTCGGTCGCCGCCACCAGCTGCCGGAATGGGATACCCGCCTGGTCAGCTGGCTGGTGCGCAACCACCTGGTGATGTCCACCACCGCCCAGCGCAAGGATCTTTCCGATCCCCAGGTGATCCACGACTTCGCCCTGACGGTGGGTGACCACACCCACCTGGACTATCTGTACGTCCTCACCGTGGCCGATATCACAGCGACCAATCCGTCGCTGTGGAATTCCTGGCGCGCCACCCTGCTGCGCCAGCTCTACACCGAGACCAAGCGCGCCCTGCGCCGTGGCCTGGAGAATCCGGTCAATCGCGAGGAGCAGATTCGCAGCACCCAGCAATCGGCCCTCGATACCCTGATGCGCCGCGGCATCGATGCCGATGACGCCGAGCAGCTGTGGTCGCAGCTGGGCGACACCTATTTCCTGCGGCATACGGCGCTGGACGTGGCCTGGCACACCGAGGCCATCCTCGGCCATGGCGATACCGCGGAGCCCCTGGTGCTGATCCGCGAGACCACCCAGCGGGATTCCGAAGGCGGCACCCAGATCTTCATCTATGCCGCGGACCAGCATGACTTCTTCGCTGTGACCGTGGCGGTGATGGACCAGCTCAACCTGAACATTCAGGACGCCCGCATCATCACCTCCAGCAGCCAGTTCACCCTGGACACCTATATCGTGCTGGACACCGATGGCGGCTCGATCGGCAACAATCCCGCGCGCGTCGCCCAGATCCGCGCCGGCCTGATCGAGGCGCTCAAGCACCCGGAAGAGTACCCGAGCATCATCAACCGGCGCGTGACCCGCCAGCTCAAGCATTTTGCCTTTTCGCCCCAGGTGAACATCTATACCGACACCACGCGTTCGGCGAGTCTGATCGAGTTGACGGCGCCGGACCGACCCGGGCTGCTGGCACGGGTGGGTCGCATCTTCCTCGACTTCGACCTGTCCGTGCTCAACGCCAAGATCGCCACCCTCGGCGAGCGCGTGGAAGACGTCTTCTATGTCGCCGACGCCGATGGTCGCCCCTTGGCGGATCCCGCTCTGTGCAGCGCCCTGCAGCAAGCCCTGATCAAGCAACTGCGCGAGCCGGACAGCCAGACGCCACTCAGCCGCATCAGCATCTAGCGCCTTGATCTAACGCCTCGAACGAAGGACCACCCGACGATGAATCCCACCCTCGACCTGCTGCAGCCCTATCCGTTCGAGAAGCTGCGCGCCCTGCTCGCCGGCGTGACCCCGTCGGCGGCGATCAAGCCGATCCCGCTGTCGATCGGCGAGCCCAAGCATCCGTCACCGGCCTTTGTCGCCGAGGCCCTGACCGCGAACCTGGATCAGTTGGCGGTCTACCCGACCACCCTCGGTATCGTCGAGCTGCGCGAGGCCATCGCCAACTGGGCCGGCCAGCGCTTCGGCGTCCCGGCGGGCTGGCTGGATCCGGCACGCCACGTGCTGCCGGTGACCGGCACCCGGGAAGCCCTGTTCTCCTTTACCCAGGCGGTGGTGGATCGCAGTAAGCGCGGTCTGGTGCTGAGTCCCAACCCCTTCTATCAGATCTACGAAGGCGCGGCCCTGCTGGCCGGCGCCGAGCCGCATTACCTGCCCTGTCTCGCGGACAAGGGTTTCAACCCCGATTTCGACAGCGTGCCGGCCGAGATCTGGCAACGCTGTCAGCTGCTGTTCCTGTGCTCGCCCGGCAACCCGACCGGTGCCCTGCTGCCTGTGGCAACGCTGAAAAAGCTCATCGCCCTGGCCGATCGCCACGACTTCCTGATCGCCGCCGACGAGTGCTACAGCGAACTCTATTTCGACGAAGCCAGCCCGCCACCCGGCCTGCTGACCGCCTGCGCCGAACTGGGTCGCAGCGACTTCGCCCGCTGCGTGGTCTTCCACAGTCTGTCCAAGCGTTCCAACCTGCCGGGCATGAGATCGGGCTTCGTCGCGGGCGATGCCGCCATTCTCAAGCGCTTCCTGCTCTATCGCACCTACCATGGCTGCGCCATGCCGGTGCAGGTGCAGAAGGCCAGTGCGGTAGCCTGGCGCGACGAGGCCCATGTCCGCGAGAATCGCGAACTCTATCGGCAGAAGTTCGCCGCCGTGCTGGATATCCTGCAGGGCAGCCTGGAGGTGTCACTGCCGGACGGCGGCTTCTATCTCTGGGCCAAGACCCCGGGCGATGACGAAGCCTTCGCCCGCGATCTGTTCGCCCGTGAGCACGTGACCGTGGTGCCGGGCTCCTATCTGTCGCGAGAGGTCGCGGGCGTCAACCCGGGCGCCGGACGAATCCGCATGGCGCTGGTCGCACCCCTGGCCGAATGCGTGGAAGCGGCGGAGCGCATCCGCCGCTTCTGCCAGGGCTAGCGATTGCCCTGATCGCGCATCAGCGCGGTCTCCTGGATGTCCAGTTCGCGCAGGAACTCGCTGACCACCAGGTCATCGATCACCCCGGCGATCCGCAGTCGATAGAGTTCGCGGCGCTGGGCGCGGATGGCGAGCAGGCGCAGCTCGCCGTCCAGGCTATCCCGCAGGCGCGCCAGGGAACGGGCGTCCTCGCTGTCATCGGCGGAACTCAGCTCGTCGCGGAATTCGGCGATGATGCCAGCCTTGATCTCCGCCTGCAGCGCCGCCCGCGCCGGCTCGTCGGTGTCGCTCGACTCCACGTCTTCCAGGGCCACGATGGCGGCCCGGGCGGCATTGATCCGCACCTCGCAGCGCTCCCGCTCCAGCAGGTCGTTGGATTGCTCCGGCAGCCGCGCCAGCAGTAGCGGTATGCCGATGCTTGCCACCACCAGCGACAGCAGGATCACCCCGGCGGCAATGAACACCAGGACGTCACGCAGGGGAAAGGGCGTGCCATCCGAGAGCAGTAGCGGCAGCGACAGCACACCGGCCAGGGTCACGGCACCGCGTACCCCGCTGAGGGAGGCGATGGCGGCGATCAGCCGAGGATCTCCAGCGATGGTGATAGGGCCGCTGCCGGGCTGAGTCAAGTGCCAATAGCCGAGGATGACCCCGAAGCGAATGGCCATGATCACCCCGTAGGCACCCAGCACATAGAGCGTCAGCCAGCCCGCGGCCGGCCAAAGCGCCTGGGACGCCGGCAGCGCCGCCGTCAGGATGTCGGGCAGTTGCAGGCCCAGGATCAGGAACACCAGGCCGTTGAAGGCGAACTCCACCAGCCCCCAGACGCTGTGATTGAGCAGGCGGGTGGCGGTCTGCCGGGGCAGCATGTCGACCCGGCTCTGCATCATGCCGGCGGCCACGGCGGACAGGATGCCCGAAACGCCCAGCCGCTCCGCCAGCACATAGGCGGCGAAGGGCAGCAACAGCATGAAGACGACATGGGGCGCGGCATCGCTCCAGCCACGTTTCACCACCATCCAGGCACGCGCGCGACCCACCAGCCAGCTCAGCACCCCGCCGACCAGTACGCCGCCCACCGCGACGATGACGAATTCCAGGCTGGCCTGGCTCAACGAGAAGGCACCGGTCAGGGCCGCTGCCACGGCGAACTTGAAGGTCACCAGACCCGAGGCGTCGTTGAGCAGGGCCTCACCCTGGATCACGTGCAGCAAGGCGCTGGGCAGCCGGCCGCGGACGATGCTGGACACGGCCACGGCATCGGTGGGCGACAGCACCGCCGCCAGGGCGAAGGCCACCGCCCAGGGTAGATGGAGCATCCAGTGCAGGAACCAGCCGGCGCCCAGCACCGTGAGGAATACCAGGCCGAAAGCCAGCACGAAGATCGGCCGACGCAGCCGCCAGAATTCCCGCTTGGGCATGCGCCAGCCATCGGAGAACAGCAACGCCGGGATGAACAGCAGCAGGAAGAGTTCGGGGTCCAGGGCGACATGCAGCCCCAGCGTGGGCCAGGCGAGCAAGGCACCGACCACCACCTGGATCAGGGGTAGCGGGATAGGGATGAGATGGGCGCTGAGTCGGGTGGCACCCACCATCAGCAAGAGGATCAGAGCGGTATAGAGAATCTGCACGGTGGTCTCGTGGTCAGGGCACCGGTCGCGGTACCAGATACAGGAGATGCGTCCCGCGGGAGTGGGGACACGTCGACCTCGCGTTGTTGGGACTGATGTCCCCAGATTTGGTTTTACCGAAACTTTACCCGAGTCCATCTAGGCGACTCGCCGCCGTTGCGGTCTGATAGACATACCCGGTTTCATTTCCCCGGGTCGCAGGAGAATGATCATGCTACGTCGCATCACTCAAGTCGTGGTGCTTGCCGGCTGCCTCGCCATCGCCGGTCAGGCGTCCGCCCACGGTCGTGGGCCCGGTCCGGCCTTTCTCGGTGCCGTGGTAGGCGCCGTGGTCGGCGGAGCCATCGTCTCCCATTCCTATGCCCGCGAACCGGTCTATGTCGAAGGGCCACCGCCGCCCCCGCCGCCGCGCGTGGTCTATTACGAACCGGCACCGGTCTATGAATATCGCGTGGTGGAACCGCGCCCCGTGTATTACGGCCCGCCGCCCGGCGCCTACTACTACGGTCCGCCGCCGCGCTGGTAAAGGCCCATGAAAAAACCCGCCGAGAGGCGGGTTTTTTCATGGCTGCAGGCCTTAGATCACCTGGCGTCGACGGAGCACGTCGAGGATCTGCTGGACCCCCTCCTCCACCGACAGCTGCTCTGTATCGATCACCAGATCGGCGTCTTCCGGCGCATCGTAGGCAAAGGAGATGCCTGGGATGTTGTCGCCACCGGCCGTGTAGAGTCCCTGGGGATCGCGCTCGGCACAGGCCTTGGACGATGCCTTGACATGCACGGTCAGCAGACGCTCGGCGCCAATCAGCGCCTGGGCCTGGGCGCGGCCTTCGGCATCAGGCGCGACAAAGGCCGCGAGGGCGATCAGGCCCGCCTCGTTGAACTGCCGGGCCACCTGGGCCGCCCGCAGCCAGTTCTCGCGACGACCCGCGCGATCCTGCGGCAGGCCCTTGTTCAGGTCATGGCGCAGATTCTGGCCATCCAGCACGAAGACCGCGCGACCGGCATCGAACAGCCGGCGCTCCAGGGCATAGGCCAGGGTGGTCTTGCCGGCACCGGAAAGGCCGGTGAAGAGCACCGTGGTGGGCTGCTGACCGAAACGTGCTGCCCGCTCCCCGGTGGCGACGTGCAACTGGTGCGCGCCCTGGCCATGACCGGCATTGCCCACCGGCTCGGCGATGATCATGCCGGCGCCCACGGTGCCATTGGTCAGGCGATCGATGACGATGAAGGCGCCGGTGGTGCGGTTGACGCCATAGCCGTCCAGGGCGATGGCGGAATCCAGAGCCACCTTGACCCGGGCGATCTCGTTGAGCTTGAGCTCGCTGGCGGCGCCGCGTTCCAGGGTGTTGACGTCCACCGTGTGCACGATGCTCGGCAGCGAACCCGGCACATAGCTGGTGGCGCGCTTGATGTCGTACTTCTTGCCCGGGCGCATGGGCTCTTCGGCCATCCACACCAGCATGGCCTCGAAGCTGTCGGTCACCTGGGGACGGTTGTCGGCATGCACCAGGACGTCGCCCCGGGAGATGTCGATCTCGTCTTCCATGGTCAGGGTCACCGCCTGGCCGGGACCGGCCTGCTCCAGCTCGCCTTCGTAGGTGACGATGGACTTGACCCGGCTGCCCTTGCCCGACGGCAGGACCACCACGGCATCGCCCTTGGTGACCACGCCCGAGGCAAGGGTCCCGGCGAAACCGCGGAAGTTGAGGTTGGGGCGATTGACGTACTGCACCGGGAAGCGCAGGTCATCGAGGTTGCGATCCGCAGCGATCTCAACGGTCTCGAGGATTTCCATCAGCGGCTTGCCGCTGTACCAGGGCGTCTGCTCACTGCGGTTCACCACGTTGTCGCCCTTGAGCGCCGACATGGGAACGAAGTGGATATCCTTGGCACCCAGCTCGATGCGCTGGGCAAACGCCAGGTAGTCGTCCTTGATGCGCTCGAACACCGCCTGGTCGAAGCCCAGCAGGTCCATCTTGTTGATGGCGACCACGATGTGCTTGATGCCCAGCAGCGAAGCGATGTAGCTGTGCCGACGGGTCTGGGTCTGGATGCCATAGCGGGCATCCACCAGGATGATCGCCAGGTCGCAGGTGGAGGCTCCGGTGGCCATGTTGCGGGTGTACTGCTCATGGCCGGGGGTATCGGCGATGATGAACTTGCGCTTGGCCGTGGAGAAGTAGCGATAGGCCACGTCGATGGTGATGCCCTGCTCGCGCTCGGCCTGCAGGCCGTCCACCAAGAGCGCCAGATCGACCTCTTCGCCGGTGGTGCCCACCTTCTTGGAATCGCGGGTGATGGCTTCCAGGTGATCCTCGTAGATCATCTTGGAGTCGTGCAGCAGGCGCCCGATCAGGGTGCTCTTGCCGTCGTCGACGTTGCCGCAGGTGAGGAAGCGCAGCAGCTCCTTGCGTTCGTGCTGCGCGAGGTAGGCCAGGATGTCCTGGCCGATCAGATCGGATTGGTGCGACATCTTAGAAATACCCCTGACGTTTCTTCTCTTCCATGGATCCGGCGCCATCGTGATCGATGACCCGGCCCTGGCGTTCGGAGGTGCGGGTGAGCAGCATCTCCTGGATGATGTCCGTCAGCGTCGTGGCCTGGGACTCCACCGCGCCGGTCAGGGGGTAGCAGCCAAGGGTACGGAAGCGCACCTGGCGCTTGTGGATGCGCGCCTTCTCCTCGGGCGAGAGGTGTTCGAGGATTCGGTCGTCGTCGATCATGAGCAGGGTGCCGTTCTTCTCGATCACCTCGCGCTCGGCGGCGAAGTACAGCGGCACGATCGGGATGCCTTCGAGATAGATGTACTGCCAGATGTCCAGCTCGGTCCAGTTGGACAGCGGGAAGACCCGGATCGACTCGCCCTTGTTGGTCTTGCCGTTGTAGATGTTCCACAGCTCGGGGCGCTGGTTCTTGGGATCCCAGCGGTGCTTGCTGTCGCGGAAGGAGTAGACGCGCTCCTTGGCGCGAGACTTCTCCTCGTCACGGCGAGCGCCGCCGAAGGCCGCGTCGAAGCCGTACTTGTCCAGCGCCTGTTTGAGGCCCTGGGTCTTCATGATGTCGGTGTGCTTGGCGCTGCCATGGGTGAAGGGATTGATGCCCTGAGCGACCCCTTCCGGATTCTTGTGCACCAGCAGATCGAGTCCCATGTCCGCGACCATGCGATCGCGGAATTCGTACATGGCCTGGAATTTCCAGCCGGTGTCCACGTGGAGTACCGGGAACGGCAGCTTGCCGGGAAAGAAGGCCTTACGGGCCAGGTGCAGCATCACGGCCGAATCCTTGCCGATGGAATACAGCATGACCGGATTGTCGAATTCGGCGGCCACTTCACGGATGATGTGGATGCTTTCCGCCTCAAGCTGTTTGAGGTGCGTCTGTTTGTCGAGCATGGCTACTCACGATTGCAGAAAGGTGGCCTAGAAGAGGTCCGTGGCAGCATCCAGTCGACTGGACACCCCGGACAGAGCGGGCCGTGGACGAACCTCAACCTTACCATAGGCAACGGTTATGGCCCGCCAGGCCATCTAGATCCAGAAGTTATATGCTTATGACGCTCAGGAGGGATTGTCGCAGTCGATGAAGCGATGCTCGATGCCCAGTTGCCCGGCCAGATAATCGCCCAGCGCCTGCACGCCATAGCGCTCGGTGGCATGGTGGCCGGCGGCGAAGAAACTCACACCGTTCTCGCGAGCGCTGTGTACTGTCTGCTCGGACACCTCGCCGGTCAGATAGGCATCCACCCCAGCGGCGATGGCCTGGTCGATGTAGCCCTGGGCACCGCCGGTGCACCAGGCCAGGCGCCGGATCGACCGTCCGCCGTCGACCACCAGCGGCTCGCGCTGCAGCACGTCGGCCACTTGCCGGCCGAAGTCCGCGGCGGATTGCGCCTGCGCTAACTCGCCCTGCCAGATCAGCCCCTTGGTATCCCCGGGCAGCGGCCGGATATCCTGCAGCCCCAGACGACGCCCCAACTGGACGTTGTTGCCCACCTCAGGATGGACATCCAGCGGCAGGTGGTAGGCCAGAAGGCTGATGTCGTGGCTTAGCAACGTCTTGATCCGGCGCTGCTTCATGCCGATGAGGCGGGCATCCTCGTTCTTCCAGAAGTAGCCATGGTGCACCAGGATGGCATCGGCGCCGGCGGCGACGGCGGCGTCCAGCAGCTGCTGGGAAGCGGTGACGCCACTGACCAGCAGGCGCACCTGCTCACGACCCTGGACCTGCAGGCCGTTAGGGCAATAATCCTGGATCCGGGCCGACTCCAGGTAACGGTCGGCGGTCTCCACCAGTTGATCAAGGGACAGGGTCACGGACGGTTTACCTCCTCAGCGGCAACGCCACCGCGTGTCTTCGGGTGGCGTCGCTCCTTATAATGCCCGCCAGCTTATCCGGCACGCCCCGGGCGGACAAATTCAAGGATGTGATCGATGAAGGCTCTGCGTTATCTCGGCTGGCCCGTGCTGTGCGGTCTGCTCGTTGCGGCCCTGATCATGCAACGCTATCCCCAGTGGCTCGGCCTGCCCGCCCAGCCGCCGCTGTTTGAGGCCGCCCAGGCGCCCTCCTCTTCGCGCCAGCAAGGGCCGGTTTCCTACGCCGACGCAGCGAGTCGCGCCGCACCGGCGGTGGTGTCGCTGCGCTCGACCAAGGCCGCCAAGCCCGGCAAGGCCGGCGATACGGCCAGCGACCGCAAGAGCCCGGCCAAGCCGGTGGAAGAACTCAGCCTGGGATCGGCGGTGCTGATGAGCCATGACGGCTATTTGTTGACCAACAACCACGTGACCCTCGACGCCGAATCCATCGTGGTGGCCCTCGCCGACGGGCGCCAGACCCTGGCCAAGCTGATCGGCAACGATCCGGCCACGGACCTCGCCGTACTCAAGATCGACCTGCCCAACTTGCCGGCCATCTCGGTGGGCGACTCCACGGCCATCCGCATCGGCGACGTGGTGCTGGCCATCGGCAATCCCTTCGGCGTCGGCCAGACGGTGACCATGGGCATCATCAGCGCCACCGGCCGCAACCAGCTGGGGCTCAATACCTACGAAGACTTCATCCAGACCGATGCGGCGATCAACCTGGGCAACTCCGGCGGCGCGCTGGTGGACGCCAGCGGCAATCTGATCGGCATCAACACCGCCATCCTCTCCGGCGGCTCCCAGGGCATCGGCTTCGCCATCCCGATCAAGCTGGCCATGGAGGTCATGCGCTCGATCATCCAGCATGGCCAGGTCATCCGTGGCTGGCTGGGCGTGGCGGTGGAGGTGATCACCCCAGAACTGGTCAAGACCTATGGCCTCAAGGTCGATCAGGGCATCGTGGTGACGGACATAGATCCCGATGGACCGGCGCACAAGGGCGGTCTGCGCGCCGGCGATGTGCTGGTCAAGCTGGCTGGCCAACCGATCAAGGATGGCCGGCTGGCGATGAACCAGATCGCCCGCAAGCAGCCGGGCGACAGCATCCCCATCGAGGTGCGGCGCCAGGACAAGACGGTGCAGGTCAAGGTCACCGTCGGGCTGCGCCCCCTGATGGAAAAGGCGCGCTAGCCACGGGCGTCTCTCAGAGGGTATCGAGGGCCGCGATCAACGCCTGATTCTGCGCCGGCGTGCCGATGGTGATGCGCAGGAAGTCGGCGATGCGTTCGGGGCGGCTGAAGTGACGCACGATGACGCCATGCTCGCGCAAGCCCGCGGCCAGCACCGCCCCGCCCTTCTGCACATGACGGGCGAAGATGAAGTTGGCGGCCGAGGGCAGGACCTCGAAGCCGCGCGCCAGCAATTCGCCCACCAGCGCTTCACGACTCTCGATCACCTGCCGACAGGTCTCGTCGAAATAGCCGCGATCCTCGAAGGCCGCGGTCGCGCCGGCCAGGGCCAGGCGATCCAGCGGATAGGAGTTGAAGCTGTTCTTGATCCGCTCCAGGGCCTCCATCAGCGGCGCCTGGCCCATGGCCAGGCCAACGCGCAAGCCGGCCAGGGAGCGGGACTTGGACAGCGTCTGGGTCACCACCAGGTTGGGATGGCGCTCGATCAGGGCGACTGCCGACTCCGCCCCGAAGTCGACGTAGGCCTCGTCCACCACCACCACCGAGGTCGGATTGCCCACGACGATACGCTCGATGGCGTCCAGCGCCAGGGCGCTGCCGGTTGGCGCATTGGGGTTGGGGAAGATGATGCCGCCATTGGGGCGCAGATAGTCCTCGGGGACGATCTGGAAATCCTCGTCCAGCGCTGGTGTCTCGAAGGCGATGTCGTAGAGGCCGCAATAGACCGGATAGAAGCTGTAGCTGATGTCCGGGAACAGCACGGGTCGGCCATGGCCGAACAGGCCCAGGAAGATGTGCGCCAGCACCTCGTCCGAGCCGTTGCCGACAAAGACCTGGTCGCTCTGGATGCCGTAGTAGCGAGCGACGGCATCCTTCAGCACCTGGCCGTTGGGATCGGGATAGAGACGCAGGTCATCGGTGGCAGCGGCGCGGATGGCGTCCAGCGCCCGCGGTGATGGACCGTAGGGATTCTCGTTGGTGTTGAGCTTGACCAGGTTGGTCAGCCTGGGCTGCTCACCCGGGACATAGGGCACCAGATTCTTGACGAAGGGACTCCAGAGTTCGCTCATGCCTGCTCCTCCTGAATGCGGTATTCGGCGCTGCGGGCGTGGGCGGTTAGGGACTCGCCACGCGCCAGGACCGAGGCGACCCGGCCCAGCGCGGAAGCGCCGGCGGCCGAGCAGTGGATGATCGAGGAGCGCTTCTGGAAGTCGTACACGCCCAAGGGCGAGGAGAAGCGCGCGGTGCCCGAGGTCGGCAGCACATGGTTGGGACCGGCGCAGTAGTCGCCCAGGGCCTCGGCGGTGTAGCGCCCCATGAAGATGGCGCCGGCATGGCGGATCTTGGGCAGCCACTGCTCGGGCTCGGCGACGGACAGCTCCAGGTGCTCGGGGGCGATGCGGTTGGCCACCTCAATGGCCTGGGCCATGTCGGTGACCTGGATCAGGGCACCCCGCCCTTCCAGCGAGGCACGGATGATGTCGGCGCGCTCCATCTCCGGCAGCAGGCGGGCGATGCTGGCTGCCACGGCGTCGAGGAAGGCGCCGTCCGGACTGACCAGGATGGCCTGGGCGTCTTCGTCGTGCTCGGCCTGGGAGAACAGGTCCATGGCGATCCAGTCGGGATCGGTCTGGCCGTCGCAGACCACCAGGATCTCCGACGGGCCGGCGATCATGTCGATGCCGACCTTGCCGAACACGTGGCGCTTGGCGGTGGCGACATAGATGTTGCCCGGGCCGACGATCTTGTCCACCGGCGGCACGCTTTCGGTGCCATAGGCCAGGGCGGCCACGGCCTGGGCGCCACCGATGGTGAAGACGCGGTCGACCCCAGCCAGGGCCGCGGCGGCCAGCACCAGCTCGTTGACCTCACCGCGCGGCGTGGGCACCACCATGACCACCTCGAGTACGCCGGCGACCTTGGCGGGAATGGCGTTCATCAATACCGAAGAGGGATAGGAGGCCTTGCCCCCCGGCACATAGAGACCGGCACGATCCAGCGGGGTGACCTGCTGGCCGAGCACGGTGCCATCGGCTTCCTGGTACTGCCAGGATTCCTGGCGTTGCTTTTCGTGATAACGACGGACGCGCTCGGCAGCGGCTTCCAGCGCGGTGCGCTGCTCCGGGATGATGCGGGTCAGGGCTTCTTCCAGGCGCGCGCGCGGCAGGATGAGATCGCTCATGGCGGTCGCCTCGACACCATCGAAGCGGCGGGTGTATTCCAGCAGCGCGGCGTCGCCCTGGTGACGCACGTCGGCGATGATCGCCAGGACCCGCTGATTGATGTCGGCGTCGGACACCCCTTCCCAGCTCAACAGATGATCCAGATGCTCGGCGAAATCCGGAGCGGCGGCGACGAGTCGGCGGATGGCGAGCGGAGCGGTCATGGCGGATCCTCTTCAGGAGAGCGAAAGGGGCGCCCGAGAGTAACAGCCGGCTCCGTGTGGGCGCCCGACAATTTGGCTATGGCACGGATAGGCGAAGCTGGAGGGATGGAAGCAGTCCTGGCCGGCATCAACCTGCCGGCCAGGACTTAGGCGCCGCGCGCCTCGACGGCGTGGCGCAGGGTCTCGATGAGCGCCTGGATACGGCCATGCTGCATCTTCATCGAGGCCTTGTTGACGATCAAGCGCGAGCTGATATGGGCGATCAGTTCCTGGGGTTCGAGCCCATTGGCCTTGAGGGTATTGCCGGTGTCGACCACGTCGATGATCTTGTCGGCCAGCCCTACCAGCGGTGCCAGCTCCATGGAGCCGTACAGCTTGATGATGTCGACCTGGCGGCCCTGCTCGGCATAGTAGCGCTTGGCGACATTGACGAACTTGGTCGCCACCCGCAGGCGGCCACGCGGCGCTTGAGCGCCCACGGCGCCCGCGGTCATCAGCTTGCAGCGGGCGATGCGCAGGTCCAGCGGCTCATAGAGACCATCGCCGCCGTATTCCATCAGCACGTCCTTGCCGGCCACGCCCAGGTCCGCGGCGCCATGCTCCACATAGGTGGGCACGTCGGTGGCGCGGACGATGAGCAGGCGCACATCGTCCTGGGTGGTCGGGATGATGAGCTTGCGGCTCTTGTCCGGATTCTCGGTCGGGGCGATCCCCGCCGCCGCCAGCAGCGGCAGGGTGTCGTCGAGAATACGGCCCTTGGACAGGGCGATGGTCAGCATCGGAGGTCCTTACTTGGGCGTGCGACGGATCTTGGCGCCGAGCAGCTGGAATTTCTCCTCGATGCATTCGTAGCCGCGGTCGATGTGGTAGATGCGATCGATCAGGGTATCGCCTTCGGCCACCAGGGCGGCGATGACCAGGCTCGCCGAGGCGCGCAGGTCGGTCGCCATGACCGGGGCGGCCTTGAGGCTGGGCACGCCGGTGACGATGGCGGCATTGCCTTCGATGGCGATGTTGGCGCCCATGCGTACCATCTCGTGAACGTGCATGAAGCGGTTCTCGAAGATGGTCTCGACCACGGTACCGGTGCCTTCGGCGACGGCGTTCATGGAGATGAACTGCGCCTGCATGTCGGTGGGGAACGCCGGATAGGGCGCCGTGCGGATGTTGACCGCGCGGGGGCGATTGCCCTTCATGTCCAGCTCGATCCAGTTGCTGCCGGTGGCGATGTGGGCACCGGCCTCTTCCAGCTTGGCCAGCACGGCCTCGAGGATGGTCGGATCGGTATCCTTGAGCTTGACGCGGCCGCGGGTGGCAGCGGCGGCAACCAGGTAGCTGCCAGTCTCGATGCGGTCCGGCAGCACCGAATAGGTGGCCCCACCGAGGCGCTCGACGCCTTCCACGGTGATGGTGTCGGTACCAGCGCCCTGGATGTTGGCACCCATGGCGATCAGGCAGTTGGCCAGATCGACGACTTCGGGTTCGCGGGCGGCGTTCTGGATCACGCTGCGGCCCTTGGCCAGGGTGGCGGCCATCAGCACGTTCTCGGTACCGGTCACGCTGACGGTATCGAAATAGTAGTGGGCACCGCGCAGGCCGCCGGCCGGCGCCTTGGCCTTGATGTAGCCGCCTTCGACGGTGATCTTGGCGCCCATGGCCTCCAGGCCACGCAGGTGCAGATCGACCGGACGCGAGCCGATGGCGCAACCGCCGGGCAGGGCGACTTCCGCCTCGCCGAAGCGGGCGACCATCGGGCCCAGCACCAGGATCGACGCGCGCATGGTCTTGACCAGCTCATAGGGCGCGACCAGGGTTTTGATGCTGGAGGCATCCACCTCGACGTTGAGCTTTTCACCGATCACCGGCTGGACGCCCATACGACCGAACAGCTCGATCATGGTGGTGATGTCGTGCAGGTGCGGCAAGTTGGCGATGGTCACCGGAGTGTCGGCGAGCAGGGTCGCGGCCAGGATCGGCAGGGCCGAATTCTTGGCCCCGGAAATGCGAATTTCACCGTTCAGGCAGTTGCCGCCGGTAATGATCAGTTTGTCCATAGCGAGTTCTCGGCGCTGCGAATCAGGCGCGTTCGGCCCAGGCAGCACGGGTGAAGAATTTCATGGTGACAGCATGGATGCTGCCATCGGCGATCTGCGGCTGGAGGTGGGAGTAGACCTGCTGCTGACGCTTGACCGGGCTGAGTGCCTGGAGCTCGTCGCTGATCAGGTAGAGCTGGAAGTTGCAGCCCTCGCCTTCCACTTCGACCTGGGTATCGGCCAGTTTTGCCTCCAGGAGGCTTTTGACTTCTTGGGCCTGCATGGCGGCACCTCGGCAATCTAGTACAGCCGGCGATCATACAAAAAAACCGGCTGTACGGCGACTGCGATGACCGTTAGCCGTGAGCGTCGTCCGCCAGGGGCAGCAACTCCAGGGCATCCGAGACCTCGGCGATCTGCCGCAACTCGGAGGGCAGACCGGCGATGGTCAGCGGGCGCCCCGCGGCCTGGGCATCGCGCAACCAGGCCAGCAACAGTGCCAATCCGGCGCTGTTGGAGCGTTCTATGCCAGCGCAGTCGAGCACCAGCGGACCGTTGCCCAGACCGATCAGTGCCCTACCCTGCTCACGCAGGGCCGGCACATTGGCGTGATCGAGCACGCCCGACAGCTGCAGTTGGGCGCCCTCGCCGGTGATGGCGGCGCGACTCACGAACCGACCTTGGCCTTCTGGGCCTCGGGGGAATCCTTGGCCTTGGCCACGGTGCCCGCCCAGTTGTTGATGGTCTTGTCCAAGTCGTTGCCGTTTTCCTGCATCGCCTGGGCGAACTGGTCACGGAACAACTTGCCGAGGTTCAGGCCGTTTATGATGACGTTACGGACCTTCCACTCCTCGCCCTGCTTGACCATGCTGTACTGCACGGGATACACGGCGCCATTGTTGCCCTTGACCTCCATGCCCACGCTGGTGCGGTCGGGACCGTCGGACGGACCTTCAGGCAGAACGCGGATGCCCTGGTTGTTGTACTCCAGCAGTGCATTGCCATAGAACTGCATCAGGCTGCGCTTGAAGTTTTCCTGGAAGCGCGCCATCTGCTCGGGCGAGGCGCTGCGGCTGTAGCGCACGGTCATGATGCTGCGCGAGATGCCTTCGGCATCCACCACCGGACCGAGGATATTGTTGAGCGACTCGTAGAAGGCTTCCGGGCTGCTGCGATACCGGTCGCGATTGGTCTCGAGGTCGCTGAGCAGCGTGCTGGTGGTTTGCTGGATGACGTCGTGGGCCGAGGGCGCCGCCTGGGACACCAGCGGCAGCAGGGCCAGGATCGCGATCACTCCGTGACGAAGTAGCTTGAGCATGGAGAAGCCTCTCATCATTTATTGGCGGAAGAGTCTTTATTGACCGAGTTGAGCAGGAATTTGCCAATCAGGTCTTCGAGAACCAGCGAGGATTGTGTATCTCGAATGGTCGAACCCTCCTTGAGCACCTGCTCGTCACCGCCCACGCTGATGCCGATGTACTTCTCACCAAGCAGGCCGGCGGTCAGGATCGAGGCGATGGAGTCGGTCGGCAGGTTGTCCACCTGCTTGTCGATCTGCATGGTGACCCGACCGCGGTAGCTGTTGCGGTCGAGATCGATGGCGGTGACCTTGCCGATGGTCACGCCCGACATGGTCACCCGCGATCTCACGGTGAGACCGGCGATGTTGTCGAAGTAGGCGTAGACCTTGTAGGTATCGTGGTGGTCGCTCATCGTCAGACCGCTTACCCGCAGTGCCAGCAGCAGCAGTGCGAGCACGCCGGCCAGCAGGAAGAGTCCGACACCGATTTCCTGGGTGCGGGTTTGCATCAGAGATCTCCAAACATCAGGGCGGTAAGAATGAAGTCGAGGCCGAGCACGGCAAGCGACGCATAGACGACGGTACGGGTAGTGGCGCGACCGATGCCTTCGGAGGTCGGCTCGCAGTCATACCCCTGGAAGACGGCGACCCAGGTCACCACGAAGGCGAACACCAGGCTCTTGACCACGCCATTGAGCACGTCGCTGAGCATCACGCTGTTCTGCATGGTGGCCCAGAAGGAGCCGTCGTAGACGCCGAGCCAATCGATGGCGACCATGGCCGCGCCCCAGATGCCCACCACGTTGAACATGGCGGCCAGCAGCGGCATGGAAATGAAACCGGCCCAGAAACGCGGCGCGACGATGTACTTGAGCGGATCCACGCCGATCATTTCCAGGCTGGACAGCTGCTCGGTGGATTTCATGTTGCCGATCTCGGCGGTCAAGGCGGAACCCGCCCGGCCGGCGAACAGCAGCGCGGTCACCACCGGGCCAAGTTCGCGCAGCAGGGTCAGGGCCACCATCTGCCCCACGGCCTGCTCGGAACCGTACTTGACCAGGATGTTGTAGCCCTGCAGGGCGATCACCATGCCGATGAAGAAGCCCGACACCACAATGATCGGCAGCGACATCACGCCCACCGAATAGAGTTGCTTGCCCAGCAGCTGCAGGCCGTTGCCCACGCCACCGCGACCGAACACCGCCAGCAGCAGGACGATCACCGAGCGGCCGATGGCCGCCACGACATCCAGCCCGGCTCGGCCCAGCCGACGAATCCGCTCCACGGCGGAGACCTTACGCATCAGTGTTTCCCCAGCAAGGCATCGCGCAGATCCGGCGCGGCATAGTGGAAGGGTACCGGGCCATCGGGGATGCCCTGCATGAACTGGCGAACCCGCGGATCCGGCGATTCGCGCAATTCCTTCGGCGTGCCCTGCCCCAGCACCTTGGTGTCGCCCACCACATAGAGGTAGTCGGCGATGCTGGCGGTCTCGGCCAGGTCGTGGGAGACCACGATGCTGGTCAATCCAAGGGCTTGGTTGAGCAGGCGGATCAAGCGCACCAGCACGCCCATGGCGATAGGGTCCTGGCCGACGAAGGGCTCGTCGTACATGAGGATCTGCGGATCCAGGGCAATGGCCCGCGCCAGGGCGACCCGGCGCTTCATGCCACCCGACAACTCGTCCGGCATCAGTTCGACGGCGCCACGCAACCCCACCGCCTGCAACTTGAGCAGAACGATGTCGCGGATCATTTCCTCAGGCAGCTTGGTGTGCACGCGCAGCGGAAAGGCCACGTTCTCGAACACATCGAGGTCGGTGAACAACGCGCCACTCTGGAACAGCACGCCCATCTGCCGGCGCATCTCGAACAGTTCGCCCCGGGACAGCTGGGGCAGATTAGCGCCATTGACCCAGATCTCGCCGCTGCTCGGCCGCAACTGGGCGGCGATGAGACGCAACAGAGTGGTCTTGCCACTGCCGGACGGTCCCATGATCCCGGTGACCTTGCCCCGCGGGATGCGGATATCGACGCGGTCGTAGATGAGACGCGTGCCGCGCTTGAAGGAAACGCCCTTCAACTCCACGGCGTACGGGCTATCGACGGTCATCAAGACTCCTAACGTTCAACTCTGTGCAGGGAGACGCCGCTCCGCCGCTTCAGGGCACGCGGCTCTCGCGTTCGGCGACCCCGGCAAAAGGGCGGCACTATAGCATTCGTTGCCGATGAGACTTCCAAGCTGCAGGCGGCGTTGCTGAGTGTCGCGGCTTTGCGCATATAATTTCCGATTGTCCTGTCACCAGCCTTCTGACCCATGCCCGACTCAATAGATTTCATCGCCTCCGCCAAGCGCACCATAGATGTAGAGCGAGCGGCCGTGGCCGCCCTGGGCGAGCGCATCGACGCAAGCTTTGCCGCCGCCTGTCGCCGGCTGCTCGCTTGCCGCGGGCGTATCGTGGTCCTGGGCATGGGCAAGTCCGGGCATGTCGGCAACAAGATCGCCGCGACCCTGGCCAGCACCGGCAGCCCGGCCTTCTTCGTGCATCCGGCCGAAGCCAGCCATGGCGACATGGGCATGATCACCCGCGATGACGTCATCATCGCCATCTCCCAGTCGGGCACCTCCAGTGAGATCCTGACCCTGCTGCCACTGATCAAGCGCCTGGGCGTCCCCTTGATCAGCTTTGCCGGCAATCCCGCCTCGCCGCTGGCCAAGGCTGCGGACGTCAACCTGGATACCAGCGTCGCCACCGAGGCCTGCCCGCTCAATCTGGCACCCACCTCCTCCACCACCGTCGCCCTGGTGCTGGGCGATGCCTTGGCCATCGCCCTGCTCGAGGCCCGCGGCTTCACCGCCGAGGACTTCGCCTTTTCCCACCCGGGCGGTGCCCTGGGCCGGCGCCTGCTGCTCAAGGTGGAAAACGTCATGCATTCCGGCGCCGACCTGCCGCAGGTCGGCGAAGACACCCTGGTGTCCGATGCCCTGCTGGAGATGTCGCGCAAGGGGCTGGGCATGACCAGCGTGCTCGCCGCCGATGGCCGTCTCGCCGGCATCTTCACCGACGGCGATCTGCGTCGTGCCCTGGATCGCGGCATCGATGTGCGCACCACGCCCATCGCAACCGTGATGACCCGCGGTGGTCGAACCGCCAGGGCGCCCATGCTCGCGGCCGAGGCGTTGAAGATCATGGAGGAGCACAAGATCAACGCGCTGGTGGTGATCGATGACGAACGGCGCCCGATCGGTGCCCTCAACATGGGTGACCTGCTACGCGCCGGGGTGCTGTAGGCCGGGTTATACTGCCCGACTGATACGCCGCACTCTCGTGTTTAACCCGCCGCCCTGGTGCGGCCCACCACAGGTACCCTCATGTTTCGCAGCTTGCGCCGCCCCGTGCTGTTGGTCCTGATCGCCGCCGCGCTCATCGCGATCGGCTACTGGAACATCCTGCCGCAGCGCTTCGTCGATGCTCCGGCCTCGTCGACCCCGCAAGACAGCGCCATCGACGGCTACGCCCTCAATACCCGGACGATCCAGTATCGTCTGGACGGCAAGATCCAGTACGAACTCAAGGCCGAGCGCAGCGAACACGTCAAGGCGACCGACGTCACCCTGGTGACCCGCCCCGACATGCTGGCCTTTCGCGGTACCGACTATCCCTGGCACATTCGCAGTGCCCGCGCCGAGGTCGCCCCCGGTGGCAGTCAGGCGGAGCTGATCGATGACGTGCGCGTCGAGCGTACCGATGAGAAAGGCCGCCCAGTGGTGTTGACCACCACCCGCATGACCGTCTTTCCTGACAAACAATATGCGCAAACCGAGCAAGCCGTTAGAATCGAGGCCGCCAATGGGGTGACCACGGCCAATGGCATGAAAGCGTATCTAGAAGACGGCAGAATGCTCCTGCTGTCCAACGTAAGAGGCCAGCATGAGGTTCGTTAAAACCCTCCCCTTCCTGTTCACCCTCGGCGCCACCCTTGGCAGTGCCGCGGCTTGGGCCCTGCCGACCGATCGCACTCAGCCGATCCGCGTGCAGGCCGACAGCGCCGAGCTCGACGACAAGCAGGGCGTGGCCGTGTACCGCGGAGACGTGGTCATCACCCAGGGCAGCATGAAGATCACCGGCAATACGGTGACCCTGACCCAGGACAACCAGGGCAACATCAAGGTCGCCACCGCAGTGGGCAAGCCAGCCTACTACGAGCAGAAGCCTTCGGCGGACAAGGACATCGTCAAGGCCTATGGTCTGACCATCCAGTATTTCGCCCAGGAAAATCGCATCATTCTGATCGACCAGGCCAAGGTGGTCCAACAGGGCAACACCTTCGAAGGCGAGAAGATCGTCTACGACACCCAGCGCCAGATCGTCAATGCCGGTCGCGCCAATGGCAGCAAGGTCACTACGCCGCGGCCGCGGATCGACATGGTCATCCAGCCCAAGGATCAGCAGCAGTCGGGGCAGGGACAATGACGGTTACGCTCAAAGCCCAGCACCTGGCCAAGAGCTACAAGGGTCGTCAGGTCGTTCGCGACGTCAGCGTCAGCATCGACAGCGGTCAGATCGTCGGCCTGCTCGGTCCGAACGGCGCCGGCAAGACCACCTGCTTCTACATGATCGTCGGCCTGGTCAAGGCCGATCAGGGCCGCGTGCTGATCGACGATCAAGATGTCACCGCGCTGCCCATGCACGGTCGTGCCCGCGCCGGGATCGGTTACCTGCCGCAGGAAGCCTCGATCTTTCGCAAGCTGACCGTGGCCGACAACATCCTCGGCATCCTGGAAACCCGCAAGGACCTGGACAAGGCCGGCCGTCTGCGCGAGCTGGAAAGCCTGTTGCAGGAATTCCACATCACCCATATCCGCGACAACCGCGGCATGAGCCTGTCGGGTGGCGAGCGTCGCCGTGTCGAGATCGCCCGCGCCCTGGCCACCGCGCCCAAGTTCATCCTGTTGGACGAACCCTTCGCCGGTGTGGACCCCATCTCGGTGGGTGACATCAAGCAGATCATCCGCCACCTCAAGGCCAAGGGTATCGGTGTGCTCATCACCGACCACAACGTGCGGGAAACCCTGACCATCTGCGAAACGGCCTACATCGTCAACGATGGCCAGCTCATCGCCGAGGGTACCGCCGAAGAAGTCCTCGCCAATGACTTGGTGAAGGAAGTCTATCTGGGCCACGAATTCCGCCTCTAGGCAAACCCGGGGAAACAAGGCATATAATTTGCTAACGCTCGCAGGGTTCGCGAGGTTCGGTGGCGCTGTTCGCGTCGGTAGACAAGGTGTATTTCCGCAGCCATGAAACCATCGCTAGTCCTCAAGATGGGCCAGCAGCTGACGATGACGCCGCAGCTGCAACAAGCCATACGTCTGCTCCAGCTCTCGACGCTCGACTTGCAGCAGGAGATCCAGGAAGCCCTGGAATCCAATCCGATGCTGGAACGCCAGGAAGAAGGCGAAGACTTCGACCAGAGCGAAGCCTCGGGCGAAGGCGATGAGAGCTCAGGCTCCGGCACCACGGAAACCACCTTCAAGGAAACCTCGGTCGCCACCAACGAGATGGCCGACGAATCCGAGTGGAGCGAGCGCATCCCCAGCGACAGCGAGCTGCCGGTCGATACCGCCTGGGAAGACATCTACCAGACCAGCGCCAGCAGCCTGCCCAGCAACGACGACGACGAGTGGGACTTCACCACCCGTACCTCCGCCGGCGAGAGCCTGCAGACCCACCTGCTCTGGCAGCTGAACCTGGCGCCCATGTCGGATCTCGACCGCCTGATCGCCCTGGCGATCATCGACGGCATCGACACCGACGGCTACCTGCAGGAAAGCCTGGAAGACATCCATGCCTCCCTCGACCTCGAGCTGGAAGTCGATCTCGACGAGGTCGAGGTGGTGCTCAGACGCGTCCAGCAATTCGAGCCCGCCGGCGTCGCCGCGCGCAACCTGCGCGAATGCCTGCTGATCCAGCTGGCCCAGCTGCCCGCCACTCTGCCCCTGCTCGGCGAAGCCAAGCGCCTGGTTGGCGACTACCTGGATCTGCTCGGCAGCCGTGACTATGCGCAGTTGATGCGGCGCATGAAGATCAAGGAAGACGAGCTCAAGCCGATCATCGAGCTGATCCAGACCTTGCACCCGCGTCCCGGCTCGCAGATCGAATCCGGCGAAGCCGAATACGTGGTGCCGGACGTCATCGTGCGCAAGCACAACGAGCGTTGGCTGGTGGAGCTCAATCAGGAGGCCGTACCGCGCCTGCGGGTCAATCCCCAGTACGCCGGTTTCGTCAAACGCGCCGACAGCAGCGCCGACAACACCTACATGCGCAACCAGCTCCAGGAAGCGCGCTGGTTCATCAAAAGTCTGCAGAGCCGCAACGAGACCCTGATGAAGGTGGCGACCCAGATCGTCGAGCACCAACGGGGTTTTCTCGAATATGGCGAAGAGGCTATGAAGCCGTTGGTCCTGCACGACATCGCCGAGGCGGTGGGCATGCACGAGTCGACCATCTCTCGGGTGACCACCCAGAAATTCATGCACACCCCGCGTGGCATCTACGAACTCAAGTACTTCTTCTCCAGCCACGTCAGCACTGCCGAGGGCGGCGAATGCTCCTCCACCGCGATCCGCGCGATCATCAAGAAATTGGTGGCGGCGGAAAACGCGAAAAAGCCGTTGAGTGACAGCAAGATCGCTGGTTTACTGGAATCGCAAGGTATACAAGTCGCTCGTCGCACGGTGGCTAAGTATCGGGAATCCCTGGGTATCGCTCCGTCCAGCGAACGCAAGCGTCTCCTCTGACGCGTCCTGATGTGTGACCGTGCCTCGATCGACCCGTGTCATGTCGGCGAGCAGCTTCGCCGATCGCAGCCCGGCAATAAGGAGAAGCGGTATGCAAGTCAACATCAGTGGCCATCAGCTTGAAGTGACGGAAGCCCTGCGTGACTACATCGGCGAGAAACTCGCCCGCCTCGAACGGCACTTCGATCGCATCACCAACGTCCAGGTCATCCTGGAAGTTGACAAGCTCAAGCAAAAGGCCGAAGCCACCCTGCACGTCTCCGGCGCTGCGGTGGTCGCCAACGCCGAGCACGACGACATGTATGCCGCCATCGATCTCCTGGCCGACAAGCTCGACCGCCAACTGATTAAACACAAGGAAAAATCGATCGAACGCCAGCAGGGCATTGGCGTCCGCTGAGGTTCGATCGCCGCTTTATGATCAAACTCGAAAACATCCTGACCCCCGGCCGTACCCAGACGGGTGCGCCGGGTGGCAGCAAAGCCGCCGTACTGGAACGCATCGCCGAGCTGGCCGCGCAGGAACTGCCCGGCCATGATGCGGCGCACATCCATGAATGCCTGATGGCGCGCGAACGCCTGGGCTCCACTGGTTTCGGCAATGGCATCGCCATTCCCCACTGCCGCCTGGCGGGTCTGCAGCAACCGCTGTGCGTGCTCTTCCACCTACAGCAGCCGGTGGACTTCGATTCCCTGGACGGCGCCCCGGTTGACCTGGTGTTCGTCCTGCTGGTCCCGGAAGCGGCCACCGAACAACATCTCACCCTGCTACGCCAGATCGCCGGCATCCTGGATCGCGCCGACATCCGCGACCGACTGCGCAAGGCCAAGGACAGCCAGGCGCTCTATCAGATCGTCGTCGAGGCCCAGAGCGGACACTGACATGCACCTCATCATCGTGAGCGGACGTTCCGGGTCGGGCAAGAGTACGGCGCTCAACGTGCTTGAGGACAATGGCTTCTATTGCATCGACAACCTGCCGGCCAGTCTGCTGCCCGAGCTGGCCCAGCACGCCCTGACCGACATGGAGCGGCCCCAGCCCAAGGTCGCCCTGTCCATCGATGCACGCAACCTGCCCAGCCAGTTGCAGCGCTTTCCCGAATTGCTCGAACAGGTACGCAGCCGCAACATCCGCTGTGACATCCTCTATCTGGATGCCGATGACCAGACGCTGCTCAAGCGCTTTTCCGAGACGCGCCGCCGGCATCCGCTGTCCAACCAGGAAAGATCCCTGGCCGAGGCCATTCACGACGAACAGGTGTTGCTGTCGCCCATCGCCGATCTGTCCGACCTGAAGATCGATACCACCCACCTGAATCTCTATCAGCTGCGCGACATCCTCAAGTTGCGCCTGCTGAACGCGCCGGAGCCGGGTACTGCCTACCTGGTCGAGTCCTTTGGCTTCAAGCGCGGCCTGCCGGTGGATGCCGACATGGTCTTCGATGTGCGCTTCCTGCCCAATCCCTACTGGAAGCCGGACCTGCGCGACTTTTCCGGACTGGATGCCCCGGTGCGGGAATATCTCGAGCAACAGCCCGAGGTAGAGACCCTGTACAATGACATCCGCGATTACCTGGTGAAGTGGCTGCCGCGTTTCGCCGCCAACAACAGGTCCTATGTGACCGTGGCCATTGGCTGTACCGGTGGTCATCACCGTTCGGTCTATCTGGCCGATCGCCTGGGTCGCGAACTCAAAGACCTGCTCAAGAACGTCCAGATTCGTCACCGCGATCTCTGACGCCCGTTTCGTTTCGACAAGGACAGACTCAATGCCTGCCCAACAGATCACCATTATCAACAAGCTGGGTCTGCACGCCCGTGCCGCCGCCAAGTTCGTCGGCGTGGCTGGCCGCTATCCCGCCAGCGTTCGCGTCGGCCGTAGTGGCGAGTCGCCGGTCGATGGCAAGAGCATCATGGCGGTCATGATGCTGGCCGCCGGCAAGGGCACGGTGCTGCAACTGGAAACCGAAGGTGAACAGAGCGACGAGGCCATGCGCGCCCTGATCGAGCTGATCAACAATTACTTCGACGAGGGTGAGTGATAAGCACCCTGCTCCAGCCGCATCCCATAAAAAAAGCCGCCCGAGGGCGGCTTTTTTTATGGGGCGTCAACTCAGGCGTTCAGCGCCGCTTCGTAGCGACGGGACACTTCCGGCCAGTTGATGACGTTGAAGAAGGCGCCGATGTAGTCGGGACGACGGTTCTGGTAGCGCAGGTAGTAGGCGTGCTCCCAGACGTCCAGGCCGAGGATCGGGGTATTGCCGGTCATCAGCGGGCTGTCCTGGTTGCCGGTGCTCTCGACCACCAGCTTCTTCTCGGGGGTGACGCTCAGCCAGGCCCAGCCGCTGCCGAAGCGAGTCAGGGCCGCCTTGGTGAAGGCTTCCTTGAAGGCATCGAAGCCGCCCAGCTGGGACTCGATGGCCTCGGCCAGGGCGCCTTCGGGCTTGCCGCCGGCGTTGGGGGCCATCACGGTCCAGAACAGGCTGTGGTTGGCATGGCCGCCACCGTTGTTCTGCACGGCGCCGCGCTTGTCCTGGGGCAGCTTGTCCAGTTGACGAACCACGTCTTCGGCCGACAGGTTGGCGAACTCGGTGCCTTCCAGCGCCGCGTTCAGGTTGTTGATGTAGGTCTGGTGGTGCTTGGTGTGGTGGATTTCCATGGTCTGGGCATCGACGTGCGGTTCCAGCGCGTCGTAGGCGTAGGGCAGCTGAGGCAGAGTATGCGGCATGCGGATTGTCTCCATGGTGGCTTTGGTATGGACCCAGCGCCCGAAGGCGCCGGGGAGTACGGCAGATGCGCGAGGGCGCATCCTGTGAAGTCTGGGCCGTCCGTTCAGCGGATTCGACCGCACGGCTATGTCCTAGTGCATTGCTAGGATACTAACGAGTAACGGGGTGGGCTGTCTCCCGTTCGACAGGATTTTCCTCATCGCGACAACTCCAACCGCCGTTCTAGCTGCCCGCCAGGGTCATGCCGTCGATCAGCACCGAGCCGGTGCGTAGACTGCCGCGGCGTTCCACGTCGCTGCCCACGGCCAGGATCTGGCGGAACATGTCGCCCAGCCGCCCGGCGATGGTGACCTCCTGGACCGGAAACTGGATCTCGCCATTCTCGATCCAGAAGCCACCGGCACCCCGGGAGTAGTCGCCGGTGACCAGGTTGGTGCCCTGCCCCATCATTTCCGTGACCAGGAAGCCCGTGCCCATCTGCCGGATCAGCTCGGCCTGGTCCGCCGTGCCGTGGCTGACATGGAGGTTGTGTACGCCGCCGGCATTGGCCGTGCTCTGCATGCCCAGCTTGCGCGCGGAATAGCTGCCGAGCACATAAGACACCAGCTGGCCGTTCTCGACGAAGGGCTTGGCGTAGGTGGCCAGGCCTTCGCCATCGAAGGCGGCACTGCCCAGGGCGCGCGGCAGGTGCGGCCGCTCGTCAAGGGTCAGCCAGTCGGGAAACACCTGCTGACCCAGGGCGCCTTCGAGGAAGGATGACTTGCGATAGAGGTTGCCACCAGAAATGGCGGCGAGAAAGGTGCCGAACAGGCCGGCGGCCATTTCCGGGGAAAACAGCACCGGGACCTTGGCGGTGGGCACCGGCCTGGCACCCAGGCGACTCACGGCACGCTCGGCGGCGCGGCGACCGATCTCCTCGGCGCTCATCAGCTCGCTGCCGATGCGGTTGACGTCGTAGTAGAAGTCGCGCTGCATGGCCTCGCCGCTGCCGGCGATCATCACGCAGCTCAGGCTGTGCCGGGTGCTGGCGTAGCCGCCGACGAAACCGTGGCTGTTGCCGTAGACCCGGCAGCTCTGGTGGGTATTGAGGGTGGTACCGTCGGCATTGCCGATGCGGCTGTCGGCGGCATAGGCGGCCGCTTCACAGGCCAGGGCCTGCTCGATGGCCTGCTCGGGAGTAATGTCCCAGGGATGATAGAGGTCGAGATCGGGCAGCTCGCCGCGTGCCATCAATTCGGCATCCGCCAGGCCCGCGCAGGGATCCTCCGAGGTGTGCTTGGCGATGGCCAGGGCCGCGGCCACGGTTTCGCGGATCGCCTCGGGGCCGGTGGCGGAGGTACTGGCCGAGCCCTTGCGCTGACCGGCATAGAGTGTGATGCCAAAACCCTGGTCGCGATTGAATTCGACGGTTTCCACCTCACCCTTGCGGATCGAGGTGGACAGGCCCTGGTCGACCGAGACGGCCACTTCACCGGCGCTGGCACCCTGGCGCCGGGCCTCGGCCAGGATGGCCTCGACCTGTTCGCGCAATTCGGGGAGCGCGGCGGGACCCACGGCAGCGTTGCGATTCATGACGTTCTCCTTACGGACGGCGCCGGCCAGGCCGGACAACCGTGCGGCAACTCGTTATGATGGCGCCCATTCTTAGCTGGACCCCATAGTTCATGGTTGATTCTTACGACGACGACGCGCCGCTGGGCGAAAAGAGCAAGACGCAGGTCAAGCGCGAGCTGCACGCGCTGCAGGAGCTGGGCGAGCGCCTGGCCGGGCTGCCGGCCGAGCAGCTGGACCGCCTGCCGCTGACCGATCCGCTGCGCAAGGCCCTGGCCGAGGCGCCCAAGCACAAGACCCACATTGCGCGCAAACGGCATGTCCAGTACCTGGGCAAGCTGATGCGCGACCAAGACCTGGAAGCCATCCTGGCGCTGGCCGACCAGATGGACACTTCGACGCGGCAGTACAACGAGCGCTTCCACGCCCTGGAGCGCTGGCGTGACCGCTTGATCGCCGAGGGCGACCAGGCGCTGGAGGCCTTCGTGGCGCTGTATCCGGAAACCGATCGCCAGCATCTGCGCGGCCTGGTGCGCCATGCCCAGCACGAGGCGGCGCACAACAAGCCGCCCGCGGCGGCGCGCAAGGTCTTCAAGTACATCCGCACCCTCGACGAAACCCAGCGCGGTCTGCGCTAGGTTTCTGTCCGCTACGGCCACGGCCGGTGCCCGCATCAGGCGCCGGTGCCGCCCACGGTGATGGCGTCGATCTTCAGCGTCGGCTGACCCACGCCCACCGGCAGTGACTGGCCGTCCTTGCCACAGGTCCCTACCCCCGCATCCAGCGCCAGGTCGTTGCCGACCATGGATACCCGGTTCATGACCTCGGGTCCGTTGCCGATCAGGGTGGCGCCCTTCACCGGACGACCGAGCTTGCCGTTCTCGATCAGGTAGGCCTCGTTGGTGGTGAAGACGAACTTGCCACTGGTGATGTCCACCTGACCGCCACCCAGGCTGGCGCAATAGATGCCCTTCTCCACCGAGGCGATGATCTCGGCCGGATCGCTCTGGCCGGCGAGCATGTAGGTGTTGGTCATGCGCGGCATGGGCAGGTGGGCATAGGACTCGCGGCGACCATTGCCGGTGGGCGCCACGCCCATCAGCCGGGCGTTGAGCTTGTCCTGCATGTAGCCCTTGAGGATGCCGTTCTCGATCAGCACGTTGTAGCTGCTGGGCGTGCCCTCGTCGTCGATGGACAGGGAGCCACGGCGATCCGGCAGGGTGCCGTCGTCGACGATGGTGCACAGCGAAGAGGCTACCTGGCGCCCGAGCTGGCCGCTGTAGTTGGAGCTGCCCTTGCGGTTGAAATCGCCTTCCAGGCCATGGCCGACCGCTTCATGCAGCAGCACGCCGGACCAGCCGGCGCCCAGCACCACCGGCAGGGTACCGGCCGGGGCCGCCGTGGCCTCCAGATTGACCAGCGCCTGGCGGACCGCTTCGCGGGCATAGCCCAGGGCGCGGTCGTCACGCTGGAAGTAACGATAGTCGCAGCGACCACCGCCACCGCTGTTGCCGCGCTCGCGGCGGCCGTTCTGCTCGACGATGACGCTGACGCCCAGGCGCACCAACGGGCGCACATCGGCGGCGAGGGTGCCGTCGACCGCGGCCACCAGAGTGCGCTCCCAGACCCCGGCCAGGTTGATGGTGACCTGCTGGATGCGCGGGTCCAGGGCGCGGGTGGCCTCGTCCAGCTGCTTCAGGAAGGTGACCTTGGTGGCGCGATCCAGCACATCGAGGGGATTGTCCTGGCCATAGAGGCGCTGCGCGGGTTCTACCGCACGAAATGCCTGGACCTGGCCCTCGACGCCGCTACGGGAGATGGAACGCGCGGCTTGGGCGGCCAGATCCAGGGCCTCGCCGGTAATGGCGTTGCTGTATGCGAAACCGGTCTTCTCGCCGGACAGCGCCCGTACCCCGACGCCCTGGTCGAGGTGGAAGCCGCCTTCCTTGACGATGCCATCCTCCAGCAGCCAGGACTCGGAGACGATGCTCTGGAAATACAGGTCGGCAGCGTCGATGCCGGGCCCGGCCAGCCGCTGCAGCACGGGTTGCAGATCGTCCACCGCGAGTCCGCCGGGACCCAGCAGGGCCGAGCCGACGCTATTCAGGTAATCACTCATGGAAACTCCAGACGACGCCAACAGGGGCGTCGGAATGATGAAGGGGTCGCGAGCTGGCCTCTAGCCTACTCGCGGAAGTCTCGGGTCCCTGATGCAAAAGACCAATGGCCGTCATTGCCGTTCGGCCAGGCGCGCCGGTGCGAAGCGGCGGTGCTGGGTAACGGGCATCCGCCGCCGCAACTCGGCCTGGCGCTCGGCATCGCGTTCGATGAGCAGCACCGCCTCGCCGCTGGCCTGGACGGCCAGGATCTCGCCCCAGGGATCCACCGCCATGGCGTGGCCCCAGGTCGTGCGGCCATTGGCATGGACGCCGCCCTGGGCGGCGCCCAGCAGATAGCTCTGGGTCTCCACCGCCCGGGCACGCAGCAGCAGCTCCCAATGGGCCTGGCCGGTGGGCACGGTAAAGGCCGAAGGCGCGCTGATCAGCTCCGCCCCGGCGGCACGCAGGGCGCCGTAGAGTTCGGGAAAGCGCAGGTCGTAGCAGACGCTCAGGCCCAGGCGACCGACCGGGGTGTCCACCACCGTGAGGGCTTCGCCGGCGGCATAGTGATCGGATTCGCGATAGCTGCCCTGGCTGTCGCTGACGTCGGCATCGAAGAGGTGCAACTTGTCGTAGCGGGCGATGCGTTGCCCCCGGTCGTCATACAGCAGCGAGCAGGCACAGGGCTTGCCCTCGGTGGCACCGTCGGGCAGCAGCGGCAGGGTGCCGGCGAGCAGCCAGAGGCCTCGTTCACGCGCCTGGCTGGACAGCCAGGGCAGGATCTCGCCCTCGCCGAGCGCCTCCGCTCGGGCCAGTTCGGCGGGAGCCGGATGACCGATGGCGACGAAGTTTTCCGGCAGCACCGCCAGTTGCGCACCGGCGTTGGCGGCGCGTTCGAGCAATCGCTCGGCAGCGCGCAGATTGGCCGCCACCGCGGGGCCGCTGACCATCTGCAGGATGGCTATGGACATGCAGGCACTCCAGAAGGGAGCGTCCATCCTAAGCAGCGGGGCGACCGCAGGGCAATGCTCAATCGCGCTTGCCCGTGGTCATGGTCGGATTCTGCCAGGGGCCTTCGATGTGATAGTTGATGCTGGCCATGCGGGTGATGCGGTCGCCGATCAGTCGATCGACGATGAACAGCGCGCCACCGATGGCGGGTGCCCCGGCGATCAGGGCGGCCAGCGGCAGGGAGTTGCTGACCGGCACCCCGACCTTGAGGTTGGCGTCGACCCGGTTGCTGGCCATGTCCAGCAGGCCCTGCAGACTCATCTCGGCACCCGGCCCGCTGAGGCTGATGGGCTTGCGGGTGCGGAAGGCGCCCTGCTGGGCGTCGAGCACGCCGGTGATGCTGTCGTAGCTCAGGCCCTTGCCGAACAGATCGGAGAAGTCCAGGCGCAGGCGGCGGCGGATGGACTCGAAGTTGAGCAGGCCGAAGATGCGTAGCGCCGAAGCCGTGCCTTCCACCTGGCGCAGCTGGCCATCGTTGAAGCGGGCATCGAGACTGCCATTGAGTCGGGCCAGGGCGACATGGGCCGGCGAGCCAGGCCAGTCGACCCGGGCATCCAGGCGGAAATCGCGACTGGTGACGCTGGAGGCGAAATTCCAGCCCAGCAGGATGTCGGCGATGTTGCCGCCAGACAGACGTCCCTGGTAGTAGCTGTGGGTCGCACCCGGGGCGCCTTCCCAACGCAGGGCGCCCATGACCTTGAGGCCCCGCAGGTCGAGATCCAGGGCATTGAAATTGGCGCCTGACGGCGAAGGCCTGAGCTGCAGGCGCTGGGCGCCGACCAGGCGACCACCCAGTTCCAGACGATCGATGGCCAGATTCAGCGCTGGCAGGGCGCGCGGATCGACGTCGGCCAGGGGATCGGGACGTGGCGCCTCGCTTGCCACCGAGGGATCCGCCGGCGTCTGGGGAATGCGCAGGTGTTGCAGATTGATGTCGATCGGCTGCCCGGTCTGGCGGGGAATGCGCACCTGGCCCGCGACGGTTTGGCTGGCCAGGCCGAGTTGCCAGGCAGTACCCAGGGGTTCGTAGGTGAGGCGCAGGCTGTCGATCTGCTGACCGAAGGCCAGGAAGCGCCCGAAGCTGAGATCACCCCGCCCGAGGCTGGAGATGTCCAGGGTATTGCCACCGCCCTGCCCTGCGCTACCACCGCCACCGGCACTGGCCTTGCCATAGCGCTGGTAGACGTCCTGCCAGGCGGCCAGATCGAATTCCGCCAGTTGCCCGCGCAGGCTGTAGCCGGGGGCAGTGGGCAAATTGGCGGTGCCGCCCCCCAGCACGATCTCGCCGCGGCCCTTGGCGATGGCCTGGGGATCGAGCATCAGCACGGCATCGGCGAGGCCCTTGTAGGTCGCCTCCACCCGGCGCTCGCCATCGTTGAGCGCCAGGCTGAAGAAGCCTTCGCGCGTCTCCTCGGCGCTCTTGCCGAAGGGTGCCGGCAGATCGATGGTCACCCCGCGCAGATCCGAGGTGACGGCCAATTCGCTGTGCTCGGCGAAGGTCAGGCCGAGGCGATAACCGAGCAGGCCACGCGCCGGAAGGGGTCGCCCTTCGCTACCCAGCCAACGCGCCAGCTGGTCGACGTCAACGCGGCCGTCCACCACCAGCCGGGTGCGGGGATCGTCGGGCTTGCCCTCGGCCAGCGCCTGACCGCGGATGGGCTGGTCGAAGACCCGCGCCTGGATGTCGGGGGCGCTGAGGCCGCTGCGGGTGTCGTAGCGAAAGCTGCCGCGCAGGTCGGTGAGGGTCAGTTGGGGATCGGCCAGTTCCAGGCGCGCCTTGTCCGGCGTCAGCTCGACCACCACCACCGGTGGCTGCCCCTTGGCCAGGGGGATGTCCAGATTCAGGCTGCTGTTGTTCAGCGCACCCTCGCCCTTCCAGCCGGCAAAGACCTTGGCGGTCGGCAGCGGCGTATCCTGGAGGATCTTCAGGCCATCGCGCACGCTGCTGTCGAGTCGGGCGGAGAGACGCAGGTGCAGCGCGCTGCCATCGTGCAGCAGCGGGATGCGCGCCTCGACGTCTCTGACCCGGGTGTCGAGAATGCGTCCCTCGGGGACCTGGACCTTGACCCCGTCGCTTTCGATGAAGACATCGCCACGCGCCTCGCGCAGGGCGGGCCAGCCGGGCTGATAGGCCAGCTGGGCGTCGTGCACGCGGAAGAACAGACTCATGGTGCGCGAGTGTGGAGGCGAGCCATGGCGCAAGGAGCCCTGGTACTGGTAGATGGCCTCGTCGATCCGGCCGCCGACGATGGCGGTGGTCAGCCACTGGGCCAGCTCCGGGCTGAAATCCGTGGCCGGCAGCTTGGTGGGCAGGTACTTGCGGGTGTAGCTGGCGTCGCCGTCCTTGAGGCCGACACGCAGGTCCATGTAGCTGTCCACCTCGGGGTGCAGGCCGAGCTGGATGTGCATGTCGCCACTGGCCGCGCCCTCCGGCCCGGTGACCTGCATCAGGGCACTGCCCAGGGTGAAACGCTGGTCGTCGAGACTCCAGGTCAGCCGCGCCTTGGCGGTACGATAGTGCCAGGGCTCAGGGAAGAGATCGCTCAGGTGCAGCATGAAGTCGGAGCTGTCCAGGCGCAATTCGCCACCGCCCAGGCTGCCGCTCAGGCTGCCGGTGACGCCCTCGGCGGCCGGGGCACCACGATAGGCGGCAAAGCCCACCCGCTCCAGGTTGGCCGCATAGGAGAGCCGCTCGCGCAGTGGTTTCTGCGGATAGAAGTCGGCGTTGAGATTGCGCAGCTGGCCATGAGGCGCCAACGCCTGGAGCGCCTGGACCACCGGCGCCGGCAAGGGTGCCAGGTCCCGGGCCAGCCGGGCAGCCTGCTTGAGATCCAACTGGTCGCCACGGACCTGCAGGTGCTGGGCGGTGCTGTCATAGCCCAGACCATAGCGCGCCTCCAGCGGTTTGCCGTCGAGCTGGGTCTTGAGCGCCAGAGCCCCGTTGTACCGGTTGGCGTCGCCAGCCTGCTGGTCGGCGTCCAGGGTCAGGGCCTGCAGTCGCACCGGGGTATGGTCGGCATAGGCGAGGGTCAGTTCATCCGCCTTCAGGCGCAGGTGGGAACGTTGCAACCGCCCTTCGGCCCAGGCGAACCAGAGCTCGCCTTCCGCCTGGGCACGGCGCAATTGCCATTGTCGGGTCAGGGTGCCCGGGACCCAGCGAGACCAGTCGCTGGCGGGCAAACTGATATAGCCTTCCAGCCCACTGGCGCGCCAGTTCTCAGGACGTGGCATGGCGCTGAAGTGCGCCGCGACCGTGCCGCCATCGGGCAGGCGGAAACGCGTCGCCAATTCCAGGGCGCCGCTGAGCTGCCGGGACAGGCTGGCCTCGGCATACCTCAGGGTCACCGGGGAACCCTGCTGGGGGATCAGGCTAAGCTGACTGTCCAGCAGACTGGCATGGCCCAGCCGCGCCAGGCCATCGAGCACGGGACCCGGATCGAAGGCCTTGGCATCCGGCGCTCGCGGCGGCAGGCCGCGCAGTTGCCAGTGCCCCTGGGCATCCTCCTCCAGCACCAGATGGACCCCGTCGATCTGCACGGACTTGAGGCGCAGCTGGCGATGCCAGAGGCTGCCAAGGACATCCGGCACCACCTTGAGATGATCCAGCTGCACCGTGCCTTCGCCGCTCCCGAGACTCAGATCGCGCAGGATCAGCACCGGATTCCAGCGGGCCCAGCGTCCTTCGAGCCGGCCCAGGCGCACCGGCTCGCCCAGGGCAGCGGCGGCGCGCGCCTCGACTTCGTTGCGGTATTCGCCGACCCAGGGCATGAGCAGCCGCCCCAGGCCCATATAGAGGGTCACCAGGGCCAGCAGCAGCAGCGCCAGACCCAGCGCGCCGCGTTTGAACAGGGCCATCAAGGTGCGGACCTAGAGCAGCACGACATCGTACTGCTCCTGGGAATACATGGTCTCCACCTGGAATTTGACGGTACGGCCGATGAAGGCTTCGAGATCGGCGACGTTACCCGACTCCTCGTCCAGCAGCCGATCCACCACCTTCTGGTTGGCCAGCACCAGATAGGAATTGGCCTGGTAGGCCCGCGCCTCGCGCAGGATTTCACGAAAGATCTCGTAGCAGATGGTCTCGGCGGTACGCAGGATGCCGCGCCCCTGGCAGTTGGCGCAGGGCTCGCAGAGCACCTGGGACAGGCTCTCGCGGGTGCGCTTGCGGGTCATCTGCAGGAGACCCAGCTCGGTGATGCCGATGATATTGGTCTTGGCATGGTCGCGTTCGAGCTGCTTTTCCAGGGTGCGGATCACCTGGCGCTGGTGCTCTTCGTCTTCCATGTCGATGAAATCGATGATGATGATGCCACCGAGATTACGCAGCCGCAGTTGGCGAGCGATGGCGGTGGCCGCCTCCAGATTGGTCTTGAAGATGGTCTCTTCCAGATTGCGATGACCGACGAAGGCGCCGGTATTGACGTCGATGGTGGTCATCGCCTCGGTGGGATCGATCACCAGATAGCCACCGGACTTGAGCAGCACCTTGCGCTCCAGGGCCTTCTGGATCTCGTCTTCCACGCCATAGAGGTCGAAGATCGGCCGTTCGCCCGGATAGTGCTCCAGCCGCGTCGCCACCTCGGGCATCAGCTCCTCGACGAACTGGCCGATGCGCTGGAAATTCTCGCGGCTGTCGACGCGGATCTTTTCCGTGCGCGGCCCGACCAGATCGCGCAGGGCGCGCAGGGCCAGGGTCAGGTCTTCGTAGATGGGCACCGGCGTCGGCCCCTGGAGGTTGCCGGAGATCTGCTGCCAGAGCCGACGTAGATAGCGGATATCGGCCAGGATGTCTTCTTCGCGCGCCGCCTCGGCGGCGGTGCGCAGGATGAAGCCGCCTTCGTGCTCGATGCCCTCGCTCTCCACGCAGCGCGCCATGATCGCCTTGAGCCGCTCGCGCTCGGCTTCGTCCTCGATCTTCAGCGAGATACCAACGTGGGAGGTGCGCGGCATATAGACGAGGTAGCGCGAGGGGATCGATAGATGGGTGGTGAGGCGCGCGCCCTTGGTACCGATGGGATCCTTGGTGACCTGGACCACCAGGGTCTGGCCCTCGCGCACCAGGGCATTGATGCTCTCCACCGCCGCGCCTTCGCGCTGGGAGATCTCGGCGGCATGGATGAAGGCCGCGCGGGCCAGGCCGATGTCGACGAAGGCCGCTTGCATGCCGGGCAGCACCCGCACCACCCGGCCGCGATAGATGTTGCCGACGATGCCGCGTCTCAGGGTGCGCTCGACGTGCACCTCCTGCAGCACACCGTTTTCCACGACGGCGACACGGGACTCCATGGGAGTGATGTTGATGAGGATCTCTTCGCTCATGGAGGACTCTTGGACGACGTGGAAGGGCAGAAAGGGGACCAAGGCGCCAGGCGCCTCAGGACTAGATGGTCGGCCGTCCGACAGACCGCCAACAAGGGATGGCGAAAGCGCTCAGCAGTTCCGCGGTTTCGCACAGCGGCAGCCCTACGACGGCGCTGTAGCTACCCTGCAGGCCGCGCACGAACACCGCGCCGGCGCCCTGGATGGCGTAGCTGCCAGCCTTGTCGGCCGGCTCGCCAGTGTCCCAGTAGCGTTCGGCCTCCCCGGACGCCAGGGGGCGGAATTCCACCGCGGCGGATACCACGCGACTCAGGCAGCGCTCGCCATCGGCGACGGCGACGCCGGTCACCACCCGGTGTCGGCGCCCGCTGAGGGCGGCGAGCATGGCCAGGGCGTCGGCGCGATCGCGGGGCTTGCCGAGCAGCTGGTCATCGAGCACCACGCAGGTGTCGGCGCCCAGCACACAGCCGGCGGAGGCACCGGCCAGCACCTGCCAGCCCATCGCCGCCTTGGCCCGCGCCAGGCGCTCGACATAGGTGTCCGCCGCCTCGCCGGGATGGGGGGTTTCGTCCACCGTCGCAGCGACCTTCTGGAAGGCGACGCCGATCTGTTCGAGCAGTTCGGCGCGACGAGGCGAAGCGGAGGCAAGGTAGAGCTGGGGCATCGACGACAACCAGACGACAGGAAGATGACGGGAGCATGCCAGTCCGGGACCCGCGAAACCAGTTCAGTTGACGCCGAATCTGAGGCGCAGCCCGCGGAGCAACAGATAGATCCATGGCCAGAGCAGCGCGCTGACCAGCGAGGGAGTGAGAAACACCAGGGTCGGAGGTCGGCTGCCGGCCAGGGCGTTGAGCCACAGTGCCAGCAGCTGGGCGATGCCGTAGATCACCAGCAGCACGAAGCTCTGTTGCCAGATGGGAAAGGCGCGCAATCGCTGCGCCAGGGAACGGACGAGGAACACCACCAGACTCAGCACCAGGGCGGTCTGGCCCAGCAGGTTGCCATAGAGCACATCTTCGGCGATGCCCATCACCCAGGCGGTGAACAGACCGACGCGATGCGGCAGGGTCAGAGTCCAGAAGGTCAGCAGCATGGCCAGCCACAGCGGGCGGCCGATCTCCATGAATTCCGGCATGGGCGCGACGGACAGCAGCAAGCCGACCAGTAGGGTGAGCCAGATTACCCACCCCTTGTGGCCGATGCGCAGCGCCATCAACGATCACCCTCGTCCGGCAGTTCCGGTGCGGGTTGCTGAGTGCGGCTTGGCGCCTGACTGCTGGCCGCCGGCTGCCCAGAGGTACCGGTCGCCCCGTGGACGGGTGGCTTGGTGGCCGGATGAGCAGTGCTGCCGTTGGCGTTCGCCGGAGGCTTGGTCGGCGTGGCGGGATGAGTAGCGCTACTGCCCTGGGCCGCTGCCGGCGGCTTGGTGGGGGTCGCGGTGCGACTGCCCGTGGTGGCCGCGGGCGCCGGCGTGGCGCTGGCTGCCGCCGGTTGCGCGGCAGAGGCCCCGGCCGGGAGCGGATTCGCCGGGGCGGCCGGACGCTGGGCAGCGTGGCGATCCGCGGCTTCCTGCGCCTCGGCAGCGTCATTGGCGCGCTGCTCGGGGGTGCGGGTATCGCTGAACACCAGCAGCATGTAGCGACTGCGATTGAGCTTGGCGGTGGGAATGGCGCGCACCACGGCGAAGGGTTGCCCCGAATCGTGGATCACTTTGGATACCGTGGCCACCGGATAGCCGGCCGGGAAGCGCTGCCCCAGGCCGGAACTCACCAGCAGATCGCCTTCCTTGATGTCGGCGGTGTCGGCCACATAGCGCAGTTCCAGGCGCTCGGGGTTGCCGGTGCCGACGGCAATGGCGCGCAGGCCGTTGCGATTGACCTGCACCGGAATGCTGTGGGTCACGTCGGTAAGCAGCAGGACGCGCGCCGAATAGGGCATCACTTCCACCACCTGGCCCATCAGGCCGCTGGCGTCGAGCACCGGCTGGCCGACGAAGACGCCGTCCTTCGCGCCCTTGTCGATGATGATGCGATGGGTATAGGGATTGGGGTCGACACCGATCAGTTCACCGACCAGCACCTTGTCGTCCACCAGGGCGGCCGAATTGAGCAGTTCGCGCAGGCGCACGTTCTGTTCAGTGAGTGCGGCGAGTTTCTGCAGGCGGCGTTGCAGCAGCAGCTGTTCGGCCTTGAGACGCTCGTTTTCCGCCATCAGCTCGGTGCGGCTGGAAAACTGATCGCTGACGCCTTCCCAGGCGCGCAGGGGAAAGCCCGCCACCTCATAGAGGGGCGAGAGGACCAGCGCCAGTTCGCTGCGTACCGGTTTCAGGTAGTCGAAGCGCGCGTCGGTGACCATGACACCCACCGAAAGGGCGGCCAGGATCAGCAGACGAATGCCCAGCGCCGGGCTTTTGCTGAAAATCGGCTTGATGGTGAGTTCCTCGCAGAACGCGCCCAGCGCTCCGGCCGCCAGGGGCAGCCGGAGCGGGGCCTGTAGCCTGGAACTGCCTTATTCGGTGGACAGCAGGTCCATGGCGTGGCGATCCATCATGTCCAGCGCCTTGCCGCCGCCACGAGCCACGCAGGTCAGCGGGTCTTCGGCGACGATCACCGGCAGCCCGGTTTCCAGCGACAGCAGTTTGTCCAGGTCGCGCAGCAGGGCGCCACCACCGGTCAGCACCAGGCCGCGCTCGGCGATGTCGGAGGCCAGTTCCGGCGGCGACTGCTCCAGGCAGCTCTTGACCGCCTGGACGATGGTCGCCAGGGATTCCTGCATGGCTTCGAGCACCTCGTTGGAATTGAGGGTGAAGCTGCGCGGTACGCCTTCGGCCAGGTTGCGGCCACGGACGTCGATCTCGCGGACCTCGCCGCCCGGATAGGCGGTGCCGATTTCCTGCTTGATGCGCTCGGCGGTGGATTCGCCGATCAGGCTGCCGTAGTTGCGACGCACGTAGGTGACGATGGCTTCGTCGAAGCGATCACCGCCGACGCGGACGGATTCGGCATAGACCACGCCGTTCAACGAGATCAGCGCGATCTCGGTGGTGCCGCCACCGATGTCGACGACCATGGAACCATGGGCTTCCTCGACCGGCAGACCGGCGCCGATGGCTGCGGCCATGGGCTCCTCGATCAGGAACACCTCGCGGGCACCGGCGCCCAGCGCGGATTCGCGAATGGCGCGACGCTCGACCTGGGTCGACTTGCAGGGCACACAGATCAGCACCCGCGGACTGGGCTGCAGGAAGCTGTTCTCGTGCACCTTGTTGATAAAGTATTGCAACATCTTTTCGCAGACGCTGAAGTCGGCGATGACACCGTCCTTCATCGGGCGAATGGCGGAAATGTTGCCCGGCGTCCGACCGAGCATGCGCTTGGCGTCGGTACCGACGGCGACGACGCTCTTCTGGTTGCCATGGGTACGAATGGCGACGACGGACGGCTCGTTGAGCACGATGCCACGCTCGCGGACATAAATCAGGGTGTTGGCGGTTCCCAGGTCGATCGACAGATCGCTGGAGAACATGCCACGCAATTTCTTGAACATGAGGTGACCCTAGGCGGTGACAAGCAGGCACGCGACAGGACAAACGTGCGGGTAAAAAAGTGCGGCAGACTCTAACAATCGCAGGGATTTAGGGCAAGGCGCCGATATGCTAGATTGAGAGCTTTTCCGGGCCGTTAAGCCCCTGTTCAACGCGGCGCCCGACCCGCCCAGCCCGTCTCCAGCATACGCGGCCGCCAACCGGGTCACGCCGCCTTCCTGCTTGGAGAAGCCGATGGCGCTCGAACGCACCGACGTCGAAAAGATCGCTCACCTGGCCCGTCTGGGTCTCGATGAAGCGGATCTCGCCGCTACCACCGCTACCCTCAACGACATCCTCGGCCTCGTCGACCGGATGCAGGCCGTGGACACTACGGGTATCGATCCCCTCGCCCACCCGCTGGAAGCCACCCAGCGGCTGCGCCCCGACCAGGCCACCGAAGGCGACCGGCGCGCGGCCTACCAGGCCATCGCCCCGGCGGTGGAAGCCGGCCTGTACCTGGTCCCCAAGGTGATCGAGTGAGACACGACATGCATCAGCTGACCCTGACCGAGATCGCCGCCGCCCTGGCCGCGAAGGATTTTTCCGCCGAGGAACTGACCCACGGCCTGCTGCAGCGGATCGAGCAGCTCGATCCCCAGCTCAACAGCTTCATCACCGTGACCGCCGATGCGGCCCTGGCCCAGGCCCGCGCCGCCGACGCCCGCCGCGCCGCGGGCGAGACCGGCGCCCTGCTCGGTGCGCCCATCGCCCACAAGGACCTGTTCTGCACCCAGGGGGTGCTCACCAGCTGCGGCTCGAAGATCCTCACCGGCTTCAAGGCGCCCTATGACGCCACCGTGGTGGAGCGATTGGCCGCGGCCGGTACCGTTTCCCTCGGCAAGCTCAACATGGACGAATTCGCCATGGGTTCGGCCAACGAATCCAGCCACTACGGCCCGGTGAAGAATCCCTGGGACCTCACCCGCGTCCCGGGTGGCTCCTCCGGCGGTTCCGCCGCGGCCGTGGCCGCGCGCCTGCTGCCGGCTGCCACCGGCACCGACACCGGCGGCTCGATCCGCCAGCCGGCGGCCCTGACCAACCTCACCGGCATCAAGCCCACCTATGGCCGCGTCTCGCGCTGGGGCATGATCGCCTACGCCTCCAGTCTCGACCAGGGCGGCCCCCTGGCCCGCACCGCCGAGGATTGCGCCCTGCTGCTGCAGGCCATGGCGGGTTTTGATCCCAAGGACTCCACCAGCGTCGACCAGCCGGTGGACGACTACCGCGCCGCCCTGCAGCAGCCGCTGACCGGCCTGCGCATCGGCCTGCCGCGGGAGTACTTCGGCGCCGGGCTGGATGCCCGCATCGGTGACAAGGTGCTGGCCGTGGTCGAGGCGCTGAAAAAGCTCGGCGCCACCGTCAAGGACATCTCCCTGCCCACGCTGCAGCATGCGATCCCGGCCTACTACGTCATCGCCCCGGCCGAGGCCAGTTCCAACCTGTCGCGCTTCGACGGCGTGCGCTTCGGCTATCGCTGCGAGAATCCGGTCAACCTGGAGGATCTCTACAAGAGGTCCCGTGGTGAAGGCTTCGGCGCCGAGGTGAAGCGGCGCATCATGGTCGGCACCTATGCCCTGTCGGCCGGCTACTACGACGCCTACTACCTCAAGGCCCAGCGCATCCGCCGGCTGATCAAGAACGACTTCGTCGCGGCTTTCGCCGAGGTCGACGTCATCCTCGGCCCGACCACGCCGAACCTGGCCTGGAAACTCGGCGAAAAGAGCAACGATCCGGTCTCCGCCTACCTCGAAGACCTCTACACCATCGCCGCCAACCTCGCCGGCATCCCCGGCCTGTCGATGCCGGCCGGCTTCGTCGACGGCCTGCCGGTGGGCGTGCAGCTGCTTGGCAACTATTTCCAGGAAGGCCGTCTACTCAACGTCGCCCACCAGTACCAGCAGGTCAGCGACTGGCATCGCCAGGCGCCGAGCGGCTTCTGAGAAGGATAGAGACATGCAATGGGAAACCGTGATCGGGCTTGAGATCCACGCTCAGCTCAGCACCCAATCGAAGATTTTCTCCGGCAGCGCCACCAGTTTCGGCGCCGAGCCCAACGCCCACGCCAGCCTGGTCGACCTCGGCATGCCCGGCACCCTGCCGGTGCTCAACGCCGAGGCCGTGCGCATGGCCTGCAAGTTCGGCCTGGCCATCGATGCCGAGATCGCCCAGCGCAACGTCTTCGCGCGCAAGAACTACTTCTACCCGGACCTGCCCAAGGGCTACCAGACCAGCCAGATGGATCATCCCATCGTCGGCAAGGGCCACCTGGACATCACCCTGGAAGATGGCACCGTCAAGCGCATCGGCATCACCCGCGCGCACCTGGAAGAAGACGCCGGCAAGAGCCTGCACGAAGACTTCCACGGCATGAGCGGCATCGACCTGAACCGCGCCGGTACGCCGCTCTTGGAGATCGTTTCCGAGCCGGACATCCGCAGCGCCAAGGAAGCCGTGGCCTATGTGAGAGCCATCCATGCCCTGGTGCGCTACCTGGGCATCTGCGACGGCAACATGGCCGAAGGCTCGCTGCGTTGCGACTGCAACGTCTCGGTGCGCCCCAAGGGTCAGGAAGCCTTCGGCACCCGTGCCGAGATCAAGAACGTCAACTCCTTCCGCTTCATCGAAAAGGCCATCAACCACGAGGTGCAGCGCCAGATCGAACTGATCGAGGATGGTGGCAAGGTGGTGCAGGAAACCCGCCTGTACGACCCCAACAAGGACGAAACCCGCTCCATGCGGAGCAAGGAAGAAGCCAACGACTACCGTTACTTCCCCTGCCCCGATCTCTTGCCGGTGGTGATCGAGCCGGCCTTCCTGGCCGAGGTGCGCAGCCAGCTGCCCGAGCTGCCGACCGAGAAGCGTGATCGCTTCCAGAACGAATACGGCCTGTCGGTCTATGACGCCAGCGTGCTGTCCGCCAGCCGTGAGCTGGCCGACTACTTCGAGGAAGTCCAGCGGGTGAGCGGCGATGCCAAGCTGGCCGCCAACTGGGTGATGGGCGACCTGTCCAGCCTGCTCAACAAGCAGGACCTGGAGATCGGCCAGGCACCGGTGAGCGCGGCCCAGCTGGGCGGCCTGATCCTGCGCATCAAGGACGACACCATCTCCGGCAAGATCGCCAAGATGGTGTTCGAAGCCCTGGCCGCCGGCGAAGGCGTCAGCGCCGATGCCATCATCGAAGCCAAGGGCCTCAAGCAGGTCACCGACAGCGGCGCCATCGAGGCCATGCTGGACGAGGTCCTGGCGGCCAATGCCGCCCAGGTCGAGCAATACCGCGCCAGCGACGAAGCCAAGCGCGGCAAGATGTTCGGCTTCTTCGTCGGCCAGGCGATGAAGGCTTCCAAGGGCAAGGCCAACCCCGGCCAGGTCAACCAGTTGCTCAAGCAGAAACTGGAAGGCTGACGGCAGTCGCATGGGGTCACGGACCGGGGCTGACAGTCTCGGTCCGACCCCTTAAGCTGCTGCCGGTCGTTTTGCCAGGAGGCATCGAGATGCATCGGATCCACCGTGCCGGACTGCTGTCGCTGGTCCTGCTGTTCGCCGGTTGCGCCAGTCAGGAAAGCTTCCCACCCACGCTGTCCTCCAGCGCGGCCCATGACTACCAAGACACCGGCATGGCGTCCTTCTACTCCAAGTGGCACGCGGGTCGCCGCACCGCCAGCGGCGAGAAGTACGACCCCAACGCCCTGACCGCGGCCCACCGCACCCTGCCCTTCGGCACCCGGGTCCAGGTCACCAACCTGGCCAACGGTCACAGCGTGGTGGTCCGCATCAATGATCGCGGCCCGACGGTGCGTCGCCGGGTGATCGACCTGTCACGCAGTGCGGCCGATCGCCTCGACATGGTGGCCGATGGCACCTCCAAGGTCAGCATCCGCAGCCTGGACTGACCATTGCGCTAGGCTCGACAGGCCGGGTAGTCCGGCCACCGCACGCTGCACGTCGAAGCGCCTCCTGGCATGGCGGAATCCTCATGGCTGCGCTGACCTGATTGCCTGGGCCAGGGCGGCGCGCACAGGCGGCGTGGCAAGTGCCAGACACAACAGGGCCGCGCTCATGGCGGGATTCTCTGGCTGCACCTTGCACGGATGGGCAGGTGCCGCCCTACCCTTTCCAGGATCGGGGCGTGGTGGGTAATCCAGCGTGGCACCCACACCCTAACGCCCCTTAAACCCCGCCGCACTCAGGTAAAGCGGACAAAAAAAGCCCGCGACCAAGAGACTGGACGCGGGTTGTGCAACAGGAAGAGAGGCCGTGAGGCCGCTCTTGGATAACCGTGGTTACTGCGGACCGAGCTTGTCCATCAGTGCCGCCAGTTGCTCGTATTCGTCCTGCTTGAGATCGGTCAGCGGGGTACGCACGGGACCGGCATCGTAGCCAGCGATCTTGGCGCCCGCCTTGACGATGCTGACGGCATAGCCGGCGCAACGGTTGCGGATTTCCAGGTACGGCAGGAAGAAGTCGTCGATCAGCTTGCCGACCGCCTCATGATCGTCACGGGCGATGGCTTCGTAGAATTGCACGGCGGTCTTGGGGACGAAGTTGAACACGGCCGAGGAATAGACCGGCACGCCCAGCGCCTTGTAGGCGGCGGCATAGACTTCCGCGGTGGGCAGGCCACCCAGGTAGCTGAAGCGATCACCCAGGCGGCGGCGGATGGCGACCATCAGCTCGATGTCGCCCAGGCCGTCCTTGTAGCCGATCAGGTTCGGGCAGCGCTCGGCCAGCTGCTCCAGATGGTGCGGCTGCAGGCGGCAGACGTTGCGGTTGTAGACCACCACACCGATCTTGACAGACTTGCAGACGGCTTCGACATGGGCGGCCACACCGTCCTGGCTGGCTTCGGTGAGGTAGTGCGGCAGCAGCAGCAGACCCTTGGCGCCCAGACGTTCGGCTTCCTGGGCGTAGGCGATGGCCTGGCGGGTGGAGCCACCAACACCGGCGAGGATCGGTACGCTGCCCTGGCAGGTATCCACGGCGGTCTTGATGATGCCGCTGTATTCACTGGCTTCCAGGGAAAAGAATTCACCGGTGCCGCCGGCGGCGAACAGCGCGGTCGCGCCATAGGGGGCCAGCCACTCCAGGCGCTTGGCATAGGTGTCGGGACGGAAGTCGCCGTTGGCATCGAAGTCGGTCAGCGGAAAGGACAGCAGACCGGAAGAGAGGACGTGTTTGAGTTCTTGTGGAGTCATCTTGAGTGCCTCGGCATAGGTTGGACTAAGGTGCGGCAGGTCCGCCACCTGTTGTAAGTCATCGTACAACCTCTTTTATGGAAGGGGCAAGCCCCAACCAGAAAAATGCTCCTTAAGACGCTCTAGCCCTGTTTCAGACCTCTTCCGCCTGACGCTCCATTTCTTCGTGAGCGCGTCTCAGACGCTCGCGACTGTTGCTCAGGTGCAGCCGCATGGCGGCGCGAGCCGCTTCCAAGTTACCGTCTTCGATGGCCTGGACGATGGCTTCGTGCTCCGCATCCAGACGACGCTGGTAGAGCTGCTGGTCATCATGGGCGAGATAGGCGGAATTGAGGCGGGTCCGGGGAATCAGCACCGTGCCCAGGTAGCTCATGATGTCGCTGAAATAGCGATTGCCAGTCGAGCTGGCGATCAGCAGGTGCAGCTCCAGGTCGGCGCTCACCGCGCGATCAGGCTCTTCGACGCCGGTGCGCATGGCTTCCAGCAATGCCCACATGGCCTGCAATTGCTCGGCCGAGCGGCGCTGGGCGGCCAGACCGGCGGCCTCGACTTCCAGGCTAATGCGCAATTCGAGCATCGCCAGCACGTCCTTGAGAGTGGTGATGGTGGCCGGATCGATCGGCAGCGGCGACTCGGGGCGCCGCTCCAGCACGAAGGTGCCGATGCCATGGCGAGTCTCCACATAGCCACCGGCCTGCAGTCGGGAAATGGCCTCGCGCACCACGGTGCGGCTAACGCCCTGGGCCTGCATGATGGCCGACTCAGTGGGAAGCTTGTCGCCGGGCTGGAACTGGCCATCGCCGATCTGCTGAATCAGCACCCCGACGACCTCTTCTGCCAGGCTACGGGGTCTTTTTCGGGGGCGGGATACGGTGGGTGCTGACATGGATTCTCGTACCAATTGAAGTAACTCCGGAATCATAGCACCCACCTTCCCCAAAACGCCCGATTTAGACCGCTTAGTCCATATCAAGACACTTCGCCAACCGCTCTAGGACGCAGTTCTTGTCCCTCCAGCAGCAGGTGGCGGCGGTGGTAGGCGCGCAGACTCGGACGGTGGCCGACGCTGACCAGGGTAAGGCCGGGATTCTCGCTCAGCAGGCGTTCGTAAAGGGCGCGTTCGTCCGCTTCGCTCAATGCCGAGCTGGCTTCATCGAGGAACAGCCAGTCGGGGGCATAGAGCAGCGCCCGCGCTAGGGCCACGCGCTGCTGCTCGCCGGGCGACAGGGTGCGCTCCCAATGACGGGCTTCATCCAGGTGCTCGCGCAGGTGATCGAGGCGGCATTGATGCAGCACCTCGGCCAGGCGCTCGTCGGAATAGGCATCCGCCGGCTGCGGATAGGCCAGGGCTTCACGCAGGGTGCCGATGGGCAGATAGGGTTGCTGCGGCAGGAACAGCTGACGCCCCGGCGGTACGGCGATACCGCCCTGCCCTTGCCGCCAGAGTCCGGCCAGGGCGCGCAGCAGGGTGCTCTTGCCGCTGCCCGAGGCGCCTTCGATCAGCAGGTGCTCACCACGGGCGATGCGCAGATCGGTGGGGTGCAGCAGCAACCGGCCGGCGGCGCCCAGAGAAAGCCCTTCCAAAACCAGGTCGCTGTCACTGGCATGGGGCACCAGGATATCGGTCTCCTGGCTGAATTCGGCCATGGTCTCGCGGAAGGTCAGCAGACGGTCGGAGACGGCGCGCCAGCCGGCCAGGCTGACATAGGCGTCGACGAACCAGCTGAGGCTTTCCTGGACATTGCCGAAGGCCGAGTTGATCTGCATCAGATCGCCCAGCTGGATCTTGCCGGAGAAGTAACGCGGCGCCGCCAGGACGAAGCCAGCGATGATGGCGATCTGGCTGTAGCCGGCGGTAAAGAAGGTCAGTCGCTTGGTGTAGTTCATCACCAGGTGGTAGTTGCCCCAGACATAGCCGAAGCGCTCCAGCAGGCGCTGGTGCTCGTTGGCTTCACCGCGAAACAACGCCACGCTCTCGGCCTTTTCGCGGACGCGGATCAGGCCGAAGCGCAGGTCGGCCTCATAGCGCTGCTGCTGGTTATAGAGGCCGATCAGCCGACGGCCAATGAGGTGGGTCAGCCAGGTACCGATGGTGGCGTAGATCAGCGCGGCCCAGAACATATAAGCCGGGATGGTGATGCCGAACAGGGTGATGTCGCCGGAGATGCCGAACAGGATGATGCTGAAGGACACCAGGCTGACCACGGTACGGATGAACCCCAGGCCCAGACTCAGGGTGGTGTCGGCGAAGTCGCGGATGTCTTCGGTGAGGCGCTGGTCGGGGTTGTCGGCGCCGCCTTCGCGTTCCAGCTGGTAGTAGTTGCGATCGGACAGCCAGAGGCCGAAGTGCTTTTCGGTCAGCCAGCGCCGCCAGTTGATGGTCAGCGCCTGGGTCAGGTACAGCCGGTACACCGCCAGCAGGATGGCGGTGGTCGCCAGGCCGCAGAAGTACAGCATCAGCCGGATGAAGGCGGCCAGATCGCGATTCTGCAGGGCATCGTAGAAGTAGCGATACCAGGTGTTCAGGGCCACCGACAGACCGACCCCGGCCAGGGACAGGGCGATGACCACGGACAGCAGGAGCCAGGCCTTGCCCTTCTCTTCACTGCGCCAGTAGGGGGTGATCAGGGCCCAGACGCGGGCCAGGAAATGCCCACGGGAAGCCCCGTAGACGGAGGGCACGGGTACGGCGGATTCGGACATGCTCGGACTCTCAAGGACTGCTCAACGAGACGCCTGCACAGCCTATGCCGGAAAGCCTGAACGAATTCTGACTGAAACAATGTAACACTCATCGTCCATGGCCGGTGGACGATGAGGCTCGCTCAGCGGCGTACGGGGCGCTTCTGCAGCTTGCGCTGCAGTGTCCGGCGGTGCATGCCCAGGGCGCGGGCGGTCGCCGAGATGTTGCCTTCGTGCTCGGACAGTACCCGCTGGATGTGTTCCCACTGCAGGCGATCCACCGACATGGGATTGTCCGGTACCAGGGTGTCAAGATCGGCGTGCTGGGCGAGCAAGGCAGCCAGGACGTCGTCGGCGTCGGCCGGCTTGCACAGGTAGTTGGTGGCGCCGCGCTTGATGGCTTCCACGGCGGTGGCGATGCTGGAATAGCCGGTCAGCAAGACCACGCGCATGTCCGGATGCAATTCCAGCAGCTTGGGCAGCAGCACCAGGCCCGAGTCGCCTTCCATCTTCAGGTCGACCACGGCGTAGTCCGGCAGGTCGTCCTTGGCCAGCTGCAGGCCTTCTTCGGCGCTGTCGGCGATGGACACGCGCAGGCCGCGACGGTCCATGGCGCGGGCCATTACCCGGGTAAAGGTAGGGTCGTCGTCGACCAGCAGGATATGGGGCTGGTCGTCGAAACCGCTGTTGAGGTCGTCAGTCATAGAATTCTCCAGGCATTCACGCCAGGGCGTAGTGCCGCGGCAGGCGCAATTCGGTCAGGGTGCCGCCTTCTTCGTGATTGTAGAGCTTCACCGTGCCACCGGCGCGGGTGACGCTGGCCTGGCTGAGGAACAGGCCCAGGCCGAAGCCCTTGCCCTTGGTGGTGAAGAAGGGCTTGCCCAGCTGCTCGGCGATGGCCAGGGGCACGCCGGCGCCATGGTCGCGGATCGACAGGCACAGCTCGCGGGCATCCCAGTGCAGACGGATGGCCAGGTTTTCCGGGCAGGCGTCGGCGGCATTGTTGAGTAGATTCAGCAGCGCCTGGGTAAGTTCGACCGGCGGCGTCAGCCGCGGCGGCGTGCCCAGACTCACCACCTCGAAACTGTAGCTGGCTTCCGGGCGCATCAGGTGCCAGCGATCCATGGTCGCCTCCAGCCACTCCACGGCGGTCTGTTCCTGCACCGTCTGCCGGCGGTCGGCTTCGGCGGCGCGCACCAGTTGCTGCAGGGTCTGCTTGCACTGGCCGACCTGTGCCTGCAACAGCTTGAGGTCCTCGCTCAGGGTCGGCTGATTGGCATGCTCCTGCTGCAATTCCTTGAGCAGCACGCTCATGGTGGACAGCGGAGTGCCCAGTTCATGGGCAGCGCCCGCGGCCTGGGTGGCCACCGCCAGCAGTTGCTGGTCGCGCATGGCTTGCTCGCGGCGCTGGGCCTGCAAATTTTCCTGCTCGCGCAGGGCAGTGGCCATCCTCGCGACGAACAGGGTGATGACGGCGGCGGACAGGGCGAAGCTCAGCCACATGCCGTAGCTGAGTACCGCACCGTCGTTGGCCACCAGCAGGTGCAGCGGCTCGTAGGAGAGCAGCATCAGCGAAAAGACCACCAGGGTCAGGGCCGCCAGCACCAGGGTGTAGAGCCAGGGCAGCGTGGCCGCGGCGATGGTCAGGGGCACCAGGTAATAGGAGGCGAAGGGGTTGGTCGGCCCTCCGGCGAAATACAACAGGGCGCTGTGGATGGCCAGGTCGCAGCCCAGGTGCGCGGCATATTCCTGCTCGGTGACCGGCCAGGGGCGGGTCAGCCGCAGGGCGGCGAACAGGCAGAGCACCGCGGAGACGCCCAGGGTGATGGCCAGGGCCGTCCAGGGCAGCTGGACGATGCCCGACAGCCGGGCGATGCCGACCGAGCCGGCCTGGGCGGCCAGCACCAGCACGCGGATAAGCACCAAGCGCCCGAGATTCTGGCGATTGGCGGACAACCATTGAACGGGCAAGGAGAACATGCGAGGTTCCAGGCGCAAGAAACGATCGAGACGGCAGCCCCTGGCGGGCCTGCCCGTCGGAGCAGACTCGCCATTATAGCGAGAGCCGTTCGCCCTCAGCCGCCGACGCGGCAAAGCGACGCACCAACCGGCGGGTCTGAGGTCACACCGCTGTCGTACCGCTAATCAGGAGAACACCATGACCCCTTCCCTACGCCCGCTCGCGCTGGGCGCCGCCCTGTTCAGTGCCCTGCTCGCCACCGGCGCCCAGGCCGACGAACCGCGCTACAACCAGATCAGCCTGAGGGCCGAGGTCAGTCGTGAGGTGCCGCGCGACCGCATGCAGGTCATGCTCTACACCGAAAGCCAGGGCCAGGATCCGGCGGCCCTGGCCAGCGACACCACCAAGACCCTCAACGCCGCCCTGGAACAGGCGCGCAAGGTCGCCGGCGTGGACGTTTCCCTGGGCAATCGCAACACCTACCCGGTCTACGAAGACCAGGGCCGCGCCATCAATGCCTGGCGCGAGCGCGGCGAACTGCGCCTGGAAAGCGCCGACTTCGCCGCCCTGTCCAAGCTGACCGGCGAACTGCTGGGCAGCCTGAAGATGGGCAATCTGCAATTCACCATCGCCGACGGCACCCGCAAGCAGCAGGAGGACGCCCTGTTCAAGGACGCCGTGGCCGCCTTCAAGGCACGCGCCCAGTTGGCCACCGAGGCCCTGGGTGGCTCGGGCTATCGCATCGTCAATCTGGACCTGGGCACCAGCGGTGTTCCCCAGCCGCTGCCGATGCTGCGCATGTCGGCGATGAAGGCTGCCAGTGATGCCGTGACCCCTGACGTCGCCCCGGGTACGACCACTGTCGAAGTGACGGCTGGCGGTACCATCGAAGTACAGATGCCCTGATCTAGTGCAGAAAAGTAACAATGCTGTCTCGGTGCGCACTTTTGGTGCGCACCGATTTCCTGTTGCTACACCTCGTCTTACATCTTTGCGACATCTGTTTTGTGTTTGGGTCACCTTGGGTCAATAGCTCGCCTGAGCTATGGACATGGGCATAAGCTGTGCATGTGGGCTCATTTGTCCACAAGACACCGGCATTCTGTTTCGCAACGCCACATCGTGTTGCGCCGTCCCCGACATGAGGTCTCCATGCACAAGAACGTACTCGCTGCCCTCTTCGCTTCCGGTCTGCTGGCCGGCGCACCCCTGGCCCAGGCGACCAACCTGGTGTTCTGCTCCGAAGGCAGCCCGGCCGGCTTCGATCCGGCGCAATACACCACCGGCACGGACTTCGATGCGTCGGCGGAAACCATCTTCAACAAGTTGACCCAGTTCGAGCGCGGCGGTACCCAGGTCAAGCCGGGTCTGGCGGAAAGCTGGGATATCAGCGAAGACGGCAAGGTCTACACCTTCCATTTGCGCAAGGGCGTGAAATTCCACACCACGGACTACTTCAAGCCGACCCGCGAGTTCAATGCCGATGACGTGCTGTTCACCTTCCAGCGCATGCTGGACAAGAACAATACGTTCCGTAAGGCCTATCCCACCGAATTCCCCTACTTCACCGACATGGGCCTCGACCAGAACATCGCCAAGGTGGAAAAGGTCGACGACCACACGGTGCGCATGACCCTCAACGAAGTGGATGCCGCCTTCCTGCAGAATCTGGCGATGCCCTTCCCGTCGATCCAGTCGGCCGAGTACGCCGACAAGCTGCTCAAGGCCGGCAAGGCGGCCGAGATCAACCAGAAGCCTATCGGCACCGGCCCCTTCGTCTTCAGCCGCTACCAGAAGGATGCGGTGATCCGCTACAAGGCCAACCCGGACTACTGGGACAAGGTCGATGGTCCCAAAGTGGACAACCTGATCTTCTCCATCAACACCGATCCTTCGGTGCGGATGCAGAAACTCAAGGCCGGTGAATGCCAGATCACTGTCTACCCGCGTCCGGCGGACCTGGATGGCCTGAAGAAGGATCCGAATCTCAAGCTGCCGTCGCAGCCGGGCTTCAACCTGGGCTATATCTCCTACAACGTCGAGCATGGCGAACTGACCAAGCTCAAGGTGCGCCAGGCCATGGACATGGCCGTCAACAAGGAGGCCATCATCAATGCCGTCTACCAGGGCGCTGGCCAGGTAGCGGTCAATAGCATGCCGCCGACGCAGTGGTCCTACGACAAGTCCATCAAGGACGCGCCCTACGATCCGGAAAAGGCCAAGGCCCTGCTCAAGGAAGCCGGCTTCAAGGAAGGCACCGAGCTCACCCTCTGGGCCATGCCGGTGCAGCGCCCCTACAACCCCAACGCTCGTTTGATGGCGGAAATGCTGCAGCAGGACTGGGCCAAGATCGGCGTCAAGACCAAGATCGTCAGCTACGAATGGGGCGAGTACATCAAGCGCTCCAAGAGCGGTGAGCAGGACATCATGCTGATCGGCTGGAGCGGCGATAACGGTGACCCGGACAACTGGCTGGCGACCCTCTTCGGCTGCAAGGCCATTGGCGGCAACAACTTCTCTCGCTGGTGCTACCAGCCGTTCGAGGACCTGGTGGTCAAGGCCAAGCGCGTGACCGACCAGGGCGAACGCACCAAGCTCTACGAGCAGGCCCAGCAGGTGCTCAAGCAGCAGGTGCCCATGACGCCCATCGCGCATTCCACGGTCTATATGCCGATGCGCAAGGAAGTCCAGGACTACAAGATCAGCCCCTTCGGGTTGAACGAGTTCTACGGCGTCAGCGTCAGCAAGTGAAGCCGCTTGGCCAGGGTCGGGAGCTAGACTCCCGGCCTTGGCCGTTCATTTGACTGATGGAGTGAGACCCATGCGCCTTCCCTACGCCTACTCGTTGCTGGCGGCGAGCCTGCTCGCCTGTGCTCCGCTCGCCCAGGCGGCGAGCAATCTCGTCTACTGCTCGGAAGCCAGCCCCGCCGGCTTCGATCCCGCGCAATACACCTCGGGCACCGAATTCGACGCCTCGGCGGAAACGGTCTACAACCGCCTGGTGCAGTTCCAGCGCGGCGGCACCACCCTGGAGCCGGGCCTGGCGACCCAATGGGACGTGAGCGCGGATGGCAAGACCTATACCTTCCACCTGCGCCAGGGCGTGAAATTCCACACCACCGACTACTTCAAGCCCACGCGCGACTTCACTGCCGACGACGTGGTCTTCACCTTCCAGCGCATGCTCGACAAGGAGCAGCCGTTCCGTAGGGCCTATCCCACCGAATTCCCCTACTTCACCGACATGGGGCTGGACCAGAACATCGCCAAGGTGGCCAAGGTCGATGACCACACCGTGGTCTTCACCCTGAACAAGGTCGATGCCGCCTTCGCCGCCGACCTGGCCATGAGCTTCGCCTCCATTCAATCGGCGGAGTACGCCGCGCAGCTGCTCAAGGAGGGCAAGCCGGAACTGCTCAACCAGCAGCCCATCGGCACCGGTCCCTTCGTCTTCAGCCGCTACCAGAAGGATGCGGTGATCCGCTTCAAGGGCAATCCAGACTACTGGAAGCCTGAGGACGTCAAGCTCGACAACCTGATCTTCGCCATCACCCCCGACGCCGCCACCCGCCTGCAGAAGCTCAAGGCCAACGAGTGCCAGGTCAGCGGCTATGCGCGCCCGGCGGATCTGGTGGAGATGAAGCAGGATCCTCATCTCAAGGTGCTGCAGCAGCCGGGTTTCAACGTCGGCTTCCTCGCCTACAACGTTCAGCATCCGCCGTTGGACAACCCCGAGGTGCGCCGTGCCCTGGACATGGCCATCAACAAGCAGGCCATCGTCGATACCGTGTTCCAAGGGGCCGGCCAGGTCGCGCAGAACGTGATCCCGCCGAATCAGTGGTCCTACGACAAGCAGATCAAGGGTGCGCCCTATGATCCGACCAAGGCCCGCGCGCTGCTCAAGCAAGCCGGGATCAAGGACGGCACCGAGATCGCCCTCTGGGCCATGACCGTGCAGCGCTCTTCCAATCCCAACGCCCGCCAGTCGGCGCAGATGATCCAGCAGGACTGGGCCAAGGTCGGCATCAAGGCCAGGATCGTCAGCTACGAATGGGGCGAGTACATCAAGAGAGCCAAGGCCGGCGAACACGACGTCCTGACCTATGGCTGGACCGGCGACAACGGTGATCCGGACAACTGGCTGGGCGTGCTCTATGGCTGCAGCGCCATTGGCGGCAGCAACTATGCGCGCTGGTGCGACAAGGACTACGACGCCCTGATCCAGCAGGCCAAGACCAGCAACGATCGCGCCCAGCGCACCCGTCTCTACGAGCAGGCGCAACAACTCATTCGCCAGCAGATGCCGGTGAGCCCCATGGCCCATTCGGTGGTGTCCCAGCCCATGCGCAAAGAAGTGCAGGGCTTCAAGATCAACCCCTTCGGCGTCACCGGTTTCTATGGCGTAAGCCTCGACCGCTGATCCTGTCCGGCCCGCCCTGCGGGCCTTCACGAGGAGCCTTCCGTGTCCAAACCGCTGTTCTCGCTGTCTCTCGCCGCCCTCCTCTGCCTGACGGCCAACGCCGCTCTGGCGCGGCCCCTGGTGGTCTGCACCGAGGCCAATCCGGAAGGCTTCGATCCGGGCCGCTACACTTCGGGCTACACCTTCAACGCCTCGGCCACGCCGCTGTACAACCGTCTGGTGGAGTTCAAGCAGGGCACCGCCGAGCTGGAGCCGGGCCTGGCCGAAAGCTGGGAGGTCTCTGCCGATGGCCTGCAGTACACCTTCGCCCTGCGCCAGGGGGTGAAATTCCACACCACCGACTACTTCAAGCCCAGCCGCGACTTCAACGCCGACGACGTGGTGTTCAGCTTCGAGCGCATGCTCGACAAGAACAATCCCTGGTACAACCTCTCCCCCAGCGGCTATCCCTATGCCGCGGCCATGGAGATGGGCACCCTGATCAAGTCCATCGACAAGGTGGACGACAGCCATGTGCGCTTCACCCTCAACCAGCCCGAGGCGCCCTTCCTCGCCGACCTGGCCATGGCCTTCGGCTCGATCCTGTCCAAGGAATACGCCGACAGCCTGCTGGCCAGCAAGAAGACCGACGACATCAACCAGAAGCCCATCGGCACTGGTCCCTTCGTCTTCCAGCGCTATGCCAAGGATTCCAATACTCGCTACAAGGTCAATCCGGACTACTTCGGCAAGAAGCCGCAGATGGATGGCCTGGTGCTGGCGGTGACCCTGGATCCCAACGTGCGCATCCAGCGGGTGCGCAACAACGAGTGCCAGATCGGCCTGACGGTCAAACCGCAGGATGTGCCGATGCTCAAGCAGGACAAGAGCCTCAAGCTGGCCCAGGTGGAAAGCCAGACCACCTCCTTCCTGGCGCTGAACACCCGGCACAAGCCACTGAGCGACGTGCGGGTCCGTCAGGCCATCGCCATGGCCTTCGATCAGCAGAACTACCTGAAGACGGTGTTCGGCGAAGGCGGTGCCAAGGCGGCGATCAACCCCTATCCCTCTTCGCTGCTGGGCTACGCCAAGGACATCAAGCCCTGGCCCCATGACGTGGAAAAGGCCAAGGCGCTGCTCAAGGAAGCCGGTTACGCCGACGGCCTCACCCTCAAGTACTACATCAGCACCGGCAGCGGCCCTGGCGGCAGTCCGGCCCTGGTGGCCCAGCTGATCCAGGGTGACCTGGCCAAGATCGGCATCAAGGCCGAAATCACCCAGTTCGAGTGGGGCGAGTTCGTCAAGCGCACCAAGGCCGGCGAGCACGACCTGATGATGATGAGCTGGACCGGCGACAACGGCGATCCGGACAACTTCCTCACCACCAACCTGAGCTGCGCTGCGACTGAAAGTGGCGAGAACCGCGCCTTCTGGTGCGACAAGGCCTTCAACGATGCCATCGAAAAGGCCAAGCGCATCAATGACCCGGCCCAGCGCACGGCGCTGTATGAGCAGGCGCAGCAGATCTTCCACCAGCAGATGCCCTGGATTCCCCTGGCGCATCCGCTGTTCACCGATGTCCTGCAACCCAAGGTACAGGGCTATGTGCAGAGTCCGCTGGGGGTCTACGACTTCTCCACGGTGACCCTCGACTGATCGGCAGCTGATGCCGTAAGCGATCGGGCCCGGGCGGCCCGCCCCTCGACCCTTCCCGACTCGCGCCGTGTTTCGGCGCGACGGGTTCGGTCGTGCCGGAAACGCCCAAAAAAACAGAAAAACGACCGCTTTGGAGCACAGCCGATGACCAACGTCCACCGTGGAGGCCTCGCCCTCTCCCTACTCACCCTGGCCCTGACCGCCCACGCCCAGTCCCCGGCGCCGGAAGATCCCAGCTACGCCAACGAGGTCCAGACCCTGCCCAACGTGCAGAAGCCGGTGAAGGGCCAGGAAGGCGCCAAGGGCTTTTTCGCCGACGACAGCCTGACCCTGGCCACGCGCAACTTCTTCGCCCGCGAGACCAGCTCCGATCCGGTCTTCAGCTACAGCAAGAACGGCACCCGGGTGCGCACCCACTCGCGCAATACCTGGGTCCAGGCCACGGCGCTCAAGTACAGCTCCGGCTACACCCAGGGTCCGGTGGGCTTCGGCATCGACGTGGCCGGCTACCAGGCCACCAACCTGGAGCGGGGCAAGGGCCAGATCGGTGGCGGCGGCAACCGCACCCTGGCCAACGCCGAGGGCGAGGGTCATGCCGAGTGGTCCAAGCTGGGCATTGCCGATGCACGCTTCCGCGTCTCCAACACCGAGCTCAAGATCGGTCGTTTCATGCTCGACACCCCGGTGATCAGCTACAACGACAACCGGCCTTTCCCCTCCGGTTTCGACGGCTTCGCGCTGACCAGCGATGAATGGGACAACCTCTCGCTGCAAGGCGGCAGTTTTACCCGCGTCAGCCCGCGGACCGGCGCTGGCGATGAGAAGTGGACCACCGAGTACGGCACCCGCGAGGTCACCGCCGACCGCCTGAGCTTTCTCGGCGGCAACTACAAGCTGCCCCAGGGTTGGGAAGTCAGCGTCTATGGCGCCAACTTCGAAGACGTCTGGAACCAGTACTTCCTGAGCGTCACCCAGGCCGGCGGCAACCCCGACACCTTCGCCTGGAAGGCGGTGGCCAATGCCTATCGCACCGTCGACGCCGGCAGCGCCAAGGCCGGCGACATCGACAATACCGCCTGGAGCCTGGCGTTCACCGGCAGCCACCAAGCCCACAGCCTGACTCTGGCCTACCAGCAGATCGACGGCAACGAGTACTTCGACTACGCCCACGAGACCGCGGCCATCTACCTGGCCAACTCACTGGTCTCGGACTACAACGGCCCCAACGAGAAGTCGCTGCAGATCCGCTACGAGACCGACTGGAGCTACTTCGGCGTACCCGGTCTGAGCACCGGCGTCTGGTACGCCAAGGGCTGGGACATTGACGGTACCCACTACGACGCCGGCGCCGGCAAGTACGCCAACTATGCGGAGGTCCTGCAGCAGGATGGCGAGAAGCACCGCGAGATCGGCCTGGTCACCACCTACAAGGTGCAACAGGGCACGCTCAAGGACAGCCGCTTCCGCCTGCTGCTGACCGATCACCGCGCCAGCCAGAATCAGGTCGACGGCAACGTCAAGGAGCTGCGCCTGGTCTCCACCCTGCCGTTCAATCTGCTGTGATGACCAAACCCGGCAGATTTCGCGCAGCATCCGGCACTTGGCCGGGATCACGTCGCGAACACCGGCGAAGCCCTGGCCATGTCGAGGATATCGACGCCCGGGGCAACGTGGTAGTCTGCCGGGTTTGGAGCGCTGGCCCAGAGCGCTCTTCGAACCTATTCGTAGGACCGAACGAGCCTGCTGCCTGCAGGTGTCGTTCGGTACGGACCAGGATGGTCCCTTCAGGGATGAATCCAGACCCACAAGGTCTGAGAGTCAGAGCAAAAGCTCTTTAGCTTTTGCGCGGGCTCTCACTTAAAAACGCGGCCGGGCATGTACTCGCGCCGTCTTGATCAGCCTCAAGAGGAGACACCCCCTCCGATGCTCGCCTTCATCGCCCGTCGCTTCGGGCTGCTGATACCGACGTTCTTTGGCGTCACCCTGCTGACCTTCGCCCTGATCCGCCTCATCCCCGGCGATCCGGTGGAAGTCATGATGGGCGAACGCCGCGTCGATCCGCAGATGCACGCCGAAGCCATGCACCGCCTGGGCCTCGACAAGCCCCTGTACCAGCAGTATTTCGACTACATCGGCAACCTTGCCCAGGGTGACCTCGGCGAATCCCTGCGCAGTCGCGTCGGGGTCTGGGACGAGTTCCTGACCCTGTTCCCGGCCACCCTGGAACTCTCGGTGGCGGCCATGCTGTTCGCCACGGTCTTCGGCGTGCTGGCCGGCATCATCGCCGCCCTCAGGCGCGGCACCACGGTGGACCACGGGGTGATGGGCGTGGCCCTGACCGGCTATTCGATGCCGATCTTCTGGTGGGGCCTGCTGCTGATCATGCTGTTCTCGGTGCAACTCGGCTGGACCCCGGTTTCCGGTCGCCTGGATCTGCTCTACGACATCCCGCCGCGCACCGGCTTCATGCTCATAGACACCCTGCTCTCCGACGAGCCCGGCGCCTTCGTCGATGCCCTCAAGCACCTGATCCTGCCGGCGATCGTGGTGGGCACCATTCCCCTGGCGGTGATCGCCCGCATGACCCGCTCGGCCATGCTCGAAGTGTTGCGTGAGGACTATGTGCGCACCGCCCGCGCCAAGGGTCTGTCGCCAGGCCGGGTAGTCTTCGTCCACGCCCTGCGCAACGCCCTGATCCCGGTACTGACGGTGCTCGGCCTGCAGGTCGGCAGCCTGCTCTCCGGCGCGGTGCTCACCGAGACCATCTTCTCCTGGCCCGGCATCGGCAAGTGGCTGATCGAGGCCATCGGCGCCCGGGACTACCCGGTGGTGCAGAACGGCATCCTGCTGATCGCCACCCTGGTCATCCTGGTCAATTTCGTCGTGGACATCCTCTACGGCCTGGTCAATCCGCGCATCCGCCACCAGCGTTGAAGCGCCCATACGGACAGAGCCTATGACAACGGTAAACACCCCGGCCGCTCAAGACCCGAGCGCCCTCTATCCCTCTCCCTTCAAGGAGTTCTGGCACGCCTTCGCCCGCAACAAGGGCGCCCTCGGCGGGCTGATCTTCATGGTCATCGTGGTGTTCTGCGCGCTCTTCGCGCCCTGGGTCGCACCCCATGCGCCCAGCGAGCAGTTCCGCGACTTCATGCTCACCCCGCCGCTGTGGCTGGACGGTGGCAACAGCCAGTTCCCCCTGGGCACCGACGAGCTGGGGCGTGACCTGCTCAGCCGACTGATCCACGGCGCCCGGCTGTCGCTGCTGATCGGCCTGGCCTCGGTGGTCTTCTCGCTGATCCCCGGCATCCTGCTCGGGCTGGTCGCCGGCTTCTCGCCCAACCGCGCCGGTCCGGTGATCATGCGCCTGATGGACATCATGCTGGCGCTGCCCTCGCTGCTGCTGGCCGTGGCCATCGTCGCCATCCTCGGCCCAGGCCTGATCAACACCGTGGTGGCCATCGCCATCGTCTCGCTGCCCTCCTATGTCCGCCTGACCCGCGCCGCGGTGATGGGCGAACTGCACCGCGACTACGTCACCGCCTCGCGGCTGGCCGGCGCCGGTACCTTGCGGCTGATGTTCGTCAGCGTGCTGCCCAACTGCATGGCACCGCTGATCGTCCAGGCCACCCTGAGCTTTTCCTCGGCGATCCTCGATGCCGCCGCCCTGGGCTTCCTTGGCCTCGGCGTGCAGCCGCCCACCCCCGAGTGGGGCACCATGCTGGCCTCGGCCCGCGACTACATCGAGCGCGCCTGGTGGGTGGTGACCCTGCCGGGTCTCGCCATCCTCTTCACCGTGCTGGCCATCAACCTGATGGGCGACGGCCTGCGCGATGCCCTCGATCCGCGTCTGAAGGTGCAGTCATGAGCCTCCTCGAAATCCAGAACCTCTCGGTGCGCTTCGGCGGCACCGACGCCCCGCCGGTGGTGGAAGGCCTCGATCTCACGGTGGATCAGGGCGAGATCGTCGCTATCGTCGGTGAATCCGGCTCCGGCAAGTCGGTGACCATGATGGCCGTGATGGGCCTGATCGATCACCCCGGTCGCATCACCGCCGACCGCCTGGCCTTCGATGGTCAGGACCTGCTCAGCCTCAAGGGCCGCCGCCGGCGGCACCTGATTGGCAAGGAGCTGTCGATGGTTTTCCAGGACCCGATGACGGCGCTCAATCCCAGCTACACCGTGGGCTTCCAGCTGGAAGAAGTGATCCGCCAGCACCTGGGCCTCAAGGGCCGCGCCGCCAGCCAGCGCGCCCTGGAATTGCTGGAAAAGGTCGAGATCCCGGCCGCGGCCAGTCGCCTCGGCGCCTATCCGCACCAGCTGTCCGGGGGCATGAGCCAGCGCGTCGCCATCGCCATGGCCATCGCCGCCGAGCCGCGCCTGCTGATCGCCGACGAACCCACCACCGCCCTGGACGTGACCATCCAGGCGCAGATCATGGAACTGCTGGTCAATCTGCAGCGCGACGAAGGCATGGGGCTGATCCTCATCACCCACGACCTCGCCGTGGTGGCCGAGACCGCCCAGCGCGTGGTGGTGATGTATGCCGGCCAGGCGGTGGAGAAAGGCGTGGTGCCGACGCTGTTCGACGCCCCCGCCCATCCCTACACCGAAGCCCTGCTGGCGGCCATTCCCGAACACAGCCAGACCGACCGCCTGCACACCCTGCCCGGCATCGTCCCCGGTCGCTACGACCGGCCGGCCGGCTGCCTGCTCAGCCCGCGCTGCCCCTATGTGCAGCCGCGCTGCCAGGAGCGCCCGGCGCTGGAGCCCTACGATCGCGGGGCGGTGCGCTGCTTCTTCCCGCGCAACGTAGCGCCCGGCGAGGTGCCCGAGGTGCTGCCCGAACATCAACGTCCCAGCCAGTTGCCGGAGGATCGCCATGGCGCCGTCTGAAGCCACCGTCCTCGCCAGCTCCACCATCCCGGAGCAGGCGCCCGAGCACCTCGTGCTCGAAGCTAAGGGCCTGACCCAGCACTATCAAATCTCCCGCGGCCTGTTCAAGGACAACGCCACGGTCAAGGCGCTCAACGGCGTCTCCTTCGACCTGCAGGCCGGGCGCACCCTGGCCGTGGTGGGTGAGTCCGGTTGTGGCAAGTCGACCCTGGCCCGCGCCCTGACCCTGATCGAGCAGCCCACCGCCGGCAGCCTGGTCATCGGCGGTCAGGACGTGGCCAACGCCGACGCCGCCCGCCGCAAGGAGCTGCGCCGCGAGGTGCAGATGGTGTTCCAGAACCCCTATGCCTCGCTCAATCCGCGGCGCAAGATCGGCGACCAGTTGGCCGAGCCGCTGCAGATCAACACCAGCCTCTCCCGCACCGAAAGGCGCGAGAAGGTGCAGGCGATGATGCAGCAGGTGGGCCTACGGCCCGAGCACTACCAGCGCTATCCGCACATGTTCTCCGGTGGCCAGCGCCAGCGCATCGCCGTGGCCCGCGCCATGATGCTGCAGCCCAAGGTGCTGGTGGCGGACGAGCCGACCTCGGCGCTGGACGTGTCCATCCAGGCGCAGGTGCTCAACCTGTTCATGGATCTGCAGCAGCAGTACCGGACCGCCTATGTGTTCATCTCCCACAACCTCTCGGTGGTGCGCCACATCGCCGACGAGGTGATGGTGATGTACCTGGGCTGCATCGTCGAAAAGACCAGTCGCGACCTGCTGTTCGAGCGGCCCCTGCATCCCTATACCCAGATGCTGCTGTCGGCCACCCCGAGTCTGCACCCGGACCCGAGCAAGCCGCGTATCCGCATCCAGGGCGAGCTGCCCAACCCGCTGGATCCGCCACCTGGTTGCGTCTTCCACCGGCGTTGCCCCTATGCGACGGAGAAGTGCAAGATCGAGGTGCCGGCGCTGCGCAACGTGGAAGCCCGCCAGGTGGCCTGCCACTATGCGGAGAACTTTCTCTAGCGGCTTCTGACGTCTCAATCCCGGCCACGACAGTCCGCTGATGCACCCGCTCCTACTGACGCCGATCCGTAGGAGCAACGCTCTCGCGGCCATGGGCCGCTCCTACAGGATGTCAAAACCCGTAGGAGCGGCCCATGGCCGCGATAGAGCCGTTAAAGCCAGCCCCCTCCTCGAAGCACAAAATTAGACTCTCCCGTCTGCTATCTTTCGGCTTCGCCCCGCTGCCGGACGCCCCCATGCACATCCGCCCCTTCCAGCCTGCCGACACCGAGACCCTGGTCAGCCTCTGGCAGGCTTGCGATCTGACCCGTCCCTGGAACGATCCCTACCGTGACATCCAGCGCAAGCTTGCCGAGCAACCCGAGTTGTTCCTGGTGGGCGAGGTGGACGGCACCCTCATGGCCAGCGTCATGGTTGGCACCGACGGCCATCGTGGCTGGCTCTATTACCTGGCGGTGGCACCGGAACACCAGCGTCGCGGCCATGCCCGCCGTCTGGTAGCGACCGCCGAGCAGCTGCTGACCGAAAGAGGCTGCCCCAAGCTGCAGCTCATGGTGCGCCGGGACAATGCCGCGATCCTGGGCTTCTATGCGGCCTTGGGTTATGTGGAAGCCGAGGTCATCACCCTGGGCAAGCGGCTGATCGCCGACGATTACGGTGGAAGGGGGCGAAGCCCTGTCCGCTGGCGATACTCAACGCCCAGTGGAAAACGCCCAGCGGTTTTCCACGCTACCGACTGACAGCGTCCGTAGCGTGGGTAACGGCGCAGCCTTACCCCCGCGGAGGCGAACCTGCTGTGGAAATCCCTGGACGGTTTTCACCGCGTGTAGCCGGTGTAGAGTGGATGGACAGGGAAGACCCTGCGAGGAGACGGGCTTCCGCCCTTCCCTGTCAGCGAGGCCGTCAGGTCCCTGTCACCTCGCTGTCAGGCTGCTGTCGGGTTGTCGTCGTGTTGGACAGAAGGCCTTGCGGCTAGGCTTTTGCTCGTCCACCACCGCTGGAGAAACCGAGATGCAACTGCCCAACAAAATCAAGGAACACCGCCTGGCCCGAGCGTGGTCGCAAGAGCAGCTGGCTGAACTCGCGGGCATCAGCACCCGTACGGTGCAACGCATCGAAAATGGCGAGCAGGCGAGTCTGGAGACCCTGAGCGCCCTGGCTGCCGTTCTGGAAATCAGCGTTGCCGACCTGACAGGTCAAACCACTCAAGCAGTGGGATCCGCTGCAGACGAGCGAATCGCGAATGCCCGTGAACAGATCGCCGCCGAGATCGGCTTCTATTGGCAGGTGCTGCGCGGCATGGTCATCTGGGTCTTTCTCTATGTGCTCAATCACGCGACCTCGCCTGAGACCCACTGGTCCCTATGGGTCGCCGCCATCTGGGGAATTCTGTTGCTGAGTCGTGGCATCCAGACCTTCTTCCTGCGCGACAGGATCGCCCTCTGGCAGCACGCCCGGCTGCAAAAGCTCTTGCGGAAGTAGGAAAGGCCACTGATCGGCACCAGCGTTAGGCGCAGCTGAACCGCCTAGCTGGTCATGGGCTGCTACTGGGCAGCCAGACCTTCGAGGCAGGCAGCGCTGTTGGGCTTCGCTGCGCTCAGCGCCAACCTACGAGTGTGTCATCAAACTGCCGTAGGTTGGGCCGAGACGGTTCCAGCGTCGAAGCCCGCCATGTCCGCGCCGGGTAGAGGAGCGTTGGGCTTCGCTGCGCTCAGCGCCAACCTACGTCAGCGGGGCAGCAGGTCCGCCAATGGCCCTGGATGCTGGCGCACCTCGGCGTAGGGCACCAGGGTGCCACCGGGTTCGTCGCAGCTGCGGGCGGCGCGGAAGAAGGTCGGGCCCAGGTAGAGGCCCTTGGGCGTCAGGTACCAGGGCGCGAATTGCCAGACGTCGGCGCTGCGATAGTCGCAGCCATCACCGTCGGCCGGCGCCTGCATCAGCTCCGGATACAGCCGGGTGAACAACCGCACCACCCAGGGCGCCAGGGTCTGTTGCCGATAGTCCGCCAGGGCCTGGGAATAGCGATCCTCCGGCGCCGGACGAAGCGGCTGGCCGTGGCCCAGCCAGAGGAAGTCTTCCAGCGCCAATTCCTGCCCGGTCTGGAGATCCAGGGTCAGGGGTGCGCTGCCGAAATCCGGGTGGGCCGCGCCGGTGCAGCTGTATTGGCTGAACAGATTGACGCTGAGCACCCGCTGGGTGAGCAACTGCGGAGTCACCTGCAGGCTGTGCTCGCCATCAGGGCCGATGCAGCTCAGATGGGCGTCTACCTCCGCCCAGAGTCGGTCACGCAGCACGGCATTGGCCGCCTCGCTGGCGCCCGCCACGGTGAACAGCCGCATGCCCGACACCGGCTCGCGCCACCAATGCAGCTCACGACCCATGAAGGTCTGGCGCTCACCCTGCTCCAGGGTCAGCCCCTGCAGGCGGCGGAATTCGTAGGGATCGTCATGGCGCAGTGTCTGGCGATAGCGATCCGCCGCCGCGGACTGTTCCAGCTGCAGCGGCGCCAGGGCGAGCGGCAAGGTCTTGCCGGCACCGCTCCAGGTACCGCTCCAGCGACCGTCCTTGCCGCGCGTCAGCGACCAGCTGGCCTTGGGGCCGTCCTGCCAGGGCGCACCCTCCTCCAGCCTGAGCTGGTCGCCCGATTGCGCCGGACCGCTCAGGCGCAGATCGCGGCGATAGCGGTCATAGAAGTAGCGGCCAGAGACTTCGTCATTGGCGGTGGGATCGACCTCCACCACCACCCGGGACTGGCCGAGAGTGCCTTCCAGCAGCAGCTTTTCGGCATGGGCGGCGCTGGTGATCATCAGCAGGGTCAGCAACGGTCCGGACAGGCGAAATTTCATCAGGGCTCCAGCGGCCAGCGTGTCGGTGATGGGCCCAGAGTAGAGCAGTAGCGCCGGACTGTCGCGCAGAGACCAGCGGACAAGACACTGCCGCGCCCTGGTCCCGCCATGGGACAATGACGTTTTGCCAATCCCTGGACGCCCATGGACCTTCCTGCCCTGCTCACCCGCCTGCACGCCATCCGCGATGCCAACGCCTGGCGGCGCTATCACAACCCCAAGAATCTGGCGATGGCGGCCAGCGTCGAGATGGCCGAGCTGGTGGAGATCTTCCAGTGGAAAAGCGATGCCGAGGCCCGCGAGCTGAGCGCCGCCGAGCGCGAACACGCCGGCCAGGAAATCGCCGACGTGCTGCTCTATCTCCTGCAACTGGGCAGCGAACTGGAGCTGGACGTGGAGCAGGCGGTGCTGGCCAAGCTGGCCGACAACGAGAGGCGCTTCCTGCCGTGAGCGATACCTTCTTCGACGACCGCGCCACCCGTTTCGCCGCCAACATCTATGGCGGCACCAAGGGCGCCATCCGCCTGGCGGTGCTGCAGGCGGATCTCGCCGAGGTACTGCCCGGGCGTCCCCTGCGGGTGCTGGACATCGGTGCCGGCCTGGGCCACATGAGTCTCTGGCTGGCCCAGCAGGGCCATGCCGTGACCCTGGCCGAGCCGTCGGCGCCCATGCTCGCCGGCGCCCAGGAGGCCTTTGCCGCGGCCGGACTCGGCGCCGATTGGCTGGCATTGCCCTGGCAGGAGTTGCCCGCCTTCACCGAGCCCTTCGACCTGGTGCTCTGCCACGCGGTGCTGGAATGGCTGGAGACGCCCACGGCGATCCTGCCGACGCTAGAGCGCTGCCTGGCCCCGAACGGCTGGCTGTCCCTGGCCTTCTACAACCGCGACGCCCTGATCTATCGCAATCTTCTCAAGGGGCATTTCCGCAAACTCAGGCAGGGCGATTACGCGGGCGCCGGCCAACGGGGCCTCACCCCGCAACAGCCCCTCGATCCGCGCGAAGTCGAGGCCTGGCTGGCGCCGGACTGGCGGATCCAGGCGCGCAGCGGCGTACGGGTCTTTCACGACTACATGCCGCCGGAGTTCCAGGCTCGCGCCAACGGCGAGGAACTGGTGGCCATGGAGTTGGCCCACCGGCGGCACCCGGCTTTCGCGGGCCTGGGGCGCTATCTGCATTGGCTCTGCCAAGCTAAGGCAGGATAACGCCGGGCGCGGTATGCTCTGGCCAGCATTCCTTCGAGGAACGGTCATGCGTCGCCCCCTGCTCTGCCTGTCGTTCGCGCTGCTCGCCCTGGCCGGTTGCCAGACGCCCAATCCCTATGTCGCCAGCAGCCTCCCGGAGGCCGCGGTGCCGGTACTGCCGCAGCAGGATCCGGCGGCCTATCCGCCAGCGCCCCGCGACTGGAGTCGCTATCGCACCTGGAGTTGGGCACCGGGTGCCGCGGTGGTCAGCGGTGGCCTGGATGGCCAGACCGTGCAGCAGGCGGTGGCCGATGGCCTCGACCAGCGCGGCTTGCGACCGGCCATCGGCGGTGCCCGCGCCGATCTCCAGGTGCGTGCCCGCCTCACCCAGCAGCAGCGCAGCGAGCAGTACACCGACTACTACGACACCAGCTACGGCTACGGCGGCTACGGGCCCTATGGCTATGGCCCCGGCTATGGCGCCACGGTCGGCCAGGCGCGGACCCGCACCCGGACCTTTGTGGTCGATGTGCTGGAGGTGGAATTGCTCGATCCCGCCACGGGGCGCGTGCTCTGGCATTCGGCCGCCGAGCAGGCCACCGGCGGCAACAGCGGCGAACGCGCACGCACCCTGAGAGACACCACCCGCCGCCTGCTGGCCAACTATCCGCCGAGCTGAGGGGATAAGTGGCCCTCAAGCCAGTCCAAGCAGACTACTACCCTCACCGCCGAGGATCGCCCATGAAACGTTGCCTCCTGCTGCTTGCGGTCCTCCTGCTGACAGCCTGCGCCGAACGCGGCCCGCGCAATCTGGACTATGACGCCAGCCGCGACTTCGCCGCCTATCGCAGCTGGGGCTGGGCGGATCCGGCCATCGAATACCGCCCCAGCGATCCGCGGGTGCGCAGCGATCTCACCGAGCAGCGCCTGCGCGACTCGGTCAGCGGCGGCCTCGACCAGCGTGGGCTGCGCCCCGCCGCGACGGGCACGCGACCAGACCTCAGGATCAAGCTCTATGTGATCCTCGATCAGCGCCAGCAGAGCTTCAGTTATGCCGATCCCTACTGGGGCCCGGGCTGGGGTGGCCCCTGGGGCTCCGCCTGGGGCCCTGGTCCCTGGGGGCCGAGCTATGTACGCACCCAGACCGTCACCTACCCGGTGATGACGGTGCAGCTCGACATGCTCGACGGCCGCGACGGCAAGTTGGTCTGGCGTGCCAGCGAAGAGCGCCTGCTGGACGACCAGAACGCCACGCCCTCCCAACGCAGTGCCGGCTTCGGCCGTCTGATCAACGAACTGCTGATCGGCTATCCGCCGCGTCCTTGAGCGGTCGACCGTCCGGGCAGCTCAGCGCTGCCCCTGGTCCGATGATGAGCAGACGTCTGTTAGCCAGTCGCCGATAATGGCACCTGGCCAGATATTCCTCGCGCCGTCTTTGGCCACCGCGCAGGAAACCTGACCGTCGTTCAGCGCCGCCCAGGTCCCTCATGTCGTCAACCCCCATCGCCACCCGTCGCAGTCACGCCCTGTTGCTGCGCCTGTTTCCGGTCATTTGCGCCCTGCCGATCCTGCTCGGCATCGGCTGCTACCTGCTGATCAAGACCGCCTCCAGCCAGGACGCCGATGTCCAGCAGCGGGCGCGGACCTATATCACCCGCACCCTGGAGCAGGTGGAAAACGAGATCGGCCATAACATCATCAACTATGCCAAGTGGGGCGAGGCCTACAAGCACCTGCACCTGAAGGTCGATCGCTTCTGGGCCGACGAGGAGCGTAACGTTGGCGACATTCCCTATGAGCTCTATGGCTACAACGGCGTCTTCGTGCTGGATCCCCAGGACCGTACCGTCTATGCCGTGATCGACGGGCAGCCAACGGAGCGCACTGCCGCGCAATGGCTGGAAGGGGATCTCACTGCCCTGCTGGCGGCGACTCGCAAGCGACCTGGAGAAACCGAAAGCCTGGGGCGGATCCTGAGTGTCGGCGGCGTCCCTGCGCTGGTCGCCGCCGCCACCATCACGCCGGGCGCGAGCTATGGCGTCACGCCGAGCGCCGGCGTGCCCTCGGTGATGCTGTTCGTTAATGTGCTCGACCCCGCGACCCTGGCTCACCTCAGCGACACCTACGGGCTGCCGACGCTGCAGGCCTCCCGGTTGCCTCTGCCCGATCATGAATCCCTGCGCCCGCTGGATTCACCGCTGTTGCTCAATTGGCAACCTCCACGGCCCGGCGCCCAGTTGCTGCGCCGGACGCTACCGGTGTTCCTGGCCGGGGTGCTGTTGCTCGGCCTAGTGCTGGCGCTGCTGATCCGCCATGCGCTGAATTCGGCCCGGCAGCTCGACCAGCAATTCGATGCCCTGATCGCCAGCCAAGCCGAGCTGAGCCGCAGCGAAAGCCGCTTTCGCGAACTCGCCGAGGCGGCCTCAGACTGGCTCTGGGAAAGCGATGCCGAAGGCCGCATCGCCTATCTGTCCGAACGCTTCGCCCGCATCACCGGGCATGCGCCTGGCAGCTGGCTCGGTCGGCCACTCGCGGAACTGTTCAGCACCGAGACGACCAGGCTGGCTGACTGGCTCCTGGACAACGCTCGACACCGCGACGAGCGGCAGGTGCTGCGCTGTCATTATCGTGACCGTCTCGGCCATTCCCGGGTCTGCGAAATCACCGCCCGCCCCTTGCCCCAGGGTGCGGGTTTTCGTGGAACCGCCAGTGACATCACCGCCGCGGTCAACGCCCAGGCCGAAATCGAGCATCTGTCGCAACACGACAGCCTGACCGGCCTGGCCAACCGGTTGCAGTTGCAGCACTACCTGGCCGCTCAACTGGCGCAACCCAGCACGCCGCTCACCCTGCTCAGTCTGGACCTGGATCGCTTCAAACCGATCAACGACAGCCTCGGCCACGCCGCCGGTGATCGGGTGCTGCAGGAAGTCGCCCGTCGTCTGCAAGCCAGCCTGAGGCCCGGCGGCTTGGTGGCGCGGCTGGGCGGCGATGAATTCATCGTGGTGCTGCTCGGTCACCTGGATGCCACGACGGTCGACCAGATCTGTGCCCGGCTGGTAACCGCCATCGCCCGGCCGATCCTGCTGGAAGAGCAGACCGTCAGCGTCGGGACCAGCATCGGCATCGCCCAGGCGCCGGGCCAGGCCGACCAAGTCGAGGAATTGCTGCGGCTGGCCGATATCGCGCTCTACCAGGCCAAGGCCGCGGGCCGCAACGGCTGGTGCTTTCATGCACCGGCCATGGACGCCCAGCTCAGCCAGCGTCGTGACCTGGAACAGGAACTGCGCCAGGCCTTGGCGCGCGACCAGGTGCGCCTGGCCTACCTGCCCCGCCGGCGCACGGCAGACGGCACCCTGAGTGGCGTCGAAGCCCAGCTGCACTGGGCCCATCCGATACGCGGAACGTTACCGCCAGAGGCCTTCCTGGCCCTGGCCGAAGAGACCGGACTCAGCGCTCCCCTGGGGCTCTGGCTGTTGGATAGCGCCTGTCGCGCCGCAGCGGCCTGGCCCGCGCCGCTGCGGCTGGTCATCGGGGTGTCGCCTCGCCAGTTCGACGATGCCAAGGCTCTGGTGGAGGCAGTCGCCCAGGCCTTGCAGACCAGTGGCCTGGCAGCGGAACGCCTGGAGCTGCAACTGCCCGAGGCGCTGCTGCGGGCAGACGGTGATCCGCCGCTCCCTCAACTCCAGGCGCTCAAGGCCCTGGGCGTACGCCTGAGCCTGGCCGATTTCGGCAAAGGCCTCGGCGCCCTCAATGCACTGCGCCAGCCCCTGCTGGAGGGCATCAGCCTCGATAGCCAGCTCATCGCCCACCTGGACCAGCGGCAGGCCGATGCCGCCATCGCCCAGGCGCTGATCGGCCTGGGACGCACCTTGGGGCTCCGGGTAGCAGCGACGGGCGTCGAAACATCAGGCCAGTTGGCCTGGCTGAAGGCGCAGCACTGCGCCGAGGTCCAGGGCCCGCTGTTCGGCCACGCCCTATCCGACCGCGAACTGGCGGCGCTGCTGGATACTGACCTAAGGGCTGGGTGAGGACCTAGAGTCGCTCCAGCCACCCCAGGTCGCCGCCACGGGCCGGTACCGGATAGCAGCCATAGGGCGCATAGCCGTGGCTACAGACCGGATCGGCGCGCAAGGCGGGTTCTCCCACCGGTTGCGCGCGCCAGCCTTCCAGCAGGGCGATGGCGGCCAGGGCCAGCAGCAGGGCGATGAACAGCGCGGAGCGAAGGGTTCTTGTCAGGCGCATGATGACCTCCCGCAGGGCGACTGCCAGGATCGGCAGACAGCGTCCCCGCTCCTTGAGTATCGCCCCGACCGGGAGTTTTCGCCTGCCTGGACCGGCACCCATCGCGCAACGCTGCACTACGGTGGGTGCAACAGTCAGCCGCCTAGGCGCGGTGATCACCCGGGCAAGGCTGCGCCGTTATCCAGGCTACGCGAGCTCCGCGCCACGCCATACCGCCCCTTCTCCCTCCGGGAGAAGAATGGGGTGAGAGAAGGCCAGACGCGAAAGCCTCAGGCGATCTCCACCCGTTCCCCGTTCAGCCGTACCGCCCAGGTGGGCAGCGCCTGCTCGGGATATTCCAGGCAGCCACCGTCCGCCAGGCGGAAATGCTGCTTGTACAGCGGTGAAGCGATCACCAGGTCCTGGCCCAGTTGGCCGACGATGCCGCGACCGATGACATTGGCACCGGACTTGGGATCGCGATTGCCCACGGCGAAGACCTTCTGCTCGGTCTCGGGCAGATAGAACAGCGCCACCTGCTCACCCTCGTGCAGGGCCACCACACCGGACTGGGGCACCAGATCGGTCAGGTGGCACAGGGGTTGCCAGCGGGGCTCCAGGGCGCGAGCGGTATTGGTCTGGGTCATGGTCAAGTCTCCTCGGTGACGGCGATGAGCTGAAGTTCGTGGTGACGCGCCGGCCGGCGCTGGCCGCGCTCCTTGACGAAGTGGATGTCCGGGTCGTTGCCGCGCTGGTTGACGAAGGTCCGGAAGCGCTTGAGCTTGTCGGGATCGTTCAGGGCATTGGCCCATTCGCATTCGTAGCGATCCACCACCAGCTGCATCTGGGCTTCCAGCTCGGCACCCAGGCCCAGGCTGTCTTCGATGATCACCTGCTTGAGGTAGTCCAGCCCGCCCTCCAGCGACTCGCGCCACACCGAGGTGCGCTGCAGGCGGTCGGCGGTGCGGATGTAGAACATCAGCAGCCGGTCGATGTAGCGGATCAGGGTCTCGTCATCCAGGTCGGTGGCGAACAGCTCGGCATGCCGCGGGCGCATGCCGCCGTTGCCGCAGACATAGAGATTCCAGCCGTTCTCGGTGGCGATCACACCGATGTCCTTGCTCTGGGCCTCGGCGCACTCGCGGGTGCAGCCGCTGACGGCGAACTTGAGCTTGTGCGGCGCGCGCAGGCCCTTGTAGCGGTGCTCGATGTCCAGCGCCATCTTGACGCTGTCCTGCACCCCGTAGCGGCACCAGGTGCTGCCGACGCAGCTTTTCACCGTGCGGGTCGACTTGCCGTAGGCATGGCCGGTCTCGAAGCCGGCGGCGATCAGCTCGCCCCAGATGTCCGGCAATTCGTGCAACTGGGCGCCGAAGAGATCGATGCGCTGGCCGCCGGTGATCTTGGTGTAGAGGTCGTACTTCTTCGCCACCTGGCCGATGGCGATCAGGCCTTCCGGGCTGATCTCGCCACCCGGAATGCGTGGCACCACCGAATAGGTGCCGTTCTTCTGCATGTTGGCCATGAAGGTGTCGTTGGTGTCCTGCAGCGGCACCAAGTGCGGATCGGTGATGGGCGCGTTCCAGCAGGAGGCCAGGACGTTGGCCACCGCCGGCTTGCAGATGTCGCAGCCATGGTGGCCGCGACCGTGACGCGCCAGTAGCTCGTCGAAGCTCTGGATGCCTTCCACCCGTACCAGGTGATAGAGCTCCTGGCGCGTGTGGGCGAAGTGTTCGCAAAGGCTCTTGTCGACCTCGACGCCCCGGGCGATCAGCTCGTGCTCGAAGACCTGCTTGACCAGCGCCGCGCAGCCACCGCAACCGGTGGCCGCCTTGGTGCAGCTCTTGATGCCGGCGAGATCGGTGCAGCCGGCGTCGATGGCGGCGCAGACCGCGCCCTTGGTGACGTTGTGGCAGGAGCAGAGGGTGGCGGTGGCCGGCAGGGCATCGGCGCCCAGGGTCGGGGCGCCCTCGCCCACCGGCATGATCAGGCTGGCGGGATCCTGGGGCAGCGGGATGCCGTTCTGGGCGTATTGCAGCAGGGTGTCGTAGTAGCTGTTGTCGCCCACCAGCACGGCGCCGAGCACGTGCTTGCCGTCGGCGGAGACCACCAGGCGGCGATAGCTGGCGCTGGCTTCGTCGATGTAGCGATAGCTACGCGCGCCGGGGGTGGCGCCGTGGGCGTCGCCGATGGAGCCCACGTCCACGCCCAGCAGCTTGAGCTTGGTGGACATGTCGGCGCCGGTGAAGGGCGTGCCCTGGCCGTGGCAGAGGGTGGCGGACACCAGGCGCGCCATCTGGTAGCCCGGCGCGACCAGGCCGAAGACGCTCCCGTTCCAGGCGGCGCACTCGCCGATGGCATGGATGAAGGGATCGCTGGTCAGGCAGCCGTTGTCCACCGCCACCCCGCCGCGGGGGCCGAGCTCCAGGCCGCAGCTGCGGGCCAGGGCGTCCTGGGGACGGATGCCAGCGGAAAACAGGATCAGGTCGGTCTCGAGGAAATCCTCGCCGGCGAAGTTCATGCGGTAGCGGTACTCGCTGCCGGCGGTGATGTTCTGGGTGGCCTTGGACAGGTGCACGCCCACGCCCAGGTCTTCGATGCGCTGCCGGAGCGCGGCACCGCCCAGGTCGTCCAGCTGCACCGGCATCAAGCGCGGGGCGAATTCCACCACATGGGCTTCCAGGCCCAGGGATTTCAGCGCATTGGCCGCTTCCAGGCCGAGCAGGCCGCCGCCCACCACCACGCCGCGGCGCGCCTTGGCGGCGGCCAGGCGGATGGTGTCCAGGTCGTCCAGGGTGCGATAGACCAGGCGTGAGTCGCCTTCGGCGCCCTCGATGGGCGGCACGAAGGGATAGGAGCCGGTGGCCAGTACCAGGCGGTCGTAGCCAAAGGCGCCTTCAGGGGTCAGCACCTCGCGCTGTTCGCGATCGATGCCGGTCACCGCGCAGCCCAGGTGCAGCACCACGCCGGGCACGGCATAGAGGTCGGCTGTGCTCATCGCCAGGGATTCGGCGTCACGGCCGGCGAAGTATTCCGAGAGATGCACCCGGTCGTAGGCGCGCTGACGCTCTTCGCCGAAGACGTGGATCTCGTAGTGGTCCAGGGCGCCGGCCGCCAGCAGCTGCTCGACGAGGTGATGGCCGACCATGCCGTTGCCGACGACGATCAGGCGTTCTTTGCGGGTCACGATGCTGTTCATGGAGGCTATCCCCCGGCCGAGGCCAATCAGGTTGAGTCGCGGCAAATAAAAAGGCGCCTGAAACCTCGCGGTCTCAGGCGCCTTTGCCTGTTCTATGTAGGGAGGAGCCCTGGGCTCTGCTCCGTGCCCGTCGCCTGCAGTGGCTGTCGATCGCCGTTGATCGACCGGGCGACCCGAAAATGCGGGTCTATCAGGGCTTTTGCATCGGCTGTGCCAGTTCTGCCTGATCGCCTGGAGATCCGCCACTGGCGCGGCCTGCAGCCAGCAGAGGGCATCGCCGACTCGCCACCGGCTACCCGCCAGCCGGAACCACAACGGTGCAAGGCAAGGCCTGCCTGCCCCGTCACGGCGCACATCACCCGTGGTTGCCATGACGTCGAGCATGACTGCCGCCCCTCCGCCGGACCAGCAGTCATGCGCTCCCTGAGCCCGTCGGACCAAGCTGGCGCGGGCCTTGCTAAATACCCAGCATGGAGCGGTCAACGCCGATCGCCCCCTTTCACGACAAAGGCGCCGTGTTCGTCTCCCTCCGGGGAGCACGACCGGCGCCTTTTCGCTTTCTGGTTCTCGAAGGATCCTTGCCATGGCCACTACCCACATCAAGAGCGTCTGCCCCTACTGCGGCGTCGGCTGCGGGATCGTCATGCAGGTGGAAGACGGCCGGGTCACCAAGGTCAGTGGCGATCGCGACCATCCCGCCAATCGTGGCCGCCTCTGCACCAAGGGCAGCACCAGCCACCAGGCGCTGGTGGACAGCGGGCGCATGGCGCAGGCCTACGTCCGCCACGACCGCTCCCACGAACCGGTGCAGACCGCGCTGGACCAGGCCGTCGCTGCCACCGCCGAGCGGTTGCGCGCCATCCTCGGCCGCCACGGGCCGGACGCCATCGCCTTCTATGTGTCCGGCCAGCTGTCGCTGGAGGCCCAGTACCTGGTGAGCAAGCTGGCGCGGGGCTTCATCGGCACCAACCAGCTCGAATCCAATTCCCGGCTGTGCATGGCCAGCGCCGGCACCGGCTACAAGCTGTCCCTTGGCGCCGACGGCCCGCCCGGCTCCTACGACGACCTCGACCACGCCGATCTCTTCCTGGTCAGCGGCGCCAATATGGCCGACTGTCACCCCATCCTCTTCCTGCGCCTGCTGGATCGGGTCAAGCGCGGCGCCCGGCTGATCGTCATCGATCCGCGGCGCACCGCCACCGCCGAAAAGGCCGATCTCTTCCTGCAACTGCGCCCCGGCACCGATCTGCTGCTGCTCAATGGCCTGCTGCACCTGTTGCACGCCGAGGGCTATCTGGACGAAGCCTTCATCGCCGCCCATACCGAGGGCTGGGAGGCCATGCCCGATTTTCTCGCCGACTACAGTCCCGCACGCGTGGCCGCCGGGACGGGGCTGGCCGTGGCGGACATCCGCACCGCCGCGCGCTGGATCGGCGAAGCCGGTGAATGGACCAGCCTCTGGACCATGGGCCTGAATCAGAGCACCCATGGCACCTGGAGCACCAACGCCCTGTGCAACCTGCACCTGGCCACCGGCAAGATCTGCCGCCCCGGCAGCGGCCCCTTCTCCCTCACCGGCCAGCCCAACGCCATGGGCGGGCGCGAGATGGGCTACATGGGCCCCGGTCTGCCCGGCCAACGCAGCCTGCTGTCGGCCGCCGACCGCCATTTCGTCGAACGTGCCTGGGGGGTGCCGGAAGGCACCCTGCATACCCGTCTTGGCCAGGGCACCGTCGCCCTGTTCGAGGAGCTGGCCGCCGGCACCGTGAAGGCCTGCTGGATCATCTGCACCAACCCGGTGGCCAGCGTGGCCAATCGCGAGACGGTCATCCGCGGCCTGCAGGCCGCCGAACTGGTGATCACCCAGGACGCCTTTCTCGACACCGAGACCAATCCGTACGCCGACATCCTCTTGCCCGGCGCGCTCTGGGCCGAGGCCGACGGGGTGATGATCAACTCCGAGCGCAACCTGACCCTGGCGCCCCAGGCCGTCAATCCGCCCGGCGAGGCCCGCGCCGACTGGCGGATCATCGCCGACGTCGCCTGTGCGATGGGTTATGGCGAGCACTTCAGCTACGCCTCGGCCGCTGAAGTGTTCGACGAGATCCGGCAATTCCACAACCCCCAGACCGGCTACGACCTCCGCGGTGCCAGCCATGCCCGGCTGCGCCAGACGCCGCTGCAATGGCCCTGCCCCGGCCAAGAGAGTGATCCGCGCCAACCGATCCGCTATCGCAACGACGGCCGCAGCCAGACCCTGCGCCTGGATGAGACCGGTGAACCGACCGCCCTCAACTTCGCCACCGCCAGCGGCAAGGCGCAATTCTTCGCCCGTCCCCACCTGGATCCGGCAGAATTACCCGATGTCGACTACCCCTTCGTGCTCAACACCGGGCGTCTGCAGCACCAGTGGCATACGCTCACCAAGACCGGCAAGATCGCCGCGCTCAATCGCCTCAATCCGGCGCCTTTCGTCGAGGTGCATCCCCAGGATGCTCAGGCGTTGGGGCTCAGCGCGGGCGACCGGCTGGAGATCACCTCGCGCCGCGGCCGTGCCGTGTTGCCGGTGACCCTCAGCGACCGGGTCCAGCCCGGCAACTGCTTCGCGCCCTTTCACTGGGCCGACGTCCAGGGCAACGACCTGGCCATCAATGCCGTCACCAGCGACGCCGTCGATCCGCTCTCGCTGCAACCGGAACTCAAGGTCTGCGCCGTGCGCCTGACCCGCGTCGCCACCATTCCCCACCGCCAATTGCCGGCCGACGAGCCCGTCGCAGAGAGCGCTCAGTTGCCCGCCCTGGCGCGCCTGGCCGAGCTCACCGGGGTCGCAACCGCGGTACGGCCACAGCTCAGCGCGGCCGAACGCACCTACCTGGCCGGCTTCATGGACGGCCTGCGCGATGGCGGGGCCCAGGGCGTGCCCTGCCTGCCGGCCCAGGCGCCGCTGGCCGCCGACACCCGCCTCTGGCTCGACGGCCTGCTCGCCGGGTTGTTCAGCCGCCTGCCGGAAAGCCAGGCCGCCAGCCTGGCCATGGCCGCTACCGCCCCCGCCGATCTGGTGGTGCTTTGGGCGTCCCAGACCGGCAACGCTGAAGCCCTGGCCGAGCGCTGCGTCGCCCGCCTGTGCCAGACCGGTCTCAGCGTGGAATTGCACGACATGGCCGCCTATGCCGTGGAACGCCTGACCGGTGCCCGCCGCGTCCTGCTGGTCAGCAGCACCTTTGGCGATGGCGAAGCCCCGGACAATGGCCAGGCCTTCTGGCAGGGCCTCGATCGGCTCGACGCCTCCCTGGCCGAACTGGACTACGCCGTGCTGGCCCTGGGCGATTCCACCTACGACCAATTCTGCGGCCACGGCCAGCGCCTCGACGCCCGCCTGGCCGAACTCGGCGCCCGCCGCCTCTGCCCGCGCCTGGACTGCGACGCCGATGGCCTCGATGGCGCCGACGCCTGGCTGGCCGCCCTGCAAGGGCAGCTGGCGCCCCAGGCCACCAGCGCGCCCCTGGCGACTCCGGCCACCACCCATCGCCCGAGCACGGTGCCGGCGCGGCTGGTCATCAACCGGAGACTCAACAGCGCCGGATCCAACAAGGAGGTGCGGCTGTTCGGCCTCACGTCCGAGCAACCCCTGGCCTACCAGGCCGGCGACGCCCTGAGCGTGAAGGCGCGCAACTGTCCGGAGCTGGTCGAGGAAGTCCTCGCCCTCGCCGGACTGGACGGCGAACAACCGGTCGCCGTCCCCAAGGTCGGCGAGCTGTCGCTGCGCCAGGCGCTGGGCGAACACTACGAGATCGCCCGCCCCAACCCCGAGACTCTGGCGCTGATCGCCGAGCGCAGTGGCAATGCCGAGTGCCACGCCCTGCTGGGCGACCGCGACGAACTCAAGCGCTGCCTCTGGGGCCGGCAACTGGCCGATGTGCTGGCCCGCTTTCCCGCCCGCCATGACGCCAGTGAGTTGCTCAGCAGCCTCAAACGTTTGCAGCCGCGGCTCTATTCCATCGCTTCCAGCCCCCTGGCCCATGCCGGCCAGGTGCACCTCACCGTCTCGGCGGTGCGCTACGGTAATCGCAAGGGCGTGGCCTCCACCTTTCTTGCCGACCGCCTGCAGGACGCCACCACCGAGGTGCATATCCAGTCCTCGCGCCATTTCCGCCTGCCGGACCAGGGCGACGTCCCGCTGATCATGATCGGCCCCGGCACCGGTATCGCGCCCTTCCGCGGCTTTCTCCACGAGCGCCGCGCCCGGGGCGACCAGGGCCGCAACTGGCTGTTCTTTGGCGAGCAGCACGCTGCCCATGACTTCTACTACCGTGACGAACTGGAAGCCTTCCAGCGCGATGGCCTGCTGAGCGAACTGAGCCTGGCCTTCTCCCGCGACCAAGCCGAGAAGGTCTATGTGCAGGATCGACTGCGCGAACGCGGCGCCGAGGTCTGGCGCTGGCTGCAGGACGGCGCCCGCGTCTATGTCTGCGGCGACGCCAGCCGCATGGCCAAGGACGTCGACCAGGCCCTGCGCCAAGTGGTGGCGACCCATGGTCACCTCAGCGACGAGGCCGCCAGCGAGTACCTGCGCGGGATGAGCGAACAGAAGCGCTATCTGAAGGACGTGTATTAGGAAACAAGAGTCTATTGCTGCTCGGAACAGTCCCTTCTCCCTCAGGGAGAGGGCTAGGGTGAGGGCCCCACGAAGCTGAATAGCCTCTTCGCTAGTGAAAAATGGCGGAAGGCAGTGACAGTCGAATCCACCCGGGAACGGCTGACGTCCCCAACCGAGCTTGAAACTCAGACTACCACCGGCCTTGATTGCCTGCCTCATGCCACCATGCAGCATTTATACTGCACGGCCATTAGAAAAAAATTCTTCAGATTTTCCCGCATAGTACAGCTTTTTTAAAATCTTACAGCAGCATACTCGCAGATAGCACTCTAGCCTCCTCAAGATAACCCCTATACACCCGCACTTTCTTGCTAAGGCCTAGGCTTATCTTTCGCCCCTTGGTCAACTAGCTAACCGGTCACTGGATAGCGACAAAGGCGATACGGCGCCGCATACATATAAATGCATACACGAGAGACACAAATCCAGGCTCAGCGGTAGTTTTTACTCAGTCTTGAGCGTCAACTAAAACACACCCTTAGTAATTCAACATACATAAACATCCGAGCGATGGAAAGCCCTTAAGACAAGTGTAATATTCTAAATTGATTAAATCAAAACGCCATATCCCAACCCTAATCCATCTTATTTAGAGCATACATCAAAAAATGAATGAAAACTCACGGAATCCACAATCTCTGCGCTTGAAGAATTAAACAAAATTGAATCACGTAAAATCAAAAAAACAGACCTAGAAAAAGCAACTAACAAAATTTCAAATTGGCTACTAGCCGCATCAGTATTTCTAACTTCCATCTGCGCTGCATTTGTACTTCTATACACGCCGAGACCAGCATCAAATATGGCGAAAGATTTTGTCTTGATCACAACAGGCCTGTCTACGCTTTTAGTAATAACCGCCCTTATACTTCCAATAGGAGCATCTATAATTCTTCTATTTCGCTGGAAAAAAATATCCTTCAACAGTATAAAAGAAGACATTATTTATGAACAAAAACTAGCCGACCATTTAATGAGGTTTGAAGCAGAAACTTTATCTGACGCAGAGTTTTGGATAGAAAGAAAAATCAAAAGAATAAGCAATAGAATCAATCGTTTTTTTGGAGAAAAAACTGCAGCAGTCGGATTAATAGCTTTAAGCTACTCTTTTTCAAAAGAATTTGGCGGCTTTGAATGGATCAGCAAAACCTTAGCCAAGGGATTTAGCATCGATAATATTGGAAACACGCTACTGCTGTGGTCCGGAGCACTACTTGTGGGAGTTTCTCTAGGAGCAATACTCCTAGAGCAAGTCATCTCCCGATATAGGTTCCAGCTTGAAATTCTCGAGCTTGTCTATAGAAGACAAAAGCGAAGGGAAAGTAGTTGTGAGTAAGCCAAAAAAGTTCTATAGCAGATCGAACAAATGAAAGCGACAGTAACAAAATGGCGGAAGGCAGTGGGAGTCGAACCCACCCGGGAACGGCTGCCGTCCCCAACCGGGTTTGAAGCCCGGCCACGCCACCGGGCGTGATTGCCTTCCTTTGTTGCGCTAGCCCTCGGCCGCGCGGGCCCAGGCGCTGTCCGGACGAACCCGGCGCTCGTCACCGAAGCGACGGGTGAAACCGATGCGATCCAGGCATTCGAGGATCTGGATGCTGCGCTTGCGACCGATGCCGAGGGCATCGCGGAAGGCCGCGGCGCGAATGATCCCTGCTTCACGCTCCAGGCGCAATGCCTCACCGGCCGCGGCTTCCAGGCTGGCCTGGGGATAGAAGAGATCCCTGACCACCTGGGTCAGTTCCCCTAGTCGGGCCAGTTTGCGCAGCAACAGCCGCACCTCGGCCTCGGGCTGATCCAGACTCTTGGCGAGATCCCGCGTCCAGGGCGGATCGAAGCGCTGGGCCGTGAGCAATGGCCAGAGCTTGGCCTTGAGCCCCTCCTCCGCCTCGGTGAGGCGAACCCGGTGATCGGGCAGGTGCAACCAGGGACCGCTGCTCTGCAATCGCCCCTTGGCCAGGGCCGTCTCCAGCAGGGCCAGATAGACCGCCCGCTCCAGTTCCGGCGCGGCGATGCGGCGGAGGCGATCCCGATCCGGCCCCAGCTCGTCGGGTTGTTCCTGGTGAAAGGTGGCGAGCGCTTCGCTCAGGCGCTCGAGTGCTGCCTGCCACAAAGAGGCTGCAAACAGCCGCGGGCCGACCCGTGTCTCCACCCTCAGGGTATCGGCGGGCAGTTGCCAGTCGCCTTCGGGTCGGTTGAACTGACGCGCCAGCAGCCGTGGATCGAGACCGCCGTCGGCCTGGGCCAGGAGTTCAGGCAGCGCCTCCTCCAGACCGCCCCGACGCAGTGCCTGGAGTTGTGCCAGTCGCTGCGGCGTGCGGCGATGGCGCGCCGGGGCGAAGGGATCGAGCAGCCGGGCACCACCCAGGGTGCGCTGGGCGGACTGGTCACGTAGGACCAGGCGATCGCCATGCACCCCGTGCAGCGGCGCATTGAGTACCAGCTGTGCCAGGGCCATGGTGCCAGGAGCTAGGCTGTCGCCTGCCAGCAGGGCGACGCGCCCGGTGAGATCCTGGGCGCCCAGGTGCACGTGCACCGGCGTCCAGTGCGCCAGGTTGCGCGCCTCGCCGGGCAGCAGCCGTAGCTCCACGTCGATCCGGGTGGTGGGCGCATGCAGCGCCTCGGCCACCAGCCAGTCACCGCGGGCCAGGCTGTCGGTGCTCAGCCGCTCGCCGGCGAGATTGAGCGACACCCGCTGGCCGGCCTGAGCGGTTTCCGCCGCGCGATTCTGGGCGTGCAATCCCCGCACCCGCAGGCGCTGGCCACGCGGGGTGAGGATGAGTTCGTCGCCGACGGCCACCTGACCGGCGAAGGTGGTGCCGGTGACCACCACGCCGGCTCCGGCCACGCTGAATACCCGGTCCACGGCCAGGCGAAAGCCACTGCGGGTGTTGCGCTGGCGCACCTGGTCCAGCGCGGCGAGCAAGGCGGCGCGCAACGCGGGGATGCCCGCGCCGCTAGGGCTGGCCACCGGATACAGCGGCGCCCCGGCAAAGGGCCCGGCAGCCAGCAGCGCATTGACCTCCTGACGCACCTGGGCCAGTCGCTCGGCATCCACCCGATCGGCCTTGGTCAGGGCCACCAGCAGCCGGGGAATGCCGAGCAATTCGAGGATCGCCAGGTGCTCGCGGGTCTGCGGCATGACGCCGTCGTCGGCCGCCACCACCAGCAGGGCCAGATCCAGGCCGCTGGCGCCCGCCAGCATGTTGTGCACGAAGCGCTCGTGACCGGGCACGTCGATGAAGCCGGTGAGGCCGCCATCGCCCAGATCGGCATAGACATAGCCCAGGTCGATGGTGATGCCGCGCGCCTGCTCCTCGCGGCGGCGGTCACCGGCGACCCCGGTGAGGGCCTGGATCAGGGCGGTCTTGCCATGGTCGATGTGACCGGCGGTGCCGATGATCATGGGCACGGTACCAGGCGGATGAACAGGGACGTCATGGCGGCTCCAGGCGGCGGACTGGCGCTTAGGGTAGCGGCGCCCCGCGTGATCGCCTAGCCATGACGCTCGCGCAAGAAGGCCACGAAGGCCCGCAGCGGGGCCGGTAGCTGGCGGCGATCCGCATAGTAGAGCCGCGGACCGGGAAAGGACGTGGACCAGTCCGCCAGCACTTCCACGAGGCGACCGTCGGCCAGTGGCTCGGCCAGATAGTCGGCGAAGGAATAGATCAGGCCGACGCCGTCGAGGGCGGCCTGCAATTCCAGATCGAGTGTCGAGGCCAGCAGGCGACTGCCCGGCGCGACATTGAGGACCTCGCTGCCGCGCTCGAAGCTCCACTGCGCCACCAGGCCGCTGGCGAAGCGATGCCCGATGCAAGAATGCCGGACCAGGTCGGCGGGGTGTGCCGGTACGCCGTGTCGTTCCAGGTAGGCAGGGGTTCCGGCCACGGCGAATCTTTGGGTGACCGGACCCAGCCGTACGCTGATCATGTCGGCCTCCAAGTGCTCGTCGTAGCGCACCCCGGCATCGAAACCCGCGGCGAGCACGTCGATCAGCCGGTCTTCGGCCACCACTTCCAGGCGTATGCCGGGATGCCTGGCCAGAAAGGGCCCGATCAGCGGCGGCAGCAGTACCCGGGCGACGATGGTGGGCACATTGAGTCTCAGGCTGCCGACCGGGCTCTCGCCCTCGGCATTGATGGCGTCCAGCGCGCCGCGCACCTCGCGCAGCGCCGGGGTCAGGCGCTCCAGCAGGCGCTGGCCGGCCGCGGTGGGCGTCACGCTGCGGGTGGTGCGGTGCAGCAGCCGGACATCCAGTTCCCGTTCCAGCCGGCGCACGGCATCGCTCAGGGAAGACGCCGCCACGCCGCGCACATAGGCGGCGCCGCGAAAGCTGCGGGCCTCGGCCACGGCGGCGAAGGCCGCCAGGTCATCCAGATTCAAGGCGCCTCCATTGTACGGCTGAGCGAACAGGTCGTTGTGTCGAGAGCGGATTATCGCACAGCATCATCCTGGCTAGAGTGAAGCCTCATCCATCTGACGAGGAATCCCTCATGCAACAGCGTCGCTTGGGCCAGCAGGGCCCCTTGGTATCGAGCCTTGGTCTGGGCTGCATGGGCATGTCCGACCTCTATGGCGCCGCCGACCGTGGCGAGGCCATCGCCACCGTCCAGGCCGCCCTCGAACGTGGCGTCACCCTGTTCGACACCGGTGACTTCTATGGCATGGGCCACAACGAACTGCTGCTGGGCGAAGCCTTGCGCGGTCGCCGGGATAGTGCACTGATCAGCGTCAAGTTCGGCGCTCTGCGCGGTCCGGGCGGCGAGTGGCTGGGCTACGACACCCGGCCGGCGGCGATCAAGAATTTCGTCGCCTACAGCCTCAAGCGTCTGGGCGTGGACCACATCGACATCTATCGTCCGGCGCGGCTGGATCGCCAGGTGCCCATCGAGGACACCATGGGCGCCCTCGCCGAATTGGTGCAGGCTGGCTACATCCGCCATATCGGCCTTTCGGAAGTGGGGGCCGAGACCCTGCGGCGAGCAGCGGCCGTGCATCCGGTCTGCGACCTGCAGATCGAGTATTCGCTGGTCTCGCGCGGCATCGAGACGGAAATCCTGCCGACCTGCCGCGACCTGGGCATCGGCATCACCGCCTATGGCGTGCTCTCCCGGGGTCTGCTCAGCGGCCACTGGCGCCAGCCCGCCGGCAGCGGTGACTTCCGCGCCCACAGTCCGCGCTTTCAGCCGGGCAACGTGGAGCGCAACCTGGCGTTGGTGGAAGGTCTGCAACAATTCGCCGAACGCCGGGGCACCACCCCTGCCCGGCTGGCGGTCGCCTGGGTCGCCGCCCAGGGCGACGACATCGTGCCCCTGGTCGGTGCCCGCCGCCGCGAACAACTGGACGAATCTTTCGGTGCGCTGGCAGTGACCCTGAGCGCCGCGGACCGCGCCGAGCTGGAACGGCTGCTGCCACCAGACGCCGTGGCCGGCGATCGCTACGGCGAACACCAGCTCCGCGATCTCGACAGCGAACGCTGAGTTACGCCCGCTAGCCAACGGCCCGCCTTGCGCGGGCCTTTGCGTTTCAGCGCTCGGCCGGACGCTCCTGCATCAGCACCCAGGGCGCGACCACCACCGCCCACAGGGCTACCGCCGGCGCTTCCAGTCGGCGGCGCGCCCGGTTTTCGTCGACCTTGGCCAGCTGGCCCTGCTGCAGCCACAGCCCCACCTGGGCGGCATCATCCTGGGTCACGGCGATGGCCGCCTCGATCAGGTCCAGCTCCGGTGCCACTTCCAGCAGCACGCCCCGCGCAAAATGCGGTTGCAATTCTTCCCAGCCGATGGCGGCAGTCTGCCCGAGCAGGGTGGCGTAGCGCGTTGCGTGATCGGTCATGGTGCGGGCCTCGTGAAAAGGGCGGATTCTACCGGCGCCCTCTTCGCTTGCCGAGCGCCCGGACGCGCGGTCGACAAGTCCGACAAGTTGTCGTCGCCAGCTTTCCAAGACGAACAGACGGTGATTAAACTGCGCAGCGCGTCATATAGAACAAAATCGGCACACTTTCGCTTCCAACTGCCTCATTAATAAAAGCATTCCGAGTGGAGCACTCATGAAAAAGGCAACTCTGCGTTTCTCCCGTCTGATCGCGGCCCTGGCCCTGGCCGGCATGGCCAGCCACACCCTGGCAGCCGACACCCTGAAGATCGGTCTGGCCGGCCCCAAGACCGGTCCGGTCGCCCAGTACGGTGACATGGAGTTCATTGGTGCTCAGATGGCCATCGAGCAGATCAACAAGGCCGGCGGCGTCAAGGGCAAACAGCTCGAAGGCGTGATCTACGACGACGCCTGCGATCCCAAGCAAGCTGTGGCCGTAGCCAACAAGATCGTCAACGATGGCGTCAAGTTTGTCGTCGGTCACCTCTGCTCCAGCTCGACCCAGCCCGCCTCCGACATCTATGAAGACGAAGGCATTCTGATGGTGACTCCGGCGGCCACCAGCCCCGACATCACCAACCGTGGCTACAAGCTGATCTTCCGCACCATCGGCCTGGACAACATGCAGGGCCCGACCGCCGGCAAGTTCATCGTCGAGCACGTCAAGCCCAAGGTCGTCGCCGTCATCCACGACAAGCAGCAGTACGGCGAAGGCATCGCCACCGCGGTCAAGCAGACCCTGGACAAGGCCGGCATCAAGGTCGCCATGTTCGAAGGCATCAACTCCGGCGACAAGGACTTCTCCTCGCTGATCGCCAAGCTCAAGCAGGCCAACGTCGATTTCGTCTACTACGGCGGCTACCACCCCGAGCTGGGTCTGATCCTGCGCCAGGCGGCCGAGAAGGGCCTGACCGCCAAGTTCATGGGTCCGGAAGGCGTGGGCAACAGCTCCATCTCCGCCATCGCCGGCAAGGCCTCCGAAGGCCTGCTGGTCACCCTGCCGCGCTCCTTCGACCAGGATCCCAAGAACCAGGCCCTGGTGCAGGCGTTCAAGGACAAGAAGCAGGATGCGAGCGGTCCCTTCGTGTTCCCCTCCTACGCCGCCGTGCAGGTCATCGCCCAGGGCATCGAGAAGGCGGGCGACGAGAAGCCCGAGGACGTGGCCAAGGCACTGCGCAGCAACACCTTCAACACCCCCACCGGTGAGTTGGCGTTCGACGAGAAAGGCGACCTGAAGAACTTCGAGTTCGTGGTCTACGAATGGCACGCCGACGGCTCCAAGACCGAAGCCAAGTAAGCCCTGCCTGTAACACCGGAGCCCACCGCCAACGGCGGTGGGCTTCGTTTATCCGCCTCCATCCGAGGCCTGGGACCCGCACCAGAAGTGCACTTGGGTCCCCTGGAGACACCCATGCCCGAGTTCTACCATTACCTGCAACAGCTGGTGAACGGCCTCACGGTCGGCAGCACCTATGCCCTGATCGCCATCGGCTACACCATGGTCTACGGCATCATCGGCATGATCAACTTCGCCCATGGCGAGGTGTACATGATCGGCTCCTACGTGGCCTTCATCGCCATTGCGGGCCTCGCCATGCTGGGCATCCACAGCCTGCCCATCGTCATGCTCGCCGCCTTCGCCGCCAGCATCGTCATCGCCAGTGCCTATGGCTACAGCATCGAACGCATCGCCTATCGCCCCCTGCGTGGCGGTAACCGGCTGATCCCGCTGATCTCGGCGATCGGCATGTCGATCTTCCTGCAGAACTGGGTGCTGCTGGCCCAGGATTCCAAGGACAAGTCGATCCCCAACCTGCTGCCGGGCAACTTCATCATCGGCACCGACGCCATGAATGGCGTGGTGATCTCCTATGTACAGGTGCTGATCTTCATCGTCACCCTGCTCACCATGTTCGGCCTGACCTGGTTCATTTCCCGCTCCCGCCTGGGCCGCGCCTGCCGCGCCTGCGCCGAGGACATCAAGATGGCCAACCTGCTGGGCATCAACACCAATGGCATCATCGCCCTGACCTTCGTCATCGGCGCCACCCTGGCCGCCGTGGCCGCGGTGCTGCTGGGCATCCAGTACGGCGTGATCAACCCAAGCCTGGGCTTCCTGGCCGGCATCAAGGCCTTTACCGCCGCCGTGCTCGGCGGCATCGGCAGCATCCCCGGCGCCATGCTCGGCGGCCTGGTGCTGGGCGTGGCCGAAGCCTTCGGTGCCGACGTCTTCGGTGACCAGTACAAGGACGTGGTGGCCTTCAGCCTGCTGGTACTGGTGCTGCTGTTCCGCCCCACCGGCATCCTCGGTCGCCCGGAGGTGGAAAAGGTATGAGTGCCCGTCTGCGAACCGCCTTCTTCAGCGCCCTGCTGGTGCTGGCCGTCGCCTATCCCATCCTCGGCCTCAAGCTGGAAACGGTCGGCGTCAACCTCGAAGTGCACGGCGCCACGCCGCGTACCCTCTGGATCGTGGCCCTGGCCGCGGTGCTGATGTTCGTCTGGCAACTGGTGCGTGATCCGCTCACCGCCGGCTGGCGTAACCGCGGCGGCCTGCAGCTGCCGGTTACCGGCCTGGGCACCAAGCTCACCGAACCCAAGACCCAGCGCTGGGTGATCCTGGCCCTAGTGCTGGTCGCCCTGGCGTGGCCCTTCTACGGCTCGCGCGGCGCGGTGGACATCGCCACCCTGATCCTCATCTACGTGATGCTTGGCCTCGGCCTGAACATCGTGGTGGGCCTGGCCGGTCTGCTCGACCTGGGCTACGTCGGCTTCTATGCCGTCGGCGCCTACACCTACGCCATGCTCTCCCACTACTACGGCCTCGGCTTCTGGGTCTGCCTGCCGCTGGCGGGGCTGATGGCGGCACTGTTCGGCTTCCTGCTCGGCTTTCCGGTGCTGCGCCTGCGCGGCGACTACCTGGCCATCGTCACCCTGGGCTTCGGCGAGATCATCCGCATCCTCCTGCGTAATCTCACCGAATGGACCGGCGGCCCCAACGGCATCAGCGGCATCGACAAGCCGACCCTGTTCGGCCTGACCTTCGAGCGCCGGGCACCCGAGGGCATGACGCCCTTCCACGAGTATTTCGGCATCCCCTACAACTCCGAGTACAAGGTGATCTTCCTTTATTTGATCGCCCTGCTGCTGGTGCTGCTGACCCTGTTCGTGATCAACCGCCTCCTGCGCATGCCCATCGGCCGCGCCTGGGAGGCTCTGCGCGAAGACGAGATCGCCTGCCGCGCCCTGGGTCTGAACCCCACGCTGATCAAGCTCTCGGCCTTTACCCTGGGCGCCTGCTTCGCCGGTTTCGCCGGCAGCTTCTTCGCCGCCCGCCAGGGCCTGGTGTCGCCGGAATCCTTCACCTTCATCGAATCGGCCATCATCCTGGCCATCGTGGTGCTGGGCGGCATGGGCTCCCAGCTCGGCGTGATCCTCGCGGCCATCGTGATGATCCTGCTGCCGGAGCTGATGCGCGAATTCAGCGAATACCGCATGTTGATGTTCGGCCTGCTGATGGTCGTGATGATGATCTGGCGTCCGCAAGGCCTGCTCCCGATGCAACGCCCGCACCTGGAGTTGCGCAAATGAGCCAAGCCCTTCTCGATGTCTCCGGCCTGTCCATGAGGTTCGGCGGCCTGCTGGCCGTCAACGGCGTCAACATCCGCGTGGAGCAGGGCCAGGTGGTCTCGCTGATCGGCCCCAACGGCGCCGGCAAGACCACGGTGTTCAACTGCCTGACCGGCTTCTACCGTCCCAGCGGCGGGGAGATCCTGCTGAATGGCGAAGCCATCCAGGGCTTGCCCGGGCACAGGATCGCCCGCAAGGGCGTGGTGCGCACCTTCCAGAACGTCCGCCTGTTCAAGGAAATGACCGCGGTGGAGAACCTGCTGGTGGCGCAGCACCGCCACCTCAACACCGGCTTCCTGGCCGGGCTGTTCAAGACCCCGGCCTTTCGCAAGAGCGAAGCCGAGGCCATGGACTACGCGCGCTTCTGGCTGGAGCAGGTAAACCTCACCGAATTCGCCAACCGCAACGCCGGCAACCTCGCCTACGGCCAGCAGCGCCGCCTGGAAATCGCCCGCTGCATGATGACCCGCCCGCAGATCCTCATGCTCGACGAGCCGGCCGCCGGTCTCAACCCGCGCGAGACCGAGGACCTCAAGGCGCTCATCGCCCTGCTGCGCGCCGAGCACGGCGTGACCGTGCTCTTGATCGAGCACGACATGCACCTGGTGATGAGCATTTCCGACCACATCGTGGTGATCAACCAGGGCACTCCCCTGGCCGACGGGACGCCGGAGCAGATCCGCAACAATCCCGACGTGATCAAGGCCTACCTGGGCGAATCCTGATGGAGACCTCCATGCTGCAGTTCGACAACGTCTCCACCTTCTACGGCAAGATCCAGGCGCTGCATGGCGTCAGCGTGCAGGTCAACCGGGGCGAGATCGTTACCCTGATCGGCGCCAACGGGGCCGGCAAGTCCACCCTGCTGATGACCCTCTGCGGCACGCCGCGCGCCCATGGCGGCAGCATCCGCTACGAGGGCGAAGAACTGGTCGGCCAGGAAACCGCGCAGATCATGCGCAAGGGCATCGCCGTGGTGCCAGAAGGCCGCCGGGTGTTCGCTCGCCTGACCGTGGAAGAGAATCTGGCCATGGGCGGCTTCTTCACCGAGAAAGACGGCTACGACCGTCAGCTGGACAGGGTCCTCGGCCTCTTCCCCCGCCTCAAGGAGCGCTATGCCCAGCGCGCCGGCACCATGTCCGGCGGCGAGCAGCAGATGCTCGCCATCGGCCGGGCGATGATGAGCGAGCCGCGCCTGCTGCTGCTCGACGAACCCTCGCTGGGCCTGGCGCCCATCATCATCCAGCAGATCTTCGAGATCATCGAACAACTGCGCCAGGATGGGGTGACGGTGTTCCTGGTCGAGCAGAACGCCAACCAGGCACTCAAGCTGGCCGATCGCGGCTATGTGCTGGAGAACGGCCGCATCGTCATGCAGGACAGCGGCGCCGAACTGCTGGCCAACCCGGACGTGCGCAAGGCCTATCTGGGCGGTTGAGTCCTTCTCCAATCGCGGCCATGGCGGTCCGCCGATGCGACCGCTCTTGCTGTGGATCTCATCGCGGCCATGGGCCGCTCCTACGGTTGCCTGTAGGAGCGGCCCATGGCCGCGATAGCACGTAGGTTGGGTTGAGACGGCTCCATCGTCGAAGCCCAACGATGCCTGCTCGAATTCCGGCTCTGTTGGGCTTCGCTGCGCTCAACCCAACCTACGACGGATCGACCGTAGGTGGGGTTGAGACGGCTTCATCGTCGAAGCCCAACGGTGCCGGCTCGAAACCATGGTTTGTTGGGCTTCGCTGTGCTCAGCCCAACCTACGGTGATGTACAGGCACCGCACCTATCCCAACGCCTCCAACCGCTGCCGACTGCGCTCGAACCAGTCGCTCAGGGCTTCTGCCACCACCCGCGTTCGCTTGGGCAGGCCGCCCTGGTAGGGGTGCACCAGAAACAGCGGCTGGCTGGGCGTGCGCCATTCCCTGAGCAGCCAGACCAGTGCACCACTGGCCAACTCCTCGTGCACCATGAACGACGGCAGCCGGGCGATACCCTGCCCGGCCAGGGCCGCCTGCTTGAGCAGGCTGTAGTGATTGCAGGCCAGGCTGGGCGCCACCTGGACACGACCGAGGCGGTGATCGCGGTGATAGAGCCAGACCTCGCCCTCGGCATAGTGATTGTTCACCAGGCAACGGTGATCGAGCAGCTCCTCGGGCACCTGCGGCAACTCATGCGCGGCCAGGTAGGCGGGCGCGGCGCAGGTCACCTCCTGCATGGCGAACAGTGGGCGGGCGACCAGGCGCTCGTCCGGCTCCACCCGCGCACGGATCGCCAGGTCGAAGCCCTCGGCAACCAGGTCGCGGTAGCCATTGTCCAGCACCAGGTCCAACTGGATGGCGGGATGGGCGGCGCGGCAGGCCAGCAACACCTCGAAAAAGGTGTAGCCCAGGGACACCGGCACGGTCAGGCGTACCGGACCGACGGCCTCCTCCTGCAGCCGGGCCACGCTCTGCAGGGCCCGCTCACGCTGGCGCACCAGGGCCTGGGCCTCGGGCAGCAGGGTGCGCCCGGCGGCCGTGGGATCGAGGCGGCGGGTGGTGCGGTGCAGCAGGCGAGTCTCCAGCCGTACCTCCAGCGCGCGGATGCGCTTCGACAGCTGCCCCTTGCTGCAGCCCAGGCGCTCGGCGGCATGGGTGAAGCTGCCGCTTTCACAGAGGATGGCGAAGGCGGCGAGATCGGCGAAGTCGTCCTGCATCGTTTCCTCCAGGAAACACTGGATTGCCATTCCGGTGATTTATCAGGGCAATGCGCCATTCTAGGCTGAGGACTCCTTTCCCTTCACGGAGTCGCCCCATGAAAATCATCCTTGTCGGAGCCAGCGGTACCCTGGGCAGTGCCATCGCCGAACGCCTCGGTAGGCGCCACGATTTGGTGCGGGTCGGTCGCCACTCGGGCGATCTCCAGGCGGACATCACCCAGCCGGACTCCATCCGTGCCCTGTTCGCCAAGGTCGGCCGCTTCGATGCCCTGGTCAGTGCCACCGGCGCCCTCGCCTTCGCACCTGTGACCGAATTGACCCAGGCCGACTTCCAAGTCGGCCTGAGCAGTAAACTCATGGGCCAGGTCAACCTGGTGTTGCTGGGCCAGGCCCAGGCGTCCGACGGTGCCTCCTTTACCCTCACCAGCGGCATCGTGAGCGAACATCCCATCCACCAGGGCAGCGCGGCGGCCATGGTCAACGCGGGGCTGGAAGGTTTCGCCCGAGGTGCCGCCATCGAGCTACCACGCGGCCAGCGCCTGAATGTGGTCAGCCCTACCGTGGTGGAAGAGTCCCTGGCGCACTACGGCGACTTCTTCCTCGGCTTCAAGGCCATTCCCGTCGCCGAAGCGGCGCTGGCCTACGAACGCAGCGTAGAAGGACGAGAAACCGGCAAGACTTATCGCGTCTGGTAAGTCCTTGAGCTCCCGACGTTGTCTGAGTAACGTGTGCCCACCTCAGTCGGGAGTCCCACGATGCCAGCGCCGCGTTCCATCTTTCCCCTTGCCCTGCTCGGCCTCCTCGGCGGTTGCAGTCTGTTCCAGAGCGACGACACCCCGCGTGCACCGGGCGGCGAGCGCCTGCAGGGCGATCTGCGCTGGAGCGGTGACCAGCTGCTGTTCCGCCCCTGCCAGGAACAGCGCTTCTTCGACGTCACCGACGCCAACAACACCGCCATCCTGCGTGATGCCCACGAACTGGCCGCCGACAGTGGTGCCGCGTCGCTGTTCGCCGATCTGCGCGGCAAGCTCAAGTCCGGCGGTCGCGATGGCGCCCAGGGCGTGTTCGCCGTCACCGATGTCTACCGTGTGCAATACAGCGGTCCGGGTTGCAGCGATCCCAACTTCAAGCGTACCGCCATGAATGCCGGTGGCCATGGACCGGACTGGAGCGTCCAGGTCAGCAACCAGGGCATGCTGGTCAGTACCGCCGGCCAACAGCGCCGCGCCCTGCCCTTCGTGCAGGAAGAATTGCCCGGCGGCATGCGCGCCCTGTCCACCGAGGCCAATGGCGAGAAGGTCGAGCTGTGGATCAATCCCCGGCGCTGCGTGGATGGCCGGACCGGCACCGTGCAGTCGCTGCAGGCCGAATTGCGCATCAATGGCCAGACCTGGCAGGGCTGCGCCTTCTACGGTGGTGCCGGCAACCCCACCTAGCCCGGGTGTTCGCGCGTTGCTTAGCGCGATCCCATTGGCATCTCGCGCTTTACGTTTAGCGTCGCGCGCCCTCAGGGGCTAGTCTAGCGACGGCAAGGATTCACCCGCTTCGCTTGGCCGCCCCCGGGTCCGATCAGGCGAAGGCACAGGAACGCTCATCTAGCCAGGGTCCAGGCATGCCTACCTCTCCAGCGTCCCGTAGCGCCTCTTCGCGCCGACGGGGCCATACCGTCCTCCTGCGGCTGTTCCCAGCGCTTTGCGTACTGCTCCTGGGCCTTATCGGCCTGGGCTTCTACCTGCTGGTCGACAATGCCGTGCGCCAGGATGCCACCGTCGCCCAGCACACCGAGCGTGCCGTCGGCCGCACCTTCACCCGCCTCGACGAAGAGGTGGCCCGCAACCTGATCGACTACAGCAAATGGGACGAGGCCTATCGCCGCCTCCACCTGGAGCTGGACCACGACTGGGCCTACGACCAGGGCAATCTCGGCGAATCGCTGTATCGGGTCTATGGCTACGAAGGGGTGCTGGTGTTCGACAGCCAGGATCGGCCCCGCTATCGCCTGCTCGAAGGGCAACTGGCCGATCCCGCTACGCCCTGGCTGCAGGGCGACATCGCTGGTCTGCTGGCGGCGGCGCGCAGCGTCGATGCCCGCGCCGGCAGCGTGTCTGGCGTCCTCAACGTGGCCGGCACGCCGGCGTTGGTGGCCGCCGCGGCCATCACCCCAGGCGACCAGCCCGGCATCCGTTCCCTGGATGCGCCGGCTTCGGTACTGGTCTTCGTCAATGTGTTGAGTCCCGCCCGGCTGGCGACCCTGAGCGAAGCCAACAACCTGCCACCGCTCGGCATCACCACCGATCCGGCCGGAAGTCGCGCCAGCTGGCAACTGCCCGGCTCCAGCTATCAGTTGACCTGGCGTCCGCTGCGCCCGGGGCTGTGGCTGATGCAGCAGACCCTGCCGCTGTTCGGCGGCGGAGTGTTGATCCTGCTGCTGGGACTGATCTGGCTGTTTCGCCAGGCGCTGCTGTCGATGCGCCAGCTGGATGCCCAGTACGATGACCTGCTGGCCAGTCGCAGCGAACTGGCCATTGGCGAGCGACGCTTCCGCGACATCGCCGAGGCCACCTCGGATTGGTTGTGGGAGGTCGATGCCGGTCTGCGCCTGGTCTATGTCTCGGAGCGCTTCGCCGAGGTCACCGGGGAAGCCGCCAACAGCTGGCTGGGACGGCCGCTCAACGAACTCCTGACTCCCCACGCCGATACCCTGGCGCACTGGCTGGCCGGCCATGCCCACGACCGCAAACCGAGACCTCCGCTGGTCTGCCACTACCTGGATGGCAGCGGTCGCGAGCGCACCTGCCGGGTGGCCGCCCGGGCCATTCCCGAGGGTGGCTATCGTGGCACCGTCACCGACCTCACCGACGAGATCGAGGCCCTGGCCCAGGTCCAGCACCTGTCCTGGCACGATCCCCTCACCGGTCTGCCCAATCGCCACCGCCTGCACCAATTTCTCGCCACCCACCTGGAGGGCCCGGAGCCCCGTCCCCTGGCCCTGCTCAGTCTCGACCTGGATAGATTCAAGACGGTCAACGACGCCCTCGGCCATGCCGCCGGCGATCAGGTCCTGCAGGAGGCGGCGCAGCGTCTGCGGCAGAACGTGACCGCCACCGACCTGGTGGCGCGTCTGGGCGGCGATGAATTCTGCGTGGTGCTCAGCGGCGAACGCGAGCCGGGCGCCATCGCCGACCTCTGTCGGCGCCTGGTGGAGCAGTTGCGCCAGCCCTTCCGCCTCGGCGAGCAGTGCATCTTCATCGGCAGCAGCCTGGGCGTGGCCCTGGCACCGCGGGATACCAGCATCCCGGCCGAGTTGTTGCGCCTGGCCGACATCGCCCTCTACCAGGCCAAGGCCGCTGGCCGTGGCACCTGGCGCTTCCACGAACCGGCCATGAACGAACAGGTGCTGTTGCGCCGGCAACTGGAACAGGACCTGCGCCAGGCCCTGCGCGACGACCGTCTCAGTCTCTACTACCAGCCGCGGCGCAGCCTCGCCGACGGCAGCCTGCGCGGCTTCGAGGCGCTGGTGCGCTGGGAACATCCGACCCAGGGCTTGTTGGAGCCGCTGGACTTTTTGGCCTTGGCCGAAGACGCCGGACTCGCCCAGCGCCTCGGCCGCTGGGTGCTGGAGACCGCCTGCCACGACGCCCAGGGCTGGCCGGAACGGCTCTCGGTGTCGGTCAACCTGTCGCCGCAGCAATTCCACGCCAACGAGGATCCGGTGCAGACCGTGGCCGAGGCGCTCTACCAGAGTGGCCTGGCCGCCCCGCGCCTGGAGCTGGAACTCACCGAACGCACCCTGCTGGACCCGGCGGCCGATGTGGCCAATACCCTGAGCGCGCTCAAGGGCCTGGGCGTACGGCTATGCCTGGACGACTTCGGTTCTGGCCTCTGCTCCCTGGCCTATCTGCGCCGCTATCCGCTGGACGGCATCCGCCTGGATCGCAGCCTGATCGCCCGGCGCAACCACGCGCCGGAAGACAGTGCCCTGGTCCGCGCCATGATCGATCTCGGCCGCTCGCTGGGGCTGACGGTGACCCTCAAGGGCGTGGAAGACGCCGAGCACCTGCGCCAGCTGCAGCACCTGCCGGCGGACGAGATCCAGGGCTTCCATTGCGGCGCGCCCCTGCCGGCCGATCGGCTAGGCACCTGGCTGGACGAAGGGGTGGCGGAGCCGCTGTGAGCTGAAGGGGTGGCCGGGCGCCTAGCGCTCGGCCACCATGCTGCCCTCGCCCGCCGCGCCACGGCGCTGGTTGCGGTCGTCGCGGGGGGTGACGCCAAAGAAGTTGCGATAGGCGCTGGAGAAATGCGGTCCCGACGAGAAGCCGCAGGACAGGCCGATCTGGATGATGGACTTGCTGGTCTGGGTGAGCATCTTGCGCGCCCGGTTCAGGCGCAATTCCAGGTAGTACTGGCTGGGCACCCGCGCCAGGTACTGTTTGAAGATCCGCTCCAGTTGCCGGCGGGACACGCAGACGTGCTGGGCGATCTCGTCGGTGGTGAGGGGCTCTTCGATGTTGGCCTCCATCAGCATGACCGCCTGGGTCAGCTTGGGATGACTCGACCCCAGCCGGTTCTTCAGCGGAATGCGCTGCCGCTCGCTGCCTTCGCGCAGGCGCTCGACGATCAGCTCCTCGGCGATGGTACCGGCCTGCTCGGCGTCGCGATCGCGGCCGATCATCGCCAGCAGGAGGTCGAGGATGGCCAGGCCGCCACAGGCGGTCAGGCGATCGCGGTCCCACTCATAGAGGTGGTGAGTGGCGATGACCTTGGGAAACTGCTCGCTGAATTCCTCCAGCCAGCGCCAGTGCACGGCGGCGCGATGACCGTCGAGCAGGCCGAGCTGGGCGAGGATGTGCACCCCGGCGGAAAAGCCTCCCAGCACCACTCCGGCCCGGGCGGTCTGACGCAGAGCCGCGGCCAGGGGTGGCGGCAGCGTCGGCGAAGGTTCGTCGGCCAGCACGAAAAGGCGATCCAGGCGCTCCAGCTGCCCTTCCCAATGGCCACCCGGCAGCCGCGGCTGCAACTCGCTGCCGGCCTGCAGAAAGCGCACCTCGTAGGGCGTATCGCTCGAATGGCGAGAGGCGAGTTCCAGCGCTTCCTCGACCAGGCCCACGGTCAGCGGACGAACGTCGGGCCACAGCAGAAAGGCGATGCGGATGGTCATCTAACGTCTGGCTTCCTGTCGAGAGCGGCGGGGGCGGACCGATCCGGGACCGCGCGCCATGAAACCCTTGTGGGGTGGCACGCATGGTACGCCGGAGTAGTGCCCCTGTCCCAGCCTTTGCCCGGGTAGCGGACCGATGCGCCCTCCGGTCCGCTGGCTGGCGCGATTCTAGCCCCGCCTGGCTGGCCAGGGCTTCTGCCCTGGCGACAAGTCTTTACAGGGATGCCAAAAACGAACCGCCCGCGACCGGAGACGGACGCGGGCGGCTGCTGGTGGACGATGATCAGGCGACGGCCTGGCTCATCTGCTGATGGGTACCGACCAGATGCTGCACCACCCCCGGATCGGCCAGGGTGGAGATGTCGCCGAGCGAGTCGTATTCACCCACGGCGATCTTGCGCAGGATGCGTCTCATGATCTTGCCGGAACGGGTCTTGGGCAGCCCCGGCGCCCACTGGATGACGTCGGGCGTGGCGATGGGGCCGATCTCCTTGCGTACCCACTGCTTGAGTTCTTGGCGCAGGGCCTCGTTGCCCTCTTCGCCCTGGTTGAGGGTGACGTAGACATAGATGCCCTGGCCCTTGAGGTCATGGGGCATGCCCACCACCGCGGCTTCGGCGACCTTGGGATGGGCCACCAGGGCGCTCTCGATCTCGGCGGTGCCCATGCGATGGCCGGAGACGTTGAGCACGTCGTCGACGCGACCGGTGATCCAGTAGTAGCCGTCTTCGTCGCGGCGGGCGCCGTCACCGGTGAAGTACATGCCCTTGAAGGTCTTGAAGTAGGTGTCGACGAAGCGGTCGTGGTCGCCATAGATGGAACGCGACTGGCCCGGCCAGGAATCGAGGATCACCAGGTTGCCTTCCACGGCGCCGTCGAGCAGGTTGCCTTCGTTGTCCACCAGCGCCGGCTGGATGCCAAAGAAGGGACGGGTCGCCGAGCCGGGCTTCTGGCCGATGGCGCCGGGCAGCGGGCTGATAAGGATGCCGCCGGTCTCGGTCTGCCACCAGGTGTCGACGATGGGGCAGCGCTCCTGGCCCACGGTCTTGTAGTACCAGTGCCAGGCCTCGGGATTGATGGGCTCGCCCACCGAACCGAGCAGGCGCAGGCTGCTGCCGTCGACGCCCTGCATGGCGGCATCGCCCTGGGCCATCATGGCGCGGATGGCGGTGGGCGCGGTGTAGAGGACGTTGACCTGGTGCTTGTCCACCACCTGGCCCATGCGGGTGACGTCCGGGTAGTTGGGCACGCCCTCGAACAGCAGGGTGGTGGCGCCATTGGCCAGGGGGCCGTAGACGATGTAGCTGTGACCGGTGATCCAGCCGACGTCGGCCGTGCACCAGTAGACCTCGCCGGGGCGATAGTCGAAGACCCGCTCGTGGGTCAGGGCGGCATAGGTCAGGTAGCCACCAGTGGTGTGCAGGATGCCCTTGGGCTTGCCGGTGGAGCCGGAGGTATAGAGGATGAACAGCGGCGCCTCGGCGGACATCTCCTTGGGCTCGCAGTGTTCCGGGGCCACCGAGGTGATCTCTTCGTACCAGACGTCGCGGTGGCGGTGCCAGGCGATGTCGGCACCGGTGCGCTTGCAGACGATCACCTTGTGCACCGAATGGGTGGCCGGATTGGTCAGGGCTTCGTCGACATTGGCCTTGAGCGGAATCTTGCGACCGCCGCGCACGCCTTCGTCGGCGGTGATCACCAGCTTGGACTGGCAGTCGCTGATGCGGCCGGCCAGGGATTCGGGGGAGAAGCCGCCGAACACCACCGAGTGCACCGCGCCGATGCGCGCGCAGGCCAGCATGGCGACCACGGCCTCGGGGATCATCGGCATGTAGATGGTCACCACGTCGCCGCGGTGGATGTCCTGGCCACGCAGGGCGTTGGCCAGCTGGCAGACCTCGCGATGCAGTTCGCGGTAGGTGATGTGACGGCTGTCGGCCGGATCGTCGCCTTCCCAGATGATGGCGGTCTGGTCGCCACGGGTTTCCAGGTGGCGATCCAGGCAGTTGTAGGAGGCGTTCAGGGTGCCGTCGGCAAACCACTGGATGTCGACGCGATGATCGTCGAAGGAGGTCTGCTTGACCCGGCTGAAGGGCTTGATCCAGTCCAGGCGCTGGGCCTGTTCGCGCCAGAAGCCATCGGGGTTGAGGATGGACTGCTGGTACAGGCGACGATAGGTGACTTCATCGGTCAGGGTCCGGGAAGCGACTTCCGCGCGGACCGGGTAGAAGGCGGCACTCATGGGACGATCTCCTCGGCGGGAAACTGTTGTTCTTGTTGCCTTCCGTTGTACGGCGCGCATCGATTTCGGACCATTCGACCATGGTCGGACGGGGCGCCGGGAGCTGACCGATGGGTCTGTTACCCTTGCCCCTTCATGACTTTCTTTCCCAAGGAGCGCCTCATGGCCGATCTCGCCCATTCCCATTGCGTCCCCTGCCGCTCCAGCGAGCCGGCCCTGAGCGCGGCCGCCAGCAGTGAATTGCTCAAGGCCGTGCCGGGGTGGACGCTGGTGGAACGCGAGGGGATTGCGCGACTGGAACGCCGCTATGCGTTCGGCAACTTTCTCGAAGCTTTGGACTTCACCAACCGAGTCGGTCGGGAAGCCCAGGACGAAGACCATCACCCGGCCCTGCTCACCGAGTGGGGCGGCGTGACGGTGAGCTGGTGGACCCACAACATCGGCGGCCTGCACCGCAACGACTTCATCATGGCGGCGCGCACCGATGCCGTCGCCCTGGCGGCCAACGTCTGAGCGAGGGACTGCCAAATCGCCGGACCGCCGGATCGCACGCTAGTCGCAGGCGGCGGCGAGCCCCTCGGCATGCACGAAACACAGCTTGTTGCCTTCCGGATCCCGGCAATAGGCGGCATAGAAATCCGGGCCATAGCCTGGCCGTACCCCAGGCGCGCCTTCGTCGCTGCCGCCCCGTTGCAGGGCGCGGTGCCAGGCCGCCTCCACCGCCGCGGGGGTAGGCGCGGCAAAGCTCACCTGGACGCCATTGCCCCAGGAGGCCGGCAGGCCGTTGAACGGCAGTTGCACATAGAATTGCGGCCAGGCCCGCCCCGGGCGTTGCCAGCCGCAACCGGGCGGGCCGCCGTCGTCTTCCAGCGGCATCCGCACCAGGCCGAGCTCGTGCAAAACGCTGTCGTAAAATTCGATCAGGCGCTCCAGATCGCGCGCGCCTACCTGTACATGGCTGAACACGGGCTCTCTCCCGCTTGCAGAGTCATCAGGCCACGTTAGACCAGTCCGCCGCGGCTGCCTATCGGCTCGACAAGCCCGGCGCGGACAGTTAGCGTGGCGGCCTTTGCCTTCGACGATACGCCCATGAATCTGCGCACCCTTCCCCGCCTGACCAAGATAGGTCTGGTCTTCTTCATCCTCGGCCTGCTGGGCGTGGCCTTCGCCCTTTACGGTCTCTACCAGGGGCCCCGCCCTGCCGACCCCGGCGCGATCCGCAGCCTGCTGTTCGCAGCGGGGCTGCAGTTGACCGGCTACGTGCTGCTCAATCGCAATCGCTTCCGCTTCATGTTCGGCCGGCGCAAGGACTGAGCATGGCCATCCAGTGGATCTGCCGCGCCGCCCCGGCGCTGACTACCGCCGAGCTCTACGCCGCCCTGGTGCTGCGCGCCCGGGTCTTCGTGGTGGAGCAGCAGTGCGTCTATCCCGATCCCGACGGCCTGGATCTAGCAGACGACGTCTGGCACCTGTTCGGTTGGCGCGACGACCAGTTGCACGCCTACCTGCGCCTGCTGGGCTCCGTACGCGATGAAGTGGTGATCGGTCGGGTGATCGTCGCCCCCGAGGGCCGCGGCAGCGGTCTGGGCCATCTATTGCTGGCGGAAGCCTTGCGCGTCTGCGCCGAGCGCTGGCCCGGACGTTCGTTGTTCCTCTCCGCCCAGGCTCATCTGCAGGCCTACTATGGCCGCTATGGCTTCACGCCCTGTTCAGGGGTATACGACGAGGACGGCATCCCCCATGTCGACATGCATCGCGCGGCGGACTAACGGCGACGGCGCAGCGGATCGAGCAGCGGCTTGAGGCCGTTGTGGTCGATCTCCTGCATCAGCGCCAGCAGCCGGCCCAGTTCACCGGGCGGAAAGCCGCTACGGGCGAACCAGTTGAGGTAGTGGCCCGGCAGGTCAGCCAGCAGGCGGCCGGCGTACTTGCCATAGGGCATGGTCCAGGTCACCAGGGCTTCCAGATCCGCGGGTTGCATCGCTTGTCTCCTCCAGACGGCCTGGCGATTATGCCATGCCGTCAGGGGTCAACCGTCGGCCGCGGGGAGCACCAGCCCTCCGCGACGATCCCAGCTACACCAGGTCTGCAGAGGATTTCCGCATGAGCAATGTTACCCGGCCACTGGCCGCCGTCACCGGTGCCTCCAGTGGCATCGGCTTCGAACTGGCCAAGCAGCTGGCCCGTCATGGCCACGATCTGCTGCTGGTCTCCCGCGGTGATGGGCTGGACGCCGCCGAGCGCGAATTGCGTGCCCTGGGGGTCAAGGTCTGGAGCCATGCGGCCGATCTGCGCACCGCCGTAGGCGTGGAAGAGACCTATAGATTCCTGCGCCGCCAGGGCCGTCCGCTGGACGTCGTGGTGCTCAACGCCGGCGTCGGCCTAGGCGGCGCCTTCGTTGGCCAGACGCGGCTGGAAGACGAGATGGCGCTGATTCAGCTCAATGTGATGTCCACCGTGCACCTGGCCAAGCTGGTGTTGCCGGACATGGTCGCCGCCGGTCGCGGCCGGGTGCTCTTCACCTCGTCCATCTCGGCCACCGCGCCGATTCCCTTCGAGGCCGTCTACGGCGCTTCCAAGGCCTTCATCAATTCCTTCGCCTTCGCCGTGCGCAACGAACTCAAGGACAGCGGCGTGACCCTCACGGTACTCATGCCCGGCCAGACCGATACCAACTTCTTCCACCGCGCCGGCGAGGACGACACCAGTGTGGGTGCCGGGCCCAAGAACGATCCGGTCCAGGTGGCCGCCCAGGGCTACGCCGCCCTGATGCAGGGCCTCGACCATGTCTATGGCGGCGGCCCCGAGGTGCAGCACGAGGGCGAGGTGCTCAATCGGGTGGAAAGCGAAGCCCAGAAGGCCGAGCGTCATCGCGCCTGGTCGGAGCCGGGCTCGGCGGAAAAGGACTAGCGGCCCTCATGCTAGGCGCTGGCAGACGCCGCTGGTGACGTCAGGCGAGGCGTCACGGCCAAGGCCCCGCGTGGCGTCCGGATGGCCGCCTCTAGTCGACCGGCGTGGCCCCAGGTGCGCCGCACTTGGCGAATCTGCCCTGGCTGTCCTTGCATTGCGCCGCCTTGGTCTTGGCTGTGTCGCATTTGACGAACTTGCCGTGAGCATCGCGGCAGGGCGCCGCCTGGACGCTGGCGGCGGCGAAGAGGGTCAGGGCTACCGCGGTGAGCAACGCTTTGAGCATGACGAGCACCTCCAGGGCCGGGAGTGCCCCCTTGAAGCGTAGCGGAAGCCAGTGCAGTCGCCACCTGCCCGGCCAAAGCCGCGGCGAGGACCACTGTATGCCTAGATCCGGTCGCGACTGCCTCTCTTCAGAGGCCCTGCCTGCCAGGCAAGATAAGCCCTCGCGAATAACGGGAGACACGCCATGCGCACCCTTGGCCTGCTGGGCGGCATGAGCTGGGAAAGCTCGGCTCACTACTATCGCATCCTCAATGAAGAGGTCCGGCGCCGGCTGGGCGGCAGTCATTCAGCAGCCTGCCTGCTGTTGTCGGTGGATTTCGCCGAGATCGCCGCCCTGCAGCATGCCGGCGACTGGACGGCGCTTGGTCAGCGTCTACAAGGCCATGCGCGGCAACTGGCCGCCGGCGGTGCCGAGGCGCTGGTGCTCTGTACCAACACCATGCACTGCCTGGCAACGGAGATCGAGGCAGCCACGGCGCTGCCGCTGCTGCATATCGCCGACCCCACGGGTGCGGCGATCCGCGCCCGGGGCCTGCGGACCATCGGCCTGCTGGGCACCGCCTTCACCATGGAACAGGCCTTCTATCGCGAGCGGCTGACGGCGCGCTTCGGTCTGGAGGTCCTGGTGCCCGAAGCGACCGCGCGCCAGACCGTGCATCGCGTCATCTATGACGAGCTGGTACGTGGCGAAGTGCGCCCCGAGTCGCGGGCAGCCTATCGCGCGATCATCGCCGAGCTGGTCGCCCAGGGGGCCGAAGGCATCGTGCTCGGTTGCACCGAGATCATGCTGCTGGTGGACCAGAGCGACAGCGCGGTGCCGCTGTTCGACACCACGCGGCTGCATGCCCTGGCCGCCGTGGACTGGGCGCTGGACTAGCCCTGCAGCCGCTGCGCCACCTCGGCCAGCAGGGGGCGCGCATCAAGATCGGGTTGCTGGCACTCCGCGGCCAGGGCCGCCAACGCTGGATCGACCGGCTCGCTGCACCGCGTCAACCACTCTTCCAGCAGGATGCCGAAGGCACGACTCTCGAAGCGCTGCAGGCGCGCGGCCTGCGCAGCGTCCTCAGGGAGCAGCGAGGCGCCCCCGAAGTCGCCCAGCAGGCAGCGCGCGCCACCGTCCCAGAGGATGTTGTGGGCATAGAAGTCACCGTGGACCAGGCCATGTCCGTGCAGGTGCGCCAGGGCGCTGGCCATGCCGCCGGCCATCTCACGTACGGCGGCGGCGGTAAAGCGGGTGTCTTCCGGATAGACGTCACGGCTGCACGTAGTGAAGCTGGGCGGCCCGGCCAGGTTGCCGAAGGCCGGCTCTACCAGCTCCAGCACCAGGCCACTGCGCTGCTCGGGATGCTCGGCCAGATCGCCGAGGGCGCCGATCAGCCAGGGATGGGTGCCGGCGCTGAGGCTGGCGGCGCTTTCGCTTTCCGGGGTGCCATCGCTGGTCATGCTGCCCTTGAACAGTTTGACGGCGACCTCGCGCGGCCCCGTGGGCGACTGCCAGCGCGCCTGGTGGATGATGCCGGAGGCGCCCTCCCCCAGCCGCTCGCCCAGCGTCAGGTCGCTCCAGGCGATGCGTTGTTGCCGCGCCGCCTGGGTGCGCACCGCGCGCTCGCGCTCGGCCCCCAGGGGATTGTCGCCATAGGCCAGCCAGGTCAGCCGGGGCAGCGCGAGAATGGCCGGGGGCAGCGCCGCGAAGCGATTCGCCGACAGCCGCAGCAGCTCCAGCTGGTGCAGGTCGGCCATGCTCGCCGGCAAAGCCTCCAGCCGGTTGCCGGCCAACATCAGTTTTTGCAGCGCCGGTCGTTCACCCAGGGCGGCGGGCACCTCGGCGATGCGGTTGTCGGTCAGGATCAGCCAGCGCAGGCGCGGTGGCAGGGCCGCAGCACTCACCCGCTCCAGCTGGCAGGCCTTGAAGCCGATCATCTCCAGGTTGGGTAGCGTACCTAGCACCTCCGGCAACTCGGTGAAGGGATTGCCCGAGCAGAAGAGAATGCGCAGCCGGTGCAGTCGGCCCAGGTCGGCGGGCAGGCGGGTCAGCCGATTGCCCGACAGGTCGAGAATTTCCAGGCTGTCGGCCAGGCTATAGAGCTCTTCGGGGAATTCGGTCAGGTCGGCGCGCAGGGTCAGGCGCGTGGCCCCGGCCAGTTCGCCGGCACGCAGCCGGGCTAGGGTATCCATCATGGCAAAGCGACTCTCACGGTCTGGAAAAACCGGCATCCGGCCGGTGATGGCGCGGACGTTAGCATGCCAGGCCGCTAGCTGCGGCCCTCGTGCGCCAGAATGCGCGCCACTGCCTCTTGCAGCGTGCCGGCGGTCACCAGGGGCGGCGCCAGAGGATTGGCCACCTGGTCGGGACGCCGCTGCAGCAGGGCACCCCTGAACCCGGCAGCCTGGGCGCCGGCGATGTCCCAGGCATGGACGGCGATCAGCCACAGGCCCTCGGTGGGTTGACCCAGGCTGGCGGCGGCCTGGCGATAGGTGGCCGTGACCGGCTTGCTGGCGCCGGCGTCCTCGGCCGAGAGAGTATCGGCGAAAGCATCGCTCAGGCCGGCGTATTCCAGCTGCGCCTGGGTGGCGGCACGGGCGTTGTTGGAGAAGGCGATGCAGCGCACGCCCTGCGCGCGGGCAAAATCGAGGCCCGCACGGACATCGGCATGGGCGGGCAGCCGTTTGAGCGCATCGGCGACACGTTGCTTGTCCGCTGCGGCCAGCGTACGCCCGAGCCGCGCCGCGATCATGTCCAGCGCCGCCTGGCCCTGGGCCTCGAAGGGCGCGTGCCGGCCGCAGAGCTCGGCGGTCATGGCGTTCTGCAGGGTCTGGGCGAACCATAGCGTGCGGCTCTGGGGGTCGCCGAACAGCTCGGTGAACAGGCCGTCCAGCGCGGACAGGTCCAGCACGGTCTCGTTGATGTCGAACAGGCAGGTCAGGGTCATGGTCGCTACTCGGCGGAGGTTGTGCGTTCGACCAGGACTCGCGATCGACGTGCAGCCGCGTTAAGGTTTGCAGGACGTGCAGACGCGAGAAACAGCTAAAGTCTTATGATTTGCAGCCGATACCCTCAGTCAGCCCGCCTCTTGTCAGCCGCTCGTCCGGCTCGACTGGCGCTCCGGTCTTCCAAGCTGCGCCTGGATCTCCTGCCAGGCCTGTCGATTCTCTTGAGCTAGTCCGATGGCCGATCCCTTGAAGTACGAAGATGACCGCCTCAACGCCCTGCATGCCCTGGAGCTGCTCGACTCGGCGCCGGCGGAGGAATTCGACCGCCTCTGCGAACTGGTCGCCAGCAGCTTCAATGTGCCGACCGCGCTGATCAGCCTGGTGGATCGCGATCGCCAGTGGTTCAAGGCCCGCGTCGGCTTCGACCTGGCGCAGATGCCCATCGAGGACGCCTTCTGCGCCCACACCATCCAGGCCGCGGATGGCCGGATGGAGATCAACGATGCCCGCTGCGATACCCGCTTCAGCCACAATCCCCTGGTGGTCAAGGCGCCGCTGGTGCGCTTCTATGCCGGCTCGGCCCTGGTCACCGAGGCCGGCTATGCCATCGGCAGCCTCTGCATCCTCGACAACCAACCGCGCGAGCTGACGGCGACGGAACGCAAGCGCCTGGACGATTTCGCCGCCCAGGTGATGAGACTCATCGTCCTGCGTCAGCACCTGCGCCGGCGCGATCCGGTCAGCGGCCTGCCCAATCGGCAGCAGTTCCAAGCCGATGTGGCCCAGTTGACCGAACTCCATCCCGGCGAGGCGCGCCTGCTGGTGCTGGTGGATCCGCTGGAAACCCACTGGAAGGAGCAGCTGGTCCTGGCCCAGGGCATGTGGCCCTTCGAGACCTTTCTGCGCAGCCTGGCCCTGCGCCTGTGCGACGCCCTGAGCGAGCGGGCCAAGGTCTATCACGTGGACACCAAGAGATTCGCCTTTCTGTTGCCCGCGAACTACGACTACCCGCCGCTGCTGGAAGCCCTGATCGCCCAGTTGCGGACCCCGGTCCAGGCCGACCGGATTCCCATCGATCCGCCGGTAAAGGCCGGCGTGGTGCCCTTCGAGCTCAAACCGGGCGAGGTGCGCGACCTGCTGCGCAAGGCCATGGTAGCCGTCAACCAGGCCGCCCTGAGCCCCCGCCACTGGGGACTCTACGAGCGCCCCCTGGACGAAGCCTTCCAGCGGATCTTCCAACTGGTCCGGCAGCTTCCCGAGGCCCTCGAACGCGGCGACTTCAGCCTGGCCTTCCAGCCGCGCCTGGCACTGCCCGGGCGCCGGCTGTGCAGCGCCGAAGCCCTGTTGCGCTGGACGCATCCGCAACTCGGCCCCATCGCGCCCGGCGATTTCATTCCGGCCATCGAGAAGACCGCACTGATCCACAGCGTCACCCGCTGGGTGATCCGCACCGCCGTCACCCAGCTGGCGCGCTGGGACAGCCGCTACCAGGGAAGGCTGTCGCTCAACCTGTCACCGCGGGATTTCGACGAAGGCGATCTGGTGGGGCTGCTACGCGAGACCTGCCAGCGCCAGGGCGTCGATCCACGACGGCTGGAGGTGGAGATCACCGAAGGCGAATGGCTGAGACGTAATCCGGAGGCCATCGCCCAGCTGCATGCCCTGCGCGAGCTGGGCCTGGAAATCGCCATCGACGACTTCGGCAGTGGCTACAGCAACTTCGCCTACCTCTACGAATTGCCGGTCACCAGCGTCAAGCTCGATCGCTCGCTGATCCACGACCTGCCCCAGGATTCACGCAAGCAGGAGGTGGTCCGGGCGCTGCTGGCACTGATCGGCAAGCTGGGCTATCGCAACGTCGCCGAAGGGATAGAGACCCCCGAGGTGCTGGCCTTCCTGCAGCAAGCCGGCTGCGATGAGGTCCAGGGCTATCTGCTGGCCCGCCCCATGGCCCTGCCCGCCTTCGAGGCCTGGTACGCCGAACAGGCTTAAGCCATACAGATGAGGTCATTTGACTGACAAATTCATTCCAGGCTCTACACTGGTTCAGGTCGTAGTTTCCCGGGAGTGAGGACATGAGGGAATCAGGTACCGAGTTGTTGGATGTCGTTGGCCTGGATACCGGCACCCTGAGCAGCCAGGGCTGCATCGACAAGGTGCTGCACGCGCTGCGCACCCATCTGGATATGGACGTGGCCTTTCTGGCCGAATTTCGTCAGCAGGATCGGGTCTTTCGCAACGTCGATGCCGCGCCCGATGCACCGATCAAGGCGGGCGACGCCCTGCCGCTCAGCCAGGGCTATTGCCAGCAGGTGGTGACCGGCCATCTGCCTGAACTCATCCCCGACACCCGCGCCGTCGGCGCCACCCGCTTGATTCCGGAAACCCGCGCCGTGCCCATCGGCGCGCACCTGAGCGTGCCCGTCCGGCTCAACGATGGCGAGCTCTATGGCACCTTCTGCTGCTTCAAGTACCAGCCTGATCCAACCTTGAGTCCCCGTGACCTGGAACTGGTGCGGACCTTCGCCGAACTGGTGGCCGATCGCCTCAGCCTGGACGTCTCCAGTCGCCGCGGCCAGGTCGAGATGCGTCAGCGCATCCAGGGCGCGGTAGCTGCGCACCAACCCAGCATCGTCTACCAGCCGATCTATCATCTCGCCGATCTGCGCATCGCTGGCTGGGAGTCGCTGTCGCGTTTCCACTGCCCGCCGCAGCGCAGCCCGGACCTGTGGTTTTCCGAAGCCAGCGCCATCGGTCTGGGCGACGAGCTCGAAGAATGCGCCATACGCTTTGCCCTGCAGGGGCTGCAGAGTCTGCCCGACGACAGCTACCTGACCATGAATTGTTCACCCCAGACCATCCTGGCCGGCCGCCTGCCCGTGCTGCTGGCGGGCAATCCGCCGGGCCGGCTGGTGCTGGAGATCACCGAGCACGCCGAAGTCGACGACTACGACGCCCTCCACGCCCAGCTGCGACCGCTGCGGGCCCAGGGCGTGCGCCTGGCCATCGACGACGCCGGCGCCGGCTATTCGAGCCTGAGGCACATCCTTAGGCTGCGTCCGGACATGATCAAGCTGGACATGAGCCTGGTCCGTGACATCGACAGCGACGCCGAACGCCGGGCGCTGGCCTCGGCGATCATCGCCTTTGCCCGCGAGACACGTAAGGAAGTGATCGCCGAGGGCGTGGAGACCCTTGCCGAACTGCAGACGCTCAAGGCCCTGCAGGTGGACAAGGTGCAGGGCAACCTGTTGAGCCGCCCGTTGCCGCGCGACGACGCCCTGCGCCTGCCCCGACATCGTCAACTGGAAGGCCGGCAGGACAGCTGATCCAGAAAGGATCGGCGACCATTCAAGTCGTCGATCCTTTGGCCGATACGCAGAGGCGAATGATCGCTTCATCTGACGCCAGACAAGTTCTCGGCTGATCTTTGTCCTGCAGGAGTTACCGGTGCGCTCCATCCTGGTCATCGAAGACAGCCCCATGGTCCTCAAGATTCTGGCGCACCTCTTTCGTCAGCAGCGCGACTTCGAGCCGGTGTTCTGCGCCACCCTGGCCGAAGCCGAGCTGATGCTGGACACCTCGGCCAATCTGTTCTTCGCCGCCCTGGTGGATCTCAACCTGCCCGATGCGCCCAATGGCGAAAGCGTCGACCTGGTGTTGCGCTATCGCCTGCCCTGCATCGTCCTCAGCGGCTCCTACGACGAACGCCGGCGCGATGACCTGCTAACCAAGGGCGTGGTCGACTATGTGCTCAAGGAAAGTCAGTACTCCTACGAATTCGCCTTCCGCCTGCTGCGCCGGCTGGATAGCAATACCGCGGTGAAGATTCTGATCGCCGAGGACTCCGACGCCACCCGCAACTACATCCGCCACGTGCTGACGCCCCACCGCTACCAGTTGCTGGATGCCTGCGACGGCAACGAAGCCCTGCGCCTGCTGGAGGAGCAGCCGGACATCGACCTGCTGGTGGTGGACCACAGCATGCCCGGCCTGAGCGGTTTCGAACTGGTGCAGCTGTTGCGGCAGAAGCTGCGCCGCCACGACCTCAGCATCATCGGCCTGTCGGCCGACGAAAAGGGCTCGCTCAGCGCCAAGTTCATCAAGCAGGGCGCCGACGACTTCCTGCGCAAGCCCTTCTGCCCCGAGGAGCTCAACTGCCGGGTGGTCTCGACCCTGGAGCGGCGGGATCTCATGCGCGCCCTCACCCATGCCGCCCAGTACGACTCCCTCACCGGGCTGCGCAATCGGCGTGCCTTCCAGGATCAGGCCCAGGAGTGGTTTCGCCAGGCCGAGCGCGAGGGTCACACCCTGAGCGTGGCCATGCTCGACCTGGATCACTTCAAACGCATCAACGACGAACACGGCCATGCCAGCGGCGACAGCGCCCTGGTGGTCTTCGCCCAGGCGCTGGCCCGCACCTTGCCCCAGGACCTGACCGGGCGCCTGGGCGGCGAGGAATTCGCCCTGGTCAGCCGCATGCCACCAGAGCAGTTGCTGCAGGCGCTGGACCTGTTGCGACGTTACTGCCAGTCCCAGGCCTATGCCCCGGGCGCGCCGCCGCTGTCGTTCAGCGCGGGGGTCTTCAGCGGCCTCGCCAACGACCTCGAAGGGTTCCTGCACGAAGCCGATCGCCGCCTCTATCAGGCCAAGCGTCAGGGCCGTGGCCGTACCTGCCTGGTGCTGGACGCCGACTAGGCCAGCATTCGGGTTGGCGCGACCCACCACAAGACATATGATGTCATACGATTAGCCTGTCTCAGCGGGCTGATGCGTATCGTCTTGTCTCGTCCAACAAAAACAATCAAGGACCTACCCATGCACGACTCCTACCCGGGTCTCGCCCGGCCATTGTCCCGTCGCCGGCTGCTCCAGGGCGGCTTGGTCTGCGGCGCCGCCCTCACGCTGCCCGGTCTCGCCCGCGCCGCCGAACCCCTGAGCCAACGCTATCCCGATCCGCTCATCGAGATCCTCGACGATCGCTTTCTGGAATTGCGCCTGTTCAATGCCAGCGTCGAACGCCTGGCCACCGGTCTGCGCTGGGCCGAAGGGCCGGTGTGGATCGGCGACGGCAACTACCTGCTGATGAGCGACATCCCCAACAACCGCATCATCCGCTGGGATGAAGTCAGCGGCCGGCTGGACACCTATCGCGCCCAGTCGAATTTCTCCAACGGCCTGACCCGCGACCGTCAGGGTCGACTGATCGCCTGCGAAGGCTCCACCACCCACGGTCTCGGTCGGCGGGTCACCCGCACCGAGCACGATGGCCGCCTCACGGTGCTGGCCGATAACTTCGAAGGCAAGCCGTTCAATTCGCCCAATGACGTGGTGGTCAAGCGCGACGGCTCCATCTGGTTCAGCGATCCGCCGTTCCAGGCCAACAGCGACTACGAGGGCCACAGGGTCAAGACCGAGCAGCCCGATGCGGTCTATCGCATCGACGGCGAAAGCCTGGCGGTGACCCGGGTCATCGGCGATCTCAACGGCCCCAATGGCCTGGCCTTCTCACCGGACGAGAAACTGCTCTATGTGGTCGAGGGCCGCGCTAAGCCCAATCGCCTGGTGTGGGCCTATACCGTCAAGGACGACGGTAGCCTGGGCGAACGCCGCAAGCATATCGAGGCGCTGGAGTATGGCGCCCTGGATGGCATCAAGTGCGACGTGGCGGGCAATCTCTGGTGCGGCTGGGGCAGCAGTGGCGCCCCGGCGGCCAAGCCCGAGGTGCTCGATGGCGTGCGGGTGTTCGATCCCAGCGGCAAGGCGCTGGGGCATATCCACCTGCCGGAACGCTGCCCCAACCTGTGCTTTGGCGGACCTGAGGGCAACCGGCTGTTCATGGCCGGCTCCCACTCGCTGTATAGCCTCTACGTCAATATCCGCGGTGCCGGGCTCTAGCTAGCGGGACTCGGGCGGCGACTGCTCGACCAGGGTGGTCAGGGAGTCGAGCACGCTGTCCAGGGCATAGGCCGCTTCGAAGCGCGCCAGATTCTGGGTGAGGTCGGCCAGGCTGGTGGTGATCCCCAGCCAGTTGCCCAGGCCGATCTGGCGCGCCGCTTCCGGCAGCGAGCAGCCGCCGTCGCGGCGTTCCAGCCAGGCCAGCACCAGTTCGGGCGGGGTATCGGCCTCGAGGCCCAGGGTGCGCAGCAGGCGCAGCGCCTTGGCCTGTTCGCGGGGCGGCAGCCGATGGCGGGCCGAGGGGGTGGGCTGGTCGACGACGAGCGTCAACCGGGAGCCGGGGATATCGGTCATCTGGACCTCTAGGGACTACACCAGAACCGTACGGCACAAGGCCGCTTCATCTCCCCATGGTAGGGCAATAGTCTGGCCAATTGCCATAGTTCACCCCGGCCCTCATCGCCCGGAAAGCGCCGTTCGGCCCCCTGCCCCGCTCAGCGGGCGGCGCGGCCCCGGCAGCGCTGCCAGCGCTCTTCCACTCGCTGGGCGAACCAGGCGGTGGTCAGGGTGCGGGTGATCTTGGGGCTTTCCAGGGTGATGCCCGGCAGCATGGCGCGCGGCAGGCTGCGTCCGGCCTTGCGCTCGGCCAGCGCATAGACCTTGGCATAGAGATCGGTCTTGGCGAAGTCTTCGGACTCCCCCGCCTCCAGGTCATGGCGGATGGCGATGTCGCTCATGCCCAGGGCCGGCGCCAGGCGATTCACCGCCCGCTCGGTCTCGCCTTGGGTGCGCGAGCCGGGCACCACCAGATCGCCGTCCAGCGCCAGCTTCATCCCGGTAGCTCGACTCACCGCACTCTGGAAGGCCGCGTTGCGACTGGCGTACCAGCCAGCGTTGAAATCGGCGAAGCGATACAGCGGCGTGGAATAGTCCGCTGGATAGCCCAGCAGATGCGCGGTGCCGAAATAGAGACCGCCCCGGCGGCTGAACACCTCGTGGCGGATGGACCCGTCGCGGTCATAGGGATAGCCGCGGGCATGGGCTTCGGCGAAGTCGATGCTGACCTGCATGGGGCCGCCGGTGCGTACCGGATTGAAGCGACCGAACAGCTGGCCGCCCAGGGGCACCATGGCGATGAAGTCTTCGAAGATCAGACTCAGCTCGCGCTCGGTACGGGCACTGTCCAGGCGCTGAGCGTAGGTCTTGCCGGTCGGTGAGTCGAGGTTGAGCGCGGTACGCACCAGCAGCTGGGGCACATAGGCCCGCGCCGCGCGTCTGTCGATCTCCTCCCGAGCGATGCGTCCCAGCCCCGGCACCGGCGGATCGACCTGGTAGGTGGATTCCTGCTCCGCCACCGCCAGCACAGCGCAGAGGTTATCCGTCGAGGGCTCGAGGCCCTGGGCGCTGAAGGCGGTCTGGATGTCACTGGCCCAGCCCTGCCGATCCGCCACCTTGGCGGGCAGCAGGCGCAGGAGCTCGGCACGCACCTCGGCTGGCGAGCGGGTGGGTCCCTGGGAGGTGGGCGTCAGGCTGCAACCGGCCAGGACCAGCGCAGCGGCGAGGGCGGTCCAGCCGCGTAGTCGCGACAGCCTGGGCAGAGCGGGAACGGACAGGGCGACAACAGCGGACACGGCGACTCCAGAGGATTCCTTTGGCCGCTTTGACCACATCCCTCGGCAAACGGCTGCCCTGAACCATCAATAACTTCTAGCTATATCGATGTAACCTTTTCATTCAACCAGCAGCGGATGTCCGCTGGGATTCCCGAACAAGTCCCACTAAAATAGTCGGACTTTAGTTCGAAGCTACCGGAACCATGATGCAGCAGACCTCTACGTTCTCCTCTCCTCGCCTGCCCTGGGCGGCGTTCTGGGCCACCGGCCTGCTCGCCGTGGGCATGGTCTTTCTCAGCCAGGCCGTGGGTAGCCGACAGGCGCTCCTGCTGCTGCTTGGCGGCGCCCTGGGCCTGACCCTCTATCACGCCGCCTTTGGCTTCACCTCGGCCTGGCGAGTGTTCATCCTCGACCGTCGCGGCGCCGGTCTGCGGGCGCAGATGGTGATGCTGGCCCTGGCGGTGCTGCTGTTCTTTCCCGTCCTCGGTGCCGGCAGCCTGTTCGGTGAGGCGGTCCGTGGCAACGTCTCGCCGCTGTCCACCTCGGTGGTGATCGGCGCCTTCCTGTTCGGCATCGGCATGCAACTGGGCGGTGGCTGCGCCTCCGGCACCCTGTTCACCGCCGGCGGCGGCAATGCGCGGATGCTGGTGACCCTGCTGTTCTTCGTCATCGGTTCGCTGATCGCCACCCAGCACCTGGGCTGGTGGTTCGCCCTGCCCAGCCTGCCACCCACCTCCCTGGTGACCCGCCTGGGCGTGCTGCCCGGCATCCTGGTCAGCCTGGCGCTGTTCGCCCTGATCGCCGCGGCCACGGTGGTGCTGGAGCGCCGTCGCCATGGCAGCCTGGAAGTCACGGTACCCGGTGAACACCAGGGCGCGGCGCGCCTACTACGCGGCAACTGGCCGCTGGTCTGGGGCGCCATCGCCCTGGCCGTGCTCAACTTCGTCACCCTGGCCCTGGCCGGCCGCCCCTGGGGCGTCACCTCGGCCTTCGCCCTCTGGGGTGCCAAGGGTGCCGGCCTGCTCGGGCTGGACGTCTCCGGCTGGGCCTTCTGGCAGCAACCGGCCAATGCCCGGGCCCTGGCCGAGCCCTTCTGGTTCGACGTCACCAGCGTGATGAACCTCGGCATCATGCTGGGCGCCCTGGCCGCGGCGGGCCTCGCCGGGCGCTTCGCCCCGAGCCTGCGCATCCCCGCGCGGTCGCTGGTGGCGGCGGTGCTGGGTGGCCTGCTGCTGGGCTATGGCGCGCGGCTGGCCTATGGCTGCAACATCGGCGCCTACTTCAGCGGCATCGCCTCGGGCAGCCTGCATGGCTGGCTATGGCTGGTAGCCGCCTTTTTCGGCAACAGCCTGGGCGTGCGCCTGCGGCCCTTCTTCTTTCCCGGCGAGCGTCGGGTGGAACGCCTGACCGGCTGCTAGACCGGCAAGACCTGGCGACCGGGCGGCAGCGCCCCCGGTCGCTCCGGCAGACTCACCACCCCATACTGGGGCGCGCCGTGGTAGGTCTTCAGCGCCTGCATGACGAAGAGCAGGGCCGCGGTGCCCTGGTATTCGAACAGGCCCTGCAGCGGCCAGATGGTCATGAAGGCGAGAAACACCGCCAGGGTGAATTCCAGGTCACGGCTCAGTTTGCGCGCCACCAGGTAGTGGATCGCCAGGCCGATGGGAATGACCAGGATGGACAGGAAGCCGAAGCGGAACACGGTGCCGAAGATGCCGACGTCGGAGAGGAAGAAGTAGTCGCCGAAGATCGGCTTGAAGCCGTCGTTCCACATCAGGCTCAGGCTGCCGCTGGGCAGGCCGTTGTACAGCTGCAGGTGGTTGATGATCTGGGAAATGGTGTTTTCCCGGACGTTGTCGGTGGGGCCTTCCTGCACCGAGCGCGCATAGAAGTCCAGGTTGAAGCCGAGGGTTTCCAGCAGGTGCGGATAGAGGATCAGCGGCGCGATGATGATGGCGCCGAACAGTGCCGGCCCCACCAGGCGTGCACGCAGGGCGAGGATGGTGAACACCAGGCAGACCACGATCAGCTGGCGGGTCTGTAGCACCACCACGATGGTCGCCAGAAAGAACAGCGCCAGCAGGCCGTGACGCAGCTTGGGCCGCAACTGGCCGTCGATGAAGGAACGCCCACGACCGGCGAAGTAGATGCAGATGAAGTAGCCGAAGAAGATGGCGCCCGCGCCCGTGGACGCCCGTCCGGGGCGGCTGAGATCCTTCACCTCCTCGCGTAGATCGGGCAGCATCTTGAAGTAGGACAGCCAGCACAGCAGCGCCGAGAGCAGCCCCACCAGGATGATCAGATTCTCGAACTGGGTGGCGTTCAGCCGCTTGGCCAGGTAGAGCACCAGAAAGGCGCTGAAGCAGTAGAGCACGCGCCGCTCCTCGATGAGGCCATAGACCAGCGGCTGCCCCCAGAACAGCTGGGCGAACACCGCCGGGAGGCCGACGAACACCGCCGTGGAAAACAGGCAGAAGCCCATCAGCAGGCGATAGTCGCGCTGGGGCCGGTGCCAGGTGCTCAGGGTGAAGAGCGCGAAGAAGCCCAGGCAGATCGCCAGGTACATTTCGCCCACGTAGCGGATGCCCACCGGATTGGTCGGGCTCTGTTCGAAGACGCCGAACTGCAGGACCATCAGGCCACCCAGGGCCAGAAAACTCAGTCGATTGATCAGCGTACCCGGCATGCCCGGTTTCCTCGCAGCGTGTTCATGGATAAGGCGTTCATTGCAGTCGCCAGTCACCCTCGACCTTGGCGTAGGTCAACTGGCGACCGTCCGCCAGACTCAGGCGGGCGCGGGTGTATTCGGGCAGGTCGACGCGAAAATCCCGGCCTTCCAGATAGAGTCCGCCACAGGCCCCCGGCTCGCCGTGGTAGTCCAGCGGCTGGCGCTGCAATTCGTGGATGCTGCGGTGGAACAGCAGGTTGGCGTAGCCGCGCACCGACATGTCGGTGGAGATGAGGGTGCAATCCAATGCGACTTGGCCCTGCACCAGACCGACCAGCGCCTGGTTCTGCCGGTCGATGGCGCTCCAACCAGCATAGCCGGCGAGATCCTGGCGATAGGTCTGGCCGTTCTGCAGAGCGGCCGCCACCAGCAGCACCGCAAGCAGGGCGCGCCCCGGAGTCTTGAGGGCAACAAAGGCCAGCCCCAGCAGCAGCGCGGCCGGAAAGATGAACTTGAGTCGGTCGAAGGAAAACTGGGTGGCGTGCTGCAGCAGCAGCAGATTTTCCAGCAGCGGCACGCTGGCGGCCGCCAGCAGCAGGCCGGTGCTGCGTGGCCAGCTCAGGCTCCGGCGCTTCCAGACCAGCACCCCCAGGGCAATGGCCACGGCCGCCAGGAACAGGCCGAAGGACAGGCCATAGCCGGCAAGGAAGTCAGTCAGGTGGGCATTGTTCGGACTGCGGGCGAGAAAACGTCGGGCAAAGGCCTTGAGCGTCGGCAACAGGCCCGCCGCCAGGCTGTAGTGCAGCAGCACCAGCAGCCCGGCCAGCGCCGTGGCGAAGGCCAGGCGCCAGGCCAGGCGCTGGCCTTCCGGCAGCTGCCGGCGCTGCAGCCAGAACAGCGCGACCAGCCCGCCGCCGAAGACATAGCCGGTCCATTCGGTCAGGGCGCCAAAGCACACCAGCCCGGCCAGCAGCCAGGCGAGCCGGCTGCGCTGGCGCGCCGGCGCCTGCAGGTAGTGGAAGAGCGTCAGCAGGCTGGCCAGCAGCAGCACCTGGTAGAAACTCTGCACCCAGTAGAGTAGGCCCTGGGACAACAGCGCCTCGCGGCTGAATATCGCGATCAGGCAGCTCAACACCGCGCTGGTGGCGGCCAGGGCGCGGGTGACGCCATGGCTGCGCAGCACCAGATAGAGCAGGCGAAACAACAGCAGCGCCGTCAGGGCGCCGAGGGCGGCGTTGAACAGCGCGAGACTGTGCAGCGAAGGCGAGAGGCCCGCGGCCTTGAGGCCGAGATAGGCCGCCAGGAAGCCGTAGCTGCTGAAGCTGGTGTAGACGTAGTCGCCGCTATGGGTAGGGATGGTCGCACCCCAGGACACCTGCCGGTCGTGACTGCCGCCGAGGGTCACCGTGGGCAACCACCAGTGCCGGGCCACGCCGGATTCGTCCAGGGCATTGAGGCTGAGCAGGACGTGGTAGCTGGCTTCGAGATTCTGCGCCCCGGTGCCGTCACGAAAATCCGGCAGGCGCCACAGCAGGGCCAGCAGCAACAGCAGGCCGACCGCCAGACCGCCCAGCCAGAACGGCCACCGTCCCACCCCGACTCCGGGATGGGTAACGTCAGATACCACGCTCATTGTCCTGTCTCCTGACAGCCATGCAGTCGAGAACGCCGTCCAGGGCAGTGAAGAACCAGGCGCCCTCTTCCGCAGGCCTGGTACAACCGGTGCAAGACCGCCCACGCAGACCAAGGAGGCCGCGCGGGCGGGTAACCGGGCTTCAACCGCTGACTACATTCAAGAAGCCGTCAGGAACACGGCGTCGCGAGGGGCGACGCCGCTCAACACGAAGACTGGCTCGACGACCCGCGTGGGGACGACGAACAGGACCTGCCACGGTGCGTCGTCGGTAGGCATGACAGGTCGCAAAGAAGACTGCCTTAGCACCTTGACGCTGCCAAGCCGGCATCCGTCGCGTTCTGCACGGGGTGTCACATTTTTGGCTTTTGCTTTCGCTTAGAGTCGACGCAGCACTCCAGCCGACAAGGCGCGGATCCCCGATCCAGCGCCTGGCGTTTCCAGCTGTGCCCAGCCTGGTGTGAAGATCCTGACCCCGGTTCGCCGATCGCTGTCTTTCTGGACAGGCATCGGCTGCGACGGCTGTCCTCTTCCGTACCTGCCCAAGGCCCGCTCCTGCATGGACCAGTCGCATCAGTCTCCACCCGCCGCCGCCCAGGCCGCGGACATCGGTTTCGCCCGCTATTGCGCCGCCCTCTGGCGCCATCGCCGCAGCCTGCTGGCTTGCGTGGCCCTCTGCACCCTGCTCGGTGTGGCCTATACCCAACTCGCCGCGCCGCGTTACCAGGCGGTGGCGACCGTGCAGATCGAATACCAGCGCGGCATCGTGCGCCTGGACGAGTCCGACAATGGCCGCCCCCTGCCGCCGCCGGAAGCCATCACCGAGATGCAGCTGCTCACCTCGCGGCGGGTGGTCGGCGAGGTGGTGGACGCCGAGGGCCTGGACCTGAGCGTCACCCCGCGGCGCCTGCCGCTGCTGGGCGACTGGCTGGCTCGCCGCCACGAAAGGACCAGCGACGCGGTGGCCCCGCCGCGCTTCGGCCTCGCCCGGTTCGGCTGGGGCGGTGAGCAGTTGGCCATCGCCAGCCTGAACGTACCCGCTGCCCTCTATGGCCAGCCGCTGACCCTCACCGCCGAAGCCCCGGATCGCTTCCTGCTGAGCGATGCCCAGGGCAAACGCCTGCTGGAGGGCCGTCTGGGCCAGCCGGCCAGCGCCGGCGAGCTACAGCTGGACATCGCCCAGCTGCACGCCTATCCGGGCACCGAATTCATCCTGGTCAAGCAGCGTCGTGGGGTCGCCATTCAGGCGCTGCAGGAGCGCCTCATGGTCAGCGAACGCGGCAAGCGCTCGGGGATCCTCTCGATCAAGCTGCAGGGTACTGATGCGCAGCAGGCGCAACGTATCCTGCGCGGCATCACCGAGGCCTATGTGCGCCAGGACGTGACCCGTAATGCCGACGAGTCGACCCAGCAACTGGCCTTCCTGCGCCAGGAGCTGCCACGGGTGAACCAGCGCCTGAGTGCCGGTCGCCAGGCCCTGGACGGCTACCAGCGGCAACGGGGCTCCATCGCCATCGGCGCGGAGGGGCGCAGCCTGCTGCGTCAGGCGGTGGAGCTCGATGGTCAGCTGTCGGCCCTGGAGATGGAGCGCCTCGGATTGGCGCTGCGCTTCACCACTACCCATCCGCTGTACCAGACCCTGCTGGCGCGCCGCCAGGTGTTGAATCGCGAGCGCCAAGTCCTGCAGCGGCGCCTGGGCCAGCTGCCGCAGACCCAGCAGGAGGTGCTGCGCCTGCAGCGCGAAGTGGAGGCGGCGGATAAGGTCTATGCGCTGATCAGCAAGCGCATCCAGGAGTTGTCGGTGGTGCGAGCGGGCATGGTGAGCGACGTGCGCATCATCGACAGCGCCTACACCCAGATTGCGCCGGTCTACCCGAAGAAGCCCCTGCTGATCCTTAGCGCCCTGCTGTTCGGCTGCCTGGCCGGCGCCGCCTGGGTATACCTGCGCGCCAGCCTGGAGCGCGGTATAGAGGACGCCGAGGGCCTGGAGAATCTGGGCCTGCCGGTGCTGGCGCAACTGCCCCTGGCGCCAGGCCGCCAGCTCGGCGGACCGTTGCAGACGCCGCTCGACAGCGGCTACCAGGAAGCCCTGCGGATCCTGCGCACCAGTCTGGCCTTCGCTCGCACCGAGGCGCGCAACGACCTGCTGCTGATCACCAGTGCCAGTCCCGCCGCCGGTAAATCGTCGGTGGCCGTGCAACTGGCCCGGGTGCTGGCCGAAGGTGGAACGCGAGTGCTGCTGGTGGATGCCGACCTGCGCCGTGGGCGCCTGCACCGCCGTCTGCAGCTGGCTCGCCGCCCGGGCCTCGCCGAGGTGCTGGCCGGCCTGGCGACCCCCGAGCAGGCGATTCAGCCCACGGCGATACCTGGCCTGGATTGCCTGGTGGGCGGCATCCGCCCGCCGAACCCGGCCGAATTGCTGATGAGCGCACGCTGCACCGACCTGCTGCGCGGCCTGCAGCAGGACTACGAGCTGATCATCCTCGACACCCCGCCGGTGCTGGCGGTGACCGACGCCGTGCTGCTGGCCGCCCAGGCCGGCACCTGCCTGCTGGTGTCACGCCACGGCTGCAACACTGCCAAGGAGATCGAGGCGACTCAGCGCCAGTTCGCCCATAGCGGTCTGGCGTTGCAGGGCGCGGTGCTCAATGCCGTCCCGCCACCGCCGTTCACGCGCGCAGCCCTGGGCGTGCTGACCGGCTGACCCACCCCCTGGCCAGGCCCAGCGTGATGCTGGCGCCTGGCCACCTCCTGTCATCAAAGCTCAACACGGAGCCCCTAGGCTGCATCGACCTCCCGAGAACGGATTCGTATCGATGTCGTCCGCTCCCCTGCCCTCCGCGCGCTCTGCCACCCGCCCCGGCCAACGCTGCGCCCTCGACCTCTGCACCCACTGGCCCGCGGTCGAGGCCGAGCACACCAACGCCATGGTCATGGACCTGTTCAACGAACGCCGCGAGATCACCAGTCTCGCGGTGGTCGAGCACGACCGGCCGATCGGGCTCATCAATCGCGACATCTTCCTCTCGCAGATGAGCAAGCCGTATCACCGCGAAGTCTATGATCGCAAGAGCTGCATCGCCTTCATGGACAAGGAGCCGCTCGTGGTGGACGCCGGCCTGTCCATCGAGGAGCTGACCCGCCGGACCGTCGAGGTGGGCGAAAAGGTGCTGGCCGACGGCTTCATCGTCACCCGCGAGGGCCGTTTCGTCGGCCTCGGCCTGGGCGTGCAGCTGATGCGCATCGTCTCGGACCTGCAGGCCGAGAAGAATCGCCAGATCATGCACAGCATCGAATACGCCAGCGTCATCCAGCGGGCCATGCTGCGCAGCTCGCGCGAGGCCCTGGCGGTGATGGAGCAGGACGCCACCCTGGTCTGGGAACCGCGCGACGTGGTCGGCGGCGACTTCTATCACTTCGCCCAGCATGAGGACGGCTGGTTCGGCGCCATCGCCGACTGCACCGGCCACGGCGTGCCGGGCGCCTTCATGACCCTGATCGCCTCGGCGTCCCTGACCCAGGCCCTGCAACAGCTGGGGCCGCGCGATCCCTCGGCGCTGCTGGCGGCGATCAACGGCAGCGTCAAGGCGATGCTGGGGCAGTCCGGCGGTATCTCCGAGTCCAACGATGGTCTGGATCTGGCCTGCTTCTGGGTGGATAGCCGTAGCCACAGCCTGACCTACGCCGGCGCCCGCATGCCGCTCTACCTGCTGGCGCCCGACGCCGCCGAGGTACTGACCCTGGCGCCACTGCGCCTGGGCATCGGCTACGCCGACAGCCCACTGGAGCAGTGCTGGCCCGCCACCACCCTGCCGTTGCAGCCGGGCAGCCTGCTGTTCGCCACCACCGATGGCCTGATCGACCAGATCGGCGGCCCGCGGCGCACCTCCTATGGCAAGCGCCGCGCCCTGGCCCGGTTGACCGAATCGCGCACGGCGCCCACCGCCGTCTTCTGCGAGCAACTCAGCGCGGACCTCGCCCGCTGGCAAGGCGACGAACTCCGCCGCGACGACCTCACCTTCCTTTGCATTCGCGTGGCCTGACCGACATGACCGCCTCCTTTACCGCGAACGGCGCCTTTCTCGAAATCGCCCAACAGCAGCACGTGATCTTCTATCACCACGGCTATTTCTCTCATGGCATCGTCGCCGCCATGGCCGAGGTGGTGAAGCTGCAACTGGAATTCGAAGGGATCAGCGGCGCCACCCGGCGCAAGCTGTTTTCCTCTTTCATCGAACTGTCACAGAACGTCCTGCACTATTCCGCCGATGCCCTGCCCCCGGACGCCCTGGCGGACGCCAAACTGGGACAGGGGTCGGTCTGTATCACCCGCCAGGACGGCAACTACCAGATGCTCTGTGCCAATCCCATCGCCAGCGACAAAGTCGACGCCCTGCGCGCACGGCTCGAGCCGCTGTGCAGCATGTCGCTGGAACAGATCAAGCAGGCCTATCGCGAATCCCTGCGCGCCGAGACCCCGGTCGACAGCAAGGGTGCCGGCCTCGGCTTCCTGACCATGGCGCGCGATGCCAGCGCGCCCCTGGAGTTCGCCTTCCATCCCTCCACGCAGACGCCGGGCACCACCCTGTTCTGCCTGAAAGCCATCATCTGATCAGGGGCTCCAACTTCGTATGGACACCATGTTCATCGCTCCCACGCCCACCTCTCCAGAGGTGGATTTCCGTTTTACCGAGGACGAACTCTGGCTCAAGGGCGAATCCTTTCCGGAAAACGCTGCGGCCTTCTACCTGCCGGTGATCGAATCCCTGCGCGCCTATCTCGACCAGCGCCAGGGCGCCAGCATCCGGGTGCATGTCGCCCTCGCCTACTTCAACAGCTCCAGCACCAAGATGCTGTTCACCCTGTTCGACGCCCTGGACCAGGCGGCCCAGGCCGGCAATCGGGTGGAGCTGCACTGGTACTACGACGCCGAGGACGAGACCATCCAGGAATTCGGCGAAGAGCTGCGACTGGACTTCCAGGCGCTGACCTTCGTCGAGCATCCCGAGCTGCCGGCATGACCGCCAGCGTCAGGCGCTACAGCCCGGCCGACCCCGGTCCCGACCTGTTCGAGCAGGAGGCTGGGGTGCTGCAGGCCGCGCGCGCCCTCTATGTGGCCGACGATGCCGACGCCGAGCGCTACCGGGCGGCCCTGGGCGACCTGACGCTGCATTTCGAACGCCTGATGCGCGAGACGCGCCGGCTGATCGCCCGCAGCGACCGCGCCGAACGCGAGATGAACGCCCTCAACCAGCAGTTGCAGACCCTCACCCAGCAACTGGAATACCGGGCCACCCATGACGCCCTCACCGGAGTGCTCAATCGCGGCGCGGTCATCGACCAGGCCGGTCAGGCCCTGCGGCGGAACGGCGGCGCCATGATCGTGCTGGACATCGACCACTTCAAACGCATCAACGACGAACTCGGCCATCCCGCGGGCGATCGGGTGATCCAGGCCATCGCCCGCTGCCTGCAGGAGCTCGTCCAGGCGCCGGCCATCGTCGGCCGGGTGGGTGGGGAGGAATTCACCGTGCTGCTGCCGACCCTGGCACGGGACGAGGCCCTGACCATGACCGAGCGGCTGCGCCAGCGCATCGCCCAGGAGGCGACCGGCCCGGCGCCGGTGACGGCCAGCTTCGGCCTCAGTCTCAATCCACCGGGTACCGAATTCGAGCTCGCCTATGGGCTGGCCGACGCGGCGCTCTACCGGGCCAAGCGCGGCGGCCGTAATCAGGTGGTGCTGGCCGACTGACGAGCTCGGCCGTCTCGCCAGCCGTCCGGCTCTCGGACACAAAAAAGCCGCTGCGCCAAAAGGGCGCAGCGGCTTTTTCATAGCGGTCGCTTAGGACTGCTTCCAGTCCGGATAACGGCGCTGGTCGGCGGCCGGCGGGAAATACTGGTACAGCCAGGTTTCGCTCAGGGCGCGATCCTGGGTGCGGATGAAGGCGCGCATCTGCACCGGATCGGCCTTGTCGCTGGTGGGGTACCAATCGAAGATCACCCGGTAGCCGCCGATCTCGTCGATCTTGAGCACGTGGAAATCCTGCACCTTGCCGTCGGTGACGGTCACCACCGGCTCGATGCCGGTGCCTTCGGGCAGGAAGGACAGGCCGCCGCCATTGAAATCGATGGCGAAGCGCCGTGCCCATACCTTGGGCCAATGCTCACCGGGCGCCCAGCCCTCGGGGAAGCCGCCGATCCCGGAACGGGTCGCGTAGACCCGCGCCAGCGGCGTGCTCACCGGCGGCAGCGCGCTCCAGTGCAGCTTGTAGCCATAGTGCAGCGACTTGCCGGCGGTGATGGTCTCGGCCGGGGCCCAGAAGGCCACGATGTTGTCCAGGGTCTCGCCGGTGGTGGGAATCTCCAGCAGCTGGATGGCGCCCTCGCCCCAGGCGGAGGTGGGCTCGACCCACAGGCTCGGCCGGCGGTCGTAGCGGACCATGACGTCCTGGTAGCTTTCGAACTCGTGATCGGTCTGCACCAGGCCGAAGCCCTTGGGACTGTCGTCCTTGAAGGCGTTGAACTGCAGCTTGGGCGGATTGTTCAGCGGGCGACAGATCCACTCGCCGTTTCCCTTCCACATGGCCAGGCGGTCGGAGTCGTGGATCTGCGGGTGGTAGGTGTTGCAGGTCTGGCGCTCGTGGGTGCCGCAGCCGAACATGCTGGTCATGGGCGCGATGCCCAGTTGCTTGATGTCGCGGCGGGCATTGACGTTGGCGTCCACGTCCATCACCACCCGGTCGTTCAGGCAGTCGATGTCGAAGCGATAGGCGCCGGTTGCGCTGGGCGAATCCAGCAGCGCATAGACCACGAAGCGGGTGCTGTTCTTGTTCGGGGTGACGAACCAGAACTTGGTGAAGTCGGGGAATTCCTCGGGCCGCTCGGCATAGGTGTCGATGGCCAGGCCGCGAGCCGAAAGGCCGTACTGGCGGGTCTTGTCCACGGCGCGGAAATAGCTGGCGCCGAGGAAGGAGACGATGTCGTACTGGGCCAGGTGCGGCGCCTTGAACAGCTTGAAGCCGGCAAAGCCCAGGTCACCCTTGAGCTGGCTCTTGTCGACGCCGCTGTCGTTGTAGTTGAACAACTCGGGGCGGAAGTGGACTTCCTTGGCCTCGTTGGTCTTGGGGTCCACCGAATACATGTGCACCGGGGTCTTGAAGCCCATGCCGACGTGGAAGAACTGCACGTCCAGCTGACCCTTGAGGTCATGCCAGAGCGAATGCTGGGCATCGTAGCCGATGGCATTGAACTGCTGGGGCGTCATCTTCGCCAGGGTGTCGGGCAGTTGCTGGGCGGTGGGCTGATAGGCCTTACCGGCCAGTTCCTTGGCGTGCTGCTTGAGCCAGTCGAAATCGAAGGCCTGGCCGTCGCCATTGGCCGGATTGGCAAAGGCCTGGAGGGCGAACAGCCCGGTGGAGGGAATGCCGGTGTAGGCCGCCAGGGCCAGGGACGCTTTGAGCAGGTGTCGACGCTGCATGGATCAACCTTGGTCACTAAGGATGAAAAGATTCGGCCCAGCCGAACCGCCAGAGAGAAAAAGAATGCACGATACCCGGATAGGTTCGCCATCGCACCGGTGAACTGCAGCCTAGCGCACGCTCTGGCCTGCCAGAGGGGTTACCAAAGCTTTCCGGATCACAGTTCGGGTTACCGGACGCGGGAGAATGCGCATCATCGACCTTTCTCTCGCGCTCCCCTGGAGACCGCTCATGCCCAATGCCGCCATCGCCTTCGGGCAACCCAGCCCTATCCTGCGCAGCTTCGATGACGAAAAGGCGCGTGAATTCTACTGCCAGTTCCTGGGTTTTCGCCTGGTCTGGGAGCATCGCTTCAAGCCGGGGCTGCCGCTCTACGCCGAAGTCGAACGCGCCGGCCTGCGCCTGCACCTGTCCGGCCACCATGGCGACGCCTGTCCGGGCTCGACGGTCTTCGTCCGCATGACCGGCATCCGCGCCTTCCAGGCCGAGTTGCTGGCCAAGGACTACGGATTCGCCCGGCCAGACATCCAGGAATTGCCCTGGGGCCTGGTGTTGGAGATCGCCGATCCCTTTGGCAACAGATTGAGGTTTTGCGAGGAGACGCCGGAGGCCTAAGCAACGGCTGTACGGTGATCGCGGCCATGGGCCGCTCCTACAGGCTCGATGATGGAGATGACCGCCTGCGCGGATGGCTCCCTCTCCCCTCGGGAGAGGGTTGGGGTGAGGGCGCCCTCGCCACGAAGTCCCCAGTGGAAAAGGCTGCGCCGTTTTCCACGCTACGGCTCTACAACTGGTGCACCCCAATAACGGCTAAGGCAGTTGCTCCTACAGGCTCGATGTAATCGTAGGAGCGGCCCATGGCCGCGATCAACAAAACACCGGAGTGCCATAGGATCAGTTGCATCGGCGGGCGGCCATGACCTCGGTAGCCTTCAAGCGGGCGCAGGTTCGCCCGTGGGCACCACCCCCTCCTCCACCTGCCACCAGCTCGGCAGCAGCGCCCTGACCTCGGGTTGGGTGAAACGATCGTCGATGAGGTAGAGGCAGCCGCGGTCCTGCACGGTGCGGATCACCCGGCCGGCGGCCTGGATGACCTTTTGCAGGCCCGGATAGAGATAGGCGTAGCGATAGCCATCGCCAAAGCGCCGTTGCAGGCGCTGGCGCAGCTGTTCGTTGACCGGATTGAGCTGGGGCAGGCCCAGGGTGGCGACGAAGGCGCCGATCAGGCGGTCGCCGGGCAGGTCGATGCCCTCGCCGAAACTGCCACCCAGCACGGCGAAACCGATACCACGGCCATCGGCCTGGAAGCGGTCGAGAAAGGCTTGGCGGGCAGCTTCGTCCATGCCGCGGGACTGCCGCCACTGGGGCACGTCGGGCGCCAGTTCGGCGAGGGCCTCGGCCACTTGATCGAGGTAGTCGAAGCTGCTGAAGAAGGCCAGGTAGTTGCCCGGTCGCTGGCGATAGCGACTGGCGATTAGGGCGGCGATGGGTGCGCGGGAGGCGGCGCGGTCGGCGTAGCGGGTGGAGAGCCGCACCAGGCGCACCTCGAGCTGCTCGGCGGCGAAGGGCGAGGCCACGTCCACCCAGGCGCTGCCAGCCGGCACCCCGAGCAGGTCGCGGTGGAAGTGCTGGGGGATCAGGGTGGCCGAGAACAGGGTGCAGCTGTGGGCCGCCGCCAGCCGCGGACCGACGAAGGGTGCCGGCACCAGGTTGCGCAGGTTGAGTTGCGACTGGGCCTTGCCGCGGCCCTTGAGCAGGGTGACATCGAACAGCGAATGATCGCCAAAGGTCTCGCCCAGGCGCATGAACTGCAGCAGGTCGAAGAACAGCGTCTGCAGCTCCGGTGCCGGTGGCTGGCCGGGTTCGCCGAAATGCTCGGTGAGCAGACCCACCACCCGTTGCAGGGCGGTGAGGAAGGCGGCGGGCAATTCCGGCTGCACCTGATAGTCGACCTGCTGCTCCTTGTGCAGGCGGTTCCATTCGCGATTGAGCGTCTGCAGCCCCTTGGCGATGGCCGGCGGCGCCACCGCCTTGCCCGCCGCCAGGCGGCGCTGGTCGAGGCTGGCGCTGTACATGCCGCGGGCGCGGTCGAGCAGGTTGTGGGCCTCGTCCACCAGCACCCCGACCCGCCACTCCTGGGTCTGGGCCAGGGCATGGAGCATGGCGCTGCCGTCGAAATAGTAGTTGTAGTCGCCCACCACCACGTCGCTCCAGCGCGCCAGTTCCTGGGCCAGGTAGTAGGGGCAGACCTCATGGGCCAGGGCCGTCTCCCGCACCCGCGCCCGGGTCAGTTGCATGGGTTCGGCCAGGGCGGCGGCGCGGGCGGCCGGCAGCCGGTCATAGAAGCCACGGGCCAGCGGACAGGACTCACCATGGCAGGCCAGCTCCGGATGCTCGCAGGCCTTGTCGCGTGCCACCAGTTCCAGCACCCGCACCGGCGCGGCCAGGGATTCGAGGCCATGCAGGGCCAGGGCGCGACCAGGGGTCTTGGCGGCGAGAAAGAACAGCCGGTCCAGGTTCTGCCGCGGCATGGCCTTGAGCAGCGGGAACAGGGTACCCACCGTCTTGCCGATGCCGGTGGGCGCCTGGGCCAGCAGGCAACAGCCGACGCTGGCGGCCTTGTAGACGGCTTCCGCCAGGGGCCGTTGGCCATGGCGAAAGTCGGCATGCGGAAAGGCCAGGGTCGCCAACGCCTCATCCCGCTTGGCACGATGGGTCAGCTCCTGGCGCGCCCAGGCGAGAAAGCGCGAGCACTGCAAGGCGAAGTGCTCGGCCAGATCGGCCGCCGTCCAGGCTTCGGTGAAGACGGTCTCCGCGCCACTGCCGATGTCGAAATAGACCAGCGCCAGGGTCAGCCCCGGCAGCTCGCGGGCCTGGCAGAGCAGATGGCCATAGACCTTGGCCTGGGCCCAGTGCAGGTGACGGTGGTTGCCCGGCTGGCGCTCCAGGCTGCCCCTGTGGGTCTTGATCTCTTCCAGGCGATTGGCAGCGGCGTCGAAGCCATCGGCGCGACCACGCACCTGCAGGTCCTCGAAGTCGCCCTGCAGGCTGACCTCGCGCTCATAGCCGGGACCGCGCCGCGCCGCCACCCGCTGGTGGCCTTCGATACCTTCCAAGGCGGTGGGCGACGGGGTGAACCTGAGGTCCAGGTCGCCGGCCTTGGCGGTGAATTCGCAGAGGGCGCGAACGGCGATGCGATAGCTCATGCGGAGGTCGCGGCCACCTGCCACTGCACGTGGCAGACGCTGACCGGGATGTCATGGGCGGCGAAGAAGTCCAGCCAGCGGCGCTGGTTGTCCTGCAGGCGGTCGCCCGGGCCCTTGACCTCGATCATCCGGTAGCGGCCTTCCGCCGGCCAGAACTGGATCAGGTCGGGCAAGCCGGTACGGTTGTTTTCCGGATCTTCCAGCAGCCGTTCGAAGCACAGCCGCAGGTGCCGCGCTGGCAGGCAGACCAGGGCCTGGTCGAGCAAGTCGCTGCCGAGGATGCCCCAGGCGACGAAGGGCGAGGCCAGGCCGCACTTGGCGGCGAAACGCTCGCGGATCACCGCCGCGTAGGAGCCATCGTCCAGCCGCGCCAGGCAGGCGGCGAAGGCCTCGGCGCGGCGTTCGCGGAAGCCCGGCAGACGCAGGTCGGCCGGCTCGCGCTGATAGGGGTGGAAGAAGGCGCCGGGGATAGCCAGGAAGATGGCGTCCCAGCACAGCAGGCCGAAGAGGCTGGTAAGCAGAGTGTTTTCCACATAGTGCACCGGTGCCTCGTCGCGGCCCAGGTGCTCGCGCACCAGCCACTCGACCCGGCGCAGGCCGTCGTTGACCAGTTCGAAATCGAGGCGCTCCACCGGGCTGGCGGGGCGGCGTTTGTTGGGCGGGCCACCTTGCTTGCGCACCAGCCGCGGCAGGATACGCGCCACCTGCTGGCGCTCGGCGTCATGGGCCGGTGCGGCGGCGATGGCTTCCGCCAGCGCCTGGGCGGCGGGCCAGTCCTCCAGGCGTTCGAGCATGCGCAAAGCGCGAATACGCGACTCGGGATGCGCCGAGGCGGCATAGAGCGCCTGCGCCTGGGCCAGTTCGCCGAGGCGCTCGTGGTGCTGGGCCAGTTCGTGGAGCAGCTTGCCCCGACGCAATTCCAGCCAGGTGTTGGCGAAGCGCTCGGCGGGCAGCAGTGGCAGCAGCTCGGCAGCCGGCAGGCCATCGCGCAGCGCCTGGCGACAGCGCTGGATATGCAGATAGGCATCCACCTCGTGCCGCTGCCCGAAGGCGCGGGATTCGGCGCTGAAGGCCACCGTCTCGTACTGGAAGATGCCCAGATCGGCCAGCACGAAGTCGGTCCAGTCCTGGTGCAGATTTCCAAAGAACAGCAGGCGCAGGCGGTCGCAGAGATCCATCAGCGTCAGGCGCCAGACGGTCTCCTCCACCAGCTCCGGCACGGTGCCGGCCCAGCCGCTGAAGGCCAGGGGCGTGGCCTGTTCGGCTTCCAGGCGGGCCAGCCAGTCTTCCTTGCGGCCGGCCTTGGGCAGGCGGGCGCCGAAACAGCCGAGCAGTTCTTCCTTGCGCAGGAGGGCGAAGAGTTCGATCAGGTGCAATTCGGGATCGGAAAGCAGCCAGCCAAGCTCCACCAGCGGCAAGGCGGCGGCACGCGGACAGCCGATCTCACCGTAGACCAGCTTGCTGGCGCGGAACACCTCGCCCTTGCGCATCACCAAGCGCACCAGCAATGCCCGCGAGGGCTGTGGCAAGTCGGCGAAGGCCGCGATGAAACCCTGCTCGTGGTCGTCGAGCAGATCGGGATAGCGCAGGGCGACCCAGTCCAGTACCCGCTGGAAGTTGTGCAGATAGTAGAGGGGATCTTCGAGCGGAGCGTTCATGACGACACGGGCAATAGGCAAGCGGCTGGCTATTTATCCAGCCCCGACCGGAGCGGGCAACCCTCAAGCGATGCGCGGTCGTTCGCCCGGGCGTTCGTGCGATTTCCAGGTTGAAGAACCCGACCAGTAGTCATACGATGACTGACAAAGACCACCTTCATAATTACAAGTCCAGGAGTCTGAGCGTGAAGATCAAACGCATCAAAGTCACCCCCATCGCCTTTCGCGATGCCCCGCTGCTCAACGCCAGCGGCATCCACGAACCCTATGCGCTGAGATCCATCATCGAGGTGGAAGGCGACAATGGCCACATCGGCCTCGGCGAAAGCTACGGCGACGCCCCGGTGCTGGCAGTGTTGAAGGCCATGGAAAGCAGCCTGGTCGGCCTTTCCGCCTGGGATCTCAACGGCCTGCGCGCGCGGGTGGTGGAGACCGTCGCCAGTCTTGCCGGCGGCGTGGTGGCCGGTGCGGAGCTGGCGCCCGGCTCCCATCCGAGCAAGCAGGTGGCCAATGCCTATTCCGCCTTCGAAGTGGCCTTCCTCGATCTGCAGGCACGTTCCCTGGGCATTCCGCTGGTGGAGCTGCTCGGTGGCCCGGTGCGCCGCGAAGTCCCCTTCAGCGCCTACCTGTTCCTCAAGTACGCCGAGCACATCGACGCGCCCTACAAGCCCGATCGCTGGGGCGAGGCCATCAGCCCCGAGCAGGTGGTGGCCCAGGCCGCGCGGATGATCGAGGAGAACGGCTTCCAGAGCATCAAGCTCAAGGCCGGCACCCTGCTCGGCCCGGATCACGAAGCGGCCTGCATCAAGGCGCTGCGCCAGGCCTTTCCCGAGGCACCGCTGCGGATCGATCCCAACGGCAACTGGTCGCTGGAAACCTCCCTGCGCATCGCCGAGGTCCTGGCGGGCGACCTCCAGTACTACGAGGACCCGACCCCGGGTCTGGACGGCATGGCCGAACTGCACCGGCGCACCGGCATACCCCTGGCCACCAACATGGTGGTCACCGACTTCGACGAATTCCGCCGCAGCGTGGCCCAGAACAGCGTGCAGATCGTGCTCGCCGACCACCACTACTGGGGCGGCCTGCGGGATACCCAGATCCTCGCGCGGATGTGCGACACCTTCGGCCTGGGCGTCTCCATGCACTCCAACTCGCACCTGGGCATCAGCCTCATGGCCATGACCCATGTGGCTGCCGCCGTGCCCAATCTCGCCTATGCCTGCGACACCCACTACCCCTGGCAGGAAGAGGACGAAGAGGTCATCCAGGGCGGCAAGCTGCCGATCCGCAACGGCTGCGTGGCGATCACCGACGCCCCCGGCCTGGGCGTGGAGCTGGATCAGGACCAGTTGGCCAAGCTGCACGAGCAGTTTCTCGCCATCGACATCCGCAGCCGCGACGACGTGCGCCAGATGCGCAAGTACCAGCCGGACTGGGAAACCCGCAAACCGCGTTTTTAGGCCTCGTCCGCCCTCCCCTACGCCCCTGACGACCGGCTCTCCCGCCGGCCGTCAACGGCTCCGCATCCCGGCTTCCCGGCTGTACAATCCCCTCGGCACAAGGGTGCTCAAGAACAACGAGAAAGTACGCACAGGGAATCCGGGGAAGATGTCGAACGCACCACGCCTCACCGCACTCATGCTCGGCCTGGGCCTGGCCATCGGCGCCACCCTCGCCCCGGCGCAAGACGCCGATCCGGCACGCGCCTACGTCGACGCCCTGCTGGCGAAGATGACCCTGGAGGAAAAGATCGGTCAGCTCAATCTGGTGAGCGTCGGGCCGGACTATCCCAAGGAAGCCATCATGGCGGACATCCGCGCCGGCAAGGTGGGCGCCATGTTCAACACCGTGACCCGTCCCGACATCCGCCAGATGCAGGACCAGATCGTGCACAGCCGGTTGAAGATCCCGCTGTTCTACGCCTATGACGTCATCCATGGCATGCGCACCATCTTCCCCATCAACCTGGGCCTGGCCAGCACCTGGAATCTCGACGCCATCGCCACCAGCGGACGCATCTCCGCCATCGAGGCGGCCGCCGACGGCCTCGACCTGACCTTTTCTCCCACCGTCGACGTCACCCGCGAACCGCGCTGGGGCCGTGCCTCGGAAACCTTCGGCGAAGACACCTGGCTGACCTCACGCATTGGCGCCACCCTGGTGCACGCCTACCAAGGCAACGACCTGCGCGCTCCCGACAGCCTGATGGCCAGCATCAAGCACTTCGGCGGCTACGGCGCGGTGGAAGCCGGGCGCGACTACAGCAACGTCGACATGAGTCCGCAACGGCTCATGCAGGACTACCTGCCGCCCTATCGCGCCGCCGCCGAGGCCGGTGCCGGCGCGGTGATGGTGGCCCTGAACAGCATCAATGGCGTTCCTGCCACGGCCAATCGCTGGCTGCTGCAGGACCTGCTGCGCAAGGACTGGAATTACCAGGGCCTGTTGATCAGCGATCACGGCGCCATCAACGAATTGGTCTTGCACGGCGTGGCCATGGACACCCGCGACGCCGCCGAGCAGGCGCTCAAGGCCGGTGTCGAGCTGAACATGCACGACGACGTCTATGGCAAGCAGCTGCCCGCCCTGCTGGCGGCCGGCAAGGTGACCCAGGCCGAGATCGACCAGGCCGTGCGCGACATGCTGCTGACCAAGTACCGCCTGGGCCTGTTCGACGATCCCTACCGTCGTTTGCAGGGCCAGGACCCGGTCGACACCAATGCCGAATCGCGGCTGCACCGCGCCGAGGCACGCCAGGTGGCGCGCGAGAGCCTGGTGCTGCTGAAGAACGAGAAGGCCGTCCTGCCGCTGCGCAAGGGCGCCACCCTGGCCGTGGTCGGTCCGCTGGCCGACAGCCCGCGCGACGTCATGGGCAACTGGTCCGCCGCTGGCATGGCCGCCCAGGCGGTCTCCATCCGCCGTGGGCTGGAAAACGCCGTGGCCGGCCAGGGCAAGGTGCTCTATGCCAAGGGCGCCAACCTGCTGGACGACCGCGATGTGCTGGCCTACCTCAACTCCTATGAACCCGCGGTCGCGGTGGACCCGCGCAGCGCCAGCGAGCTGATCGCCGAAGCCGTGGCCGCGGCACGTCAGGCCGAGGTGGTGGTGGCCGTGGTCGGTGAGTCCCAGGGCATGGCCCACGAGGCCTCCAGCCGCGCCCGCATCAGCGTTCCCGACACCCAGCGTGAGCTGATCAAGGCGCTCAAGGCCACCGGCAAGCCGTTGGTACTGGTCTTGATGAACGGCCGCCCGCTGGCCCTGGAGTGGGAACAGGAGCAGGCCAACGCGCTGCTGGAAGCCTGGTTCCCTGGCACCGAGGGTGGCAACGCGGTGGCCGATGTGCTGTTCGGCGACCACAACCCGTCCGGCAAGCTGACCATGACCTTTCCCCGCGAAGTGGGCCAGGTGCCGCTGTACTACAACCACCTGAGCAGCGGCCGGCCCTTCGACGCGGCCAAGCCGAACAAATACACCTCGCGCTACTTCGACATCGTCAATGGTCCGCTCTACCCCTTCGGCTATGGCCTGAGCTACACCACCTTCGACGTCTCGGCGCCGCAGCTGTCCAGCGCCACCCTGAAGCAGGGCGACACCCTGACCGCCAGGGTCACGGTCAAGAACACCGGCGACCGCGCCGGCGCCACCGTGGTGCAGCTCTATCTGCACGACGTGACCGCCTCCCTGGCGCGACCGGTCAAGGAGCTCAAGGGCTTCCAGAAGGTGATGCTGCAACCGGGCGAGAGCCGCGAGCTGGACTTCCCCATCACCGAGGCGGACCTGCGCTTCTACAACAATGACCTCAAGCTGGTCTCGGAACCGGGCGAATTCAAGGTGATGGTCGGCCTTGATTCGGAGCGGGTGCGCGAGGGGAGTTTCACACTGTTGTAAGCACCGCTTTCCTCCCTCTCCTCCTGGAGAGGGTTGGGGTGAGGGCGAGCGCCTTGAATCTAGCCTGTTGGGCTTCGCTTACGCTCAGCCCAACCTACGAGGCTGCGGCGCTTGCACCCGTAGGTTGGGCTGAGGCAACTCCATTGCCGAAGCCCAACCGGGGACGAAGCCAAGGCTGCGAGGTGTCGGGCTTGGCTACGCTCGACCCCAGCTACGAAGCGCTATCTACACCGACTGGTCATCGAGCACCACGCCGAGCTCAACCGCGTAGCCGGCCCCGAAGCGGATCTCCGCTATAGCGTTGATTAGCGACATGAATAATGATTTCCACACGCTTTCGGAGTCCCGGTGAATGCGCTCAGCCTGACCCTCGCCGCTGCCCAATCCGCTTCAGTCGCCGGCGATCTCGCCGCCAATCTGCGCACCCATCTGGCGTTCGTCGCCGCGGCCGCAACGGCTGGGGCGGATCTCCTGCTGTTTCCCGAGTTATCTCTGACCGGCTATGAACCGGCGCTGGCGACGGGTTTGGCGCTGGAACCCGACGATACGCAGCTGCTGCCGCTGCGCGAAGCCTGCAGCAAGGCCGGGCTCACGGCCGTGGTCGGGGCGCCGGTCCAGAATGCGGCAGGATTGCAGATAGGCGCCTTGATCCTGGGCGCGGACGGTAGCTGTCGCGTCCATACCAAGCAATATCTGCATCCGGGCGAGGCACCGCCCTTCGTGCCCGGCAACGGCGGGGAGTTGCTGGCGGTGCATGGCTTGCAGGCCGCCCTGGCCATCTGCGCCGATAGCAACCATCAGGCCCATGCCGACGCGGCTCGCGCCCGGGGCGCCGATCTCTATCTGGCCTCGGCGGTGATCGGCCCGACCGGCTATCCCAGCGATAGCGCCCTGCTGGCCGGCCATGCCCGGCGGCTGGGCATGCCGGTGCTCATGGCCAATCATGGCGCACCCACCGGTGGCTATGCCTGCGTGGGCCGCAGCGCCTTCTGGCAGGCCGACGGCCAGTGCCTGATCGCAGCGCCGGGAGACGGCGCCTGCCTGGTGATCGTGCGGCGGGTAGCGGACGACTGGCAGGGTGAAGTCTGCACCTTGCCGGCCTGATCCGTGCAGGAAGATCCGCTGACTGCAAAGCGGCTGTCGGGTCACGTTGCGACCCTGGTAGCGATTTGATATTTCGTCCTTTCCTGCGACTAAAGGTCACACATCAGACGCCGATAAGGCTCTGACATCCTTTTTCAGAACGGCGCCAAGGATGCCTTTCGCAGCGTGAACGACGCTGTAACCGCAGGAGCGACATCATGGCCTTGAACACCATTCGGACCCGCTACACCCTGATCTTCCTTGGCTTCATCGGCGCGACCCTCGCGGCCACCATCATCGGCATCCGCCTCTGGGTGACCCCGGACCTGGTCGCCGCCGGCGAGTCCGCCGTGCTCACCCGGGTCAACGAGGTGGGTACCCGCATCTATCGCGAACTCAATCAGATCCAGGCGCAGCAGCGCTCCATCACCCAGACGATACCGCTGCTGGACAGCGCCGCCATCGACCGGGTACTGCCTGGCCTGGTGGACCAGTATGGCGATGCCAAGGTGTTCGGCGGCGGCATCTGGCCGCTGCCCAACCAGCGCGAACAGGGCCGCGACAAGTTCAGCACCTTCTATCACCGCGATGCCAGCGGCAAGCTGATCGTCAACACCCACTGGAATTCGCCCGAGTCGCTCAACTACTGGGAGCAGCCCTGGTTCCAGGCCGGCCTCAAGGGCCCCGCCGGCCAGTGCGTCTGGGCCGCCGCCTACAAGGACGCCGCCAGCGCCGAGCCGCGCACCAACTGCGCCATGGCCATCCAGCGCGACGGCAAGGCCTTTGGCGTGTCGACCGTCGACCTGACCCTGGGCTTCTTCAACCCGCTAGTGGAGCAGCTGCGCAAGGAACTCGACGACACCGACATGATGATCGTCGAAACCGATGGCAAGATCCTCAGCAACCTCAGCAACCTCAGCGAACTCGGCGATTTGCAGATCCTGAACAACGTCTCGGCCTATGCTGCGCGCTCGCCCTTCGTCGCGGCGATCCAGCAGAATCTCGGCAAACTCAAGGGCGAAGCCGTGGTGCGCGACAACTACGTCGACGAACACGGCACGCCCCACACCTTCTTCCTGCGCCCGCTGACCGGCACGCCCTGGCTGCTGGCCACGGCGCTGCCCACCTCGCTCATCGCGGCGACCAACACCGGCATCCTCAAGACCCTGGCGGCGATCCAGTTGCCGCTGGTCCTGCTGCTGGTGGGCATCATGGTGCTGGCGCTCGGCAAGCTGATGGGTCGCCTCGGCCTGCTGCAACGCAACATCGAATCGCTCTCCGCCGGTGATGCCGACCTGACCCGGCGCATCCCGGTGCATGGCAAGGATGAAGTGGATGCGGTGGCAGGCGCGGTCAACGGCTTCATCGGTTATCTGCAGCGGCTGATCGGCGAGGTGGGCGACGCCACCGACCGCATCGATACCGGCCTCAAGCAGCTCCATGGCCAGGCCCAGCAGAACGGCGCCATCCTGGCCCGGCATGCCAGCGAGACCGACCAGGCGGTGACCGCCATCACCGAGATGAGCGCCACCTCCGATTCCGTGGCACGCAGCGCCAGCGACACCGCCACCCTCACCCAGGCCGCCAATGGCCAGGCCGAGCGTTCCCGCGCGGTGGTCCAGCAGGCCTCGGCCAGCGTCCTGGCCCTGGTGGACCAGGTGGAAGACGCCACCCTCAAGGTGCAGGCCATGCAGAGCGACGCCCAGCGCATCAACGATGTGCTCGGGGTGATCGGCGAGATCGCCGGCCAGACCAACCTGCTGGCGCTCAACGCCGCCATCGAGGCGGCCCGGGCCGGTGAGCAGGGTCGGGGCTTCGCGGTGGTGGCCGACGAGGTGCGCGCCCTGGCCGGCCGTACCCAGCAGAGCACCGCCGAGATCAACGAGATGCTCGGCCGGCTGCAGCAGGGCGTGAGCTCCGCCGTGGCGGCCATGGAAGTGACCAAGAGCAGCTGCCAGAGCACCGCCGAAAAGACCCGCGAGGTCACCTCCGGCCTGGACGAGATGAACGGCTCGGTGGTGCGCATCAGCGACCTGTCGACCCAGATCGCCGCGGCGGCCGAAGAGCAGAGTGTGGTGGCCGGCGAGATCAACCAGAACATGGTCGCCGTGCGCCACATGGTCGACGACCTGGTCACCAGCGGTCAGCGCACCGCCGAGAGCACCGCGGCGGTGCAGTCGTCCAACGAGCAGTTGATCGCCGTGGTCCGGCGTTTCCGGGTGAAATAGAAAAAGACCGCTGCCGGGTCGGCAGCGGTCTTCGGGTATCGGCGGACCGGGCGCAAGGCCCGGTTCGCGTTTCAGCCCACCAGATGCAGGAAGTGCATGTGGCGTTCGTACTGGTCGAGGATGTCGCCGATGACGTCCTCGCGCGACCAGCCCATGACGTCATGGTCCTGACCGCCCTCGCGCAGATAGACCTGGGCGCGGAAGTACTTGCGCTCCTCCCCCGGCTCGCTGCCCATGACGAAACTGGGCATGGCATAGGCATGGGGTCTTACCTGATAGACGAACTCGGGCTGCTCGGCCGGACCGATGTACAGCCGCACCCCACCATCGTCACGGTCTTCCACACCGCAGACGTAGCCCTGCTTGCGCCATTCCTCGGCCACCGCCAGGCAGGCCGGCTTGGCGACCTCGCCGATGAAGCGCACCACGTGGCTGCGCCGGGGAAACATCGCCAGGCCGCGCAGGCGCCGCTGCCAGCCACCCGGCGTGCGGGTGGTGGGCGGAGTGAGACTCAGCGACTGATGGCGCAGGCCACGCTTGGTGGCGTCCAGCTTGAGAGCCTTGAGCAGGCCGTGCATGCTGAACAGCAGGGCGATGGTGAACGGCAGCGCACTGGCGATGGTGGCGGTCTGCAAGGCTTTCAGGCCATCGGCCAGCAGCAACGCGATGGCCACCAGGCCCATGCTGGCGCCCCAGAACACCCGCTGCCAGACCGGCGTCTGGTCCTGGCCACCGGAAGCCAGCATGTCCACCACCATAGCGCCGGAATCGGCCGAGGTGACGAAGAACACCACCACCATGACGATGGCCACCATGGAAATCACGCTGGCGAAGGGGAAGTGTTCGAGAAAGGCGAACAGCGCCAGGGAGCTGTCCTGGGATACCGCGGCGGCCAGATCGGTGATGCCCTCGGTGAGGATCATGTGGATCGCCGTGTTGCCGAACACCGTCATCCACAGCAGGGTGAACCCGGCCGGTACCAGCAGCACGCCGGAGACGAATTCGCGGATGGTCCGCCCGCGGGAGATGCGGGCGATGAACAGCCCGACGAAGGGCGACCAGGCCAGCCACCAGCCCCAGTAGAACAGCGTCCAGCCGCCGATCCAGTCGGTGGGTCGATAGGCGTTGAGGTTGAGGGTGCGGCTGACGATCTCGCTGAGGTAGCCGCCGGTGTTCTCGACGAAGGTCTGCAGGATCAGCACCGTGGGGCCGAGGATGATCACGGTGAGCATCAACAGCACCGCCAGGCCCAGGTTGAGTTCCGACAGGCGCCGTACACCCTTGTCCAGGCCGGAGACCACCGACAGGGTGGCCAGCGCCGTGGTGATCACGATCAGACCGATCTGCACCGGGGTGGACACCGGTACGCCGAACAGCACGTTCAGGCCGGTGTTGATCTGCGACACGCCAAAGCCCAGGGAGGTGGCGACGCCCAGCACGGTGCCGATGATGGCGAAGATGTCCACGGCGTGGCCGATAGGTCCGTAGATGCGCTCGCCGATCAGGGGATAGAGCGCCGATCTCAGGGTCAGCGGCAGGCCGTGACGGTAGCTGAAGTAGGCCAGGATCAGGGCGACGATGGCGTAGATCGACCAGGCGTGCAGGCCCCAGTGAAAGAAGGTGATGCGCATGGCCTGGCGGGCGGCGTCCACCGTCTGGCCATCGGCATAGGGCGGATTGAGAAAGTGCATCACCGGCTCGGCGACACCGAAGAACATCAGGCCGATACCCATGCCGGCGGAAAACAGCATGGCGAACCAGGTGGTGTTGGCGTAGTCCGGTTCGCTGTGGTCCGGGCCGAGCTTGATGTCGCCATAGCGACTCATGCCGAGAAACACCACGGTGCCGAGGATGATGGCCACGGCGAGGATGTAGAACCAGCTGAGGTTGGTGATGATCCAGCCCTGGATGGCGGCGAACAGCCATTGGGCATTGGCCTGGAACAGACTGGCATAGAGCACCAGCACCAGTAGCAGCAGCGTCGAGGTCCAGAAGACCGGAGGACTGAAGGTGGGACGAGCGGCAGATTCTCCCTGGCCGGTCATAGAGGGGCTCCTGTTTATGAAGTGCGCACAGGTTGACTGTCCTCGGCCCTGATCGTTTCGCTGGCGGCGCCCATTGAACAGTGCATGCCGCTGAACGAGACCGTCGTAATCGTTGCGGCGCTAATGGCCGGGTGCACTATCCGTAGCAGACGCGACGGGCGGTCTGGCCAGCTCACGAAACCAGCGGGCTGGAGCCATTCCGAAGGCCTGACGGAAATGTTTCGTCATGTGACTCTGGTCGTAGAAACCTGCCGCCACGGCGGCCTCGGCCAGCCCTCGACCCAGACGTACCTGCAGCCGGACCCGATCGAGGCGGCGCAGGGTCAGGTAGCGATGGGGACTGGTGCCGAAGTAGGCGCGGAAATCCCGCGTCAGACTCCAGCGATCTCGGCCAGCGCAGCGGGCCAGATCATCTAGGGAGACGGCCTGGTCGAAATGGTCCTCCAGGTATTCACGCGCCCGCAGCGCGGCGGCGAAATCCACCCGCCCGCGACTGGGCCAGGTCTGGCAGACCTCGGCGAGAGTGGCGACCAGGCCATAGAGGGCATCGTCGCGCCCCAGGGCATCGGCATGCTCGTCAAGGGTGGCGAACACCGCATCGGTGGCCCGCGCCAGCCGTGGATCCAGGGAAACGCCCTCGCGGTGGAAGGGCAAGGGCCGCCCGCCGAGGATGTCCTGCACCAGGGCCGGCGGTACATAGAGCATCCGATAGCGAAAGCCGCAGGCGGCACCGGCGCGGCCATCGTGGACCTCGTCCGGGTGAAAGACCATGGTCTCGCCCGGCAGGCTGCTGGCCTTGGCACCGCGATAGGAAAAGCTCTGCACCCCGGCCAGGGTACGCCCGATGGCATAGGTCGCATGGCGATGGGGATCGAAGGCATGACCGCTGAAAAAGGCCTCGATGGATTCCAGGCGGTCATCCAGCGGGGTATGCCGGACCCAGTCGCGGGGCGAAGGCAGGGCGGATGTCGAAGTCATGGCCAACCTCCCGGGCGGCGATCAGCTGAGCAGGTCGCGGTAGGCATCGTGGAACAGCAGCAGGGCACAGCCTACCAGGCTCAACCCCAGCAGCCGATTCACCCAGCGCAGGCCCCGTCCGCGCAGCAGGGTGCGACCCAGCAGGCTGCCCAGCAGCGCATAGCAAGCCGGCGCTCCGCCAGCGGCAATGGCCAGCGGCAGCGAGCAAAGGGCGATCTTGGCGCCGGTCACCTGGGCCGCCGGAAACATCACCGTGGCGATGGGCAGCACGGCCAGCCAACCCTTGGGATTGAGTCCCTGCATCAGCAGTCCGCCCAGAAAGCTCAGCCGCGCACCCTGCGCCCCCTCGGCGTCGGTCGCGACCGTCGGTGTCGCCCTGGCGAGACGATAGCCCAGGTACAGGCTGTAGGCGCCGCCGCCCAGGGCCAGCCACGGCAGCACCCGGGCAGACACTAGGGCAGCACCGCCATAACCCAGGCCGAGAAACAGCAGCAGCATGGCGCAGCCAACGCCGAGATGGAAACCCAGGGCGCGCCGGGCCTGGCCCTGCAGACCGGCGTTTAGGCCCAGGGCGTTGACCGGGCCAGGGCTGTACATGACGCTCAGGGCAAAGAGGACGATTTCCAAGGGGCACCTGCCGGAGTTTTAGGGAGAGGCCCAGGCTAGCCAGCGCGCCCTGCCCTGGCTTGTACGTTTGTGGCTCGTCCGCCTTGAGGGTCATCGTACGACTTGGCAGAATCCCGCTTTCCCTCGCCTGTCGTGGAGATCTCCCTTGTCCAGCGATCGCAGCACCCTGCCCTGGAGGGGCCGTCCCGATGGCAAGCCGCCGACCCTCAAGGACGTGGCCCGCCTGGCCGGAGTCTCGCCGATCACCGTTTCGCGTACCCTCAACCAGCCGGAGATCGTCCGTCCGGCGCTGCGCGAAAAGGTCTTTCGCGCGGTACGCGAGAGCGGCTACCAGCCGGCCATGCTCACCGCCGGCAGCGCGCCCCAGGAGAGCCGGCTGATCGCCATCCTGGTACCCACCATCGTCAACTCCATCTTCGCCGACACCGTGCAGGCGCTCATGCAGACCTTGACCGAAGCCGGCCACCAGACCCTGCTGGGCCTGACCGACTATTCCGCGGAGCGTGAGGAGCAGTTGCTGGACACGCTGCTGCGCCGCCGTCCCGATGCCATGGTACTGACCGGCACCCTGCACACGGCAGCCAGCCGCCTGCGCCTTTCCCAGGCCGGTATCCCACTGGTGGAATGCTGGGACCAAGGCGAGCGGCCGCTGGACATGCTGGTGGGTTTCTCCCATGCGGCGGTGGGCTGCGCCATCGCCGCACAACTGCTGGAGCGCGGCTATCGCCGCTTCGCGAGCCTGACCCTGGATGATCCACGGGGACGCCTGCGCCGCGATGCCTTCCGTGCCGAACTGGCCCGCCAGGGACTAGGCACGCCGCCCGAGGTCAGCCTGCCGCCACCGGCCACGCCGGTGCTGGGGCGCGAGGGCCTGGCTCGCCTGCTCGCTGCCGGCGAACACCCGGAGGTGGTGGTCTGCAGTTCCGACACCCTGGCCCATGGCGTGCTAGCCGAGGCACATGCCCGCAACCTGCGGGTCCCAGACGACCTGGCCGTGATGGGCTTCGGCAACCTGGCCAGCGCCGCCCACCTGATCCCGGCGTTGAGTACCGTGGACGTGCGCGGCACCGAGATGGGTACCTGCGCCGCCGCGGCCCTGCTCGCCCGCCTGGCTGGCACAGAAGCACCGCTGCGGCTGGATACCGGCTTCGAACTGGTGCTGCGTCAGAGCACGCGCTAGCGCTTGAATGATTGCGTAATCAGCTTAGCGTCCTCCAGCAGGTGCCGACCTCGTCGACGGTCTAGCCGCTGAAAAAGGACAACAACAATGCGCACCTCTACCGCTGGCGCCGCACCCGTCAAGCGCAGGGACCTGGGCGGACTTAACGATGAGCCGCCAGCCACTGCCGCCCTGCCTTCCACTCGTACCTGATCCCCACCCTGGAGATTTCCGCCATGCCCGATACTTCCTGCAGCGCCGACCAGGACCGCATCGCCTGGGTCCGCCTGTCTTCCGTATTCCTGCCGCTGGCCAATCCCATCAGTGACGCCAAGGTGCTCACCGGCCGGCAGAAGCCAATGACCGAGATCGCCATCCTCTTCGTCGAAATCGAGACCCGCGACGGCCAGCGCGGCCTGGGCTTCAGCTACGCCAAGCGCGCCGGCGGCCCCGGGCAGTTCGCCCATGCCCGGGAAATCGCCCCAGTGCTGCTAGACGAAAATCCCAGCGACATCCAGAAACTCTGGACCAAGCTCTGCTGGGCCGGTGCCTCGGTGGGTCGCAGCGGCCTCGCTACCCAGGCCATCGGCGCCTTCGATGTGGCCCTGTGGGATCTCAAGGCGCGTCGAGCCAACCTGTCCCTGGCGCGGCTGCTTGGCGCCCAGCGTGATTCGGTGCGCTGCTACAACACCTCCGGTGGCTTCCTGCACACGCCGCTGGAGCAGTTGCTGGAAAACACCGACCGCTCCCGCGAGCAGGGCATCGGCGGCATCAAGCTCAAGGTCGGCCAGCCGGACTGGACGGTGGACCTGGAGCGCGTCGCCCGCGTCCGGCGGCACCTGGGCAACAGCTTTCCGCTGATGGTGGACGCCAACCAGCAGTGGGACAGACCCACCGCCCAACGGATGTGCCGCCGCTTCGAGGAATTCGACCTGATCTGGATAGAAGAGCCGCTGGACTGCTACGACGCCGAAGGCCACGCTGCCCTGGCCGCCACCTTCGACACGCCCATCGCCACCGGCGAGATGCTGACCAGCGTGGCCGAGCATCAGGAATTCATTCGCCTGCGCGGCGCCGACTTCCTGATGCCCGATGCCCCGCGGGTTGGCGGCATCACCCCCTTTCTCAAGGTGGCCGCCTTGGCCGAACAGGCTGGACTGATGCTGGCGCCGCACTTCGCCATGGAATTGCACGTGCATCTGGCCGCCACCTACCCCACCGAACCCTGGGTGGAGCATTTCGAATGGCTGGAGCCGTTGTTCAACGAACGCCTGGAAACCCGTGACGGCCGGATGCTGGTACCGACCCGCCCAGGCCTGGGCCTGTCCCTCAGCGAAAGGGTGGCCGGCTGGACAGCGCAGGAAGCGGAATTCGGCCGGCGTGGCTGACACCCGCTCTGGCACTCGAACTCCGCCGGGGTATGGCACTCTATCCAGGCCAAGGCCTGGAAGAGAATGCCCATGTTCGGATCGCTGCGCAGCCGTCTGATCGCGCTGCTGCTGATGCTCGGCGGCATGGCCGTCGGGGTCGGCTGGCTGATGATCCTGCTGCTGCGCCAGTCGGAAAGCGCCCAGCTCGGCCAGGCCACGGTGGAAGCCGAGCAGGCCTGCCAGGTCATCGCCAGCAGCTATCGCTTCTACAGCAACGGCTGGTCCGGCCCCACCGCCGGCCTCGCCGATCCGGCGCTGCGCCAAGGCCTCACCGGCGTGGCCAGCGTCGCCCTGCTGCGCTATCGCGGCATGGGCGGCGGTCTCTGGCAGGAGCAGGCGGGGATGCTGGCCGACGCCAGTCCCTTCAGCTTGACCGATGCCGAGCGCCGGCATCTGGCCGATCTCGCCGCCGCCGCCCTGGCCGAGGCGCGCAGCCTGAGCGACAGCTACAGCGTCGACGGCGCCACCGTGCTGATGGCGGCCTGTCCGCTGTCCGGCCCCATCCCTGATCTCGCCGCCTGGACCCTGACCCGCCTGACCTTTACCGAGGGCAGCGGCCAGCGCCAGCTGAAACTGGGCCTGGGCCTTTTGCTGCTGGCCATGCTGGCAGCCACCCTGCTGCTTGGCCGGCTCACCTGGCAGTGGTCGCGGCATGTCACCCGGGTCGAGCGCGATCTCGGGGCGAGCGCCAGTCATGACCTGCCCACCCTCGACCTTACCGGTGAACGGGAGCTGGACCGGGTGCTCGCCGCGCTCAACCAGGCCGGCCAGCGCCTGGCCCAGGCCCGCGCCGAAGCCCAGCGCCTGACTAATCAGGTCCACGCCAGCGAGCGGCTGGCGGCGCTGGGCCGGGTGGCCGCCGGGGTCGCCCATGAAATCCGCAACCCCCTGGCCGCCATGCGGCTCAAGGCCGAGAACGCCCTGGCCGGCGATGCCGAGCGCCAGCGGCGCGCCCTGGACGCCATCCTGCCGCAGATCGCCCGCCTGGACAGCCTGCTGCGCCGCCTGCTCGATCTCACCCAGCCGCCGCAGTTGCAACCGACTGCCGTCGATCTCCCGGCCCTCTGCCGCGAGGTGCTGGCCAGTCACGAAGAACAGGCGGGCCAGCGTGGCATCCGCCTGGTCGCCCGGGTGGCCGTCGATCAAGGCTGTTTCGACCGCGACGCCCTGGGTCGTGCCCTGGACAACCTACTACTCAATGCCGTGCAGGCCGCTCCGGCCGATAGCGAGATCCGCCTGGACGTCAGCCGGCGCGACGACTGGCTGCTGCTGGCGGTGGAAGACGAAGGCCAGGGGCCGCCTGCCGAACTGCGCGGGCAGCTCTTCGAACCCTTCGTCACCGGTCGCCCCGAAGGCACCGGCCTTGGGCTGGCCCTGGTCCGCGAAACCGCCCGCGCCCATGGCGGCGAGGCGCGCCTGGTCGAACCCTCCCCCTCCACCCGTTTCGAGATCCTATTGCCATGCCAACCCTGCTGATCATCGACGACGACGCCGGTCTGCGCGACGCCCTGGCGGAAACCGCCGCTGATCAGGGCTACCGGGTGCTGCAGGCGGATCAAGGCGAAGCGGGGCTGGCGCTGCTCGACCGGCAGACGGTGGACGCCGTGCTGCTCGACCTGCGCATGCCCGGGCTGGATGGCCTGGAGGTACTGGCGCGCATTCGCGCTCTCCCCGAGCCGCCGGCGGTCACGGTGCTCACCGCCTTCGCCAGCGCCGGCAATACCATCGAGGCCATGCGTCTGGGCGCCTTCGACCACCTCACCAAGCCCATCGGCCGCGATGACCTGATCCGGGTACTGGCCGGGATGACTGCCCAGCGCGGCCCCGCCAGCGCACCGCCAGCCTCGGTCGAAAGCCATACCTTGGTGGGCGGCAGCGATGCCCTGCGCCAGGTGCAGAAGACCATCGGCCGCCTGGTGGACAGCGAGGCCACGGTACTGGTCACCGGCGAGACCGGCACCGGCAAAGAACTGGTGGCCCGCGCCATCCACGAGCACGGCAAGCGACGCGGCGCGCCCTTCGTGGCGGTCAACTGCGCGGCCATCCCGCCGGACCTGCTGGAAAGCGAACTCTTCGGCCACGTGCGCGGGGCCTTCAGCGGAGCCACCGCCAATCGCCTCGGCGCCTTTCGCGAGGCCCAGGGCGGCACCCTCTTTCTCGATGAGATCGGCGACATGCCGCTGCCGATGCAGGCCAAGATCCTCCGCGCCCTGCAGGAACGCGAGGTGACCCCGGTGGGTGGCGCACCGGTGCGCCTGGACGTGCGGCTGGTGGCGGCCACCCACCGCGACCTGGCCCAGCGTGTCGCCAGTGGCGACTTCCGCGAAGACCTCTTCTATCGCCTGCACGTGGTGCCCATCCACCTGCCGGCCCTGCGCGAGCGCCGTGCCGACATCCTGCCCCTGGCCGAGCACTTCCTCGCACCCAGTGGCCGGGTGCTGGCGGACGATGCCGCCGCCCTGCTCCTGCGCCACCCCTGGCCAGGCAACGTGCGGGAATTGCGCAACGCCATCCAGCGCGCCGCTACTCTGGCTCAGGGCGAGCGCATCGTCGCCGTCGACCTGGCCTTTCTGCAGGGCGAGACCCCGGATGCGGTAGCCATAGACGCCAGCTGGCCGGAAGAGACTCTGGCCGAAGCCACCGCGCGCCTGGAACGCCTGCTGATCGAGCGGGCCCTGCAACGCAGCGGCGGTAATCGCGCCGAAGCAGCGCGGCGCCTGGGGATACATCGCCAGCTGCTCTATACCAAGTTGAGCCGGCTGGGCCTGGGTGTCGGTGAAGACGACAGCCCCGCCTAGGCTGTCCGCTTTGCCGACAGGACTGTCCGCGAGCCGGACGCAATGCCTCGCCCGGATAGCCGCTAAAAATCGCAAATATTTGATTAATAACGAAAATAAAAGCTGGCCCAGGCCCTGCAATAGCCTGATCGTCAACCACCGCAGGAGTCATCCATGCCTACCAATACCCAAACCCTCGTGATCGGGACCTTCGCCCTGCTGTCCGTCAGCGGCCTCGTCCTAGCACAGACCGCGCCCGCCGCCATCACCACCACCGCTGCCAGCGCCCAGATTCCCACCCAGCAGGGCCAGCTCAAGCAGTTCCTTCTCAATCCCCGGGGCGATATCGACGGCCTGATCCTGGCCGACGGCACCGAGGTCAACACCCCGCCGCACCTGTCCGAGCAACTGGCCGCCACCTTCAAGCCAGGTGACAGCATCAACGTCGCCGGCCTGCGCGCCGCCAGCCTGCCGCTGGTCCAGGCGGTCTCCCTGACCAATGTCCAGACCGGCAAGACAGTCACCGACGAAGGCCCCGAGCGCAGCGGCAAACCGCGTCCGCCGCCGCCCCGTCCGGGCGCCGAACGCGATAACGACAGCCTCCAGGGCCAGATCGTCCAGCTGCTGCACGGTCCCCGTGGCAACGTGAACGGCGCCCTGCTGCAGGACGGCACCGCCCTGCGTCTGCCGCCCCACGAAGCGCTGCGCCTGCAAGCCCTGCTCAAGCCTGGTCAGAGCATCGCCGCTCGCGGCGAGCTGGTGGCCAATGCCCAGGGCCGTGCTTTCCGGGTCAGCGCCCTGGGCACCGATGCCAACTCGCTGCAGGCCCTGGACACCCCGCCGGGGCCCCGCGGTCCCGGTCGTCTGCCGCCGCCCCCGCCCCCTGGCGTTCAGCCGGTCGCGCCGGGTGCCCAACCGCTGGCGCCGCCCGCTCCGCCGGCCGGCTGATCAGACCAGCAGTCGCTGGGTCGCCTCGGCGATCCGGCGGCAGGCTTCCTCCAGCACCTCCCGCGAGGTGGCGTAGGAAACCCGGAAGTAAGGCGCCAGGCCAAAGGCTGAGCCTGGCACCACCGCCACCCCGCCCTCGTCCATGAGGTAGCGGGCAAAGGTCGTATCGCTGTCGATCACCTCCCCGTTCGGCGTCCGCCGCCCCAAGACCCCCGCGCAACTGGCGTAGACATAGAAGGCCCCTTCGGGCCGCCGCGCCGACAGACCCGGCACCGCATTCAAGGCATCCACCACCAGATCCCGCCGCTCGTGAAACATCTCGCAGCGCTCGCGCACGATGTCCTGCGGCCCATCCAGGGCGGCGATGGCCGCGGCCTGGCTGACCGAGCAGGGGCAGGAGGTCACCTGGCTCTGCACACTGGCCATGGCCTGAATCAGCGCCCGCGGCCCCCCGGCATAGCCCAGCCGCCAACCGGTCATGGCGTAGGCCTTGGAGACGCCGTTGATGGTCAGGGTCCGCTCGCGCAGCCGTGGCTCCAGCGCCGCCGGGGTGACGAAGCGAAAGCCGTCGTAGAGGATGTGCTCGTACATGTCGTCGACCATCAGCCAGACCTGCGGATGGCGCAGCAGCACCTCCAGCAGCGGCCGATAGTGTTCCTCGCCATAGGCCGCCCCCGAAGGGTTGGACGGCGAGTTGAGCATCACCCAGCGGGTACGCGGGGTGATGGCCGCCTCCAGGGCCGCGGCGGTCAGGCGAAAGCCGTCTTCCTCGCGGCAGGGCAGCACCACCGGCGTGCCACCGAGGATGGTGACGATGTCGGCATAGGTCACCCAGAAGGGCGCGGGGATGATCACCTCGTCACCCGCGTCCAGGGTCGCCATCATGGCATTGAAGATCACCTGCTTGGCACCGGCCGAGGCGGTCACCTCGTCCTGGGCGAACACCAGGTCGTTCTCCCGGGCGAACTTGCGGCGGATGGCCTCCTTGAGCGCCGGGCTGCCGTCGAGCACCGTGTACTTGGTCTGGCCGGCGCGGATGGCCTGGATCGCCGCCTCCTTGATGTGCTCCGGGGTATCGAAATCCGGCTCGCCCGCACCCAGCACCAGCAGATCGGCGCCCTGGCGGCGCAGGGCATTGGCCCGCTCGGTGATCTTGAGGATCTCGGAGACGCCCACGGAGGCGAGGCATTGGGCGAGGTGCAGGGTGGAAGCGGCGGCCATGACAGGGCTCCAGGCAGAGATGAAAGCAGGTGCCGGCGGCGTCCGGCAGCGTCGTCTCGCACTATCGAACCGCCGCGGCCGGCCTTCAAACGCTATAAAGGACTCATGTCATTCCGCTGGGGCATGGTCTGCTGCCGGCCCGGGCGCTAGAGTGGCGGCCATGTCCAATGCCCGCTCTCCCCTCGCCGCCTACCACCGGGCCCTGGCCCAGGGCGACCGCCTGCCCGATACCGCCCAGGAGGCCGCCGCCCAGCAGCTGGAAGCCTGCCATGCGGCGCTGCTGGCGGGCCGCCCGGCACGCGGTCTCTATCTCTGGGGTCCGGTCGGCCGCGGCAAGACCTGGCTGCTGGACCTGTTCCACGCCAACCTGCCGGTGCCCGCCCGCCGCCAGCACTTCCATCACTTCATGCGCTGGGTGCACCAGCGCCAGTTCCAGCTGGCCGGCACCCGCGATCCCCTGCAGGTGCTGGCTCGGGAACTGGCCGCCGAGGTGCGGGTGCTGTGCTTCGACGAACTCTTCGTCAGCGACATCGGCGACGCCATCCTGGTAGGCGGCCTGCTGCGCGCCCTGCTGGACCAGGGCCTGGTGCTAGTGGTCACCTCCAACCAGCCGCCGGAGCAGCTCTATGCCGACGGCTTCAATCGCGAGCGCCTGCTGCCGGCCATCGCCGCCCTCCAGGCGCAGCTGGACGTGCTGGAGGTGGACGGCGGCCAGGACCACCGTCTGCATGAAGGCCAGGCCGAACCACGCTATTGGGTGGACGATACCGCCGCCCTGGCCGCGACCTTCGCCCAGCTCACCGTCGGCCAAGCCGCGACCGATGAGCCCCTCGCCCTCGGCGAGCGCCTGTTGCCGGTTATCCAGCGTGCACCCGGGGCGATCTGGCTGGACTTCGCCACCCTCTGCCAGGGCGCCTGGGCGACCACCGACTACATCGATCTCTGCACCCGCTTCCCTGCCCTGCTGCTGGGCGGCGTGCCTTGCCTGTCCGGTGATCCCCGCGCAGGCCGCATCGCCCGCGGCACCGAAGACGGCGCGACGCGGGTCCTCGCCGGCGACCGCGAACTGCCGCGCCTGGCGCCCCAGGACGACGCCGTGCGCCGCTTCATCGCCCTGGTCGACGAAGCCTACGACCGCCGCCGCCCGCTCTACCTGAACGCCGCCGTGCCCCTGGAGCAGCTGTACACCCGCGGCTTTCTGGAATTCCCTTTCCGCCGCACCCTGAGCCGGCTACGGGAGATGCAGCAGGCGCGGTACTAGGCGGACCCGAACGATCGCCCTGCGGCGACGAGGCACGCCACGGAGCGGCAGGGCCCCGTGTTAAGGTGGGACGTCCTTTCTCTTCACGAGGCCTGGTCATGACTCCGCGCATCGAACCCTTCTTCGACGCCACCACGTCCACCTTCACCTATGTGATCTACGAGGCGCCCGGCAGTCGCTGCGCCATCGTCGACTCGGTGCTGGACTACGATCCGCATTCGGGCCGCACCGCCACCCTCTCGGCGGATCGCGTCGCTCGCTTCGTAGGCGACCAGGGGCTGACGGTGGAGTGGCTGCTGGAAACCCACGCCCACGCCGACCACCTTTCCGCCGCGCCCTATCTGCGTCGGCAACTGGGCGGCCGCATCGCCATCGGCGAAGGCATCCGCCGCGTCCAGGGTGCCTTCAAGGACGTCTTCAACCTGGAGCCGGAGTTTCGCCTCGACGGCTCCCAGTTCGATCACCTGTTCCAGCCCGACGAGGTCTTCCATATCGGTGCCCTCAGCGCCCGCGCCCTGCATGTGCCTGGCCACACCCCGGCCGACATGGCCTATCAGGTGGAAGAAGAGCACGTCTTCGTCGGCGACACCCTGTTCATGCCCGATGTCGGCTCGGCCCGTTGCGACTTTCCCGGTGGCAGTGCCCGTGACCTCTATCGCTCGATCCGCCGCCTGCTGACCCTGCCGGAGGCCACCCGCCTCTACCTGTGCCACGACTATCCGCCAGCGGGCCGCGAAGCGCGCCACGAGACCACCGTGGGCGAAGAGCGCGCCCTCAATGTCCACGTTCGCGATGGCGTGGACGAAGACGCCTTCGTCACCCTGCGCACCCGCCGCGACGCTACTCTGTCCATGCCGACCCTGATCCTGCCGGCGATCCAGGTGAACATCCGTGCCGGCACCCTGCCGCCGGCCGAGGCCAATGGCCGGCGCTACCTGAAGATTCCCATCGACGGTTTCTAGCGCAGGCACCATCCGTCGTACAAGCCAATAGCCACAGGAATTGGACGCAGCGACACCGCTGCGCCCAGGCTTTTCCGGGCGGGGCAAACCTGGCGCACCTTGCAACCCAGCGGCCAGGTTGGACAGGCCTTCGGCCAAAGCTAGATACGGTCCAGACAGTGGCCCCTGGCCAGCGACCGCCCATCCTCCGACCGGGAAACCTTGCCACGTTCGCCCCTCCATACCAGGGCAGGCAATGCGTTCTGCACTACATTCCCACGAGAGGTAGAGCGACCATGACCACCAAGCAATCGAATTCCAATCCAGGCAACTTCGCCAATGATCGCGAGAAAGCCGCCGAAGCCGGCAGCAAGGGCGGTCAGAACAGCGGCGGCAGTTTCGCCAATGACCGCGAGAAAGCGTCCGAGGCCGGTCGCAAGGGCGGTCAGAACAGTGGTGGCGGCCAACGGTAACCCGGCGTCATTCAGACCATGACCAAGGGCAGGATCATCCTGCCCTTCCTGCCCTTCACCTCTCCGTTACTTCGCTCCGGGCTCGGGTATCACCGAGATCTGCCCATTCTTCTCCAGCACCGCGAAGCGGATCTGCTCCAGCCGCTCCAGCCCCTGACTCTGCCGCGCCGCTTCGAGGATGTCCTCTTCGGTCAGGCGGGCCTTGCGCAGCCGCGCCGTCAATGGCTTGCCGTACTCCACTACGATCAGCGGCACGCCATCGAGAAAGCGCCCCACCTTGGGTGAGCGCTCCTTGAACAGCGAAAGCAGGATGTCGATCAGCACCAGGGTGGCGATCACCACGAAGGCGTTGATCACCGAAAAATCATCCCCCAACAGCGCCTGCTGGGTCGCCTCGCCGATCACCAGCAGCAGGACGAAATCGAAGGTGGTGATCTCCGACAGCGCCCGGCGCCCGGTGATGCGAAAGAGCACCAGCAAGAAGACGTAGATCGCGGCGGCGCGCAGGACGGATTCCATGGCAGTTCCTAGGGATAGACGAAGGCGGAGAGTTCCAGGGGTGGCTGGCCGGGTCGCAGGATGCGCCAGTCGACCGTGCCCAGGGCGTCAGGACGCAGCGCCAGGTGCACGCGATTCGACCCCGTACCGCCGGCCAGTTCCAACCAGAGCACCCCGTCGCTACTGGTCATGCGCAGGGGCTGCGGATAGAGAGCTTCCACCGTCCAGTCGACCACCAGGCGTTCGTCGAGGCCGACGCGGTTGACGCCGGGCGCGAGTTCCAGGGTCAGGGTCGCCGCTGCCCCGCGGCGCTGGAAACGCTCGTAGTCGACCCTGAGCTGGCCATCGTCGCTGATTCGGGTCGCCTTGGCCCAGGGCCCGCCACTGGCGAACAACCCGGCCAGGGCCAGCGCCACGAACAGGGCCAGCAGTACCCAGCCCAGCCGCTCGCAGCGCCAGATCCAGCGTTGCAGGCCCGGCTCCTCGCGGATCGGCAAGCGCTTCTCCAAGGGTGACGCCATGACGGTTGCTCCGGAATGCGATAGCCCTTGGAGCCTGACCGAAGGTCGCCGGTTCGACCGCTTCGCCCCACCCTGGGGCATACTGCGCGCCCCCTTTCGCCTGGAGTCCTGTCGATGCCCGTCTGGTGGCTGCTCGTCCTGCCCTTCATCGCCGGTGCCTGCCTGCCGCTGCAGGCCGGCATCAACGGTCAACTGGCCCGCCAGCTGTCCAGTGTCTTCGCCGCGGCGTCCATTTCCTTCCTGGTCGGGCTACTGGCCCTGCTGGGCCTGACGCTCTGGCAGCGCGGTGTCCCCACCCTGGGGGCCTTGCGCGAGCTGCACTGGTGGCACTGGTGCGGCGGTCTGCTGGGCATGTTCTTTATCGCCATGGCCGCCTTTGCCGGTCCGCGCATCGGCGCCACCCTGTTCATGGCGCTGGTGATCGCCGGCCAGCTGGCCATGTCCCTGAGTCTGGATCACTTCGGCTGGGCCGGTTTTCGTCAGGACTCGGTCACCCTGGGCAAGCTGGCCGGCGTGGTGCTGATCGGCGCCGGCGTCTGGTGCATCGCCCGGGCCTAGTAGAGATCGCGGCGGTAGCGATCATCCTCCAACAGCCGCTGGACCTCGGCCTCGCCGAGCAGCCCCTGCAGGGTGGCGTGCACGCCACGCCCCAGCCCTTGCAGACTGCCGCAGACCATGATCACGGCATCCGCCGCCAGCCAGTCCAGCAGCAGGTCCGCCTGCGCGCTCAGGCGCTCCTGCACGTAACCGGCGCCGTCCCGCGAGAACACCCGGTCCAGCCGGGCCAGCTCGCCTTGCGCCTGCCAGGCATCCAGCTCCGCTCCATAGAAATCGTCGTGCGCCGCCGTGCGTTCGCCAAACAGCAGCCAATTGCGCCGGTGTCCGGCGGCGATGCGGGCGGCCAGCAGCGGGCGTACCCCGGCCAGGCCGGTACCGGCGGCGATCAGGATAAGTGGGCGCTCATCCAGCGGCGGCCGGAAGCCGGGATGGGCGCGTAGCCGCGCCTGTACCTGGTCACCGGGTCGTAGCGCCGTGGTCAGCCAGCCGGAGGCGATGCCCAGGCGGCCATCCGCCTTGCGCTCCTGGCGTACCAATAACCGCAAGGCGCCTTCGCCGGGCAGCGAGGCGATGGAGTACTGACGTACGGCGAGCGGCTTCAGGGCGTCGACCAGGGCCTGGGCGTCCAGGCCCGGCAGCGCGGTCTGGTCTTCCGGCAGCAGACGGGTTTCCAGAGCCGTCGCCAAGGTGAGCGTCACACCCCCGATCTCGACCCTGCTGTCAGCGGCCAGGCCCAGGGGCTGCAGCCAGGCCGCAACGCGCTCGGCGCGCTGGCGCGGCGCGATCTCCAGCAGGTCACCCGGTGCCCAGTGGCTTCCAGGCGGTGGCCGCAGCTGCAGCTCGAAGGCAGCTCCGCCGGGGCTGCCGGCGTTGAGCCGCTGCACCGCCGCCAGCTGCCAGGACTGCAGCGGACGCTCGGGTGGTGGCTCGGCACACGCAGCGCCCAGGGACTGCAACTGCCCCTGCCAGACGGCGAGCGCCAGGGGATCGCCATTGTCCACCTCCACCGGGGCGAACAGTGATCGGGCGCCCTGCCCAGCCAGCCAGGCGTCCAGCCGACGGGCGAAGGCGCAGTAGGCCGGATAGCGCCGGTCGCCCAGGGCCAGCACCCCATAGCTCAGACTTGGCAGCGTCGCCGCCTGGGTCAGCATGCGCCGCTCGAAGCCACGCGCGGCATCCGGGGCCTCGCCGTCGCCGTGGGTGGCGACGACGAACAGCGCCCGGGTGGCCTGCTGCAGCCGCTCCACCGAGAGACGCCCGAGCGCGACCACCTCGGCGCTCAGCCCCGCCGCCTGCAGCTGGCCGGCGGCCTGCCAGGCCAGCGCCTCGCCCTGGCCACTCTGGCTGGCATAGCCGATCAGCCAGTCGGCGTTCCCTGCCGCGGCCGGTGTGAGCCCGCTCTGCGCCTGGCGCGCCTGGCGGCGTTTGCGCCGGCGATCCAGATAGAGCCAGAGCCCGGTCACCATGAACAGCGGCATGGCCAGGCTGGCGAGCAGCAGGGCGATCCGGCCCGCCAGGCCGAAGTACTCCCCCGAATGCAGGGCGTAGACGCTGAGCAACAGCCGGGCACCCAGCGGCTGCTCGCGGTAACGGCGATGATCGAGCACCCGCCCCTGCCCATCGAAGACGATGCGATTGAGGGCGCGGAGGTGCTCGGCATCCTCGGGCAGGTACCAGAGGGTGGGATGCCTGACCTTGCGCGCCGGATTGGGCAGCAGCAGGCCGTAGCCCTCGATGCGTCCACCGGTCTCTGCGCGAAAGCTCTGCCAGAGCGCGTCCAGATCCACGTCCTGGCGCGCCACCACCCCCGCAGTCTGGGGCTCCGGGGCGGCGCCGAGCAGGCGCTCGCTGGCCTCGCGGTACCAGTCATAGGACCAATAGAGACCGGTCAGCGCCGCCAGCAGATAGAGCAGCAGGCACCAGGTGCCCGCCACGGCGTGCAGGTCCCAGTGGAAACTGCGCCCACGGCGCGCCCAGTCCAGGGTCAGCCAGGTGCGCCAGCGGCGTACCTGACGCGGCCAGCGCAGGTACAGCCCGGACAGACAGAGCACCAGCAGGATCAGGGTGGCGGCGCCGGTCAGGGCTTTGCCCACCGGTCCCAGGGCCAGGGAGCGGTGCAGGTCAAGGATCAGGCGAAAGAACGCCTGGCCACGGGGCGACGTCAGCACCTCGCCGGTGTAGCGATCGAACAGCTGCACCTCGCCACGGCCCTGACCATTCGCCGGTGCCAGACCGAGCAGGCCGTAGCCCTCCCCCGCCATGCTGGAAACGAAGCTCAACTCCCGATCTGCAGGCACGAGACGCTGCCGCACCTCCGGCAGCGTCAGCGGACGCTGGTCCGGAGCGGCGGTGGTCGATGGCGGATTGAGCAGTTGCAAGAGCTCCAGCTGGAAGCTGTAGAGCGCCCCCGTCACCCCCAGCACCACCAGCACCAGGCCCGCTGCCAGCCCGAGCAGGCTGTGCAGCTGGAAGAGGCCCCTGCGGATCAGGGCTGAGCCCATTGTCGCAGGAGGTTGTGATAGACGCCGGTCAGTTGCAGGCAGGCCTCATGGCCCTGCCCCAGCTCGGCGGCCGCCCGCTGGATGCCCTGGTCGAGTTCGAACAGCTGACTGCGCTGACCGGCATCGCGCACCAGGCTCTGGATCCAGAAGAAGGAACACAGCCGCGCGCCTCGGGTGACCGGCAGCACCCGGTGCAGGCTGCTGGCCGGATAGAGGATCAGGTCGCCGGCCGCCAGTTTGACGCTGTGGGCGCCATAGGTGTCTTCCACCACCAGCTCGCCGCCGTCGTACGTGTCCGGCTCGCACAGGAACAGCGTGGCCGACAGGTCGGTACGCAGATAGCCGCTGCCATCCGGCAGGGCCCGTAGCGCATTGTCCACGTGCAGCCCGAAGGACTGGCCGCCCTGATAAAGATTGAACAGCGGCGGAAACACCCGCGCCGGCAGCGCCGCGGCGACAAACAGCGGATGCCGCGCCAACGCCTGCTGGATCAGTTCACCCACCGCCCGCGCCGCCGGCTCATCCGCCGGCAGCTGCAGATTGTCCTTGGCCATGGCCGACTGGAAACCGGCGGTGTGCTTGCCATCGGCCCAGGCGGCCGCCTCCAGCCGCTGGCGGCACTCCCTTACCTGCTCGGGCGTCAGCACGCCCGGAACGCTGATCATCATTGGCGCTGTTCTCCTCAAAGCCGAAAGCCCCGCGGGTGCAGGGCTCGGCGTCTGGCGGACGACCTTAGAAGCTGTAGGTCGCGGTCAGGATGGCGGAACGGGCATCGCCATATTCGATGGCCGACGACCGGGTGCTCACGCCCAGCTGCGAGCGGACCCGCTCCACATAGTCCTTGTCGAAGACGTTGTTGACGTTGAGTTGCAGGTCGACGTTGCGATTGACGCGATAGCCGACCATGGCGTTGTGCAGCCAGTAGTCGTCGAGTTTGGCGCCGTCGTTGCTGGAAGTGACGTTGCGCTCGCTGACGTAGCGGGCGCCATAGCCCACCCGCCAACCAGCCGGCAGCTCATAGGTGGTCCAGAGATTGAGCGAACGCGGCGGGGTGTTGGCCAGCGCCTGGCCTTCGCGATTGCGTCCATCCAGGGTATCGGCGGCCTTGAGCGTCTCGCTGTCGAGGAAGGTGAAGTTGGCGTAGACGTTCCACTGCGGGGTGATCCGCCCGGTGGCGCCCAGCTCGATGCCCTGCACGCGCTGCTCGCCGGCCAGGGCGGTGCTGCCGTCGGCCAGGGTTTCCCGGGCATTGCTCTTCTCGACGCGGAACAGGGCGCCGTCCAGCTCCAGGCGCCTGTCGAGGAATTCCCACTTGGTGCCCAGCTCCCAGGTCTTGTTCTTTTCCGGACCCAGATCCTGGTTGGCCGCGCTCAGGCCGGCGCCGGTGGAGGTCAGGCTTTCCGCCGAGGGGTTGAAGGAGGTGCCATAGGCCACATAGACACGGCCGTTCGGCGCCGGCTTGAATACCAGGCCAGCGCGCCCGCTCAACTTGGCGTCATCGGAACTCAGCTGGGTCTTGGCCCCACGCACGCCGTTGGCGACCGGGGTGGTGTCGCTGTCACCGTCGAACCAGTCATAGCGCAGCCCCAGGTTCAGATCCCAATACTGATTGAGGGCGATGGTATCGAAGGCATAGATGGCCTTGTCGGTCAGCACGTTGTTGGCGATGGCCGAGGTCTGCTTGTCGGTCGCGCCGTCGTAGCGCTCCGGCGGTGCAGCCAGGGCATAGCCGGCGGCCGGGAAGGTCAGGCCATAGCTGTAGGTGTCGCGGTCGTAGTCCTCGCGAGAGAACTCGGCGCCCAGCACGAAGGAATGGCCCAGGCCGAAGGTATCGACGGTGCCGGTCAGGTTGGTCTGGTTGATCCACATTTCCGAGGTCACGTCGCGGCCATAGCCCTGGGGACCGGCCGGACGATAGCGGCCCGCGGCCACGCCACTCAGGTTGACGTGAGAGGCGGAGATCACCGCGTCGCGTTCGATGCGGCTGTAGCGGGTCAGGTTCTGCAGACTCAGGTTGTCGTTGAAGCGATGCTCCAGCTCCACGGTGAAGACATTGTTATTGATGTCTTCCTTGTCGATGTTCTTGAAGCCGAAATAGGCATCGCGATCCACCCCGCCCAGGCGCTTGCCGTTGAACGCCGGCACCCCGTAGTCGGGCTGGTTGTCGTCGGTCTGGTGGAAATAGCTCAGGGTCAGGCGGGTATCATCCGACAGGCCCAGGGCCAGCGACGGCGCGATGCCCCAGCGCTCGCGGTCGATCTGGTCGCGGCCGGGCACGTCGTTCTCGTGGGCCATCAGGTTCAGGCGAAAGGCGCTGTCGGTACCCACGCCCTGCAGCGGCTGGTTGGTGTCCAGGGTCAGGCGGCGATAGCTGTCGGTGCCGAGGCCCGCGCCGATGCGGGTGAACTGGCGCTCCTGGGGCTTCTTGCTGATCAGGTTGATGGAGCCACCGGTGGTGCCGGCGCCGCCGAACACCGAGTTGGGGCCCTTGATGACCTCGACCGATTCTAGGTTGAAGGTGTCGGTACGGTTGGTCTGGGTGCTGTCGCGCAGGCCATCGATCTGGATGTTCGAGTTGGCGCTGAAGCCACGGATGTTGATGCTGTCGCCGGAGCCGCCGCCGCCCTCACCAGCGTTGAAGGTGATGCCGGAGACGTTGGACAGCACCGATCTCAGACTCAGCGCCTGCTGGTCCTGGATGACCTGCGCGGGAACCACGGTCACGGTCTGCGGGGTGTCCAGCAAGGGGGCGGTGTACTTGCGCGAGGCAGACTGTTCGGCCTTGAAGCCCTCCTGCTGCGCCTGACCCTCGATGGTCAGACTTTCCAGCCGGGTCACCGGCTCCTTGGCGTCCTGGGCCTGTACCCCCAAGGATAGCGAAGCGACGGCGACACTGAAGGTAGAAACCAGCAAACGGCGCTGGGACAGCGAGGAAAGTTCCTTGGACATGATGGCGAGCCGCCTCCTTTTGTGAATGCGGCGCGATTCTATTTGCAAACGATTATCAAATCCATAGCGAATGTAAACTATTCTTAACAAATCCTGACGTTGCTGACAGGCGTCCTGGCGACAGGCATGAAAAAGCCCGCGTCCCTTGCGGGACGCGGGCTCGATCGACGCCCAGAGGCCTTAGAGGTAGAAGGCCTTCAGTGGCGGGAAGCCGTTGAATTCCACCGCGCTGTAGCTGGTGGTGTAGGCACCGGTCGACAGCCAGTACAGGCGGTCACCGCTGGCCAGGTTCAGCGGCAGGCCATACTTGTAGTGCTCGTACATGATGTCGGCGCTGTCGCAGGTCGGACCGGCGATCACCACCTCTTCCATCTCGCCTTTCTTCTCGGTCCAGATCGGGAACTTGATGGACTCGTCCATGGTTTCGATCAGGCCGGAGAACTTGCCCACGTCGGTGTAGACCCAGCGCTCCACGGCGGTTCGCGACTTGCGCGCCACCAGCACCACTTCGCTGACCAGGATGCCGGCGTTGGAGATCAGCGAACGGCCCGGCTCCAGGATGATTTCCGGCAGTTCGTCGCCGAAATCTTCCTTGAGGAAGCGGATGATCTCCTCGGCATAGGTCTCCAGGCTGTTGGTGCGCTGGATGTAGTTGGCCGGGAAGCCACCGCCCATGTTGATCATCTTCAGGGTGATGCCGTCTTCTTCCTTGAGGCGCTCGAAGATCACCTTGACCTTGGCGATGGCGGCGTCCCAGACGTCGATGTCGCGCTGCTGGCTGCCGACGTGGAAGGAGATGCCATAGGGCTCCAGGCCCAGCTGGCGGGCCAGGATCAGCAGGTCCAGGGCCATGTCGGGCTGGCAGCCGAACTTGCGCGACAGCGGCCAGTCGGCAGAGTTGGAGCCTTCGGTGAGGATCCGCACATAGATGCGCGAGCCCGGGGCGGCCTTGGCGATGTTGCGCAGGTCGGCTTCGGAGTCGGTGGCGAACATGCGCACGCCCTTCTCGTAGAAGTAGCGGATGTCCTTGGATTTCTTGATGGTGTTGCCGTAGCTGATGCGCTCCGGCTCGACGCCGGTGGACAGCACCTTGTCCAGCTCGTAGATAGAGGCGATGTCGAAATTCGAGCCCTTGTCGCGCAGCAGCTCGGTGATCTCGATGGCCGGGTTGGCCTTGACCGCGTAGTAGATCTTGGCGAACGGGAAGTTGCCAACGAGATCGTCATAGGCCCGGCCGATGGTGGCGGTGTCGATGACGACGAAGGGGGTTTCCTGCTGGTCGGCGAAGGCCTTCATCTTCTGGAAGGTTTCGCGAGAATAGTAATCTTCGACCTTGATGGACATGCGTCGGACTCCCGATGGGCAGAACAAATTGAAGGAGGGGGTGTTCTGAACGCCTAATCCGTTTCCCCACTTTGGTTCGCCTACTTCCCAAGGCACATCGCCGAAAGCAAAAAGGTCAACGCGTACTGGCGTTGACCTCGCTGTCTCGTCGTCGGTACTTGAGCCGGATGGATCGTTTCCAGCATGGACGTTCGGGCGCGAACTTTAGGGCCAGACGTCCCAGAGATCAATGTTAAATCCGTGATCTTTACCGAACGGTGACGCGTGCGGACTCACCCCCGCTCCTGCAACCGACCGGAGCGGGCGACGAGATGTTCCGGAGGGGCGATGACAGGAGGTTGCCGAGCGGTCTACGCGCGGTCTCGCCCCTCTTCATTACCCTGGCCGGAAACGGCCGGTCTCGCGTCCGCTGCCTCCCCATACTCGCTCGCAGGCATTCAGCGACCGAGGGGAAGGGAAATGGGCAATGGAGATGGACTGCGGCTGGCACTACTGGCGGCGATCTGGGGCGCGAGTTTTCTTTTCATGCGGATCGCGGTACCGGCCTTCGGTGCCTTGCACACCGCCTTCCTGCGCGTGCTGCTCGGCGCCCTGGGGCTGGCCGCTCTGTCACTGCTATTGAAATCCGCCTGGCGCTTCGACGGCAAATTCCGGCGGGTGGCCCTGCTCGGCATCGTCAATTCGGGCCTGCCGTTCCTGCTGTACTGCCTGGCGGCGCGCCACCTCCCGGCTGGCTATTCGGCCCTGCTCAACGCCACCACGCCACTGATGGGCGCCCTGATCGGCTTCGCCTGCTTTGGCGAGGCCCTGAGCCGACGCCAATGGTTGGGCGTAACCATCGGGTTCCTGGGCGTGGCGCTGATCCTGCCCCGAGGCGAGCTGGATACGAGCGCGGCCATGCTGGTCGGCATCGGCGCCTGCCTGCTGGCAACGGCCTGCTACGGCATGGCTGGCTACCTGGCGCGCCGCTGGATCAGCGAGCGTGGGGGGCTCGATGCCACCCTGGTCGCCCTTGGCAGCCAGCTGGGCGCGACCCTGTTCCTCTTGCCGTTCAGTATGGCGGTCTTAGTCATGAATCCCCTTCCCGCCATGCCTCCCATGAGCGCCTGGCTCAGCGTCCTGGCGGTGGGCCTGCTGTGTACGGCGTTGGCCTACATCCTGTATTTCCGGCTGTTGGCCGACCTGGGGCCGTTACGCACCCTCAGCGTGACCTTTCTGGTTCCTCCGTTTGGCGTGCTCTGGGGCTATCTGGTGCTGGGGGAAACCCTGGCACCCAACGCCTTGCTGGGCGCCGTTGTGATAGGTCTGGCGGTCTGGCTAGTGTTACGTGGCGAAGTGAAGACGCGGGCCTAGGTCTGCTGACCATCGCGACCGCTCGGATAGAAATGCGATGTTTTGCTGATCGCGGCCATGGGCCGCGCCTACAGGCACGGAAGCAACCGTAGGAGCGGCCGCATTGGCGGACCGCCATGATCGCGATCAGCCCCCTGGCACCGTAGCGTGGAAAACGGCGCAGCCTTTTCCACGCTACGGTGCCTAAGCGCGCCCTCACCCCAACCCTCTCCCAGGGGGAGAGGGGGTCATCCGAGCGCTGCTAGGCCACCTTCGACTCAAGCGCCTCGCCGTAGGTTGGGTTGAGCGCAGCGAAGCCCAACGCGTCCAACCCCAGCGCCTTACCGGAACGGCGGCTCGTCGAAGCTGCGCAGCTTGCGCGAGTGCAAGGAGTCGAGCTGGGTACGCAGCTGGTCGAGGGCGGCGATACCGATGGCCAGGTGCTGGCTCACCGCGCGGGCATAGAAGGCGTTGGCCGAGCCCGGCAGCTTGATCTCGCTGTGCAGGGGCTTGTCGGACACGCACAACAGGGTGCCGTAGGGCACCCGCAGGCGATAGCCCTGGGCGGCGATGGTGCCGCTCTCCATGTCCACCGCCACGGCGCGCGCCAGGTTGATCAGCGGGCGTTCCTGAGCCCAGCGCAGCTCCCAGTTGCGGTCGTCGTAGGTCAGCACGGTACCGGTACGCAGGCGCCGCTTGAGCGCTTCCCCACGTTCGCCGGTGACGCTGGCGGCGGCCTCCTGCAGCGCCACCTGCACCTCGGCCAGCGCCGGGATGGGAATGTGCGGCGGCACCACGCGGTCGAGGATGCCGTCGCGTCTCATGTAGGCGTGGGCCAGCACGTAGTCGCCGATGGTCTGCGACTGCCGCAGGCCGCCACAGTGGCCGATCATCAGCCAGCAGTGCGGGCGCAGCACCGCCAGGTGGTCGGTGATGTTCTTGGCGTTGGACGGGCCGACGCCGATGTTGACCAGGGTGACGCCATGGCCGTCGCCGGCGATCAGGTGGTAGGCCGGCATCTGGAAGCGGTGCCAGGCGATGGCGGCGATGACCGCCTGGGCCTCGGTGGGATCCATGTCGCGTTCGATGATGACGTTGCCCGGCAGCACCAGGCGCTCGAAGCGCGGATCGCTGCGCAGTTGCTCCAGGCCATGCTGGATGAACTGGTCGACGTAGCGATGGTAATTGGTCAGCAGGATCCAGGGCTGCACGTGGCGCCAGTCGCTGCCGGTGTAGTGAACGATGCGTCTCAGCGAGAAGTCGGTACGGGCGGCATCGAACAAGGCCAGCGGCAGCGGATCGATGCGCTCCCAGTCGTAGTGGCCGTCGGCGATGTCGTCGTGGGCGGCGGAGAGATCGGTGCTGGGAAAGACCCGCGCCAGCTCAGCGGCGGTCACGCCGCTACCGGCCAGTTCGTCGCCCTGCTCCACGACATAGGGGTAGGGGATGTCCTGGCGACTGCGACCGACCTCGACCTGGACGTCGTAGTCGCGCATCAGCGGCTCGAGCTGCTCCAGCAGATAGCCGCGAAAGGCCGCCGGATGGGTCACGGTGGCCACATAGGTGCCGGGCAGCTGGATCTTGGCGTAGGCGCGGGTGGTGGCCGGCGGCACGCCGGGCGCGCGATAGCGGATGCGGATCTCGGGATAGCGGAACAGCTGGCGCTCGGCGGCGCTGGGTTCGACGCGATCCTTGAGATAGCGCTTGAGCGCCGCATCCAGGGCCTGGGTGGCCTCCTGGTGCAACGCCGCGAGCCGGTCGACCGCCTCGCTGGCGGTGGCGACGACGGTGAAATCCTCGGATACGGAGGTCATGCAGGTTTCCTTGTTGGGGCGCTGGCTATAGCTGACACCCTAACACCCCTGGGTGACAACGGCTGTGACGGCTCATAGGGGTTTGTCACCCTGGGCATGCTGTTCCCACAGCCGGCGATAGTGGCCGTCGGGCCGCTGCAGCAGCGATTCGTGACTACCCTCCTCCACCTTGCGGCCGTCGCGCAGCACCAGGATGCGATCGGCATGGCGGATGGTGGACAGCCGGTGCGCCACCACGATCAGGGTGACCTGGCCGCGCAATTCGTCCAGTGCCCCCTGCAGCCGCGCCTCGGTGGCGCTGTCGATGCTGGCGGTGGCCTCGTCCAGCAGCAGTACCTTGGGCTCGCGCAGGAGCGCCCGGGCCAGGGCCAGCAGTTGCCGCTCGCCGGTGGACAGGGTGAAGCCACGCTCGCCCAGCAGGGTATCCAGGCCTTCCGGCAACCGTGCCACCAGGTCGTCCATATGGGCGGCGGCCAGGGCCTCGCGCAGACGCTCATCCGACACCTGGCTGCCCAGCAGCAGGTTGTCCCTGAGACTGGAGGAACGGATGAAGGGCTCCTGGGGCACGCTGGCCAAGGCGGCGCCCAGCACTTCCGGAGTCAGCGTGCCCAGTTCGCGACCGTCCAGGCAGAGGTGGCCGCCGGTGACCGGCTGCAGTCCGGCGAGCAGGTCGAGCAGGGTGGACTTGCCGCTGCCGGTGGGGCCGACGATACCGAGAAAGGTGCCCGGAGCGATGTCCAGGTCGATGCCGTGCAGGGTGTCGTGCCCGGCGCCGGCATGGCGGAAGCGCACCGCGTCGAGGTGGAAGTGCGCGGTCGCGATGGGGCGGTCATCTTCGCCACTCAATGCCGGCTTCTCTTCCAGCAGGTGCAGCAGCCGGGTGCCGGCCACCGTGGCCTGCTGGAACAGGTTGAATCTCTGGGTGATGTCCATCAGCGGCTCGGTCACCCGGCCCAGGTAGGTGACGAAGGCATAGAGCACGCCGATCTCGGCGCCGCCCTGCAGATGCCCCATACCGTAGACCAGCAGCAGCACCGCCAGCACCGCCACGCTGACCAGATCCAGCGCCGAGCGCAGCAGCAGGCCGGAGACGCGGATGGTGCGCATGCGCGCGCCGTACTGGGCCTGGTTGAGCCGCTGGAAATCCTGGCGGAAGCGCTCGGTCTGGTTGAAGGCCTGCAACAGACCCATGCCGCCGATGGCCTCGCCCAGCCGGGCGCTCTGCTCGGCGCGTAGCATCCGCACCTCCATGGCCGCCGCGCCGCTGTATCGCTGATAGGCCCAGACGATCAGCACCGCGGCCGGGATCAGCAGCACGGCGATGGCCATCAGCCGCACGTCGAGCAGGGCCATGGCCACCAGAATGCCGATCAACAGCACGATGTTGCCGACCATGTTGCCGAGAAAGGCCACATAGAGTTCGCGCAGGGCATCGGTGTCGTTGGTGACCCGCGCCACCAGTTCGCCGGTGGCGGTGCGGTCATGGAAGCTCTGCGGCAGGCTCAGCACATGGCGGAACAATCGCCGCCGCTGCAGGAGCACCACGTCCATGGCGATCTCGGCGAATCTCAGGGATTGCAGGTAGCGGCCATAGGCGGCCAGGCCCTGGGAGACCACATAGGCGGCGACCAGGCCCACCAGCGGCCAGAGGCGCAGGTCGTGGGGCACCAGGTAGTTGTCCAGGTAGTGCTTGGTCAGCCAGGGCCCCAGTACGTCGAACAGCGTGGCCATGACCAGGATCGCCAGGGTGCCGGCCAGCTTGCGCGGATTGGCCAGCACCGGCTTGAGCAGCAGGGAAAGCACGCGGGTCTTGGTCATTGGCCGGCCTCCTCCGCCTGCTGCAGATTCCAGAGTCGGGCATAGAGACCACCGGCGGCGAGCAGCTCGCCATGGCGGCCCCGCTCCACCAGGCTGCCCTGGTCGAGCACGATGATCTCGTCGGCGTGCTGCACGGCCGAGAGCCGGTGGCTGACGATCAGGGTGGTACGCCCCTGCAGTCCGGCCAGCGTCTTGAGCAGGCGGGCTTCGGTGGCGGTATCCACCGCCGAGAGGGTGTCGTCCAGCAGCAGGATGGGCGCCGGAGAAAGCAGCGCCCGCGCCAGGGCCACCCGCTGGCGCTGGCCGCCGGAGAGGGTCAGGCCGCGCTCGCCCACCGGGGTATCCAGGCCTTGCGGCAGGGCCGCCAGGTCGGTGCCGAAGGCGGCGGCGTCGAGGGCTTCGCGGATCTCTCCGGCGGTGGCGTCGGGGCGGCTGAGGGCGACGTTCTCGCCCAGGGTGCGGGCGAACAGGAAGGGATCCTGGGGCACATAGGCGAACTGGGCGCGCAGGTCGCCCAGCCGGTAGTCCTCCAGCGGCACCCCACCCAGGCGAATGCAGCCCTGCTCCAGCGGAAACTGGCGCAGCAGCAGGCGCAGCAGGGTGCTCTTGCCGCTGCCGGTGGCACCGACGATGCCTAGGGTATCGCCGGCGGGCAGGTCGATGACCACGTCCTGCAAGGCCGGCTGGCGCGCCTGGGGATAGGTGAAGGCTGGGATATAGACCGACAGATCCGCCTGGTCCGGCGGCGTCTGGGTGCCTTCGTCACGGATGCGCTCGGTGACGGCGAACACCTCCTCCAGCCGACGGGCACCCGCTTCGCCGCGCTGCAGCAGGTTGAAGCACCAGCCGATGGCGAACATCGGCCAGATCAGCTGCACCAGATAGAGGCTGAAGCTGGTCAGCTGGCCCAGGGTGATGTGGCCGTCGAGATAGCGCCAGCTGCCCATGACCAGGGTCAGCAGGGTGGCGAGACTCAGGGCGACGAAGATGATCGGCTCGTAGCGCGCCTCGGTGCGCTGCACCTGGTAGTCGGCCTTGGCCACGCTGCGGGCGCGGGCGTCGAAGTCATCCAGCTCGGCTTCGATCAGGGCATGCTGGCGCAGCATGCGTAGGCCGCTGAGGGCTTCCTGGGTACGGTCGTTGAGGGCGGAAAAGCCGGCCAGCGCCAAGCCGAAGCGCTGCTGCACCCGCCGCGCCACGCGATAGAAACCCCAGGCCATGAAGGGAAAGGGCAACAGCGCCAGGGCGGCCAGGGGTGCGTCGATGCCGATGAACATGGCCAGCAGCACCAGCAGCAGGGTCAGCATGCCATCGAAACTGGCCAGCACCCCTTCGCCGGCGGCGGTCTCCACGGCGTCGATGTCCTGGGTGGCGCGGGCCAGCAGGTCACCGGTACGACTGGACTGGAAAAAGCCGGGATCCAGGCGCGCCAGCTTGGCGAAGAAGGCATCGCGCAGCTCCACGCCGACCTGGTAGGAGGTGCCGAACAGGCGCACCCGCCACTGATAGCGGAGCACATAGAGCCCACAGCCGACCGCCACGATCAGGGCGACGCGCCAGAGCAGGCCGGTCTGATCCAGCTCGCCGGCACGCAGGGCGTCGATGGCCTTGCCGATCCACCAGGGCAGGGTCAGGTTGAGCAGACCGACGCCCAGCAGGCAGAGGATGGCCGTCCCGTAGGCACGCCGTTGGCGCAGGAAGAAATCACGCAACAACCGCCACAACGCCATAGAACCGCCTTACCCGAGCAAAGGTGCAGTATATCGGCTACCCAACCGGCAGCGGAGTTCCTTCGTCCCGATCCGGGTCCCATGTCAACGGGTGGCGCGGGGCGCGAGGTCGTTGTAGGGTGCCACTCCCTGCGGCGCCCGGCCGCTGCGCCCCCTTTCCCTTTGCTAGGCTGACGTCCATGACCCTCGAACCCCAACGTCCCGTCGTCCTCTGCCTGTCCGGCCACGATCCGAGTGGCGGCGCCGGGCTGCAGGCCGACATCGAAGCCCTGATCGCCCAGGGCTGCCATGCCGCCCCGGCGGTCACCGCGCTGACCGTGCAGGACACCGTCGACGTGCGGGACTTCCGGGTGCTGGATCGCGAGTGGGTGCTGGCCCAGGCCCGGGCGATCATCGCCGACCTGCCAGTAGCGGCGGTCAAGCTGGGCATGCTCGGTTCGGTGGAGATGGTCGAGACGGTGCTGGAGATCATGGAAGCGCTCCCTGGCGTGCCTTTGGTCTGCGACCCGGTGCTGCGCGCCGGTGGTGGCGGCGCGCTGGGCAAGGACGAGGTCGGCTACGCCATTCGCGAGCGCCTCTTGCCGCGCGCCACCATCGCCACCCCCAACCTGCCCGAGGCGCGCATCCTCGCCGAGTTGCCCGAGGGCACCCCGGAGCAATGCGCCGAGCGCCTGCTGCCCTTTTGCGGCCACCTGCTAATCACCGGCGGCCATGGCGAAGAACACGAGGTGCACAACCGCCTCTATGACCGTGCCGGTGGCTGCGAGACCCATGTCTGCCAGCGCCTGCCCGGCAGCTACCACGGCTCCGGCTGCACCCTGGCCAGTACCCTGGCCGGGCGCCTGGCCCTGGGCGAAGCCCTGCCCAGCGCGGTACGCAGCGCCCTGGACTACACCTGGCGCACCCTGAGGGACGCCGAGCGCCCCGGTCGCGGCCAGTACGTGCCGCGGCGCCTGCCACTGGACTTCTGCTCATGAGCCCCCTGCGCGGCCTCTACGCCATCACCGACAGCGCTCTGCTCGCCGAGGGTCGCCTGCTGCCCTATGTCGAAGCTGCCCTGCAGGGCGGTGCACGCCTGGTGCAGTACCGCGACAAGTCAGGGGACGCGAGCCGTCGTCATGACGAAGCCGCGGCTCTTGCCGACCTCTGCCGCCAGCATGGCGCCCTGTTGATCATCAATGACGACCTCGCCCTGGCCCGCCAGCTGGGCGTCGGCCTGCACCTGGGTCAGGAAGACGGTTCCCTGGCCGCGGCCCGCGCCGAACTGGGTGCGGAGGCCATCCTCGGCGGCACCTGCCACGCCAGTCTGGAGTTGGCCGAGGCCGCGGTCCAGGCCGGCGTCAGCTACCTGGCCTTCGGTCGCTTCTTCGCCTCCAGCACCAAGCCGGATGCCCCGCCAGCACCCCTGGAATTGCTCGATCAGGCGCGCAGCCGCTTCGCCTTGCCGGTCTGCGCCATCGGCGGTGTCACCCTGGACAATGCCCCACATCTGCTCGCCCACGGCGTCGACCTGATCGCCGTCGTCCACAGCTTGTTTTCCGCCGCCAGCGCGGGCGAGGTGGAGCGCCGCGCGCGCGCCTTCGCCCGGCTATTCACGGCCTGATCCCCTTCAAGGAGACCCCTATGTCCCGCTCCGCGCAACTCTTCGACCAGGCCCAGCGCCACATCCCCGGTGGCGTCAACTCGCCGGTTCGTGCCTTCAAGAGCGTCGGCGGCACGCCGCTGTTCTTCAAGCACGCCCAGGGCGCCTATATCGTCGACGAGGATGACAAGCGCTATGTCGACTACGTCGGTTCCTGGGGACCGATGATCCTCGGCCACAGCCATCCCGACGTGCTCGACGCCGTGCGTCGTCAGCTGGAACACGGCCTCTCCTACGGCGCCCCGACCGCCCTGGAAACCACCATGGCTGATCTCATCTGCGAGATCGTGCCGTCCATGGAAATGGTGCGCATGGTCAGCTCGGGCACCGAGGCCACCATGAGCGCCATCCGCCTGGCGCGCGGCTACACCGGGCGCGACACCATCATCAAGTTCGAGGGCTGCTACCACGGCCACTCCGACAGCCTGCTGGTCAAGGCCGGTTCCGGCGCCCTGACCCTGGGCGTGCCCAGCTCTCCCGGCGTCCCGGCGGCCTTCGCCCAGCACACCCTGACCCTGGCCTACAACGACCTGGGCGAAGTGGAAGAAACCCTGGCCAAGGTGGGCGACCAGATCGCCTGCATCATCGTCGAGCCGGTGGCCGGCAACATGAACTGCGTACCGCCGGCGCCGGGTTTCCTGGAGGGGCTGCGCAGCCTCTGCGATCGCTACGGCGTGGTGCTGATCTTCGACGAGGTCATGACGGGCTTCCGCGTCGCCCTGGGCGGTGCCCAGGCGCACTACGGCATCCGCCCGGACCTCACCACCTTCGGCAAGATCGTCGGCGGCGGCATGCCGGTCGGCTGCTTTGGCGGCAAGCGCGAGATCATGGAAAAGATCGCCCCGCTCGGCCCGGTCTACCAGGCCGGCACCCTGTCGGGCAATCCGCTGGCCATGGCCGCCGGCCTTACCACCCTGCAGCTGATCCGCCGTCCCGGCTTCCACGCCGAGCTGACCGACTACACCACGCGAATGCTGCAAGGCTTGCAGGACCGCGCCGATGCCGCCGGTGTGCCCTTCGTCACCACCCAGGCAGGCGGCATGTTCGGTCTCTACTTCAGCGGCGCCGAAGACATCGTCACCTTCAGCGACGTCATGGCCAGCGACAGCGAGAGATTCAAGCGCTTCTTCCACCTGATGCTGGACGGTGGCGTCTACCTGGCGCCCAGTGCCTTCGAGGCCGGCTTCACCTCCATCGCCCATGGCGACGAGGAATTGCGCATCACCCTGGACGCCGCCGAGCGCGCCTTCGCCACCTTCAAGGACTAGCACCCGTCTGACAGGTGTCGTTCGTCTCGCCTGTGGAACCTCTCTGCCCCGCCGGCCTCACACACTAGTTGAGTGGCCGGCGTCACGGGTAAAAAAGTTCCGCCGTTGCGCGTAAAGGTTTTGAAAGCGTGCGTCGGCTTGACCCATAATGAGATGTCGGCGCGTTTCGCCGACCGGGTTCTCCGAACCTGCCTCGCTCGTGGAGGCGCTTCATGCACCGCGCTGGTCGTACCCTGTGCGCAGCCCTGATCCTGATGCCCCTGGCCGCCCTGGCCGGAGGCAATTCGCTGCTCGTCCCCAGCACCAGCCGTTGCAACCTGAATCTGGCCAACGAAGCCCTGGCGCAGGCGATCGCCCGCTGCCAGCAGATCGCCCACGACGGCGATTCCCAGGCGCAGTACGAACTCGGTGACTTCTACTACGAAGGCAAGCAGACGCCCAAGGATCTCAACCAGGCGCGCCAGTGGTTCGAGCAGGCCTCGCTCAAGGGTAATGCCGATGCGCAGAATCGCCTCGGCAACATGTTCTTTCGTGGCGAGGGCGTACCGCCCAACAACATCCAGGCCTACATCGTGCTGAAGATGGCCGCCATCAATGGCAACGACGAAGCCATGGACACCGCCGACCTGGTCAGCGCCCAGATGCGCCGTGACGAGCTGGAGATGGCCACCCAGGTGCTGGGCCAGATCTTCCGCGACTATCTGCAGGACATGCAGACCGCAGGCAACCTCAATCCCTTCCAGCCGCCGCAGAACTGACGGCGAGCCTGGTCAGGGCTTGTCGGGCATGGGCATGGGAAACGGCATGACGTTGGTGCCGCCCTTGGCTTCGCTGATCTTGGGCTGGCCCAGGCGCTCCACCTCGTCGATGCGGATGATCGAGTGCATGGGCACGAAGCTGCGCACCACGCCTTCGAATTGCGCCTTGAGCTTTTCCTCGCTCGGATCCACCACCACCTGGGTGCGCTCGCCGAACACCAGCTCCTCGATCTCCAGGAAGCCCCAGAGATCGCTCTGGAAGATCTGCTTGGCGTAGATCTCGAAGACCTGACCCTGGTTGACGAAGATGACCTTGTAGATGGCCGGCTTGCTGGGGGATGAGCTCATGGCGGAGGCGGGTTTCGACGGTTAAAAGAGGGTGGCGAGCATAGCACGCCGGCCTCGACTCCCGTCAGCCGTCGCCTGGGGTTTCCAGCCAGGCCCGCTCGGCGACCAGCGCGCTCACCCAGTCGATGAAGACCCGCAACTTGGCGCTGACGTGACGGTTGGGCGCGAAGGCCAGATACAGCGGCATGGGCGCCACCTGCCAGTCCGCGAACAGCCTGACCAGTTCGCCACGGGCGACGGCCGCCGCCGCCAGGTAGTGCGGCAGGCAGACCACCCCGAGTCCGGCCTGCCCCGCCGCCAGGCAGGCGTTGCCGTCGTCCACCTCCAGGCTGTGCCGGCTCTGCAGCTCCAGACGCTCGGCACCTCGTTGCAGGGCGTAGGGAAAGCCCTTGCCCGCCCCCCAGAGAAACCGCACCACCCGGTGTGGCGTCTCGGCCAGCTCGGCGGGATGAACCGGCGTGCCCTGGGTGGCAAGGTAGGCCGGCGCGGCATAGCAACCCAGTCGCAGCGCGCCGAGCGGCCGGGCCACCAGATACTGCTCGCGGATGCGCCCGCCGCGGATCACGCAATCGACGTTGTCACCGATCAGATCCACCTGGCGATCGCTGACGCCCAGCTCGAGCTGGATATCCGGATAGCGCTCGAAAAATTCCGGCAGAGCCGGGATCAGGATCAGTCGCGCCAGCGGGCTGGGCACGTCCACCCGCAGGCGGCCACGGGGCGTGCGGGTGGCGACCGAAAGCCCCGTCTCGGCATCGTCCACCGCCGCCAGCACGCCCAGGCAGCGGTCGTAATAGGCCGCGCCGTCGGCGGTGACCTGCACCTGCCGGGTGGTGCGATTGAGCAGGCGCACCTGCTGGGTGACGCGGGTGCGGCTGCTGCCGAGGGTCTCGGCCGCGCGGGTGAAGCTGCCGGCTTCCACCACCCGCACGAAGGTCTGCATCGCGGCGAACAGATCCATGCCGATTCCTGAACAGGGGATTGTTTGGATTGTACAAACAATGCTGACCGCCTGGCCGGGTTTATCCCCTGGCGAGCGGCGCCTAAGGTGGCTCCAGCGATCCCTACCGGAGCCCCAGCATGACCCGCGACGTCGTCTTTCCCGCCCAGCGCCACGCCCTCTACGAACAGCACCGCTATTCGCCAGCCATCCGTTCCAACGGCTTTCTCTTCGTCTCGGGCCAGGTCGGCAGCCGCGCCGATGGCTCACCCGAGCCGGAGCTGGAGGATCAGGTCCGCCTGGCCTTCGCCAATCTCGACGCCGTCCTCGCCGCGGCCGGCGCCACCTTTGTCGACGTGGTGGACGTCACCCTGTTCATGGTCGATGCCGAAGCCAGCTTCGAGCGGATCTGGCCGGTGCTGCTGGAGCACTGGGGCACGGCGCCCTACCCCACGGTGACCGCGGTCGGCGTCACCTGGCTGGCCGGCTTTCGCTTCGAAATCAAGGTCATCGCCCGGCTGCCGAAGAGCGCTGCCCAGGCCTAGACCGACCGCCTTCCGGGCGGCTCTTCCCCGTGCGGAAGGCCATCATTATAATGCGCGGTCCACTCGCCACCGACCTCCTGCCGCGCATGTCCAAGAAGCTCTATATCGAAACCCATGGCTGCCAGATGAACGAATACGATTCGTCGCGCATGGTCGACCTGCTCGGCGAACGGGAGCCGCTGGAAGTCACCCAGAATCCGGCCGAGGCCGATGTCATCCTGCTCAACACCTGCTCGATCCGCGAGAAGGCGCAGGAGAAGGTGTTTTCCCAGCTCGGTCGCTGGCGCGAACTCAAGCTGGAGAATCCCGATCTGGTGATCGGTGTCGGTGGCTGCGTGGCCAGTCAGGAAGGCGCTGCCATTCGCGACCGCGCGCCCTATGTCGACGTGGTCTTCGGGCCCCAGACCCTGCACCGCCTGCCGGAGATGATCGACGCCGCGCGCACCACCCGGGCGCCCCAGGTGGACATCTCCTTCCCCGAGATCGAGAAGTTCGACCGCCTGCCCGAGCCGCGCATCGACGGCCCCAGCGCCTTCGTCTCCATCATGGAAGGCTGCAGCAAGTACTGCACCTTCTGCGTGGTGCCCTATACCCGCGGCGAAGAGGTCAGCCGGCCGCTGGACGACGTCCTCGCCGAGATCATCCACCTCGCCGAGCACGGCGTGCGCGAGGTAACCCTGCTGGGCCAGAACGTCAATGGCTATCGCGGCGCCACCGGCGACGGCCGCATCGCCGACTTCGCCGAGCTGCTCTATGTGGTGGCGGCGGTGGATGGCATCGACCGCATCCGCTACACCACCTCGCACCCGCTGGAATTCTCCGACGCCCTGATCCAGGCCCACGCCGAGATCCCGGAGCTGGTGAAATTCGTCCACCTGCCGGTGCAGGCCGGTTCGGATCGCATCCTGGCGGCCATGAAGCGCAACCACACGGCGCTGGAATACAAGTCACGCATCCGTAAGCTCAAGGCGGCGGTGCCCGACATCTGCATCAGCTCGGACTTCATCGTCGGCTTCCCCGGCGAAACCGAGAAGGACTTCGAACAGACCATGAAGCTGATCGAGGACGTCGGTTTCGACTTCTCCTTCTCCTTCATCTACAGCGCCCGTCCGGGCACCCCGGCGGCGGACCTGGTCGACGACACCCCTGACGAGGTCAAGAAGCAGCGCCTGCAGATCCTGCAGACGCGTATCCACCAGCAGGGCTTCGAGATCAGCCGGCGCATGGCCGGCAGCGTCCAGACCATCCTGGTCAGCGACTTCTCCAAGCGCGATCCCGGCATGCTGCAGGGTCGCACCGAGAACAACCGCATCGTCAACTTCCGTTGCAGCGACGCCAGCCTGATCGGTCAGTTCGTCCAGGTGCACATCGACGAAGCCCTGCCGCACTCCCTGCGCGGCACCCTGCTGGCCCCCGTCGCCAGCGGTGCGCGCCCGCCCGTCGCCGTCGCGCTGGCCTGATGGATGGTCGCATGCGCCCTTTGCCAAGGGCGCGACCCAGGTTACTCTCACGCTACGTCAAGTTTTCGTAAAGCCAATCCAAAGGGTTTCCCAGCACACCTTGAATACCCCCCAGACGCTCCAGCATTTCACCCTCGAACCCTTCGATGCCGACCGTTTCGCCAACCTGTGCGGCCAGCTCGATGAAAATCTGCGCCAGCTCGAACGCCGTCTCGGCATCGAGATCCGCAATCGCGGCAACCAGTTCGAACTGGTCGGCGAGCCCGAGCGCACCCGCGCAGCGCAGAATCTCCTGCAGCGCCTCTATCGCGAAACCGCCAGCGGCACGGCGGTAGCACCGGAACTGGTGCACCTCTATCTGCAGGAATCCGGTCTGGAAGCCCTGCAGGAAGAACACCGTGGCGGTGGCGACACCAGCGTGGCCCTGCGCACCAAGAAGGGCATGATCCGCCCGCGCGGCGCCAACCAGCAGCGCTACGTCAAGTCGATCCTCGATCACGACATCAACTTCGGCATAGGTCCGGCCGGTACCGGCAAGACCTACCTGGCCGTGGCCTGCGCCGTGGACGCCCTGGAGCGCGAGCAGATCCGCCGCATCCTGCTGGTACGCCCGGCCGTGGAAGCCGGCGAGAAGCTCGGCTTCCTGCCCGGCGACCTGGCGCAGAAGATCGACCCCTATCTGCGCCCGCTGTACGACGCCCTCTACGAGATGCTCGGCTTCGAGCAGGTGGCCAAGCTCATCGAGCGCCAGGTCATCGAGGTCGCGCCGCTGGCCTACATGCGTGGCCGGACCCTCAACAACAGCTTCATCATTCTCGACGAAAGCCAGAACACCACCCTCGAGCAGATGAAGATGTTCCTCACCCGGATCGGTTTTGGCTCCACCGCGGTGATTACCGGTGACGTGACCCAGGTCGACCTGCCGCGTGGCACCAAGTCGGGCCTCAAGCACGTCATCGAGGTCCTGCGTGACGTGCCCGGCATCGGCTTCACCCATTTCGAGTCCAAGGACGTGGTGCGCCACCCGCTGGTGCAGCGCATCGTCGAGGCCTACGACCGCTTCGAGGCGCTGCAGGACAAGCCGCGCGGCAACGGCGAGGATCGCCATGGCGATTGAGCTGGACGTCCAGGTCGCCAGCGAGGCGGCCGACCTTCCCGAGGAGCCGGACTTACGCCTCTGGTGTGAACTGGCCCTGCGCGCCCGCCAGGGCGATTCGGAGCTCACCATTCGTCTGGTGGACGAAGACGAAGGCCGCGAGCTCAACCGCACCTGGCGGCACAAGGACTACGCCACCAACGTGCTGTCCTTTCCGGCCGACGTGCCGGACGAATTCCTCGATATTCCCCTGCTCGGCGATCTGGTGATCTGCGCCCCCGTGGTGGCCCGCGAAGCCGCCGAGCAAGGCAAGCCTGTCAAGGCGCACTGGGCGCACCTGGTCATCCACGGCTGCCTGCACCTGCTTGGCTACGATCATCTGGAAGATGACGAAGCCGAGGAGATGGAAGACCTGGAACGCCAATTGCTCGCTGAACTCGGCTATCCCGATCCCTACGGTGAATGACACACACATGAACGAAGATCGATCAGGCAATGGGCATCGTTCCTGGCTGGAACGCATCGTCCAGGCCTTTGCCCATGAACCCAAGAGCCGCCAGGAACTGCTGGAACTGCTGCGCGAAGCGCACGAGAACAAGGTGCTCGACAGCGAGGTGCTGTCCATCGTCGAAGGCGCCATCTCGGTGGCCGACCTGCAGGTGCGCGACATCATGGTGCCGCGCTCGCAGATCATCAGCATTCGCGCCCAGCAGACCCCCGCCGAATTCCTGCCGGCGGTGATCGAGGCGGCCCACTCGCGCTATCCGGTGATCGGCGATGGCCCCGACGACGTGCTCGGCCTGCTGCTGGCCAAGGACTTGCTGCCGCTGCTGCTGGACCCTGCACGGGTCTTCGACTTCAAGACGGCGCTGCGCCCGGCCACCTTCGTACCCGAGTCCAAGCGGCTCAACGTACTCCTGCGCGAATTCCGTTCCACCCACAGCCACATGGCCATCGTGGTGGACGAATACGGCGGCGTCGCCGGCCTGGTGACCATCGAGGACGTGCTGGAGCAGATCGTCGGCGAGATCGAGGACGAGCACGACGTGGAGGAAGAGAGCTTCATCAAGTCGCTGCCCAATGGCGACTTCGTGGTCAAGGCGCTCACCCCCATCGAGACGCTCAACGAGATTCTGGAAACCCGCTTCGCCGACACCGAGGCCGACACGGCCGGCGGCCTGGTGATGAATCGCCTGGGCCACCTGCCCAAGCGCAACGAGGAAACGGTGATCGACGATTTCCGCTTCCGCGTGCTCAACGCCGACGGCCGCCGCATCCACCTGCTGCGCGTGACCCCGGTCAACCGCTAGCACGGCCCAGGCAATGCCCATCGCACGCCCTCCTACGGACCGCCGTAGGTTGGGTTGAGCGCAGCGAAGCCCAACAGGCCTTGCCTCGACTGCACGACTGTTGGGCTTCGACGATAGAGTCGTCCTAGCCCAACCGACGGATCGCCATGGCCGCGATAGCCTTTACCATCCCCTCCCCAACTGCGACCTGGCTCGCTCTCCCTCAAGCGCCTTTGGCACTGACTCGCGCCGGCGAGTAAGCTTGCGCAGCCTCGATCGGACCAAGGATTTTCGATGCGCTGGATCTCTCAACCCGGCTGGAAGGGCAACCTTCTGGCGCTCTTCGCTGGCGCCCTTACGCCCCTGGCGTTGGCCCCTTTCAACATCTGGCCGCTGGCACTGCTGTCCGCCGGTCTCTTCTACCTGGGCCTCAAGGGGCTCGGTGCCTGGCGCGCCCTGCTGCGCGGCTGGTGCTACGGCTTCGGCGCCTTTCTCGCCGGCACCAGCTGGATCTACGTCAGCATCCACACCTACGGTGCCGCGCCGGTGCCCCTGGCGCTCTTTCTCACCGTGGGCTTCTGCGCAGGCATCGCGCTGTTCTTCGCCCTGCCCGCCGGCCTGTGGGCGCTGTGCCTGAGACGCAACCAGGCACCCCTGGGCGACGCCCTCACCTTCGCCGGCCTGTGGTTCGCCCTGGAGCTGTTTCGCAGCTGGGCGCTGACCGGCTTTCCCTGGCTGCTGCTGGGCTACAGCCAGCTCAGCGGTCCCCTGCAGGGGCTGGCGCCCTTGGGCGGCGTCTGGCTGATCTCGGCCGTGCTGGCCTTTACCGCAGCGCTGCTGGTCAACGCCCCGCGGCTGATCCTGCGACCGGTGGCCCTGGTCGCGGCCCTGGTGCTGGTGGCCCTGCCCTGGGTGGCCGGCGATGTCTTCCAGGGCCAGGTCTGGACCCAACCGGCCGGCGCGCCGCTCAAGGTCGCCGGGATCCAGGGCAACATCGCCCAGGAACTCAAGTGGAATCCCGACCATGCCCGCGCCACCCTGGCGCTCTATCGCGACCGTACCGCCGAGCAGACCGACGCCGACCTGGTGGTCTGGCCGGAAAACGCCATTCCCGTGCTGCGCGAATACGTCGGTGACTTCCTCGCCGCCGAAGGCGCCCAGGTGGCGGCCCATGGCGGCGCCCTGGTGACCGGCCTGCCCGCTCGGGAACGCGACGCCGACGGCGATTCGCGCTACTTCAACAGCATCACCGCGGTCGGCAACGGCTCGGGTACCTACTACAAGCAGAAGCTGGTGCCCTTCGGCGAATACGTGCCGCTGCAGGAATACCTGCGCGGCCTGATAGGCTTCTTCGACCTGCCCATGTCCGACTTCGTCCGCGGCCCCGAGCAGCAGGAGCCACTACTGGTGAAGGGCTATCGCGTGGCGCCCTACATCTGCTACGAGGTGGTCTATCCGGAATTCGTCGCCAGCATGGCGGCCCGGAGTCAGCTGCTGCTCACCATCAGCAACGACACCTGGTTCGGCAAGTCCATCGGTCCGCAGCAGCACCTGCAGATGGCGCAGATGCGCGCCCTGGAAAGCGGTCGCTGGCTGGTACGGGTCACCAACGACGGCATCACCGCGCTGGTCGATCCCTTCGGTCGCATCAGCCGGCAGATCCCGGCCTTCCAGGTCGGCGTGCTGCAGGGCACCGTGGTCCCCATGGATGGCCTGACCCCCTATCTGCACTACCGCCTCTGGCCGCTGGCGATCTTTTCCGCCCTGGTGCTGCTCTGGGGTCTGCTGCTGCGGCGGCAGGATCGTCCGGAAGAGGCACCGCTGGTGGTGACTCAGCGATAGGCGAGCGGATAGAGCAGCAGCCCAGCGGCCTCGTTGAGCAACTGGGCGGTTTGCTCGACCGCCTTGGCTTCCGGCAGCCAGCCACCGAAGGGCCGTGCGTTGGGAATACCGATGAAGCCCATGGGCGCGGCCACCACCTGGAAGCCCTGGCGCTCGAAGCACCAGCGCGAACGGGCCATGTGATAGGCCTGGGTCACCAGCACCACCCGCTTCACCCCGGCCTCACGCAGCAGCGGCGCACTGAGGGTGGCGTTCTCCCAGGTGGTGCGGCTGGCACCTTCCTGCCAGCGGACCGGCACCCCCAGGTCGCGTTCCATCACCTCGGTCATCAGTGCCGCCTCGCTCAGCGGGCGGTCATGGGGCGAGCCTCCGGTGATCAGCACCGGCAGGCCGCTGGCCTTGGCCAGCCGCGCCGCATAGCGCAATCGCTCCACCGCCAGGTGACTGGCGGCATCGCCGGCCCAGCCCGGATCGTCCACCTCGCGCCCGGCGCCCAGCACCACGATGGCATCGGCCTGCTGCGCAAGCGTCGCCCAGCGCGCTTCGGGCAGGGCGGCGTCGCGCTCCAGCAGGCGACCGCCGGTTTCCACCACCACCGGCAGGGTACTGGCCCAGAGCCCCAGCAGACCGCCCAGGAAGCAGGCCAGGCCCAAACGGGGATAGCGGCGACGCAACCACCACCCCAGCAACAGGAGCAGCAGCAGGCCGCCCGGTGGCAGCAGCAGTTGCTTGAAGAAATAGCGCAGACCCATGGTCGCTCCGGTCGAGGCGACCTCCGGGCCGCGGCGGCGCTCAGTGTAGGGGAGCGCGGACCCGGGCAGAAGGACTCTCGACCAGGACCTGCCGCCCCTGGCAATGACTGCAAAAGGATCCCGCCGGCTGTACCCGCCCGCAGCCCAGGCAGCAGGCCATGGCCGCCTCCGTCGCCTGGTGACGTTCCAGCCAGCGCCTGATCAGGGCGTACTCGGCCGGACTCAGGCCCTGCACCTCGACCTCCCCATCGGCGCTGTCATAGAGACGCTCCTGGGTAGCCGCCTCATCCAGCGCCAGCGCCAGGCGCCGTTGCAGGCGCACGTCGACGGGCAGCTTGTCGGACTCGCGTCGAAACTTTCCCATGATGGCGATCATCCTCCCGGGTAATTGAACGGACGTTTGATCAGCCTAGTACGGCCCTTCCAACCCTGCCTCCCCGGAGTGCGAAACAAGCGACAGCCCGGGACATTTCCCCGCGCTCGGGGGGTCATGTATGCTTGGCGGCTCGATCAAACGCCTCTGCAGCCCTCGACACGCCCATGCACGAACACTATCAGCCCCGCGAAATAGAAGCCGCCGCCCAGTCCTTCTGGGACCAGAATCTGTCCTTCAAGGCCACCATGCGTCCGGGCCAGGAGAAGTTCTACTGCCTGTCGATGTTCCCCTACCCCAGCGGCAAGCTGCACATGGGGCACGTGCGCAACTACACCATCGGCGACGTCATCGCCCGCTACCAGCGGATGCTGGGCAAGAACGTCCTGCAGCCCATGGGCTGGGACGCCTTCGGCATGCCCGCCGAAAACGCCGCCATGAAGAACGGCGTGGCCCCGGCCAAGTGGACCTACGAGAACATCGCCTACATGAAGTCCCAGCTGCAGAGCCTAGGCCTGGCGATCGACTGGTCCCGCGAGGTCACCACCTGCAAGCCCGACTACTATCGCTGGGAGCAGTGGCTGTTCACCCAGCTGTTCGAGAAGGGCATCATCTACCGCAAGAACGGCACGGTGAACTGGGACCCGGTGGACCAGACCGTACTGGCCAACGAGCAGGTCATCGACGGCCGCGGCTGGCGCAGCGGTGCGCTGATCGAGAAGCGCGAGATCCCCATGTACTACTTCCGCATCACCGACTATGCGGAAGAGTTGCTGACCTCCCTCGACGGCCTGCCCGGCTGGCCCGAGCAGGTCAAGACCATGCAGCGCAACTGGATCGGCAAGTCCCGCGGCATGGAGGTGCAATTCCCCTATGACCAGGACAGCATCGGCGCCGAAGGCACCCTGAAGGTCTTCACCACCCGCCCCGACACCCTGCTCGGCGCCACCTATGTCGCCGTGGCCGCGGAACACCCGCTGGCCACCCAGGCCGCCCAGGGCAATGCCGAGCTGCAGGCGTTCATCGACGAGTGCAAGCGCGGCGGCGTCGCCGAAGCCGACATCGCTACCCAGGAGAAGAAGGGCCTGGACACCGGCCTGTTCGTCCGCCATCCGCTGACCGACGCCCGCCTGCCGGTGTGGGTCGCCAACTATGTGCTGATGCACTATGGCGACGGCGCGGTCATGGCCGTGCCCGGTCACGACGAGCGTGACTTCGAATTCGCCAACAAGTACCAGTTGCCCATCGTCCAAGTGGTGGATACCGCCGAGGCCACTCGCGTGCTGGCCAATCCGGACGACTACAGCCCCGCGGAATACGAGCGCTACCAGTTCGACCCGGTGCAGTGGAAGGACTGGTACGGCAGCAAGGAAGGCTTCCTGATCAATTCCGGCGCCTACGACAACCTGAGCTACGACGCCGCCTTCGACGCCATCGGCGCCGATCTGCAGGCCAAGGGCCTGGGTCAGCCGCGCACCCAGTTCCGCCTGCGCGACTGGGGCATCAGCCGCCAGCGCTACTGGGGCTGCCCGATCCCGATCATCCACGGCGAAGATGGCATCGACATCCCGGTGCCGGCCGACCTGCTGCCGGTGGTGCTGCCCGAAGACGTGGTGCCGGACGGCGCCGGCTCGCCCCTGGCGCGTATGCCCGAGTTCTATGAGACCGTCGATCCGCGCAATGGCCAGCCGGCCCGGCGTGAAACCGACACCATGGATACCTTCGTCGAAAGCTCCTGGTATTTCGCCCGCTATGCCTCGCCGAACTTCACCGGCGGCATGCTGGACAAGGAAGAAGCCAACTACTGGTTGCCCGTCGACCAGTACATCGGCGGCATCGAGCACGCCATCCTGCACCTACTCTATTCGCGCTTCTTCCACAAGCTGATGCGCGACCAGGGCCTGATCGATTCCGACGAGCCCTTCGAGAATCTGCTGACCCAGGGCATGGTGGTGGCCGAGACCTACTACCGCACCCTGCCCAACGGCAGCAAGGACTGGTTCAACCCGGCCGATGTCGAGGTGGAGCGCGATGCCAAGGCCAAGGTGATCGGTGCGCGCCTGAAGAGCGACGGCCAGCCGGTGGAAATCGGCGGCGTCGAGAAGATGTCCAAGTCGAAGAACAACGGCGTCGATCCCCAGGCGATGATCGACCAGTACGGTGCCGATACCTGCCGGCTGTTCATGATGTTCGCCTCGCCGCCGGACATGAGTCTGGAATGGTCCGATTCCGGCGTCGAGGGCGCGAGCCGCTTCCTGCGCCGTGTCTGGCGCCTGGCCCAGGCCCACGTCACCCAGGGCCTGCCCAGCGCTGGTGCCCTTGGCGAGCTGTCGCCGGCCCAGAAGGAGGTGCGTCGCGCCATCCACCTGGCCATCCGCCAGGCCAGCCAGGATATCGGTCAGCATCACAAGTTCAACACCGCCATCGCCGCGGTCATGACCCTGATGAACGTGCTGGAAAAGGCCGCCCAGGACAGCGACACCGATCGCCGTCTGCTGCAGGAAGGCCTGGAGGCCGTCACCCTGCTGCTGGCCCCCATCACCCCGCACATCGCCCACGGTCTCTGGCAGCAGCTGGGCCACAGCGATGCGGTCATCGACGCCCGCTGGCCGCAGGTGGACGAAAGCGCCCTGGTGCAGGACAGTCTGCAGATCGTCATCCAGGTGAACGGCAAGCTGCGCGGCCAGATCGAAGTACCGGCCGATGCCAGCCGCGAGGCCATCGAGGCCGCCGCCCGCGCCAACGAGAACGTGGCACGCTTCACCGAGGGTCTGACCATCCGCAAGGTCGTCGTGGTCCCGGGTAAACTGGTCAACATCGTCGCCAACTAAGACACGCGAACGGAGCAGACAACAGATGAAGAAACGGATTCTCCCCGGCCTTGCGGTAGTCGGCCTGGCGACCCTGCTGACCGCCTGCGGCTTCCAGCTGCGTGGCACCGGCGAAACCCGCCTGACCGTGAACGAGCTGAACCTGACGGCGCGCGACGCCTATGGCCAGACTGTCAAGGACGTACGCGACATGCTCGAGGACGCCCATGTGCGGATCACCTCGGGCGCGCCCTACACCCTGGATCTGGGTGGCGAAGCCCAGAGCGAGCGCACCGCCAGCTACACCAGCGGCGCCCGCAGTGCCGAGGTCGAGCTGACCACCCGTCAGCCCTACACCATCATCGGCAAGAACCAGGCGGTGCTGGTCAGCGACTATCTGGAAACCCAGCGCTACTACGTGACCGACCAGAACAACATCGTCGGTTCCGAACAGCAGAAGGACCAGCTGCGTCGCGAAATGCGTCGCGAACTGGTGCAGCAGCTGGCCGCCCGCCTGCAGGCCCTGACGCCGGAGCGCCTGGACAAGCTGCAGCGCGACGCCGATGCCCGCGCCGCCGCCAAGGCCGAAGCCGACCGCCGCGCCCGCGAGTCCGCCCCGCCGCAGCAGTCGCCGATCGACATCCCCACCCCCGCGCGCTAAGCGCCGCAGCCGGAGCCGCAAGGCTCCGGTTTGCCCTTCCGGTTCAGCATGAAACTCAACGCCAATCAGCTGGGCAAGCAGCTCCAGGGCTCGCTGGCCGCCGTCTATGCCGTCAGCGGCGATGAGCCCCTGCTCTGCCAGGAAGCCAGCGACGCCATTCGCAGCGCGGCCCGTGCCCAGGGCTTCGACGAGCGCGAGGTCTTCGACGTCGATGCCGGCTTCGACTGGGGTCGTCTCTACGAGGCCGGCGCCAGCCTCTCGCTGTTCGCCCAGAAACGCATCCTCGAATTGCGTCTGCCCACCGGCAAGCCCGGCGACAAGGGCTCCGCCGCCCTGCTCGATTACCTCGCCCGCCCGGCCGAGGACACCCTGCTGCTGATCAGCCTGCCGCGCCTCGACGCCGCCGCGCAGAAGACCAAGTGGGCCAAGGCTCTGCTGGAGCACCCGCAGGCGCAGTTCGTGCAGATCTGGCCGGTGGAACTGGCGCAGTTGCCGCAGTGGATCAACCAGCGCCTGTCGCGCCTGGGGTTGGCCGCCACACCCGAAGCCGTCGAACTGATCGCCGAGCGGGTGGAAGGCAACCTGCTGGCCGCCGCCCAGGAGATCGAAAAGCTCCGCCTGCTCATCGAAGGCTCCCAGGTGGACGCCGAGACCGTACGCGCCTCGGTGGCCGACAGTGCCCGCTACGACGTGTTCGGCCTGCTAGATGCCGCCCTGGCCGGCAATGCGGAGCACGCCCTGCGCATCCTCGAAGGCCTGCGTGGCGAAGGCGTGGAGGCGGCCGTGGTGCTCTGGGCCCTGGCCCGGGAACTGCGGCTGCTGGCCAACCTGGCCCATCTGCAGGAAAGCGGTACGCCCCTGGAGCGCGCCTTCACCCAGGTCAAGCCGCCGGTGTGGGACAAGCGTCGCCCCCTGGTCAGCCGCGCCCTGCAGCGCCAGGGCGCCCGCCGCCTGGAAGCCCTGCTGCGCGAGGCCCAGGTCGCCGACGAACAGATCAAGGGCCAGGCGCCTGGCGAGGTCTGGCTGACGCTGGCCAGCCTGGCCCTGACGCTCGCCGGCAAGCGACTGGCCCTGCCCAGGTCCTAGCGCTGGCCGGCGCTTGTAATGCCCGGCCCTTGCAATAGACTGGCGTGCCCCCATCAAGGGGGAGTCCCCACCCCTCGGAGCACGCACTCATGGCCAAGAAATACAGCCGCGGCCCCAACAAGGCCAAGGTCCTCGTCAGCGATCCCCGTTATCGCGCCCGCCAGGAAAAGCCCGCCAAGGGCAAAGGCAGCTACCGCCGCGAAGCCTTCTCGTTGCAAGACGAGAAGGCTTCGGTCTTTCTGGCCGCCTGAAAGCCGCGCTCAGACGCCTGACAGACGTCGGGACCCGGGCCGTGCTAAGGTGAGCCTTCCTGCCTAGACGTCCGGTGGAGACAGATGCAATTCGGGAAAACCCGCGGATTCAAGACCGGCGGCCTCCTCGCCGGAACCCTGGTCACTCTGCTGACCGCCGCCCTGGCCGCCTGCGCCCAGACCCAGACGACGCCCACCGCGGCGTCCTCTTCACCCGCCTCGTCCAAACCCGCACCCGCGGCCAATGCCCCCGCCTCGGCGGCCGAGGCCCTGCCGCAGCCGGATGAGAGCTTCGAGCAATGGCGCAGTCGCTTTCGCACCCTGGCCCTGGGCCGGGGCATCTCGGCCGCTACCTTCGACCAGGCGTTTGCAGGCGTGCAACCCGATCCGGCGGTCATCGCCGCCGATCGCAGCCAGCCGGAATTCACCAAACCGGTCTGGGAGTACCTGGAATCCGCCGTCTCGCCCCTGCGGGTGCGCAACGGCAAGAGCCTGCTGATCCAGCAGGCCGGGCTGCTGGCCTCCCTGGAAGCCCGCTACGGCATCGAGCCGGCGCGCCTGGTGGCCTTCTGGGGCATGGAAAGCAACTACGGCAACAACATGGGCAACAAGGGCGTCATCCGCTCTCTGGCTACCCTCGCCTATGAAGGTCGCCGCCCGGACTTCGCCCAGGACCAGCTCATCGCCGCCCTCGGCATCCTGCAGCACGGCGACGTCACCGCCGACCGCATGATCGGCTCCTGGGCCGGCGCCATGGGCCAGACCCAGTTCATTCCCACCACCTACGACCAGTACGCGGTGGACTTCGACGGCGACGGTCGCCGCGACATCTGGGGCTCCACCGCCGACGCCCTGGCCTCCACCGCCAACTACCTCAAGGCCTCCGGCTGGCAGGACGGCAAGCCCTGGGGCTACGAGGTCCGGGTCCCGGCCAACTTCGACTACAGCCTGGCCGACATGGGCGTGCGCAAGAGTCTGGCCGAGTGGAACGCCCTGGGCATCCAGGGCCTCGGCCTGCCGCAACCGGCCGCCCAGCCCAGCGACAGCGCCTCGCTGCTGCTGCCCGCCGGCCATCGCGGTCCGGCCTTCCTGGTGTTCAACAACTTCCGCACCATCCTCAGGTACAACAACTCCAGCTCCTATGCCCTGGGCGTGGCGCTGCTCTCGGAGCGCTATCGCGACGCCGGGCAGATCGCCGGCAGTTGGCCCACCGATGACCTACCGTTGAGCCGTAGCGAGCGGGTCGAACTGCAGCAGCGCCTGGCCGCCCTGGGGCTGGACCCGGGCAGTGCCGACGGCATCATCGGCGCCAACACCCGCAAGGCCATCCGCGCCTACCAGCAATCCCAAGGCTGGCCCGCCGACGGCTATCCCAATCACCAGCTGCTGGAAAAACTGCGCGGCTGAGGCCTTCGACGACCCGTACCTCAGCCAGGGGCGGGTCGTCGAGCGTCAGGCGTAGCGCGCCTCTCTCACCAGCACCGCCAGCAGGGCCGTTGCCGCTGGCGACAGTTCGGCGAAATCCCGACAGCCCACCACCAGCTCCCGACGCGCCCAGGCATCGCGCAGCGGATGGCTGGCCAATACCCATCGCTTTTCCGCCTGGACCAGACTCGCCGCGGGCAGGATGGCCACGCCCAGGTCCCGGGCGACCAGGGCACAGGCCTGGGCCGGGCTCGGCACCCGGATACGGATCGCCAGCTCCCGCCCCCACTGCGCCGCCTGGGCTTCCACATGCAGCTGCAAGGCATTGCCACGCGACAGACCGACGAAGGGCTGTTCGAGCAACCGCGCGAACTCGATCGCCTCACCCGCGGCCAGCGGTACGCGTCCCGGTGCTGCGACCAGCACCAGGGGGTCCACCCGGAAGGGCCGGACGTGCAGCCCCTCCACCTCCGGCGCCGCGACGAAGATGCCCAGGTCGGCACGGCCTTCGCGGAGCGCCGTTACGATGCGCGAACTCGGTAATTCCTCGACTTCCACATCCACCCTGGGCTGCGCCTGGAGGAAAACCGCCAGGGGCTCATCGAGGTGCTCCATCAGCGCGGCGCCATTCGCCAACAGTCGCACCCGCGTGCGGCTGTTGGCCACCGCGCCGGCAAGATCCTGGGCCATCTCGTCCAACCGCAGCAGGATCGCCCGGGCATGGCGCTCCAGGGTCAGGCCGGCGGGTGTGGGACGCACGCCACGCGCATGACGAACCAGGAGCGGCGTGCCCAGGCTGTCTTCCAGGGCCTTGATGCGGGCACTGGCCGAGGGCAACGCCAGGTGGCTCCGCTCGGCGCCCAGGGTGATGCTGCGCGCTTCCACGACATGGAGGAACAGCCGCAGGTCGAGCAGGTCGTAGCGCATCGCCTCAAAGCCTCTGTATGGACCTTAGGCAGCCTTCGCCAATCCCGGCTTCTCACCCAGGGTCCTGGAGCCCATGGTAACGCCTCCACCCGAGGAGACGACCATGACCCTGCTGCTCTGTATCCTGATCTTCGTGCTGGCGGGACTGACCAAGGGTGTGCTCGGCCTGGGCCTGCCCACCGTCGCCATGAGTCTGCTGGCGCTGCTGATGACCCCGGCCGAAGCCGCTGCCCTGCTGTTGATCCCGTCCCTGCTCACCAATGTCTGGCAATTCTGCGCCGGCCCCGCGCCCTGGCAGAGCGTCAAACGCCTGTTGCCGCTGCAACTGGCACTGGTGCCGGGCACCCTGCTCAGCATCCCGCTGCTGACCGGGAGCGATAGCGCCGGACTCGCCGCCGCGCTCGGTGCGGTGCTGGTCGCCTATGGCCTGATCGGCTGGACCGGCTGGCGACTGCCCGTGCCGGGCCGCCACGAGGGCAAGATCGCGACCCTGGTGGGCTTCGTCACCGGTCTGATCACCGGCATGACCGGGGTCTTCGTGCTGCCGGCGGTGCCCTACCTGCAAAGCCTGGCCCTGGACAAGGAACGGCTGATCGAGGCCTTGGGCCTGACCTTCACCGTGGCCACCCTGGCGCTGCTGATCGGCCTCTGGTGGCAGGACGCGCTGGCCATAGAACGCCTGGGCGCCTCCAGCCTGCTGCTGCTGCCGGCCCTCCTGGGCATGTGGGTGGGCCAGTGCGTGCGTCAGGGACTCGACGAGCAGTTGTTCCGCCGGTTGTTCTTTGGGGGGTTGCTGCTGTTGGGTGCCTACGCCGTCCTGCATTATCTGCTGCGCTTGGGCTATCTTGGCTGAGCCCGTCATCACAGTGCAGCCTGGCCCAGCCGGTGTAGGCTGCACCTTCGGCGGGCGTCACGGTCTATGGGCGTAGCTGAACGGTCGCCGCACAGCGGTTAGCCTTCAGACCCGGCCCCGTGCCCGACCGTTGCCCTTTTCCGACGTATACAGGACGCTTTCATGACGCTCGCTCCCAATGCAGGACGCCTCCCCGACGAGAACACCCTGACCCATCTGCCGCGCCTGGTGGCACGCTACTACAGCGATCGCCCCGACCCCAGCGATCCGGGTCAGCAGGTGGCCTTCGGCACCTCCGGGCACCGTGGCTCCTCGCTCAAGGGCAGCTTCAACGAGTGGCACATCCTCGCCATCACCCAGGCCATCTGCGAATACCGCCAGGCTCAGGGCGTCGACGGTCCGCTGTTCATGGGCATGGACACCCATGCGCTGTCCGAGCCGGCCTTCATCTCCGCCCTGGAAGTCCTGGCCGCCAACGGCGTGGACGTCCGTATCGACGCCGGCTGCGCCGAGACCAACGGCGAACCGGGTTACACCCCCACCCCGGCGCTGTCCAACGCCATCCTCGAATACAACGCCGGCCGCAGCTCGGGCCTGGCTGACGGCATCGTCATCACCCCGTCGCACAACCCGCCGGCCGATGGCGGCTTCAAGTACAACCCCACCAATGGCGGCCCGGCCGACACCAACGTCACCAAGAGTATTCAGGACCGCGCCAATGCCCTGCTGGTGGCCGGTCTCGACGGCGTCAAGCGGATGGATTACCGCCAGGCGCTCAAGGCCGCCACCACCCAGAGATTCGATTTCCTCGACAGCTATGTCGGCGGCCTGGGCCAGGTCATCGACCTGGACGCCATCCGCGGCTCCGGCCTGACCTTTGGCGTCGATCCCCTAGGCGGCGCCGGGGTGCACTACTGGCCGCGCATCGCCGAGCGCTATGGCCTGCCGCTGGAAGTGCTGTCGACCCGTGTCGATCAGACCTTCCGCTTCATGCGTTTGGACTGGGACGGCAAGATCCGCATGGACTGCAGCTCGCCCCACGCCATGGCCGGCCTGATCGAGAACAAGGACAGATTCGACGTCTCCTTCGCCTGCGACACCGATCACGACCGCCACGGCATCGTCGCCCGCTCGGTGGGCCTGCTCAATCCCAACCACTACCTGGCGGTGGCCATCGAATACCTCTTCACCCATCGTCCGCAGTGGAGCCAGCAGGCCGGCATCGGCAAGACCCTGGTGTCTTCGTCGATGATCGACCGCGTGGCCCAGGGCATTGGCCGCCAGGTGGTGGAAGTGCCGGTGGGCTTCAAGTGGTTCGTCGACGGTCTGCTGGACGGCAGCCTGGGCTTCGGTGGCGAGGAGTCCGCCGGCGCGTCCTTCCTGCGCAAGGCCGGCGGCGCCTGGTCCACCGACAAGGACGGCCTCATCCTCGGCCTGCTGGCCGCGGAGATCACCGCCGTGACCGGCAAGGACCCGGGCGAGCGCTACCAGGCGCTGACCGAACGCTTCGGCGCCCCGGTCTACCAGCGCATCGACGCCGCCGCCGACCGCGAGCAGAAGGCTCGTCTCGGCAAGCTGTCCGCCGCCCAGGTCACCGCCAAGGAGCTCGCCGGCCAGCCGATCACCGCCATCCTTACCGAAGCCCCCGGCAATGGCGCCGCCATCGGTGGCCTCAAGGTGGTCACCGAGAACGGCTGGTTCGCTGCCCGTCCCTCGGGCACCGAGGACGTCTACAAGATCTACGCGGAAAGCTTCGAGGGCGAAGCCCACCTGGGCCGCATCCAGGAAGAAGCCAAGGCGTTGGTGGATGGTGTGCTGCGCGGCTGATAACGCGCGCCCTCACCCCGACCCTCTCCCAAAGGGAGAGGGTCGGGGTGAGGGGTTCATCTCCGCAATGGAAAAGGGCAGCCACTGGGCTGCCCTTTTCCATGACGACGCCAGGATCAGTTGATCTTGGTGCCGTGGGCCTGCTGGTCGGCGTGGTAGGACGAGCGCACCAGCGGACCGGACGCGACGTTCTTGAAGCCCATCTTGGCGCCTTCCTCGGCATACCAGGCGAAGGTATCCGGGTGGACGAAGCGCTGCACCGGCAGGTGGTTGCGCGAGGGCTGCAGGTACTGGCCGAGGGTCAGCATGTCGATCTCGTGCTCGCGCATGCGCTGCATGACCTCGATGACTTCCTCGTCGGTCTCGCCCAGGCCCAGCATCAGGCCGGACTTGGTCGGCACGTGGGGCACGCGCTTCTTGAAGTTTTGCAGCAGGTCCAGCGACCACTCGAAGTCCGAACCCGGACGCGCGGCCTTGTACAGGCGCGGGACGGTCTCCAGGTTGTGGTTGAAGACATCCGGCGGCTCCTGCTCGGTGATCGCCAGGGCAACGTCCATGCGGCCGCGGTAGTCGGGCACCAGGGTCTCCAGCTGAATGCCGGGGGTCAGCTTGCGGATCTCGCGCAGGCAGTCGACGAAGTGCTGGGCACCGCCGTCGCGCAGGTCGTCGCGGTCCACCGAGGTGATCACCACGTACTTGAGGCCCAGGTCGGCGATGGCCACTGCCAGGTTCTTCGGCTCGTCCACGTCCAACGGCTTCGGTCGGCCGTGGCCGACGTCGCAGAAGGGGCAGCGCCGGGTGCAGATGTCACCCATGATCATGAAGGTGGCGGTGCCGCCGGAGAAGCACTCGCCCAGGTTGGGGCAGGAGGCCTCTTCGCAGACGCTGTGCAGCTTGTGCTTGCGCAGCAGCTGCTTGATGCGCTCGACCTCGGGGGTGACCGGGATGCGTACGCGGATCCAGTCCGGCTTGCGCGGCAGCTCCTCGGTGGGAATGATCTTTACCGGGATGCGCGCGACCTTTTCGGCGCCGCGCAACTTGACGCCGGCTTCCACCTTGTTGGGGCGGGCGGGCGGGGTAAGGGTCTGGACGCTGTCTTGTACTGTAGTGGTCATGTCAATCCGATTCCAGGGTGATCGGTTCGGGGTAGCCCAGGCGCAGACTCAGGTGACGCACCAGAGACTCGCGGACCTCGTCGAAAGCTAGTGGCCCGGTCACCAGATCGCGGAGCTGGGTCATGGCCAGGCCGGCATAACCGCAGGGGTTGATCCGGCGGAAGGGCGCCAGATCCATGTCAACGTTGAGCGCCAGTCCATGGAAGGAACGCCCATTGCGGATGCGCAGCCCCAGGGAGGCGATCTTGGCGCCATCCACATAGACACCCGGCGCATCGGCCCGGGCCTCGGCCTGCACACCCCAATCGGCGAGCAGCGCGATCAGGCTGTCTTCCATGGCGCTGACCAATTCTCTCACGCCCAGGCCCTTGCGGCGAACATCCAGCAGCACATAGGCGATGAGCTGACCGGGTCCATGGTACGTGACCTGGCCGCCGCGATCGACCTGCACCACCGGAATGTCGCCCACGGCGAGCAGGTGCTCGGGCTTGCCGGCCTGCCCCTGGGTGAAGACCGCGGGGTGCTGCAGCAGCCAGAGTTCGTCGGAGGTGGCCGGGCCGCGCTCGTCGGTGAAGCGACGCATGGCCTCCAGGGTCGCCGCGTAGGGCCGCAGGCCCCAGCGGCGCACGCCCAGGCTGGCCGGGGCGGGAGCGTTCATCAGATCACCATGTGCACGCGGCCGGTGGCGCGCAGGTCCTGGTGGATGGCCTGCAACTGGTCCACGCCGGTGGCGGTGATGAGCACCTGCACCGAGAGGAAGCGGCCGTTGCGGCTGTCACGGCTCACCAGGGTGCCGCGATCCAGATCCGGCGCATGGCGCTGGACGATGTCGAGCACCAGCTCGGCGAAATCGGCACCGGCATCGCCGATCACCTTGATGGGATAGCGCGGGCAGGGAAATTCGATCTTGGGGGGTTGTACGTCTTCGGTCATGCGGACTTCCAGGCCGACCACTGTCGGCAGGGGGTGAAAGGCCCGCGAGCGCGGGCCTTTCCAGGACAACGGATCAGTTGAACAATCCGTAGAAGAACAGGCGAATGCTATCCCACAGGCGACGGAAGAGGCCACCCTCCTCGACCGGCTGCAAGGCGACCAGGTCGGCGGTGTGCACCACCTTGTCATCCAGCTTCACCTCGACCTTGCCGATCACCTGGCCCTGGGCGATGGGAGCGGTCAGCTGCGGATTGAGCACCATCTCGGCATGCAGCTTCTTGGCCTGGCCACGCGGCAGGGTCATGGTCAGGTCGTTGGCCAGACCGGCCTGGACCTCACGAGCGTCGCCCTTCCACACCGGCGCCTTGGCCAGTTCGGTGCCCTTCTTGTAGAAGGACTGGGTCTCGAAGAAGCGGAAGCCGTAGGTCAGCAGCTTCTGGGTCTCGGCGGCACGGGCCTGTTCGCTGTTGGTGCCGAACACCACGGCGACCAGGCGCATGCCATCGCGAACGGCCGAGGCCACCAGGCAGTAGCCGGCTTCGTCGGTGTGGCCAGTCTTCAGGCCGTCGACGGTCTTGTCGCGCCACAGCAGCAGGTTGCGGTTGGGCTGCTTGATGTTGTTCCAGAAGAATTCCTTCTGGGAGTAGATGGCGTAGTGCTGGGCATCGGCGTTGATGATGGCGCGCGCCAGGATGGCCATGTCATGGGCCGAGGAATAGTGGTTCGGATCCGGCAGGCCGGTGGCGTCCATGAAGTGGGTGTTCTGCATACCCAGCTTCTGCGCGGTGGTGTTCATCATGTCGGCGAAGGCGTCTTCGCTGCCGGCGATGTGCTCGGCCAGGGCGACGCTGGCGTCGTTGCCGGACTGGATGATGATGCCATGCAGCAGGTCACCGACCGACACCTGGGTGCCGACCTTGATGAACATCCGTGAACCGCCGGTACGCCAGGCGTGCTCGCTGACGGTGACCATGTCCGATTCCTTGATGCGACCCCGGTTGATTTCCAGGGTGGCGATGTAGGCGGTCATCAGCTTGGTCAGGCTGGCCGGCGGCAGGCGCTGGTCGGAGTTGGATTCGGTGAGCACGGCGCCGCTGTTGGCGTCCATGAGAATCCAGGCCTTGGCGGCCAGCTGGGGCGCCGCCGGGACCATGGTCTCGGCCGCCCAGACGGCCGGGACACAGGCGATCGTTACTAGGAGGAGCAGGCGTCGAGCGAGTTTTGCGATTGTCATCCGAATCTCTGAAAGGTTGGGGTATGGCAGGAGCAGCGGACCCAGACCGCACGGTCCACGTCGATCCCCGCGAGGGGGATCACGACGGCCGGGGCCGGCGACTGGGCGTCATGAAGCATCCCTGCTTCAATCCGGTTGCACGAGAGACGCCTGACCCAGGCGGGCCACGCGTACGCTGTTCTGGAGCTGGGAGACCTCAGCCGGCTGGACCGGTCCGAGGCGGACCCGATGCAAGGTCTGCTGGTTGCGCACCGTCGAACTGATGAACACCGGGGCACCGGTCAGGTCGCTGAGCTTGTCCTTGAGCAATTCCGCAGCGTCCGGATTGGCGAAGGCCGCCACCTGCAGATAGAGCCCAGCGGCTGGGGCAGAAACGTTTTTTTTTGCGTCGACGGCAGCGGGCGTCACCGGCTCGGCGTGCTGGTTGACCGGTGGCGTATAGGTCTCGATGGCGCCGAAGGTCTGGGTCTCGGTGGTCTTCTGGGCCACCGGTGCCTGGCGCGGCTGGGCCAGCACCATGGGCACCGCCTGGCCACGCTGGGCCCAGTACTGCTGCGGATCTATGCCCTCGACGCTGACCCGGGCGGTACCGGTCTCGGCGTAGCCGAGCTTCTTGGCGGCGGCGAAGGACAGGTCGATGACCCGGTCGGAATAGAAAGGTCCGCGGTCGTTGACGCGCAGGATGACGCTACGCCCGTTGTCCAGGTTGGTGACGCGCACGTAGCTGGGCAGCGGCAGGGTCTTGTGCGCCGCGGTCATGCCATAGAGGTCGTAGGTCTCGCCGTTGGCGGTGGCCTGGCCGTGGAACTTGGTGCCGTACCAGGAGGCGGTGCCGGTCACGCGGTAGTTGCGCGAGTCGGTCAGCGGGAAATAGGTCTTGCCCAGCACGGTGTAGGGATTGTTCTTCAGCGGCCCGTTGTAGGGCATGGGCACGGCGTCGGGAATGCGGCTGACGTCCACGTCCCACCAGGGCGCACCGTCACGGTGCGGACGCAGGTAGCCACCCGGCCCGGCCACACCCTTGCTGGTCGGCTTGGGCGCCTGGCTGGAACAACTCACCAGCAACAGGCCGAGACCCAGGCAGCCGGCCAGGCGCGCCAGGGCAGTCAGACGCATCACGGCTTGACGCCCTCGGCGGCATGGCGCTCGGCGATGGCGTTCGCCAGATCGGTCACCGCCATGGCGTACATGACGCTGCGGTTGTATCGGGTAATGGCGTAAAAATTGGGCAGGCCCATCCAGTACTCCGGTCCCTTGTCTCCGTCGAGGCGGAACGAGGTTACACGCAAATCGTCACGCAGGGCAGGGTCTTGAGCGTTCCAGCCCAGGGCACGCAGCTCGGCGACGCTCTTGACCGGCTCGATCCCGGCCACCACGCCCTCCTCCGCCCGCTCGCCGCTGACCTGCGCGCGAATGGCGGTCGGCCCGCGGCCGGACCAACCGTGGCGCTTGAAGTAGTTGGCCACGCTGCCGATGGCGTCGGTGGGATCGGACCAGATGTTGATGTGGCCGTCGCCATCGAAGTCCACCGCATAGGCGCGGAAGCTGCCCGGCATGAATTGCGGCAGGCCCATGGCCCCGGCATAGGAACCGGTCAGGCTGAGCGGATCGACCTGCTGCTCGCGGGCGAGCAGCAGGAATTCACGCAGCTGGCTGCGGAAGAAGGGCGCGCGCGGCGGATAGTCGAAGGCCAGGGTCGAGAGCGCATCCAGCACCCGGTAGTTGCCGGTATTGCGACCGTAGAAGGTTTCCACGCCGATGATGGCGACGATGAACTGGGCCGGCACGTCGTATTCGCGCTCGGCGCGGGCCAGCGCCTCTTCGTGGGTCTTCCAGAAGTCGACACCCTGGGCGATGCGCCGATCGGTGATGAAGATGGGGCGGTATTCGCTCCAGGGCTTGACCCGCTCGGCCGGCCGCGAGATGGCGTCGAGGATGGCCTGCTTGCGCTCGACCTCGCCGAACAGCGCCTGCAACTGTTCCGGGGCGAAGCCATAGCTCTGACTCATCTCGGCGATGAAGTCGCGCGTCAGCGGTGCCGTGTCGTAGTCACCCGCGACGACACCGGTCGTCACGCCCATCGCCGTGGCGAGCCCGAGGCTCTGCAAGCAGCGACGCATCCATCCCATTGTCGGCATCTAACCCTTCTTTGTTGCGTGTTAAACCTGGGCGATCCACTTGCGGTGCGTGTGGATCGACATCAAAACTCCGAACCCGGTGAGCAAGGTGACCACCGAGGTGCCGCCATAACTGATGAATGGCAGCGGGACACCCACCACGGGCAGGAGGCCGCTGACCATGCCGATGTTGACGAAGACATAGACGAAGAAGGTCATGGTCACGCCGCCGGCGAGCAATTTGCCGAACAACGTCTGGGCCTGCACGGTGATGGTCAGGCCGCGACCGATGAGCAGCAGATAGAGCACCAGCAGCAGGCAGACACCGACCATGCCGAACTCTTCGCCGAGGACGGCAATGATAAAGTCCGTGTGACTTTCCGGCAAAAAATCCAGATGAGACTGGGTACCCAGCAGCCAGCCCTTGCCGAACACCCCGCCCGAGCCGATGGCGGCCTTGGACTGGATGATGTTCCAGCCGGCGCCCAGCGGATCCATTTCCGGATCGAGGAAGGTCAGCACGCGGCGTTTCTGGTAGTCGTGCAGCACGAAGAACCACATGGCCACCGCCAAGGGCACCGCGGCGCTCACCGCGCCGATCAGCCAGCGCCACTGCAGGCCGCCGACGAACAGCACGAAGCCGCCCGAGGCCAGCACCAGCATGGCGGTACCGAGGTCGGGCTGATCGAGGATCAGCACGAAGGGCACCACCACCAGCGACAGGCTGATCAGGCTGTGCTTGAAGTTCGGCGGCAGACTGCGCTTGGACAGGTACCAGGCCATCATCATGGGCATCAAGAGCTTCATGAATTCCGACGGCTGGAAGCGGATGACCCCGGGAATGTTGATCCAGCGGGTCGCGCCCATGGCGTTGTGGCCCATGACGTCCACCACCACCAGCAAGGCCACGCCGACCACATAGCCCAGGGGTACCCAGCGCGCCATGAAGCGCGGTTCGAGCTGGGCGACGACGGCCATGGCCACCAGGCCGAGACCAAAGGAGCTGGCCTGCTTGAACAGCAGGTCGAGATTGCGCCCACCGGCGGAATAGAGGACGAACAGGCCGGTCGCGCCCAGCATCAGCAGCAGGATCAGCAGAGGACCGTCGATGTGCAGGCGCTGCAGCAGGGTAGCCCGCCGCTTCATCACGTCCCCTTCGGGAATGGTGCGATCGAAGTTGGGAGCGAGACTCATGGCTGCACCTTGGTCGCGGCGGCGGTGGCCCCGGCGGTGGTCGGCTTGGCGTACTCGGCCTTGAGATGGCCCTGCTCATCGAGCAGCCAGGCGTCGAGCACCTGACGCACCACCGGGGCGGCCACGCCGCTGCCCGACTCGCCGTTCTCGACCATCACCGCCACGGCGATCTGCGGATTGTCGGCCGGGGCGAAGGCGACGAACAGGGCGTGGTCGCGATGCCGCTCCTTGAGCGCCGCCGAGTTGTACTTTTCGTTCTGGCGAATGGCGACCACCTGGGCCGTACCGCTCTTGCCGGCGATGCGGTACTGGGCACCGACGTTGATCTTGTGCGCGGTGCCGCGCGGATTCTGCACCACCATTTCCATGCCGTGGACGGCCCTGTCCCAGTAGGTCGGGTCCCTGAGCTCGATGTCGGGCATGGGATTGCTGTCCACCGGCGGCTGGCCATCGAGGCTCTTGGCCAGGTGCGGGCGGATCCATTTGCCATGGTTGGCGATCAGGGTGGTGACCTGGGCCAGCTGCAGCGGCGTGGTCTGCATGTAGCCCTGGCCGATACCGAGGATCAGCGTCTCGCCGGGGAACCAGGCCTGGCGGCGGGTGGCACGCTTCCACTGGCGCGAGGGCATCAGGCCCGGTGCCTCTTCGAACATGTCCAGGGCGACCTTTTGCCCGAGGCCGAACTTGCCCATGTACTCGGAAAGCCGATCGATGCCGATCTTGTGCGCAAGATCGTAGAAATAGGTGTCGTTGGATCTCATCAGCGCCATGTCCAGATCCACGTAGCCGTCGCCACCATGGTTCCAGTTACGGTACTTGTGATCGTAGTTGGGCAACTCGTAGTAGCCCGGATCGAAGACCCGCGCCTGGGGCGTGGTGGCACCGCTGTCGAGACCGGCGATGGCCACCGCCGGCTTGATGGTCGACCCCGGCGGATAGAGGCCACGCAGCACCCGGTTGTAGAGCGGGCGATCGATGGAGTCGCGTAGCTCGGAATATTCCTTGAAGCTGATCCCGGTGACGAAGGGATTGGGGTCGTAGCTCGGCTGGCTGACCATGGCCAGCACCTCGCCGGTCTTGGGCTGGATGGCGACGATGGCGCCACGGCGCCCACCCAGGGCGGCTTCGGCGGCGGCCTGCAGGCGCGAATCGATGGTCAGGACGATGTCCTTGCCCGGCTTGGGGTCGGTGCGATTGAGCACCCGCAGCACCCGGCCGCGGGCGTTGGTCTCCACCTCTTCGTAGCCTACCTCACCGTGCAGCTCGGGCTCGTAGAAGCGCTCCACGCCGGTCTTGCCGATGTGGTGGGTACCGCTGTAGTTGACCGGATCCAGGCGCTTGAGCTCCTGTTCGTTGATCCGCCCGACATAACCCACCGAATGGGCGAAATGCTCGCCCATGGGATAGTGACGCACCAGTTGCGCCGTCACCTCGACCCCGGGCAGGCGGAACTGGTTGACGGCGATCTTGGCGATCTGCTCCTCGGTCAGCTCGAACAGTACCGGCACCGGCTCGAAGGGACGCCGGCCCTGTTTCATGCGCTTCTCGAACAGCTCGCGGTCTTCCTCGGTCAGGCCCAGGACCTGCACCAGCGTATCGAGGGTCTGTCGCCAGTTGTCGGCCCGCTCGCGGGTGATGGTCAGGCTGAAGCTGGGACGGTTGTCGGCGACGATGATGCCGTTGCGGTCGTAGATCAGGCCCCGGGTGGGCGGGATCGGCTGGACATGGACCCGGTTGTTTTCCGACAGGGTCGAATGGTAGTCGTGCTGGATGACCTGCAGGTAGTACATGCGCGCCACCAGTACGCAGGCGAGCGCGAGAAAGATGACCGCCCCGATCGTCACGCGGGCGCGGACGAGCTGGGCGTCTTTCTCGTGGTCCTTGAGGCGTATGGGTTGCGACATCGCAGGTACGGACTACTTGTGATACGGATGGCCGGCCAATACGGTCCAGGCGCGATAGAGCTGCTCACCGACGAGGATGCGCACCAGCGGATGCGGCAGGGTCAGCGGCGAGAGCGACCAGCGCTGTTCACTGCGGGCCTGCACCTCGGGCGCGAGGCCCTCGGGGCCGCCGACCATGAGGTTGACGGTCCGGGCCTCCAGGCGCCACTGCTGGAGTGTTTCAGCCAATTGCTCGGTGCTCCAGGGCTTGCCGGTGACCTCCAGGGTCACCACGCGCTCGCCCGGCTGCACCTTGGCCAGCATGGCCTCACCCTCCTGGCGGATCAGCCGGGCGACGTCGGCGTTCTTGCCGCGGGTCTGCAGTGGGATCTCGACGAGTTCCAGCGGCAGTTCCGGCGGTAGACGCTTGACGTACTCGTGCCAGCCCTCCTCGACCCAGCGCGGCATGCGCGAGCCGACGGCGATGAGACGCAGGCGCACCGGACTTATTCGCCTTGGGCGGCGCGGCTCTGCTCGGCACCGCGCCAGAGGCGCTCGAGGTCATAGAACTCGCGGGTGGTCGGCAGCATCACGTGGACGACCACGTCGCCCAGGTCCAGCAGCGCCCATTCGCCGCCTTCCAGGCCTTCGCTGCCCAGCGGACGCACGCCCTGCTGCTTGACCTTTTCCAGCACGTTGTCGGCCAGCGACTTGACGTGGCGGCTGGAGGTGCCGCTGGCGATGACCATGATGTCGGTCACGCTGGTCTTTTCCCGCACGTCCAGGGAGATGATGTCCTGGGCCTTCATGTCTTCCAGGGCGGCGATGGCCACCTGGACGAGTTGTTCGCTTTGCATGGTGTAGCTCTTACCTCGGTTCGGAGGACGCCGGATAGAGGCCGTGCGTCCGGATGTAGTCAAGCACGGCATCGGGCACCAGGAAGCGGATGGACTTCCCGGTAGCCAAGAGGCCGCGGATCTGGGTGGCGGACACCGCGAGCGGGTTCTGCCAGATAAAGGTGATCTGCCCGCCCGGCCCCTTCAGGGCCTGGGGATCGGGCTGACTGCGCGCCGCCAGGAAATCACGCAATTCCTGGCAGGGCTCGCTGTCGGCGTCGGGTCGTTGCAGGACCAGGATGTGGCACAGCTCCAGCAATTCGCGCCAGCGGTGCCAGCCTGGCAGGCCGCAGAAGGCGTCCCAGCCCAGCATGAGCAACAGCTGCACCTCATCGCCGAGTTCGGCGCGCAGGCTTTCCAGGGTCTCTATGGTATAGGAGTGGCGCGTCCGGCGCAGTTCCCGGTCATCGACCACCAGGGTCGCGACGTCGGCCACTGCCAGGCGCACCATCGCCAGGCGATCCTCGGCGGAGACGCTGGGCGCCTCGCGATGGGGCGGCCGGGCGCTGGGAATCAGCCGTAGCTCGTCCAGCGCCAGGGCTTCGGCCACCTCCAGCGCCGCGCGCAGGTGGCCGATGTGCACGGGATCGAAGGTACCGCCGAACAAGCCGATGCGGGTGGGCAGGCTGCTCATCAGCTGCGGACGTGACCGTCGCCGAAGACCACGTATTTCTCGCTGGTCAGTCCTTCCAGGCCCACCGGTCCGCGGGCGTGGAGCTTGTCGGTGGAGATGCCGATCTCGGCGCCCAGGCCGTATTCGAAGCCGTCGGCGAAGCAGGTCGGCGCATTGACCATGACCGAACTGGAATCGACTTCGGCGAGGAAGCGCCGCGAACGGCCGAGATTTTCCGTCACGATCGCATCGGTGTGATGGGAGCCGTAGTGGTTGATATGCTCGATTGCCTGGTCCAGACCCTCGACGATGCGGATCGACAGAATGGGTGCCAGGTATTCGGTGGACCAGTCGGCCTCGGTGGCGGGCAGGGCCTGGATCAGGTCACGCGTACGCTCGCAGCCCCGCAGTTCCACGCCCTTCTCTTCGAAGCGGCGCGCCATGGCCGGCAGGAAGGTTTCAGCCACCTTGGCATCGACCAGCAGCGTTTCCATGGCACCGCAGATGCCATAGCGGTAGCACTTGGCGTTGAAGGCAATGGACTCGGCCTTGGCAAGGTCAGCAGCCTCGTCGACATAGACGTGGCAGATACCGTCGAGGTGCTTGATCACCGGGACGCGGGCATCGTTGCTGATGCGCTCGATCAGATTCTTGCCACCCCGCGGCACGATGACGTCGACAAACTCCGGCATGGTGATCAGGGCGCCGACGGCAGCCCGGTCGGTGGTCTCCACCACTTGGACCGCGGCAGCGGGCAATCCGACCTTCGCCAGGCCCTTCTGAATGCAGGCCGCGATGGCGCGATTGGAGCGAATGGCTTCCGAGCCGCCGCGCAGGATGGTCGCGTTGCCCGACTTCAGGCAGAGACTGGCCGCATCGATCGTCACGTTGGGACGAGATTCATAGATGATGCCGATGACCCCCAGCGGCACGCGCATCTTGCCGATCTGGATACCGGAAGGCCGAGCGCTCAGGTCGCGAACGGCGCCCACGGGATCGGGCAAGGCGGCAACCTGTTTGAGACCGTTGATCATCGCGTCGATCCGTGCCGGCGTCAGCGTCAGCCGGTCCAGCAAGGCCGGCTCGAGTCCCGCCGCTGTGGCCGCGACGACATCCTCGGCATTGGCTGCGACCAACGCCTCGCGATCTTCGCCCAAGGCATCCGCAATGGCGCTCAACGCCAGGTTCTTCTGGCCAGTGGACGTACGAGCGAGGACCCGCGACGCGGCACGGGCAGCCTGGCCAAGACGGGTCATGTAGGCGGAGACGGACTCGGTCATGGTCGGCGGCCTGCGAAAGACGGTGGGAAAGCCGCAGAGTATAGCGTCGCCGGGCCCTGCGCGGCCAGCGCCGAGGGGCCTGGCCATGGCATTCGCCTGCGCGATTTGGTTGACTCGCCACGGCCTGTCGGGAATCATCCGCGGCTGTATTTGCCGTTCAGCTTGCGTTCAGCTATTCCCTAATAGCCGAAAACGTTCCAGCTCTGCGCCAGGTGCTGCAGCGACGCCTACCAGCCTTCACGGAAAGAACCATGCCCAAGCACCTCACCTTGTCCCTTGGTCTGCTCGCCCTGCTGATCCATGCCGACGCGACCTGGGCCGCCGCTGCCGACGCCGCACCGACCGCGGCCGCCGTCCAGGCGCTGGAAGCCCAGCTGAAGAAGACGCCCCAGGATCCGGACGCCCTGGGCAAGCTGGGCAGTGCCCGGCTGGCGCAGCAGCGCTGGACCGATGCCGAGCAGTTGCTGACCCAGGCCGTGCAGAAGGGTGGCAAGACCTGGCAGCCGGCGCTGGACGAGGCGCGCTACCACCACCTGCTGGAACGCGCCCATGCGGCCGAGAACAAGCGCGAGCTGGACCAGGCGCGGGATCTGAGCGTGGAAGCCATTCGGCTGAAGCCCGAAGCGGTCGAGGCGCAGCTGTTCCTCGCCGGCATCCAGAGCCAGAAGCGCCAATGGGAACTGGCCGAGGCCACCTACCGCCAGGTGCTGATGCGCGAGCCGGCCAACGTCGACGCCTACTACGGGCGCATCGCCGCGCTCAACGAGCTGGGCCGCACCGAAGAAGCCCTGCAATTGACCAAGAATCTGCAGCCCAGCGCCAAGAATCAGGTCAAGGGCCTGGATCGCCTGCGCGCTGGCCAGGCCATGCAGGAAGCCGAAGCCGCCGAGGCGCGGGGCGATCTGCAGGGCGCCTCGCGGCTGCTGGAACAGGCCCGCAAGGAAGCCCCGGAAGATCCCTGGCTGCGCCTGGCCCAGGCCCGCCTGGAGGTCCGTCAGGGCCGGCCGCGCGCCGCCCGCGATCTGGTGGACAGTCTGGTCAAGGATGGCGCCCAGCGCCCCGAGGTGCTTTATGCCAGCGCCCTGCTGTCCAACGAGCTGGGTGAATACCCGCGCGCCATGCAGACCCTGATGCGCATTCCCCAGGCGCAGCGTTCGCCGGATATGAACGCCCTGGCCGCGCGCCTCACCTTCAACGAACAACTGGCCGAGACCGTGGCCCTGGCCAAGCAGGGTCGCCGCGAGGAAGCGCGCAGCCTGATGCAGCGCCTGGAAGCCCGGGCCGGGCGCAATCCGGATCTGATCGGCGATCTGGCCGAGGCCTTCGCCACCGCTGGCGATCCCGAACACGGTCTGGCCCTGCTCAAGCCGATGATCTCCGGCGATACCCGCCCGGCGCCCGCCATGCAGCTGCACTACGCCAGCATTCAGCTACAGCTGAACCAGGACCAGACCGTGGGCAACGTCCTGCGCGACCTGCAGGGCGTGGTACTCGACAGTGGCGAGAAGCAACAGTACGACGATCTCCTCGCCCGCTATCGCATCCGTCAGGCCGATCGCCTCACCGATCAGGGCAAGCTGGCCGCCGCCTACGACACCCTGGCCCCGGCGCTCAAGGCCCGTCCCGACGACAAGGCCGCCCAGGCCGCCCTGGCGCGCATGTACCTGGCCAGTGGCGACACCCAGAAGGCCCGCCAGCTCTATCGCGACGTGCTCAGCGACCAGCCCAAGGACGCCGAACTCTACCTGGGCGCCGCCGAGATCGCCGCCAAGTCCCAGGACAGCGTCACCGCCCGCCAGTATCTGGATCAGGCGGTCAAGCTCGGCCAGAGCGATCCCCAGGTGCTGCGCCGCGCCGCCCTGCTCTATCGCGACATCGGCATGGCCGGTACCGCGACCGGCCTGCTGGAGCAGGTGGTGCAGGTGGAGCGCAAGGATCGCGAATCCGCGGCCCGCGCCGCCGGTGCCAGCGACAATCCCTTCGCCACCCTGCCCGGGCAGACCCGCAGCGATGACGCCCTGGCCGCCGTTCCGGCCGCCGCGGGTGGCAACGCCGGCGGCGCCGACTACGCCTGGAGCGATCCGCTGCAGGCGCAGAAGGCTGCCAACAACCCCTTCAGCGACCTGTCCGTGGTGCCCACCAGCAGCCTGTCGAGCAGCCTGGCCACCGAACAGATACTCGGCCAGTTGCAGCGCGAGCGCAGCATCCGCATCACCCAGGGTCTGAGCGTACGCAGCTACGATCCCAGCGGCAGTTCGCGTCAGACCACCGTCAGCGCGCCGCTGGAGATCTCCTTCCCCGCCGGCGACCAGCGCCTGGCCGTGCGCGTCACCCCGACGCGAATCAACGACAGCAGCAGCGAGGGCAGCCAGAAGGAAAACGGCGTGGCGGCATCCATCGCCGTGGAAGACGCCGGGCGCGGCCTCAAGGGCGATATCGGCGTCTCGCCGGTGGGCCTGAGATACAGCACCGTGGTGGGCGGCGCGACCTTGGAACGCCCGCTGAGCAGCCTCAGCGAGAACCTGCTCTATGCCCTGAGCGTGTCGCGGCGTTCGGTGACCGACTCCCTGGCCTCCTACGGCGGCATCCGCGATCCGCGCACCGGCCAGGAGTGGGGCGGCGTCACCGCCAATGGCGGCTTGGCGCGACTGAGATACGACGACGGGCGCTACGGCTCCTACATCTACGGCGCGGCCCATCGCCTGACCGGCCATGACGTCAAAAACAACGACCGCTTCGAGATCGGCACCGGCGTCTACTACTATCTGCGCAATGGCCCGGACAGCCTGTTCACCGTGGGCCTTTCGGCCACCGCGATCGGCTACGACAACAATCAGAACCACCTGACCTACGGTCATGGCGGTTACTTCAGTCCACAGCGCTACTTCGCCATCGGCGTGCCCCTGGTGTGGGCGCAGCGCGGCGATCTCTGGGCCTATCAGGTGCAGGGCATGCTGGGCGTGCAGACCATTCGCCAGGACGCCGCGGATCGCTATCCCGACGACGCCGCCCTGCAGGCGGCCGCGGAAGCCGCCGGCGAAGGCCAGTATGGCAGCAAGAGCAAGACCGGCGTGGCCTACAGCCTCTCGGCCAACGGCGAATACCGCCTCAGCGGGCAGTTCGCCCTGGGCGGTCGCCTGGGCATGGACAATGCCCAGGACGAGCGCGACGTCAACGGCAACCTCTATCTGCGCTACTTCTTCGAAGAGCAGGAAGGCCGACCGCAACTCTCGCGGCCGCAGCCCTACCGTTCGCGCAACGAGGAATAAGCACAAAGGCCCGTACCCGCGGGCCTTTTTCTTACCCTGCGGCATCCTCCCTTCGCCACCGAAACGACCGCTCATCCCCACATTCGTCGTCGCTTCGACCGCCCCATCCCCAGGCCGCGCCTTTCGTCCGAACCGCACCAGACATGGCGTTGACGAGGTATCGAGGTCATCCAACCATTGCCGCAAGACAGAGGCGAATAGCGCAACTATCCGTTCGCTCCGCTGCAATGCCCGCATACGCATTTTCAATTGGTGCGTCACGAATCCCGCGTGACAGTATTCGCAAAAATGACGCCTGGTGGCTTTTAGCCATTAATCTGACGTCAAGCATCCGCCCAGCCCCTCAACCTCCCGGAATCAGCCATGGTCCGTTCGCTGGATATTGCCAATCTGTTCCGCTCCTTCGGCGGTGATCCCCAGCGCTACCAGGAATTCGAGGCGCCCGAAGCGGAGTTGCATGAGGCGGTCTCGACGGCTGCGCCGCTGCCGTCCCCACGCGCACCGGTCGAAGCGGTCAGGGCGCTTGCCGAGCCTGCCGTTCAGGCCGAGCCAGGCGAGTTGCCGCCGCTGTCGCGGGAGCTGGCGCAGCTGCACAGCAGCCGCCAGGCCAGCCAGGCGGTCGCTGCGCTGGATCAGGCGCTGAGTCGCTCGCGACCGGCACTGGCCGGTCCGGTGCTGGCACTGACCTCGGCCCGGGGCGGGACCGGCAAGACGGTCATCGCCGCAGGCCTGGCCCAGGCACTGAGCCGCAGCGGCCAGGCGGTGCTGCTGGTGGAGCTGGACAGTCAGAACGTGCTGTCTTCGCTGTTGCTGCAGGAAGCCTCGTCCACCACCGGCTCGATCAGGGCTCCGCTCTCCGCCTGCCTGGCGGTGGACGATCGCCTGCGCCTGGTGCCCTTCGGCGCCCCCGACGACCTGGATCTGCAGGCTTTGGAACGCGCGCTGGCCACCGACACCCAGTGGCTGACGCGGCGCCTGCAGGCACTCGACGTCCCCGCCGACACCCTGGTGATCCTCGACTGCCCCACGGGCTCGACGCCCTTGACCCGTCAGGCGCTGGCCCTGGCCACCCGGGTCCTCGGGGTGACGACCGCGGATGCGACCGGCTATGCCAGTCTGCCGCGCCTCGAACGCCAGTGGCAGCACTGCACCGGCCAGGTCCATCCGCTGCACCTGCTCAACCGGGTCGATCCTGCACGTCCCCTGAGTCAGGACATCGCTGCCATCGTGGCGCATTCCTGGGGCGACCGCCTTCTCGGCGTACTGCCGGAAAGTCCTGATCTGGAGCAGGCACTGGCCTTGGGCCAGGGGTTGGCCAGCGTCCAGGACGCCTGGGCGCACGGCCTCGCCGAGTTGGGCCGGGAATTGCTCGGCGAGCTGCGACCGGCCTTGCGTTACGCGGCGCATTCCTAGCCATGAGCGTTCTCGACCGCCTGGATCAGATTCGCCAGCGCCGCGCGGCGCGCAGTGCCGACGTCCCGCCCGCAACGCCGGTGGCGCCGGCCTGGCTGCAGCTGCTCGCTTGGACGGCCGCCGCGCTGCTGGGCGCCCTGCTGGTGAGCGTACCCCTGGCGCTGGAAGAGCAGGCGCTGTTCGCCGTCGGCTGCTTCGTCGCGGCCCTGCTGCTGCGCCGGCTGCCCGGGCGGCTGCCGGTGATCGCGCTGATCCTCTTGTCGCTGCTGGCGTCGCTGCGCTACCTCTATTGGCGCCTGACCAGCACCCTGGGCTTCGAGACGCCGCTGGAAATGGTGCTCGGCTACGGGCTGGTGGCCGCCGAGCTCTATGCCCTGGCGGTGCTGGTGTTCGGCTATCTGCAGACCATCTGGCCGCTGCGCCGCACACCGGTGCCGCTGCCGGCCGATCCGGCCGCCTGGCCCACCGTGGACGTCTTCATCCCCACCTACAACGAAGCCCTGAGCATCGTGAAGCTGTCGATCCTGGCGGCCCAGGCCATCGACTGGCCGCGCGACAAGCTGCGGGTGCACGTGCTCGACGATGGCCGCCGCGAGGACTTCCGCCACTTCTGCGCGACCGCTGGCGTCTCCTACCTGGTGCGCGAGAACAACGAGCATGCCAAGGCCGGCAATCTCAACGCGGCGCTCAAGGTGACCGATGGCGAGTACATCGCCATCTTCGATGCCGACCACGTGCCGACGCGCTCCTTCCTGCAGGTCTGCCTGGGCTGGTTCCTCAAGGATCCGCAGCTGGCCATGCTGCAGACGCCGCACTTCTTCTTTTCCCCGGATCCCTTCGAGAAGAACCTCAAGACCTTTCGCACCGTGCCCAACGAGGGCGAACTGTTCTATGGGCTGGTGCAGGACGGCAACGACCTGTGGAACGCCACCTTCTTCTGCGGCTCCTGCGCGGTGATCCGGCGCACCATGCTGGAAGAGGTCGGCGGCGTGGCCACCGAGACGGTGACCGAAGACGCCCACACCGCGCTCAAGCTCAATCGGCTCGGTTACAACACCGCTTACCTGGGCATTCCCCAGGCCGCCGGTCTGGCCACCGAAAGCCTGTCGCGCCATATCGCCCAGCGCATCCGCTGGGCCCGCGGCATGGCGCAGATCTTTCGCATGGACAATCCGCTGCTGGGCAAGGGCCTCGCCCTCGGCCAGCGGCTCTGCTACCTCAACGCCATGCTGCACTTCTTCTATGGTCTGCCGCGCCTGGTGTTCCTCACCGCGCCACTGGCCTATCTGCTGTTCAGCGCGCAGATCTTTCACGCCTCGGCACTGCTGATCACCTGCTATGTGCTGCCCCATGTGCTGCATTCCAACCTGACCAACTCGCGCATCCAGGGCGAATTCCGCCACTCCTTCTGGAACGAGGTCTACGAGACGGTGCTGGCCTGGTACATCCTCAGACCCACGCTGCTGGCGCTGATCAACCCGCGGCTGGGCAAGTTCAACGTCACCGACAAGGGCGGCATCATCGCCCGCGACTACTTCGACTGGGAGCTGGCACGGCCCTACATCGTGCTGCTGGCACTCAATCTGCTCGGTCTGGGGGTGGGTATCGGTCGGCTGTTCTTCGGCGATCCCGAAGCGGTGACCACGGTGGCCATCAATCTGGTCTGGACCCTCTACAACCTGGTGATCGCCAGTGCTGCGGTGGCCGTGGCAAGCGAGACGCGCCAGGTACGCGCCGAACCGCGGGTGGCCGCCGCCCTGCCGGCCGAACTCGTCCTCGCCGATGGCAGCCGCCTGGCGTGCACTACCCTGGACTTCTCCCAGAGCGGCGTTGGCCTGCAGCTACCCGAGGGTGTGCAGGTGCCCGAGGGCAGCGCGGTCGAGGTGGAACTCAGCCGCGACGGTCGCAGCCGCCGCTTCCCGGCCACCGTGGCCTTCAGCCGCGCCGGCGCGGTGGGCACCCGCTTCGCCGAGCTCAGCGTCACCGAACAGCGCGAGCTGGTGCGCATGACCTTTTCCCGCGCCGATCTCTGGGCCGAGGCCTGGGGCAATCATCGCCCGGACTCCCTGCTGGGCTCGCTGCGCGAGGTCAGTCTGATCGGCCTGCGCGGCATCGCCGATCTCAATCGCAACGTCTGGCGCCTGAGCCGACCTTCCCGGCGCACGGCGCCCTCCTCTTCCGCCTCCCTGGACCGCCCATGACCGTGTCGCTTCGTCTCGCCCCGCTCCTGCTCGCCACCCTGGGTGCCGCACCCGCCATCACCCTGGCCCAGAGCGCACCCCCGGTAGCCGTGGCCATGGCCGGCAGCGGCTACGACAACAGCTTCAAGCAGCTCGGCGCGGTCTATCCCTTCAATCTGCGCGGCATCGACAGTCGCGACGGGGTCAGCTTCGATATCCGTGCCGACGAGATCGTCAGCGCCGCCAAGGTGACGTTGAACTACACCTATTCCCCGGCGCTGCTGCCGGAATTGTCCCAGCTCAATGTACTGGTCAACGACGAGGTCGCCGCCAGCATTCCGCTGCCCAAGGAGACCGCCGGCACGCCCCAGACCCGGGTGGTGGATATCCCGCCGCGGCTGATCACCGAGTTCAACCGGCTGAGCATCCAGCTGATCGGCCACTACACCATGCAGTGCGAAGACCCGCTGCACTCCAGTCTTTGGGCCAAGGTGAGCAACGGCAGCCGCCTGGACATCCAGGTCAACCGCCTGGACCTGGCGCCGGATCTGGCGCGCCTGCCGCAGCCGTTCTTCGATCGCCGCGATGCCCGCCCGCTGGAGCTGCCCTTCGTCATCGCCGGAGCGGCGGACAACGGCACCCTGGAGGCCGCCGGTACCCTGTCGTCTTGGTTCAGCGCCCTGGCCAGCTATCGCGGCGCCCGCTTTCCCAGTAGCCAGAGCGCCTTGCCGGCCAAGGGCAATGCCGTGGTGCTGGTCACCAGCGAAGAGCGCGCCAAGACCCTGGGCCTGAGTCTGCCGGCACCGGCGGCGGCGCGGGTCGACATCCTGGTCAACCCCTTCGATCCCCAGGGCCAGCTGCTGGTGATCTCCGGGCGCGATGCCAACGAACTCAAGCGCGCAGCGAGCGCCGTGGCCCTGGGTCACCAGACCCTGTCCGGCCAGGGCATGACCATCGAGACCCTGCAGGCGCTGCAACCGCGCAAGCCCTACGATGCGCCCAACTGGCTGCCCAGCGACCGACCGGTGCGTCTGGGCGAGCTGGCGACGCCCAAGGAGCTCGCCGTCTCCGGCTACGCGCCGGGAACGGTGACCGTGCCGCTGCGACTGCCGCCGGACCTGTTCCTCTGGCGCAACCAGGGGTTGCCGCTGCACCTCAGATACCGCTACACCCCGCAGCCGGTGGCGACCAATTCCTCGCTGCTGGTGAGCTTCAACGACCGCTTCGTGCAGTCCATCCCCCTGCCGTCCCAGGAGCACCTGGACCAGGGCTTGCTGGGTCTGATCAAGGACGAGGAATTGCCCCGCGAGGCCGAGGTGCGGCTGCCGCTGGATGGGGAGGCACTGCAGGCCCGCCTGCAATTCCGCTTCATGTACGACTACCTCAAGCAGGGTGAATGCCGCGACGTCATCATCGACAACATGCGCGGCACCCTGGAACCGGATTCGACCCTGGATCTGTCCGGCTATCGGCACTTCATCGCCCTGCCCAATCTGGGCGTGTTCAAGGACAGCGGCTTTCCCTTCACCCGCCTGGCGGATCTGAGCGAAACCGCGGTGATCCTGCCCGATGCGCCCAGCGCGGCGGAGATCGACAGCTACCTGAACGTGCTCGGCCGCTTCGGCAGTTCCACCGGCTATCCCGCCACCGCGGTCACCGTGGCCCGCGCGGGCGAGGTCGAGAGTCTGGCCGACAAGGACCTGCTATTGATCGCCAGCGGCGCCGACCAGCCGCTGCTGCAACGCTGGGCCGCCCAGTTGCCGGCCGGCTTCGCCGGCAACAGCCAGCGCTTCGAGGTTTCCGACCTGGCGTTCAAGGTGCGCCAGTGGTTCAGCAGTGACAACGCGGCCAGCCTGGCGCGCAGCCGCGCGGCCCTGAGTGCCAGTGGCAGTGCCGGCACGGCCTTCGTCGCCGGCTTCGAATCGCCGCTCAGGAGCGGTCGCAGCGTGGTGGCCCTGGTCGCCGCCCACCCCGAAGGTCTGGCCGACATCAGCCGCGCGCTCACCACCCGGGAAGACTATGCCCAGGGGCTGCAGGGCAGCCTGGCCATGGTGCGTGGCCAGCAGGTGCAGAGCCTGGTGGCCGACGAGACCTATCACGTCGGTAGCCTGGGGCCGCTGCTCTATGTCCGCTGGCAACTGGCTCGCCACCCGCTGTTGATGCTGGGCTTGAGCGCCCTGGGCGTGGCCTTGCTGGCCGGTCTGCTCTATGCGGCGCTGCGTGCCCGTGCCCGTCAACGGCTGGAGCGCTAGACCATGATCCGCACGCCACTGTTGGCTACCCTGCTGACCGGTCTCCTGCTGCCGCCCCTGGCCCTGGCGGCCGGCACGCCCGAAGCGCTGCTCATCGAGCAGGGGCATTTCTGGCAGGCACGCAAGAACGCGCCCCGCGCCCAGGAGACCTGGAACAAACTGCTCGAACTGGATGCGCAGCAGCCCGAGGCGCTCTACGGCCTGGGCCTGATCGAGGTACAAGCCGACCGGCTGTCGGCGGCCCAGGCCTATCTGCGCCGCCTGCAGGCGCTCAAGCCCCTGCCCCAGCAGGCCTTGCAACTGGAACAGGACATCGCCCTGGCCAGTGGCGACAATCCGCAGCGCCTGGTGGATGCTCGCCAATTGGTCAGCGAAGAAAAGCCCGTGCCGGCCCTGGCGCTCTATCGTCAGCTGTTTGGCGGTCGGCTGCCCCAGGGCGATCTGGCGCGGGAGTACTACGACATCCTCGCCTATACGCCCAATGGCTGGCAGGAAGCGGGTCCAGGCATCGAGCGCCTGCGCAAGCTGCAACCTGCCGACCCGGCGCTGATGCTGATCCAGGCCAAGCACCTGGCGCGTTTTCCGGCCAGTCGCAGCCGTGGCATCCAGGCCCTGGCCGATCTCAGCACGCGTAAGGACATCGGCGGCGAGGCCGCTGAGTACTGGCGCCAGGCCCTGGTCTGGAGCGGTCCGCCCGGTCCGGCCGAGGCGCCGCTGTTCGAAGCCTATCTACGCCAGCATCCCGACGACGCCGAGTTGCGCGCCCAGCTGGAAAAGGGCCGTGCCCTGAATCGCAGCGGCGGTCTGGATCCGCAACTGGCCCGCGGCATCGAGGCCTTGCGCCGCAATGAGCTGGGCGCTGCCGAAGAGGCCTTCCAGGCACGGCTCAAGACGGCACCTAACGACGCCAACGCCCTGGGCGGACTGGGCATCGTCCGCCAGCGCCAGGAGCGCTTCAGCGACGCCGAGGACCTCTTGAGCCGCGCCAGCCGCCAACCGGGCGGAGCGCGCTGGCAGGCACCCCTGGCCGAGGTGCGCTACTGGGCGCTGCTCGCCCAGGCCCGCCAGGCCCAGCAGAGCAACGACTTCACTACCGCTCGCGCCCGCGTGGAGCAGGCGCTGCGGCTGGACGCCAAGCGCCCCGAGGCACCGCTGGCCCTGGCCAGACTCCAGGCCCAGACCGGGCAGCTGGACGCCGCCGAGGCCGGTTATCGGCGGATCCTGCAGCAGGATCCGCGCAATCTGGAAGCCCGCCGGGGCCTGATCGACCTGCTGGCCGAGAGTGACCGTCCGGCCGAGGCCCTGCGCCTGCTCGACACCCTGACCCCGGCCGAGCGCGCCAAGCTCGGCAATCTGGATCGGCTCAAGGCCACCCAGGCCCTGCAGGAAGCCAAGCTGGCCGAAGGTCGTGGCGATCTTCAGGGCGCCCGGCGCGCCCTGGAAGACGCCCGACGCGCCGATCCGGACGATGTCTGGACACTGCTCGCCCTGGCCCGCCTGCAGCTGCGCCAGGGCCAGGCCCAGGCGGCCCGCCAGACCCTGGACAGTGGCCTGGCCAAGGATCCCCAACGCCCCGAGGCGCTCTATGTCCGCGCCCTGTTCGCCCTGGAGCAGCAGGATCCCGCGGCGGCGCGCGAGCTGCTCGGGCGCATCCCGTCGGCCCAGCGCACTCCGGCCATGAACGGCCTGGCCGCCGATCTCGACTTCGATGCCAGGGTAAGCGCCGCTCGCGACCTGGCCCGCCGCGGCCAGCAGCAGGCCGCACGCCGCCAGCTGGCGGCCCTGGAGCCGCAGGCCGGCGAGCGCGCCGCGGCCCTGGGTGGTCTGGCGGCGGCCTATGCCGAGGCCGGCGATCCCGAACGCGGGCTACGCCTGCTGCGCGATGTCCTGGCCCGCGAGCGCACGCCCGATCCCGCCCTGCGCCTGCAATATGGCGAGGTGCTGCTGCGCAGTGGCGCCGACGACGAGGTCAACGCCCTGCTGCACGACCTCCAGGGGCAGCGCCTGAGCGCCGCGCAACGTCAGGGCTATGAAGACCTGCTCTATCGCTATCGGGTGCGCCAGGCCGACCAGTTGCGCGAGCGCGGCGATCTGGTCACCGCCTACGACACCCTCGCGCCGGCCCTGGCCCAGCGCCCGGACGATGACCTGGCCAATGCCGCCCTGGCGCGGCTGTACCTGGCCAATGGCGAGGCCGACAAGGCGCTGCGCCTCTATGAGCCTCTGTTGCGCCGCGCGCCCGACAATCCCCGGCTGCAACTGGGCGCGGCCGATGCCGCCGTGCGCGCCCGTGACAGCGCCTATGCCGAGCGCGCCCTCGAACGCGCCGTCACCCTGGGCGCCGATGACGTGGCGGTGCTAACCGAGGCCGCACGTCTTTATCGCGCCCTGGGCCGCGATGGCCGGGCCACCGAACTGCTGCGCCAGGTGGTCGCGGTGGAGCGCCGCGACGCCGAGACCGCGCGGCCCCTGGCCAGCGCCCCGGCCAATCCCTTCGGCCCGCGGCGCGGCAGCGCCACCCTGGCCAGCCAGGCCATTCCGCCCACTGCCGAGCAGTTGCTGGCGGCGGCCAAAGCCGCGCCCCTGGCGGACGCGCCCGCCGCCCCGCAGGACAGCGCCGCCGAGCGCGCCCTCGACGACCTGCTGCAGACCCGCAGTGCGCGCATCACCCAGGGCCTCACCGTGCGCAGCAACGACAACGAGCGCGGCCTGGGCAAGCTCACCGACGTGGAGGCGCCGCTGGAGATCGACTTCCCGCTGGGCGACGTACGTCTGGCCGTGCGGGTGACCCCGGTCAGCCTGAACGCCGGCAGCGTCGGCAGCGACGCCCGCAGTCGCTTCGGTGGCGGTCCGGCCGCGACCCAGGCCGCGCCGGATGCCTCGCCGGGCAGCCAGAGCGACAGCGGCGTGGGCCTCGCGGTGGCCTACAGCGATCCCCAGCGCGGTCTCAAGGCCGACGCTGGCACCACCCCCCTGGGCTTTCTCTATGCCACGCCAGTGGGAGGGGTGAGCTTGGAGCGGCCGCTGACCGATAACAGCCGCTACACCCTCTCGGCCTCGCGCCGCGCGGTGATCGACAGCCTGACCTCCTTTGCCGGCAGCGAGGACGCCCGTACCGGTCAGCAATGGGGCGGCGTGACCGCCAACGGCGTACGCGGCCAGCTCGGTTATGACGACCGCCAGTTCGGCGCCTATGCCTATGCCTCCTGGTACCGACTGCTGGGCAACCATGTCGCCGACAACAGCCGCACCGAATTGGGCACCGGGCTGTACCGCTATCTGATCAACAGCGAAGACAGCCGCCTGACGCTGGGCCTGTCCCTCACCGGCATCGCCTACGACAACAACCAGGCCTTCTTCACCTACGGCCATGGCGGCTACTTCAGTCCGCAGCGCTTCTATGCCCTGGGCGTGCCCCTGACCTGGTCGCAGCGTACCGATCGCTGGACCTGGCAGCTGCGCGGCGCGGTGGGCGTGCAGCGCATCGTGCAGGACGGCGCCGACTTCTATCCGACCGACGCCCGGCTGCAGGCCGCGGCGAGCCAGGCGCTCGGCGCCCCGGCGGTCTATGGCGGCCAGAGCAAGACCAGTATCGGCTACAGCCTCCATGGCGCCACCGAGTACCAGCTCGGGCGCCAGCTGTTCGTTGGCGGCAACCTCGGCGTCGACAACGGCCGCGATTTCCAACAGCTCAATGGCGGCCTCTATCTGCGCTATACGCTGGATCCCCAGGACCGTGCACTCGCCCTGCCGGTCAGTCCCTATCGTTCCCCCTACGACAACTGATTCACGGAGCTCCCATGGCAGCCAGCCTTCTCACCGGCCTTACCATTCTCATGATCGGCGACAGCCACCTGGCCACCCCCGACTACCTGATCGGCGCCCTGCAGGACAGCCTGGTGCAGCAAGGCGCCAAGGTGCACACCCTGGGTATCTGCGGCACCAACGCCGGCGACTGGCTCAAGGTCACCCCTGGCACCTGCGGCGGCGCCGAGCGGCGCAACGGCGACAAGGCCGTGGTGCTCGGCGGCAAGGCCGCCACCCAGCCGATCAACGAACTCATCGCCGCCGACAAGCCCGACCTGGTGCTGATCGTCATGGGCGACACCATGGCCAGCTACACCAACCCCAGCTTTCCCAAGACCTGGGTCTGGCAGCAGACCACCAGCCTGACCAAGGCCATCGCCGCCACCAAGACCCACTGCGCCTGGGTCGGCCCGACCTGGGGCACCGAGGGCGGCAAATACGGCAAGACCTTCGACCGGGTCAAGCTGATGTCCGGCTTCCTCGCCAGCAACGTTGCACCCTGCAGCTACATCGACTCTCTGAGCTTCGCCAAGCCCGGTCAGTGGGCCACCATCGACGGCCAGCACCTCACCGGCCCGGGCTACAAGTCCTGGAGTTCGGCCATCGTCGACGCCCTGAACAAGCTGCCCGCCGACAAACTCAAGGGAGCCGCCCAGTGAAGGCCCTGCTGCTGCTCGGCCTGCTAGTGAGCGGGATGGCCCAGGCCGAGGTGTCCCTCTATCCCACCGGCCCCAGCGAAGACTCGGCTTTCCTCAGATTCGTCAACGCCGGCAGCGAGCCGCTGGCGCTACAGGCCTCCGGCTCCGCCGCACGCCTGCAACTGGAAGCCGCCAAGCCGGTCTCCGACTACCTGACGGTGCCGGCGACCAAGGCCATCCAGGGCGAACTGGTCCAGGGCGCGGCCAAGGCCCCGCTGGAGCTGACCGTGGCCGCCGGTGAATTCGCCACCCTGGTAGTCCTGCCCGGCAGCCCGCTGGTGCAGCGCCTGGTGCGCGAGCAACCCGACGACTTCAACGCCCTCAAGGCCTCGCTGGCTTTCTACAGCCTGAATCCGCAGTGCGCGAACCCGGGGCTGCAGGCGGCCGGTCGCAATGCCGAGATATTCAAGAACGTTGCCGACGGCACCCTCCAGCGCCGCAGCCTCAACGCCGTGGCGCTCAAGGTGCAGCTGACCTGCGCCGGCCAGGCCACCGGTGACGCCCTGGACCTGGGCGAACTCAAGGCCGGCGAGCGCTACAGCGTGCTGCTGCTGCCCGGCGCCGCGGGTCCGCGGTTGCTCGCCACCCAGGACGCTATCGCCCACTAAGGACAGCCGCTCGATGGTCTTCGCCTCGCTGGAATTCCTCACCCTCTTCCTGCCGCTGTTCCTGCTGGTCTACGCCCTGGCGCGGCCCGGCGGGCGCAACGGGGTGCTGCTGGTGGGCAGCTGGCTGTTCTATGGCTGGCTGAGTCCGCTGTTCCTGCTGCTGCACATGGCCCTGGCCTTGCTAGCCTGGGTCGGCGGGCTACTGGTGGATCGCGCGCGCGAAGGCTCAAGGACCCGGCTGCGGCTGCTCGCCGGGCTGATCGTGCTCAACCTGGCGGTGCTCTGCTGGTACAAGTACGCCAACATCGTCGCCGCCACCTGGAGTCAGGTGCTGGTGAGCGCCGGCGCCCTGCCGCTGGACTGGCAGAAGGTGGCCTTGCCGGCCGGGCTGTCCTTTATCGTGCTGCAGGCCATCTCCTACCTGGTGGATGTCCACCGCCACGTGGTGCCGGTGGAGCGCAGCTTCGTCAACTACGCCACCTACATCTCCATGTTCGGCCACTCCATTGCCGGGCCGATCATCCGCTACGACTGGGTGCGGCGCGAACTCAACCAGCGCTGGTTCACTCGTGAGAATTTCGCCCTCGGCGCGCGCCGTTTCATGATCGGCCTGTGCATGAAGGTGCTGGTGGCCGACACCCTGTCGCCGCTGGTGGATGTGGCCTTCCACCTCGATCAGCCGTCCTTCGTCGACGCCTGGATCGGCTGCCTGGCCTATTCGCTGCAGCTGTTCTTCGACTTCGCCGGCTACAGCGCCATGGCCATCGGCCTGGGCCTGATGCTGGGTTTCCACTTCCCGGAAAACTTCAACCGACCCTATCTCGCCCGCAGCATCCAGGACTTCTGGCGGCGCTGGCACCTGTCGCTGTCCAGCTGGCTGCGCGACTATCTCTACATCTCCCTGGGCGGCAATCGCGGCGGTCGCTGGCGCACCTATCGCAATCTCTTCCTGACCATGGCCATCGCCGGCCTCTGGCACGGCGGCGACAGCTGGAACTACCTGCTCTGGGGCATGCTGCACGGCCTGGCGCTGTGCCTGGATCGCCTCTGGGACGAACTCGGTGGCCGCCCGCTGCCGCGTCCCCTGGCCCACGGCCTGACCCTGCTGTTCGTGGCCCTGGCCTGGACGCTGTTCCGCGCGCCGGACTTCGCCACGGCGCTGTCGATGTACGCCGGTCAGTTCGGCCTGCACGGCTTCGCCCTGGGCGATGCCCTGACCGTGACCCTGAGACCCGTGCACGGCCTGGCCGCCACCCTGGGTGTGGCCTGCGTCCTGGCCCCGCTGTGGCAGGCGCGCATCGAGGCGCGTCTGCCCGGCAGCGCCCTGCTGCGCGGTGTCGGTGCCCTTTGGCCGATAGCCGGCTTCCTGCTCTGCTTCGCGCTGATCGCCAGCCGCGAAGCCGTGCCCTTCCTCTACTTCCAGTTCTGAGGCCGCCGTCATGAGCGCTCCCGCCCTGCCGCCCTCGCCCGCCCCGCAGCCGCCCAGTGTCACCAGCACGCGCCTGGCGCCCCTGGCGGGAATCGTCTTCGCGCTGTTCCTGGCACTTGGCCTGGCGTCCTGCGCCTGGGCGCTGCTGAGCGAGCGCCTGTCGCTCTGGCCGGAGCGGGTGGATCGCCACGCCCTGCTCGAAGGCGAGCTCACCCACCATATCGCCAAGGAGCTGGCCAAGGCGCCGCTGCCGGAAGCGGCTGCCCGCCTGGAACGGGGCGCCAGCTGGCTGCTGCTGGGCGATACCGGTCCGCGGGTACGTCAGGGCTGCCCTGGCTGGCTGTTTCTCGCCGAAGAACTCGACGTCCCGCGCCAGGCGGCCGCCAATGCCCGGGCCCGCGCCCAGACGGTGATCGAGCTGCGTCGGCAACTGGCTGCCCGGCACATCCAGCTGCTGGTCACCGTGGTGCCGGACAAGAGCCGCATCGCCGCCGACCAGCTGTGCAGCCTGCACCGACCGGCCGCCTTCGCCAGCCGCGTCGCCGACTGGACGCGGCTGCTCAGCGCCGCCCAGGTGCCGGTGCTCGACCTCACCGCGGCACTCGCACCCCTGGGCAGCGCCGCCTTCCTGCGCACCGACACCCACTGGAACGAGACCGGTGCCGAGGCCGCGGCCCGCGCCCTGGCCACCCATATCCAGGCGCTGCCCTTCCACGCCACTCCGGCGCGGGCCTTCAGTCGTACGCACCTGGCGCCAGCGCCGCGGCCCGGTGACCTGGTGCGCCTGGCCGGCCTGGACTGGCTACCGCCGCGCCTGCAACCCGCGCCCGAGGTCCTGCAGCTGACCCAGGTCGACAGCCGCGCCGCGGCCGGTGCCAGCGATGACCTGTTCGGCGACGGCGACCTGCCCAATGTCGCGGTGATCGGCACCTCCTTCTCGCGCAATTCCAATTTTCTGCCCTTCCTGGAACAGGCCCTGGGGGCCAGCGTCGGGCGCTTCGCCAAGGACGGCGGACATTTCGCCGGCGCGGCTCGGGACTACTTCGACAGCCCTGCCTTCCGACAAACCCCGCCACAGTTATTGGTCTGGGAAATTCCCGAGCGCGATTTACAATCTCCCCGCCCCGAGGCGTTGCGTCTCGATCCGCGTCCTTGAGGCAACCAAGGCTTTCCCCATGGGTCTGAGGACGCAGCCCTTAGCTCCCAGGAAGCCTTTCGATGACGGAACTGTTCGCCGGCCTGACCCAGTGGATCACCCATCACAATGAGTGGCTCGGCGTTGCCATCTTCGTCGTAGCCTTTCTCGAATGCCTGGCCTTGGCCGGTTTGGTGGTGCCTGGCACGGTGGTGCTGTTCGCCATTTCCATCGCTGCCGGCAACGGCGCCATGAGTCTCTTCGACACCCTGCTGCTCGGCTTCCTGGGTGGCATCCTCGGCGATGCCGTATCGTATTTTCTCGGCCGCCATTTCCACGAACGCATTCGCCGCCTGCCAGGTCTGCGTACCCATCCCGAATGGATCAGCCGCGCGGAAGACTTCATCCACAAGTACGGCGTTGCCAGCCTGCTGGTCGGCCGCTTCATCGGCCCCTTGCGGCCCCTGTTGCCGCTGATCGCCGGCATGCTCGACATGCCCGTGGTGAAGTTCGCCGCCGTCAGTCTGGTGGCCGCGACTGGCTGGTCGATCGCGGCTCTGGGTCCAGGCTGGGTGGCCGGGGCGGCCTTGCGCCTGCCGCTGCCCGAGGGCTTCTGGTATCAGGCGGGCCTCGTGACGGGCGGCACTGTGCTGCTGGCGACCGTCATCGCCCACGGCGCCTGGCGCGAGCGGGCCGGCACCACCCTGCTCAGCGGTGCGCTCTGCCTGGTCGGTCTGCTGGCCCTGCTGTTCGGCTGGCACCACCTGCGCGCCTTCGACGAGGGACTGATGGCGCTGGTCCAGGAGCATCGCGAAGGCTGGCTCAACCTGGTCGCCGTGGTCATTACCCGCATGGGCGATTTCCGCACCCAGCTGATCCTCGCCGCGGTGCTGATTCTGGTGCTGGCCGCCTTCCGCCAGTGGCGGCCGCTGCTGTTCGCCCTGGGCACCACCCTGGGCACCGCCCTGGCCAATGGCCAACTGAAGAACCTGCTGGCCCGCGCCAGACCGGACGTGCTGGCCGAGCCACTCACCACCTACAGTCTGCCCAGCGGCCACAGTTCGGCCTCCTTTGCCTTCTTCCTGACCCTGGGCATCCTGGTCGGTCGCCGCTACGGGCCACGCGGGCGCCTCGCCTGGCTGGTGATCGCGGCCCTGCCGGCCGCGCTCATCGCCCTCAGTCGCGTTTATCTGGGCGTGCACTGGCCGACCGACATCCTCGCCGGCGCCCTGCTCGCCGGGGGCTTCTGCGGCCTGAGTCTGGCGCTGTTGCAAAAGACCGGCGGCAATCGCCTGGAACCCGTTCCGACCCGGACCTGGTGGGTACTGTTGCCGCTGATCCTGCTGATCCTGGCTTTCGCCGCGGGCTGGGCCCTACCGGAGGCCATCGAACGCTACGCGCCCCGCCTGTAGCGCCACCCCGAACTAAAAAAACCTGTCGCGGTCATGCAGTTCCGGTGCAATTGTGGTCTGAACGCCTGGAACGGCAGAAGTGGCTGGGGAGAGGTGATCGATGGCAGCGCAGATTGCCGACTGGAACGAATTGGACTTTCTCGCCGGCGGCGGCGAAATGGGTGCCCGGTTGCGCACCCACGACTGGTCGGAATCCCCTCTGGGCGCGCCGTCGCAGTGGCCACAATCACTGCGCTCCGCACTCAGCATCTGCCTGAATTCCAGCTTTCCCACCGCCATCTACTGGGGGCCGGACCTGCTGCTGCTCTACAACGACGCCTGGGCGCCGACCCCCGCCGAGCGGCATCCCTGGGCCCTGGGCCGTCCGGCGCAGGAGGTCTGGCAGGACATCTGGCCGGTGGTGGGGCCGCAATTCGAGCAGGTCCTGAGCACCGGCCAGGGCTTTTCCGTCTTCGACCAGTTGCTGCCGATGGTGCGTCAGGGCGTGGTCACCGAGACCTACTGGAACTACAGCTTCACGCCGATCCGTGGGGAAGGCGGCGAGATCGCCGGATTGTTCAACCAGGGGCACGAGACCACCCAACGCATCCTCGACGAACGCCGCCGCGCCGCCGATGCCGCGCGCCAGCGGCGGATGTTCGAACAGGCGCCGGGCTTCGTCGCCATCGTCCGCGGCCCGGATCACGTCTTCGATTTCGTCAACGTCTCCTTCAGCCGACTGTTCGATGGTCGGCCCCGCGAAGGTCTCACGGTACGCGAAGTCTTTCCCGAGCTGCAGAATCAGGGTTACTTCGAGTGGCTCGAACAGGTCTATCGCAGCGGTCGCCGCTTCGTCGCCGAACACCAGCCGATGCGCCTGGAAACCGCGGGTGAACCGATGCGGACCCTGTACCTGGATTTCATCTATGAACCCCTGACCGACGAAACCGGCCAGGTGATCGGCATCTTCTGCCAAGGGCAGGACGTCACCGAAGCCCATCTGGCACGGGCCGCCCTGGAGGCCAGCGAGCGCCGCTTTCGCACCGCCCTGGAAATCGAGACGGTGGGGGCGCTGTGCTTCGACGCCGAGGGCCGGTTGATCGATGCCAACGACGCCTTCCTGCGCATGAGCGGGCATGACCACGGGGATCTGGCGGCCGGTCGCATCGCTTGGCCCGCGCCGACGTTGCGATGCGCCGACGACCAGCTGCCGCCCGACGAGCGCAGCTATCGGCGACGCGACGGCTCGACTGGCTGGGCCCTGGTGGCGGCCAAGCGCCTGCCCGACGGCAGTGCCTTCGAATTCCTCGTCGACATCAGCGACCGCAAGCAGGCCGAGGCCGAGTTGCGCGAGGAAACCCGTACCCTGGAAGCCCTCAAGCGCATCGACACGGAGCTGGCCAGCCAGCTGGATCTGGCGCACCTGGTGCAGACCGTGACCGATGCCGGCGTGGAGCTGACCGGAGCGGACTTCGGCGCCTATTTCAATCCACAGCCCGAAGCGCGTGGCGGGCGCCTACAGCGCTTCACCCTGTCCGGCGTCGAGCGAGGTGTTTTCGAGCAGTTCGGCGAGTCCGGCGCCACCGCGCTGTTCGCCACCACCCTGGACAGCGCGGGCGTGGTCCGGAGCGACGACCTGGCGAGCGATCCCCGGCTTGGCCAGGCCCTGGCGACTCCCGGCAGAACGGCCAGCCGTCTGCCCCTGCGCAGCTATCTGGCCGTCTCGGTGGTAGCCCGCAGCGGGGCGGTGCTGGGCGGACTGGGCTTCGGCCATCCCGAGCCGAGGCGCTTCAACACCCGCCACGAACGGCTGATGGTCGCCCTGGCCGCCCGTGCGGCCATTGCCATCGAACAGGCCCAGTTGTTCCAGGCGGTGCGGACCGCCAACGAGACCCTCGAACAGCGGGTGATCGAGCGCACCGCCGAGTTGACCCAGGCCCAGCAGGCCCTGCACCAGGCGCAGAAGATGGAAGCCATCGGCCAACTGACTGGCGGCATCGCCCATGACTTCAACAACCTGCTGGCCGGCATCATCGGCAGCCTGGAGCTGATCGAGCGCCGCCTGCAGCAGAACCGTACCGACCAGCTCGACCGGCTGCTCGGTGGCGCCCAGGCCTATGCCGCGCGCGCGGCCTCCCTGACCCAGCGGTTGCTGGCCTTTTCCCGGCGGCAGACCCTGGAACCCAAGCCCACCGACGTCAACGAGCTGATGCTGGCCATGGAGGAGCTGATCCGTCGCAGCGTCGGCCCGGCGATCGAGGTCCAGGCCGAGCCGGCGGAGCCGCTCTGGCCGACGGTGATCGATGCGGTCCAGCTGGAAAGCGCCCTGCTCAATCTGGCGATCAACGCCCGCGATGCCATGCCCCAGGGAGGCCAGCTGCGGTTGTCCACGGCCAATCTGCCCGAGGATGCCCCGGAGCGACCGCACGACCTGCCCGCCGGCGACTATGTGAGGGTCAAGGTGAGCGATACCGGGACCGGCATCGCGTCGGAGATAGTGGAGCGGATCTTCGATCCCTTCTTCACCACCAAGCCGCCAGGCCAGGGCACCGGCCTGGGACTGTCGATGGTGCACGGCTTCGTGCACCAGTCGGGCGGTCAGATCCAGGTGGACACCACGCCTGGCGCGGGTACCTGCATCTCGCTCTATCTGCCACGGGCGCCGTAGGGCGACGCCCGCGATTCTTGAGCGACGCCTGGCGGCGCCGTTCAGCCGAGTTTAGAGGCCGGCGCCGTGGGGCGTGGTGCCGCCCTTCATCTGCGATTGCAGGTAGTTCTGCAAGCCGATCTTGTCGATCAGGCCCAGCTGCTGCTCCAGCCAGTAGGCGTGGTCTTCCTCGGTGTCTTCCAGCTGCACGACCAAGATCTCGCGGGTGACGAAGTCCTTGTGCTGGTTGCACAGGGCCACGCCCTGGGCCAGGGCTTCGCGTACCTCGTACTCCAGCGCGAGGTCCGCACGCAGCATCTCCGGCACGGTCTGGCCCACGGTGATGGCGTTGGGCCGCATGTCCGGCGTGCCTTCGAGGAAGAGGATGCGGCGCAGCAGGGCATCGGCGTGCTGGGTTTCCTCTTCCATCTCGTGGCCGATCCGCTCGTACAGACGCATCAGGCCCCAGTCCTCGTACATCCGCGAATGGATGAAGTACTGGTCGCGCGCCGCCAGCTCGCCACGCAGCAGCTGGTTGAGGTAGTTGATGACGTCCGGATGGCCTTGCATGAAAAGAGTCCTGTGCTGTTCAGTGCCCAGTTTAGCGCGCCGGCGCCAGGGAGGCGCCGTTCATCGCCCGACCACTGGGGCCGTTCGTCTCATCGCAGCGCTAATCGTTCTGCTTCACGCTCAGCTTAACCACGGTGGTGGCGGTTCCTCGCGCACGCTGGGTTCATCCTGTTCGCGCCGTGCCGCCTGGCGGCGCTCCTCGTCACGCCGCGCCGCCTCGATCTCGCGCATCACCGCATGGACGTCGGCCTGGTCTTCACGCTCGGCGAATTCGCCGGTCAGCCGGGTATTGGCGAACAACTCGCCCTTCTCGAACAGCGCCCACATCTCCGGCGCATAGCGCGTGGTGCGCAATTCCGGGGCGAAGCGACCGAAGTACAGCGCCATGTTCTCCACGTCCCGCGCCAGCAGGCGGAAGGCGTGGTTGTTGCCAGCCGCGTCCACCGCTTGGGGCAGATCGATGATCACCGGGCCGTCCTCGGCCAGCAGCACGTTGAATTCGGAAAGGTCGCCGTGGACCAGCCCGGCGCAGAGCATGCGCACGATCTGGCCGATCATCAGCTCGTGGTAGCGCAGCGCTTCCTCGGCGGTGAGGGTCACGTCGTTGAGGCGCGGCGCGGCCTCGCCATTGCCGTCGGTGACTAGGTCCATCAGCAGCACGCCATCGAGGAAGTCGTGGGGCTTGGGTACCCGTACCCCGGCATCGGCCAGGCGATAGAGCGCCGTCACCTCGGCGTTCTGCCAATTGTCCTCACGCTCGCGGCGACCGAACTTGGAGCCCTTGGCCATGGCGCGATTTTCCCGGCTGCCACGCACCTTGCGCCCCTCCTGGTACTCGGCGGCCTGGCGGAAGCTGCGCTTGTCGGCCTCCTTGTAGACCTTGGCGCAGCGTACCTGGCTACCGCAGCGCACCACGTAGACCGCCGCCTCCTTGCCACTCATCAGGGGCCGTATCACCTCATCGACCAAGCCGTCCTCGATCAGCGGCTCGATGCGTTTGGGAGTTTTCATCGCCGGTTCCAGCTCCTTCTTGTCGGTCGTCACAGGGGACGTGTGAGGCAAGTTTCAAGCCAGACGCCGAGAAAGGGAAGTCGGCATCGCCCCTGAGCGTGCGACTCATCGAAGCGGACAAGATTCCTTGGGCGTGACCGGCTGCGCCCTCAACCGGAAAAGAACGCGAGGAAACGACGCCATTCGTCTTGGGCCACCGCCAGCTCCACCGGGGCGAAGCGCACCTCGTGATGGGTCGGGCACTGGGCCAGGCGCGCCAGGTCCAGGGGATGGATGAAGCCCAGCAGCGGATAGCCGCCCATGGTCTGGCGATCGGCCATGAGCACGATGGGCTGGCCGTCGGGCGGTACCTGGATGGCACCGGTCACCACCCCCAGCGACCACTGGCGGCGTGGTGGCGCCAGGGGCACGTCCCCGGCCAGGCGGATGCCCATGCGGTCGGATTGCGGGCTGATGCGCCAGGGCTGGTCGCAGAGCGCCTGCTGCGCCGCCGGACCGAAGGCCTCTGCGTCGCCGCCAAAGATCACCCTCAACGTTGGCACCTCGCGATAGTCCGGCACGAAGCGCGCCGCCGGCCCACAACCGCGCGCATGCAGTTCGGTCACGGCAGCGCAGGCCAGCTGCTGCCCCACCACTAGCGCAGCGCCATTGCCATCCGGACCGCCCAGGCCTTCGCGTCTGTTGCTGGCCATGCTGCCCAGGGTCGCCGGCGCCTGGAAGCCTCCGCCGGCCGCAGCCAGGTAGGCGCGCTGCCCGGCCTGGGCGAATCCCAGCCGCAGGCGCATGCCGGCTCTTACTGGAAAACACGACCAGGGCGGCAGGGGCTCACCCTCCAGGCGGGCTTCCAAAGGCGCGCCGGTCAGCGCCAGCCAGGTGTCGGTCTCGATCTCGAATTCGGCACCGCCCAGAGCGATCTCCAGCAGCGGCGCCGTCATCGGATTATCCACCAGGCGATTGGCCCAACGCGCGGCATGACCGTCCATGGGCCCTGAAGGGGCCACGCCCAGATGCTGCCAGCCCTGGCGGCCGAGATCCTGCAGCAGGGTCAGGGGACCGGGCTTGATGACCTTGAGACCGCTCATGGCTGACCTCCCTGGGCACGAAAGGCGGCTTCGTCGACCGGCACGAAGCGCACCCGGTCTCCTGGCGCCAGGAGGCACGGCGGCTCGGCCCGGGCATCGAAGACCGTCCACAGGCAACGGCCGATGAGATTCCAGCCCCCGGGCGAAGCCTGGGGATAGACGGCAGTCTGGCGTTCGGCGATGGCCAGGCTGCCGGCGGGTACGGCGGTACGGGGCGTACTGCGCCGGGGCAGGGCCAGGCGCTCGTCCAGCTCACCGAGAAAGGCGAAACCAGGCATGAAGCCGATGGCGCCTACCTGATAGTCACGACCACAGTGCCGGGCGATGACCTCGGCCTCGCTCAGGCCACAGCGCTCGGCCACCTCGGCGAGGTCTGGGCCGGCATAGAGGGTCGGCACCTCGTGCAGGCGCCCGCTCTCGCCCGCCTGCGCAGCGCCCGGCCAGTCGGCCAGCAAGGGTTCGAGGCCGGCCTGCAGCTCGGCCAGGGTCAGTTGCCGGGGATCGTAGTGCACCAGCAGGCTGGTCCAGCCCGCCACCAGATCGGTCACCGCCGCGCCGAAACGCTGGCGAATCCGCTCGCCCAGGCGGGCGATGCGCGAAGGCAGTTCGGCATCGGGGTGCTCGGCCAGTTCGAGCAGCAGCGCCGCGACGCCAAAGGGCTTGCAGGCGATCATAGGGCGTCCAGCGCCGCGCGAAGCCGGCGCAGCACTGCCAAGGATTCGGCATTGTCGCCATGCACGCAGAGGCTGTCGGCCTGCAGGCGCATGGGCTGGCCATCGAAGCCGGGAAAGTCTTCGCCCCGGGCGATGGCGACGGCCTGGGCCAGGATGCGCTCGGGGTCATGGTGAACGGCGCCGGCCTGGCCACGCGGGGCCAGGGAGCCGTCGGCCAGATAGGCGCGATCGGCGAAGGCTTCCAGCAGCAACGGCACCCCGGCGGCTTCGGCCAGCCGGCGCTCGCGGTCATTGTCGGCCTTGGCCAGCACCATCAGCGGCAGTCCCTGGCGATAGCGGGCGCAGGCGGAGAGCGCCGCGCTCAGCAGGGCATCGTCCTTGACCAGGGCGTTGTAGAGGGCGCCATGGGGCTTCACGTACTCGACGCGTACGCCTGCGGCGCGGCAGAAGGCGTCAAGGGCGCCGATCTGGTAGAGGATCATGGCTTCAACCTCGGCCGGGGTGCAGGCCATGGGCCGCCGACCGAAGCCCACCAGGTCGGGATAGGCCGGATGGGCGCCGATCTGCACGTCATTGGCCACCGCCAGGGTCACGGCGCGCTGCATGGTCAGAGGATCGGCGGCATGGAAGCCGCAGGCCAGATTGGCCTGGTCGACCAGGGGAATGGCATGGGCATCATCGCCCATGGACCAGGCACCGTAGCTTTCACCGGAATCGCAATTGAGCAGCAGGCGAGCGGGCATGACAGGATCCTCTGAGGAAGTAGCTGGAGTGTCGGAAAGCCGGGGCGCCGCTGTCCAACAAAAGATTCCGGGCGCTGGCGATAAGATACCGTTGAAACACCCGGGCTAGACCAGCACCGGCAAGGCGCGCTCCGGGCCCAGGCGCGTACACCAGTCGGCCACCACCGTCTGGCTCAGGGCCACCACCGCCTCGCTCAGCGCCAGGCCGGCACCGCCGTGCCAGCTGGCCTGGACATCGAAGGGCGGCGGTCCGGCCAGCGGCAAGGGCATCAGGCTGCCGCGGGCCAATTCTTCGATCACCAGGGCCGGCGGCAAGGCACCGATGCCGAAGCCCTCGCCCATCAGCTTGATGATGGCCGCCACCGAGTTGATGCAGCAGACCCGCGGTTCGGCGATGCCCTCGCGCTGCAAGAGGCCGAGGATGTCCTGGTGCGGCCGCGAATGGCGGGAAAAGGTGATCAGCCGCTCGCCGGCCAGCTCGGCTAGATTGGCATAGGGCCGCGCCAGGTGGCTGTCGCTGGCCACCAGCCAGCGCACCGGGTAGCTGGCCAGGTGCAGGTTGCGAATGCCTTCGGCGCGCAGCAGATCGGTCTGGAAGATCAGGTCGAGCTGTCCCCGCGCCAGTTGCTCGGCCAGATTCAGCGCGGTATCGGCGGTCAACTCCAGTTCGATGGCCGGATAGCTCTGGGTGACCGCGGCGATCAACTGATCCAGCCAGCTGTGGATCACGGTATCCATCACGCCGATGCGCAGGCGACCCTCCAGGGTCTGGCCATGCCCCAGGGCCTCGTGCAGTTCACGCTGGGTGGCCAGCATCCGCTCGGCGTAGCCCAGCACCCGATGCCCCTCAGCGGTCAGACTCACGCCGCGGGAGTCGCGCAGGAACAGTTGCACGCCCAGCTCGCTTTCCAGCACGGCGATGCGGCTGGAGATGGCGGCCTGGGTGGTGGAGAGCTTTTCCGCCGTCAGGCGGAAACTGCCCAGGCGGGCGACCCAGACGAAGGTATCGAGAAAGCGCAGATTCATGGGGACCTCGACAAGGCTATCCCGTCACTTTACCCCCACCAGCGGGCTTGTCTGCCCCGCTTTTCCCTATCGGCGGCGAACAGTTTTATTTGCTGGACGCCAGCTCCACCGACGGCAAAAGATGCCAGCCGGCGCCATGCCAAATGACGTCCGACAACAATAACGAGCCGTGCCACGGGCACGGCCTGGATCAGCCGAAGCCGCCTGCGGCTTCCTACCGTCCGCCGCACCGTCTGCCCGGAGCGCGGTGGACCCGCTGGAGACATCCACCCATGCAAACCACCGTCAACCTCTGGCCGCTGCTGGGCGTGCTGGTCATCGTGGTCGGCTTCGTGCTGAGGTTCAATCCGCTGCTGGTGGTCGCCCTGGCCGCCGTGGCCACCGGGATCGCCGCCCAGTTCAGCCCCGAGGCACTGCTCGCCGCCATCGGCACCGGCTTCATCAAGGCGCGCGCCCTGCCGCTGATCATCCTGCTGCCGCTGGCGGTGATCGGCCTGCTCGAACGCCACGGCCTGCGCCTGCATGCGCAGAACTGGATCGCCCGCTTTCGCAACGCCACCGTCGGCCGCCTGCTGATCTTCTACCTGTTCGTCCGCGAGACCACCGCGGCCTTGGGGCTGACCAGCCTTGGCGGCCATCCGCAGATGGTCCGGCCGCTGCTGGCGCCCATGGCCGAAGGCACCGCCGAAAAACTCCATGGCCGCCTGCCCGAGGCGCTGCGCCAGCGGCTGCTGGCCTTCTGCGCCGCCACCGACAACGTCGGGCTGTTCTTTGGCGAAGACATCTTCGTCGCCTTTGGCGCCATCGCCCTGATGCACACCTTCCTGCTCGGCGCCGGCCTCGATGTCGAACCCCTGCACATCGCTCTCTGGGGCATTCCCACGGCCCTCTGCGCCTTCTTCATCCATGCCCTGCGCCTGCACCGCTTCGACCGCCAGCTCTATCGCGAGCTGACCGCGCGCAAGGAGGTGCAACCATGATCCTGTCGATCCAGTATCTGTTCTGGCTGGCTGGCGCCATCCTGGCGCTGACCGCGGTCATGACCCTGGCCGATCGTCACCACCCCAAGCGCTGGACCAGCGGCCTGTTCTGGGGCCTGTTCAGCCTGGTCTTCCTGATCGGCGATCGCCTGCCGCCGGCCTGGGTCGGCGCCGGAGTGCTGCTGATGGCCCTGCTGGCCGGTTGCGGCGCAGTGGGCAGTGGTCACCACGTGACTCGCCCTGAACGCGAGACCCGCGCCAGCGCCGGCCGCCTGGGCAATCGCCTGTTCATTCCGGCCCTGGCGATTCCCGTGGTGACGGTGATCGGCAGCGTGCTGCTCAAGGATGTGCAGATCGCCGGCCTGCCGCTGCTCGATCCCAAGAACGTCACCTTCGTCTCCCTGGGCCTGGGCGCCCTGGTGGCCCTGGCGCTGGCCTGCTGGCTGACCCGGGACACCCCGATCCAGGCCATGCGCGAATCACGCCGCCTGACCGATGCCCTGGGCTGGTCGCTGGTGTTGCCCCAGGCCCTGGCCATGCTCGGCCTGGTCTTCACCGATGCCGGCGTCGGCAAGGCGGTGGCGCACCTGGCCACCGCCTACGTGGCCCTCGACCTGCGCCTGGTGGCGGTAGTGGTCTATGTGGTGGGCATGGCCGCCTTCACCGTCATCATGGGCAACGGCTTCGCCGCCTTCCCGGTGATGACCGGCGGCATCGGCGTCCCGGTGCTGGTGGGTGTCTATCATGCCGATCCGGCGGTGATGGCTGCCATCGGCATGTTCTCCGGCTACTGTGGCACCCTGATGACGCCCATGGCGGCCAACTTCAACATCGTCCCGGCGGCCCTGCTGGAACTGGACGACAAGAACGCCGTGATCAAGGCCCAGGTCCCCACCGCCCTGGCGGTGCTGGCTTGCAACGTGGTGCTGCTCTATCTGCTGATGTGAGGTATCCCATGACCCTGCTGCTCACCGGCTTCGCGCCCTTCGGTGGCGAAGAGCTCAACCCTTCCTGGGAGGCCGTGCGCCGACTCGACGGCGAACGCCTCGGCGATCTACCCGTGGTCGCGGCGCAGTTGCCGACCGAATTCGGCGCCGCCCTTCGGGTGCTGGACGAGTTGCTCGACCGCTATCGTCCCACCCTGGTGGTAGCGGTCGGCCAGGCCGGCGGGCGGGCCGAGCTGTCGCTGGAACGCATCGCCATCAACGTCGACGATGCCCGCATCCCCGACAATGTCGGACGTCAGCCCATCGACGAACCGGTGGTGCCCGGCGGCCCCGCGGCCTACTTCAGCACCCTGCCGATCAAGGCCATGGTCCATGCCCTGCGCGCCGCCGGCTTTCCCGCGGCGGTGTCCCAGACCGCCGGTACCTTCGTCTGCAACCACGTCTTCTACGGCCTGCAGCATCGCCTGCAGGGCACCGGGGTACGCGGCGGGTTCATCCATATTCCTTATCTGCCGGCCCAGGCCGCCAACCAGCCCGGGGCGCCGTCCATGGCCCTGGAGACCCTGGTCGCCGGCCTGCGCCTGGCGCTCACCTGCGCGGCGACCACCACGGCGGACCTGCGCGAAGGCGGCGGCCAACTGGACTGACACCCGCAGGCGCGGCGGCGGAGGACCATCCGGACTGGCTGGCCTACAATGCCTCCTCCGCCGCCGCTGCGATTAGCCCATGTCCACCCTGCTTGCCGACTGGCGTCATCCCCTGCTGCACCGCCGCGTCTGGGCCCTGGCCGCGCCCATGATCCTGTCCAATCTCAGCGTACCGCTGGTGACCCTGGTCGACAGCGCCATCGCCGGTCACCTGCCGCAAGCCCGCCAGCTCGCCGCGGTGGCCATGGGCGGCGCCTTCTACACCGCCCTGCTCGGCATCCTCGCCTTCCTGCGCATGGGCACCACCGGTTTCGCCGCCCAGGCCAGCGGGCGCCGTGATGGCGCCGCCCTGCGCCAGATCCTCTTGCAAGCCGGTCTGCTAGGCCTCGGGTTATCGCTGGTCCTGCTGCTGATGGCCAGCCTGGCGCTGGAGCCGCTGCTCGCCTGGCTCGGCCTGGATCCCGCCTTCGCCGAGCTGGCCGCGCGCTTCCTGCACCTGCGCCTGCTCGGCCTGCCTGCGGCGCTGCTCAGCTACGCGCTGATCGGCTGGCTGCTCGGCACCCAGGATGCACGCACGCCGCTGGTGCTGCTGCTCACCACCAATGCCCTGAACCTGCTGCTGGTGACCACTTTCGTGCTCGGCCTGGGCGCCGGGGTGCAGGGCATCGCCCTGGCCTCGGTCCTGGCGGAATGGAGCGGCATGCTGCTCGGCCTCGGGCTGGTGCTGCGCCGCCTGCGGCTGTGGCCGGGACGGATCGATCGCCAGGCGCTGCGCCAGCTCGCCAGCTGGCGCCCGCTGCTGGCGGTCAATCGCGACATCTTCATCCGCTCCCTGGCGCTGCAGGCGGTGTTCCTGCTGTTCGCCGCCCAGGGCGCCCAGCTGGGCGAGACCACGGTGGCAGTCAACGCCCTGCTGCTCAATGGCCTGCTGGTCACCGCCTTCGCCCTCGACGGCCTCGCCCATGCGGTGGAAGCCCTGGCCGGTCATGCCCTCGGCGCTCGCGAAGGCGCCACCCTGCGCCGGGTGCTGGTGATCGCCGGTGGCTGGTCGCTGCTGGCCAGCCTAGTGTTCGCCGTCGCCTTCGCCCTGGGCGGTGATCTGTTCGTCGCCCTGCAGAGCGACATCGCCGCGGTGCGCCAAGAGGCCCATGCCTACCTGCCCTATCTTGCGCTGCTGCCCTTGATCGCCATGGTCAGCTACCTGCTGGACGGCCTCTTCATCGGCGCCACCCGCGCCCGCGAGATGCGCAACTCGATGCTCCTTGCCCTGCTGCTATCACTGCCCCTCGGCGGGTTGCTGCGCGGCCTCGGCAATCACGGCCTGTGGCTGGCCTTTCTGACCTTCATGGCGTTGCGCGGACTGATTTCCGCCCTCCTCGCCTGGCGCCTGGCCCGGCGCGAGGGTTGGCTCACCGATGGCGTCAACGCCTGATCCTGCGGAACCGCCGGCCAGGCGCTCCCCTCAAAGTCGGACACCCCCTGCCGAGAGCGCTGCCATGAGCGAAGACACCCGAGACCAGGAACCCCAGGACACCCCCGCCGAAGGCGACGACGTCCCCGAGCACCAGAAGCCGGAGAACCTGGAAAAGCTCAAGGACTACGGCAAGGACCAGATTCCGCCTGGCATCGCCTGACGCCAACCCTGAACCCCTCGACAAAAGCCGTCGACAGCGGTGGCAAAGCCCCGGCGGAGCTTCTAGCATCCGTCGGGTTGAGTGGGCCCCAGGGCCTTTGTGAAGGGAATCCAGATCACCATGACCGTCAGGTCCTACCTGTCGCCTCTTCTCGTGCCCCTGTTGGCGCTGCTGGTGCTCGTCCCGGCGCCGGCCCAGGCCGTTGATGGCTATGCGGGCATCGCCTTCGGCACCGAGCTGAAGGCCTTTCTGGCGAAAAAGCTCTGCACCTTCCAGCCGCGCAAGATCGACGTGGTCGGCGTCGAGTATTTCGAATGCAACGACCTCGCCTTCGCCGGTGAAAAAGTCGAGGCCGGTGCCTTCTTCATCGATGGTCGCTTCCTGCGGCTGTCCATCGTCACGCCCCTGGCCCAGTCCTTTCTGATCGCCGAAGGCCTCACCCAGAAGTATGGCAAGCCCTCCTCCCAGTCATCGGCCGCCGCCTTCGAACGCCTGAGCCAGGACGACAACGCCCAGGCCTATCTGGCCTTCGATCACGACACCGTGGTCTACAAGTTCAGCGCCCAGGCGGCACGTCGGAAACAGGTCCTGCTGATCTACACCTCGCCACGTTACGAACCCCTGCTCAAGGAGCGGCAGTTGCAGTTCGTCAAAGACTCGCTTTAAACATCCGGTTACAGCTCGTCGGACAGTTGTCCCCCGGGCGGCCAAAGTGTCGCCCCGTTCACGCCTGGCCGGAAACAAGCCATGAACAATGGCAGATAGCCATGGTCAGAACGCGGGCAAGGAGCCCCTTCCTGTAACCGGCTACTTACGGACGTCGTTCCTTCGGGAGTCCTACCATGACCGAACCTGTCGCGATGCGCGCTCTGGCGCCGCAGCGTTCCTGCTTTCGTTTGCCCCCAGCGCTTGGCTTCAGCGGCACAGGTTCTCCTTTGAAAAGGATCATTCAATGAACACTCGCAATCTCTGGGTCGACTACGCGAAAGCCATTGGCATCGTGCTGGTCGTCTATGGCCATGTCGTCCGCGGCCTGCTCAACGCCGGCATCCTGCAGGACGCCGAATTCCACGGCCTGGTGGACAGCGTCATCTACAGCTTCCACATGCCGCTGTTCTTCTTTCTTTCCGGCCTGTTCTTCTACAGCTCCTTCGTCAAGCGCGGCACCGGCGGCCTGTTTGTGAACAAGATCGACACCATCGTCTATCCCTTCCTGGTGTGGTCGCTGTTGCAGGGCTCGGTGGAGGCGCTGATGTCGCGCTACACCAATGGCGGCGTCAGCTTCAGCGAAGTCCTGACGGTCTGGGAGCCACGCCAGCAGTTCTGGTTCCTCTATGCCCTGTTCCTGGTGTTCTGCCTGGCCATGCTCGCCTATCGCTGGGCCAAGCCGCTGGCCTTCTTTGCCGTGTTCGCCTTTGGCGCCCTGGTCTATCTGTTCCAGAACGCCGGCCCGGAAGACTTCTTCTTCACCTTCACCGCGCAGAACTTCGTGTTCTTCGCCTTCGGCGTCTGGTTCAACAACTTCAAGCAGGCCATCGAGGAACAGGCCGGCCGGGTGATGCTGGGCTCGGGTCTGCTGTTCGTGGTGCTGGAGTACTGGTTCCATGGCCTGCTGGGCCTGGTCTATACCGATCGTGGCCTGGCCACCCTGGTCCTGGCGCTGAACGGCATCGTCTTCGTCAGCGCCACCTGCATGGTGCTGGCGCAACGGCCGCTGCAGTGGGTGCTGACCCTTGGGGCGCTGTCCATGCCCATCTACGTGATGCACGTACTGAGTGGCAGCGGTGCGCGCATCGTCCTGAGCAAGGGCCTGCACATCAACGACGGCCTGCTGCACATCGTCGCCGGTTGCGCCTTCGGCATCCTGGTGCCCGTGGCCATCGCCAAGCTGCTGGAAGCCCGTGGCATCAACGGTCTGTTCGAGGCGCCGGCGTGGATCTCCGCCCGGCGGTGGCTTCGGCCCAAAGCGGAAACCCCCCGCCCCGCCGTCTGAGTGACGGCTCCGGCCAGGGCGCCCTGCGCCTCTGGCCAGCGTGGAAGAGCGTTTCGATCAGCACGAAACCCCCATGAAAAAACCCGCTACCAGGTGATTGGTAGCGGGTTTTTTCATGGGCTGAAGCCCTGGGGCTTCAGCGGTCAAGGCGGATCACTGGCTGGCCAGCACCTGGCCGTTCTTCACTTCCAGTTGCTTGCCCGGCTCGTGGTCCATGCGGACCTGGCCGATCTTGCCATCCAGCAGATACTTGACGTCATAGCCGACCACCTGATCCTTGCTGTCGGTAACCGTGTTGCAGCGGGTCTGGGTGGTGGTGTAGGTGTCGCGGTTCTGCATGTATTCCTGACCCTTGTTGCCGGCGTAACCACCGCCCACGGCACCGGCGATGGTCGCCAGGGTCTTGCCGCTGCCGTTGCCGACCTGGTTGCCCAGCAGACCGCCGACGACCGCACCTACGGCGGTCCCGGCGATCTGGTGTTGGTCCTGAACAGGTCGCCGATGAGCCACCGCGACCTCCTTGCAGACCTCGCGCGGGGTCTTGACCGTTTCCTTGACCGGCTGGACGGCGACGACCTCGGCGTACTGAGGCCCGCGGTCGACGAAACTGTACGCCACGGCGCCACCTGCGGTGGCGACGATGGCTCCCAGAACCGTACCTACGAGCATCGACTTGTTCACTACAACCTCCTGACTACTCTGTCATAGCGGGCACCTGGCCCTTTGCCATGCCTGCGACATCAGGGACGCTCGTCGAGTTCCTTGGCCTGCGGCGGAATCAGGTCCTCGCTCTTCAGATCCAGCCAGATCAGCACCACGTTGGCGATATAGATCGACGAGTAGGTACCGGCCATCACGCCGATGAACAGCGCCAGCGAGAAGCCGAACAGGTTGTCGCCACCAAAGATCAGCAGGGCTCCCACGGCGAGCAGGGTCGAGATCGAGGTCGCCAGGGTCCGTAGCAGGGTCTGGGTGGTCGAGACGTTGATGTTCTCGATCAGGTCGGCCTTGCGCAGCACCCGGAAGTTCTCCCGCACCCGGTCGAACACCACGATGGTGTCGTTGAGCGAGTAACCGATGATCGCCAGGACCGCCGCCAGCACCGTCAGGTCGAAGGTGATCTGGAAGAACGACAGCAGCCCCAGGGTCACCACCACGTCGTGCACCAGCGACAGGATGGCGCCCACGGCGAACTTCCACTGGAAGCGGAAGGCCACGTAGACCAGCACGCTGCCCAGGGCCAGCAGCATGCCCAGGCCACCCTGGTCACGCAGCTCCTCGCCCACCTGCGGACCGACGAACTCGGTACGGGTCAGGGAGAAGTTCTCGGTGCTCGCCTGCTGCAGCGCGCCGGTCACCTTCTGGCCCAGTTGGGGATCGTCACCCGGCATCCGTACCAGCACGTCGGTGGTGGCGCCGAAGCTCTGCACCACGGCGTCTTCGAAGCCGGCGCCCTGCAATTCCTGACGGATCTTGCCGAGGTCGGCCGGCTGCTCGTAGCGCAGCTCGATCAGGGTACCGCCGGTGAAGTCCAGGCCGAAGTTCAGCCCCTTGTAGAACCAGCTGAACAGCGCCAGTACGGTCAGGAGCGCGGTGATGGCGAACGCGATATTGCGTACGCCCATGAAGTTGATGGTCTTTTTCATGGCCGCGTCCTCAAATCCACAGCTTCTTGACGTTCCGGCCGCCATAAATCAGGTTGACCATGGCACGGGTCACGAAGATGGCGGTGAACAGGGAGGTGAAGATACCCAGCGACATGGTCACGGCGAAGCCCTTGACAGGCCCGGTGCCCATGGCGAACAGGATGGCGCCCACCAGCAGGGTCGTCAGGTTGGAGTCCAGGATCGCCGTGAAGGCCCGATTGAAACCTTCGTGGATGGCGCGCTGGATCGGCATGCCATTGGCGATCTCTTCACGGATCCGCGAGAAGATCAGCACGTTGGCGTCCACCGCCTGCCCCATGGTCAGCACGATACCGGCGATACCCGGCAGCGTCAGGGTGGCATGCAGGATGGACATCAGCGCCATCAGCAGCACCATGTTGAACGCCAGGGCGATGGTCGCCAGCACCCCGAAGAAGCGGTAGATGGCGATCAGGAACAGCGAGACGAAGATCATGCCCCAGATGGAGGCGTCGATGCCCTTCTCGATGTTGTCGGCGCCCAGGCTCGGGCCGAGGGTACGCTCTTCGGCGAAGTACATGGGCGCGGCCAGGCCACCGGCACGCAGCAGCAGCGCCAGTTCCGAGGCCTCGCCCGAACCGTTCAGGCCGGTGATGCGGAAGCTGTTGCCCAGGGCCGACTGGATGGTCGCCAGGCTGATGATGCGCCGCTCTTCCTCGAAGCCGGGCACCGCCACTTCCTTCTGCACGCCGTCCACGGTCTGGGTGGTGTAGCGGGTGACCGGGCGCTGCTCGATGAACACCACGGCCATGCTGCGGCCGACGTTGGTGCGGGTGGCACGGTTGATCAGATCGCCACCGTGGCCATCCAGGCGGATGTTGACCTGGGGCCGGCCGTTCTCGTCGAAGCTGGCGGAGGCGTCGGTGACCTGGTCACCGGTGATGATGACGTTACGCTCCAGGGGTACCGCGGGACGACCGGGCTCGCGGAACTCGAAGCTCTCGGTGGAAGCACGCGGCGTGTCCGCGGTGGCGGCCAGGCGGAATTCCAGGTTGGCGGTCTTGCCGAGGATGCGCTTGGCTTCGGCGGTGTCCTGCACGCCCGGCAGCTCGACCACGATGCGGTCGGCGCCCTGGCGCTGTACCAGCGGCTCGGCCACGCCCAGTTCGTTGACCCGGTTGCGCACCGTGGTCAGGTTCTGGGTGACGGCATAGTTGCGGATCTCGCGCAGCTTGGCCTCGGTCAGCTGCAGACGCAGCACCTGCAGGTCGCCCCGGGTGTCGGTGGTCAGCTCGAAATCGGTGTAGTTCTTGCGGATCAGGCCCTGGGCCTGCTGCAGGTCGGCGGCGTCGGTGAAGCCGAGCTGCAGGGCGCCGTTCTGCTCGGGCATGCTGCGATAGCGCACCTTCTCGCGGCGCAGCAGGGTCTTGACCTCGTTGTCATAGACCTTCAGGCGCGCGTCCACGGCCTTGTCCATGTCCACCGCCAGCAGGAAATGCACCCCGCCGGAGAGGTCCAGGCCCAGTTTCATGGGGCTGGCGCCCAGCTTGCGCAACCACTGCGGGGTAGTGGGCGCCAGGTTCAGGGCCACCACGAAGTCGTCGCCGAGGGTACGACGGACCACTTCCTGGGCCGGCAGCTGATCGTCGGCGCGCATCAGGCGGATCAGCACCCGGCTGCCGTTAGCATTGAGATCACTGGACTTCACGGCCAGATGAGCCTCGGCCAGGGCCGCGTTCACACGCTGCACCTCGGCCGGCGTCACCGTACGTTCGGTGCTGGAAGCGCTGACCTGCACGGCCGGATCGTCGGGGTACAGATTAGGAACCGAATAGATGGCGCCCACGACCAGTACGGCCAGGATCAGCAGGTACTTCCAGAGGGGATATTTGTTGAGCATGACACCGCCCGAGATAAAGGCGGGGCGCCTTGCGCGCCCCGGTGTTAGCTAGATTTAGGAAGGCTCAGAGGGCCTTCAGGGTGCCCTTCGGCAGGGTCGCGGCGATGGCGCCCTTCTGGAACTTGAGTTCGACGTTGTCGGACACTTCCAGCACCACGAACTCGTCGGTGACCTTGTTGATGCGACCGGCGATGCCACCGGTGGTCACCACTTCGTCACCCTTCTGCAGACCGCCGATCAGGTTCTTGTGATCCTTGGTGCGCTTGGCCTGGGGACGCCAGATCAGGAAATAGAAGATCACCACGAAGCCGATCAGGAAGATGAACTGAATGTATTCACCTCCCGGTGCGGCGTTGGCGGCCGGCGCGGCAGCTTCCTGGGCCTGGGCCGTGGAAATCAGAAAACTCATTGCACTACTCCTTGCAGAGTTGGATGACGGAAAAAGAAGAGATGCCGGGGGTCGCTCACCACCGGTTCGACCGCTGCAGAACCCCGGTCACGCACCTGACGAAGGACGCGCGAGCGCCGTTTCGCCTGGACGATCGGACAGGGGCTTTCAGCGGTCGAGCGGCGGCGTAGGCAGGCCGCGCCGAGCATAGAAGGCGTCCACAAAGTCGGCCAATTTACCCTCTTGGATAGCCTGGCGCAAACCGGCCATCACCCGCTGGTAATACCGCAGGTTGTGGATCGTATTCAGCATACTCCCCAGCATTTCCCCGCATTTATCCAGATGGTGCAGATAGGCCCGGGAGAAATGTTTGCAGGTGTAACAGTCGCAGGTGGGATCCAGCGGCGTCTCGTCGTGACGATGCACGGCATTGCGCAACTTGAGCACGCCGGTGTCGATGAACAGATGGCCGTTGCGCGCGTTGCGGGTGGGCATCACGCAGTCGAACATGTCGACGCCACGGCGCACGCCTTCCACCAGGTCTTCCGGCTTGCCCACGCCCATCAGGTAGCGCGGCTTGTCCGCCGGCAGGTGCGGCGGCAGGAAGTCCAGCACGCGGATCATCTCTTCCTTGGGCTCGCCCACCGACAGGCCGCCAATGGCGTAGCCGTCGAAGCCGATGCCTTCCAGGCCCTCCAGGGACCTCAGGCGCAGCTCCTCGTGCATGCCGCCCTGGACGATGCCGAACAGCGCCGAGGGGTTGTCGCCATGGGCTTCCCGGGAGCGCTTGGCCCAGCGCAGCGACAGCTCCATGGAGCGGCGCGCGGTGTCGAAGTCCGCCGGATAAGGGGTGCACTCGTCGAAGATCATCACGATGTCCGAGCCCAGGGCGCGTTGCACCGCCATGGATTCCTCGGGGCCCATGAACACCTTGGCGCCGTCCACCGGCGAGGCGAAGTAGACGCCCTCCTCCTTGATCTTGCGCAGCGCGCCCAGGCTGAACACCTGGAAGCCGCCGGAATCGGTGAGGATCGGCCCCTGCCACTGCATGAAGTCGTGCAGGTCGCCGTGGCGCTGGATCACCTCGGTCCCGGGCCGCAGCCAGAGATGGAAGGTGTTGCCCAGGATGATCTGGGCGCCGATGTCGGCGACGCTGTCGGGCAGCATGCCCTTGACCGTGCCGTAGGTACCGACCGGCATGAAGGCCGGGGTCTCGACCACGCCGCGGGGAAAGGTCAGGCGACCGCGACGGGCCTTGCCCTCGGTGGCCAGCAATTCGAAATTCATGAAACTCATATCAGCTCTCCGGGCCCTGGGCCCCGGGATTGCGGGTGATGAACATGGCGTCGCCATAACTGAAGAAGCGATAGCCCTCGGCCACGGCCGTCGCATAGGCGGCCATGGTCTCGCGGTAACCGGCGAAGGCCGACACCAGCATCAGCAGGGTCGACTCGGGCAGGTGGAAGTTGGTCACCAGTGCATCGACCACATGGAAGGGCCGGCCGGGATAGAGAAAGATGTCCGTCTCGCCGGCGAAGGCCTTGAGCTCGCCGTCACGGGCCGCACTTTCCAGCGAACGCACGCTGGTGGTGCCGACGGCGATCACCCGACCACCACGGGCGCGGCAGGCGGCCACGGCGTCCACCACGGCCTGGTCGACCTGCAGCCACTCGCGGTGCATGTGGTGGTCTTCGATGCGCTCGACTCGCACCGGCTGGAAGGTGCCGGCGCCGACGTGCAGGGTGACGAAGGCGGTTGCCACGCCCTTGGCGCGGATGGCCTCCAGCAGCGGCTCGTCGAAGTGCAGTCCGGCGGTGGGCGCGGCCACTGCACCGGCGTTGCGTGCATAGACGGTCTGGTAGCGCTCGCGATCCTCGGCCTCGTCGGGCCGGTCGATATACGGCGGCAACGGCATATGACCGACCCGCTCCAGCAGCGGCAGCACAGGCTCGGCGAATTTCAGTTCGAACAGCGCCTCGTGGCGCGCCACCATCTCGGCCTCGGCACCGCCGTCGATGAGGATGCGGCTGCCCGGTTTGGGCGATTTGCTGGACCGCACATGGGCCAGCACTCGCTCCTCGTCCAGCACCCGCTCCACCAGGATCTCCAGCTTGCCGCCACTGGCCTTCTGGCCGAACAGCCGCGCCGGAATCACCCGGGTGTCGTTGAACACCATCAGGTCGCCCGGCTGCAAATAGCCCAGCAGATCGCCGAAGCGGCGATGGCTCAGCTCACCGCTGGGGCCGTCGAGCACCAGCAATCGACTGCCGCGGCGCTCGGCCAGCGGATGACGGGCGATGAGTGATTCGGGAAGGTCGAAATGGAAGTCGGCGACGTGCATGGCAGGTAGATCTCGAAAGGCCGCACAGCTTACCGGAAGCGGCCTTTTTCACCAACGCACTTTGGATTGACCGGACCTGCCCGCATCCCTATACTCCGCCGCCATTGCCCCGGTGGCGGAACCGGTAGACGCGGCGGATTCAAAATCCGTTTCCGAAAGGAGTGGGAGTTCGAGTCTCCCCCGGGGCACCAAGCCGTATCTTCCGTGATCTCCTTCGCGATTCATGGACGCCCAGAAGAACCGCCCATTGAGGCGGTTTTTTTGTGCCTGGAGTTCGACAGTGGAGCGGTCGCCATGGCCGGGCTACCGGACTCCTTGCACCCACGGGCACCACTTCTCGCAGCAGCGACTAGACTGCCCTGACCGGCTTGCCAACGTCTCGCTCAGCGCATGGCGAGCGCTTCTGCAGCCGGATCTTCCATCACCCGGAGCCAACCGATGATCAGATTCGTCGTTGTCGCTGCACTCCTGCTGGTTGGCGGCTGCGCCGCCAAGGTCACCTCCTCTGCGGATCAGACGCCGATTCCCGTCTATGCCGATGCCAAAACTACGCTGGTGGTATCGTTCAAGGCCGACGCCAAGGTTCAGGCCAACGAAAAATGGCCGCTGCTGAAAAGCGAATGGCTGGAGGCACTGCGCGCCAAGGGCCAGGCCAAGGGACTACGGGTACTGACCGAGCGGCCGAAGACGGCAGCGACCCTGGCTACCATCGAGGTCACCAATTTTCGCTACATGAGCTCAGGCCTGCGCTATACGGTGGGGGTGATGGCAGGCAATGCCTGGATCAGCGCCCAGGTCCGCTACCAGGACGCCACCTCGGGGGAAACGCTGGCGACCCGTAGCTACGACACCTCTTCCAGTGCCTGGGAGGGTGTATTCTCGGCGATGACGTCCGATCAGATTCAGGCGCTGGCGACCACCATCATCGATGACGTGACCATCAATTCAAGTAGCAAACCGCGGCGAAGCCCCTAATAAGCGCTGTTTGACCGCCGGTGAGGCCGCGACTATTCGCGCACGCTCACCGGCGGTCGTTGCCTATCATCTCTTGAGAATACCGTTTGAAACCGCTCCTGCTATGCCTCGCCCTGCTACTGACCGGCTGCAACCACTACAGCTCGGCCGACTCCGTCTGCGAACCCAGCCCACTGAGCGGTGAGGACTGCAAGAAGTCGCAACCGGTCGGTAACTACCTGATGGACAAGTATCGGGAATGGCAGCGTTACCAATAGGCTGGTGCCCGCACAAGGCTTGCCGAGACCGGAAGATGCGCCTGAGCCCTCCCCTGCTGCTCGTCCTGCTGCTGACCCTGGGTGGCTGCGCCGTGCAGCGACCGGCCCAGTCAGCGAGTGCGGGTGTCGACCTGAATCGCTCGCCCAGCTGGACGTTGCAGGCCCGGTTGCACAGCGCCCTCTATGGCTGCGAGTTGCTGGTGCTGCATGGCAACAACGCCCGCTTGGCGGGCGAACAAGGGCGGCTGGCGGACTTTCGTCAGCGGCTGAGCAGTTGCCAGACCCAGGCCGCTGCCGAAGAGAAGTCTGCTACGGACCAGTTACCCGCCGGCCAGGATCGGCTGCTGCGCAATTCGCAGAAGGCCTACTTGGCCATCTGGCAGGGCTATCTGGCCGGGCTCACCATCGATCATCCGGCCGACTTGCAGCAGAAGCAGTCTTATCTTAAGGCGCGATCAGCGCTGCTCGACGTGGCGACGAGAGCACCCGGACATCCGCACTGAGCCCCGGAAACGATCGGATAGCCAGCTGACCACCGGCAGCTGAAACCGGAGGGCAAAGCGTGCAATAGTAAGACATCGATACGGACGCGAGATCTTGCACATGGAAACGCTCTCCCCCCTCTCTCAGGTGGCGGTCAAGGACCTGGAAACGGCCCAGACCCCCGCCCGCTTCTCCCCGGCCTTCATCGAGCGGCTGCTCTCGCGTTGCGAGACGCGCATGGACGAGATGGAAGCCTGCCCCGACATGAGCGCGGATCTGCGCCTGATCCACATGCAGAATGTCGATCTGCTGGTGCGTACCGTGGTGGGCGAATGCCGCCATCGGGATCAGATCCGCCGTGTGCAGCGCATCCTGAACTTCTGCGAAGCGCACGCCGGCTGGTTGCAGCCGCAGCCGGTCGTGAGCAAGGGCGCCGCCTAGCGAGCGGCGCCGCCGGGCGGCCCTAGCCGGCCCGGCGCAGCAACAGCACCCCAGCCACGGCGCATAGCAGCGCCGGTGCCAGCACGGCCAGCAGCGGCGAGAAGCCGAACACCAGGCTGGACGGCCCCAGGAGATCCTGGAAGATGCGCAGGGCGAAGCCGATGATCACCCCGGTGAAGATCCGCTGGCCCAGGGTCACCGAGCGCAGCGGACCGAAGATGAAGGAGATCGCCATCAGCACCAGGGCGGCGGTCACCAGCGGCTGGAAGATCTTCGACCAGAACGCCAGCCAGTAGCTCTTGTTGCTCAGCCCCTGATCGGCCAGGTAGTGGATGTACCACCACAGTCCGGAGATCGACAGCGCATCCGGCTCCATGATCACGGTGTCGAGCACCTGCGGGGTCAGCTCGACGTTCCAGATCACCTTGGGCTCCTGGCGGACGCTGGTCTGGCGGTCGCCGAAGTCGGTGATGCTGACGTTTTCCAGTTCCCAGTGATCGCCGCGATAGATGCCGCGCTGAGCGAAGCTGGATTGCAGCAGATGGCGATTGTCGTCGAATTCGTAACGGGTCACGCCCAGCAGCAGGCCATTGGGCTGCACGGCGTTGACGTGGGTGTACTCGTGGCCCTGGCGATGCCAGAGGCCGTGACGCGAACTCTGCGCCTTGCCGGCGCTCTGCGCCAGGGCGCGACCGCTCTGTGCCAGGTTCTCAGACCAGGGCGCCACGTACTCGCCGACTAGGATGCCGGCGATGAGCAGCACGAACATCGGCTTCATCACCGCCCAGACGATGCGCCCCAGGGAAACGCCGGCGGCGCGCATCACGATCAGCTCGCTGCTGCTGGCCAGGGTGCCCAGGCCGATCAGGCAGCCGATGAGCGCGGCCATGGGCAGCATCTCGTAGGCTCGCCGCGGCGAGGTGAGCAGGACGAACTTGAGCGCCTCGGCGACGCCGTAGTTGTCGTCGAAGTCGCCGAGCTGGTCGATGAAGGCGAACAGCAGGGCCAGACCAACGATCACACCCAGCACCGCGAGGATGCTGACGAAGACGGTGCGCCCTATGTACCAATCGAGCTTGTTCATGCCGCTACCTCCGGCTTGCGACCGCGCAGACGCGCCTTGAGCGGTTCCCAGAAGGCCAGCAGCAGGCCCAGCACCAGGAACAGCAGGTGCACGCCCCACAGACCGATGGCCGGCGGCAGGCGGCCTTTATCCAGGGCGCCGCGGGCGGCGATCAGCAGCGACAGGTAGGCCATGTACAGCAGGATCGCCGGCAGCAGCTTGAGGAAGCGGCCCTGACGCGGATTGACCTTGGCCAAGGGCACGGCGATGAGAGTCACGACGAACACCAGGATTGGCAGCGACAGCCGCCATTGCAGCTCGCCGCGATACTGCAGCTCGTTGCTGCGCATGAGTTCACCGGTGGTGACGGCGTCACGCTCACTGATGTCCTCGCTGACCGCGGGCTTGGGCAGGAGCACGCCATAGGTCTCGTACTGCACGGCGCGGTAATCGGCCTGGCCCGGCACGCCGTCGTAGCGGAAGCCGTTCTGCAGGATCAGGTAGCGACTGCCGTCCGGGTGGATTTCCTGCCGACCGGTGTCGGCCACCAGCACGCCCACGCCGCGGTCCTTGCCGCCAGCAGTGGAGGTGTTGCGCTCGGAAATGAAGACGCCGCCCAGCTGGCTGCGATCCGCCGACAGGCGCTCGGTGTAGGTGACTCGGGAATTGTCCCGCAGCGACTGGAAGCGGCCCGGTTCGAGGGTGTCGAACTCGGTCATGGCATCCTGCTGATTGAGGATGGTGGTGACCTTCTGCACGCCCAGGGGTGCCAGCGACAGACTCAGCCAGGCGACCACCAGGGCCACCACCGCGGCCGGCGCCATGCTGTAGGCCAGCAGGCGGCGCGGACTCAGGCCGGTGGCGGTGAGCACGGTCATCTCGCTGTCCAGGTACAGCCGGCCATAGGCGAGCAGGAAGCCGAGAAATAGGCCCAGCGGCAGGATCAGTTGCAGGAAGCCGGGGATGCGGTAGGCCATGATGAGCAGGAGCACGCCCGGATCCAGCAGGCCCTGGGCCGCCTGGGCCAGGTACTTGATGAAGCGGCCGCTCATGATGATCACCAGCAGCACGGCACTGACCGCACCGAGGGTGGTGAGAACTTCTCGAGACAGATAGCGGAAGACGATCAAACAGGATTCTCCAGGGTTGTCAGGCTCTGGCGCGAACGCTCACACTAGCTCGGCTGCATGGCTTGCGTTGCAAGGCCCACCCGTTGAAGGCCGATCGCCGGGAAAGGCCCTGGCGAAAGCCCCGCATTATATCCTGCGAACTCATGTGTTTGTCTTGGGGAGCTTCTCCTAATGGAATTCGTCGTCAAAAACGCTCGTCCGGAAACCCTGAAAACCGCCACGCTGGTCGTGGCCGTCGGTGAAGGCGGTGCGCTCGACGCAGCGGCCAGCGCCGTGGACGCTGCCACTTCCGGCGCCCTGAGCGCGGCGGTCAAGCGCGGCGACATCGCCGGCAAGGCCGGCCAGACCCTGCTACTCACCAATCTGCCCGGCATCAAGGCCGAGCGCGTGCTGCTCGTCGGCAGCGGCGCCAGCGAAGGGCTGTCCGACCGCCAGTACCGCAAGCTGGCCAGCGGCGCCCTGAGCGTGCTCAAGAGCCTGGGCGGCAGCGACGCCGCCATCGCCCTCGGCGATGTGCCGGTCAAGAATCGCGATGGTTATGCCCGCCTGCGCCTGCTGGCCGAGACCCTGGCCGATGGCGACTACGTCTTCGATCGCTTCAAGAGCAAGAAGGCCGAGCCGCGGCCGCTGAAGAAGCTGACCCTGGTCACCACCAAGGCCTCCCAGCCGGAGGCCGAACGCGCCCTGGCCCATGCCCTGGCGATCACCCACGGCACCGCCTATGCCAAGGACTTCGGCAACCTGCCGCCAAACGTCTGCAACCCGGTCTATGTGGCCGATCAGGCCAAGGCCCTGGGCAAGCAGTTCAAGGACGCCGGGCTTTCCGTCGAGGTGCTCGACGAGAAGAAGATGCGTGAACTGGGCATGGGCTCCTTCCTCGCCGTGGCCCAGGGCAGCGCCCAGCCGCCGCGCCTGGTGGTGCTGCAGTACCGGGGCGGCGCCAAGAACGCCCAGCCCTACACCCTGGTCGGCAAGGGCATCACCTTCGACACCGGCGGCATCAGCATCAAGCCCAGCGCCGGCATGGACGAGATGAAGTACGACATGTGCGGCGCCGCCAGCGTCCTGGGCACCTTCCGCGCCCTCATGGAGCTCAAGCCGGCGATCAACGTGGTAGGTCTGCTGGCCCTGGCCGAGAACATGCCGAGCGGCACCGCCACCCGTCCGGGTGACATCGTCACCAGCATGAGCGGCCAGACCATCGAGATCCTCAACACCGACGCCGAAGGCCGCCTGGTGCTGTGCGACACCCTCACCTACGCCGAGCGCTTCCAGCCCAAGGCGGTGATCGACATCGCCACCCTCACCGGCGCCTGCATCACCGCCCTGGGTTCGCTGGTCTCGGGTCTGATGGGCAACGACGACGCCCTGATCGATCAGGTCAAGCAGGCCGGCGATCGCGCCGACGACCGCGTCTGGCAACTGCCGCTGCACGACGAGTACCAGGAGCAGCTGGACAGCCCCTTCGCCGACATGGCCAACATCGGCGGCCCCAAGGCCGGCACCATCACCGCGGGCTGCTTCCTGGCGCGCTATGCCAAGGCCTATCCCTGGGCACACCTGGACGTGGCCGGTACCGCCTGGATCAGCGGCGGCAAGGACAAGGCCGCCACCGGTCGTCCGGTTCCGCTGCTGGTGCAATATCTGCTCGACCGCAGCAACGAGGCCTAAGCCTCTGCCCAAGGCCGCGACGCTCCTACGTCGCGGCCTTGCCGTTCCCCTCCCCTCGCCGTGACCGCCCATGACCCGTGTCGATTTCTATGTCCTGCCCTCCACCGATCCCGCGGCGCGGCTGGCCTTCGCCTGTCGGTTGGTGGACAAGGCCTGGAAGCAGGGCATGCCGGTCTATGTGCATTGCGCCGACACCGAGCAGCGTCAGCGCCTGGATGATCAGCTGTGGAGCTTTCGGCCGGACAGCTTCATTCCCCACGATCTGGCGGAGACCGCCAGCGACAGCCCGGTGGTGCTGGGCCTGACCACGCCCGCCGAGCAAACGGGCGAGCTGCTGATCAACCTCAGCCTGGCCCCGCCGCCCTGCCATGCGGGTTTCGCCCGGATCGCCGAAGTGGTCGTTGAGGCTCCCGACGTGCGCCAGGCGATGCGCGAAGGTTTTCGCTTCTACCGCAAGCTTGGCTATGCTCTACAGGACCATCAGCTGTCACGTGTCTGATTTCATGACCAGCACCAAGCCTCCCGCGCACGTCCTGCAAGACCTCGAAGCCATCCGCCAGGTGCTCGACAAGAGTCGCAACACGATTCATCCGAGCAGCGCCGATGGCATCCCCATCCTCTCCGACGTCATCGCGCCCAGCGCCGAGCGCCTCAGGGCCATCCCGCCGCTGCTCGACCAGATCGTGCCGGACGCCATCGAAGAGGTGACGCCCAGCGCGCCCCATGAAGACCTGGCCCACGTCCGCCTGCACCAGGAGGCGCCGGCCATCCTGCAGGAACTGCTCGACGAGCAGTTGCCGCGCCTGGAGGCCGAGTTGCAGCGCCGTCTGCAGCGGCGACTGGAAGAACTGCTGCAGCGTCCCTGAGCGCGGGGCGCCAAGGCGCCCTGCCGTCGGCCGGCGGGAGTCGCTATACTCGGAGGCTTTCCTCTTCCAGCGACAAAAGCCCCCTCCATGGACAAGACCTACCAGCCGCACGCCATCGAAACCTCCTGGTACCAGACCTGGGAACGCCAGGGCTACTTCGCGCCCCAGGGGTCGGGCGAGCCCTACACCATCATGATCCCGCCGCCGAACGTGACCGGCAGCCTGCACATGGGCCATGGCTTCAACAACGCCATCATGGACGCCCTGATCCGCTTCCGCCGCATGCAGGGTCGCAACACCCTCTGGCAGCCGGGCACCGACCACGCCGGCATCGCCACCCAGATGCTGGTGGAGCGCCGCATCGGTGCCGAGGGCCTGTCGCGCCATGACCTGGGCCGGGAAAAATTCCTGGAGAAGGTCTGGGAATGGAAGAACGAATCCGGTGGCAACATCAGCCGGCAGATCCGCCGCCTGGGCTCCTCGGTGGACTGGTCGCGCGAGCGCTTCACCATGGACGACGGCCTCTCCGAGGCGGTCAAGGAAGCCTTCGTGCGCCTGCACGAGGACGGCCTGATCTATCGCGGCAAGCGCCTGGTCAACTGGGACACCAAGCTGCACACCGCCATTTCCGACCTGGAAGTGGAAAGCCATGACGAGAAGGGTCATCTCTGGCACCTGCGCTATCCGCTGGCCGATGGCGCCCGCACCGCCGAGGGCATGGACCATCTGGTGGTCGCCACCACCCGTCCCGAGACCCTGCTGGGCGACGCCGCCGTGGCCGTGCACCCGGAAGATCCGCGCTACAAGGACCTGATCGGCCAGTACGTCGAGCTGCCCCTGGTGGGCCGGCGCATCCCCATCGTCGGCGACGACTACTGCGACCCCGAATTCGGCACCGGCTGCGTCAAGATCACCCCGGCCCACGACTTCAACGACTATGAAGTCGGCAAGCGCCACAACCTGCCGCTGATCAACATCTTCGATGCCGACGCGGCCGTCCTGCCCGGCGCCCAGGTGTTCAACCTGGACGGCAGCGTCAACGGCATGTTCGACGCCACCCTCCCCGCCGCCTACGCAGGCCTGGATCGTTTCGAGGCGCGCAAGCGCATCGTCGCCGATCTGGAGGCCGCCGGCCGCCTGGAGAAGATCGACGACCACGCCCTCAAGGTACCCAAGGGCGACCGCTCCGGCACCGTGATCGAGCCTTGGCTGACCGACCAGTGGTACGTCTCCACCAAGCCCCTGGCCGAGAAGGCCATCGCCGTGGTCGAGAGCGGCGAGGTGCAGTTCGTGCCCAAGCAGTACGAGAACATGTACTTCAGCTGGATGCGCGACATCCAGGACTGGTGCATCAGCCGCCAGCTCTGGTGGGGCCACCGCATTCCCGCCTGGTACGACCAGGCCGGCAATGTCTACGTCGGTCGTGACGAAGCCGAGGTACGTGCCAAGCACGACCTCGGGGACATCGCCCTGCGCCAGGACGACGATGTCCTGGACACCTGGTTCAGTTCCGGCCTGTGGACCTTCTCCACCCTGGGCTGGCCCGAGCAGACCGAGGCGCTGAAGACCTTCCACCCCACCGACGTGCTGGTCACCGGCTTCGACATCATCTTCTTCTGGGTCGCCCGGATGATCATGCTGTCCACCCACCTGACCGGGCAGATTCCGTTCAAGACCGTCTACGTCCACGGCCTGGTGCGCGATGGCCAGGGCCAGAAGATGTCCAAGTCCAAGGGCAACGTGCTCGACCCGCTGGATATCGTCGACGGCATCGACCTGGACACCCTGCTGCAGAAGCGCACCAGCGGCCTGATGCAGCCCAAGCTGGCCGAGAAGATCGCCAAGCAGACCCGCGCCGAATTCCCGGACGGCATCGCCAGCTACGGCACCGATGCCCTGAGATTCACCTTCTGCTCCCTGGCCACCACCGGCCGCGACGTCAAGTTCGACATGGGTCGCGTCGAGGGCTATCGCAACTTCTGCAACAAGCTGTGGAACGCGGCGAACTTCGTCATGGAGAACGTCGAAGGCCAGGACACCGGCGTCAATGACGAACCCGTCGAGCTGTCCTCGGTGGATCGCTGGATCATCTCCCAGCTGCAGCGCACCGAGGCCGAGGTGACCCGTCAGCTCGACGCCTTCCGCTTCGACCTGGCCACCCAGGCCCTCTACGAATTCGTCTGGGACGAGTACTGCGCCTGGTACCTGGAGCTGGTCAAGCCGGTGCTGTGGGACGAAAACGCCTCCATCGAGCGCCAGCGCGGTACCCGCCGCACCCTGGCGCGGGTACTGGAAGTGGTGCTGCGCCTGGCGCACCCCTTCATGCCCTTCATCACCGAGGAAATCTGGCAGCGCCTCAAGGCACCGGCCGGTGTCCAGGGCGAGACCCTGATGCTGCAGCCCTGGCCGGTGGCCAACGAGGCGCGCATCGACGCCGCCGCCGAAGGCGACATCGAGTGGGTCAAGGCGCTGATGCTGGGCGTGCGGCAGATCCGCGGCGAGATGAAGATTTCCATGGCCAAGCGCATCGACATCATCGTCGCCAACGCCAGTGCCCAGGACCAACGCCGCCTGGCCGACTTCGAGCCGCTGCTGAACAAGCTGGCCAAGTTGGAATCGGTCCGCGTGCTGGCCGCCGGCGAGGAAGCGCCGATGTCCGCCACCACCCTGGTGGGCGAGATGGAAGTGCTGGTGCCCATGGCCGGGCTGATCGACAAGGACGCGGAACTGGCGCGCCTGGACAAGGAGATCGGCCGCCTGGAAGGCGAGGTCAAGCGCGTCGGCGGCAAGCTGGGCAACGAAGGCTTCGTCGCCAAGGCGCCGGCCGAAGTGCTGGAGAAGGAGCGTGCCAAACTGGCCGAAGCCGAGCAGGCCCTGGCTAAAATGGTGGAACAGCGGCAGCGCATCGCTACCCTCTGATCCCCCTGAAGCCCACCCTCGCGGTGGGCTTTTTATTGCCTAGGACGATTCTCATGGATGTGAGCAAGACCAAGACCAGTTTCTATCGCCGGCTCTATGTGGCCTGGCTGGTGGCCAGCGGCACCGCCACCAGCGTGCCCGCGCTGATGGCCGCTACCGGCATGCCGCGGCGTACGGCCCAGGACACCCTACTGGCCCTGGCCGATCTGGATATCGACTGTCAGTTCGTGCAGGGCGACGGCGCGCGCAACAACGCGGGCGGCTACGAGATCCGCGATTGGGGCGCGGTGGACCCACGCTGGGTCGAGCGTGAGCTTGCACGGATCAAGACCGTTCTCGGCTATCCCTGACGGCTAGAAATCCAGCACCTGCACCACGTCGTAGGCCGGCGTCTCATAGGGATGCGTCTCCTTGAGCGCCGCCACGGCCTGGCGGGCGACCTGCTCATCGGCCAGTACCAGCTCCACTCGCCATTCCGTTAGCTGTTCGAGACTGCCCTGCTCGCCCAGGTGCGGCTGGCTGCCCGCCAGTGGACGGAACTGACCGAGGCCCTGGACCTGCCAGCAGCAACTGTCATAGAGCCCGATGCGGCCACCGCCCACAGCAAAGATCGCCTGCTTGACGGCATCGAGGTGCGAGTCGGGGACGTAGAAACACAGCTTGAACATCGAGGACTCCGGAGACGCTGGACGGTCCCTTCAGCTTAAACCCTTCCCAGAAAGACGAAACCCGCGCCGAGGCGCGGGTTTCGTCAGACGCGAGCCGAGGACTCAGTCCACCCAGACCCGCGCATTGCGGAACAGGCGCATCCAGCCGCCGTCCTCGCCCTGCCAGTCGGCCGGGATCCAGGAGTTCTGCACGGCGCGGAAGCAGCGCTCGGGGTGCGGCATCATCAGCAGCACGCGACCGTCCTGGCTGGACAGACCGGTGATGCCCAGCGGCGAGCCGTTGGGGTTGGCCGGATAGATCTCGGTGACCTTGCTGTGGCCATCGACATAGCGCAGCGCCACGGTGCCGGAGACATCGGCGGCGACCAGCGCCTGCTGGCTCGGGTACTCGGCGAAGCCTTCGCCGTGGGCGATGGCGATGGGCAGCCGCGACCCGGCCATGCCGGCGAGGAACAGGGAGGGCGAATCCTGCACCTGGACCATGGCCACCCGTGCCTCGAACTGCTCGGAGCGGTTGCGCACGAAGCGCGGCCAGAATTCGCTGCCGGGCACCAGCTCGCGCAGGTTGGCGACCATCTGGCAACCGTTGCACACGCCCAGGGTGAAGGTATCGGTGCGCTCGAAGAACTGCTGGAAGCCGTCGCGAGCCCGGGCGTTGAACAGGATGGACTTGGCCCAACCACCGCCGGCGCCGAGGACGTCACCATAGGAGAAGCCGCCACAGGCGACCACGCCCTTGAAGTCCGCCAGGTCGATGCGACCGGAGAGGATGTCGCTCATGTGCACGTCGATGGCGGCGAAGCCGGCGCGATCGAAGGCCGCGCCCATCTCCACCTGACCGTTGACGCCCTGCTCGCGCAGGATGGCGACCTGGGGCCGCACGCCCTTCTTGATGTAGGGGGCGCAGATGTCCTCGTTGGGATCATAAGCCAGCTTGGCCGACAGACCCGGATGATCCTCTTCCAGCAGAGCGTCGAATTCCTGCTGGGCGCAGTCGGCGTTGTCGCGCAGGCGCTGGATCTGGAAGCTGGTCTCGCTCCAGACGCGCTGCAGCATGCGCCGCTCGGCCCGGTAGAGATGCTCGTCGTGGTAGTGGATGTTGATCTCGTAGCCGTTGACCGGGTTGCCGATCACCGCCACGCAATCTTCCAGACCGGCCGCGCTGAACTGGGCCAGCACCTCGTGGGTGAAGTCCTGGGGCACCTGGATGACGGCGCCCAGCTCTTCGGCGAACAGCGCGCGGGTCAGCTCGTCGCGGTCGGCGGCGAGAGCGTCCAGGCGCAGGGCCAGGCCGCAGTGACCGGCGAAGGCCATTTCCACCAGGGTAGTGATGAGGCCGCCGTCGGAACGGTCGTGGTAGGCCAACAGCAGGCCATCCTGGTTGAGGCCCTGGATCACCGCGAAGAAGGCCTTGAGGTCTTCGGCCTCGTCGACGTCGGGAGCCTGCTGGCCGAGCTTGCCGTGGGTCTGGGCGAGGATGGAGCCGCCCAGGCGATTCTGGCCACGACCCAGGTCGATGAGGATCAGGTCGGTCTGGCCCTTGTCCAGGCGCAGCTGGGGGGTCAGGGTGCGGCGAATGTCCTGCACCGGGGCGAAGCCGGTGATCACCAGCGACAGCGGCGCGGTGACGCTCTTGTCTTCGCCGCCGTCCTGCCAGCGGGTCTTCATGGACATGGAGTCCTTGCCGACCGGGATGGTGATGCCCAGCTGCGGGCACAGCTCCATGCCTACCGCCTTGACGGTTTCATAGAGGCGCGCGTCTTCGCCCGGGTGGCCGGCGGCGGCCATCCAGTTGGCGGAGAGCTTGATGTCGCCCAGCTTCTCGATGCGCGCGGCGGCCAGGTTGGTGATGGTCTCGCCGATGGCCATGCGGCCGGAAGCAGGCGCGTCGAGCAGCGCCAGCGGGGTGCGCTCGCCCATGGCCATGGCTTCGCCGGTGTGGACGTCGAAGCTGGTGGCGGTCACGGCGCAGTCGGCCACCGGGACCTGCCAGGGACCGACCATCTGGTCGCGGGCGACCAGGCCGGTGATGGTGCGGTCGCCGATGGTGATCAGGAAGCTCTTGCTGGCCACGGCCGGGTGGCGCAGGACGCGCTCCACCGACTCGGTCAGGTCCAGGCCGGCGCCGTCGAAGGCGTCGCCCAGTTCGGCTTCCCGGGTGGCGCTGCGGTGCATGCGCGGCGGCTTGCCGAGCAGGACGTCCAGCGGCATGTCCACGGCGTTGTTGCCGAAGTGGCTGTCGGCCACGGTCAGCTGGCGCTCCTCGGTGGCCTCGCCGACCACGGCGAAGGGGCAGCGCTCGCGTTCGCAGATGGCCTTGAAGGTCTCGAAGTTTTCCGCGTCCACGGAGAGCACGTAGCGCTCCTGGGACTCGTTGCACCAGATCTCCAGCGGACTCATGCCCGGCTCGTCGTTGGGCACGTTGCGCAGCTCGAAACGACCGCCGCGCCCGGCATCGTTGACCAGTTCGGGGAAGGCGTTGGACAGGCCGCCCGCACCCACGTCGTGGATAAAGGTGATGGGGTTGTTTTCACCCAGCTGCCAGCAGCGGTCGATGACCTCCTGGCAGCGGCGCTCCATTTCCGGGTTCTCGCGCTGCACCGAGGCGAAATCCAGGTCGGCGGAGCTGGCGCCGGTGGACATGGACGAGGCCGCGCCGCCGCCCAGGCCGATCAGCATGGCCGGACCACCGAGCACGATGAGCTTGCCGCCCACCGAGATGTCGCCCTTCTGCACGTGGTCGGCGCGGATGTTGCCCAGGCCGCCGGCGAGCATGATCGGCTTGTGGTAGCCGCGCACCTCGGGACCACGGGGGGTCTCGACCTGCTGCTCGAAGGTGCGGAAGTAGCCGGCCAGGGCCGGGCGACCGAATTCGTTGTTGAAGGCGGCGCCGCCCAGCGGGCCCTCGATCATGATGTCCAGCGGGGTGACGATGCGCTCGGGCTTGCCGTAGGGCTGCTCCCAGGGCTGCTCGAAACCGGGGATGTTCAGGTTGGAGACGGTGAAGCCGGTCAGGCCGGCCTTGGGCTTGGAGCCGCGGCCGGTGGCGCCTTCGTCGCGGATCTCGCCGCCGGAGCCGGTGGAGGCGCCGGGGAAGGGAGCGATGGCCGTCGGGTGGTTGTGGGTCTCCACCTTCATCAGGATGTGCACGGGCTGGCTGTGCGCGCCGTACTCACGGGACTCGGCGTCGGGATAGAAGCGCCCGGCGGTGAAGCCTTCCATGACCGCGGCGTTGTCCTTGTAGGCGGACAGCACGCCAGCGCGGTTCATCTCGTAGGTGTTCTTGATCATGCCGAACAGCGACTTCTCCTGGCTTTCGCCGTCGAGGTCCCAGCTGGCATTGAAGATCTTGTGCCGGCAGTGCTCGGAGTTGGCCTGGGCGAACATCATGAGTTCGATGTCATGGGGATTGCGCCCCAGGGCGGTGAAGCTCTTGACCAGGTAGTCGATCTCGTCCTCGGCCAGGGCCAGGCCCAGCTCGAGGTTGGCCTGCTCCAGCGCGGCGTGACCACCACCGAGCACGTCCACCGCGGTAAGCGGCTTGGGCGCGGCATGGCTGAAGATGTCGGCGGCGGCGTCCAGGGTCGGCAGCACGCGCTGGGTCATGCGGTCATGCAGGGCCGCGGCCAGCTGCGCGTGGGCAACGCCGTCCAGCTCGCCGGCGACGTAGTAGGCCACGCCGCGCTCCAGACGCTCGATCTGCGCCAGGCCACAGTTGTGGGCGATGTCGGTGGCCTTGCTCGACCAGGGCGAGATGGTGCCCAGGCGCGGGACGATGAGGAACAGCGCGCCTTGGGGTTCTTGCTGGGGGACGCTGGGGCCGTATTGCAGCAGTCGGCCGAGGATGCCCTCTTCCTCCGCGCTCAGGGTGCCGGCGACTTCGGCGAAATGAACGAACTCGGCATAGAGCCCGGAGACACCGGGAACCAGGCGAGTCAGCTGGTCGAGAAGTTTGCCGTGACGGAAAGAAGAAAGAGCGGGAGCGCCGCGCAGGATCAGCATCGGGGACAGCCTCGGGGCCAAGTCACTTTGGGGCCGTGCATTCTAGCCTAAAGGCGCGCCGGGGACACCTTCCGGCGACGAGGGTTCATGCAGCCTTACCACCATCCTTGTATGTATAAAATGGGCGCTGGGCCACTTCTCGCGTATACTGCCCGCCGTTACGGCCTGCCGCGCCCCATGGACGCGGCTCCCCATTGGGCTCAGGATAGAGCCTTTGGCCGGACCGGTGGCGCGGAGCGTCCCGACCATAACGAGTGCCCGGAGGGGCCGACCGATGAGGCGCGTCAGCAAGGCGCCAGTGCCGTTTTGATGCCGTATGGCCGAGCTAGCCCATTTGAATAGAGCCTTCAAGCGATTCGCCTGGCTTACCCTGCCCTTCCTCGCCTTGCTCATGAGCTGCGGGGAGGCCGACGTGCCTGCGCCGCCCAAGCCTACCGCGCTGGAGCAGGTGCAGCAGGCGGGAGTCCTGCGCGTGGTGACGCGCAACAGTCCGGCGACCTATTTCCAGGACCGCAACGGCGAGACCGGCTTCGAATACGAATTGGTCAAGGGCTTCGCCGAATCGCTCAAGGTACGCCTGGAAATCAGCACCGCCGACAACCTCGACGACCTCTTCAATCGCCTGACCGCGCCGGACGGGCCGGTGATCGCCGCGGCCGGCCTCACGCCTTCGATCAATCGCCAGAATCTGAAGTTTTCCCGCAGCTATCTGGACGTGGTGCCCCAGGTCATCTATCGCAACGGCACCGTCCGCCCCAGCACGCCCAAGGACATGGTCGGCAAGCGCATCCTGGTGCTCAAGGGCAGTAGCCAGGCCCAGCAACTAAAGGCGCTGCAGGCCCAGGTGTCGGGGCTGGCCTTCGACGAATCCGACCAGGTGGAGGTCAGCGACCTGCTGCGCATGGTCGACGAGGGCCAGATCGACCTGACCCTGGTGGATTCCAACGAACTGGCCATGAACCAGGTCTATTTCCCCAATGTGCGGGTGGCCTTCGACCTGGGCGATAACCAGGGCCAGGCCTGGGCGCTGCAGCCCGGTGAGGACAACAGCCTGCTCGACGCGGTCAACGCCTACCTGGACAAGGTCCGCCGCGATGGCACCCTGCAGCAGCTCAAGGAGCGCTACTACGGCCACGTCGACGTGCTTGGTTACGTCGGTGCCTACACCTTCGCCCAGCACCTGCAGGAACGCCTGCCCAAGTACGAGAAGCACTTCCGCAAGGTGGCGCAGAAACACCAGTTGGACTGGCGCCTGCTGGCCGCCATGGGCTACCAGGAATCGCTGTGGACGCCGGACGCCACCTCCAAGACCGGGGTACGCGGACTGATGATGCTAACCAATAACACCGCCCAGGCCATGGGGGTATCCAATCGCCTGGATCCCGAGCAGAGCATCACCGGCGGCGCCAAGTACTTCGACCAGATCCGCGACGAGCTGCCCGACAGCATCAACGAACCGGATCGCACCTGGTTCGCCCTGGCCACCTACAACATCGGCATCGCCCACATCCTCGACGCCCGCCGTCTGGCCGAATCCCAGGGCCTGGACCCGGATCGCTGGCTGGACGTGAAGAAGATGCTGCCGCGCCTGGCGCAGAAGCAGTGGTACAGCAAGACCCGCTATGGTTACGCCCGCGGCGGTGAGACGGTGCAGTTCGTGCAGAACGTGCGCCGTTATTACGACATCCTCACCTGGACCACCCAACCGCAGATGGAAGGCCAGCAGCTGGCCAAGACCGGCCTGCACGTCCCCGCCATCGCCGACGACCGTCCCGTCCGGGAAACGCCCCAGGATATGTGAGGCACGGCACCTCAGGACGTAGGTTGGGCTGAGACGGTTCCATCGTCGAAGCCCAACATTGCGGACTCGACCTGGGCACCGTTGGGCTTCGCTGCGCTCAACCCAACCTACCGAAGCGCTCCCTCGTCCTCTGAACGTAGGTTGGGCTGAGACGGCTCCATCGCCGAAGCCCAACATTGCGGGCTCGACCTGGGCACCGTTGGGCTTCGCTGCGCTCAACCCAGCCTACCGAAGCGCCCCCTCGTCGTCAGGACGTAGGTTGGGCTGAGACGGCTCTATCGTCGAAGCCCAACATTGCGGGCTCGACCTGGGCAGCGTTGGGCTTCGCTGCGCTCAACCCAACCTACGAGAGCTTTAACCTTTGGGCTTCTGGATCAGCTTGTCCACGGCGCGGGCGGCGGCAACCATGCCGAAGGTGGCGGTGACCATCATCACCGCGCCGAAGCCGCCAGCGCAGTCCAGGCGCACGCCTTCGCCGACGAAACTCTTCTGCTGGCAAACGCTCCCGTCCGGCTTGGGATAGCGCAGCTGCTCGGTGGAAAAGACGCAGGGCACGCTGTAGTGGCGGCTGGGATTACGCGAGAAACCATAGTCTCGGCGCAGCAGCGAACGCACCCGCGAGGCCAGGGGGTCGTTGTAGGTGCGATTGAGGTCCACCACCTGGATCTGGGTGGGGTCGATCTGGCCGCCCGCACCGCCAGTGGTGACGATGGCGATCTTGCGTCTCTTGCACCAGGCGATCAACGCCGCCTTGGAGGCCACGCTGTCGATGCAGTCCAGCACCAGATCGAGCTCCTCGGTGATGTAGTCGGCCATGGTCTCGCGGGTGACGAAGTCCGCCACCGCCTTGACCGTGCAGGCCGGGTTGATGGCCTGGATGCGCTCGGCCATCACCGTGACCTTGGGTCGCCCCACCTGGCCGTCCAGGGCGTGCACCTGGCGATTGGTGTTGCTGACGCAAACGTCGTCCAGATCGAACAGGCTGATGCGACCGACGCCGCTACGGGCCAGGGCCTCGGCGGCCCAGGAACCCACTCCGCCGATGCCGACCACGGCGACGTGACTGGCGGCCAGGCGCTCGACGGCCTCCTGCCCATAGAGCCGGGCGATCCCGCCGAAGCGTTGTTCATCGAACGTCATGAAGGCTTTCCACAAAAGCCACAGTATAGGTTTTCCTTTACCATACCGCTCCCCCTGAACCCTAGCCGCCTCCCGGGACCCGCCATGACCACCGCTCTCACCCCCACTCTGGAACTCGCCTGCGACCTCATCGGCCGGGCCTCGGTCACGCCGCTGGACGAAGGCTGCCAGGCGCTGATGATGCAGCGCCTGGAGCGCCTGGGCTTCGCCCTGGAACCGCTGCGCTTCGAGGAGGTGGACAACTTCTGGGCGCGCCGTGGCGGCGAGGGTCCGGTGCTGTGCTTCGCCGGCCACACCGACGTGGTGCCCACCGGCCCGCTGGATGCCTGGCAGCAGGCGCCCTTCAATGCCCACGTGGATGCCGATGGCATGCTGCGTGGCCGCGGCGCCGCCGACATGAAGGGCAGTCTGGCGAGCATGATCATCGCCGTGGAGCGCTTCGTCGCCGACCACCCGGACCATCGCGGCGCAATCGCCTTCCTCATCACCAGCGACGAGGAAGGCCCCGCCCTGCATGGCACCCGTGCCGTGGTCGAGCGCCTGCGCGAGCGCGGCGAGCGGCTGGACTGGTGCATCGTCGGTGAACCCTCCAGCACCCGGCTGCTGGGCGATGTGGTCAAGAACGGTCGCCGCGGTTCGCTCAATGGCCGCCTGACCGTGCGCGGCAAGCAGGGCCACGTGGCCTATCCGCACCTGGCGCGCAATCCCATCCATCTGGCGGCCCAGGCCCTGGCGGATCTCGCTGCCGAGCAATGGGACGACGGCAACGCCTTCTTCCCGCCCACCAGCTTCCAGATTTCCAACCTCAATTCCGGCACCGGTGCCGGCAACGTGGTGCCGGGCGAGCTGCAGGCACTGTTCAACTTCCGCTTCTCCACCGAATCCACCGTGGAAGGCCTGCAGGCCCGCGTCGAGGCCATCCTCGATCGCCACGGCCTGGACTGGCACATCGACTGGTCGCTGTCCGGGCTGCCCTTCCTCACCGAGCCGGGCGACCTGCTCGACGCCGTCGCGGCCAGCGTGGAGGCGGTCACCGGCTATCGCCCCGAAGCCTCCACCAGCGGCGGTACTTCGGACGGCCGCTTCATCGCCACCCTGGGCGCCCAGGTGGTGGAACTGGGTCCGGTCAACGCCACCATCCACCAGGTGGACGAGCACGTCCTGGCCAGCGACCTGGATCTCCTGACCGAGGTCTACTACGGCACCCTGGTGCGGTTGCTGGCATGAAGCTGATCTGTCCGCTCTGCCAGGCCCCGCTGGCCGAACTCGAGGGTGGCGTCGGTTGCGCCGCCGGCCATAGATTCGACCGCGCCCGCCAGGGCTATCTGAACCTCCTGCCGGTGCAGCACAAGAAGAGCCTGGATCCGGGTGACAACGCCGCGATGGTCGAGGCGCGCCGGCGCTTTCTCGATGCCGGTCACTATGCGCCCCTGGCCGAGCGCCTGGCGCACCTGGCCGCCGAACGCGCGCCCCAGCGCTGGATCGACGTGGGCTGTGGCGAAGGCTTCTATACCGCGCGCCTGGCCCAGGCCCTGCCCGCGGCCGACGGCTATGCGCTGGACATCTCCCGCGAGGCGGTGCGCCGCGCCTGCCGACGTACCCCGGCGCTGACCTGGCTGGTGGCGAGCATGGCGCGTCTGCCGCTGCCGGACGCCAGTTGCCAGCTGCTGGCCAGTGTCTTCAGCCCCATCGACTGGGCCGAAGCCCTGCGTGTGCTGGCACCGGGCGGCGGCATCCTGCGCCTGGGTCCGGCCAGCGCCCACCTGCTGGAGTTGCGCCAGCGGCTCTATGACGAGGTACGCGACTATGCCGAAGACAAGCACTTGCAGGATCTGCCGCCAGGTCTGGAACTGGCCCACAGCGAAGGGCTCGAATTCGTGCTGCCGCTGACCGAGCGCCAGACCCGCGAAGACCTGCTGGCCATGACGCCCCACGGTTGGCGGGTCAACGCCGAGCGTCGCGAGCGGGTTCTTGCCGAGCCCTTCGAGGTGCGGGTGGCAGTACGTTACGATTGGATCGTCAAATCCGGAGCCTAAGCCCCATGCGCCAGCCCGATATCGAAATCTACCTAAAGGACGTCGACCAGGACGCCGTCTCGGCCTGGCTCGAACAGGTGTTCGCCATGCCTTGCGCCTGGCAGGCGCGTGGGCAGACCTTCAAGTGCACCCTGCGCTATGGTGGCGAGCCCATTCCCGTCACCTGGCTGCCGAAGGCGGTGGGCAAGTGGCACAGCCTGCTACTGGAAAGCGATGTATCGCCCTGGGTGGACGACCTGGCCTGCGCCCGTGATGCCCAGGCGGCCCTGCAGGTGCAGGTGCGCTGCGCCCCGAGTGGCTGGAGCGAGGAAGAAGAGGAAGAAACCGCCGACCGTTGGCTGAAGGTGACGGACGAGGGTGTCGAGGAAATCGTCTGGCGTACCGAGTGAACTGAAGGCGCGAGGAGCCTTGCGCTCCTCGCGAAGCGGGCTCAGAGCCTGTTCAAAGGCTCGCGAGCTAGAGACAAACAAGGCGAAAATGGCTGAGGAAGCGGAGTTTACGAGTGGTAAATGAGCATTCCGAAGCCATTTTCAACGCCGTTTGGCCGACGCGCAGCAGACTTTGAATAGGCTCTTACAGCCGGGCGACGTCTTCGGCCTGCAGACCCTTCTGGCCTTCGATCACCGAGAACTCCACCTGCTGGCCTTCGACCAGGGAGCGGTGGCCTTCACCACGAATGGCGCGGTAGTGAACGAACACGTCGGCGCCGCCCTCGCGTTGAATGAATCCATATCCCTTGGCGTCATTGAACCACTTGACGGTCCCGGTTTCGCGTTGCTCACCCATCACATCTCTCCGAAGCTTGTCTGGATTTCCTATCCCCGCTCGCCACAGCCTGGGCGACCGGGTCGCTTTGTTGTATCGGTACGGATCGCGCATCGGACCGGTCGCCAGGCTGGCCCGTATCCGACCATCGGCAACACGTTGCCGAAACCTTATGAAGCAGGGCTTTTCCGGCAAAAGCAACGTTCTTTACGCACAGTGCCATCACGGCTGGAAGCCACGCCAGCGCCGGATTGTCGACGATTTGAATGGCATTTTTTCGACGCTGGGGACAAGGCGCCGACTGCCGGGTCGAAGTCAGAACAACACGGGTGGTTTTACGCCCGCCAGGCCATCCGGCACACTGCCGCCCCGTCCACCCGGTAGCCCTCCATGACCCGTTCACCGCTGCGTCTGCTGGCCTTCTCGCTGCTCAAGCGCCTGCTCTATCTCTGGGTTCGCTCCGAGACCACCCAGGCGGCCAGCCTGCTCAGCCGCATCGATCCCGCCAAACCAGTGCTCTACGTACTGCCCGAGGCCTCGCTGAGCGATCTGGCGGTGCTCGACCGGGAATGCCGCAAGGCCGGCCTGCCACGACCGCTACGCCCGCTGGTGCTGGGGAGCAAGACCGAACCAATGGCCTACTTCAACGCCACCGGCAAGGCGAACTGGCGCGGGCGCCCCGCCCGGCGCTCGGTACCTCCTACCCTGCGCCGGGTGGTGACCGCAGTAACCGAGCAGCAGCTGGAAGACGTCCAGCTGGTACCGGTCAGCGTCTTCTGGGGCCAGTCGCCGGATCGCGAGACCAGTCCCTGGAAGCTGCTCTGGGCGGACAACTGGGTGGTGACCGGACGGCTGCGCAAGCTGGCGCGCATCCTGGTGCTGGGCCGGCTGACCCGGGTGCAGTTCTCCAAGCCGCTGTCGCTGGGCGAACTGGCCAGCCAGCGCCCCGATCCACAGCGCCTGGAACGTCTGGTGATGCGGCGGTTGCGCATCCACTTCCGCAACGTGCGCCAGGCGGTGATCGGCCCGGACCTGTCGCACCGACGCACCCTGCTGCGCGGCCTGCTGCGGGCCCCCCAGGTGCGGGCGACCATCGCCCACGAGATCGCCCAGCGCAAGGCTACCCCCGGGCGCATCGAAGACGAGGCGGCGCACTATGCGCGGGAGATCGCCTCGGACTTCTCCTATCCGGTGGTGCGCTGCCTGGACGTGGGTCTGCGCTGGTTCTGGAACAGCATCTACGATGGCGTCACGGTCAGCCACATCGAGCGGATCCAGGAGATGGCGCCCGGTCACACCGTGGTCTACGTGCCCTGCCATCGCAGCCACATCGACTACCTGCTGCTGTCCTACCTGCTGTTCCAGAATGGCCTGACGCCGCCGCACATCGCCGCCGGCATCAACCTGGACATGCCGGTGGTGGGTAACATCCTCAGACGTGGCGGCGCCTTCTTCATGAGGCGCAGCTTCAAGGGCAACGCCCTCTATGCCGCGGTGTTCAACGAATACCTGCACAGTCTGTTCAGCCGCGGCTTCTCCACCGAGTATTTCGTCGAGGGGGGCCGTTCGCGTACCGGACGCACCCTGCAGCCGCGCACCGGCATGCTGGCCATGACTCTGCGTAGCTTCCTGCGCGACTCCCGGCGGCCCATCGTCTTCGTGCCGGTGTACATCGGCTACGAGAAGGTCTTCGAGGGCCGCACCTACCTGGGTGAATTGCGCGGCGCGGCGAAAAAGAAGGAATCCATCTTCGACCTGGTCAAGGTGTTTGGCGCCCTGCGCCAGCGCTTCGGCCGGGTCTGGGTCAACTTCGGCGAACCCATTCCGCTGCAGGGCTTTCTCGATGCCCGCCGTCCGGGCTGGCGCGACGAACCCCTCGACGAAGACCTGAAGCCCGCCTGGTTCAATTCGGTCACCCACGAATTGGGCGAGCGGGTGGTACGCCGCATCAACGCCGCGGCGGCCGTCACCCCGGTCAACCTGGTGGCCCTGGCGCTGCTCTCGACCCATCGCCAGGCCCTCGACGAAGGCGCCCTGGTACGCGCCATCGACCTCTATCTGGATCTGCTGAAGCGGGTGCCCTACTCCACCAGCGTCACCCTGCCCGAGGGCGACGGCCAGGCGATCATCGAGGAGGTGCGCGCCCTGGGTTTCCTCTCCGAGCAGCAGGACGCCCTGGGGCGCATCCTCTACCTGGACGAGCAGAACGCGGTGCTGATGACCTACTACCGCAACAACGTCCTGCACCTCTTCGCCATCCCGGCGCTGATCGCCAGCTTCTTCCAGAACACCGGGCGCATGACCCGTGAGCTGATCCATAGATTCGCCCTGGCGCTCTATCCCTATCTGCAGGCCGAGCTGTTCATCCACTGGGAGCGCGAGGAGCTGCCCCTGGTGCTGGACGGCTGGCTGGAAGCCATGGTGGAGCGCGGCCTGCTGCGTATCGAGGACGACGTCTTCGTGCGCGCCGCGCCCAGCTCGCGGCAATTCGTCCGCCTCACCCTGCTGGCGCGGGCCGTCCTGCAGACCCTGCAGCGCTACTACATGACCACCGCGCTGATCCTCAACCACGGCCAGAACAGCCTGACCGCTCCGCAGCTGGAAGAACTCTGCACGGTGATGGCCCAGCGGCTGTCGGTGCTGCACGGCCTCAATGCGCCGGAATTCTTCGACAAGTCGCTGTTCCGCCATTTCATTCAGACGCTGCTGGCCGAGGGGGTGCTGCGCAAGGCCGACGACGGCACCCTGGGCCACCATGAATTGCTCGGCGAGTTGGCCGAGGGTGCCGGCAAGCGGGTGTTGCCGGCGGAGATTCGCCTGTCGATCCGCCAGGTGGCCCTGGACCGCCCCGATGCCCCGGACCTGCCGGATCCGGAAACACCCGTTGTCGCCGGCAACTAAGCCGGCGTCCGTGGGTCACAGCAGTCGATTTCAGTCCAGGATCTAGCCATGAAAAGAATCGCCGCCCTGCTCGCCACCTCGCTGCTGCTCAGCGCCTGTAGCGGGCTGCGCCCCGGCCCCGCGACACCACCGCCGCCGAGCGGCCAGCCGCTGCCCCCCACCGAGCAGCCGCAGACCACCACCCCTGGCGTACCCGCCCAGCCAAGCATGACCAGTCTCAGCGGTCAGGCCACCTTTACCGCCAACGAGCCGGTGCCGCCCACCGCCAAGCTCACCGTCAGCCTCTACAGCGCCAGCGCCGGCGACACCCCTGCCGGCCGGCTGGCCCAGCGCACCCTGTTCGTCAAGCAACAGGACCAGGTGCCCTTCCGCCTCGACTACGCCCCGGCCAAGGTCAAGAACGGCGAACGCTACCTGCTCAGCGGCCGCATCCTGCTGGGCGGTCGCCCGCTGTACCTGACCCAGGAGCCGGTAGTGGTGGACCTGAACAGCGGTGGCGAGGTGGAGTTGCCGCTGCAGCCGGTACGCTGAGTAGCGGCATCACCAGCCAACTGCCCATTCCATCGAGAACGCTCGCTCTGATGGGCATGGATGACGAGTACGTCCATGCGGTGCTGGCGCAAGAATGGCGGTGGCGCTAGACATCCCGCTGCTGCTTAGCGACATCCGAAAGGAGCGGACCGAAGCCTCCCTACGCACGCCAGAAATCAGGCCATCTATTGATGGCCTCTGCTGGAACCGGACCCGTCGCTAGATGCTGTGAAATCAAGCGGCTCGGCCATCGTCATCGAGACACTGGCCGCGCCGTTCTCGAGTGTTCTCTGCAAGGAGCACCCTGCCGGCAACGCTCAAAACAGCCGAGCGAGTTCGTTCAGGCTGAGGACGATGAACAGTGCCGCAGCCAGCCCCAGCAGGCCGTTGGACAGCCAGCCCGAACGCCACTCCTTGGGCACCCGCTTGGAGTTGAGCAGCCAGATCAGCGTCAGGGCCAGGAACGGCATGAAGAAGGCGCCAAAGGCCCCGTAGGCGATGATCAGGCCAAAGGGTCGGCCGAGCAGCAGCAACACCATCGGCGGGAAGGTCAGCCAGAGCACATAGAAGCGGAAGGCCGGGGTCTTTTCCAGATCACCCCGGTCGCCGGTGCCACCGGTGGCCTGGCGGACGAAGTCGGCGAACAGCAGGGACACGCCGTGCCACACCCCCAGGATCGAGGAGAAGGTGGTCGCCGCGAAGCCGATCAGGAAGACGGTGGAGACCACCGGGCCGAAGCGCTGCTCCAGCACCTCGTCCAGGTCGAGCAGGCCGCGATCGCCGCTGGAAAGGGTGATCTGCGCGGTATAGAGCAACTCGGCGCCGACGATGAGCATGGCGATGACGAAGATGCCGGTGGCGATATAGGCCACCTGGTTGTCCAGGCGCATCACGCCCATCCAGGCCGGAGTCCGCCAACCCTTGGCGTTCACCCAGTAGCCATAGGCGGCCATGGTGATGGTGCCACCGACGCCGCCGATGAGGCCCAGGGTGTAGATCGCCGAGCCTTCGGGGATGGTCGGCACCAGGCCGGTGACGGCATGGCCGAGGTTGGGCATGACCAGGATGGCCAGCCCCACCACCACCACGAACATCACGCCGATGAAGAACTTCATCGCCGCCTCAAACACCGCATAGCGATTGAGCAGCACGAAGACCGCGCCGGCGATGCCCGACAGGGCGCCCCAGGCCCAGAACGGCAGCACGTCCGGGAACAGCGCGGCCAGCGGCAAGGCCGTGGCGCTCATGGCGGTGCCGCCATAGACGAAGCCCCAGAGCACGATGTAGATGCCGAAGTACCAGTAGGTCCAGATGCCCAGGGAGCGCCAGCCTTCGAGCATGGTCGAGCCGGTGGCCAGGTGGTAGCGCGCGGAGCCTTCGGCCAGGGCGATCTTGACGATGCAGCCCACCACCGCGGCCCAGAGCAGGGCATAGCCGAAGCGCGAGCCGGCGATGAGGGTGGCGACCAGATCGCCGGCGCCGACCCCGGTCACCGCGACCACGATGCCCGGGCCTACCAGTTTCCAGCGCGCCAGGGTACCGCGGGGCGGTTGCGACGGATCGGCCGCCGAGGGGGTGGGCGCGACCTTGTTGTTGTTTTCGGTCATGGGCTCTCTCCGGTGTGGGACGTGCCTCGACTGTCCCGGATGACCGGTCAGTCAACAAGCGCCGGAGGATTACAAGGTGTAAACGCCTGAACCGCTCTAGGACAGTGGCGGCAGCGCCCAGTCGATGGGGGTGAGGCCGGCGTTGCGCAGGAATTCGTTGGTGCGGCCGAAATGGCAGTTGCCGATGAAACCGCGGTGGGCCGACAGCGGCGAGGGATGCGCCGACTTGAGGATCAGGTGCTTCTGGGGGTCGATGAGCGTCTGCTTGCTCTGGGCATGGCTGCCCCAGAGCAGGAACACCAGATTCTCGCGCTCGGCGCTGACCACCTCGATGATACGGTCGGTGAAGCGCTGCCAGCCGGCCTTGGCATGGGAACCGGCGTTGGCCTGCTCCACCGTCAGCGAGGTGTTGAGCAGCAGGACGCCCTGCTCGGCCCAGTGCTGCAGATAGCCGTGGTTGGGAATGGGCAGGTTCAGGTCGCGCTTGAGTTCCTTGAAGATGTTCTGCAACGACGGTGGTGCCGGCACGCCAGGCTGCACCGAAAAGCTCAGGCCGTGGGCCTGGCCCGGCCCGTGATAGGGATCCTGCCCGAGGATGACCACCCGGACCCGATCCAAAGGGGTGGTATTGAGAGCATTGAAGATCAGCGGACCGGGCGGATAAATGACCTTGCCCGCTGCCTTCTCGCGTCGGAGGAATTCGCTCAGCTGGCGCATGTAGGGCTGCTCGAATTCGTCGCGTAGCGCGGCTTTCCATTGGGGGTCGAGCTTGATGCGATCGTCGTCCACGATTCGGGGCTTCCTGGTCAAGACAAGGGCAGCACCCTAGGAAAGCTGGCTGCCCCTGTCAAACCCGCTACCAGCGCGGACCATAGCGCGGGCCCCAGCCAGGCGGACCATAACCCGGACGCGGCCCCCAGCCCGGCGGTCCCCAACCGGGACCCGGCCCCCAGTGAGGCGGTGGCGGCGGGACCGGTCGATAGTAGTAGCCGTAGCCATAGGGCCGCACGATGACCGCGGGCGGCGGATAGGCCGGCGTGCCGTAGAAGACCGCCGCAGGGGGTGCCGGACGGCTGTAATAGCGCGGGGACGTGTCGTAGACGGTGCAGCCGGTGAAGGTCAGGGCACAGAGCGACGCCAAGAGGAAATGGCGCATGGGGGAGATCTCCAGAACGGCCCGGATGGGCCTGGAGAAAGCTTAAGCTGGGCCCGCCGCTCGCGCTCGATTATCGCGCGTTCATTCAGCCGGGATTAAGAGACGCCGGCCCGTTCTCCTCCCGCTCGCCCAGGTAGTCCCGCAGCCGCGCCTGCAGATGAGGCACGGCCTGGGGATGGTCGAGAAAGTCGACGATGCTCATCAGCTGCCAGTGCTGGCCTTCGTCACCGAAGCGGATGGCGGCGATCTCGGCGGGATGCAACTGCCCGGCGAACAGCCAACTGGGCAGATAGCCCGGCTGACGCGGTGGATAGCAGCGCCCCCAGGTCAGCCGCGCCTTGTCCAGCACCAGGCCGAATTCTTCTTCCAACTCGCGCAGGGCGCAGCGCTCGGGCGTCTCGCCGTCTTCGCGACCACCGCCAGGCAGGTCCCAGAGGGCCGGCCAGGGGATGTCGGGCTTGTCGTCGCGCTGATAGACCAGGATCTGGTCAGCGCAGAGCAGCGCCAGCTTGGCGCCGTTGAAGGCATGGCGGGACATGCTGAACTTCCAGTGATGACGGGGAGACCGCCAGGCCTCCCCGCCGGGCCTCAATAACCCAACTGCTTGAGCAGGGCGCCAGGTGCCTGCTTGGCCGGCCGCTCATAGAACTTCAGCAGTTCGGCGCTGCGGTTGGTGAAGAAGCCATCCACAGCACGCGGCGCCAGGCGAGCGAAGTCCACCGCCGAATCCACGGTATAGGCGTGCACCAGCAGGCCGCGCTCGTGGGCCACGTCGTTCATCCAGGGCTTCACCAGGTCCGCGTAGCTCTGGTCGCCACCCTCCTCCAGTGCCGCCGATGGACCGATGCCGATGGCGCCATGGGCCTTGGCCCATTCGACCCAGGCGGTGAAGTCACCCTCGGAACGTACCTGCTGCTTGGCGTAGTAGGCCGCCTTGCTGGCCTCGCCCGACTCGGCATAGGTCGGCCCGGGCTTGGCCGGGATGTAGTCGTCGCCCAGCCACAGCAGCAGGATCTTCGGCGTATTGGGCATCTCCTTTTGCAGCAGCTCCAGGCTGCCTTTCTCGAAGGTCTGCAGGATCACCCGCCCGGGCATGGCGGCGACACCGGTGGCACCGGCCTTGGGCTGACCGAGCCAGCCGCGCTGGGTCAGCTTGGCCTTGAGATCGCGCTCGATGCCGGGGAACAGCTTGGGCTGCTTGGTCTCGATGTAGAGGCCCGGTTTGTTGCGCCCGCCCTCGGCGATGTCGATGACCTCGTCGAGGGTGAGGATCTTGAGTCCGGCGAACTTGGCTCGGGCGCGGTCGGGATGGGCCTGGTTGAACCAGCTGCCGGCATCCAGCGACTTGAGCTCGGCCAGGGTGAACTGGCTGACCGGCGCCTTGGCGCGCTCGGGAAAGCGCTTGGCGACATCGGTGGTGCGTTCCAGGGTGTCGTCGTGCAGGGCGATGAGCTGGCCGTCCTTGGTGCGCTGCAGATCGAGCTCCAGGTAGTCGGCACCCAGCTCTCGTGCCACCAGATAGGCCGGGGCGGTGGATTCCGGCGCATCGAAGGAGGCGCCGCGATGGGCGACCACCGCCGGCCAGGGAATGCCGGCCTGGCGGGCCAGGGTCTGGCCGACGTCGGCTTCGGTGGCCAGGGCCAGTTGGCTGACCAGCAGGGTTCCGGGTATGAGGGTACGGATCAGGGTGCGCAAGGCGTTTATTGTCATGGGGTCCTCGGGTGGTCCGACGGGTAGCGCTGAGGCTGCTGGAGATCGCACGCCCCTTGCAGGTTCGGCTGCGGCTCCACGGAAACAGCTGCAGAAGCCTAGCTCAAGGTGAGCGGATGGGTGGGTCGATCAAGAACGACAGCCTGTCGTCGATCCCCTACACCGCCCCCCTGAACAGCCTTCAGGTGGCAGACTGCACCCCGGATGTGACATTGGGCAGACACCCGGGGCAGCAGACGTTATCCAGGTCGCAATTTCCGGTACTCTGCCGCCCGCTTCGCCTGACGAGATCACCATGGCTGCATCACCCATCCCCTGCGATCCCACCCGCTGCCCGCTGTGCGGCAAAGCCAATAGCTGCGCCCTCGCCGCCGGTGGCGAGATCCACGATTGCTGGTGCCTGCAGACGCCGGTCGATCCAGCGGCCTTGACACGCCTGCCCGAGGACGAGCGCAACCAGCGCTGCCTGTGCCCGGCCTGCGCGGCGGGTATTGCGCGCGAATCCCGCTGATGCGCCTGGACCGTTGGCTGGGCAACAGACCCGAACTGGGTCGCCAACTGGCCCGCCGTCTGCTCGCCGAAGGCCGGGTGCGGGTCAATGGCGCCACCACCCAGCAGGCCGAGCAGGAGGTGTTCGCCTTCGATCGCATCGAGGCCGACGAACGCCTGCTGCAGGACGGTCCCGGCGGTCGCTATCTGATGCTCCACAAGCCACGTGGCTGCGTGAGCGCCACCGTCGACGCCCGCCATGCCACGGTGCTGGACTGCCTGGCGGCGGACCAGCGTGCCGATCTGCATCTGGCCGGCCGGCTGGACTTCAACACCACCGGCCTGCTGCTGCTCACCAACGACGGCCAGTGGTCGCGCGGCCTCAGTCATCCACGGCACAAGCAGACCAAGCGCTACCGGGTCACCACCGCCGAGGTCATCCCACCGCAGCTGGTGACCGCCTTCGCCGAGGGACTCTATTTCGCCTACGAAGACCTCACCACCCAGCCCGCCCAGTTGGAGCTGCTGGATGAGCACAGTGCCTACCTGACCCTGGTCGAGGGCCGCTATCACCAGGTCAAGCGCATGTTCGGCCGCTTCGGCATCGAGGTCATCGCCCTGCACCGCGATCGCATCGGCGCGCTGCCCCTGGATCCGGCGCTGGCCGAGGGCGCCTATCGCCCGCTCACCGGCACCGAGGTGGCCCTGCTACGTCCGGCGGATTAGGGGAACAGGACCTCGGGAGCACCGGTCGGGATGCAGACACGCACCACCCGGAGACCTTTCATGCGTATCGACATCCCCTCCCTCGGTTTCGGCGGCGCCCCTCTGGGCAACATGTTCCGCGAGGTAGGCGACGCCGACGCCCGGGCGACCCTCGAAGCCGCCTGGGATGCTGGCATCCGCCTCTATGACACCTCGCCGCACTATGGCGCCGGCCTGTCCGAGCGCCGCTTCGCCGAGGTGCTGGCCGACAAACCGCGCGATGACTTCGTCCTCTGCAGCAAGGTCGGTCGCCTGCTGGAACCGGCTGACCAACCGGAAAACGCCCCGCCGTTCGTCAACGAACTGCCCTTCAAGCGGGTGCTCGACTATTCCGCCGAGGGTGCCCGCCGCTCCATCGAAGCCAGCCTGGAACGCCTCAAGACCGACCGCCTCGACCTGGTCTGGATTCACGATCTCTCGGAAGACCAGCACGGTCCGGCCTGGCGCGACTACTTCGCCCAGGCCATGCAGGGGGCGGCGAAGGCCCTCACCGAGATGCGCGAGGAAGGCCTGATCCTGGGCTGGGGCCTGGGCGTCAACCTTGTGGAACCCTGCCGTCTGGCGCTGGAGCAAAGCGATCCCGACGCCTTCCTGCTGGCCGGTCGCTATTCGCTGCTGGACCCCCGCGAAGCCCTGGACACCCTCTTCCCCGAATGCGAACGCCGCGGCGTGGGCATCGTGGTGGGCGGGCCCTTCAACTCCGGCCTGCTGGCCGGCGGTAAGCATTACAACTATGCCGAAGCCGAGCCCGCGTTGCGCCGCAAGGTCGAATTGATCGAAGGCGTCTGCCAGGATCACGGGGTGGATATCCGCGCCGCGGCCCTGCAGTTCTGCCTGGCCCATCCCACCGTGGCCGCCACCATCCCCGGCAGCAGCACCCCGGAGCGGGCCCGGCAGAACGCTGAACTGCTGCGGGCGCCTATCCCCGCTGCCTTCTGGCGCAATCTGCGTGAGATCGGGGTATTGCCGGAAGATGCACCGACGCCAGCGTGAGCCCCTTTGCGTGAGTCAAGGGGGCGGCTGTGCTAGGCTCGCCGCCCCCTTTCGACCTTGCCCACCGCCATGACCTCGCCCCGCCGCCCCCTGCCTGGCCGCCCCGCGCCCCTGCATCCGCGCAATCGCCACCAGGGCAGCTATGACTTTCCGGCCCTGATGCGGACGAGCCCGGCGCTCAGGCCCTTCGTAGCACCGACGCCGCGGGGCAATCTGTCCATCGATTTCACCGATCCCCAGGCGGTTCGGGCGCTCAACCGGGCCTTGCTGGCGCTGCACCATGGCGTGCGGGACTGGGATATCCCCGCCGATTTCCTCTGCCCACCGATTCCCGGTCGGGCGGATTACCTGCATCATCTGGCCGATCTGCTGGCCGAGGGCACGGGTGGCCGGATTCCCCGTGGCGCGACGACGCGGCTGCTGGACGTAGGCACCGGCGCCAATGGCGTCTACCCGTTGATCGGTTTCAAGGAGTATGGCTGGCACTTCGTGGGCAGCGACATCGCCCCAGCGGCCCTGGACGCTTTCGGCCGCACCCTGGCCGCCAATCCGGATTGCGCCGCCGCCATCGAATTGCGCCACCAGCCGGATCCCCAGGCGATCTTTGCCGGCATCCTGCAACCCGGGGAGCGCTACGCCGCCACCCTGTGCAATCCGCCCTTCCACGCCAGTCCCGACGATGCCGTACGCGGCAGCACGCGCAAATGGAAGAACCTGGGCAAGACCACCGGCAAGCAGGTTCCCCTGCTCAACTTCGGCGGCCAGGCGGCCGAACTCTGGTGCCCCGGCGGCGAGGCAGCCTTTATCAAACGGATGATTCGCGAGAGCCGCGCCTTCGCCAAGCAGGTCGGCTGGTTCACCTGTCTGGTGTCCAAGGTCAGCAACCTGCCGCTGCTACAGGCGGCGCTGCGCCGCGAGCAAGCCAGCGAGATCCGTGTCGTGGCCATGGCCCAGGGCCAGAAGCAGAGTCGCTTTCTCGCCTGGCGTTTCGGCTAGTTGCTGTACGAAAAATGCCCGCGCGGCGATGTTTCGTTGAAAAAGGCCTGGATCGACAGCCCGCCCTAGGCCTCGTCTGACCTTAGCTCGTCGACCTTTCGTACAGTACCTGGTCGATCTTTCCACCCCTTGCTTACCGCTACGGACGACGACCCTTCGGCGGCTTTCTGGCCGGTTTCGTCGGTACCGCCGGCTATTCGCGGAGTGGCTCCGGCACCGCTGCGGTTCGCCCGCCGAGGCATCTGGCGGGACTTTGACCCAGGTCGCAAGAGATTAGACCAAAGGATAATAGGCAAAGCCTATGAATTACGGGCTAGGCATCCCCGGCCCTTCTCATTAAAATGTCCAGCAACAAAAACGCATGCGCATGTAGCCGCGCCCGAGACCTCTGTCTCCGGTCAGCCGCTGCCAAGGCCGCGCATTGCGTTTTTGCTCCGACTCCTCCGGTGACGCACAAGAGAGGGGCGGTGGAGGGACAAGAACCTGCCCTTGCGTGTTTCCGGCTGCATTCTGCCTTGCCCACTGCACATCTACCCATGTGCCATGGTGCCGCACCGCACCGAAACTCGATAAGCAGACCCCGCTTCTATCGATTGAGAGACCATATGCTGAAGAAAATGACTGGCGCGCTGCTCGGTGTAGCCATCGCCTCCGCCCTGGGCACCGCACAGGCCGAAGACATCAAGAAGGTCGACGTCCTGCTGATCGGCGGCGGCATCATGAGCTCCACCCTGGGCATCTGGCTGAACGAGCTGGAACCGAACTGGACCATGGAAATGGTCGAGCGCCTGGACAAGGTCGCCGACGAGAGCTCCAACGGCTGGAACAACGCTGGTACCGGCCACTCCGCCCTGGCCGAGCTGAACTACACCCCGGAAGACAAGGACGGCAAGGTCACCATCGCCAAGGCCATCGAGATCAACGAAGCCTTCCAGATCTCCCGTCAATTCTGGTCCTGGCAGGTCAAGAACGGCGTCCTCAAGGATCCGAAGAGCTTCATCAACAGCACCCCGCACATGAGCTTCGTCTGGGGTGACGAGAACATCGCCTTCCTGAAGAAGCGCTACGAAGCGCTCAAGGCCAGCCCGCTGTTCTCCGGTATGCAGTACTCGGAAGATCCCGCGCAGATCAAGCAGTGGGTTCCGCTGATGATGGAAGGCCGCGATCCCCAGCAGAAGATCGCCGCTACCTGGAGTCCGCTGGGCACCGACGTCAACTTCGGCGAGATCACCCGCCAGTTCGCCGCCAACCTGCAGTCCAAGCCGAACTTCAAGCTGAACCTGTCCAGCGAAGTCGAGAACATCACCCGCAATGCCGACGGCAGCTGGCGCGTGGAGTACAAGAATCTCAAGGACGGCAAGAAGACCGAGACCGACGCCAAGTTCGTCTTCATCGGCGCCGGCGGCGGTGCCCTGCACCTGCTGCAGAAGTCGGGCATCCCCGAGGCCAACGACTACGCCGGCTTCCCGGTGGGTGGCTCCTTCCTGGTCACCGACAATCCCGAGATCGCCCAGCAGCACCTGGCCAAGGCCTATGGCAAGGCCTCGGTGGGCGCACCGCCGATGTCGGTTCCGCACTTGGACACCCGCATGCTCGATGGCAAGCGCGTGATCCTGTTCGGGCCCTTCGCCACCTTCTCCACCAAGTTCCTCAAGCAGGGCTCCTACCTGGACCTGCTGACCAGCACCAACACCCACAACGCCTGGCCGATGGTGCGTGTGGGCGTGGCCGAGTACCCGCTGGTGGAATACCTCGCCGGCCAGCTGATGCTGTCGGATGACGACCGCATGGCCGCCCTGCGCGAGTACTTCCCCAATGCCAAGAAGGAAGATTGGCGCCTGTGGCAAGCCGGTCAGCGCGTGCAGATCATCAAGCGCGACGCCGACAAGGGTGGCGTGCTGAAGCTGGGCACCGAGATCGTCGCGGCCAAGGACGGCAGCCTCGCCGGCCTGCTGGGCGCCTCCCCAGGTGCCTCGACCGCCGCGCCCATCATGCTGAGCGTGCTGGAGAAGGTGTTCAAGGACAAGGTCGCGACCCCGGAGTGGCAAGCCAAGCTGCACCAGATCGTGCCCAGCTACGGCACCAAGCTCAACGGCGATCCCGAGCGCGTGCAGCAGGAGTGGAACTACACCGCCGAAGTGCTGCAACTGGCCACCCCGCCGGTCGCCACCGGCAGCCAGAACGCCAAGGCCACCGTCAGCGCTCCGCGCGCCGACAAGGCCGCCAACGACATGGCGCTGTAAATCGCCGTCAGACCCGCTGTGCAAGCAGCGGGCTCACCGCGATAAGCAAAGGCCCCACCCCGATCCGGCGTGGGGCTTTTTTTCGCCCCTGCATTGGCCGTGATAGAGCCCTTGCGCCCAGCCAGGCCCTGTGACAAAAACCGCAACGGCGTGAATTTTTTCCCGCCAGACAGGCACTAAAACAGCAGCGATACGCCGAGGCAGCTCATTGCACGCCACAATGCTGATCTATCCTCAAGCCTTAACCGTTACCTGAATCTGGAGACACGATGACGGCACATCCCGCCCCGGGCATCCTGCATACCCGAGAAGGCCAGCGCCTGGCTGATACCGACGCCGCCGCCTGGCGGCAGTGGGGGCCCTACCTGAGCGAGCGCCAGTGGGCCACGGTCCGTGAAGACTACAGCGCCGATGGCGACGCCTGGCGCTACTTTCCCCATGACCATGCGCGCAGCCGCGCCTATCGCTGGGGGGAAGACGGCCTCGCCGGTTTCTGCGACAAGGCTCAGCAATGGTGCCTGGGCATCGCCCTGTGGAACGAGCGCGATCCCTTCCTCAAGGAACGCCTGTTCGGCCTGACCAACGCCGAGGGCAACCATGGCGAAGACGTCAAGGAGCTGTACTTCTACCTGGACGGAGTGCCGAGTCACGCCTACCAGAAGATGCTCTACAAGTATCCCCACGCCGCCTTTCCCTATGCCCAGCTCACCGAGGACAACGCCCGGCGTGGGCTGAACGATCGCGAGTACGAGATCCTCGACACTGGCGTCTTCGACGAAGATCGCTATTTCGACGTCACCGTCGAATACGCCAAGCACACCCCCGACGACATCCTCATGCGGGTCACCGTGGAAAACCGCGGGGCCGAGCGCGCCAGCTTGCGGGTGCTGCCGCAGATCTGGTCGCGCAACACCTGGGCCTGGACCGGCACCCCGCCGCGCTCCATGCTCAGCCTGGAAGGCGACCAGGTCCGCGCCAGCTATTTCGACCGGCCCGACCTGGTGGTGAGCGCCTGGGGCCCCCGCGAGGTCGAGTGGCTGTTCTGCAACAATGAAACCAACCTGCCCCGCCTCACCGGCGAGCCGGCCGAAGGCCCCTTCAAGGACGGCATCAACGACTACGTGGTGCGCGGTGCCCGCGAGGCGATCCGCCGCGACTTCGGCAGCAAGGCGGCCGCCCATTTCGCCGTGGAGCTGGAGGGTGGCGCCAAGACCGTGGTCTACCTGCGCCTGGCGCCCACCAACGCCCTGTCGGTGGATGCCGACGCCGTCTTTGCCGAGCGCATCGCCGAAGCCGATGCCTTCTATGCCGCCCTGCAGGAAAAGATCGCCGAGCCCGATGCGCGCCTGGTGCAGCGCCAGGCCCTGGCCGGCCTGCTCTGGTCCAAGCAGCTCTACTATTTCGAGGTCAATCGCTGGCTCGATGGCGACCCGGCCCAGCCGACGCCACCCGCCCAGCGCCAGCGCATCCGCAACGGTCACTGGCGCCACCTGCTCAATTTCGACATCGTCTCCATGCCGGATAAATGGGAGTACCCCTGGTACGCCTCCTGGGACCTGGCCTTCCAAGCGGTCGCCTATGCGCTGATCGATCCCGGTTTCGCCAAGCAGCAGCTGCTGCTCCTGGTGAAAGACAGATTCATGCACCCCAACGGCCAGTTGCCGGCCTACGAGTGGAATTTCGAGGACGCCAATCCGCCGGTGCACGCCTGGGCCACCTGGCACGTCTACCTGCAGGACAAGTCCCTGACCGGCGTGGGCGATCGGGTCTTTCTCGAACGGGTCTTCCACAAGCTGCTGCTGAACTTCTCCTGGTGGATCAACCGCAAGGACACCGAGGGTCGCAACATCTTCCAGGGCGGCTTCCTCGGCCTGGACAACATCGCCCTCTTCGACCGCTCGGCGCCCCTGCCGGAGGGCTATCACCTGGATCAGGCCGACGGTACCGCCTGGATGGCCGCTTATGCCCTGGACCTGATGCGCATCGCCCTGGAGCTGGCCAAGGAAAATCCGGTGTACGTCGATCTGGGGGTCAAGTTCTTCGAGCACTTCCTGCACATCGCCGGCGCCATCAACCACAGCGATGATCGCGAAGACGGCCTCTGGGACGAACAGGACGAATTCTTCTATGACGTCCTGCACAAGGCCGATGGCAGCGCCGAGCCGCTGCGCCTGAGGTCCATCGTCGGCCTCATCCCGCTGTTCGCGGTGCAGGTGCTGGAACAGCGCGAGCATGAAGGCCTGCCCGGCCTGGGCGGACGGCTACGCGGCTTCCTGCGCCAACGTCCGGACCTCGCGCGACTGGTCTCGCGCTGGACCGAACCCGGCCAGGGCAATAGATTCCTGCTCTCGTTGCTGCGCGGCCATCGCACCAAGCTGTTGCTCAAGCGCATGCTGGATGACCAGGAATTCCTCTCCGAATACGGCATCCGCTCGCTGTCCAAGGCTCACGAGCAGCAGCCCTTCGAGATGCGCCAGGCCGACGGCAACCTGCTCAGTGCCCGCTACCAGCCGGCGGAATCGGATTCGCGCCTCTATGGCGGCAACTCCAACTGGCGCGGGCCACTGTGGATGCCGATCAACTACATGCTCATCGAGTCGCTGCACGAATTCCACCGCTACTACGCTGACAGCTTCTCGGTGGAATACCCCAGCGGTTCCGGCTACCTGGCCAATCTGGAAGAGGTCGCCGACGGCCTCAGCCAGCGCCTGACCCGGCTGTTCCTCAAGGACGCCGACGGCAAGCGCCCGAGCATGGTCGACTATCCGCAATTGCAGAACGATCCGCGCAGTCGCGACCTGGTGCTGTTCCACGAGTACTTCCATGGCGAAAACGGCCGTGGACTCGGGGCCTCGCACCAGACCGGCTGGAGTGCCCTGGTGGCACTGCTGCTGCAACCCCGGCGCTAGCCCGAGCACGCCACGGTGCCGGTCCTGGCCGGCACCGTGGCAGACTGCAACAAGGCTGCAGTTTTCCTCTGCCACCCCGGATACTATGCTTTAGCCAGACATCCCGCCTTCGCGAGCCCGCATGACTGCCCCCGATGACGCCCTGCGTCTCCAAGCCCTGAGCGAATTGCAGATTCTCGATAGTGGCGTCGAAGCCGCCTACCAGGACATCGTCGTCCTGGCCTGCCAGCTGACCCGGGCGCCGGTGGCCTTCATCACCCTCGCCGATCGACATCGCCTCTGGTTCAAGGCCTGTCAGGGCCTGACGGTAGCCGAGGTGTCGGTCGACGCCTCCCTCTGCCACCTGGCGATCCGTACCCCACGTGAGCCTTTTCTGGTGGAAGACCTGCAAAGCGATCCTCGCGTTGCCCATCTCAGGTCAGCTCCTGGTCTGGAAGGGATGCGCGCCTACCTGGGCATTCCCCTGCTCGACCGGCACGGGGTCGCCCTTGGAACCCTCTGCGTGATGGACGACCGGGTTCGGCGTTTCGAGACGGCCCAGGTCGACAACCTGCAACGGCTGGCCCGACAGGTCATCATCCTGCTGCAACAGCGCGAGACCCTGCGCCAACTGGAAGAGCTAGACATCAACTTTTCGGCCTTCATGAACAACGGGCCCTTCATCGCTTACATCAAGGACCGCGACTGGCGCTACCGCTATGTCAACGAGCCGTTTCTGCAGCAGTTGGAATTGACCCGCGACGAGGTCCTCGGCCAGGACGACTTCAGCATCTGGCCAGAGGCGGCGCCACGCTTTCGCCAGGTCGACGAACAGGTGATGAACGAACTCAAGCCGAGCCGACTCGTCGAGCGCATGACTGTCCACGACGGTAGGCGCATCTTCTGGCAGTCCTACAAGTTTCCCCTGGTCACCCGGCAGGGCATCGCCCTGGCCGGATTGTCGGTGGACGTCACCGAGCACATCGAGCAACAGCACCTGCTGGAGGCCTCGCAACGCCAACTGCTGGACATGATGCAGGCCGCCGAGCAGCGCAGCGTCACCGATGCCCTGACCGGTCTGTTCAACCGACGTGCCTTCGACCTGCGCCTGGCAGAGCACTTGCTGCGTGCCGAGGAGCAGCGTACGCCCTTGTCCATGCTGTTGATCGACGTGGATCACTTCAAGGCCTACAACGATGCCTATGGTCACCAGGCAGGTGATAGCGCCTTGCAGACCGTCGGCCAGTTGCTGCTACAGAGCTGCCGCGACAACGACGCCTGCTTCCGCTATGGCGGCGAGGAATTCGCAATCCTGTTGCCGGGTGCCGATCTCACCGCGGCCCATCTGGTGGCCGAGCGCTGTCGTGCGAGCGTGGCCAATCACGCCTGGCCACGGAGTCCAATCACCCTGAGCATTGGCATCGCCACCTATGCTACGGGGATGGACGCCTATGCTCTCACCGAACAGGCTGACAAAGCGCTCTATGCGGCCAAGGGCGCTGGCCGCAATCGTGTGGCGGGCTGATCAAGGAACGACCTTATAGTGGTTCTGTACCGCCCCGGTCTTGCCGTCCAAAAACCACAATCCTTCCGCTGATTGCTTAACCGTGTCGCACTCACGCGGATATCCGGGCGAGTCAATGCAGATTTGCCCATTAGCAACCGTCCAGCGCTCGACGAGCCGCTCAGAGCCCATGGTGAACAGATTGGTGCCATCCGCATTGAAGGTCTGAGTGACAGACTCTCCCCTTTTGCTTTTGGTCTGCAAGGTCTTGCCGATAAGGGCCGCACGGATGCCGGCATCGTCCAGCGTGACGGCATGTGGCGGCGGCGGTTCGTGTCCTGGTTGTGGGCCGCTCGCGCAGGCAACGGTCACCAGCACTACGACGACCAGTGACGATTTCGATATCAGGTCCATGGCGTAGATCCTTGAGGGAGGGAGCTTTACCCTGCCAGTTCGCCCACTACTGCGCATCCTTCAAATGAAGGATGCCTGATCGCAGAAAACAAAAAACCCGCCGAAGCGGGTTCTTTGTTGCGACCATCCCAACATCCTGTCAGGCGCCATCCTGGCCTGGTCTTCGTCCGTGACCTCAGGGCTGCGCATCCTGCGCGGCTGATGGGTGTAGATTACGCAGTCCACGGCAGTGGCAACATGGCCAGGTGACACCAGGACGTGTAAGCCTTTTGCCATAGCCTAGGGAACACCACGACCGCCGCCCCACCTAATGCTGACCCCTGCCGAAGACCCACCATGGCCCTCTCCACCTCCTTCGCTATCGTGCAACAGCAGATGCGCCGCGCTGCCGGCCTGGTCTGGAGCACCTCTCCCGCACTGATGATCGGCCTGTTCCTGGCGACCCTGGTCGCCGGCCTGCTGCCGGCCCTGGCCGCCTGGCTGGGACAGCGTATCGTCGATGCCGTGGTAGCGGCCATGCGGCTGCATGCCGAGCAGGGCCAGGCACCACTGTGGCCGGTACTGAAATTCGTGCTGGCCGAAGCCGGGGTACTGGCAGCCCTGGCGGGCGCCCAGCGCCTGCTATCGGTGCAGCAATCGCTGCTGCGGGTGCGCCTGGGGCAGACCGTGAATCTGCTGATCCTGGAAAAGGCCCAGACCCTGTCCCTGGCGCAATTCGAGGACGCGGATTTCTACGACAAACTGGTGCGGGCCCGGCGCGAGGCCTCCATCCGGCCCCTGGCGCTGGTGACCAAGTCCCTGACCCTGTTGCAGAACCTCATCTCCCTGGTCAGCTTCGCCGTGCTGCTGGTGCATTTCTCGCCTTGGGCCCTGCTGCTCCTGGTGGTAGGCGCCCTGCCGGTGTTTCTGGCCGAAGCGCGCTTTTCCGGCGATGCCTTTCGCCTGTTCAGCCGGCGTGCGCCCGAGACCCGCCGCCAGACCTATCTGGAAACCCTGCTCTCCCACGAGGCCTACATCAAGGAGGTCAAGCTGTTCGGCCTGGCGCCGCTGCTGCTGGAGCGCTATCGCACCACCTTCACCAAGCTCTATGCCGAGGACCGCCGCCTGACCCTGAGGCGTGACGGCTGGGGGTTCGTCTTTGGCCTGCTGGGCACCCTCGCCTTCTATGCCGCCTATGCCTGGGTGGTGCTCGATACCGTGCGCGGTCGCCTGAGCCTGGGCCAGATGACCCTCTATCTCACCCTGTTCCGCCAGGGTCAGGCGGCGGTCAGCGCCAGCCTGACGGCCCTGGGCGGGCTCTACGAAGACAGCCTCTACCTGAGCAATCTCTACGACTATCTGGGCCAGCCGACCAGTGCCGAGGGCGGCAGTCTCACCCTGGGCAGCCAGCCTGGCGATGGCCTGAGATTCGAAGGGGTCGGCTTCACCTATCCGGGTGCGACCGCGCCGACGCTAGAGGACATCAGCTTTCACCTGGCGCCGGGCCAGAGCCTGGCCCTGGTGGGGGCCAATGGTTCGGGCAAGACCACCCTGATCAAGTTGCTGACCCGCCTGCACAGCCCGACGCGGGGCCGTATCCTGCTCGATGGCAGCGATCTGCAGGAGTGGCAGCCGGCGGCGCTGCACAGGCGCATCGGCGTCATCTTCCAGGACTTCATCCGCTACCAGCTCACCGCCGGCGAGAACCTGGGGGTCGGCGATACCGCGGCCTTCCACGACGAGGCACGCTGGCGCAAGGCGGCCGAGCAGGGCCTGGCCGACGAGGTCATCGCCGGCTTGCGCGAAGGTTACGCGACCCAGTTGGGGCGCTGGTTCCTGGGCGGCCAGGAATTGTCCGGCGGGCAGTGGCAAAAGATCGCCCTGTCGCGCGCCTATATGCGCGAAGACGCCGATATCCTGGTGCTGGACGAACCCACCGCCGCCCTGGACGCCGCCGCCGAAGCGGTGATCTTCGAGCGCTTTCGGGCCCAGGCGCAGCAGCGCATGACCCTGCTGATCTCGCACCGCTTCTCCAGCGTGCGCAACGCCGATCAGATCCTGGTGCTGGAAGGTGGAGAGATCCGCGAACGCGGCGATCATGACCATTTGCTGGCCAGCGGCGGCCGCTATGCCCAGCTGTTCGATCTGCAGGCCCGGGGTTATCGCTGATCGCCGGTGGCGAACTTCGCGCAGGGCGCTCTGCCCAACCTTAACAACCACTCGCGGAGGCCGCATGAACGATCAGATCAAGGAAAACCCCAACGACCTGGACATCGATCCGGACATCGCGCCCGATCCCGAAGAGCCCGTAGGCGATAATCCGGATGACAAGCCGGTTGAGGAACGCCTGCCGCAGAAGAATCCGCGCGATCCGGAGTACAGCTGATGAACGCCATCCTGCCGCTGCCCGAGGATGAAGATCCGGAAGGGCTGCATCCGGCGGAGCTGCCGGCCGACGAAGACGACGCGCCGCCGGTGGATCCGCTGTGACGTCTAGAGTCAGTATCCGGATGGATCTGGCGTAGGGTTTGCTCTCACCCTAGCCCTCTCTTGGAGGGAGAGGGGGAAATAGCGGCCCGTAGGTTGGGTTGAGCGCAGCGAAGCCCAACGCTTTTCAGGTCGGCACAGGTTTGTTGGGCTTCGACGATGGGGCTGTCTCAGCCCAACCTACGGGTATTCCGCATCATGAAAAGGTCCGCCGTAGCGGACCTTTTCTTTGGCCTTATTTCGTGCCGGGTTGCGGTTGGTAGAGTTCGAGCAGCTTGAGCGTGACGCCGTTGGTCCAGCCGAAGCCGTCCTGCAGCTCGTACTCGCCGCCGCCACCGCCCTGGCCACCGGTGAGGTCGTATTTTTCCACCAGCTTCTGCTCCCGGGCGTAGAGATTCTGCACCTGGGTCAGGAAGCGGGTGCCGATGTCCGCCGCAAGCTTGTCCTGCTGGTAGCGGCGCAGGCCATCCACGGCCACCCACTGCAGCGGTGCCCAGCCATTGGGCTCATCCCACTGCTGGCCAGTCTTGACCGTAGTGGTGGCAATGCCACCCGGACGCAGCAGCTGGTTGGCCACGGTCGCGGCGGTCTGGTCGGCGCTGCTCTGGCTGGCCGCACCCACGAACAATGGGAACAACGTCGCCGCGGTGACCTTGTCGGTGCGGCGCTTGGCCTGCCAGTCGAAGTCGGTGTAGTAGCCGGCGGGATTCCACAGGTAGCGATCGATGGCCTGCTGGCGGGTCTTGGCCTTCTGGCTGTAGGCCTGGACGCAACTGGCCTCGCCGGTCTTTTCGCAGGCCTTGGCGATGGTCTGTTCCAGGTGATAGAGCAGGCTGTTCAGATCCACCGGGGCGATGGCGGTGGTGCGGATGGTCGCCAGGGTCTTGCCGTCGCCGAGCCAGCGCGAGGAAAAGTCCCAGCCACTCTCGGCACCCGCGCGCAGGTCTCGATAGACCTCGCCGGCCGGTCGACCCTTGGCCTGGGCGGCGGTGGCCAGGTCTTCCATATAGGATTCCTGGCGCGGGGTGTCGCGGGCGTCCCAGTAGCGATTGAGCAGGGTGCCGTCGGCCAGCTTGACCACATGGGCATTGGCCTGGCCTGCCTGCAGCCCTTCGGCGCCGGCCATCCAGTAGGCGTATTCCTTCTGCAGCTGTGGCAGGTAGCGACGATAGGCGGAATCGCCTTCCAGGCTGGCCTGCAGGTCGACCATGTAGGCGAAGAACGGCGGCTGCGAGCGACTCAGGTAGTAGCTGCGATTGCCGTTGGGGATGTGGCCGTAGACGTCGATCTCATGGGCGAAGTTGTCCACCATGTCGCGGACCAGGTCGGTGCGCCCATCCTTGGCCAGGCCCAGCATGGTGAAGTAGGAATCCCAGTAGTACACCTCGCGGAAGCGACCGCCCGGTACCACATAGGGCTTGGGCAGCGGCAACAGGCTGCTGTAGGCCGGGACCTCTTCGTAATGGCGGGTTAGTACCGGCCAGAGGTCCTTAACGTGGGTGGGCAGGTTGGCGCCCGCCTTAGGCGGCTCGGCCTTGATCGGAGCGGATTCTTCGAAGTTGGCGCTGACGAAGGCCTTGAGGTCGAAGCCCGGCTTGTCGCGCTGGGCCAGGTAGTCCTGGCGGATGTCGGCCGGATTGCGCTTGGGCAGGGCATCGACGAAGTGCTTCTGGTCGGTGAACAGCTTGCCCTGCTGCACCGCGGCGAACAGCTCGGGATAGGCCTGGTCCGGCGGCACGGCGCGGGCGTTGCTGGCGTCACGCCAACTCCAGGTCGGGGTTTCCGGCTTGCTGCCCTCATGGGCGCAGGCGGCGAGAAAGGCGATGGACAGGGACAGGACGAGCATCCGCGCGGGTGGCGCAGGTGGCAGGCGTTTCATGAAGCGCTCCTTTTCTTGTCGACACGACAGCAGCCGCAACAGACGTTGCGACACGAAAGGATCGACCCTGAAGCGCCGCGACAGTTCGCCGCGACGGGCTCAGCTACCCGGGCGCAGGCGCCTCACGCTGCGCGCCAGTTCCTCCAGGCCGAAGGGCTTGCCGATGAGTTCGACACCCCCCTCGGCCAGCTCCGGCAAGGACGCGGGATCGGCCTGGCCGGACAGATAGAGCACCGGCAACCCGGGGGTGGTGGCCCTGGCTTGCTCGGCCAGTTGCCGGCCATCCAGCCCGGAGAGGCCGAGACTGGTCACCAGCAGATCGATGCGGAGGGTGCCCGAGGCGATAAGGGCAACCGCGGTGGCGCTGTCGGCCACCGCCAGCGGGGTGTAGCCCAGTTCCGCCAGCACCTCGCCGATGATGACGCGAACCTCGCGCTCTTCCTCGACGATCAGCGCGCAGTCACCGGAGACATCCGGCAGCACCGGGCCTTCGGCTTCGCTGGGGGTGGGCTGCACCTCGGGCTGGGCCAGCAACCGCGGCAGATAGAGACTGATGCAAGTGCCCTCGCCCACCACCGAGTGGATTTCCACCTGGCCGCCGGATTGGCGGACGAAACCATAGATCATCGACAGGCCGAGACCGGTGCCGCGACCGCTGGGCTTGGTGGTGAAGAAGGGCTCGCAGGCACGCTTGAGGGTATCGGCGTCCATGCCGGTGCCGGTATCGCAGACCTGGATACGGACGAAATCACCGGCCACCGTATCGATCGGCAAGCCGATGCTGAGAGGGCCGCTGACGTTTTCCACCCAGATGCTCAGGTTGCCGCCTTCGGGCATGGCGTCGCGGGCGTTGATGGCCAGGTTGAGAATGGCGTTTTCCAACTGGTGCGGATCGCAATGCAGCAGCCAGAGGTCGGCGTCCAGCTGAACGTCCTTGCGGATCTTCTTGCCCAGGCTGTGGCGCAGCAACTCGTGCATGCCCTGCACCAGCTGACCGGCATCCACCGGGCGCGGTTCGAGCACCTGACGGCGGGCGAAGGCCAGCAGGCGCTGGGTCAGGGCAGCGGCGTTCTCGGCCGAGCGGGTAGCGGTGTCCAGATAGCGCTCCAGCTCCTGGATGCGTCCCTGCTGCACCCGCCGACGCATCAGGTCGAGCGAGCCGACGATGCCGGTCAGCAGGTTGTTGAAGTCGTGGGCGATGCCTCCGGTGAGTTGGCCGATGGCTTCCATCTTCTGCGCCTGGCGCAGTTCCTCCTCCAGGGCCACCAGCTCCTGGCTGCGCACCTCGATGCGTTCTTCCAGGTTGCGGTTGAGTTCGTCCAGGGCCTCGCGGGCCCGCACGGTTTCGCTGACGTCGCGAGAGATGGAGAGGAATTTCAGGGGGTTGCCGTCATCGCCCAGGATCGGCGTGACCACCACGTCCCACCAGCGCCGGGTACCCTTGGCGGTGGGCGCGAGCCCGGTGAAGCGGCCGATGCCGCCGTGGCGCGCTGCCTCGATCGCGGCCAGCACCTCGTGACGCTGCCCCTCGGGCCAGAGTTCGGCCCAGAGGCGCCCCTGGAAGGGAATGAAGTCATCGATCTCCATGACCATCAGGCCGCCCGGATTCATATATTCCAGGCGCCCTTCCAGATCGATCAGCTTGATGCAATCGACGCTGCAGACCATGACGCTGCGCTTGAAGGCCTCGCCCTGCCAGAGTTCCGCCTCATGGCGGCGCTGCGCGGTGACGTCCAGCATTACGCCGCCGGCCTCGCGGCGCTGGAACTGCAGGCAGCGCAACTGGCCATCGGCACCCTGGTGCCAGGCCTCCCAGACCTGCCCTGGCGCGGGCAGCAGTCCCTCGGGCGGCGCACTGCGACTCTGCAGGCCGCTCAGCACCTCGGCGGGTGGAAGGCCCCGGGCCAGCACCTCGACGTCCCGTTCCAGCATGGCCGCACAGGCGGCATCCGCACGCCATTCGGCGCGGCTGGGATCATATTCGAACAGGCCGACGGCAAGGAACTGGGACATGGTAGGTAGTGGCCGGTGAAGGAAAGAGATGTCATTGCGCTAGCAGACCCGGAAAACCTGTCTAAGTTAACAGTTTCGGCGTTTCGCTTCGCGCTGGCCTTCGACCACTGCTCCAGAAAAATTACTCACTCGGTCGCGTTTTTCTCCACGGCATAGCGCCGCTCCAGGCCGCTGTGACCCAGACCGACGCCCTTGCGCACCTTGAGCTGCACCGGAATGCGTTCCTTGAGCGCCTCCACGTGGCTGATGATGCCGATGGTCTTGCCGCTGGCATTGAGCTGGTCGAGGGCATCTAGGGCGACCTCCAGGGTCTCGCCATCGAGGGTGCCAAAGCCCTCGTCGAGAAACAGCGAATCGATGCCGGTGCGCTGACTGACCAGATCCGACAGGGCCAGCGCCAGAGCCAGACTCACCAGAAAGCTCTCGCCACCGGACAGGGTACGGATGTCGCGCAGGGCATCGGCCTGCCAGGTGTCGAGGATCTGCAGTTCCAGTTCCGCCGCCTGGCGCCGGATCAGCCGATAGCGGCCGTGCAGACGCATGAGCTGACCATTGGCCAGGTGCACCAGGTGATCCAGGGTCAGGCCCTGGGCGAACTTGCGGAATTTGGCGCCGTCGGCCGAGCCGATCAGGCCGTTGAGGTGCTGCCAGAGATCGTGATCGCGCTCCTGGGCGGCGATCTCGCCGAGCAGGGCCTGCAGGCCGTCCCGGCGCCGTTCGTCTTCGCGCAGGGCGGCGTTGACCTCGCCCTGGCGCTGGCCCAGCGCACGCAATTCGGCGCTGGCGGCGGCCAGTTCGGCATCCAGCTCGGCGGCGCTGCGCTCGGTCTGCGGCGCGGCGTTCAAGGTTGCCAGGCGTTCCTGCGCCGCACCGGCCAGGGCGCGAGCCTCGGTCAGGGCGGTCTCCAGGCGGCTGCGCTCCGCGGTCAGGGCGCTGTGCTCGCCGTCGTCCAGTTGCGCGGCGCGCCAGGCGTCGGCATCGGCAAAGGCACTGGCGGCCAGGGCGGCCTGCCAGCGCTCGTTGGCCTCGCGGGCTTGACGTGTCTCACCCGCCAGCCGCTCGTGCAGCGCCTGGTGGGTCCCCTGCAGCGCCGCCCCCTGCTCGCGGCAGTCTTCCCAGGTCCCGGTGGCCTCAACGAGGACGGCGGCGGCGTCTTGCGGCGCTACCGTGGCAGGCGCGACCTCGCCAGCGCGCTGGCGCCAGGTCGCCACCAGCGGGGCAAGCGTGGCCAGGCGCTGGGCGCTGTCCTTCAAGCGCTGCTGCAACGCCTGCGCCCGTTGGCAATCGGCCTGCCAGAGTCGCCATTCCTGGTCGCGCTGGGCCAGCCATTCCGCCGCGCGACGGGGTACCTCATGGCCCCAGCCGGCCAGTTCCTCGCCCAGTCGACGCTCGGCACTGGTCTGTTGCGCCTGGGCTTCGCGCTGCTCGTCGGCCCCCTCGGCCAGCGCCTGGCGAGCCCGCTCCCAGGCCGCCTCGGCCAGGGCCAGGCGCTGTTCGGCATCGGCCTGCTGGCGCGTCAGGCGCAAGGCCTCCTGGCGGCTTTCCTCGCCCTGCTGGCGCAGACCATCCAGGGTGGCGAGCACCTGCTGGATGCGCGCCAGTTCCTGATCCTGACGGCGGCGCAATTCGGCCACCGCGCCGGGCGCCTCGGGATCGGCGCCCAGGGCCGTGCAACGCTGGCGCCAGAGTTCGCCCAACTGCTCCACTTGTTGACTGGCCTCGGTCTGCTGCTCGTTGGCCTGATCGAGTTGCGCCTTGAGCGCGGCCAGGGCTTCGCTGAGTTCCTTGCCCTCCTGGGTCAGGCGCTCCAGTTCGGCCTTGGCGTCCTGCAGGGCGGTCTGGGTGGCGGAAACGTCCAGAGCGGCATAGTCGGCCACCGCGGGATGCTCGCGAGAGCCGCACAGCGGACAGGGTTCGTCGGGCTGCAATGCGGCACGCTGGGCTTCCAGGCTGCGGATGACCCGCTCCTGTTCGAGCAGCTTCTCGCGCTCGCGCACCTGCTGGGCCACTTCGCGGTAGCGTCCGCGCAGGGCATCCAGGCGCACCTGATGATCGCCATGCTGGCGCTGGCGCTCGCCCTGGCTGCGCGCCAGGCGCTCCAGCTGGGTCTGCAGCTGGCGCCGACGCTCGACCAGCTGATCCAGCTGGTCCACCTCGTTGACCCGGCCCAGCGCGGCCTGCCAGAGGGCACGCCAGGCCTTTTCGTCGCGCCCGTCCAGCGCCGCCTGCCAGCGTTCGGTCTGGGCCTGCTCCGCCGCCAGGGCCTGGGCGGCCTGCTCGCGGGCGCGGGTCAGCGCCCCCTGCTGGGCCTCGCGCTCCTCGGCCAGCAACTGCAGCTGGCGGGTCTGCTCCTGCTGGCGGCGGGTCAGGCGGGTCAGGGCCTCGGCTCTTTCGTCGCGCAGCGCCAGTTGGCTGCGCCAGTCGCCCAGGCGTTCGCCGAGTTCGGCATGGCGGGTACGCTCGGCCAGACTCTGCTCCAAGCGCTGGTGTTCCTCTACCGCCTGGGCCTGCTCCGCTTCGGCCTGGCGCAGCTGTTCGCCACTGGCGCCCAGGGCCTGGGCCAGGGCGGCGTCGCGGCGCCTGGCCAGGGTCTGGATGCGTTGATCGAGCTGTTCCAGCTCTTCCCGGCTGCGCTGTTCGCGGGTCTGGGCCTCGCGCCAGGCCTGTTCGATGGGCAGCAATCGCGCCGCCGGTTCGGCCGCCGCCAATCGCTGGCGCTGCGGCTCGGCGGCCTCCCAGGCCTGCTGCGCCGCGGCCAGGCGCGCCTCGGCCTGCTGCTCGCCCGCCACCGCCTGCTCCAGGGCGGTCAGCCACTGGCGTTGGGCCTGCCAGGTCTTGAGGTCGGCGCCCAGCTGTTCTTCACGCTGCGCCAGACCGAGACCCTCGACGGCCAGCGCCTGACGGCGTTCGTCGTCCAGCACCTCGACTCCCGCGACATGCTGGCGCAAGCCGTCCAGCACGCCCTTGGCCTCCCGCGCCCGCTCGTATACCCGCTGGGAGATCTGGCCGTACACGGCGGTCCCGGTCAGCTCTTCCAGGAGTTCGGCGCGCTGGCTGGCACTGGCCTCCAGGAAGGCGGCGAAGCCCCCCTGGGCCAGCAGCATGGAGCGGGTGAAGCGCTCGAAGTCGAGGCCGGTGAGTTCTTCGGTGAGCCTGAGCTTGTCACCGGTCTTCTCGGCGAGAATGGTCCCATCGAGCCGGGCCAGTTCCACTTTGGGCGGTTGCAGGGCGCCATCGGCACGATCCCGCGCGCGCCTCTGACTCCAGAAGGCCCGGTAGCGCTCGCCACGCACGGCGAACTCCACCTCGGCGAGGCAGTCGCCGGTATGGCGGGTCATGAGTTCGTTGCTCTCCCCGCCCACCTTGCTCATGCGTGGGGTGCGGTGATAGAGCGCCAGGCAGATGGCATCCAGCAGCGTGGTCTTGCCCGCCCCGGTCGGTCCGGTGATGGCGAACAGGCCACTGCTGGCGAAGGGTTCGGCGGTGAAGTCGATCTTCCACTCACCCTTGAGGGAATTGAGGTTCTTCAGGCGCAGGGTGAGGATCTTCATCAGGCTTTTCCAGGACGACTCGGCGAACCGCCGATTCTGGCATTGTTGGGCGCGCGCGCCCACGCCAACCGACCATTCGACCTATGGTCATGCCCGCTGCTGAACTTGCTTCCCGCTCCGTTCTCAACAGAAAGGTACCGCCTTGCAACAACGTTTCCTGGGAGGATCCGTCGTGCGCTCACCTCTGTCTCCCTTCGATTTTCTTGGCATGCCGCTGCTGATCGGCCTGGGCATCCTGGCACTGGTCAGTTGCGGTGGTGATGACCAGACCGCTGCGCTCTGGCAGCCGCTGACAACCTGGCTGGTCTAGCGGATAAAAAGCCCGACGATCCTGGGATCGCCGGGCGGCCCCTCAAGGCATGAACACCGCCCTCATGCAGTTCTTGTCCTTGGACTTGAACAGCTCGTAGCCATAGGGCGACTCTTCCAGGCTCATCGGATGGGTGAGCAGGTAGGACGGATCCAGCTCGCCCTTCTGGATATGCTCGAACAGCCGCTCCACATAGCGCTGCCCCGGCTGCTGACCCGATCTCAGGGTCAGGGCCTTGTTGACGATGGCGCCCATGGGAAACTTGTCGATCAAGCCGCCATAGACACCAATCACCGACACCGTACCGCCCTTGCGACAGGCGCGGATGGCCTGGCGCAACGCCGACCCGCGCTCGGTGTGCAGGCGCAGCATCTGCTTGGTCTTGTCGTAGGCGTAATCCAACTGGGTGCCATGGGCCTCCATGCCGACGCAATCGATGCAGCGATCGGGGCCGCGCCCGCCAGTCAGTTCCAGCAAGGCTTCATGGATGTTGGTGGTCTCGTAGTCGAGGACGATGGCACCGGCCTTCTCGGCCGCCAGCTGCAGGCGATCACTGAAGCGGTCGATGGCAATGACCCGCTCGGCGCCCAGCAGGTAGGCGCTGCGAATGGCCATCTGGCCAACGCCACCACACCCCCAGACCGCCACGGTATCACCGGGCTGGATGTCGGCGATGTCGGCGGCGTAGTAGCCGGTTGGCACGGCATCGGACACGAACACCGCCTGGGCATCGCTGACGCCGTCGGGCACCTTGAACAGGTTGACGTCGGCATAGGGCACCCGCACGTAGGTCGCGTGGCTGCCGGCATAGCCGCCGAAGGCGTGGCTGTAGCCAAAGATGCCGGAACAGGGCTGCCCGTAGGCCAGTTCGGTCATTTCAGGCTTGGGATTGCTGTTGTCGCAGCAGTTGTAATCCTCGCGCTGGCAGTGCTCGCAGTCACCGCAACCGATGATGGAGACGGTCACCACCCGATCGCCCACGGCCAGGCCCTGGTTGCGCAAGCTGCTGCCCAGCTCGACGATCTCGCCGAGGAATTCGTGGCCGATGATGTCGCCGGGTTTCATCGCCGGGACATAGCCGCCCAGCAGGTGCAGGTCCGAGCCACACACCGAGGACATGATGATGCGCACGATGGCATCGCGCGGATTGAGGATCTCCGGATCCGGGACGGTTTCCACCTGCAGACGGTTGGGGGCTTGCCAGGTCAGGGCACGCATCAGTTCGCCCTCCCCGGAGTGCCGAGGCCGGCGTCGATGTCAGCCGAGGGTTCATCGGCCGGGCGAGTCACCGGCGGATGGGGCGGCGCCAGCGGGCGACCGCTGCGCGAGACCTCGGGGGTAGCGATCTCGCCGGTCTCCAGTTGCTGCTTGAGGTGGCGCAGGCCGAGGTTGACCGCCTTGCCGGTGAAGCGGCTGATGCCTTCGGTGACGGCATGACCGAGCAGGCCGGCCGGGGCTTCGCAGGCCAGCACGACCTGCACCAGGGTGCCACGGCCCTGGGGGGCGTCACTGAAGGTCAGGCTGGCCTTGTGCGCCATGAAGGTGCCGGGCACGGTGCTCCACAGCAGGAACTCGTTCTCGCGGCGCTCGCTCTGCTCCAGGGTCCAGCTCAGGGTGCGTCCCAGGGGACCGGAGGCATGCCAGTGGCTGTCGCCATCGGCGCCCAGTTCGATGCGGTCAACGAAGGGCAGCAGCTCGCGCAGCTTTTGCAGGTCGGCGCAGTAGGCGAACACCTCTTCACGCGGCCGCGCGATGGTGACGCTGCGCTGGATGGCGGTGGGATTGCGCCAGCCCCAGCGCTCGGCTAGGGCCTGCTCGAAAGGCGACGGCTGCAGTGCGGCCTTGAGTTCGCAGCGCTGGCGTACCCCGCGGCTGAGGGCCATGGCGCCCAGCGCCATTTTCACGCAGCCGGCCAGGCCACCGCGGCGCAGGCCGCCAAGGATCAGCAGACCGCCGCCGAGCAGGGAAACCACCCGTTCGGTGCCCTGGACGTTGGGGACCTGGTTGTCGGAACGCTCATGGCGCGTGGCGGCGAGGGGTTGGGATAGGTCGTGCATGGGGTCTCCTCCGGTATGGGCTACATAGAGAGGGTGACCCCAGCGCGCGGGACGTTGTTCCGAAGGGGAAAAGCGGTCCGATGGACGCGTCTCGCTGCGATCAGGCAGGCAACTCGCCAAGAACCTCGCGGTAAAGCCCTTCCAGCCGGCTGCGCAGCTCGTCGTCCAGGGTCTCTTCGGCCAGGCGCTGGCTGAAGACGTCCAGGGGACTGAGTTCTTCCAGCGTTTCGCGCTGGGTGCCCTGCAGGGTGGGCGCCATCGCGCTGCGTGCGCGCCTGACGCGCAGTACCTCCAGCGGCAACTCGGCGACCAGGGCGGAGATGCGTGGCTGCAGATCGGCCAGGTAGTCGTCTCCGGTCACCACCACCTCGGCCCACACCGGGCACCCGGGGTGACCATCGGCAGCGGCCTCGATCAGCGCCGCACCCAGGGTATCGAGGCTGCCCTGCACCACGGCCAGGGGCTGGAAACAGGGCACCGCCAAGGGCGTCACCCGCTCCAGGGCGGTGCCGAACTCCACCAGCAGGACCTGCTTGGCGCGCTCTTCGTCGAAACTCAGGCACAGTGGCGAGCCGCTGTAGCGCACCTGCTCCAGGCCGCCGACGCGCTGGGGTCGGTGGATATGGCCGAGGGCGATGTAGTCCGCCGGCGGAAAGGCGCTGGTGGGAAAGGCGTCGAGGCTGCCGACATAGATCTCCCGCACCGACTCGCTGGCGCTGGCGCCCACGGTGGTCAGGTGGCCGGTGGCGATGATCGGCAGAGCCATACCCAACTCGGCGCGGCGCGCCTCCGCCAGACCATGCAACTCGGCATAGTGCCCCTGGATGGCCTGTTGCAGCGCCTGGCGCTTTTCATCGGCGCTTTGCCCGGCCTGGCTCTGCACCACGTCCCGTGGGCGGACGAAGGGAATGCCGCAGAGCAGCGCGCCGATCTCGCCATCGCGGCGACGCAACTCCAGCAACTGATCGGCCGGCGTCTCGCTGACGCAGGGGATCACCCGGGTGTCCAGGCAGGCCAGCAACTCGCGGGACTCGGCCAGCACCGCGGCGGAATCATGGTTGCCGCCCAGCACCACCAGGCTGGCACCGGTACCACGCAGGGCGACGATGAAACCGTTGTACAGCTCGCGGGCATAGCTCGGCGGCGTGGCGGTATCGAAGATATCTCCCGCCACCAGCACCACGTCCACCCCCTGCTCCTCCACCTGGGTGACCAGCCAGGCGAGAAAGGCGCGATGCTCGGCCTCGCGGGTGCGCCCAAGAAAGTGCTGCCCCAGGTGCCAGTCGGAGGTGTGCAGCAGGCGCAGGCCGCCTTGAGCGGTGGCCTTGCGGGCGCGCCTGGGCTTGGATTTTTCCTCGGGGACAGCGGCGGGCAGATCGAACAGCGGGAGGTTTTCCATGGGTATCGGCGGTCAGAGCGGCAAAGAGGCGCAGTATCCTCCTCCTGCTGCACCGAGGGAAATCCGCGCCGGTACGCACGGCCGAGCGGTCACTCCGCGCAGGGCCGTGCCGCGATTGCCGCATCCCTTCGCAAGCCCAGGGGAAGCAGACTCAGCAGCCCCAGCAGCGCCATCCCCAGGCCGACCCACAGCGGCGCGCGCAGGCCCTGACCGGCATCGATGGCCGCGCCACCGGCCCAGGCGCCTACCGCCAGGCCCGCGGTGATCACCGAGGTGTGCAGGGTATTGACCAGGGGCCCTGGCGTGGCAGCGGCCATGACCCGAGCGACCATGGCTGGGTTGAGCGCCACCCCGGTCAGGCCGATCAGGGCAAGGGCCAGGAGGCTGGACGCGGCGCTGTCGGCGCAGCCGACGAACAGGGCGAAGCCCAGCGCCAGCACGGCCAGGCCGACGCCCTGCACCCTCAGGGTATGGCGATCGGCCAGCCGGCCCACCAGCAGATTGCCCAGCACATTGGCTAGGCCATAGCCCATCAGCAACCAGGGAATGGTGGTGGGCGCGAAACCCGTCACCTGGATGAGGATGGGTGAGAAGTAGCTGAAACCGGCGAAGGTCGCACCGATGATCAGGCCGCTGGTGAGGTAGGCCGCCCAGAGCCGGGCACTGACCAGGGTATCCAGTTCTCCGCGCAACTGCCCGGCCGCGCGCGCCGGTGAGCGGGGCACGCACAGACCGACCAGCAGGGTGCAGCAGGCCGCCAGCAGGGCGACCGCCCAGAAGCTGGCGCGCCAGCCGGCCTGCTGCTCGATCAATACCGTACCCGGCACGCCAAACACCGGCGCCAGCATGAGTCCGGACAGGATCAGCGAGGCTGCCCGACCGCGACGATCCGGCGTGACCAGGTTGGCGCCCAGGGTCAGGCACAGCCCTATGCTGGCGGAGCTGGCGACGCCCATGAGCACCCTGCCTGCTGCCATCACCGGATAATTGGCCGCCAGCGCGGCCACCACGGCGCCCACCAGATAGAGCGACAGCAGCCATAGCAGCGCCGACTTTTCCGCCAGGCGCAGGGCCAGCAACAGCAGGGTCAGGGGTGGGCCGCCCAAGGCCATGCCCAGGGCATACCAGGAGATCAGATAGCCGATCTGGCCGATGGAGACGCCGAGATCAGCGGCCAATGTCGGCATCATGCCGGCGACCATGAATTCGGCGGTGGTCAGTGCGAAGATGGTGAGGGCCAGCAGATAGATGATACGAGGGATGGCGGGTGGGGCATTCATGACAGGCGGAGGATTCCAGAAAAGCGGACAGGAGCGGCTGTAGCGGGCCGGACGGGCGGACTGATCCCGCGTGTCTCGGGGGTGGGGCTGGGTTTGATAGGCGCCGGAGGTCGTGCGCCAAGGCGGGCACTTTAGTGGCTGCGCCGCCGTCCGGTCAAACGTGGGGCCGCCTGGCTAGAGGCGGAAATCCTCGGCGATCAGCCCGGCCAGAGAGGCGCAGGCGGAGCTGCGTTCGCCCGGTGGCGAGGCCAACCGCAGTTCGTGCACCGGTAGTTGTCCAAAGCCCTCTTCCGGCATCAGTTCGCGCATCGGCGGGGTCATGCGCGCCCGGTCGGTGATGGCCACGGCCTGGCCCAGTTCGACCGCCGCCTCCAGCGCCGACGAGGCGGCGCTGGTCACCACCGCGTGCCAGCGCCGGCCCTGGCGGATCAGCAGGTCGATGCCCAACTCGCGATAGCTGCAGCCTTCGCCGTGCAGGGCCAGAGGCACGCTGGCGTCCGGGCTCAGCTGCAGACCGGGACCGGCGACCCACACCGGCTGGGTATGGCCGAACAGCTGGCCGTCCGCCCGGTCGGTGCGGGGCGGCCCTACCAGCAGCGCCAGGTCCAGCAGCCCTTGGCCAAGCCAGCGACGGAGTTGGCCGCTATTGCCGGTAAGCACTTCGAGAACGATGCCAGGATGCTCGCCTTGCAGGCGCGGCAAGACAGCCTTGAGCAGTCGCGCGGCATAGTCCTCGGCCACACCCAGGCGCACCTCGCCCACCACCGGCTGCCCCGTGAGACCGGCGAGGATGCGGTCGTGGGCCTGCAGCAGCTCGGCGGTCTCCAGCAGTACGCGACGTCCGAGCGGGGTCAGGGTCACGGCCTGGTTGTCGCGTTCGAACAGCCGGCCGCCGGTCTGCTCTTCCAGCCGGCGGATCTGGCTGCTCACCGCCGAGGGACTGCGGTTGAGCTGCAGCGAGGCCGCGCGAAACTGCCCCAGCCGGACGATGGTGTGGAAGGTGCGCAGGACGTCGATATCGAGAGGAGCAGGCATGATGCACCTTTATCGAAGCATAGCTACGGATAATGTCGTTTGAGTGTATTAGCACCTCGGTTCAGGCTCAAGGCATCCCGCCATCTGGAGCTTGGCCATGCCTTCGACTCTTTCCTCTACGCTGTTCCGCCAGCTCGCCCTGGTACTGTGCTGGAGCGCCGGCTTCGTCGGTTATCACTATGCGGCGGACCAGGCCCCTACCCTGCTGGTGACCTTCTGGCGCCTGCTGTTGGCCGCCCTGCTGTTGCTGCCGTTCGCCTGGACCGAGGTGCGGCGATTACCCCTGAAGATCATCGGCCAGCAGGCGGGCATTGGCGTCCTGGCCTTCGCCGGAGTGGTAGGGCCGGCGGCCAAGGCCATCGAATTGGGTGTCTCACCTGGGCTGGCGGCACTGCTCTCGGATCTGTCGCCGCTGCTGGTGGCCCTGGGCTGCTGCCTGCTGCCGGGCCAGCGTACCAACGGGCGTCAGTGGCTCGGCCTGGGGCTGGGCCTGGCCGGGGTCCTGCTCGCGACCGGTGCGGGACTGGGGCTGGGCGTGGCGCCTGCCTGGGCCTATGCCCTGCCCCTGGGCAGCGCCCTGGCCCTGGCGCTGGCGACCCTGGTGCAGAGTCGCCTGCCGCCCAGTCGCCTGGCCCTGCGGACCCAGCTGTTCATCCAGCTCGCAGCCAGTAGCCTGGTGATGCTGGGAGTGGCCGGAGTGGAAGGCCCGCTGACTCCACCGCTGACCCTTGGCTTCGCCCTGGCGGTTCTGTGGCTGCTGATCCCGACCCTGCTCGGCTTCGGCCTCTACTGGCTGTGCCTGCGCCAGGGCAGCCCCCAGGCGGTGAGTGGCGCCCTCTATCTCAGTCCGCCGGTGGCGCTGCTGTGGGCCTGGGCCTGCTTCGACGAACCCCTGGCCCCAGGCATGCTGCTCGGCCTGCTGTTCGCCCTGGCGGGGCTGCTGTGCCTGAATGCGGCGGAGCGGAGCGGCCGCCTGGAGCCGGCGCTGGGCAGATGAGGGTCTCCAGAACGCGATGCTGACGGCTGTCAGCATCGTCATGCGCCTCGTTCGATACGAGGCGCGCCCATGCTCACTCCTTTTCGTCAGCCTGCTCGTCGTGATCCTTGAGCGCAGGCTTCTTACCTGGTTGCGGCGCGTGCTCGGCATCGGGGGCGATGTCCTCACCATGATGCTTTTTTTCTTGCTGCACTTTCTTGTCGTGGGCGACGTTGCGTGGATCGGTCATGGGATTTCCTTGGCTTGGTAGGTCATTCGGATCCCCATCGACGCATCATGCGGGCAGTTTTGCACCGGGGGTGATGTTTCGAGCGGGACGGCCCGCAGCCGTTCCAGCTCACCGACGAAACACTCCGAAGTAGCCATGCAGGCGTTTTCTCGACGGTTGTCATTGCCTGGCGGCGTACCGGCAGGCTAGTACTTCAACCGCCGCTCCTTGGACGGCGGATAGCCGAAGTAGGCCGAGTATCTCTTGCTGAAGTGGGTGACCGAGGTGAAGCCGCAGGCCACCGCCACCTCCAGCACCGACAGGGTGGAGTGCTGCAGCAGGCGCCGCCCTTCGGTGATGCGCAACTCCAGGTAGTAGCGCATGGGCGCGGTGTCGAGCTGCTCGCGGAACAGCCGCTCGACCTGGCGCCGCGAGCGGCCGGCGTAGTCGCACAGCTGCTCGATGGTCAGGGGCTCCTCGATGTTAGCCTCCATCAGGGTCACCACCTCGCGCAGCGGCGGCGTCATCTGCACCTTGAGCGTCGGATTGACCTGGCGGAAGCGCGATTCCTCGAAGGCCAGGATATTGACCAGGCCATCGGCCAGAGCGCTGCCGCACTGGGCGCCGATCCATTCGAGAAAGAGGTGGAAGGCGCCGCTGGGGCTGGCGGCGGTGAGGCGGTCGCGATCCAGCACATGGCTTTCCGCCGAGGTCTTGCAACCACGCACCCGCTCGCTGAAGGCGCCGCGGTGCTCGGGATGGATGGCGCAGCGATAGCCGTCCAGTACCCCGGCCTGACCCAGTTGCCAGGCGCCATTCCACAGGCCGCACAGGGTCACCTGCTGCTTGGCGGCGCGCAGCAGCAGCGCCTTGAGACGCGGATCCAGCTCCAGCGGTGTCCGCAGCCCGCCGCAGACCACCAGCAGGTCGAAGCGGGCCTGCTCCACGGCGCGGTAGTCGCCATCCGGACGGATGACGATGCCGAGGTCGCTGAGCACCTCGGCGCCGGTCGGGCTGTAGGTCTGGGTGGCGAAGGTCCCGGCGGCCAGCAGGTTCGCGGTGACCAGAGTATCCAGCGCCTGGGTGAAGGACGGCAGGGAGAAGTGATCGAGCAGGATGAAGCCGACCAGCCGGGAAAATTCCGGTCGCGGCCGCGTCGACTGCAACTGCAGGTAGTTCTTGCCCTGGATACCGCTACCAAAGGTTCTTGAATCGATCACGCTATGCTGCCTTCTCCGACCTTGGGCTCATGCTAGCCGAAGCTCAGCCTGGCGATGATCGGACTGCGACAGCTTCGCACCGACGACCGCCATCCCACCTGGCGCCCTTAGCCTGCTAAGCTTCGCCGCTTTTTTGCCGCCTGCCCGCGCAGGTGGCGGCAGGCGATGCGTGCACCGCCCTGCGATCCATGACCGAGAATGGCCGCCAGAGCCAACGTCCGGCCCCTTCAACTGCCAGCTGGAAATTCCATGTCCACCGCCTCTCCGAGTCTGCAGCGCCGGCTCAAGCCCCGCCACCTCAACATGATCGCCATCGGCGGCTCCATCGGCACCGGCCTGTTCGTCGCCTCCGGCGCCACCGTGGCCACCGCTGGCCCGGGCGGCGCCCTGGCGGCCTATGCGCTGATCGGCCTGATGGTCTACTTCCTCATGACCAGCCTCGGCGAAATGGCCGCCTACCAGCCGGTGTCGGGTTCCTTCTCCATCTATGGCAGCCGCTTCGTCGAGGACGGCTTCGGCTTCGCCCTGGGCTGGAACTACTGGTACAACTGGGCGGTGACCATCGCCGCCGAACTGGTGGCCGCGCAGCTGGTGATGGGCTTCTGGTTTCCCGAGGTGCCGGGGCTGATCTGGAGCGCGCTGTTCCTCGCCCTGATGTTCCTGCTCAATGCGGTGTCGGTACGGGGCTTCGGCGAGAGCGAATTCTGGTTCGCGCTGATCAAGGTGGCCACCGTGGTGGTCTTCATCGGCCTGGGCCTGGCCGCCATCCTCGGCATCTTCAGCGGCATCGAACCGCCGGGGCTTTCCGTGTTCACCCAGGGCGAGGCGCCCTTCGTCGGCGGCTTGCAGGCCATGGTCGGGGTGGCCATGATCGCCGGCTTCTCCTTCCAGGGCACCGAGCTGATCGGCATCGCCGCCGGTGAATCGGAGAATCCGCGCAAGAACGTGCCCATCGCCATCCGCCAGGTGTTCTGGCGCATCCTGATGTTCTATGTGCTGGCGATCTTCGTCATCGGCATGCTGATTCCCTACACCGATCCGCGCCTCTTGCAGAACGATGCCACCGACGTTTCGGTCTCGCCGTTCACCCTGCTGTTCGAGCGCGCCGGCCTGGCCTTCGCCGCCAGCCTGATGAACGCGGTGATCCTCTCGGCGGTGCTCTCCGCCGGCACCTCGGGCATGTACGCCTCGACCCGGATGCTGCACAGCCTGGCCGAACAGGGCAAGGCGCCGCGGCTGTTCGCCCGCGTCGCGCGCAATGGCGTGCCGCGCAATGCCCTGCTCGCCACCACCGCAGTGGGCGCCCTGTGCTTCTTTACCTCCCTGGTCGGCGACAAGGCCCTCTATGGCTGGCTACTCAACACCTCGGGCATGTGCGGCTTCATCGCCTGGCTGGGCATCGCCGTCTCCCACTATCGCTTCCGCCAGGGCTACCTGGCCCAGGGTCGCCGCCTGGAAGACCTGCCCTACCGCGCCAAGCTGTTTCCCTTCGGGCCGCTGCTGGCCTTCGCCCTCTGCCTGGTGATCACCCTGGGGCAGAACTATGCCGCCCTGTTCGGGCCGCACGGCGTCGACTGGCTGGGCCTGGCCGCCACCTACATCAGCCTGCCGCTGTTTCTCGCCGTCTGGCTGGGCTACCGCTTCAAGCATCGGAGCCGCCTGGTGAAGCTCAAGGACATGGACGTCAGTCCGAGCGGGGACTGAGCGACCGCCAGCGGGACCTGCCGGCTGCGCCCGGTGGGTCCCGTGCTAGCATCCTGACCTTTCCGGTCGACTCGCCAGCGCTGCCATGGGTACCCTCGCCTCCCAACTGATCCCCGACATCCTCACCTACATCGCCTCGCACCAGCTGGCGGTCGGTACCCGGCTGCCCGAGCGCACCCTGGCCGAGCGGCTGCGGGTGTCGCGCTCGCCGGTGCGCAGCGCCCTGCAGCAGATGGCCGACCAGAGCCTGCTGGCGCGGCATCCCGAAGGCGGCTTCGCCGTGGCCGCCGCGGCCCTGGACGCCACGCCCCAGGCGCGTGAAGAGGTGTCCGCCAGCGAACGCCTGTACCTGACCATCGCCCGCGACCGGATCGAGGGCGAACTGCCGCTCAAGGTCACGGAAAACGAGCTGATCCGCCGCTACCAGGTCACCCGTGGGCAACTGGCCGACATTCTCAGACGCATCGTCCAGGAAGGCTGGGCCGAGCGCCTGCCGGGCTATGGCTGGAGTTTCGTCGAAGGCCTCACCTCGCCCGACGCCTACGCCCAGAGCTATGCCTTCCGCCTGCTGATCGAACCCGCCGGCATCCGAGACGCCGGCTTCACCCTGGATGCCGGTGAATTGCGGCGCTGCCGCGACGAGCAGGCGCTGCTGGCCGCAGGCCGGGTGTTCGAGGCCTCACCCGCGGAAATCTTCGACGCCAACACCCGCCTGCACGAGACCATCGCCCGCTGCTCGGGCAATGCCTTCATCCTCGATGCCCTGCGCCGGCTCAATCGCCTGCGCCGACTGATCGAATACCAGAAGTCGGTGGATCGCCAGCAGGCCCAGCGCCGTTGCCAGGAGCACCTGCAGCTGATCGATCTACTACTGGAGGGCCACCGCGAAGAGGCCGCGACCTTCATGACCCGGCATCTCGGCAACGCGCTGCAGGAAAAGCAGGCCACGGCGGCGCGCTGAGCCTGTGGCGCCCAGGGCCTGCCCGCCAGGGCGCGGGGGCGTTAGACTGGCGGACTTTTCTCCGTTACCCGAGGCCGTCATGCCGATCCGTCACGCCATCGTCCATCTGATCGACAAGAAGCCCGACGGCCAGCCCGCGACCCTGCACGCGCGGGACGCCGAACTGGCCGACTCCCAGGCCATCGAGAATCTGCTGGCCGATCTCAATGACAGCTACAACGCCAAGCCCAACAAGGCCTGGGGCCTGTTCCACGAGGAATCCGGCGCCTATCCCTTGAGCGGCTGGCTCCATGCCTATCTGGAAGGCGAGCAGGACTTCGTCGCCTTCAGTCGCCAGGCGGTGGAGCATCTCAAGGGGCTGATGGAGAGCAGCAACCTTTCCACCGGCGGCCATGTGCTGTTCGCCCAGTACCAGCAGGGCATGACCGACTACCTGAGCATCGCCCTGCTGCACCACAGCGAGGGGGTGACCGTCACCGAGAGCCTGGAGGTCGCCCCGGCCAAGCACCTGGACCTGGGCCAGTTGCACCTGGCGGCGCGCATCAACCTCTCGGAATGGCGCAACAACAAGCAGTCGCGCCAGTACATCTCCTTTATCCGCGGCAAGGGTGGCAAGAAGGTCTCGGACTACTTCCGCGACTTCATCGGCTGCCAGGAAGGCGTCGACGCCAAGGGCGAGACCCGCACCCTGCTCAAGGCCTTCAGCGACTACGTGGAAAGCGAAGACCTGCCCGAGGAAGCCGCCAAGGAAAAGACCGACACCCTGGTGGACTACGCCAGCAGCCAGGCCAAGCGCGGCGAACCCATGGCCCTGGACGCCCTTTCCGAGTTGATGGACGACCAGGCCCCGCGCGCCTTCTACGACTACATCCGCAACAAGGATTACGGCTTGGCGCCGGAGATCCCGGCGGACAAGCGCACCCTCAACCAATTCCGCCGCTTCACCGGTCGCGCCGAAGGCCTGTCGATCAGCTTCGAAGCGCACCTGCTGGGTTCGCGCATCGAATACGACGAAGGCCAGGATCTGCTGATCATTCGCGAGGTGCCGACCCAGCTCAAGGACCAGCTCAAGCGACGTAATGACTAGCCTGAGCGCAGCGAGCACGGTCATCCGCGAATGACCGTCGAGCCTCCTGGACACCTGGGGTTGCAAACGCGATCACCGATCAGGCGCCCCCGGCTGGACAGTGGCCGGCCAAAGGGGGCACAAGATGTCCCTTCTTTTCCTTATCTGCCGAAAAAGTCGAAACCATGAGCCAGTACCCCTTCGAACGCCGCATCGTCATCACCCTGCAATCGAACAATGAACTGACGCTCGACGCCGCCCTCGACCAGGCCGTGTCGCGCATCAAGCAGGGTGAGACCCACGGTGGCGACGAAGGCCTGGCCACCGCCTACAGCTTCCATGTGGACACCGTGGCCGAAGGCCCCTCCGGCCCGGTGGACCTGGGCGAATACCTGGGCCGCCCCGCGACCAAGGCCGAGCAGAGCGTGGTGGACGCCGGCGTGGTCCCGCGCTTCCGCCTGGGCCAGACGGTGGCCGTGCAGGTCGGCAATGGCGAACCCAAGCCCAGCAGCATCCAGGAAGTACGCCTCTTTCCTCAGGTGGAAGGCCCCTGCTGGTTGTACCTGGTGGAAGAACGCGTCCATCGCGACTACCTGCCGGCGAAGAAACTGCGGGCGATCTGAGGTCAGCTTGGCGTTGGGCTTCGCTGCGCTCAGCGCCAACCTACCGACCCGTAGGTTGGGTTGAGACGGCTCCATCGTCGAAGCCCAACAGATAGACCTGAGCGCCACGATGTTGGGCTTCGCTGGCGCTCAGCGCCAACCTACCGACCCGTAGGTTGGGCTGAGACGGCTTCATCGTCGAAGCCCAACAGATAGACCTGAGCGCCACGATGTTGGGCTTCGCTGGCGCTCAGCGCTAACCTACTGCGCCGTAGGTTGGGTTGAGACGGTTTCATCGTCGAAGCCCAACAAGCAGGCCCTAGCCCAACAGCCCCACTCAACCGAACGCGGCGATCTGGCGATAGAGCGACAGCGCCGGCGCGGCGGTCGCGCCGGTCATCTGGGTGAGGATACTGCCATCCAGCGCGGTGTTTGCCCCTGCGCCCTGTTCGTCCACCGGCAGCACCGTCCACTGGGGTGCACCATCGGCACCGGTGCTGACGTTGAAGGTCGGCGCCGACAACTGGGCGGTTTCCTGAGCGGCAGCGGTCGCCACGCCGCCGGGACTCAGGCCGTCGATGAGCTGGCTGCTCAACTGATTGGGTTGCCAATCCGGCATACCGGGATTCAGCGTACCGAGGATACTGGCGTCTTCCGTGGCGGCGGGAGCCCAGTTCCAGGACGCGGCACCCTGATCCTGCGGGGAGAGCCCGGAGAAGGCCACGTTGGCCGCATCGGTGCCACGCTGCGCGCCTTCGAAATAGGCGAGCTGACGTTCAGCCGAAGTGAAGGTGCCCGAATCGTCGCTGGCGATACGCGTCAGGCTGTCGCTGTCCAGGTTGGCGAAAGGATCCTGGGTGGAGGCGTCGGCATAGCGACTGTCGTCATGGTAATAGCTCACCAACAGGTGATTGGCCGCCTGCTTCGCCAACTGGATACGGTCGGGACTGGCCCCCTCGGGCATCTCGCCGAGCACGGCGGCGTCGGTACCCTGGCTGCGGATCTGTTGCTGGAGGATCTGCATGAAGCTGTCGAGATCGCTGTTACCGTTCGACTGGCCCGGCAACAGCCTGGCAATGAGCTGGGCGGCGGGCGACAGGTCCACCGCGACATCGGTGCCGGCTGGGGTTCCCCCCGCGCTGGCGGAGTCGGCGGCGGGTGCGCCCTGATTGCCGGTAGCGCTCGTACTGGCAGGCTGAGTCCCTGCCATTGCCGTCGAAGTCTGGCTGTCGATCGCCCTCATGGTCGTGCCCTCCGGCCGCCCAGGCGGCCTGCCTCAGCGTCTTTATGCCATGCCTGTCTTAGGTTTTACTTAAGGCCGGGGCAAGGATCGGAGACGCGACGCGGGAAAGCCGCAAGCTGCAGGCGCTAGTCCCGCCGCTCCCAGACCTCGCAGGCATAGGCTGGACGATCGTTTTCGGCCGCATGCTCCTGCCGCGAGACAAGCTGCCAGTCGCTCTCCTGCCATGGGGGAAAGAAGACATCGCCTTGCGGCGCCAGGGCAACTCGGGTCAGGTAGAGGCGCTGCGCCTGGGGCAGAGCGTCGGCGAACAGCTGGGCGCCGCCGATCAGCATGATCTCGGCTGCCTGGTGCTCAAGGGCCCAGGCCTCAGCGCGCTCGACCGCAGCGGCCAGCGAAGTCCGCACCTCGGCACCTTCGGCCACCAGATCAGTCTGACGGGAGACCACCAGATTCAGCCGACCCGGCAACGGGCGGCCCAGGGAATCCCAGGTCTTGCGACCCATGACCAGCGGCTTGCCGAGGGTCACGGCCTTGAAATATTTGAGCTCCGCCGGCAGGTGCCAGGGGAGACGATTGTCGATGCCGATGACGCCGTTGTCGGCCACGGCGACGATCAGGCTCAGGGGAAGAGAGGTTTTCATGGTGACAGAGCATAACAGAGGCGTTAACAGCCGGGGCGCCAGGGACTATCCTCGGCGTTTTTGCCGCAAGGGCACCGACGCGTGACCGCAACCCCCTCCCCCGCCTTCGAAGACCTCTGGCTGACCGAAGCCCTGCGCCTGACCGAGGAAGACGGCGGCCCGCTGGAAGACGCCGAAGCCAATCGCCAGGCGCGGGCGGCCGGCGGCGCCTTCGAGACGCGCCTGGTGACCCGTGCCCGGCTGCTCGGTCAGCGCGATGGCCTGTTGGCCGCGCGGCGCCGCTGGCGCCAGGGTGCGGTGCTGGCCGCCTGGCTGCTGGGCGTCGTGGCGCTGTTCTGCGGCGCCGGGCTCGCCGCTGGCGCCCTGGGTGACGGCAGTCGCCCGGTCAATGTGTTCTGGGCGCTGGGCAGCCTGCTCGGCCTCAATCTGCTCAGCCTGGCGGTCTGGGCCCTTGGTCTGCTGGGCGGTGGACGGCAACTGGCCTCACCGCTGGCGCGACTCTGGCTGTGGCTCTCCGGCCGCCTGGCGCGGGATGCCCGAGCCCTACACCTGGGGCCGGCACTGGTCGGGCTGCTGGGTCGCGCGCGGCTGCTGCCCTGGGCCCTGGGCGGCCTGGTGCACGGCCTCTGGCTGCTGATCCTCGGCAGTGCCCTGGCGACCCTCCTGGCACTGCTCTCCGGACGCAGCTATCTGTTCGTCTGGGAGACCACCCTGCTCGGCAGCGACACCTTCGTGCTGCTGACCCAGGTACTGGGCGCCCTGCCCCAGCTGCTGGGCTTTCCCCTGCCCGACCCGGCCAGCATCGCCGCTAGCGGCGATGCCGCCAGCCCCCTGGCCACGGCGCGCCAGGCCTGGGCCGGCTGGCTGCTGGGCGTGGTGCTGGTCTATGGCCTACTGCCACGGCTGCTGCTGACCCTGCTCTGCCTGTGGCGCTGGCGGCGCGGGCGCGGGCGCCTGCGGCTGGACGTGGAACGCCCCGGCTATCTGCACCTGCGCGAACGCCTGCTGCCCACCAGCGAACGCCTGGGCGTGAATGACGCCGCTCCCGCCCACCTGCCCCAGCAGGACGCCGGTGGCCTCGCCCGCACCGGCGACGAGGCGCTGCTGGTGGGTCTCGAACTCACCGACCACACCTGGCCGCCGCCACTGCCCGAGGGCGTGCGTGACGCCGGCGTGCTCGACGACGGCCAGGGCCGCCGTCATCTGCTCGAACAGCTGACCCGCTATCCGGCGCGCCGCCTGCTGATCGCCTGCGATCCCCGCCGCTCGCCGGATCGCGGTACCCTGACGCTGTTGGCGGAATTGTCGCGCTGCGCCACGGCGACCCGCGTCTGGCTATTGCCCGCGCCTCTGGGTGGCAAGCTCGATCCGGTCCGCCTGGACGACTGGCGCCAGGCACTGGATGCCCTGCGTCTGGCACACTGCGAGGGCGATCTCGAAGAACTGGCCTGGCTGGAGACGAATCCATGAGCGGCCCCCTGCGCCTGGCGCTGGTCGGCCATACCAATGTCGGCAAGACCTCGCTACTGCGCACCCTGACCCGCGACGTCGACTTCGGCGAGGTTTCCCATCGCCCCAGCACCACCCGTCACGTCGAGGGCGCGCGGCTGTCGGTGGATGGCGAGGCGCTGCTGGAGCTCTACGACACGCCCGGCCTGGAAGACGCCATCGCCCTGCGCGACTACCTGGAGCAGCTGGAAAGACCCGGCGAACGCCTGGACGCCGCCACCCTGCTCGACCGTTTTCTCGACAGCGTCGAAGCCCGCCAACGCTTCGAGCAGGAAGCCAAGGTGATCCGCCAGCTGCGCGCCTCCGACGCCGGTCTCTATGTCATCGACGCCCGCGAGCCGGTGCTGGCCAAGTACCGCGACGAACTGGCGGTGCTGGCCGGCTGCGGGCGCCCGCTGGTGCCAGTACTCAATTTCGTTGCCGCCGAGGGCCACCGCGCCGACGACTGGCGCGCCACCCTGGCCCGCCTCGGCCTGCACGCCCTGGTGCGCTTCGACAGCGTCGCGCCACCGGCGGATGGCGAGGCGCGTCTCTACGAAAGCCTGGCGACCCTGCTGGAAAGTGGCCGCCCGGCCTTGCAACGGCTGATCGCCGACCATGCCGAACAGGCCCGCCGTCGCCATCAGCAGGGCGTGCGGCTGATCGCCGAATTGCTGGTGGACGCCGCCGCTGCCCGGCGCAGCGTAGCGCCCGGCGAAGCCGAGGTGAGCAACGCGACCGCCGAATTGCGCGATGCCCTGCGCAGCCGCGAACAACGTTGCGTGGAAGAACTCCTGCGGCTGTTCGGCTTTCGCCCGGGCGACGCTCATGCCAGCGACCTGCCGCTGCTGGACGGCCGCTGGGGCGATGACCTGTTCAATCCGGAAACCCTGCGCCTGCTGGGCATTCGGCTGGGCGGCGGGGTGGCGGCCGGTGCCGCGGCGGGGGTCGGTCTCGACCTGCTCACCGGTGGCCTGACCCTGGGCGCCGCCACGGTACTGGGCGCTCTGGCTGGCGGCCTGGCACAGACCGGCGGCCACTATGGCCGACGGCTGTTCGGCAAGCTGCGTGGCGGGCGGGAGCTGTCCATCGACGATGCCGTGCTGCGGCTGCTGGCGCTACGGCAGCGTCAGCTATTGGCGGCGCTGGAAACCCGCGGCCACGCCGCCCAGGGCGCCATCGAGGTGGCCGCCCCCGACGAGCAGCGCTGGCGCGAGGGCAAGCTGCCCGCCGCCGTGCAGGTGGCCCGGGCCCACCCGGAATGGTCGGCGCTCAATCCACGCCCGCGCCTGCAGGCCGACGACCGCCAGACCCGTATCGACGAGATCGCTGCCGCCTTGGACGCCGAGGCCTAGCGGCGCTCCAGCTCGGCGAGAAAGACCGCCACCGTGGCCATGCAGGCTTCGCGTTCTTCTACGTGGGGCATGTGGCTGGAGTCCTCGAAGATGCGCCAGCGCACGTTCGGGATGAGCCGCTCGAAGGGCTCCACGCAGGCCGGCGTGGCCTCGTCATGGCGCCCCGAAATTAGCAGCGTCGGCACCTGGATCCGCGCTAGCCGCTCGATCACGCTCCAGTCCCGCAGACTGCCGATGACATGGAATTCGGTGGGGCCGTTCATGGCGTGATAGACGGTGGGATCGGCGTCGATGGCGGCGAAGGTCCGCGCCACCTCGGCCGGCAGCGGCTGCACCCGGCAGACATGGCGGTCATAGAAGACCTGGCTGGCGGCGCGGTACTCCGGCGAGTCGGTCGTGCCGGCGGCCTCGTGTCGCGCCAGGGTGGCCTGCACCTCGAGCGGCAATTCGGCCCGCAGCCCAGCCGCCGCCTCGCGCCAGAGCGCCATGGACGCAGGCGAATTGGCGATGATCAGCCCCCGCAGCCCTGCCGGCTGCCGTACCCCATGCTCGGCGCCGAGCATCCCGCCCCAGGATTGGCCGAGCAGCACGTACTGGTCGATACCCAGGTGGCGCAGCAGGTTGTTCAGTTCGTCGAGAAACAACGCCACCGTCCAGAATCCCGGATCGATGCCGCGCAGGTGGGTGGAACGGCCATTGCCCAGCTGGTCGTAATGCACCACCGGCCAGCCGTGCTCGGCCAGGTCCTTGAAGCTGTCCACATAGTCGTGCGTGCAGCCGGGTCCGCCATGGGCCACCACCAGCGGCAACCGTCCACTTGCCAGGTCGCCGGTGACCCGGTACCAGGTCTGGTGGCCCTGGAAATCGGCGTAGCCTTCTTGAACCTGCATGGATGCCTTCCTCGTCTGGATGGGAACGGGGTCAGGCTAGCGGGTAGGTGGGAGGGGGATAACTGGGAAAAGTTGTAGGTTTGGGGAGTTTGGCTGATTCAGGGAACTAACGAATCCCTCACGCCATATGCCCCTCTTCACGCCGAACAGCCCCTCTCCCGCTTGCGGGGGAGGGTTGGGGTGGGGGCCATTAGGCCAGGTCATCAAGCTGATTCACGGCGTGCTCGGATAGCTCTCGTTCCGCCCTCGCCGGGCGGGTCACTTTTTGCAGTCGCGCAAAAAGTAACCAAAAACGCTCGCCCCAACTAGCCGGTCCTGCGCGTTGCGCAGGATGCCCTCACGTCAGCGCCGCTCCAGCGGGCCAGGGCCGAAGGGCCGTCCTGGCCCTCGGCCCCTTTCGCGGCATCCATGCCGCTCACCCGCTTCCTCGACACTAACGTTCGGCCGGCCAGACGGGGCACTGGAGTGCCCGCTGAAAGTTTAGGGTTATTCAAGCGGTTTTAAGACGTTGGCTAACGCTTGCTACTTGCCATGCCTATTGAATGAAAGGCACGAGGACATTACGTAACACGCCAGGCTAACCAGCTTTTAAAAAGATACTTCCAGCCGGCACCCAAGCGCCCTGTTCAGTAGGCCGAACGCAGCCGCTCTGGAGGTGGGTGAGCGGCAGGGATGCCGCGAAAGGCGTCGAGGGCCAGGACAGCCCTTCGACGGCGGCCCGCCGGAAGAGTTTTTGGTTACTTTTTTGGCAACTGCAAAAAGTAACCCGCCCGGCGAGGGCGGAAGAGGGAGTATCAGCAAACGCCGAAAATCAGCTTGGCGACCTGAGCCAAGTACCCCACCCCAACCCTCCCCCGCAAGCGGGAGAGGGGGCGGTCCCGCACGCGGGATACCTTCCAGCACTGGAACAGGCCCCCACGTAGGGTGGATGACGGCGCAGCCTCATCCACCGACACATGGAAGGGTCAATGGGACTTGAGCCCGGCGGCCGTCAGCACCAGCCGCAGCACCCAGGCCACCACGCCGAGCGCTACCAGGCTGCAGGCCCAGATGCCGGCCATCCAGGCCAGCCGCTGCCAGAGCGGCTTGTTGTCCGCGGGGTTGGGTTCGCGCGAGCGGCCGACCATCAGTGGTAGCCCTCCCCCGCGCGTACCTTGCCGCGGAACACGTAGTAGCCCCAGAAGGTGTACATCAGGGTGATGGGGATGATGAACAGGGTGCCGATGAGCAGGAACAGCTGGCTCTGCGGCGGCGACGAGGCCTCCCAGATGGAGACGCCCGGCGGGATGATGTTCGGCCAGAGGCTGATGCCCAGGCCGCTGTAGCCGAGAAAGATCAGCGCCAGGGTCAGCAGGAAGGGCGCATGGTGCGAGTCCTCGCGCAGGATGGCGCGCAGCAGGGCCAGGGTCACCACGCCCACCAGGATCGGTACCGGCAGGAACCAGACCAGATTGGGCATGCTGAACCAGCGGGCGGAGATCGCCGCCTGGCTCAGCGGAGTCCAGATGCTCACCACCGCGGTGAAGGCCAGCAGCAGGAACAACAACGGCTTGGTCAGGCGGCGCATGGTCGCCTGCAGCGGGCCTTCGGTCTTCATGATCAGCCAGGTGCTGCCCAGGAGGGCATAGGCGACGATCACGCCCAGGCCGCAGAACATCGAGAAGGGCGTCAGCCAATCCAGCGGCCCGCCGACGTACTGGCGATTCTCCACCGGGAAGCCTTCGATGAAGGCGCCCAGGGCCACGCCCTGGCAGAAGCTGGCCAGCAGCGAGCCGAAGATGAAGGACTTGTCCCACAGGGCTTCCTTGCCTTCCTGGACCTTGAAGCGGAATTCGAAGGCCACGCCGCGGAAGATCAGGCCGATCAGCATGAAGATCAGCGGCAGATACAGCGCCGGCAGGATCACCGAGTAGGCCAACGGGAAGGCGCCATACAGCCCCGCGCCGCCGAGCACCAGCCAGGTCTCGTTGCCGTCCCAGATGGGCGCCACGGTGTTCATCATGACGTCGCGATCTTCCTTGCCCTTGACGAAGGGGAAGAGAATGCCGATGCCCAGGTCGAAGCCGTCCATGACCACGTACATCATGAGACCGAAGATGATGATGATCGCCCAGATCAGCGGGAGGTCGATGCCAGGGATGCCGTTCATGTGCGGTCTCCGGTCAGCTGGTCATTGGGATTGTCTTCTTCCAGGCCGCCATCGGCGCCGGACAGCGGACGCTTGGGATGGCGATCGGTGCCCGGTCCGCCGGAGGTGGGCAGGTCGCCTTCACCGGTGTGCGGACCCTTGCCGATCATGCGCAACGCATAAAGGGTGCCGATGCCGAACACGGCGAAGTAGACCACCACGAAGGCCACCAGGGTGATGCTCAGCTGGGTGACGCTGTGGTTGGATACCCCGTCCTTGGTGCGCAACAGGCCGTAGACGATCCACGGCTGGCGGCCCACCTCGGTGGTGAACCAGCCGGCCAGCAGGGCGATGAGGCCGACCGGGCCCATGCAGGTGACCAGGCGCAGGAAGCCGCGGGTCTCGTACAGCTTGCCGCGCCAGCGCAGCCAGGCACTCCACAGACCGGCGGCGATCATCAGCATGCCCAGGGCGACCATGATGCGGAACGACCAGAACACCACATAGGCCGGCGGCCGGTCTTCCTTGGGGAAGTCCTTGAGCGCCGGGATCGGCTCAGTGAGGCTGTGCTTGAGGATCAGGCTGCCGAGTACCGGGATCTCCAGCTTGAAGCGGGTTTCCTCGCGCTCCATGTCCGGCCAGCCGAACAGGATCAGCGGGGTCGCTTCGCCCGGAGGATTCTCCCAGTGGCCCTCCATCGCAGCGATCTTGGCCGGCTGGTGTTCCAGGGTGTTGAGGCCGTGGGCGTCGCCGACGAACGCCTGGATGGGCGCTACCAGCAGGGCCATCCACATGGCCATGGAGAACATCTTGCGCACCGCCGGGTTGTCGTTGCCGCGCAGCAGGTGCCAGGCCGCCGAGGCGCCGACCAGGAAGGCCACCGACAGGTAGGCGGCGATGGTCATGTGCGCCCAGCGGAAGGGGAACGACGGGTTGAAGATCACCGCCAGCCAGTCCACCGGGACGATGCGACCATCGACGATCTCGTAGCCACTCGGGGTGTGCATCCAGCTGTTGGAGGACAGGATCCAGAAGGTCGACATCAGGGTGCCGATGGCGACCATGACCGTCGAGAAGAAGTGCAGGCCGCGGCCCACGCGATTCCAGCCGAACAGCATGACGCCGAGGAAGCCGGCCTCGATGAAGAAGGCGGTGAGCACCTCGTAGGTCAGCAAGGGACCGGTCACGGCGCCGGCATAATCGGCGAAACCGCTCCAGTTGGTGCCGAACTCGTAGGCCATCACCAGACCGGACACCACGCCCATGCCGAAGAAGATGGCGAAGATCTTCAGCCAGAAATGATACAGATCCTTGTAGACATGGTTGTCGGTCTTCAGCCACAGCCCTTCGAGCACGGCGAGAAAGCTCGCGGTACCGATGGACAGCGCCGGAAAGACGATGTGGAAGGATACGGTGAAGGCGAACTGGATCCGGGCGAGATCCAGGGCTTCGAGGCCGAACATAGCTATTCCTCTCAGGCACGCCGGCCGTCGAGAGCAGCCGGTCGAGTTGACGCTGACCGAGGTTCGAACCTCCGGCGTCGCCTGGGGTTCTAGCGGGACGCTAAAAAGGCGGCGCCGCTGCTAGCCCAAAGGACCAGGTCGGAAGCTGACGTGGATCAACGTCAGGCTTTAGAATAGTCCTCCTGGATACTTTTGCTTACGTGGTTCGATGTCGCATCGGGCAGGCTGTCGCACCCCAAGGACGGTGTTTCGGCAGTCACCTGCGTCATTTGGGCGGTGCTTTTTGCTTCTGGACGTCGTGGCCACGCCTCGCCATACCCCTGCCATGCCGCGTCGTCGCGCCTGGCCCCATGGACGCGCCGAACCGCAAGAATCACTCGTCATCCCTCAAGTGAACTGCTGAACCACCACGGCAAGTTGTCTGACGATTAGCCTTGAGGTGGCCTAAGATGCCGCCTCTGCCCCCGTGAGTCCCTGCCATGTCCGGCGATACCCTGCAGTTGCGTCACCATCGTCCCTTCGTCGCCTTCTGGTTCGCCCGCATCTGCACCGCCGGCAGCTTCCAGATGCTTACAGTGGCCATCGGCTGGCACCTCTATTCCCTGACCGGCAACGTGCTCGATCTCGGTCTGGTGGGGCTGGTGGAGTTCCTGCCGCGGGTACTGTTCATGCTGCACACCGGCCATGTCGCCGATCGCTACGACCGCCGCCGGGTGGCCGCCCTCTGCCAGACCGGCCAGGGGCTGATCGCCCTGGTGCTGCTGGTGGGCAGCCTGAATCAGGCGGTCACCCGCGAGCTGATCTTCATCCTGGCCTTCTGCCTGGGCACCGCGCGCGCCTTCGAGCAGCCCACCACCCAGGCGCTGCTGCCCAACATCGTGCCGCCTTCGATCTTTCCGCGCGCCATCGCCGCCGCGGCCTCGGCCATGCAGGGCGCCACCATCATCGCCCCGGCGCTGGGCGGCCTGCTCTATGCCCTGGGCGCCGCCTGGGTCTATGGCCCGGCCGTGGTGCTCTATGGCATCGCCATCCTGCTGGTCACAAGTCTGCCGGCGCGACAGACGCCCAGCCAGAAGGAAAAGCCGACCCTGGACAACCTGCTGGCCGGCATCCGCTTCATCAAGAGTCGCCCGGACGTGCTCGGCGCCATTTCCCTGGATCTCTTCGCCGTGCTCCTGGGCGGCGCCACCGCCCTGCTGCCGGTGTTCGCCGCCGACATCCTGCTCACCGGACCCTGGGGCCTGGGCCTGCTGCGCTCGGCACCGGCCGTGGGCGCCCTGGGCATGTCCTTTCTGCTCGCCTATGTCAGTCTCAATCGCCACGTGGGTCGCATCATGTTCGGCTCGGTGGCGCTGTTCGGCGTCGCCACCATCGCCTTCGGCCTGTCCACCTCGCTGTGGTTCTCGCTGGGCACCCTGGTGGTTCTCGGCGCCGCCGACATGGTCAGCGTGGTGATCCGCAGCTCCTTCGTCCAGCTGGAGACCCCGGATGCCATGCGCGGTCGGGTCAGTGCGGTCAACGGCCTGTTCATCGGTGCCTCCAACCAGCTCGGCGAATTCGAATCGGGGGTCACCGCGCACTTCTTCGGCACGGTGCCCGCGGTGGTGCTGGGTGGCGTCGGCACCCTGGTGATCACCAGGGTCTGGATGAAGCTGTTCCCGAGCCTGGCCAGGCGCGACCGGCTGACGGAGCCGCGCCAGGACGGATGAATCCAGCCCTGTCACCCGAATTGCCACTCATACCCAGGGGATGACCGCTCGCTCCGGAATAACCTTATCGCGCAAACCTTTTCCGCAAAATGTGATACAAGACACATCCTTTCAAGCGTTGAGGTCTGCATGCGTACCCCTCTTTCCATGGCCGCCCGCCTGGGCCTGGGCTTCGGCCTGATCCTGGTGCTGATGCTGCTGATCACCCTGGTGGGCGTTCAGCGCGTCGGCGTCATCGACGACACCCTGACCGCTGTCAGCCAGGGCGCCAGCGTCAAGCAGCGCTATGCCATCAACTTCCGCGGCAGCGTGCACGACCGCGCCATCGCCATTCGCGATACGGTGCTGATCCACGACGCCGCGCCCCTGGCCAGTCGCCTGGCCGACATCGACCGACTCAAGGCCTTCTATCGCCAGTCCGCCGAGCCCATGGATCAGCTGTTCGTCAGCCAGGGCGCCACCGCCGAGGAACAGCGCCTGCTGGCGGCCATCAAGGACATCGAAGGCACCGCCCTGCCCCTGACCGACCGCCTGCTGCAACTGCGCCAGACCGGTGATCTGGAAGGCGCCCGGGTGTTCCTGCTGGAGCGCGTCTCGCCGGCCTATGTCGAGTGGCTCAAGCGCATCAATGCGCTCATCGATCACGAGGAGGCCATCGCCAGCGGTCATCTGAGCGAGGTCCGCGGCATCGCCGGCGGCTTCCGCTGGCTGATGCTGGTGACCTGTGCCCTCGCCCTGCTGCTGAGCGTGGCCGTTTCCGTGCTGATCATCCGTCAGATGGGGGCGACCCTGGGCGGCGAACCCCATGCCGTGGCCGCCGCCATCCGCCGGCTGGCCGAGGGCCGGCTGGACGAGCGCCCTGCCACCCGTCACCCGGACAGCGTCATGGGCACCCTGGGCAGCGCCACCGCACACCTGGGCGAGACCATCGTCCAGGTGCGCCATACCGCCAGCTCGGTCGCCACGGCGGCGGCCCAGCTGCAAGGCACCGCCCAGACCAACCAGCGCCACACCGATGTGCAGTCCAACCAGGCCCAGCACATGGCCGCGGCGGTCACCGAGCTGGCCGCCACCATCGGCGAGGTCGCCGGCTACGCAGCCCAGGCCGCCCAGGCCACCGGCAATGCCAGCGCCCAGGTGGACACCGGCAATCAGTTGGTGACCCGTTCCGGCCAGGCCATCGGCCAACTGGTGCAGGCGCTGGAGCAGGCCAGCGTCACCGTGCAACAGGTATCCAGCGACAGCGCCAGCATCGAGAACATCGTCGCCGTCATCAACGGCATCGCCGAGCAGACCAATCTGCTGGCGCTGAATGCCGCCATCGAGGCCGCTCGCGCCGGTGAGCAGGGCCGTGGCTTCGCCGTGGTGGCCGACGAGGTGCGCAACCTGGCCACCCGCACCCAGGAATCGACCCGCGAGATCCGCGCCATGATCGCCACCCTGCAGGAAGGCGCCGGGCGCGCTTCGGCGCAGATGGAAGAGAGCCGCGGCCAGGCCCACGAGACCGCCGCGCTGACCCAGCGCGCCGTCGCGGCCCTGGCGGCCATCCAGGCGGACGTCGGCTCGGTGAACGCCATGAATGCGCAGATCGCCACCGCCGCGGCGCAGCAGACCGCCGTGGCCGAGGAGGTCAACGAGAACATCAACCGCATCCATGCCGCCACCCTGGAAACCGCCAGCGGTTCGCAGCAGATCGCCGGCGCCAGTCGCCAGCTGGCGGAACTGGCCGAGGATCTGGAGCGGCGCATGAGTCTGTTCCGCACGGCCTCGGCCTGAACATCCGGCAACGCCTGCGGGCTGAACCTAGACGCGAGCGTGGCGGTCAGCAGTCAGACACCTTTTCCCGTGCAGGAGTCTGGACATGCAGCTTTCCCTCAACGGCCAGGTCGCCCTGGTCACCGGCGGCAGCTCCGGGATCGGCGCCGCCGTCGCCGAGGCCCTGGCCAAGGCCGGTGCCGCCGTCGCCATCAACTACCACTCCAGCGCCGAACCGGCCGAGGAACTGGCCAAGCGCATCCAGGACGCCGGCGGTCGCGCCATCGCCGTCGGCGGTGACGTGGGCGACGAGGCCGCGGTCCAGGCGCTGTTCGACCGCACCCTAGAAGCCTTCGGCCGCCTGGACATCCTGGTCGCCAACTCCGGCCTGCAGAAGGATGCGGCCGTGGCCGACATGTCGCTCAAGGACTGGAACACGGTGATCAACACCAATCTCACCGGGCAGTTCCTTTGCGCCCGGGCGGCGATCCGCCAGTTCCGGCAGCAGGGCCGCGACGAAAGCATCTCCAGCGCCCTGGGCAAGATCATCCACATGAGCTCGGTCCACGAGGTCATCCCCTGGGCCGGCCACGTCAACTACGCCGCCTCCAAGGGCGGGGTCAACCTGCTGATGCGCAGCCTGGCTCAGGAAGTGGCCGCCGAAGGCATCCGCGTCAACAGCATCGCCCCGGGCGCCATCGCCACCGCCATCAACGAAGAGGTGACCGGTGACGAGGCCAAGGCACGCGAACTGCTCAGGCTGATCCCCTACAAGCGCGTCGGCCATGTCGACGACGTGGGCAACGTGGCGGTCTTTCTCGCCAGCGACCTGGCCGACTACATCGTCGGCACCACCCTGTTCGTCGACGGTGGCATGTGCCTCTATCCGGGATTCGAAGACAATGGCTGATTCTTCCTCCGTGCACGCCCGCCGCAGTATCGGCGCCCACGGTGTCATCGGCGACCTGCGCACCTGCGCCCTGGTCGCCACCGACGGCACCATCGACCACTTCTGTTGGCCGAATCTGGACAGCCCCTCGGTGTTCGCCGCCCTGCTCGATTCGGAAAAGGCCGGCTACTTCAGCCTGGCCCCGGTCTGGGAAGACGCCCGCGAGCAGCAGCTCTACCTACCCGATACCAACATCCTGCAGACCCGCTGGCTGTCGGCGGACGGCGTCGCCGAGGTCACCGACCTGATGCCGGTGTGCAGCAGCGAGGACACCAAGCCGCGCATCGTCCGCCGCGTACAGGTGGTGGCCGGACGCTGCCGCTTCCGCCTGGTCTGCGCCCCGGCCCACGACTATGCCCGCGCCGAGACCCGCGCGCGCCTGGTGGAGGGTGGCGCGCTGTTCGAGGCCAAGGGCCAGCCGACCCTGCGCCTGGCCTCGAGCGTCACCCTGCAGGTGGACGGCAACGCCGCCCTGGCCGAATTCGAACTGGAGCAGGGGCAGCAGCTGGATTTCGTCTTTGGCTGCGAGGAAGACGACAAGGTCGTCGCCGGCCAGAGCGATCTCTGCTTCGAGGACACCCTCTCCTACTGGACCTCCTGGGCGGCCAAGAGTCACTACCAGGGCCGCTGGCGCGAGATGGTCACCCGCTCGGCCCTGGCGCTGAAGCTGCTGACCTCCTGCAAGCACGGTTCCATCGCAGCGGCCGCCACCTTCAGCCTGCCCGAAGCCCTGGGCGGTGAACGCAACTGGGACTATCGCGCCTCCTGGATCCGCGACGCCTCCTTTACCGTCTACGCCTTCATGCGCCTGGGCTACACCCGCGAAGCCAAGGATTTCACCCACTGGGTCGGCCAGTGCGTGGAAAACAGCCACAACGCCCCGGAAAAGCTGCAGATCATGTATCGCCTGGACGGCGGCCTGGACCTGCCCGAGGAAACCCTCGACCACCTGGCGGGCTATGCCAATTCGAGTCCGGTGCGCATCGGCAACGAGGCCTATCAGCAGATTCAGCTGGACATCTATGGCGAGCTGATGGACGCCATCTACCTGTCCAACAAGTATGGCGAAGCCATCTCCCACCATGGCTGGAAGGACGTGGTGCGGATGATCGACCACGTCTGCGAGAACTGGAACCAACCCGATGCCGGTATCTGGGAGATGCGCGGCGATCCCGAGCACTTCCTGCATTCACGGCTGATGTGCTGGGTGGCCATCGACCGCGCCATGCGCCTGTCGGTCAAGCGTTCGCTGCCGATGCCCTATGAACGCTGGTACGCCGCGCGCGCCGCCATCCAGGAAGACATCTGGGACAACTTCTGGAACGCCGAACTGGGGCACTTCACCTCGACCCGCCACGGCAAGAGCCTGGACGCCGCCCTGCTGCTGATGCCCCTGGTGCGCTTCGTCAGCGCCACCGATCCCATGTGGCTATCCACCCTGGACGCCATCAAGACCAACCTGGCCTATGACGGCATGATCCGTCGCTACAACCCGGCCGATACGCCAGCGGACAACCTCAAGGGCGAAGAAGGCGCCTTCGTCGCCTGCTCCTTCTGGTACGTCGAATGCCTGGCCCGCGCCGGTCGTGTCGACGAAGCCCACCTGGAGTTCGAAAAACTGCTGGGCTATGCCAACCCCCTGGGCCTCTACGCCGAGGAACTGGACAAGCGCGGCTACCCGCTGGGCAACCTGCCCCAGGCCCTGTCGCACCTGGCCCTGATCAGCACCGCCTTCTTCCTGGATCGCAAGCTGAGCGGCAAGGATCCGCAGTGGCAGCCGTAGGGTGAGTCGATGCGGCCGCCCCTGCGGGTGCAGCCCGATAGCTGATCGCGATCCTGCTGGAGCGGATAAAGCCAGAAACCCACTCGGACAGCCCCCTCTTCCCCTGGGAGAGGGTTGGGGTGAGGGCACAGCGCGGTACGTAGCTACTGTGGAAAAGGCTGCGCCGTTTTCCACGCTACGGTGCCAAACGAAGGTAGCCAAACGCCTGCTCGGGCAGCCCCCTCTCCCCCTGGGAGAGGGTTGGGGTGAGGGGCCGCAGCCGCAAGGTTACCCTTGAGTAATTCAGGGTTTAGACCGAGCCGCCTGCATAGCTGCAATCGCGGCCATGGGCCGCTCCTACCGGTCAACTTCGAGCAGTGATGGCGACGCCGCCGGGAAGCCAGCCTCCTCACGCCACCCGACTCTGCCCCAGCGCCTCGTTGACGCAATTGGCCATGTCGTCGATATGCCAGGGTTTGGGCATGAAGCGGGTACGACCGGCGCCGCGGGATACGGTCAGACGGTCGCCGGAGGTGAGGATCACCGGGATATGCGGCCAACGCTGGGAGACCAACTGGGCCAGGGCCTCGCCGTCCAGCCGTCCCGGCATGCGCACATCGGTAAAGAGGATATCGATGCGGGCACCGGTCTGTTCCAGATAGCTCAAGGCCGCATCGGCGGTCGATACGGCCACTACCTGCAGATCTACCAAGGACTCCAGCGCCTCGGTGGCCAACTCCCGCAGCAACGGCTCGTCCTCTACCAGCAACAGTAGTGGACGATAGGAGCCGAGTGGAGAAGATGCTTGAGTCATAACTTACAGACTTTGCCAAGGGGTCACGGTTCTGACCATTCGGCCTGGGCTCGACCAAAGTCGACCACCGGCATAAGCAAGACTTCTAAACGGCAACTTTCAGCGCTTCGCTGACTCGAAGCGTTCACCTCAGGGGTCTCCTGTGGTATTCTTTTTTAATCGAACGATCAATAAAAAAAGAATTCTTTCCCTTTGGCAGTTCGCAAGGAGTCCCCATGAGTGCGACGCCCTCATCCGGCACCGTAAAGCTGAATCCCCCCGCCTTCTATTGCGCGGCTGCAGTGATCCTGCTGTTTTCCCTGGCCGTCATCGGTCGTCCCGAGCAGGCCGGCGCCTGGCTGCTGCAGGCCCAGACCTGGGCCGCCAACACGGTCGGCTGGTATTACCTGCTCGCCATGTCGCTCTATCTGGTGTTCGTGGTGGTCACCGCCCTGTCCGGCTACGGCAAGATCAAGCTCGGTGCCGACCACGACCAACCCGAGTTCAGCTACCTGTCCTGGGCCGGCATGCTGTTCGCCGCGGGCATCAGCATCACCCTGTTCTTCTTCTGCGTCTCCGAACCTCTGACCCACTTCGCCCAGCCCCCCGCCGGCGAAGGGGGTAATCCGGCGGCGGCACGCCAGGCCATGCAGATCCTCTTCCTGCACTGGGGCCTGCACGGCTGGGGGGTCTTCGCCCTGGTGGCCATGGCGCTGGCCTACTTCGCCTATCGCCACAACCTGCCGCTGGCCCTGCGTTCGGCGCTCTATCCGCTGATCGGCAAGCGCATCAACGGTCCCATCGGCCATGCCGTGGACGCCTTCGGCATCATCGCCACCATCTTCGGCCTCGGCGCCGACCTGGGTTTCGGCGTGCTGCACCTCAATGCCGGACTGGACTACCTGTTCGGCATCAGCCACAGCCACTGGGTGCAACTGATCCTCATCGTGCTGATGATGGGCGCGGCCATCGCTGTGGCCGTGTCCGGCGTCGACAAGGGCGTGCGCATCATGTCCGACATCAACATGGTGCTGGCCGTCGCCCTGTTGCTGTTCGTGCTGTTCGCCGGTCCGACCCAGCACCTGCTCAACACCCTGATCCAGAACATCGGTGACTACCTCTCGGCCTTGCCAGGCAAGAGCTTCGACCTCTACGCCTATGACGAGCCCTCCGACTGGCTCGGTGGCTGGACGGTGTTCTACTGGGCCTGGTGGATCGCCTGGGCGCCCTTCGTCGGGCTGTTCATCGCCCGTATCTCCCGCGGCCGCACCATTCGCGAATTCGTCTTTGGCGTCTTGTTCATCCCCCTGGGCTTCACCCTGGCCTGGCTGTCGATCTTCGGCAACAGCGCCCTGGAGCTGGTGCTTGGCCAGGGCATGACCGGTCTGGCGCAGACCGCCCTCACCGATCCGGCCATGGCCTTCTACCAGGTGCTGGAAACCTACCCGGCCAGCCGCGCGGTGATCAGCGTCGCCGTGCTGGTGAGTTTCGTCTTCTTCGTCACCTCGGCCGACTCCGGCACCGTGGTGCTGTCCACCCTGTCGTCCAAGGGCGGTGAAGCCAACGAAGACGGTCCCAAGTGGTTGCGGGTGTTCTGGGGCGCGGCCGTGGCCCTGGTCACCGGCGGGCTGCTGTTCGCCGGCAGCATGGATGCGCTGAAATCGGCGGTGGTGCTGACCTCGCTGCCCTTCTCGGTGGTGGTGCTGCTTATGATGTGGGGCCTGCACAAGGCGCTGCACCTGGAGTCCCAGCGCCAGCGCGCGCGGCTGCACTCCCTGGCGCCGGTGGCGACCAACGGCAAGGCGCGGCACGGCGGCTGGCGCCAGCGGCTGTCCCAGGCGGTGTACTTCCCCTCGCGGGACGAGGTCTATCGCTTCATGGACAGCACCGTGCGTCCGGCCATGGAAGAGATGGTCGAGGTCTCGCGGGAGAAAGGCCTGGTGGTGGAGACCCAGTTCGACGCCACCAACGCCAACCTGCAACTCATCATCGGCCACGGTGAAGAGCATCCCTTCATCTACCAGGTGATCATGCAGGGCTATTTCACGCCTTCCTTTGCCCGCGCCGGCATCGGCGGCCTGCACCTGAAAAATCGTCGCTACTACCGCGCCGAGGTGCATCTCACCGAGGGCAGCCAGGACTACGACCTGGTGGGCTACAACCGCGAGCAGATCCTCAACGACATGCTCGACCAGTACGAACGCCACCTGCAGTTCCTGCACCTGGTGCGCTAACCAGCGGTTTTTTCAGTGACTGAAAGGCCAGTGAAAGCCACAAAGGTCGTATAATCGCCCCAGGGTCGGTCCCGTGCCGGCCCCGGGGTCGGTACGCCTCGCCGGTCCCCCGCCGTTCGGAGACCGCTTTGCCCACCCCACCTGTACCCTCGCCCCATCCTCCCCTGCTGCAATGGCTGACCCTGATCCTCTGCTCCGCCCTGGTCGGGGGCGGACTCAGCTGGCTGCAGGTGCCCGCGGCCCTCTTTCTCGGCCCCATGCTGGTGGCCATCGCCTTCGGCGTCTGCGGCGCCACCATCCGTCTGCCCCGTCGACTGTTCCAGACTGGCCAGGGCGTGGTGGGCTGCCTGATCGCCCACGCCATGACCACCGCGGTCCTGCTCACCGTCGCCGAGCACTGGCCGGTGATGCTGCTGGCCACCGCCCTGACCGTGCTGCTCAGCCTGCTCACCGGTGCCCTGCTGGTACGCTTCGGCGGCCTGCCCGGCAGCACCGCCGCCTGGGGCACCACGCCCGGCGCGGCCGCCGCCATGGTGGCCATGGCCGAGGAATACGGCGCCGATCCACGGATCGTCGCCACCATGCAATACGTGCGGGTGGTCTGCGTGGTGCTGATCAGTGCCCTGGTCGGCCGGCTGCTGGGGGCCGAGGGCAGCGGCACTGGTCATCAGGCCGCGGTGGTCAGCCTGGACGGCCATTTCGCCTTCAATCTCATGCTGACCCTGGCAGTAGCCCTGGCCGGCAGCTGGCTGGGCGGTCGCCTGTTCCCCGCTGGCGCCCTGCTGCTGCCCATCGCCCTGGGTACGCTGCTGCAACTCAATGGCTGGTTGGACATCACCCTGCCTCATCTGCTGCTCGCGGCGGCCTATGGCGCCATGGGTTGCTATGTGGGACTGAGATTCGATCGGGCCACGGTCGCCTACGTCTGGCGCGCCCTGCCCAAGATGATTTTTGCCTCGCTGCTGCTGATCGCCCTCTGCGCCCTGTCGGCGCTGCTGATGGCGAAGCTGATGCACGTGGACTTTCTCACGGCCTATCTGGCGACCAGCCCGGGCGGACTGGATTCCATGGCCATCATCGCCGTGGATGCCCATGCCGATGTTGGCCTGGTACTGGCCATGCAGGCATTGCGCCTGATCGGGGTGGTGCTGACCGGACCGCTACTGGCCCGGCAACTGGTCAAGCTGGCCCGCACCTGACGGAGGATGCGGGCGGAGCGATCAGGCCGAGCGGCGGCGCTCGACCTGGGCGGTGATGTTGTAGCCCTCGGCGGCATGGCCGCGGACCACCACCCGTGCATCCGGATAGAAGCCCTTGAGGCGTTGTTCGAAGAGAAAGTAGATCTCCGCGCCAACCCGGATCTCCGCGGGATCGGTCAGGGTCAGGGAGAAATTGCGTACGGGATCGGCAGCATGCTGCGACTCGTTCTCCTCGATGCGCTGCATGGCGTTTTCGACGATCTGTTCGGCGATCTGCGACATCTGTGACCTCCTGGTCGGGCATTGACAGGGCGCCGTCCCAGCGACGGCCGTATCGCTAATGACCACAGGCGCGGCACGACGATTCGTTCTCTCTGCAAGATTCCGACGAAACTGTAGACTTGTCTGACTTTTATCCCCGTGTAGTGGCGTGAATCGGCCGGCTAGCGGTCTCTTGCACACCGAGGACGAGGAAGCAGCCCCGCCATGGTCGACGCTGACGATACCCCCCTCCCGCCGCGTAATCCGGCCACCCAGCGCCGGGCGCTGTGGCTGCTCGTCTGTGCGGTCGCGGTGATCCTGGCGCTGGAATCCTGGCAGGTGTGGCGCAATTACCAGAACGCCTTCGCCAGTGCGCGCAGCGATGTTGGCAACATTGCCCTGGCGGTGGCCCAACATGCCGATGACGCCATCAAGGAAGCGGATTCGCTGCTGGTCAGTATCCGTGACCGGCTGGAGGATCAACCCCTCGACCAAATGGACCGCCCTCGGGTGCATCGCCTGCTGGCGCGCCAGGCCGCCCTGTTGCCGCAACTGCACGGGCTGTTCATCTATGATCGCGACGGCGGCTGGCGGGTGACCGACAAGAGCAGTGCCCCGCCCCGGGCCAGCAACGCCGATCGCGAGTACTTCCAGTTTCACCGCCAGCACGCCACCGATGTGCTGCACGTCGGCGCGGTGATCGAGAGCCGCAGCACCCAGGAGCTGATCATTCCGGTATCACGTCGCCTGGAGGACCGCGACGGTCGCTTTGCCGGCGTCCTGCTCGCCACCATCCGCCTGCAGTACTTCGTCGACTACTACGAGCGGTTCAAGCTGGATGCCCGGGGTGCCATCACCCTGGCGCAGGATGACGGCACCCTGATGGTCCGCCGTCCCTATGTACCCGCGCACGTCGGCACCCCGCTCGCCAGCAGCGAGCTGTTTCGCCAGTACGTGACCCAGGCGCCCAACGGTAGCGCCCTGGTACGGGCCATGATCGACGGCCGTGAACGCCTCTATGCCTTCCAGCATCTGGAAGGCTATCCATTGGTGGCCCTGGCCGGTATCTCCAGGAGCGACATCCTCGCCAGCTGGCGCCAGGACATGCTGAGATCGGTGACGGTGGTCGGCCTCATTATCGTCGGCATGCTGATCTTCGGCTTCAGCCTGCTGCGCGAGATCCGCGCCGGCGAATGCAGCGCGGCGGCCCTGCGCCTGGCCCACGACGAGCTGCACCTGCTGACCCTCAAGGACAGCCTGACCGGGCTGGGCAATCGTCGCCAGTTCGACAACCTGCTGCCGGTGGAGCTGGCCCGGGCGCAGCGCAACGCGCAGTCGCTCAGCCTGCTGATGATCGACATCGATCACTTCAAGGCCTACAACGATCACTATGGCCATCCGGCGGGCGATCGCTGCCTGCAGGCCGTGGCCGGCGTGGTGGCCTCAGCGGCGCGGCGCCCGGGCGATCTGGCGGCACGCTACGGCGGCGAGGAGATGGTCCTGCTGCTGCCCAATTGCGACGAGATCGGCGCCCAGCGGGTGGCCGCCACGGTCCAGGAACGCCTGCAGGTGCTGGAGGTGGCCCATGCCACCAGTCCTTTCGGTCGCATCACCGTCAGCCTTGGTATCGCCGTCCAGCCGCCTGGTCAATCGCCACCGCCGCAGCCCGCCGATCTGCTGGCCAGCGCCGATGCCGCCCTCTATCGCGCCAAGCACCTGGGCCGCAATCGCACCCATCCACCGCCGGAGACGGACGCCGTCCAGGACCGGTCAGGCCTGCCTTAGCCGCAGATCATGCCGCCGCGATAGTGCACCCGGTCCTTGCCCGCGCGCTTGGCCTGGTAGAGCTCGCTGTCGGCCTGCTTGAGCAGGTCCGAGGGCTGGTAGCCCGGCGCGAAGCGTGCCACGCCTGCACTGAAGGAAAAGCAGGTGCCGGTGCGGGTGTTGCTGCGGATGTCGTCCAGCAGCGCCTGCAGCCGCTGCGCCAGGTGGCGCTCGTCGTCGGGCTTGAGCAGTACCCCGAATTCCTCGCCGCCCAGGCGTCCGAAATGGCCGTCGGGGAAATGCCTGCCAAGGATCAGCGCGGTTTCCTTGAGCACCTGGTCGCCCACGTCGTGGCCGAATCTGTCGTTGATCCGCTTGAAGTCATCGATGTCGAGCATGACGAAATACCAGGACGGGGAGCCCTCACGGCAGACCTGCTCCGCGTCCAGCATCAGCGCACGGCGGTTGCTGATCCCGGTGAGGGCATCGGTTTCCGCCTGCAGGCGATAGCGCTCCTTGAGCTCCAGGGTGGTGGCGACGATACGCACGAAGGTGGCGTTGAGCAGCAGCCCCAGCGCCAGGCTGGCGCCCAGCATCACCGCGAACAGCGGCAGGGCCGCTGCCGTGACGGTGTCCAGCTCGCCATAGAAGAGCAGCAGCCAGACCGCACCGGCGGCGATGCCGTAATCGAGCACATGGGAAAAGAGAATGGTCGAGCCGAGGATGATGACGATGGCCGTGGGGATCATCCAGGCATGGCCAGCCTCGCCCATGCCGAGGATCTGAAAGCGGAAGGCCAGGGCCTCGAACAGCACGAACACCAGGGCGAACAGGCGCCAGACGGCGAAGCGGCGCGCAGTGGTCATCGCCAGGCAAGAGCCGATCATGCCGGCAAAGGCCAGCCAGCCCCACACCGGCACCCCGGCAGTCAGAAAGGGGTTGATCAGCACGCTGATCAACCAGCCCAGGATGCCGGTGCTCTGCGCCAGCACATTGGGCAACTGCAGCATCTGGCGGATATGAGTCTGATAAGTCATTGCACAACTCGAACGCCAAATTTAGTGGCCAACCGATATCACCGGATGCTATCCCATTCGTGGCCCGTCGTCGGCGGAAAGCGGACTCAAGCAAGACAATAGACGTCTGAACATCGCACTGCTGGTGACAAGACCGCATAGGACGACGCCTGCGAGCAGACTGACCAAACGGACGGCGGCGAAATGACGCCATCGGTCAGCTCACTCTGCGGACCGGCGCGCCCGTCCCGCTAAGCTCTTCGCTTCGGGAGTTTCGACTAGGCTTGGCAGTGCCCAGGCCGTCGTTCATGCTTCCAAGGCTTTATCAGCTTCCACTACCGGTATAGAACAAACCAGGCGCCATCATGGAAATCGATGCTCTGTTCGATCACCTGCATACCCTTCCCAGCATTCCCAAGGTGGCTCAGGAGCTGATCCAGCAATTCGACGATCCGGACAGCAGCATCGAAGACGTGGCCCGCAATCTGGCCCTGGATCCGGTGCTGTCGGCGAAGGTCCTGCGCCTGGCCAATTCGGTGCGCTTTCGTGGCGTCCGTCCCTCCACCAGCATCGAAGGCGCGGCCATCCGTCTGGGTTTCGACGCCCTGCGCACCCTGGTGCTGGCCTCGGCAGTGACCGCGGCCTTCCGCCACAATCCCAGCTTCGATCCGCGGGATTTCTGGCAGCACAGTTTCGATGTGGCCAGCATCTGCCGCGTTCTCGCCCGCCAGGCCGGCGCCGATCCCGAGACCGCCTTTACCTGCGGCATGCTGCACAGCATCGGCGAGTTGCTGATCAAGACGGCGGCGCCCGACATCGCCGCGCGCATCGACGCCGAGCAACGCGCGCCGGTGCCCGCCGACCAGGCCATCGGCTTCGGCTACCCCGAGGTGGGCGCGGAGCTGGCCCGCCGCTGGCAACTGCCGGTGGTGATCCAGCATGCCATCGCCTACCAGCTGCATCCCCAGGATGCACCCGAGGATTCCACCCAGGCGCGGATGGTCGCTCAGGCCCGGCTGGTGTCCTCTGTCCTGCGCCGCCACGGTGGCATCAATGACCAGGCCAAGGCCGCCCTGGCCAATCCCCTGCTGGAAGGCGTGGATCTGGATCACCTGCTGGGCGAGTTGCCCGAGGTCATAGAGGCGGACAAGGCCTTTGGCACCCTGATCAACTGACCGGCTGTCCCGTGCGCAGGCAAGGCCACCGCCTGCATCACAAATCTGCCAGTCGGTCATGGCGAAAATCGAACGGGCACCGCAAGAATCGGTCGAAGCGTTATAGCTGACAGGAGTGATTGCGATGGCCGAGCCGCTGAAGTTCACGGATGCGAACACCATTATCAAGGGCGCTTTTCAACCGATGCTGTGCGCCATGACCGCCCAGGATCCTGCGACCTTCAACGTCGAGGTCTATGCACCCAACGGCACGGCCCTCTTGCAACGCCGCATCGCCCGGGTCGACCTGTTGGACAACTCCCTGCTGGAAGCCTTCATCTGCGACAGCCGCGCCCGTATCGAGCGGGCGACCCATGAGCGACTCGACTGGCAGGTGCGTTACACCCGCGCCTCCTGAGATCGCATCGAGCGGTCGAACAAAGGCGCCCCGCGAGGCGCCTTTCGTTTGTCCATCAATCGTTAAGCACGCGCTTCTGCTGACTGCCCTGGGCCTTGGTGGCAGGCGTCTTGTCGGCCTTCTTCTGGGTGGACGGCTTGGCGCTGGACGTGTCGTCGGCGCTGTCTCTGTTGCTGGTGTTGGAGCTGCCGGGCGCGCCGATGCCGTTGCCGGTCACTCCAGCGTCGTTGTTGCTGCTGGCGGCCAGGCTGGGACCGGCCACCAGGGCCAGGGCAGCGCTCAGGGCGAGGATCAGCGGGGTCTTGCGCATCTTGGTGTCCTCCGGCCGCGAAAGGAAGGGTGTCGCGGGCTGCACCCTGCCTGATTAGGCCAAAGGCCGGGCCAAGCGTTCCCACCTTCCTATAGACTAACGGCCATCCCGCCGCGCCTCGAAAGGTCCGGCCGTCGTATTCAGGAGTTGCCGTGAAGCACCGTTACCTCATCGTCGATCGCACCGCGCTCGATAGCCCTGCGCTGTTCGACTATCTGGCCGAGGCGCCGCAGCACCGCGTCATCGTCTCCGGCGGCACGGCCGAGCAACTGTTCGCGGCGGAGCTCTGGCCGCGCCTGCGCGAGCGCCTGGCGCCCCATGCCGAACGCTTCTTCTTCGCCGACTCCAGCGGCCCGCTGCTGCAGGCCGAACTGGAGGGCCGCAAGCCCGGTCTGCTGGATCGCGAGTTGACCCTGGCCTTCAAGCAGGCAGTGACCGCCGATGCCGAGGACGATCGCGTTCTGACCCGTATTCGCCGCGAACTGCTCGATACCGATGACGACTACCAGGCCAATCGCCGCATCTTCCTCAACAGCCTGCTGGGCCAGATGCGCCGCGCCCTGCCGGCAGGGGCAGTGACCGCCGGCAACTGGCAGGACGCCGTCCGCCAGGCCATCGCCGCGGCCCAGCAGGGGCTGGCCAAGGGCTTCGCGCCGGGTCTGGCCGATGCGCCCTTCAAGGTCTTCCTCAAGGCCTACCCGCTGGCGGCGCGCTATGTCGCCCAGCTCGCCGTGCTGTTGATCACCGCCGGGCGCCAGGACAACGACGTCCTCATCGATCGCTTCGTCGCCCAGGATCCGGCCCTGGTCGCCACTCTGTTCGATGGGCTGCTCACCGAAGACGACGACCAGCGCCAGGCCTACACCGCGCTCAAACGCACCCTGGATGCCCTGGGGACCGGCGGTCAGGCGTTGCACTAGGTCTCTAGAGACGCTCCAACAGCGCCGGCAGGATCACCCCGGCGGCGCCCAGCAGTTGCCAGTCGCCACTGAAATCCGCTGCCGGTTGCGGATCGATGCGCACCACCGTGGCGCCCTGCTGGTGCGCCACCTCCGGCAGACTGGCCGCCGGCTGCACCAGTCCCGACGTGCCGACCACCAGGCAGAGGTCGCAACGCTCGGCCAGCGCCCAGGCGTTGGCCAGGGCCGCCTCGGGCAGGGACTCGCCAAACCAGACCACCCCAGGCCGGGCCAGACCGCCACAGTAGGCACAACGTGGTGGCGCCACGAGCTGATCCTCGGCTTCCGGCAACGCCGGCGCTGCCAAGGGCCGCGCGCATTCGAAGCAGCGCGGCGCATGCAGGCTGCCGTGCAGATGAATCACCTCGCCACTGCCCGCGCGCTCGTGCAGGTCGTCGACATTCTGGGTGACCAGGCCCAACCGCCCGTGCCGGCTACCCCAGTCCGCCAGGGCGCGATGCGCGGGATTGGGCTGGGCCGCCAGCACCTGGGCACGGCGCCACTCGTACCAGCTCCAGACCCGGACCGGGTCCTCGACGAAGGCTGCGGCCGTCGCCAGTTGCGCCGGATCGAAGCGCGCCCACAAGCCGGTCAGGGCTTCGCGAAAGGTGGCGATACCGCTTTCCGCCGACACGCCGGCCCCGGTCAGCACCAGCACCTCGTCGGCCTGGCGCAGGCGGTCGAGCAGCACCGGCGGTAAGGCGCCGAGGCCGTCTCGGCAATCGATGGGATCGGGCATGAAGGCGTTGGCTCCTGACATCTGCGGCAAAACAACAGGGTCTTGCGGACCGCGGAAAAGGTCGAAAGCGTGACGATACTCGACGGATGGTGAGTCCACTCATCGTTTTCCAGGGAACTGAGGTTCACCCTTTTCGCCACAGGCCGATAATCCGGGAGTCCGCGTCCGATGTCGCTCCTACCCTAACGGTATGTGAATGAAGAAGTCCGTCGTTTCCAAGTATCCGCGCCTGCTGATCGCCGGCGTTCTCGCCCTCGTCACCCTGGTCAGCCTGGCCTGCTGGTGGTGGCTCAAGCCTTCCACTCCGGCTCCGACCGCCACGGCCATGCTCGCCAGCGTGCAGCAGGCCCCCGAACACTGGACCCAGGAGCCCCGCGATTTCTCCGTACTGCTGGCCGATCTGCGCGCCGGCGTCATCAGTGGCGCCGTGATCGGTGACCGTACCCTCTACGTCGACACCACCCGCGGCGAGCACTACGCGGTGACCGATAATGGCGGTCGCCTGACCGACCGGTTGCTGGCCGATTACGCCACCCAGGCCGAGCCGCTGTTTCCGATCGCCACCTGGAGCGAGTCCGGCCAGCGCCACCCCTGGCTGGATGCCCTACTGTTCAACCTGCCCGGCTATCTGCTCCTGCTGCTGCTGGCCGTGCCCCTGGCGCTGCGTTTCGCCAGCCCCTTCAAGCTGCACCGCAAGGGCACCGGCATCTCCTTCAAGGATGTGGTCGGCGCCGCCGAAGCCAAGCGCGCCCTGGAAGACGTCACCACCTGCTTGCGCAATCCCGAGGCCTTCGCCGCTCTGGGTGCCCGTCCGCCCAAGGGCGTGCTGCTGACCGGCGAACCCGGCACCGGCAAGACCCAGCTGGCCAAGGCCCTGGCGACCGAGTGCAACGCCCACTTCATCCAGGTGACTGGCAGTGATTTCTCCTCGATGTTCTTCGGCGTCGGCATCCAGAAGGTCAAGTCGCTGTTCCGCACGGCGCGCAAGAAGGCGCCCTGCATCATCTTCATCGACGAGATCGACGGTATCGGTCGCCGCGCCGAGCAGTCGCGTTCCAGCGACGCCGAGGCCAACCGCATCATCAACCAGTTTCTCACCGAACTGGACGGCTTCGACGGCACCAGCGGCGTACTCGTCCTGGGCGCCACCAACTTCGCCGACTCCCTGGATCCGGCGCTGCGCCGCGAAGGCCGCTTCGACCGCACCATCGCCGTGCCGCTGCCGAGCCTGGAAGACCGTCGCGCGCTGTTCGAACTCTATGCCGGCAAGCTGCCCTGCGCAGGCGAGCTGGATCTGGCCGCCCTCTCCCGCGGCACCGTGGGCCTGACCCCGGCGGCCATCGCCTACATCAGCAACCACGCCGCCCTGCTGGCCGCTCGCGAGAACGCCAGCGCCGTGACCATGGCTCACTTCGTCGAGGCCATCGAGACCTGCCGCATCGGCGAGCAACCGGTCGGCGTCACCCCGCTGGGTTCGGCCGAACGCACCCGCATCGCCGTGCACGAAGCCGGTCATGCCCTGGTCGCCGCCGTACTCAATGTCGGTCGGGTGGAAAAGGTCACCCTGCTGCCCCGTGGCCAGGCCCTGGGCGTCACCCTGATCACCCCCACCGAAGACAAGCGCCTGCACCTGAAGTCGGAACTCGAAGGCCGTATCCAGATGCTGCTGGCCGGCCGCTGCGCCGAGCAGCTGTACTTCAACGAGGTCTCTTCGGGTGCTGCCCAGGACCTGCAGGAAGCCTCCAAGCTGGCGCTGTCCATGGTCGCCTCCCTGGGCATGGGCCCGAGCGGCTCGCTGCTCAGCCTGCAGGCCCTGCGCGACGCTGGCATCGACTTCGACGCCGCGCCCAGCATCGCCGCTGCCGACCAGTTGCTGCACAGCCTGGATCATCGCTGCCTGGCGCTGATCACCGAACTCAAGCCGGCGCTGGACGACATCACCGACCAGTTGCTGCGCGACGAGACCATTCCCGGCAGCGCCGTGGCCGAAGCCATCGCCCGCGCCAGCGGCCTGGAAGCCTGCGGCGCCCTCAACCGTGCCCTGGCCTTCGTGCCGGAACGTTCGACTGACCCGCGCGCGGGTGACGGCGAACGCAGCATCGCGGCGGCCTTCAAGGGCGAGTGATACCCGCGACGCCTTGAAACGCAAAAGCCCCGGTCCGCCGGGGCTTTTTCATGTCAGCGCCTGAACAGGCTCCTAGAGGATATTGGCGTAATCCGCCTCTATCCGATCCAGACTCAGGTGGTTGAGGAAGTTGGAGAAGCACATCCAGGCCGCCAGGGCGTTGAGGTCCTGGAATTGCGCGGGCAGGTACTTGGGCGGTACCACCACGCCCTCGTCCACCAGCTGGCGCAGGATGCGCATGTCCTCCAGGGTGGTCTTGCCGCAGAACAGCAGCGGGATCTGTTCCAGCTTGCCCTTGCGCACCGCCAGCTGGATGTAGTTATAGATCAGGATGAAGCCCTTGAGATAGGACAGGTCCTTGGTGAAGGGCAGCCCCGTCGGCGTCGAGCCGCGAAACACCCGGCTGGCGTTCTGGTAGCCCGACTCCAAGTCGTAGCCCTGCTCCTGGAAGAAGCGGAACACCTCGAGGAAATCGGCGCCGTCCTCGGCCAGGTGGATGGCGCGGGTGCGATTGGTCAGCTTGCGCAGCCGGGTCGGATAGGAGGCGAAGGCGATCACCTCCATGAGGATCGCCAGGCCTTCCTGGGTCACGGTGGACGATGGCGGGCCCTTGGCCAGGAAGGTGCAGATCGGCTGGTTCTGGCCATTGAGGGTGGTGCCGACGTGCACCAGGCCCTCATGGACCTCCAGGGCGCGCACGTCACGCTCGTTGAACAGGGCGTCGGCACGCACCTTGATGTAGTCGGCGCCCGCCGCGGCGTCGGCGACGATACCGTCGGACTCGAACACCCGGATGGTGCCTTCCGTCTCGCCAAAGACCCGATTCAGCCGTTCCTGCAGGATGGGCACGGCGTCCTTGGCGGTCAGGGTCTTGGGCTCATCCTCCAGGGCACCTCGATGGGCGATGTTGTCCAGGTAGCTGGACATCATCATGCCCAGGTCGGCCAGGGTCGGATCGCCGGCATGGAAGGCGTCCGAGGCAGCGCCATAGAGCTCCTGGGAAATCAGCCCGAAATCCGGGGTGCCGCGCGCCTGCAGCATGCGGATCACCATGCGGTATTCGCGGCACATGCGCCTCATGATCTGGCCGACCGGATTGAACTGGCCGAGCTGGCGGGTGACCTCGCGCTCGATGCTCTGGAATTCGCCCTTGAGCGCATCGCCGTCGAAGCCCAGCGGGCGTCCCTCGTAGAAGGCGCGATCCACCGCCGGCAGGCGCTTGCCCTTGCCCTCCAGGAAACCCTGGCGCACCTCGTCGTCCCACTTCACCGCATCGAGGATGCGGATCGGCGCCTGGGCCGCGACGATGCGATCGGACAGCTGGCGGATGGTCTGGTGGTAGGGATCGAGGAAGGGCTGGCGGGCATTCATGACGGCGACCGGGCGACGGGCAAGACCTCAAGGATGGCCGCTGCCGCGTCTTTTGCCTAGGTTTAGCGACGGCAGACCGGCCGAGCCGCGCTATTTGGCGAACAGCTGGCTCATGTCCTTGAAGGCCTTGAACTCCAGGGCATTGCCGCAGGGGTCGAAGAGAAACATGGTGGCCTGCTCGCCGACCTGGCCCTGGAAGCGGATATAGGGCTCGATGACGAATTGGGTCTCGCGGGCGCGCAGACGGTCGGCCAGGGCTTCCCACTCGTCCCAGCCGAGCACGATACCGAAGTGCGGCACCGGCACGTTGTGGCCGTCCACGGCGTTGGTGTGAGCCTCGTCCTGAGACGCGGTCTTGGGGTGCTCGTGGATCACCAGCTGGTGGCCATAGAAGTCGAAGTCGACCCAGTGGTCGCTGGAGCGGCCTTCGGCGAGGCCGAAGACATCCCCGTAGAAGTGCCGGGCGGCGGCCAGGTCGTAGACGGGGATGGCGAGGTGGAAGGGCGACAAGGCCATGGCGGGAAATCCTGTTTGGGGCGGAATGTCGCCATTCTGGCCTCAGGTTTTCCTGTGCATAAAGCGCATTTTCCTGCCTCCGAGCGACAAAAATTTTGTGGCTCGTTACAGTGGTCTCCCCTGACTTCAGGCAACCGCCATGCTTCGCGAACTCAAGACCCTGCTCGCCGTCGCGCGCCACGGCAGTTTCGCTGCGGCCGGTCTGCATGTGGGGCTTACGCCCTCGGCGGTCAGCGCCCAGATCCGCAACCTGGAACAGAATCTGGGCGTGGACCTGTTCGACCGCAATGGCCGCAGCGCCCTGCTCAATGCCGCGGGACGCCGCGCCTTGCCGCTGGCCGAAGAGATTCTCGCCACCTATGCGCGCATGGCGGGCGCCGGGGACGAGATCCAGGGCGAGTTGCGCATCGGCGCCATCGCCAGCGTCCAGACCGGCCTGCTCCCCGGCACCCTGGTGCGGCTGCGCCAGCGGGCGCCACGTCTGGAGCCCCGCCTGGTGCCTGGGGTATCGCTCGCCCTGCTCAGCCAGGTGGACGCCGGCGAGCTGGAACTGGCCATCCTCATCCGCCCGCCCTTCGAGCTGCCCAAGGAGTTGCACGCCACCACCTTGTTGCAGGAACCCTTCGTGCTGATCGTCCCGCCAGGGCTGACAGGTGACGATCCGCGCCTGCTGCTGGAAACTCAGCCCTTCATTCGCTACGACCGCCACTCCTTCGGCGGGCGCCGGGTCAGCGCCTTTCTACGCGAGCAGCGCCTGACGGTGCGCCAGGTGCTCGAACTCGACGAACTCGACGCCATCGTCAAGATGGTGGAGCACGGCCTGGGGGTGGCCCTGGTGCCCTGCGCCGGCCTCTGGCTGGAGCATGCGCGGGTGCGCCGGCTATCGCTCGGCGCCCTCACCTTCCATCGCGAACTGCAGGTCATCACTCGCCACGCCGGACGCGATCTGCCGGCGGTGGCGCTGTTTCGCCAGTGCCTGACCGAGGCCGTGTCAGAACAGCTGCACCAGCAACCAGTAGAGTGAAGCGGACAGCGCCATGGCCACCGGCAGGGTGAGCACCCAGGCCAGCGCCAGGTTGCGCACCGTGGCCCACTGCAATCCGGAACCGTTGGCGGCCATGGTCCCGGCCACCCCGGACGAGAGCACATGGGTGGTGGAGACCGGCAGGCCGAAGGCGTCCGCCGCGCCGATGGTGCCCATGGCCACCAGTTCGGCCGAGGCGCCCTGGGCATAGGTCAGGTGGGTCTTGCCGATACGCTCACCGACGGTGATGACGATGCGCCGCCAGCCGACCAGGGTGCCCAGGCCCAGGGCGATGGCCACCGCCACCTTGACCCACAGCGGGATGAAACGGGTGGCCTGGTCGATCTGCCGCTTGAATTCCTTGAGGTCCTCCTGCGCCTTGGGCGCCAGCCCCGGCAGGTGCTCCTTTTCCAGCAGGCGGATGGATTCCGACGCCAGGTACATGGCGTTGCGCACGTTGGGCATGCTCTGCGCCGGCACGTTGTTGAGCGCGCCGTACTGGCGCACCTCGCGGGCGATGTCGTCGGTGATGGCCGCCAGCGCCGGCAGCACCTCGGGATTGCTCTGCCGCTTACGCACGAATTCCAGCAGCACCCCATGGGGATCGGCCGGTGCGGCCTGGGGCGCCGCCTGGCGCAGCCCTCTGGCGGTGACCTCGGCGACGGCGGCAAAGGCCGGAGTGGCGGTGGCCGGTACGGCTCGATTGAGCGCATAGGCGGTCGGCAGGGCGCCGACCAGGATCAGCATGATCAGCCCCATACCCTTCTGGCCGTCGTTGGAGCCATGGGCGAAGGATACCCCGGTGCAGGTCAGAATCAGCAGGCCGCGGATCCAGGGCGGCGGCGGCTCGGCGCTTTTCGGCTCCTGATAGAGTGTCTGGTCGCGCACGATCCGCTTGAGCAGCACCAGCAGCAGCGCCGCGCAGACGAAGCCGATCAGCGGCGAGAACAGCAGCGCATAGCCGACCTTGGCCACCTGGCCCCAGTCCACACCGCTGCTGCCATCCAGGCCGCCCAGCCAGGCATGCATCAGGCCGACGCCGATGATGGAGCCGATCAGGGTATGGGACGAGGACGCCGGCAACCCCAGCCACCAGGTGCCGAGATTCCAGACGATGGCGGCGATCAGCAAGGCGAAGATCATCGCGAAACCCTTGCCCGCGCCCATCTCCACCACCAGGTCCACCGGCAGCAGGGCGATGACGCTGAAGGCCACCGCACCGCTGGAGAACAGCACCCCGAGGAAGTTGCAGAAGCCGGACCAGAGCACCGCCGCATTGGGCGGCAGCGAGTGGGTGTAGATGACGGTGGCCACGGCGTTGGCGGTGTCGTGGAAGCCATTGACGAATTCGAAGCCGAGGGCGATCACCAGCGCCAGTGCCAGGCCGGCGAAGGGCAGCCAGGTGGTGGGCGGCGACTGGGCATCGCTGACATCGTTATGGATACCGCCGAGGGTCACGGCCAGACCGGTCAGCAGCAGCACGATGAACAGCACGATCCGCAGCGGACCGGGCTTGCGCGAACTGTGCAGGGGATGGGACAGTGGCGACAGGGAGGCGGCTGGACTGGACGAAGGCATGGGACGAACTCCGACACGGGATCTGGCTACCCTGCGCCGGCCACATGACGCTTTTACGTCAGCCAAGTGGCCAGACGACGGATGACCGTCACCTGCTTTTTTCCACCTCGACCTCGACCTCGGCCTGCTAGGCTGGGCCTTTGCCCAAGGATCGCGTCTATGCCTCCACGCCTGCTGCTCTGCCCTCTCCTGCTGTTGTCCCTGGCCACCGGTGCCCTGGCCGCCACGGAGCGGGCGCCACGCAGCTGCGCCCAGGACATCGGGCAAAAGCCGGCCCAGGCCCTGGCCACCAGCTGCCGGGCGCTCTCCCCCGCCACGCGACCGCCCTGCAACGCCGCCAACAGCTGTGCCCTGATAGAGGACGAGATCGCCCGCAGCTGCGCCCTGTTCGGCGATGGCGAGGCGGCCAAGGAACCCGGCTGCGGTCCACTGCCCAGCAGCGCCGAGGCGGCGGCGGCCGTGGTCCAGCGTTACTACCGGGCGCTGGATGCGCGGGACTACGGCACCGCCTGGCAGCTATGGGGAGATGACGGCCAACCCGGCAACAGTTACGAGAAATTCCACCAGGGCTATGCCCGGACCCGCAGCGTGCAGGTGACCCTCGGTCAGCCCGGTCCAGTCGAGGGCGCGGCCGGCTCGAGCTATGTAAGTGTCCCGGTGACGGTAAGGGCACGCCTGGCCGACGGCACTCGCCAGACCTTCAGCGGCAGCTATCAGCTGCGCCGGGTCAACGACGTCGACGGCGCCTCGGCCGAGCAGCGCCGTTGGCATCTGGACAGTGCGAAGCTACGGCAACAGCACTAACCGGGGCCGATCTGCCGCAGCTGTGACAGCCGACTACGCGTCCGCGACATGTCGGCGATCTCACTGTCGGCCAGGATCTCGTCGAGCGGCGCGGCGCTGACCAGGAACAGCGCCAGGCGGCGGTCGTAGAGCACATCCACCAGGTTGATGAAGCGCTGTCGCGCAGCGGGGCTGGCGTCGCGCAGTGGCGGCACCGCATCGAGTAGCCAGCGCTGCCAGCTTTCGCTCAGGGTCAGGTAGTCGAGGACTGCCGTGGGGCCTTCGCAGAGGTCGGCGAAGCTGAAGTGCAGCAGACCCTCCGCGGCGCTGATGGCGGGCAGGCTGCGATGGCCTACCGGTACCTCGATCCTGGTCTGCGCCAATGGCGGCAGCGCCAGCCGACGACGCTGATCCGGGCTACCCGGCCAGAGATAGGCGCCAACGCCAAAGGGATCGGGCTCGGCAGGGCTGGCGCCGCGATAGTCCTGGGGACCGGCCACCGAGAGGATGTCCATGCGCGTCTCGATCAACCGGATCGCCGGCAGGAAGCGCTCGTGGTAGAGCGGATTGGGCAGCAACCCCTCCGGCGGATAGTTGGAGGTGGTGATCAGCACCACACCGCGGCTGAACAAGGCCTTGAACAGCCGGGTGATGAGCATGGCATCGCCGATGTCATGCACATGGAATTCATCGAAACAGAGCAGTCGGCAGCCGGCGAGCAAGTCGTCCAGGCTGGCGGCCAGGGCATCGCCCCCCGGCGGTTGGCGAAACATCCGCTCGTGCAGCTCGCGAAAGAAGGCATGGAAGTGCACCCGGCGTTTTTCGGCGAATGGCAGGGCGGCGAAGAAGCCGTCCAGTAGGAAGCTCTTGCCACGCCCCACCGGCCCCCAGAGATAGAGGCTGCGCGGCGTCTGGCGGCGAAACAGGCGCGGGCGCAGGAGTTCGTCGGCCAAGACGGCGAAGCGCTCGATGGCGGCCTGTTGAGCGCTATCGAGAGTGTACCCACGGGCTTGGGCCAGATCGGCGAAATGCTCCAGCACCTGCTGGGCGGGCGAAGCGGAAGTCATGGCGGCTGGCCAGGAAAGATAGGCCGCTAATGAAGCCGGAGCCGACGCCGCCGGTCAAGACCGATGACGTCGGCTCACCGCAGGTTCAGGCCGCGGCGATGAACAGGCACAGGCAGCATAAGAAACCACCGGCCCAGGCCAGGGAACGGCGGGTGGCGTGGTCGCGGATATACAGCCAGGTGTAGGCGATGCGGCTGAGCAGGAAGAGGAAGGCCCAGAAGTTGATGGTGCCCTGGTCGGCGCCACCGGTGACGTGGGCGACGATCACTGCCGCGGCGAACAGCGGATTGATCTCGAAGGCGTTCTGCTGGGCGGCATTGGCCCGGGCCCGGGCGCCCTCCAGCTTGCCGAGGAAGCTGCGCGGATCCCGATTGTCCTCGGGCGTGAAGCCGCTGCCCTTGAACTTGGCGTAATAGGCCGCGCCATAGGGCACGAGGTAGACGAGGAAGATGCACCAGTAGGCGAAGGTCATGTCGGCGTCCCTGGAAGTGTGAGGGTTCGCCTATCTGACCTGCCTGGCCGGGAAAAATCCACTCCGCTTCAGGCGGGTGCGGATCTGTGGGTCCAGCGGGCCATCAGCGCGGTCGCCACCGCACAGAGCGCCAGCACCGCGCACATGGGCACCACGGTGCCGTTGTGCAGCGCGCCCACGCTGCTGGAGGCCAGCGCCGCCAGGATGAACTGCAGACTGCCCATCAGCGCCGAGGCACTGCCGGCATTGGCGCCCTGCCCCGCCAGGGCGCAGGCCGAGGCGTTGGGCACGATGCCACCGAGCAGGGCGATGGCGCAGAACAACGGGATCATCAGCACCGGCAGCGCCTTGGGCTGGAAGGCGCCCACCAGCAGCAGGACCAGCCCCGCCGCGGCATAGGCCACCACCGCGCGACGCAACCAGAAGGCCGGTCCCTGGCGGACCACCAGGCGGGCATTGAGCTGCCCCAGCAGGATGAAGCCGGCGGCATTGAGACCAAAGACCCAGCCATAGTGCTCAGGCTTGACGCCATAGAGTTCGATCAGCACGAAGGGCGAGCCGGAGATGTAGGCGAACATGCCGGCCATGGCGATGCCGCCGGTGAGGGTGTGGCCGATGAAAGTGCGATCGCGCAGCAGCCGCAGGTAGTTGCGCAAGGCCCCCCGCAGCGGCGGCCGCGGATGGTGCGCCGGCAAGGACTCGGGCAACCAGAGCGCCACGGCGGTACCGCAGGCGGCGGCGAACAGCGCCAGGCTGACGAAGATCGCCTGCCAGCCAAAGGTGCTGAGCAGGAGGCTGCCGGCGAAGGGCGCGATGATGGGGGCGATCCCGGTCACCAGCATGATCTGCGAGAAGGCCCGCGCCGCGGCCATCGGCTCGCACAGGTCGCGCACCACGGCCCGCGCGATCACCATGCCGGCGCAACCGCCCAGGGCCTGGACGAAGCGCGCGGCGATCAGCCAGGGCAGACTCGGCGCCAGGGCGCAGCCCAGCGACGCCAGACAGAACAGGCCGATGCCGATCAGCAGCGGCAGGCGGCGACCGAAGCGATCCGCCAGGGGGCCATAGAACAGCTGACCGCTGGCCAGGCCGGCGAAATACACCGCCAGACTCAGCTGCACGTGTTCGATGTCGGTGGCGAACGACAGTGCCAGCGACGGGAAGCTGGGCAGGTACATGTCGATGGCGAAGGGAGCGAAGGCCGAGAGGGCCCCGAGAATCAACAATAAGCGAAAAGTCATGAAGCCTGATCCGATGGAAGCGGAAGTGTCGCGCAGTTACATACAATCATGTTTGTAAAAGCGCCGAGGCGCGCTAGACTGCGTGGCAGACCCACTGCCAGTCAGATCGCCCATGCGTCGTACGAAAGAAGAAGCCGAACAGACCCGCCAAGCCATTCTCGATGCGGCGGAAGCCCTGTTCCTGACCAATGGCGTGGCGCGTACCAGCTTGGAAATGATCGCCCGCGAATGCGGCGTCACCCGGGGTGCAGTGTACTGGCATTTCCAGAACAAGGCCCACCTGTTCCATGAAATGCTTAGCCAGATAAGGATCCCGGCCGACGAACTGACCGAGCGCCTGCGCGTGGACGGCGAGGAAGACAGCCTGCAACGGCTGTTCAAGCTGTGCATCGAAAGCATGGCGAAGTTCACCCAGCCTGGCCGCGAGCAGCGGGTGATGACCATCCTGCTGCACCGCTGCGAATTCACCGAGGAATTGCGCGAGGCGGAGGAGCGCGATCTGCAGTTCCTGCGGCAGTTCATCCGCATCACCGACGCCCTCTTCACCGCCCAGGCCGCGCGCCTGCAGCCGGGCGTGACGCCGCAACTGGCCAGTCGGATGCTGCACAGCCTGTTTCTCGGCACCCTCTCCGATCTGCTGCGCGACGAACAGACCTTTGCCCCGCTGCTGGCCGCCGATCAGGTGTTCACCACCTTCTTCCGCGCCATCGTGCGCGACTGGACTCAGTCGACGACGGTATAGCCCGCCTGCTCGATGGCCGCGCGGAAGGGCGCAGCCACCGCGGCGCTGTCGATGCGCACCTCGCCCGCCTGCAGATCCACCTCGACCCGCGCCCGGGCATCGACCTGGAGGACCGCCGCCTCGACCGCGCTCACGCAGTGGGCGCAACTCATTCCGACTACCTTGATGACATGCATGGTCTGCTCCTGTCTGTCTTGACCTCTTTCTCCTGACGCCAGCGCCAGGACCGGGTTCCAGTGTTGACCTTGACCCGAGGTCAAGGTCAACACTGAGCTCAGGAGGTGCCCATGCACGAATTCGAACTCTCCATCAGCGGCATGACCTGCGCGGCCTGCGCCGGGCGGGTCGAGCGCGCCCTGCAGAAGGTCTCGGCCGTCAGTGCGGCCGACGTCAACCTGGCCAGCGAAAAGGCTCGCGTCAGCGCGCCAATGGACGCGGCACCGGCGCTGGCCGAGGCGGTCAGCGCGGCTGGCTACCAGGTGGCCGAGGCCGAGCATGACCTGGCGCTGTCCGGCATGAGTTGCGCCAACTGCGCCGGGCGGATCGAAAAGGCCTTGCGCGCCGTACCCGGGGTGCTGACCGCCGAGGTCAATCTGGCCAGCGAAAGAGCCCGGGTGAAGACCCTGGCCGCGGTCGAGACGCAGGCCCTGATCGTCGAGGTAGAAGCGGCGGGTTACGGCGCCGAGGATCGCCTGGCCGAAGACGACCGCCCTGCCCCGGTACGTCAGGGCCTGCGCTGGGAACGCCTGGAGCTGGCCGTGGCGCTGCTCTTGGCCACGCCGCTGATCCTGCCCATGCTGCTGACGCCCTTCGGCTGGCACCTGATGCCGCCCGCCTGGCTGCAATTCCTGTTGGCGACACCGGTGCAATTCCTCATCGGCGCGCGCTTTTATCGTGGCGCCTGGCATGCCCTGCGCGCCCGCAGTGGCAACATGGACGTGCTGGTCGCCCTGGGCACCAGCGCCGCCTACGGCTTGAGTCTCTATCTCTGGCTGGTCAAGGACAGTCCCCATCTCTACTTCGAGACGGCGGCCATGGTCATCGCCCTGGTGCGCCTGGGCAAATACCTGGAGACCCGTGCCAAGCGCCGTACTGGCGCGGCCTTGCGCGCTCTGGAAGCTCTGCGCCCCGAAAGCGCCCGCCGCCTGGATGCCGACGGCAACGAAGAGGAGGTCGCCCTCAACCGGCTGCGCCTGGGCGATCGCCTGCAGCTTCGTCCGGGTGAACGCATCCCCGCCGATGGCCGCATCCTGCAAGGCGAAAGCCAGGTGGATGAAGCCCTGCTCACCGGCGAGAGCCGCCCGGTCGCCAAGGGCCCCGGCGACGAGGTGGTGGGTGGCGCCATCAATGGCGAGGGCAATCTGCAGGTCGAGGTCACCGCCCTGGGTGGCGAGACGGTGCTGGCCGGCATCATCCGCCTGGTGGAAGACGCCCAGGCCACCAAGGCTCCCATCCAGCAACTGGTGGATCGCATCAGCCGGGTGTTCGTCCCCGTGGTGGTGACCCTGGCGCTGGTTACCCTGCTCGGCTGGCTGCTGGCCGGTCACGCCCTGGAGCCCAGCCTGCTCGCCGCCGTCGCCGTGTTGGTCATCGCCTGCCCCTGCGCCCTGGGTCTAGCGACGCCAGCCGCGCTTATGGCCGGCACCGGAGTGGCGGCGCGTCACGGCATCCTGATCAAGGACGCCGAAACCCTGGAGCGCGCCCAGGGCATCACCACCGTGGTCTTCGACAAGACCGGCACCCTGACCGCCGGCCAGTTGCGCCTGCGCCACCTGGCCACGGCGCCTGGCATCGAGGAAGCCGAGTTGCTGAGTCTGGCCGGCAGCCTGCAACGCGGCAGCGAACACCCCCTGGCCGCAGCGGTGCTTTTAGCCTGTCGTGACCGTGACCTGGACACCCCGCCCGCCCAGGACGTCCGCGCCCTCCCCGGCCGCGGCCTCCAGGGCAGTTGGCAAGGACGGCCGCTGTTGCTGGGCAATGCCCGCCTGCTGGCCGAACGGCAGCTGGACACCGGCCTTCTGGCCGACGCCGCTCGCGCCTGGGAAGACCAGGGACTGACCCTGTCCTGGCTGTTGGAAACCGGCGCCCAACCGTGGGTGCTGGGCCTGCTGGCCTTTGGCGACGAGCTTCGCCCAGGGGCCAATGCGGCCATCGCCCAGTTGCGCCGGGACGGCATCGACAGCTGGCTGCTGACCGGTGACAACCGCGGCAGCGCCCGCCAGGTAGCCGCGGCGCTGGGCATCGCGCAGTGGGAGGCTGAGGTACTGCCCGCCGACAAAGCCGCGGTGGTCGCCCGTCTGCAAGCGACCCAGGGCGGCGTCGCCATGGTCGGCGACGGCCTCAATGACGCCCCCGCCCTGGCCGCCGCCGAACTGGGCATCGCCATGGGCTCGGGCACCGCCGCCGCGCGCCATGCCGCCGGCATCACCCTCTTGCAGGAGGATCCACGCCAGGTGGTAGCTGCCTTGGACATCGCCCGGCGTACCCAGCGTAAGATCCGCCAGAATCTGTTCTGGGCCTTCGTCTACAATATCATCGGCCTGCCGCTGGCGGCCTTTGGCCTGCTCGACCCGGTCTATGCCGGCGCCGCCATGGCCTTTTCCAGCGTCAGTGTCCTGGCTAATGCCCTGCTGCTCGGCCGCTGGCGCCCGTCTGGAGACCTCTCGTCATGAACATCGGCCAGGCCGCCAAGGCCAGCGGGCTCACCGCCAAGATGCTGCGCTACTACGAGCGCATCGGTCTGCTGGCGCCTGCCGGGCGTACCGACAGCGGCTATCGCCAGTACGACGCCGAGGATCTGCGAGTGCTGGCCTTCGTCCGCCGCTCGCGGGAACTGGGCTTCAGCCTGGAGGAGATCCGCCAGTTGCTCAGCCTCTGGCAGGACCGGCAGCGTGCCAGTGCCGACGTCAAGGCGCTGGCCAAGCGGCACATCGCCGAGCTGGATCTGAAGATCGCCGAACTGACCCGCCTGCGTAGCACCCTGGGCGAGCTGGTGTCCTGCTGCCATGGCGACGCCAGTCCCGACTGCCCGATTCTCGATACCCTCGGCGGCTGAGGACCTGTTCACGATCTCGCGAGCTAGAGCCAAACAAGGCGAAAATGCCTGAGGAAGCGGATCGGACCCGCGCTCGGGTTTACAAGTGGTAAATGAGCATTCTGACGGGGCTGGCCTTCCAGAGCGTTTTCAACGCCGTTTGGCCGACGCGCAGCAGATCTTGAACAGGTTCTGACGCAACCGCGGCCGCCTGGCGGAGTCCATCGCTTATCCCCGCTGCCGAGGTACCCCCATGCAGACCCTGCACCGTTACCAGATCCGCTATCGCCTCAATGGCGATCCCCTCACCCACGAGCTGGAGAGTTTCGAGCCGGTCACCGAGGAAGAGGCCGTGCTGCAGTTGCTGATCAAGCACGTCGAAGAACCCCAGGTGGTGGTCGATGCACCCTGGGAGCGCCATGCCCAGCCGAGCATCGCCCGTCGCGCCCAGGAAGCCGGGCTGAGCGATATCGAGGTCAGCCAGCGGGACTGACGGCCGGCCCAGGCAGGTGGCTTTGCGCTATAATTCCGCGCTTTTGCCCCCTTCGTTGGAGTGATTCATGACCCTGCCTCGCCTGCGCCTCAAAGCCAATGCCGACCGCCGTCTGCGCGCCGGGCACCTATGGGTGTACAGCAACGAGGTGGACGTCGTCGCCACCCCGCTCACCGCCTTCGAACCGGGCGACCAGGCCATCCTGGAAACCACCAGCGGCAAGCCGCTGGGCCTAGTGGCGCTGTCGCCCAACAACCTGATCTGCGCCCGCCTGTTCTCCCGCGACACCGGCTACCCGCTGGACAAGTCGCTGCTGGTGCATCGCTTCAAGGTCGCCCTGAGCCTGCGCGAGCGGTTGTTCGGCAGCCACTGCTATCGCCTGGTCTATGGCGATGCGGATTTCCTGCCCGGCCTGGTGGTGGATCGCTTCAACGACATCCTGGTGGTGCAGATCGCCTCGGCGACCATGGAGCGCCAGCGCGACGCCATCCTCGCCGCCCTGCTGCAGGTGTTCAAGCCCCAGGGCGTGCTGTGGAAAAACGACGGCAGCGCCCGCACGGCCGAAGGCCTCTCCAGCTACGTGGAAGTGGCCTACGGCGAGGTCCCGGACTGGGTGGCGCTGGAGGAGAACGGCGTGCGCTTCGAGGCACCGGTCCGCGAAGGCCAGAAGACCGGCTGGTTCTATGACCACCGCCTGAATCGTGCGCGCCTGGCGCCCTACGTCGAAGGCAAGCGGGTCCTCGACCTGTTCAGCTATATCGGCGGCTGGGGCGTGCAGGCCGCGGCCTTCGGCGCCAGCGAAGTCATGTGCGTGGACGCCTCGGGCTTCGCCCTCGACGGCGTGGAGCGCAATGCCACCCTCAACGGCCTGGCGGAGAAGCTGGTGTGCGTCGAGGGCGATGTCTTCGAAGCGCTCAAGGAACTCAAGGCCGGTGAAGAGAAATTCGACGTCATCGTCGCCGACCCGCCAGCCTTCATCAAGAAGCGCAAGGACCTGAAGAACGGCGAGGCCGCCTATCGTCGCCTCAACGAACAGGCCATGCGGCTGCTGAACAAGGACGGCATCCTGGTCAGCGCCTCCTGCTCCATGCACCTGCCCGAAGACGACCTGCAAAACATCCTGCTCGGCAGCGCCCGCCATCTGGATCGCAACCTGCAGATCCTCGAACGCGGTGCCCAGGGCCCGGATCACCCGGTACACCCGGCCATCCCGGAAACCCGCTACATCAAGAGCCTCACCTGCCGTCTGCTACCCAGCTAAACGCCAGGCAAAGAAAAGCCGGACATTGTCCGGCTTTTTTATTTGTGTCTTTGCCTCAGCTCAGGGCACGAATCAGCTCATCTTTCTTCATTCGCGACCGACCGCGGACGTTCTGCTCGGCCGCCTTCTTCACCAGTTCATCGCGAGTCAGGTCACTGAGCGAGGTGCTGCCAGTGCGCGAACGCCGCGTCGAGGCGCGACCGCTGTTAGGCGACTGGCCTTGCTTGGTCGCCACCGCCCGCCGGGCGGAATCCTTGCGGTCCGCGCTTTTGGCAGTGCCACTCTTGGCCTTGCCGGAACCTGCCTTTTCACCACCGCCGGACTGCTTGTTCACCGTCGCCCAGGCCCGTGCTTCGGCTTCATCCTTGGAGACGCCCTTTTTCTCGTAGCTCTCCTCGATGTGCTCGGCCTTACGTTCCTGTTTGTCGCTGTACTTGGATTTGTCGCCGCGGGGCATGGCAGTCTCCTGGGAAGGACCTGTTTGAAAAGTCGCCGAGCGAAGGTCAGGGAAGGCAAAAATCAGCGAGGAAGCGGAGTTTACAAAGGAAAATGAGCATTCCGAGCTGATTTTTAACACCGCATAACCAAGCGCAGGCACTTCAGACAGGGTCTAGTCTTCCGCCTTGATGGTGGCTACATCGGCTGCCTTCACCCGCACGTGACGACCCGCCACATCGGTGAATTCATAGAAGCCGTCGGCCGTCTTGGTGTTGGGACGATCTTCGGTGATGTACTGGGTACCGTCCTGTAGGGTCACTACCGTCTCGGTGGAACAAGCCGCCAGCCCCGTCAGGATCAGGGCCAGCAATCCACCGCTTAGCAGCCGCTTCATGGGGCTTCCGGTGCGACGCGATGGATGGACACATCGTGCAGCGCCACCAGCGCTTGACCGGACTCGATGTCGGCCAGGTGGAAGCGCTCGTCGTTGATCGCATCCAGGTGCCGGCAGGCCAGGTCACGGACCACGTCGGTGATGGGCACGTCCAGATTGCTGATACGGTCGGTATAGCTTTCGCCCAGCAGTTTGTAGTGGATTTCGTAGTGGCTATCGGTGTCGTCACGCATGAGGGATCTCCGCGAAAAGGCTGCCCGACTCGGGTTATTTCTATAGAGCCTGGGCAACCAGAGCGGTTCTTTTCCACCCGTCAGACGCCGCCGAACGGTCGTCTGTCAAGTCGCACGAACCGGCTCTAGCGCAGGAGTTCAACGCCCTGTGCGCATCTGTTGCAACAACGCACTGCACTGGGCGCCCTGCTCGTTGCTGGGCGCCACCAGCGCCAGCAGACCGGCCGCCGGCGCCGCGAAGGTGGCGAGCAGCGCCGCTGCCGCACCACGGGCCGCCAGGGGCAGTGCCTTCACCCCCGGCGCGGGATTCTTCAGGGTGCCGCGCACATAGAGCGGTGAGCGCAGCGAGAAGATGCGCAAGCCCTTGCTGTGGGGATCGACGGTCAGATCCAGTCGTTCGCTCGCCAGGTTGATGGTGCCGGTGATGTTGATCAGGGCGTTCTCGGTATCGAGCACGAAGACCTGGGGCTGCACCAGGCCCTTCTTGAAGTCGAGATCGGCGACCGCGCAATTGATCTCCACCTCGTCATCGCCGAACAGCCGATCGACCAGGTAGTTACCGACGTTGAGTCCGGCCAGCTCCATCAGGCTGCGGCTGATGCGACCATCGTTCATCAACAGCTTGAGTTCGCCGTTGCTGGTGCCGAGCAGCGCCGCCACCGAATTGCCAGTGCCGCTCAGAGTGGCATCGCCGTTGAGCTCGCCCATGCTGCGCTTCATGGTCTCCACGGTAGGGAACAGCTGGTTCAGCTTGACCCGGCGCACGTGCAGATCGACCCGTCCCTGCAGCGGCGTCTGGTCGCCTTCCAGGCGCACCGTGGTGTTCAGATCGCCACCGGCCACGCCGAAGCGCAGGGGGTCGAGCAGGAGTACCCCGTCGGTCAGGCGGACATGGGTATTCAGATCGGTGATCGGCAGCTGCGCGTTCTGCACGATGCGCTTGCCGGTGAAGCGCACGTCGGCATCCATGGCGCGCCAACGCTCGGTGCGGAATTCGGAGACCGGCAGTGCCTTGTCCGCCGGCTGCTGGTTGGTCTCGCCCTTGGCCGCCTGTTGCTCCTTGGTATCGGCGCCGATCAGCGGCGCTAGGTCCTCGAACAGCAACTGATCGGAGCGCAGGGTGCCACTGAGCTTGGGACGCGGCTTGCCGCCGGTGAACAGCACCTCGCCGTGCAGATCGCTCTTGCCGACCCGGCCGTTGAAGTCCTCATAGCTGAAGCGCGCGCCCGCCGGATCGTTGAGCTTGACCGTGAGATGACCATCGGTGGCATAGGGCGCCGTCTCCGGCAGGGTGACCCCGGTCAGCGGATAGAGCTGCGCCAGACTCTTGCCTTCCAGCACCAGATGCAGATCCAGGGCGCCCAGGCGGCGCGGATCGGTCAGGGTGCCAAAGACCTGGACGCGGGTCTCACCGGCCCGCGCATCGAGCTGGATGGGGAAAGGTACATCGGCGTCCTGCAGGGCCAGCAGTCCGCCGATCTGGCCCCGGCCACTGACCGGGACCTGCTTGTAGCTGCCGTCCACCGCCAGAGCGAACTGGAAGGGCTGGGTCTGCTTGACGTGGGAGCGCTGGCGCGAGGTGCCCTGCTTGCCGACCAGATCGGCGTAGGCGATGGGGGCATCCAGGGAGGTGATCCGCGCCCTTAGCCGGGTGGCGGTCTGGGCATCGTCGAAGCCGACCTGGCCGGCGTCGAAGCCAATGGTGCCGATATCCACGGTCCAGGCCGAGGGTTCGGCCTTGGGGTCCTTCTCGACGGTCTCGAAGGTCCAGCTGTTGCGGCCATCGGCCAGCCGCTGGGCATTGACCACCGGCCCGCTTAGGTCGATGCGCGGGATATAGATCTGCTTGGCCAGCAGTGCCAGCGGGGAGATCCGCAGTTGCATCCGGTCGAGGTGGACGAAGGTCTTTTCCTTGGCCCAGTCCGGGTTGCCCAGGGTCAGGTCCTCGGCGGCGATGTGCGGCCAGGGAATCCAGGCGCGCCAGCCGCCCTGATCCGGCTCGCGATGCCAGACCACGCCCAGGTTGCCCTCGATGGCGAAGGGCCGGTGCAAGGCGCTCGACACCTGCTCGTTGATGGTCGGCTTGAGCCGATTCCAGTCGAAGGTGGCGAGGGCCACCAGCAGCAGCACGAACAGCAGCAGGATGATTCCCAGCAGCAAGGCGAGGATCTTGCGTGGGCGCGTCATGGCCGCCTCCTTGGATTTCCGTTCCCTCTTGGGTCTGCTCAGCGCAGCGGGGTTCCCTGAATAGACGTCATGCCTTGCGCTGGCGTAGCGCCAGCAGCGCCACCACCACCCCGATCAGGGTCAGCAGCAGCAGACTGCCACGCAGGCCTACCTGCCCCGCCACGGCACCGATCAGTGGCGGACCGAGCAGGAACCCGAGATAACCGGCGGTGGCGGTCATGGCGATGCCCGCGGCCGGCGTCTCGGCCACCTGGCCGGCGGCGCTGAAGGCCGCGGGCACCACATTGGACAGGCCCAGGCCGACCAGCGCGAAACCGAGGATCGCCGTCCAGGGTGCGGGCAGGAGTACCGCCAGGGCAAGCCCCAGGGTCGCCAGCAAGGCCCCGCCAACGATCACCTGGGGGCCGCCGAAGCGAGCGCGGATGCCGTCGCCGAACAGCCGCCCCACCAGCATGGTCAGCGAAAAAGCCGCATAGCCCAGGGTCGCCACCACCGGACTCGCGCCGCCCACCTGGCCCAGGTAGACGGCGCTCCAGTCGGTCATGGCCCCTTCCAGCATCAGGCAGCCCATGGCGATCAACCCCAGCGCCAGCACGCGTCGATCCGGCAGCCGCAGGGCATGGCTCACCGGACTGCGATCGCCTTCGTCCAGGGCCAGTGCCGCGGGCAAGGCCAGCACCAGCGCCACCAGGGCAGCGGCCAGCAACACCACCAGCGCCGAGGCGCCCAGGTGCAGCACCAGTGCCCCCAGGCCGGCACCGAGAAATCCGCCCAGGCTGAAGGCGGCATGGAAGGACGACATCAGCGGGCCGTTCCAGCGGCTTTCGACATCGCTGGCATGGGCATTCATGGCCACGTCGATCAGGCCATTGCTGGCACCGAGCAGCAGCGCGCAAGGCAGCAGCCAGCCCAGCGACGGCGCCACCCCAGGCCAGATCAGCACCAGTACGAAGGCCAGGATGCTCAGCCGGGTGAGGCGTCCGGTACCGCCCAGGCGCGGCACCAGCACCCCGGCGAAGGGCATGGTCAGCAGGGCGCCCAGGGCGACCGCCAGCAGCACCAGACTCAGCTGGCCGTCGCCCAGCGCCAGATCGCGCTTGAGTTCGGGAATGGCGGCCGCCCAGCCACCGATCCCGCAACCATTGGCGAGAAAGACGGTAAAGGTGGCGCGGCGTTGGCGACGCAGTACGGCAGAGGTCATGGGAATCCTTGGGCGAGAGATCAGCGGTCGCTGGCGAGCGAATGCAGGTGCAGGCCGGCATCGCGATAGGGCTGCAGGCGCTCCTCGCTCAACCCCGGCTCCAACACCAGATGGTTCAGCTGATCGAGCCGGAGCACGTGATAGAAGGCCACGCTGTCGAGCTTTTCGGCGGTCACCGCGATGGCGACCTGGGCGCTCTGTTCGGCCACGGCCGCCTTGAACTCGGCCTCTTCCAGGTCGAAGCCGGTCACCCCGGTTTCCACCGCCAGGGCGCAGGTCCCGAGAAAGGCCAGGTCCGCGCGCACGCCGCGCAGATCGCGCAACGCCCGGGCGCCCAGGCAGGCGCCGGACTGCGGCGCAGCCAGGCCGCCGATCATCAGCACTCGGATGCCTGGGCGCTGCAGCAGCGCCGTGGCGATCACCGGCGCATTGGTGGCCACGGTCAGGTCGAGATCCGTGGGCAGCGCCTGGGCGATGGCCAGGTTGGTCGAGCCGGCATCCAGCAGCAGCAATTGCCCCCGCTGTACCAGCCTGGCCGCGGCGTGGCCCAGCGCTTGCTTGGCCGTCTCGTCCTGGCTGATCCGCGCCGGCAGTGCCTGCGGCGGTGTCAGCAGCGAGAGCGCCCCACCGTACACCCGGCGGCACAGGCCCTGGCGGGCCAGTTCACGCAGGTCGCGACGTACGCTGTCTTCGGAAATGCCCCAGGTGGCGGCCAGTTCGGCCGACAGGACCCGGCCCTGCTCACGCAACAGGGCCAGGATCGCCGCCTGGCGTTCTTCGGGGAGGTGGATGGATGCAGTCATACTGATACTCCAAGAGGATCAGCAGATCATGCACAATCATTTATAAACGTGCAACATCATGCAGAGGCTGAGGCCTTGTCCCGCGCATCCAGCCAGCGACCGCCAAAGACATTGATCAACAGGCCGAACATGACCGCCACGCCACCTACCGCTTGCTGGATGGTCATCTGCTCCCCCAGCAGCACCGCGGCGGAAGTCAGCCCCACCACCGGCACCAACAGCGAAAAGGGCGCCACCTGGCCCGCCGGATAGCGCGACAGCAGCCGGCTCCAGATGCCGTAGCCGACCAGGGTGGCGATAAAGGCCAGGTAGACGATGGCAAAGACCGAGCCGCCCGACAGCGACGTCAGCGCCGTGGCGATCTGTTCCGGGCCTTCCAGCAGCAACGACAGGATGAAGAAGGGGATGGGCGGAATCAGGCTGCCCCAGACCACCAGGCCGAGCATGTCCACCTTGCCGATCTTCTTGGTGACGATATTGCCCAGGCCCCACATGGCCGCCGCCGCCAGGGTCAGCAGAAAACCGGCCAAGGTCATGGTGACGCCATGCTCGGTACCGATCAGCAACAGTCCCAAGGCCGCCACCAGCAGCCCGACCAGGCTCGCCCGCCGTACCTTCTCACCCAGGAAGGTCGCGGCGAAGGCCAGGGTAAAGAAGGCCTGGGCCTGCAATACCAGCGAGGCCAGGCCCGCCGGCATCCCCACGTACATGGCCGAGAACAGGAAGGCGAACTGGCCGAGCGAGATGGTCAGGCCGTAGGCCAGCAGCAGCTGCCAGGACACCTGGGGCCGCCGTACGAAGAGAATGGCCGGAAAGGCCGCCAGACAGAATCTCAGGGCGCCCAGCAACATGGGTGGTACGCCATGCAGGCCAAGCTTGATGACGACGAAATTCACCCCCCAGGCCAGGATGACGACCAATGCCAGCAACAGATCCCGGGGTGCCATTCACAACTCCTTGAAGGATTTCAGATAGATAGGCGGCTACCCTACTCCTTTGCGTGCGCGCTGCGGCGTCACAGTTGCCCACAAATTCGGCCAGTCACTCCCTAACAACGAAAAACCGCAGCCTGGGCTGCGGTTCGTCGGGATCAGGCACTGCGCTTGTCACGCAGGGGATCATGGCCCCAGTTCATCAGCGACTTGCGCCAGCGCGAGTCTTCGATATCGCCCTCCGGCCGCTGCTTGAGATGGCGATGCACATAGCCGATGACCTTGCGCATGGCCTGGTAGTCATCGTCTTCCAGCTCGGCGTGGCGCTTGCCCTTGAGCTCCAGGATGCGCTCACCCATGGCATGGCCGACCGCCTTGCCATCGTTGGCGGCCGTGACCTTCTTGCCGCCCTTGGTCATGCCCACGCCCTTGCTGGTGTCACCGCTCAGCCATTTGCGCAGCTGGCTGGGGGTCATGTTGACCACCTGCTTGAATTCGCTGCGAACCTCTTTCCTGTCGTCTTTCTTGTCGTCGTTGGAAGCCTTCTTGGTGCTCATTTTTCACCTGCCTTTTGCAACGCCTTCACCAGTTCGTCTTTCTTCATGCGCGACCGGCCCCGCACCTCGCGACGCGCGGCACGCTTCATCAATTCGTCCTTGGTCAGACCGGCCAGGCCCGACTCACGCGCGGTCGCCGTCTTGCGCGCCACATCCGCCGGCTGTTTGGAATGCTGCTTGCCGCGGCGGGTGTCGCGACGCTTCTTGGCGGTGGTGCGCTGGTACTCTTTCTTGCTCAGGGAATCCCGGGCCTTTTCCGGCAGATAGCGTTCGCCGGTCTCTTCGGATTTCTTGCCGGAGCGGGTGTCCCACTTCTCGTCGGTCCACTGTTGCAGATGATTGTCCTTGCCCTTGCCGCCCTGGTATTCACCACCGCGCTTCTGGTACTCCTGGGACGCCAGTTGCGCCTTGCGCGCCGACCATTGGCCGGGCTTGCCGCCCTTGTCGCCCTCGGTAATCTCTTTCTTCACCTTTTCCCAGAGTTCGGGATCGCTCTTCTTGGCCGTAGCACTCATGGCTCACCTCAGGTGTGGGGTCACTGCAGTCGCTGTCTCTAGGATGACTGTCCAACCGAAACGGGGGTTCGCGCCAGGCGACGAACGCCCTACCCTGCGTCTTCCGGTATCCAGAGAAACCCATGCCCCTTGCCACCCTGCTCCGCCGTCGCCTGATCCCGCTGCTCTTCGTCACCCTGCTGGTGGGTGTCGGGGTCCCCTATGGCTGCTCGGAACTGGCCTACCGCGAACGTCAATGGGTGTTCAGCATCGAGCCCGGCAATGCCAGCTGGTTCACCGGGGTGCCGGAAGGCGTCCGCCAGTTCAATCTGCCGGTCCCTGACGGTCTGACCGGCACCGACTACCTGCATGCCTGGTGGTGGCCCGCCCGGCGCCCGGACGCCCCCACCCTGCTCTATCTGCACGGCACCCGCTGGAATCTCACCGCCCAGGTCCGGCGCGTCGCCACCCTGCGACAACTGGGTTACTCGGTGCTGGCCATCGACTATCGCGGTTTTGGCGAAAGTCCTGGCGACGTTCCCTCCGAACGCAGCGTCTACGAGGACGCCCGGGTCGCTTGGAAGCACCTGCAGAGCCTGCAGCCCGATCCGCACAAGAGATACCTCTATGGCCATTCCCTAGGTGGCGCCGTGGCGGTGGATCTGGCCTGGCGCATCGCCCGCGACGGGGATCCCACGGGCGACTACCCCGCCGCGGCTGGGCTGATCATCGAATCCACCTTCACCACCCTGGCCGATGCCGCCTCGGCGGTGGTCGACACCCGCTTTCCCCTGCGCTGGCTGATGTCGGAGAAATTCGATTCCCTGGACAAGATCCCGGAGATCCATATCCCGGTGCTGATCGTTCACGGCAGCGACGACCGCTATGTGCCGCCCCGCTTCAGCGAGGCCCTCTATGCCGCCGCGCAACCCCCCAAGCGGCTGCTGTTGATCCCGGGCGGGACCCATTCCAACAGTATGGTGATAGGCACGCGTGCCTATGCCGCCGCCTTGCGCGAGCTGTTCGGTGGCACGCACCTGAGCGAAGCGGAAAAGCAGGAATCATCGACGGGAGGCTAGAGGTTTTTTGAAAGGCATCGACGGCGCTGATAGTCACTATCTCGCCAGTCTATTTTTTTCGAGCGGTCCTGCTCGGGATACTGAACGCACTCCAGCACAGTTTCCCCAGAGGACACCATCATGAACCTGCGTATCGCTTTCGGTTTCGCCCTGACCGCCCTGGCCCTGAACACCTTCGCCCAGGACTTCTCCTTCACCCCCAGCCCTGCCACCCAGATCGCCGAGGAATCCAGTCAGCGTCCGCTAGGCCATCTGATCAAGCAACAGCAGCAACGTCTGCAGGAACGCACCCTGGCCGAAGAATCCAGCCTGCGCCCGCTGGGTGAAGTCATCAAGCAGCAGCAACGCAAACTGCAGGAACGCCGGATCGCCGAAGAGTCCAGTCTGCGTCCCCTGGGCCAGGTGATCGAAGACCAGCAACAGCGTCTCGGTGGCGACGAAGTGGCCGAAGAAAGCGGTCAGCGTCCCGTGGGTCGACTGATCGAGCGTCAGCAGCATCGTCTGCAGGAGGGCGCCCTGGCCGAAAACGGCTCGGCCCAGACCCTGGACCGCCTGATCAAGGCCGGCCAGACCCGTCAGGCCTAAGCGCTACCCCCTCCTTCCTGCCCGGCCTCGCGCCGGGCTCGCCTATCAGGTCTTCTCGCTACCCGGTCCGATGCTGGCGGGGGCCTCCACCACCATTTCCTGCGGCACCTCGTCGATACGCGGATCCAGCGCCGCTGCCATCGGACTGACGGAATCCGGCATGGCCACATGATGCAGCGGTGCCGCGTCCAGCCGGTGCTCGCCACTGACGAACCGGGGCTGCACGAAGACGATCAGGATCACCGCATAGGCCGAGGTCAGCACATAGAAGGTGCCGGGACCAAAATGCTCCATGGCCGCGCCGGCCAGCAGCGGTCCGATGCAGGCACCGACGCCATAGGTGGTCAGCAGCATCGCCGACAGTTCCACCCGCCGCTCGGGCTCGACGTGGTCGTTGGCAAAGGCGGTCGCCAGCGGATAGAGGGTAAACAGCAGCATGCCCGAGACGAAGCCCGCAGCCAGCAACCAGGGATAGGGCAAGGTGATCAGTCCCCACAGGGGCACCGCCGCCAGGCACAACAGCACCGCATTGGCACGGATCAGCTTGCAGCGGTCGAGTCGATCCGACAGCCAGCCCAGCGGCCACTGGGCGCAGAAGCCCGCGACGATGCACAGCCCTACATAGAAGCTCGATTGCGCCGTATCCAGGCCACTGCGACTGGCGAACACCGGTGCCAGGCCATAGAAGCCCCCCACCAGCAGGCCTGCGGTAAAGATGGTCACCAATGACTGGGGCACCCGCTGCCAGAAGAAGCGGATCTCCAGCGGCGCCGCCACCAGCTTGGCCGGGTGCACCCGCCGCGTCATCGCCAGAGGAATCAGGCAAGAGGCGAAGCAGATGGCCACCAGCAACAGCGGCTTGTAGTCGAGTTGCGGATGCCAGGCCAGCAGCGCCTGGCCGATCACCAGCCCCAGGTCCACCGCCACCATGTAGCCGGCGAACACCTTGCCGCGCTGGTGATTCTCCGCCTGCTCGTTGAGCCAGCTCTCGATCACCATGTACTGATTCATCATCACCACGCCCATGATGAATCTCAGCGCGATCCAGACGTTCAGGTCATCGATCAGGGCGTGAATGAGCACGGTAACGGTGGCCGCACCGGCGCAGGCCACATAGGAGCGGATATGGCCGACACTGGCGATCAGCCGATGGCCGAACTTGCCGCCGCACACCAGCCCGAAGTAGTAGGCCGCCATCAGGGCGCCGGTCCAGAAATCCCCTGCCCCCTGCTCAGTCAGTCGCAGACCGATATAGGTGGTGAACAGACCGGAGCCGGCCAACATCAGGAGGGTGGCGAAATAGAGCGCAGGAAAGGTAACGAGAGGGCTGAACATCAGGGATCACATGAAAAGAAGCAGAAAGCCAGAACGGATCAGCCGGAACTGATCGTCAGACTACGGAAGGAAAAAAATATCAGGAGATCGTGCCGGGGATCACTCCGGCTCCTGGCGCCTGCTGGTCTCGGTACGCTGGCGCTGTCGCCATTGATCCAGATAGACCACCTGGCCGTGCTCGGGCTTGGCCTGATAGGCAGGGGCCGAAGCCACCACCGAATCCGCCGCCGGGCGTTCGACCTCGGGCACCACGAAAGGCGCGAACTCGACCTTGGCCAGCGTCTTGCCGAACAGGGCCAGAGAGGCGTCGAGTCGCTCCTCTCCCGTCACGGTGAATTCGAAGGAGAACAACCGCGCCAGGCGCTTGCGGCCCTTGGCATCGGCCAGCCAGCGAAAACGGGAAAAGGCCACGGCGCCATCGAGCAGCGTGACCTTGCGGCGACGACACTCCTGCTCGGCCAGCACCAGTGCCTGCTCGCGAATGCCGTGGGCGTGCCAGAACCACAGACCAATGCCGACTGCGCCCAGCAACAGGCAGAGATTACCTAGCGTCAGCATCTTCGCTCCTCATCGAAGGGTACCGCCGTCACTGACGCCGTGCAGCGTCACCAGATGCCGTCTCGTTCAACAGACGAATGTTTTCACGCTCGCCTTTGTACAACGTCAGAGGGGCGATTTCCTTACCTAGCAAAGGCACCTGCTGTTGATGCCATATGTAGTAGAAAACGTTCAGTACCACCAATAGCAGAAACAACCAACGCATCATTCGTTCTCGAGCGGACACGCCAAAGCCAATCCAGCAAACACCATATCGGGCACGATCCGCGCGCCCGGAACGACATGTTTGACCAGTTCCGCGTCACCCCCGGTCAGAAACACCTCGCAGCCTTCGGCGAACATCTCCTGAGCCAGTTCGTACTGGGTGCGGACAAAGCCCTTGAGCATGTACAGACACCCACGCTCTACGGCCTCAATGGTCGTACGTCCCGGCGCCTCGTAGCGTTCACCACTGGCCCAATGTGGATCGTAGCGGATCCGACGGGTATGGGTCTGCAGTTCCCGACGCATCAACGGAATCCCCGGACAGATGAACCCGCCCTGATGCTCACCCTGGGCGTCGACCAGATCGGCCGTCACCGCAGTGCCCAGATCCAGGACCACGCAGGCCTTGCCCTCGGCCAGTTGCACCGCGGCCAGGATCACCAGCCAGCGATCCATGCCCAGACGCTGATGATCCCGATAGCCATTGCGCACACCATTCCACACCTCTACCGGCACGGCCTGGTGACAGGGGATGGCGAAGGTCGCCGTCAACCGCTCCTTGAGCTGCTGGGTCTCTTCGTCGCTGCGCACGCTGACCAGCCGACAGGCCGCCAGGGTGGGAGTATCCGGCTGGGACAGGGCCGCGATCAGGGCGTCGTCGCTGTCGACGATGCCGGTGTCGACCACTTCGGCTCCCGCGGCGAGCAGTCGCCACTTGATCAGGCTGTTACCGCAATCGAGTTCAAGAATCATGATCTAGGCTCAGGCTCAATTCGCCACCGCTGAATGCCTGTGTCTGCCCGTCTACGCGCATGAGGATAGCCCCATCTTCGGCAACTCCTGCCACTGTGCCCTGAATACAGCGAACCCCCGAAGACAGGGTTACCGCTCGACCTTGCCAGCCATGATAACGCTCCCACTCGCCGCGCAGGGCGGCGAATCCGGATTGGCGGTGAATCTGCCACAGGCTGTCGATCTCCCGCAGCAGCAGACTGGCGACCTGGTTGCGATCCTGCAGACCGCCCAGGACCTCGGCCATGGAAATCCATGGCTGATCGATGTCGTTGGCCATGCGCATGTTGACGTTGATACCGATGCCGATGATGGCCTGGCAGACGTCCTGCGGATCACCCGACAATTCGATGAGGATACCGGCCAGCTTGCGACCACGAACCAGGACGTCGTTGGGCCACTTCAGCCGGGCATCCTCCACTCCCAGCTGTTGCAGGGTACGGATCACCGCCAGGCCCATGGTCAGGCTCAAGGCCTGCAGCTTCTGGATCCCGCCCTGGCTGGAGACCACGGCGGTGAGATAGAGATTCTTGCCGTAGGGACTGACCCAGGCGCGGCCACGCCGGCCACGTCCGGCCTGCTGATGCTCGGCCAGCAAGGCGAACGGCGGTTGCTGCTGTTGTTGCAGACGGCGTTGTGCCTCGGCATTGGTGGAGTCGATGGAAGCCAGGACCGCTACCGGCCAACCACCCTCCCCCGCGATCCGTTCGGCATCGAGCAGCGACAGGGGCTCTTCCAGGCGGTAACCCCGCCCCGGAACCTTGAACACCTCGACGCCCAGGTCATCTTCCAGCGTCTTCAGCCGCTTCCAGATGGCACTCCTGGAGACGCCCAAGGCCTCACCAAGCTCGACGCCGGAATGAAATTTTCCATCACTCAGCAATTTCAGCAACGGCATCCTCGAACTCCGTTCGACTTTCTTCCGCCCCAAAGACAACACCCCCGTCAGAGTGAACTGAGCGGGGGTGCTGGGTGTTAGGCGCTTGACGATGACCTACTCTCACATGGGGAAACCCCACACTACCATCGGCGATGCATCGTTTCACTTCTGAGTTCGGGAAGGGATCAGGTGGTTCCAATGC